>CALVJL010000001.1 GCA_944332075.1 uncultured Bacilli bacterium
TTAATTTTTCGCCTTATTCCCTAGGGAATATATGCTTTTAATTATTTTCTTTGTCTACTTTAGAAGGATCATATCATGCATCTTGTTTTTTAATTATTTGTTTTTGATTAGAGACGTTTCTTTTGTTCTTCAATCATTCTATCAATTTCTTCTTCAGAGAGATTATCTTCTTTCTTATCTCTTAAGATAGCATTGAGGATGACACCGAGAATCATTGATAATGCTGTAGAAGTGAATGTTGCAGTTGAATCACCAAGAGCGAAGGAAATTGTTAATCCGCCAATACCTACAACAAGAATGACAGAAGCGATAATCATATTGTTAGTGTGATCGAAGTTAATTTTTTCGTTGATTAACATCTTGACACCAGATGAAGCGATGAAGCCATAAAGAATTAAGCTAACACCACCAGTAATGCACTTTGGCATAGTTTCAAGAACAGCGGTTAATGGACCGATAAAGCCGAATAAAATTGTTAAGATACTTGCTAAGAAGATAACGCCGACTGAAGCGATTCTAGTAACACCGACGACTGCGACGTTTTCACCATAAGTTGTATTTGCAGCACCGCATAAGACACCGGAAACTGCTGTTGCAACCCCATCACCGATTAAGGTTCTAGTGATACCTGGTTCGTCATTAAGTAAGTCTCTTCCGATGATATTACCGACGTTCTTGTGGTCGCCGATATGTTCACAAATTGTAACAAGTGATACTGGAGCGAAGATGATGAAGACTGATCCAAGCATCATTGGAGTGAATTGAACTTCTTGGTTGATAGCGTTAATGAACATAAAGTCAACATTGATATATGATTTCCAGCTTGTCCAATCAAGAGAAGTTAATGGAGTAAGGTCAACGATTTGAAGTGCTGGGACACCAGCTGCTCTACCGATTAAAGTTAAGATTAATGAAAGAATATAAGTTGAACCCATACCGATAACAAACGGAATTAAAGAAACCATTTTCTTACCGAAGTGTGAGCAGATAGCAGTGATGAACATTGCTACAAAACCCATTAACAATGACATGTATTGTGATCCACCAGTGACACCGACTGTGTTCATATTATCAACTGCTGATGTAGCTAAGCCTAAGCCGATAACCATGATGACTGGTCCGATAACTACAGGTGGTAATAATTTATTAAGCCATTTTGTACCGAACTTTTTAATTAATAATGCGACGACGACATAGATAATTCCTACAAGAATCATACCTAAGATGACTGCAAGAAAGTTTCTGTTCATATTACCAGGTGTGGTAATAAGATCTTCAAACTGGTCTTGAGTGAGGGCTCCTTTGCTAACACCAAGACCGAGTGCTGCGATCATTGCTGAGATATATGCAAATGCTGATGCCAAGAAAACCGGGCTCTTACCTTTTGTTGCGATAATGTAAATGATAGTACCAACACCAGCACTGATCAAGGTAGGTCCGATAGACAATCCGGTCTGCCATGCAACAGTGATACATGCGACAAGCATCGCAAAGATGTGTTGGAATGCGAATAAAATCCAGCTTCTAATCTTCTTAGGATTTTCATTCACGTCAAGAATTAATTTCTGTGCCATGTTTTTTTCTCCCTTTCAAATTCTCAAAAAAAAACTTGTCCCTAAAGACAAGTATTTCATGAGATAACAAATAATAAAAACTTTGAGCGTAAGATAAATTTGGCTGTGTTCGTCGCTAAATGCTTCATAAATCTTCCCTCGAAATTTCTATCTTGCTTATTATAGCATGCCAAAGTTTCTTGTAAAGAAGATTTTTAATTTTTTTTATTTAGTATAGATTAGTATAAATTTAGTAATTACCAGAATCTATTAGAGAATGCGCAGCGTAATTCAAATGGTCACCGCAACGCTCAAGATTAGCAATCAATGAAATAAAAACACTATTACTCTTTGGTGAACACTTTCCTTCTTCAAGGCGTTTAATATGATCATTAATTAAGGTTCTCCGGAACTTATCGATAAATTTCTCGCGTTCATCGACTTCACTTATTAATGAAGGATTGCGGTTCTCATAAATTGTGCGGTAACTAGCGAATTGTTTGTTTAATAAATCAGAAAATTCATCAAGTGATTGATAAACTTTTTCCGAGAACGTTAAATCTTCATTGACTTCCTTATCAGTGTATTTATAAATATTGTCAGCAATATCCGCAATTCTCGTAAAGTCGATTAATATATGGTGTAGTTTAGAAACAGATGCCTCATCAGTAGAAGATACATCTTGCGATGAAATCTTTATTAAATAATTTAAAATTTCATCATTAAGTCGATATATATATTCTAAACTCTTACGCTTATTCTGCGTATCATCGCTATCGCGGTTTTTGAAGGTTACAAGGGCATCAGTAATTTTATCCATTGCTACAGAACCAAGTTTTAAAGTTTCTTTATATGCTTGATCAATAGCAATAGCCGGTGTATGAAGAAAACGTTCATCAAGATATGTAACAATCTTTTCTTCTTTCTTGTCAGGTATTATGAGAGTCGATAACTTAACAAAAAGATTAATTATCGGTAAGAAAAGCAATGTACATGTTAAATTAAAGAATGTGTGAAACATCGCTATTTGAGTCGTTGCCTGCGGGAATAATCTTACAAAGACATATTCGTTGAAATTAGGTATACAAAGAAGAAGAATAAAGAAAATAATTGATCCAAAAACATTGAACATCAAGTGAATAATTGACGCTCTTTTAGCATTATTATTTGCACCTATTGAACTCAATAATGCTGTTACGCAAGTACCAATGTTAGTTCCTAAAATAACATAAAGAACTGAATTACCGCCATTTCCAATCATAATTCCTGCAGCTGCCATAGAAATAATAATCGTAGTAACAGCAGAAGAAGATTGTAAAACAGCAGTTACAGCTAATCCGATAAGCAAAAGCAAAAATGGATTAGTAATCGATGTCAAAGCATTCATAAAGACAGCTGACTCTTTAAATTGGTTCATCGATCCAGACATTAAATCTAGAGAAACGAAAATCAATCCAAGTCCTGCCAAAGCTAGACATGTCTGTTTGCTCTTTTCCTTTTTTGCTAGCATATTGCCAAATACACCAATAAAAGCAAGTAAATAAAACCAAATTGATATATTAAACGAATTCAAAGCGACAATTTGAGCAGTAATGGTCGTTCCAATATTTGCTCCCATAATCAAAGCGGTCGCTTGGAATAGAGTCATGACGCCGGCATTAACGAAACCAACAATCATGACTGTGGTTGCCGAAGAGGATTGAATCAGCATTGTGACTAAACAGCCGATGCCAACTCCGACAAAGCGATTTTTTCCAGTCTTATTAAATAATTTTTTTAAACCAGTATTAGCTAATTTTTCTATGCTTTCCGAGAGAATTTTAAAGGCTATCAGTAAGGCACCTAACCCTCCTAATAACTGCAAGATAGCGGTAATATAGTCCATATAAAACTCCTTAAAGATGTTTTTACATAGAATATTTTACATTTTTTTATGAATAAATCAAAGAATAGCCGTTTATTAAGCTATTTTATTGATGGTTATTTCTACTCCATTTTCATTCATCGCGCCGATTTCAATTGTGTACGGAATATCAGTTCCATCATTAAATGCATCTTGGTTCATAAAATAATTTCTTAACGAAATTTCATTTTCAGCAGAAACGTAATCAAATGTGAGTATATCACCGGTTTGGAATAAGGTATCGTCAGGATCAACAGAAGCTTGACCACGAAGACCTTTAGATAAAGTATTATTTCCTCCGCGATCAATTAACGATAGATAACGAATTCGATCTTTTTGACCGGATGGTAAATATGAATATGAAGGCGTATTACTAGCGCCAATTGTAGTCACTATCGATGGATCTGTCGAGAATGAATCAGTATAACCGGCATATCTAACATAAGACCCAGAGACCTCTAAATTAATTAATCTCGCATCAACATGGTAAACTCTCACACCACTTTGACTATAGCATTGATAGCCATCATAAGCATGCTGACTATCAACTTCATTTAATCCAGTTGGTGTGTAGTATTCTAAAAGAAGATATTCATCAAAAATTGAATTTGAATAATTATCTTTTATCAATATGCACTCAGGAGAGTTACTGGATGGTTTTAAAGTAATTTTAGCATCACCAGTTACAACATAAGGTTCAACCCATCCAAATGCGAGTTTAGAATAAATGTTATGATCACCGACGTTGGCCCCTTGCATTTCTAATAATCCGGCACAGTCCCAAGTATATGAGTAATCATAATAATCATCTAAACCCATTAAGTGCCCAGATTCATGAATTGGTGTATGAGCATCGATATACTCGCTGCGATATCCATCATTATAGCCGTTGAGTAAGAAATCATAGCTAAGCCACATATAGTTATTAATTTTTAAACTACTTGTTTGTTCATAGGAATAACACGAACACCATGCCCAAAAGGCTTGACCGTCATACTTATTAGAATAAATGAAAATAATATTATCAATATAACCATCGCCGTCTACATCATAATCAGTAAGATTGCTAACATCATTATTGCTAATATATTCGCTAATCAAGGTGTCAGACGAATAATCTCCTTGTCGGGAAATATAGTTTATTGTCGAAGAAGATTTATATACTTGGCCAACTTCACCACTTATATGTAACTTTCCATAACTAGCCTTCTCAAAATACGAGCTAACCGACTCATATTTAGTGTTTTCAGCTGACCCAAAAAAAGCTGTCTCTATATTGTCTAACATTTCTTGTGTGAATTCAGGGCCATCGGCTAATTGAACTGGGACAATATAGAACTTATTTGTTCCAATAGAAGAAGACGTTTTCCAGTTACCGTAAATAAGTGTATCGACATTCTGACGTAATGTACCTGTAATGTTATCCGCTAAATAATAATTATCATATGAATTCTCTGATGTTTGGCTGCTTTCAGAACTAACTTCTGAACTAATAGATGATTGAGAACTCGAATTAGATGATATATCAGAGGAACTATTTGTTACACTCGAAGTTCCTCCGCAAGCAGTTAATAATAAAATAGTTGATATAATTAATAATGATCCTTTTTTCATAAAACCTCCTACATCATTGGAGCAATAATACTCAATATATCTTTTATCAATCTATTAAACAAAGGTTGGTGAGCTTTTTCAAGAGAAATCAACTCACTCTCTGTTTTAACAATTGTTAAGAAATCGTTTTTCATATCCAAGATGCATTTTTCGTTATAAAGCCAGACTCCACATTCAAAATGATGAACAAATGAACGATAATCTAGATTGATTGTTCCTATCGCAGCGATATCATCATCAGCAACAACCATCTTTGCATGAACAAATCCAGGTGTATATTCATATATTTCTACACCATTTGCAATTAAATCTTCATAATTTGATTTGGTGAGAATATTAATCAATTTTTTATCTGGGATATGCGGTAATAATATTTTAACATCGACTCCGCGTTTAACAGCATTTTTTAAAGCTGCTAAAAAATCATAGTCAACAATTAGATATGGAGTAATTATATAAACGTATTTCTTGGCTTGATTTATGATAGTGGAATAAACGGTTTGACCGATATAATCATCATAAGCTGGACGCGGACCATCGCCGTATGGAGCAACGAAACCAGAGCTTTCGTATTTTGGATGATCGTAGAGAAGATAATCAGAAATTTTTAACTTTTTTAAAGAATTAGGATTATATAGCTGGATAAACATCCAAATTAATGAATCGACGCATTGACCGCGCATAATAACCGCATTATCTTTCCACTTTCCATATGGATGTGTCACATTAATGTATTCATCAGCAAGATTAACTCCGCCGATATATCCTATATCACCATCAATTACACATATTTTACGGTGATCGCGATTATTATGAATAGGACTTACAAAGGCCTTGAAAGGTGAAAATTTACAGGCATTAATACCATCGTTACGCATTTTATAGAAATAATCATTGCTAACTTTCCCAATTGATCCGACATCATCATACATAAAATGTACTTCGACACCTTCTTTAGCTTTTTGCTTAAGAATATCATAAATGGTATTCCACATTTTTCCTTCTTCAATAATAAAATATTCCATTAAAATATATCTTTTTGCTTTCTTTAACTCTTCAATAAGTGATTCAAAAAAGTCTTCACCCATTGGTAAATATCTAACAGAGCAATTTTCATATGTAGGTAAATATGAAGTTTGTTCAATATACATAGCTTGACCATATGCTTGAGGCGAAATTTGATATAATTTGGTCATTGTTGCACTTTCCTGTTGGCAAAACATTCTTAGCTCAGCATGAACTTCGTCTAATTTTTTTCTGTTTTTCTTTGATAATCCAACATTGCCAAAAATTCCATAAACTGTTACACCAACAATTGGTGCTAAACAGACAATAATCAAATATGGAAGTTTAAAAGACGCAGGTAAATTACGATTAACTATAGCAAAAAATGTTACTACTCCAAGAGCAATAACTAAAAGATTGATCCATGGAAATTCGTAAACAAGATAATAATTAATAACGACAATTAATGCAACTTGTAAGATAATAGCAATCGCCACAAGAGCAAAACGTGAAAAGAATAGTTTAAAAAATTTTTTCATAGAGCCTCTTTATTAATCATTATATTAAATTATTACTGGAAAATTAAACACAAAGCGAAAAAAAATCAAGGCAATCTTAATCCTTGATATTTTTATGCTAAGAAATAGCTACATCAATATAACCCTTCACTTTTTTATAGAATAGTGTAAAAGCTTACTCTTGTCAATAAAAGTTGTTTCTTAAATGGTTGATTTTGGAACAATTATGCCAAAATTGTTTCTTTTTTACCGTCTAAGTGGGAAGACATAGCAGTTTTTTAACAAAAAATCATATTATTTTATATTGTTATAGTGTTTTTTATAGTTAATTATTAAAAAATAATTTTCATAAAGACAATACATAAACCAAGTTAATTTTAGTTTTTATATAATAAAATTTAAATTTTTTAATAAAATGTAGATTAGAACATTTGAATATGCTAACGTATAAAGCCAAAAGAAAAGGAGATTTTCATAATTTACAAACATCTATTTGCACTTATTCCATTATCAATAATGATGACTCCTAACATGCAAGTTCAAAGTGACGTTCAGTCAGTTTTAAAGATTACATTAGCCGATGGTAGTGATGCTTCAGGGCATTTTATTCAAAATAGCATTGGCAATTCGATAATTGAAACCAACATTACCGATTCAGGAGATTATTTAATTGAAGGAATGGGAAGTTTCGTCAAAGAGAAAATTAACATCGGTCCTAATTTTACAGGATCTGTCTTTAATCCATATTTCCTTTCTATCTCATGAAGTGGTACATTTTCTTCTAAATGCTTCTTTACGTACCTCAGCTTTTCTTTTAATGTATATTTCATAACAAAAACCCCCACTTCTATCATACCCTAATGGGCAAAGAAATGGGGGAAGTTTCAATAATAGTGGTGACCCGAGAGGGATTCGAACCCCCGGCCTACGGCTTAGAAGGCAGTTGCTCTATCCACTGAGCTATCGGGCCAAGCGCATATAATAATATCATTTATACGATAAAATGCAAGAGGTTTTAATAAAATATTTGAATATTTTTTAATTTCTTTTTTTATATAAATTAATTGATTATAAATTACTTTTCCGAATTATCTGACTGTTCTTTATTAAGTTTATCTTTAATAGCTTTTGCCACGGTTAAAGGAACGATTTGATTTAATTCCTCTAAAGATGCTTCTTCCAGCTGTTCAAGTGATGGGTAGGCTTTATTTAACATTTCTTTTCTTCTTTCACCAATTCCGGCAATATCATCAAAGAAAGATTTGGTAACCTGCTTTCCGCGCTTAAAGCGGTGGAACGTAATCGCGTAACGGTGAACTTCATCTTGCATTCTAACCAATAGCAAAAAGAGTTTATCTTGGCTAGATAGAGGAATAGCTTTATTTTCTGTTAAAAGCATAGAAGTATGGTGATGATTATCTTTAGCTAAACCTGCTAGAGGAATTTCGACATTAGCATCGTTAAGAGCTTGTTTAGCTACGTTTATTTGATTATGACCTCCATCGACAATAATTAAATCTGGTAATTTGGCATTTTCTTTTTTTAAGCGAGAATATCTTCTTAATATTACTTCGTACATGCTTTTAAGATCATCTTTACCATCAGAAAAGGAAATATTGTATTTTCGATACATTGAAGGGCATTTTTCACCATTTATAAAAACAACCATTGCTCCGATTGGTTCACTGCCTTGGAGATGAGAATTATCAAACAGTTCAATTCTTAATGGCGTTTTAATTTCTAATAACTGTCCTAATCTTTCTAATAAAGCGAGATTATCATCTTCTAAGCGCGCGGATAAGAAATGCTCATCTAATCCGTTTTTAGCGTTTTCTAAAGCAATTAATAAAAAATCTTTTTTCTTACCCCGAGAAGGAAAAACAACTTTTTTGTCTAAAGCTTCAGATAAGCTAGCGACAAGTTCTTCATTACCGACAATTATTTCTTTAGGTAAATCATGTTTTTGATAATATTGGAAGATTAATGATTCCGTTTGCTCAAGATTATCATCTTCTTCTTTTTCTAAAACGAAAACATTTTTACCTAATAATAATCCGTTGCGGTATGTCATAACGCATAAAGAAAAATATCCTTCACGCGAAGAAGTGGCGATTACATCATAAGATTCTTTATTATTTAAAGTGATAGCCTGTTTTTCTTGAACATGTTTAATAGCTTCTAAAGTTTCCTTGTATTCTTGAGCTTTTTCAAAATTAAGTTCTTCCGCGGCCTTTTTCATATCATTTTCAACTTTAATGCGTAAAGAGTTATCTTCACCCGTCATAAAGCTACGTATTTCTTCAACCATTTTATGATATTCTTCACCGAGATTTTTATTAACGCATGGACCGAGGCATTGATGAAGATGATAGTATAAGCATGGCGAAGACGGAATATGATTACATTTTCTTAAAGGAAAAACTTTATTTAATAAATCGATAATTTTATAAGCTGCTGATGTTGTTGTATATGGTCCAAAATAATAATGATCTTTATCGTTTGGTTTATAGGCGATTTTCAAAAGAGGTTCTTTTTCTTTAGAAAGAGAAATATAAGGATACGTCTTTCCATCTTTTAACAAGATATTATATTTAGGATAGTATTTTCTAATTAAGTTTAATTCTAATAGTAAAGCTTCTTTCTCTGAATTAATTTGAATGGTATCAAAATCGGTAATTTCATTAACCATTCTTCTGACTTTGCCAATTTGCGGACGATAAAAATATTGTTTAACGCGTTTAATTAACGATTTAGCTTTGCCAACATAAATAACATCGTTAGCAGCATTTTTCATTATATAAACGCCTGGAACATCTTTTAATAATTCAATTTTTACTTTGAGTAAATCATTCATTTAAGCGTCACCACCGTCGCGCCGACGCCGCCTTCACCCATTCCGCCGAGTCTAAAAGAAGCGACATAAGGACTCTTTTTAAGATATTCCTGGATACCTTGACGCAGTTTTCCGGTTCCAGCTCCGTGAATAATTCTTACTTCGTGATAATGGACTGAAACAGCATCATCAAGATATTTGCTAACAATTGGCAAAGCTTCTCTAACTGTTAATCCAATAACATTGCATTCAGTTGAGACTTGTTTCATATGCGCGACATAATCATATGTCTTAACCACATTCTTTGGCTTTTTTGGTTTTAAAACTTTTCTAACTTTATTTTTATTTATTTCGACATTCATACCCATTTCAGTCAAAATAGTAGCTTTATCGCGTTTTAAAGATATTACTTTACCCCTGACCTTGGAATCGATTAGTTCGACATCATCACCAATATTAACTTCACCATCAGCGACATCTTCATCTTCCTCATCAGTTGCTAGTTTATCGCTAATTTTCTTTTTAGCAGAAATTACTTGATGAAGTTTAACATCGTTCATCTTTTTAAATTCATTGAAAATATCATCAATTTCATCTTGGGCTTTCGCGACAATCTTTTGCTTTTCTTCTTCAGCTTGATCAAGTATCTGCTGATGGAGATGTTTATTTTTTTCTATCTCTTGGGTTAAAACTTTTTCTTGTTCTTTTAATTTATTTGCTTGTTCTTTTAATTGAGCTTTGATTAATTCATTTTCGCGAATTTTAGCGTTCAAATCTTCAAGCATCAATTCTTCAGAAGTTGATTTCTTTTCTTTAATATATTCTTTTGCACGACAAATAACTTCATTAGGCAATCCTAAACGCGAAGCGACTTCAACGCCGAAAGATGATGATGCAGCATGAAGCAAAAGTTTATAGGTCGGCGAAAGATTATCTTCATCAAAAACCATCGATGCGCATAAAATTTGATTATTTTCTAAAGCGTAATTTTTAACTCCCTCATAGTGAGATGAAATAAAGGAAAAGCAGTTGACTTTCAAAAGATAATCAATGGCACCTAAAGCTAATGCTTCTCCGTCAAGAGGCGAAGTACCGGATCCTAATTCATCAATAATAACTAATGACGTATCATCAGCATGTTCAAGAATATCTCGCAAATTAACCATATGTGACGAGAAAGTTGAAAGGTTATCAATCAAAGATTGATTATCACCAATATCACCATATATATGATCAAAATATGGTAAGTAAGCATCATCTTCGCATGGTAAAGCTAATCCCGATTGATGCATAATTACCAGTAATCCAAGTAATTTTAAAGCAACAGTTTTACCTCCGGCATTTGGTCCGGTGATAATCATCATTCTTTCTTTGTCCATAACAAAATCATTTCTGACGACCTTGCTTAAATCAATTAATGGATGAGCTGCATTCATTAAGCGAATTTTTCTTTCTAAAGAAATATTAGCTACATTTCCGTGATAAGAAATAGCATAACTAGCCTTGGCAAAATTAAAATCAAGTAATGAAACAAGTGAATTATCTTTTCTTAAAGCATCGAGATTACTCTTAGCGTCGCTTGATAAATCTTTTAAAATATTTTCTATTTCAATGCGTTCTTCTTCTCTTAAAGTTGATAAATTGTTATAAACCTCTAATAGTTCCTGAGGCTCGATGAAAAAAGTATTTCCGCTATCAGAGGAAGCTAAAACGATTCCGTTAATCCGGTTTTTAAACGTCGATTTAACCATCAAAGTATAAACACCATTTTTTAAAGACGGCCGATAATCGCTTAAGTAAAGACGATATTTTTCGATTAACGAGCTCATTAACGAGGAGATTCCGTTTTCTAATCTCTCTTTTTTGCTTCTAATTTGCATTAACTTACTGGAAGCAGTTGATAAAATTTCTTGTTCCGGTGAAATTACTCGGTCAATTTTAGCTTTTAGTGAAGTTAATGGATCTAAAGAAGAAATTAATTCATCGAGATGTGGGTACGAATCTTTTTCCTTAAATTCCGCTTTTAATAGTTTGATGTTTTCAAGCAAATAACTAATTGAAGCAAAGAAACTAATATTACCTATTCCGCCTTTATGGATATTAATTAACGAAGGCAATAAATTTGGGTGATTATAAATTACAAGTCTAGAATATTTATAGTTATAAGCAAGTGACTCCCTTAACAAAACTAGATTATCTTGTAATTCTTCTTGATCTTCAATAATCGATAAGTTATCGACATAAGAACGCGCAAGTTCACAATTAGCGTATTTTTTTAAACGCTCTTTAATAAGATTAAATTCAAAAGTTTGATAAATGTCTTTCATACAACTGAAATTATAAATTCTTTCTATTTTTTTGTAAATTGTTAAATATGATTTCCAATTTGATAAAAAAATATCAAATTATTTGATATAATAATATCGTAAAAGCACAGGAGGGTATTTTATGGCTTTTCGTTTTATTTTAAATGAAACATCTTACCATGGACACGGAGCAATCGAAAATATTGCTAGCGAAATCATTAATCGCGGATTAAAAAAAGCTTTTGTTTGTTCCGATCCAGATCTCGTCAAATTTGGCGTTAGTAAAAAGGTTACTGACATTTTAGAGAAGAATAATATTCCTTATACTCTATATACCGAAATCAAACCTAATCCAACTATTGAAAACGTTCAACATGGCGTTGACTCATTCCGCGAGAGCAAAGCAGACTGCATCGTTGCAATTGGCGGAGGCTCATCAATGGATACTGCTAAAGGTATTGGTATCATCGCTAATAACCCAGAATATTATGATGTCGTATCTTTAGAAGGTGTTGCCCCAACAAAGAATAAATCAGTTCCTATTATCGCTGTTCCAACAACTGCTGGCACTGCTGCAGAAGTAACTATTAACTACGTTATCACCGATACCAAAAAAGAAAGAAAAATGGTTTGCGTCGACCCACATGATATCCCGGTTGTCGCTGTTGTCGATCCTGATATGATGTCAACAATGCCAAAGGGATTAACTGCCGCAACAGGCATGGATGCTCTTACTCACGCAATTGAAGGCTATATCACTAAAGGCGCATGGGAACTTTCTGATATGTTCCACTTAAAAGCTATTGAAATTATCTCTCGTTCATTAAGAGGTGCCGTTAAAAATGAACCTGCTGGCAGAGAAGGCATGGCTTTAGGACAATATATCGCCGGTATGGGATTCTCAAATGTCGGTTTAGGTATTGTTCACTCAATGGCGCATCCACTAGGTGCTCTTTATGACACACCTCACGGCATTGCTAACGCTATCATTCTTCCAACAGTTATGGAATACAATGCTCCAGCAACTGGTGAAAAATACCGCGAAATCGCTAGAGCTATGGGCGTTAAGGATGTCGATAAAATGTCACAAGCAGAATACCGCAAAGCAGCTATTGATGCTGTTAGACAATTAGCTAAAGATGTCGGAATTCCTGCTGACTTAAAAGCAATCGTCAAAGAAGAAGATATTCCTTTCTTAAGTGAATCTGCCTATGCTGATGCTTGCCGTCCAGGTAACCCACGCGACACTTCAGTAGCAGAAATCGCTGAATTATATCGTTCCTTAATTAAATAAATATTAAGAAATATCATTAAAAAAGGATGCCTAGGCATCCTTTTGTTTTGTTAATTTTACAGAATCTGCGAGAATGGTAACTTTATTTCCGACACTGACAACTCCGTCATCGATAAGATAACTTTTTTTAGTATCTTTATTAAAAAGAGTTATAACATTATTCTCAATAATACCAACTAAAGGGAGATGACCCTGCATAATTCCGACTTCCCCATCGCTAAGAAAGGCGTTAAGCAGCAAGCAATCATCTTCAATAACCTCACCGGTAGCCGTGATAATTTTCACATGGAGAAGATTATTTTCCATCGCTTATCTCCTGATATTTCTTTTCAACATCATGGATGTCTCCGCAATAGAGGAAGCAAGATTCTGGATATGAATCGTACTTACCAGATAAAATGGCATCAAACGAATCAACTGTGTCTTCTCTCTTAACATAGACTCCATCAACTCCGTTAAAAGCTTCAGCGACAAATAACGGCTGAGATAAGAAATTACGAATTCTTCTAGCTCTTGCTACGACTTTTTTATCTTCATCAGAGAGTTCGTCCATTCCAAGAATAGCGATAATATCTTGAAGCTCTTTATATCTTTGCAAGATTTGTTGAACCTCTCTAGCCACGCGGTAATGTTTTTCGCCGAGGACATCTGCGCTTAAAATATTAGAAGCCGATTCAAGTGGATCGACAGCTGGGTAGATACCGAGTGAAGCCAGATTACGGTCAAGAACTGTTTTAGCATCAAGGTGGGTGAAAGTTGTAGCCGGAGCTGGGTCGGTCATATCATCGGCTGGAACATAAATCGCTTGAATAGATGTAATAGATCCATCTTTAGTCGAAGTAATACGTTCCTGCAATTGTCCCATTTCGGTTGCTAGAGTCGGCTGATAACCAACTGCGGATGGCATTCTGCCAAGAAGGGTTGAAACCTCACTACCGGCTTGAACAAAACGGAAAATATTATCAATAAACAAAAGTACATCTTGGTGATCATGGTCACGGAAATATTCTGCCATTGTTAATGCGCTTAAAGCAACGCGCATTCTTGCTCCTGGTGGTTCATTCATCTGACCGAAGACCAGTGCTGTTTTATCAAGAACTTTACTTTCTTTCATTTCATAGTAAAGGTCATTACCTTCACGAGAACGCTCACCGACACCAGCAAAAACCGATAAGCCATGGTGAACTTTCGCAACGTTATGAATTAATTCTTGAATTAAGACTGTTTTGCCAACACCTGCACCGCCAAAAAGTCCAATCTTACCGCCCTTAACATAAGGGCAGAGCAAATCGATAACTTTAATTCCGGTTTCCAAGATTTTATCACTAGTTGTTTGATCTTCAAAGCTCGGGCTTTCGCGGTGGATTGGAAGATGCAAGCAAGATGCAAAATCATCTTCTTTTTCATCAATCGGCTGGCCGATAACATTAAACATTCTGCCTAATGTTTTTTCACCCACTGGGACTGTAATCGGATGACCTAAGTCAATAACGGTCATTCCGCGTTGTAAACCATCGGTTGGACCCATAGCAACGCAGCGGACTATATCGTCGCCGATATGCTGTAATACTTCTAAAAATAATTTTTTCGAATCAGGCAATTCAACTTCTAAAGCAGTTAAAAGGTTTGGCAATTTATCTGCCGCGAATTTAACATCGACAACAGCGCCGATAGCCTGATGGATATAGCCGAGATTATTTTCCCGCATATTACACCCTCGCTTTCTATTCTTGTCCAGAAACGATTTCTATCAATTCGGTAGTAATCTGATTCTGACGGGCTTTATTATACTCTAAAGTTAATTTTTCATTTAAACTATCAGCATTATCCGTAGCGTTTTCCATTGCATTACGACGCGCTGATTCTTCGCTTAATAATGATTCACATAAGCGTTTATAGATAGATAAATTCAAATATTTTGGAAGTAATTTAATTAAGACATCTTTAGCTGATGGGGCAAAAATTGGAGGATAACCCACAGCTGTTTGATTTTCTATGGAAAAAGGCAAAAGATCAACCTTTGAAGGAATAAATGTCAAAGCATTTTTATATTTAGTATAAATGAGTACTACCTTGGAATAATCTTTATTAATATACCCTTCAATAATTTTATTGGTAAATTCTTTGACTTTTTCAAAGGAGATTGTATCACCTAAATCGACATATCTTTCGTCTGCGTTAGGAGCAAATTTTTTCGCAGCTTTTTGTCCGATTACGATAACCTTATCGTTAGAGTTAATGTTCTCTTCAGCAAACTTTAATAAATTACTATTATACCCTCCGCAGAGGCCAAGTGATGACGAAATAACGATATAGAGAGTCTTATCACTTTCATTATTTTTTAGAAGAGGTAATTCATCTTTGACGTTATCATCTAGAGAAATTAAGCAATGCGCCATAATGCGCAATAGTTCCTTTTCATATTCATCGATAGCGAAGAACATTTTTTTTCGCCTAATCAATTTACTAGAAGACACGAGTTCCATCGCATGAGTAATCTTTCTTGTTGATGCAATAGAAGAGATTCTTCTTCTAATTTTTAATAAATTACCGCTCATAATGATAATCTCTCTTGAAGGTGGTGACTACTTCCATCAAATCATGAATAAACTTATCATCAATCGCTTTTTTCTCAGTTAATTGATCAATAAATTCTTTATGCAGCGAAGAAATTGATGTGTAGAGGTCATCAAGAAATTTTCTAACTTCTTCTAATGGTAAATCATCAAGATACCCGCGTTGAGCAACGAGTAATTCTATAACCATTTGCTGATAAGATTTAGGTGCATATTGATTTTGTTTCAGCATTTCCATCAAAGCTTTGCCGTGGGAAATGGTCTTCTTTGTTTGAGCATCGAGATCAGTACCAAATTGAGCAAAAGATTGAACCTCGCGGAAATTAGCTAATTCGATTTTCAATGATTTTGATGCTTGTTTCATGCATTTATATTGAGCAGATGAGCCAACACGAGAAACAGAGAAACCTGTATCAATAGCTGGACGGAATCCAGAATTAAATAAGTCACTAACTAAGAAAATTTGTCCATCGGTAATGGAAATAACGTTAGTCGGAATATAACTAGAAATATCTCCGGCTTGAGTTTCAACGATTGGTAAGGCCGTTAATGATCCTCCGCCATGTTTAGCATCGAGATTACAGGCTCTTTCAAGTAATCTTGAATGTAAATAGAAAACGTCACCAGGATAAGCTTCCCTGCCCGGAGCTCTTTTAAGTAAAAGTGAAAGTGTACGGTAGGCAATAGCATGTTTAGACAAATCGTCATAAACGATTAAGACATCCTTGCCTTCTTCCATCCATTCCTCACCCATAGCGCATCCAGCATATGGAGCAATATATTTTAATGGATCGAGTTCGCTAGCAGTAGCTGCGACGATAACAGTATATGAAAGAGCATCATGGTCTTTTAATTTTTGGTAGACTTTTTTAACCGATGAAGTCTTTTGACCGATTGCGACATAAATGCATAAGCAGTTTTTGCCTTTTTGGTTAATAATCGTATCGACGGCAATTGAGGTTTTTCCTGTCTGACGGTCACCAATAATTAACTCTCTTTGTCCGCGTCCAATAGGAATCATGCTGTCGATTGCTTCAATTCCTGTCTCTAATGGGCGAGAAACCGACTTTCTAGTCATTACGCCTGGTGCAATTCTTTCAATTGGACGATGTTTATCAGTTTTTATTTCACCAAGTCCGTCAAGAGGTTGTCCAAGAGCATTAACAACTCTCCCTAAAAGCGCATCACCAACTGGGACTTCAATAACCTTTCTCGTTCTTTTGACGATATCGCCTTCTTCGATTTCTTTATCGCCGGCAAACAAAACACCGCCGATAGAGTCTTCGTTAAGATTCATTACTAATCCATAAATATCATCTTTGAAAGAAAGTAATTCGCCGAGCATCGCTTTTTCTAAGCCATAGATTTTGACAATGCCATCACCGACAGAAACGACCTTGCCGATATCATCCTGAGTTACTTTTTCATGATAATGCTCGATTTGTTTTTTTATAATCGCGCTGATTTCATTAAGATTCTGAGCCATTATTCTGTCTCTCCTTTCAAAGATTGTTTTAAACTATTAAACTTTTTGAGAAGTGAGTAATCTAATTCTTGATTATTCACAACAATTTTTATTCCGCCTAATAGTGTTTTATCAATTACATTCTTCAAATGTACTTGGTAATGATATTTTAAAGTTAGTTGTTTTTCCAATTTAGAAATTTCATTTTCGCTCAAGGCATCATAAGAATATACGACACCATGGGAAACGTTAATGTAATTATTAACAAGAATATCTAGCCTTTTAATTATTTTGGATAAATATTTCATGCAATGATAATCATTGATTACAAATAAGAAATTCAAATAATCTTCACTAAGAAAAGGAAAAATTTGTTTAAGCAATTTTTCTTTTTCTCCCTTGTTTATAAACTCGCTCTCTAATGTTTTTTGTAACTCTTCATCGCTTAGTAATTCCAGAAGCATCTTATTGCTAGACACTACTTCGTCAAGATCATTTTTCTCAATAGCTAAGGATAGATATGCATTAGCGAATTTACTTTCGATTGTTTCCATCTTTTTCACCTAGCGAATTGATAACATCTTCAACAATTTTCCGGTTATCTTCAGTATCGACATTTTTCTTTAAAATAGCTTTACTAGCTGTCATAGCGATTTCAACAATTTCATCTTTAGCGGAAGCGAGCATTTTATCGTGATCTCTTTTTAGGAGTTCTTCTTGCTCAGCCCGTTTCCTTAGCATTTCCTCATCCAATGCGGATAAAGCTTTTTTCTTTTCTTCTTCAGCTTCTTTTTTTGCTGCAGTAACTAAAGATATCGCTTCTTGATTAGCTTTAGCTAAGATTTCCTGGCTAGCTTTTTTATCATTCTCCGTTTGCTGTTGATTTTTAGAGATATCATCAAGATGTTTACGCTCATACTCTTCGCGTTTAACAATATAATTATGAACAGGTTTATAAGCAAATTTAATAACGATAATTACCATCACGATAAAAGCGATTAGCTGAGCTAAAAAAGCCCAAACATTTGGGATAAGCTTATCGGCGATTGGTATTTCTAAATCTGCTAAAAATCTCAACATTTTTTTATAATACCAAACAAAGAATTGCGATAACCAAACCATAAATACCTGTGGTTTCGTCAAGCGCACAACCAAGAATCATTGAAGTTCTTAATTTTGAATACATCTGAGGATTTCTCGCCATGCCATCAATTGCACGAGCACAAATCATACCCTCACCAATACCAGAACCTAAACCGGTTAAAACAGCGAGAGCTGCACCAACATATTTTAATCCATCCATAGATATTATCCTCCTTTTCTATGCTAATAGATTTGCTTGAGCTTCCAACTCATCTATCTCATCTTCCGGATCTTCTTGAGCGATCCAAATCATCGTCAATATACAGAACACCATTGTTTGAATAGCGCCGGAGAAGAGGTCAAAGTACATATGTAGCGGCGGTGTGATAATCCAGGATAAGAAAATCTGATTAGCACCCGAAGGAATAAATGAAAAAATCATTGATGATAATAATTCAGTAAAGTAATAGACAATGCTCATTAAGCAATACCCAGCTAAAGCATTACCGAAAAGACGTAGCGATAACGATAAAAGCGGAGCCCACATCGATAATAAGTTTATCGGTAACAAAACCGGAATTGGGTCGATATATCTTTTAAAATAACGAAGTCTATTTGCTCTAGCAGCAGTAAAGTGAATCAACACAAAAGTACATAATCCTAGAGATAATGGGAAAGTTAAATTGACTAATGGATTAGGTAATCCAGTTACGCCGATGATAAAGCATAAAATAATATAGAGAGCAACGCCCAAAACATAGCCAGCGAAACTCTTCCATTTTTTGCCCATATTATCAACAGTAAAGTTTTCTAGTCCCTTAATGGCTTCAAAAACGATTAAGTTAAATCCTTTTTGAGGTTTATCTGGTGCAAGATTACGGAACCTAAAATATATGACAAAAGCTAAGGCGATAATTATAATCATCACAGCAAAAGAAATTATTAATTCACCAGTTATAATTGAACCATTAAATCTTAATGCTTGCGACCAATCCATCTAATTAATTTCCTTTCTATTCATCAGGACGGACTATTGCCGTCACCATAGCCATAATCAAAAATGGAGCGCCAGATCCAAGAATGCTTAAATAGAGCATTTTATTATCATTTTCTCCAATTGTTAAATAAATTATTAAGGCTGATAAACCAATGGCGATAAAAGCGATTAAAGTTCTTAACACATTTGCAAATAAAAAGAAAACTTGTCCGCCTTTATTTTGGTTAGCCGGATTTAAACTATCTGCAGATTTTACAAGCAAAAACAGATTTACACCCGCGCAGATAAATCCAATGGCAAAAGAAGTAGTTATATAATAATTACCAAAAATCAAGCCTATGAATGAAAGCAACAATATAATTGCACAAATAATTCCAAAAAGTAAGAAAACTCGTTTCGTATAAGTTAAATTTTTCATAAGATACCTTTTCTTGAATATTATATAATATTATTTCAGTAATTTCTAGGTTTTTATGAATGCGCTTTCATAAATAAGCGTAAGGATAAAGTTTATTTTTTTTGCCTAACAACCTAAAATTTTGCTAGGATAAAGATATGGAATATTTAAGTTTTAGAATCAATGAAGAAATAAAGGATAAAATCATTAATTTTTATCGAGATCAGCAAAAAGAAAATTCAAATCAATATATTATTTTCTTCGCGGAAGGCGAAGATTTTACCGTTGCTATATATCAAGGTAAAAAAGGGTATAAAGTTGTCTTTGGAGGCATTAATGCTGCTTATGAAGCTAGTCTTTTTGCATTAACTGACTTTTCTCCAAAGAAAGAAATGAACTCTCAAAATGACGGATACGTCAATCTATCTAGTCAAATTGGTTCAGATGAAGTCGGCTGGGGAGATTTTTTTGGTCCATTAGTTGTCGCAGCATGCTATTTTGATGAAAAATATCTCTCGATAATTGATAAAATTAAAGATTCAAAAAAATTAACTGACAATTTTATATTGTCTTTTATTCCTACTATCAAAGATAAACTTATTTACTCTTTGTTAGTTGTCGACAATGATAAATTAAATCAATTAATTGCTCAAGGCTTCAATATGAATAAAATTAAAGCCTATCTCCATAATCAAGTTCAATATAATCTTTCGCAAAAGATAAAAGCTAAAAGCCATTATATTGATCAATTTTGCGAAGAAAAAACCTATTATAATTATCTTAAAGACGTTAAAAACATTGTTAAAGATATTACTTTCCATACAAAAGGCGAATCATATTATCCATCAGTAGCTCTTGCATCAATGCTCGCCCGCTATCAATTTCTTCAAAAGATGCAAATTCTTTCTGAAAAGTATGAAATGGATATTCCCTTTGGGGCTAGTGAAAAAGTTGATGATTTTGCTAAAGAATTTATAAAGCGATACTCGCTAGAAGAACTTTCGCATGTTGCAAAAACAAATTTTGCTAATTACGAAAAAATAAAAGGAAGCAAATAAGCTTCCTATAATTTATTCTCTTCAATATAAGCTAAGACGCGTTTAAATTCTGCATCTTCATCACAAGTGAAAGTCATTCTTTCTTTTGTCGAAGGATGGATAAATGATAATTTAACCGCGCAGAGCATCTGTCCTTCTTTCGTCAAAGTCTGCTTTTTCTTTCCATAAATAGTATCACCAACAATTGGGAAATGAATATGGCTAAGATGTACGCGGATTTGATGAGTTCGACCTGTCTCTAATAAGCAAGACACATAAGTATAATTTATAAATCTCTTTAAAACTTTAACATGAGTTACAGCATCTTTTCCGTCATAGATATCAACAGCCATTTTTAAACGGTCATTTTTATCCTTTCCAATCGGCGCGACAATTTTTAATTCTTCATGAGGAATTCTGCCTTCACAGATAGCATGGTATTCTCTAAACATCGTCTTATCTTTTAGCTGACTCTGTAAAAAGAGATGTGCTTGATCATTTTTCGCGACAACAAGTAATCCCGCGGTATCCTTATCAATTCTATGGACGATACCAGGGCGAATCACTCCATTTATCGATGAAAGATCTTTGCAGTGGTAAAATAAAGCATTAACAAGTGTTCCGCTATAATGACCATTAGATGGATGGACAACCATTCCGCGAGGCTTATTTATAACTAATAAATCGCTATCTTCATAAAGAATATCTAATGGAATGTTTTCTTTTTCTAACGTCAACTCTTTTTCTTCGAATTCTTCGACGTCTACAACATCGCCAATATCAACTTTAAACGAAGGCTTTACAGTTTTTCCGTTCACTAAGACTTTTCCATCTTCAATTAACTTTTGATAATACGAACGAGAATGCGATGAATCCATCTTAACTAGAAAACTATCTAAACGTTCTTTTTCTTCAGTTACTTGATACTTCATTTTCTTTCTCTTTCTGTTTTAAAATGTCTTCTTCAACTTCGTTCGTCACTTGCTCTTTTTCTTTATCTTTCGTGAAAATGATAGCTATTGCAAACATAATGATTGAGCAAGTTAAGCACATATCGGCAAAGTTAAAAACCGGGAAATCATAAAATCCAAATAGTCTAAACCTTAAGAAATCAATGACGCCTGGCGTTCCGTAAATGCCGACGCGGTCAATTAAATTGCCGGTGCATCCAGGGATAAATAAATAAAGAGCGATGCGGTATAAAATAGGTAATTTACTAAACTTTTTAACTAAGAAATATGTCGAGACGATTGTTCCGATAACGGAAATAATTGCTAATAACACTCTGCCAAATGAGGTATCGGCTAAAAAGCCGGCTAGTGCCCCACGGTTAAACGTTAAATAAATCCAAAAGAAATCTTTTATTACTACGATATTTGCTCCTTCTTTTCCGTCAAAATGATAATAAACTACTAATTTAGTGATAATATCAATAGCTAAAAGACCGACAATAGTAACAATGCAAACAATTAAATTGGTAACAAAGCGTCTATCTTTCAAGGAGTTTTTCATCTTCTAAAACCTTTTTGCATCTCGCGCAAAGAGCTAAATCATTAACAAAGAAGACATCATCGTGATATGACCAGCAACGCGCGCATTTAGTGCCAATGTGCCGTGAAACAACGATTTCATCTGCTTCACTATTTTCAATAACAACTTTGCTAACGATGAAGATATCTTTTAATTCTTCATTTGTGAAATTAGCTAATAATTCTTTAACTTTTTCATCGTTAACTTTTAATGTGACAACAGCTTCTAACCCAGATCCGATTAAGCCTTCAGAACGAGCCTTTTCTAACTCTCTCATAACCTTATCGCGGAATTCATGGAATAAAGCATATTCTTCAAGTACTGCTCCATCAAAATTATGGCTCTCTTTAACCATGTCTTCTAAAGCGACATGGGAATATTTATGATGAGGAATATTTTGATAAACTTCATCCATCGTAAAGGCTAAAATTGGAGCTAAGAGAATATTAATAGTTGTAACAATTTGATAAATAACTGATTGATATTCTTTTCTTCTTGGTGAATTAGCTTCATCGCAATATAACGAGTCTTTAGCAACGCTAGCGTAGAAAGCTGAAACGTCTTGAACGAGGAAAGAAAGAATTTCTTGAGTTGCTGAGGCAAAGTCATAGTTGTTGTAATCAGCTAAAACATCGTTTTTAACTTTTTCTAAAGTCGCTAAGAGATATTGACCAAGTTTTGAATATTTCTTGACCATATCAGTTTCAGGGTTGAAAGATTTATTCTCGCCATCGCTTAAATTAGCTAATAAGAACTTAAATGTATTTCTAATTTTTCTATATGTATCAGCAACAGTATTGATAATGCTTTGAGAAATTCTAACATCGGCTTGATAATCAATAGAAGCTGTCCACAGACGTAAAATATCGGCACCAGATTGACTAATAACCTTATTTGGATCAAGTCCGTTTCCTAAGGATTTACTCATCTTCATGCCGTTTCCGTCCATGACAAATCCGTGGGAAACAACTGTCTTATACGGAGCATGTCCAGTAACTGCAACTGAGATAATTAATGAAGAGTTAAACCAACCGCGGTATTGATCAGCACCTTCTAAATAAAGATCAGCCGGGAATTTATTTCCGCGAGCTCTTAAAACTCCGTTAAATGATGATCCGGAATCAAACCAGACATCCATAATATCTTTTTCTTTTCTAAATGGAGCTAATTCTGGATGTTTTTCTTTATAACCAGCAGGCAATAAATCATCAACATCGCTTTCAGCCCAAATTCCCGAACCATATTGTCCAACTAAGTCAGCAATATGATCAAAGATTTCTTTTTCCATTAAAGCATTTCCGTTTTTATCATAGATAATTGGAAGAGGAACACCCCAAGCTCTTTGACGAGAAATACACCAGTCCTCCCGGTCTTTAATCATGTTATGCATACGGATTTTGCCCCATGAAGGAATCCAATTGACCTTTTCAATTTCATCGAGCAATTTTTCGCGGATTTTATCGATTGAGCAGAACCATTGCGGTGTCGCTCTAAAGATAACTGGCTTTTTAGTTCTCCAGTCATGTGGATAGCTATGGGTGATTTCATTTAATCCAAGTAATGCGCCTGTTTCAGTTAACATTTTGATAACTTCTTCATTAGCATCTTCGTAGAAAAGTCCTTTTAAGCGGTCGCCGACAGTATCGTCCATCTTGCCGTGTTCATCAACTGGGCAATATGGAGGAATATGATATTTTCTACATACATTGTAGTCGTCCTCACCATGACCCGGTGCGATATGAACGCATCCCGTACCGGCATCACTGGTAACATAAGCGCCTTGAATAACTAAAGATTCGCGGTCATATAAAGGATGTTTGACTGTGATATATTCGGTTTCTCTACCTTTAAAGGTCTTAAGTAATGTGCATTCGCTCAAACCTAAGTCAGCTTTCATTTTCTCTTCTAACTCAGTGAGGAAGACAAAGTTTCCCTTATCAGTTTTAAATAAACCATATTCAAGATCTGGATTTAAAGCGATAGCTAAGTTAGCTGGAATTGTCCAAGGTGTCGTTGTCCAAATAACGAAATAATCACCTTTATTTAATAACCCCTTGCCGTCTATGACTTCAAAGCGAACATAAATAGTCTTAGCTTTAATATCGTGATATTCGATTTCGGCTTCAGCTAGAGCAGATTCAGACGAAGGTGACCAATAAACCGGTTTTAATCCTTTAAAAATTAAACCTTGTAAAGCCATTGAAGCAAAAACTTCAATCTGTGATTTTTCAAATTCTTTATCGAGTGTTAAGTAACGCTTATCAAAATCAGCAAGGATGCCTAAGCGTTCAATTTGACTTTTTTGACGCGCTACTTGCTGCAAAGCGAATTCTGTGCATTTTTCTCTAAATTCTTTAATCGGTGTCGTCTTTCTATTTACACCTTTTTTAGTTACCGCATTTTCAATTGGCAACCCGTGAGTATCCCAGCCTGGGAAAAACGGTGCATAATAACCATCCATATTCTTAAAACGGATAATTATATCCTTAAGAATTCTGTTTAACATATGTCCGCAGTGCATATCGCCATTTGCATATGGAGGTCCATCATGAAGCATAAAGCATGGCTGCTTTTCATTTTTCTTTAAGATTTGTTGATACAAATGTTCTTCATTCCAGATTTTAAGCATTGCCGGTTCTTTATTAGCTAAATTGCCGCGCATCTCAAATCCAGTTTTACCCATCAAGAGAGTTTTGTTAATTTCCATAACTATCCTTTCTAATAAAAAAACGTCCTATCTAAGGACGCTATTAACGTGGTACCACCTTAGTTCCTGAATTACAGGCACTCATTTGCTCGGTAACGACGAGATACGAATAAACTTACTAATTTCAGCTTACTAGCTCAGAAGTGATAAGTTTCTAGTCAAGTTAATCATTTTCCACCAGCCAATGACTCTCTATTTAACTCTACCTAGGCTTTTGTCTTCATCATAGCCGCTAGATATATTATGCGAAATCTTCTTTTTTTTAACAAGTAAAAAATTACTTAGTCATAATCTTCAAGAGAAAATTCGGCAATATTATATAAATGCACTTGGTCATTTTCAAAAATTAGAGGAAACATTTTAAATGATGACGACTTAGTATTGTCGTTATGGAAATAAAATTTGGAGTTAGGAAGTTTATCATCGGTTACTTTACGTTCATCTATTTGATAATTTTTAAATGCTTTTGCAATTTTTTCGCGAGATTTGATACTATACGCCAAACTATCTCCGTTTATTCTCCAAACATCTCCAAGAGCGATATATAAATCTTTCTTTCCTTGAACTTTGATAACATCAGATACTTGCATATTAAAGCTATTTTCATTTTTATCATTAATGCAGAGAATACCTAAGTCGCGATATTCACCATGGTAATCATCAAAGCTTGCTACCCAAGAAACATTTGGATCATACCCAGTTGTACCAGAAGTTATTAAATAATGTGTACCATTTCTGACGAAGTGGGTTACCCCTTCTCTAGTCAGAGGCGGAATCAAACCTTTATAATGTTCAGAAAACACTCCATTACATGCTAAATAATCATCGGTAAGTTCCGCGGTAATTAATTCAAAATGCGGTCTTTCAAAAAAGATATATCCTTTATTAGTTTTCTCATCCACATATAAATCAAAATCACCGCAGTTCATATCTAATGGATGATAACAGTTTTTAACAATTTGATAAGGTCCGAGAAGTTTATCACTAGTAAGAATAACCATTGCTTGTGAGATTAAACTAACCATGATTTTGATCCACATCACATATTTTTTAGTTTTATGATTATAGATGATATGTGGGCGATCAAGGCAGCGTCCTGGCTCAAGCGGTGAATGAGGATCCTTGTTTGGAGGAATAATTAATCCTAAATCCTCAAAAGTACATAGATCTTTGCTGCGATAAGCTCTTATTCCATATGTCCAGCTATGCGATAGGCGCGTACTTTTTTCTTTATTTTCACCAATCCAATAATAATAGCCGCCTTCATAAATTATCTGCGCGCCATGAGCATAGATAGGCTTATTATTGGTATCAATAAAGAATTTTTTACTATTGATTATTTTCATTTCTTACAACCACATTAATACCTTTATCAAAAGAATTGCTCTCAAAAGAACACTTTTCTGATAGAGAGACTTCTTGTAAATTATTATTTTGGAAAGCATAAGCATAGATATATTCTAGCGAATCAGGCAATATGAGATTGCCTGAAATTTTATTATTATAAAAAGCTTTACGAGAAATTAATCTTAAAGAAGATTCATCTGTAAAAGAAATAGCGGATACTTGGTTATTTTCAAAAGCTGATGAGCGAATTTCTTCTAGTGAAGAATCAAAACTCAAAGAAGAAATTTTATCGTTCATAAAAGCTTGTGAACCAATTATTTTTACGTTAGAAACTGAAAGAGAAGAAAGATTATCGCAGTCTTTGAAAGCCCCTAAGCCAATTTCCGAAATATTCGAAAGAGACAGTGTTTCTAATTTTTTATTATTATTAAAAGCGTGACTAGATATTTCTTTACCAGACAATGACAATGAAGTAAAACCGCAGTTTTCAAAAGCATAAGAAGCAATATTTGTAATATAGTCAAAATTTAATTCACTTAAATTCTCACAGTTTTTAAATGCATAGGAATCAATCGCGGTGACACTTGATCCCAAAGTCACCTTTTTAAGCGAGGTACATTTTTCAAAAGCTGAACCGGAAATATTAGTAATTGAACCAGAAATATTCACTTCTTCTAAATGCTGATTATTCCAAAAACAATCAATGCCCATCGACTGTAAATTAGTGAAATTAAATGATTTGATTGCAGTTCCTTCAAAAACACCAGTTAATAAAGTTTTGACCTCTTCCCCACCGGTATACAAGACTAAATTTTGACAGTTAGAAAAGCAGTGATCTGGAAGGACTTCAATACTATCAGACATAATGACTGATTCTAGTTTTTTGCAGTCTCGAAAAGCATCATAACCAATGATTGTCACTGTATCAGGTATCGTAACTTCTTTTAAATAATTATTTCCTTTAAAAGCATTTTCCTGAATCGATACAACAGTGTAAACATTGTTATCAACAGTTATAGTTTCTGGAATATTTAAAACCGGGTAATTATACCCTGAAGAAACGACCATCGCTGTCATATCACCATTATTTAACACATAATTAATTGTGTTGTTATTTTGTCCGCATCCCATTAAAGACAAAGACAAAACGCAAACTGAAAATTTAGCAATTTTTGAATTCATAGAGCATAATACCTCCGGCTATCGCGACATTTAACGAGTCGATATTATTCATATCAATTTTTGTAACAATATCACATAATGATAGATTTTCTTGACTAATTCCTTGACCCTCATTTCCTAAGACTATGATAAACGGGGAGGAAATATTAACTTGATCAATATATTGTTCACTTTGTAAAGACGTTCCAAGTAAGGTAAATTTGTTTTTAAATTCTTTTAATTCTCTATCTTGATAAACTGGAATTGCGAAAATAGCACCTTTACTTGCAGAAATTACTTTATCGTTATAGAGTGACGCAGAATCAGAAGAAAGAATTACTCCGTCATATGAAAAAGCTAAAGCTGTCCTAATGATAGTTCCAACATTTCCAGGATCTTGAACTTTATCTAAATAAACGTATTTTTTCCCATAAAGAGGTTTTTCTTCCATATATGAACAGACACCGATTACATTAGAAGTTGAAACATTACAAGAAAGTTTTTCGATAATTTCATCAGTCACTAAAATTTTTTCGACATCGTAGTTAGAGAAATCTCCTCTAGAAAATAAAATCTCTTTTAGTAAATGATGATTATATGCTTCTTTGATAAAATCTTCACCATCAACTAAAAACATCTGCTTATCTTTTTTGACTTTATTTTTTTTAAGAAGAGCTAAATCTTTAATATGTGGATTGCTAAGAGAAGTAATTTCTTTCATCTAATTGACCTTTCCATAAATTAACTTTTGTGTTTTTTCTTTATAGTTTTGGCAATATTGCTCGACTAAATTATAAAACTTTTGCGAATGGTTTGCGACTTTATCATGGCAAAGCTCATGAATGATTACCGAATCGATTAATTCTTTTGAAAAGTGAACTAATTTTATTCCAAAAGTAATCTCATGACTTTTTAAATGGTTAACGCCTAAGCAGGTTACCATATTTCTAATTTTAATTTGATGATGACTTAATCCCATAATTTTTTCTAATTCTTCTAACCTATTAACGATATAGGAATATAGTATTTCTTTAATAGAAAGAAAGCCATTTCCAAGGTTAACATAACAATGCTCGTAATCAAACGATGACTTTCCGCGGTTAATAAAATGATAGACGCTCCCAAAAATATAAACATAGCTATCAGTATAAAGAGGAGTCAGATTGATTTTAGCTAATTTTTCATATGGAAAAATTTTTTCTAATCTTTCGCGAAGTGAAGATAAAGAAGAATTTTCGCTAATAGTAGTAGAGATAATCCCGTAGCAAAGATAAAAAGTTCTACGATTTCGCGTCCCATACGTCACTTCAACTGGAATATTTAAGTTATGGAGATTAAGATGCAAAGTTTTCTTCATATAAAACATTATAACAACTATCATTTTTTAGAAGAAGATTTTGTTAAAAGATGTAATAACTTGTATCTTTCGAAAAAAAATGAAAAAATAACTGAGTATGGAAAAGATATTAGTAAGTGCCTGTCTCGTCGGCGATAACTGTAAATATGACGGAAAAAATAACCTTAATAAAGATGTTTTATCATTAACTGAATATTTTGATTTAATTTTAATTTGTCCCGAAACCTTTGGAGGATTAAAAACTCCTCGCCTACCTAGCGAGAGAAACGGAAAAAAAGTAATTAATCAAAAAGGAAAAGATGTCACTCAAAATTATATTGATGGAGCTTATCTCTCGTTAGCTATCGCAAAAGAAAATCACGTGCGTTACGCGATGATGAAAGAAAAATCTCCTTCTTGCGGCGTCCATCAAATCTATGATGGAAGTTTCTCGCATAAGGTAGTCGACGGAATGGGAATAACTAGCGAAATTCTTAAAGAAAATGGAATTGAAGTTTTCTCTGAAAACGAAATACCATTACTTCTTGAGAAAATAAAAAGGAACGGTTAATTACATAAGCGTTCCTTTTTTCTTTACTTTTCTTCTTCGTATTTAATTTTTTCTAACTGCCAGATATCATCAACATATTGTTGAATTGTTCTATCTGAAGAGAAATAGCCAGCTTTTGCTACGTTGATCAAGCAAGAACGGGCCCAAGCTTCTTTATCTTTATAACGTCTTTCGATTTCTTCGCTTGCTTTGATATAGCTTTCTAAGTCGAGAAGATTGAAGTATTCATCGTTTCTCCACATAATCTCATCAAAGATTAAACGGAATTCTTCTTGATTTGGATGCCAAGATCTATCCATCAACGAATCCATAATAATCTTTGCCCAGCGATTTGAGTTATAAATATCCCAAGCCTTATAAGAACCAGATTTACGAATCTTATCAAGTTCTTCTGTCTTCAATCCGAAGATGACAGAATTAGCATCGCCGACAAGAGCATTAATTTCGACATTAGCTCCATCGAGAGTACCTAAAGTGATAGCTCCGTTGATCATAAACTTCATATTAGATGTACCGGAAGCTTCTTTACCAGCAGTAGAGATTTGTTCGGAAACATCTGATCCAGGAATGATGACTTCAGCTGATGAAACACCATAGTTTTCAATAAAGACAACCTTCATGAATTTATTGACTTCCAGATCGTTATTAACAGTTCTTGCGATGCAGTTAATTAATTCAATAACCTTTTTCGCAAAAATATAGCTAGGTGCTGCTTTTGCTCCGAAGATGAAAGTATGCGGAGTCATCTTGAATCCGGTATCGGTTTTTAACCTCTTGTAGTAATAAATAATTCTGAAAACATTCATCAATTGTCTCTTATAAGCATGGAGACGTTTGATTTGTGTATCGAAAATTGAATTAACATCGACATCAATATCATTATGTTCTTTAATATAAGCTGCTAATCTTAATTTATTATTCTTTTTAATTTTAGCAACTTGTTTGAGAACTTTTTTATCATCGATAAAAACCATCAATTTTTGAAGTTCTTCCGGATGGACAATCCAGTCTTCTGAACCGAGTAATTCAGTAATTAATTTTGCTAAATCTGGGTTGCAGTTGACAAGCCATCTTCTATGGGTGACACCATTTGTCTTATTATTAAATTTTTCTGGATATAAAGTATATAAATCTTTAAATGTATCAGCTTTACAAATTTCAGTATGAAGTTTAGCAACTCCGTTAACTGAGAAGACTGCATGGATACCGAGGTTGGTCATATGAATCATGCCATCTTTAATGATTCTAACGCGGTAAATGAAATCCTCTGAATATCCTTGAGCTCTTAAAGAATTGACGAATCTACGATCAATTTCTTCAATAATCATATAAATTCTTGGTAAGAGGTTGCTTACGAAAGAAACAGGCCATTTTTCCAAAGCTTCTGCCATAATTGTATGGTTTGTATAAGCCATGCAGTGATTGACTTGATTCCAAGCTTCTTCCCAGCCAAATCCTTCCTCATCCATTAAGATTCTCATAAGTTCTGGGATAGAAAGAATTGGGTGAGTATCATTAAGTTGGAAAACATGCTTATCAGCAAAATTCGTTAAAGTTCCATATAATTTCTTATGCTCTCTAATAGTTGATTGCATACCAGCTGAAACTAAGAAATATTGTTGACGTAATCTTAAGAGTTTGCCATGTTCATTAGAATCATCTGGATAGAGATTTTGGCAAATTTCTTCGCAGAAGAAACGATAATCATTAAAGTTTTGATTCCATGGTAAATGTTCTTCGCTTGGTTCAGCTCCCCAAAGTCTTAAAGTATTAACTACTCCGTTATGGTAGCCGATAACAGGAACATCATATGGAATTGCCTTAACATGGGTGGCATTAGATGTTCTCATATGGTAATGACCATTAGAGTCTGTGTAGTATTCAGCATTACCATAGAATTGGACGTCAATAGCTTCATCAGGTTTTCTAACTTCCCAAACATTATTTTTAGTCAACCATTGATCTGGCACTTCAACTTGTTGGTTATCCCAAATTTTTTGCTTGAAGAAACCATATTGATAACGAATGCATTGTCCGTGTCCTGGATATCCAAGTGATGCAATAGAATCGAGGAAGCAAGCAGCTAAACGACCAAGTCCACCATTACCTAAGCCAGCATCAGCTTCTTCTTCTTCAAGAGTATTGATATCGACACCTAAATCTTTTAATCCTTCCTTAGCAATGCGGTAAAAGCCAAGGTTCATTAAGTTATTAGTTAATAATCTTCCCATTAAGAATTCCATTGAGAAGTAAACTAATTCTTTTGATTTATGCTCTGCGACATAATCTTTAGTATTTTTTAATTCTGTGAATGCATAGTCTCTGACCATCCCACCAAGGATTTCAAAGAGCTCACCATTGGTGCATTGGCTTATATCAGCACCATAACGTTCAAGTACTCTTTTGGTAAAATCTTTTTTAAATTCTGTTTTGTTCTTAAACATTTTCTCCCCCTCTAAACAAAATTAATGGATTAACGCGCTGCTATTCGTCTTTTTCTTTGACATGCTTCAGAATCAGCGCACCGAAAGAAGCAAGCTTAACCGAGATGGTGTAAGGTTGATTGCACCAGCTCATGTCCATCGTAGTTAATGGTAAACCGTTATATTGGTTTAACCCGCCATAAACATCCTTATCGGAATTAAATATTTCTTTATAAGTTCCCTTAAATGAAACTCCGATATTAATGTATTCATAGTAATTAGGCGTCATATTAAAGATAAATACAAGTGTCTCATCACCATATGTTCTTCTAAAAGCATAGATTGATTGATCTGAATTATCCGCCATCAGCCATTGGAAATGAATCGGATTATATTCTTCAACATGCATTGCTTTTTCATAAGCATAAATCCGGTTGAGATCTCTAACCATCCGCGAGATAGAATCATGCGAAGGGAACGACTTCAAATTCCAAGGTAAAGATTTTCTTTCATCCCATTCATCAAATGAAGCTAATTCATTACCCATGAAATTAAGTTTCTTACCTGGATGAGCCCACATATAAGTGTAAAGATTTCTTAATTGAGCAAATTTTTGGTCATAGTTACCAAAAATCTTATTAATAATGGTTCCTTTTCCATGAACAACCTCATCATGGGAAAGAGGTAACAAGAAATTCTCACTATAGAAATACGCCATTGAGAACGTTAGTAAATTGTGATGATATTTTCTATAAATAGGATCTTTTGAATAATATTTTAAAGTATCATTCATCCATCCTAAATCCCATTTGTAGTCAAATCCTAATCCGCCATATTCAAGAGGCTTAGTTACGCCTTGATAAGCTGTTGAATCTTCAGCGATAAGCATTACTGAATTATGAGCGATATGTAATTTTCCCGTTAATCTCTTAATAAATTCAATAGAACCGCTATTTTCTCCTCTGCGAGAATCGCCGTTCCAATAAATAATATTGCTAATTGCATCAAATCTAATTCCGTCAAAATGGAAATAATCGACAAAATAATTAACCGCCGACATTAAGAATGAACGGACAGGATCTTTTCCAAGATCAAACATTTTGCTGCCCCATTGTGAAAATTCATTTTCACCGGAATATTCATAAAGACAAGATCCGTCAAATCTCTCTAAGCCATAAGGATCAGTTGCAAAATGAACGACAACAAAATCAAGAATAACACCAATACCGGCTTGGTGAAGTCTATCGACAAATGACATTAATTGGAAAGGATTTCCATAACGCGAGTCGACAGAATAGAAACCAGTCGCTTGATAACCCCAGCTTCCATCATAAGGATATTGAGTTACCGGCATTAATTCTACATGGGTATAACCATGTTCTTTGACATAATCAATTAATTTGTCGCAGACTTCCTCGTAAGAAAGATATCTACCGCCTTCGCCGCGGCCCAGCCAACTTCCAACGTGAATTTCATAAATCGAAACTGGTTTATCAAAATTACGATCTCTTTTTTTCAAGTATTCATCATCGTGCCAAGCAAAATTATCAACATTAAATAGTCTAGAACAAGAACCCGGGCGATATTCTGAATAAGTTGCGAAAGGATCTTGTTTATCGACATAGTCGCCATTGCACGTTTTGATATGGAATTTATAAGACTGATAATTTTTTGCGCCTGGAACAAAAGTTTCATAGACGCCGGAGTCATCAATCTTTTTCATTTTATTTGCAAATAAATTCCAATCGTTAAATTCCCCGATGAGCGAGATCTCTTGAGCCATTGGGGCATACACTCTAAAAACAACTCCGTCTTTGCCATCTTGTTTAGTAAAATGGGCTCCGAAGTATTTGTACGCCTCGATGGTTTGACCCATCAAGAAATCATAGAGCAATCCATATGCCATAGTTATCTCCTTGCTATATTGTTGTTTATACTATTAGTATATATCCAAAAAAGACAAATAGCAATTTTTTAAGAAATATTGTGATCCCATAACTTCTAGACAAAAGTTTTTTTCGATATAGAATATTAGATTTTAATATAGCAAAGTTATATTTTTGATAATTTTAAAAACGTAAAATGCCTTTATTTAGAATTGAATTTTGCTATATCGGAAGATAAAATAAAATAGATAGGAGAAACAAAAATGTCTAAAGTTATATCGGTTAATGCCGGATCATCATCATTAAAATTCAAGCTTTATGAAATGCCTGAAGAAAAAGTTATCTGCTCAGGTTTAGCTGAAAGAATCGGCTTGCCTATGGGAAATTTCGTTTTTAAAATGAACGGCGAAAAATTTGAGCATGAAACACCAATTAAAGATCATGAAGTAGCTGTTAAATTGCTCGTTGATTCACTTCTTGAACATCACTGTGTTGAATCACTTGATGAAATCAAAGGTATTGGGCACCGTATCGTTCAAGGCGGACCATATTTTAAAGATAGTGTTGTCGTCGATGACGAAGTCGAAAAATTAATTGAATCATTAGTACCTCTTGCCCCCCTTCACAACGCTGCTCACTTAGTCGGTATTAGAGCTTTTAAGAGAATCTTACCTAACGTCAAATCAGTTGTTGTTTTCGATACTGCTTTCCACCAAACAATGGAACCAGAAGATTATATGTACGCATGTAAATATGAATATTATGAGAAATATATGGTCAGAAAATATGGCGCGCATGGTACATCGCATAAATATCTCTCTGAAAGAGCAAAGAAATTCACCGATGGTAATAAAATCATTACTTGCCACATCGGATCTGGTGCATCTCTCTGCGCAGTAAAAGATGGAAAATGCGTTTCTACCTCAATGGGTTTAACACCTCTTGCCGGTATCATGATGGGTACAAGAACTGGGGATATTGATGCTTCAGTTATGGACTATCTCGTTACTTGCACCGGAAAATCCTGCAACGAAATTTACCAAGAATTCAATAAGCAATCTGGATTACTCGGTATCTCTGGAATCTCTCCAGATACCCGCGATGTCGAAGCTGGAATTAAACGCGGCGACGAAAGATGCATTCTCGCTTATAAGATGTATGCAAGAAGAATTGCTGATTACATCGGTCAATACTATGTTAGATTAGGCGGCTGCGATTTAATCGTCTTCTCAGCTGGTGTTGGAGAAAATTCACCATTAGTTCGTCACAATGTCTGCGCTTTATTAACAGAAGCTTTAGGTGTCAAGCTCGACGAAGAATTAAATAATTCTTGCTTTGGTGAGGAAATGGTCATTTCTGCTAAAGATTCAAAAATTAAAGTCTGCGTAATTCCAACTGATGAAGAAGCAATGATTGCTCGCGATATCGTTAGATTATTACATTGCTAATTTATCAAACTGCTACTATAGAAGGTAGCAGTTTTTTTTATATCTTTTCTAAAAAAAGATATCGCAACAGCGATATCCATAATATGTTTTAATTTTGAAAATAATTATTCCGGTCTTATAAAGAAATGTCCGCGACTAAGTGAAGAATTCATCAACGAATTAGTTTCACTTAAATTCTTTTCAGCATTAACAATCATCTTTAAATCATTATCGCTTAGCACATTAATATAAATTGAAGATAAGTGTAATTCAGATAATTTACTAAGTTGATCAAGTAAATAAAGTGGTTTGCTCGAAAAAATATGCGTATAGCAATCTTTATCACCTTTAATTAAGTAACGCTCATTCATTTTATCGACCAAATAAAAATTTTGTTGATGACAAAGTAAGCAGTGAAGTTTTTCTTTCTTAAAATATGTTCCGATTGGACAAGATTTCATGACCATCATTTCTAAATACCCATACCCGATTAAGGAAATATTTGGATAGCATTGATGACGATCATAATAATCATTAACTAAGTTTTTAAGCGAATCATAATTGACTTCACTAGAGATAATTACTTCCTTAAATCCTAAGAAATAAAGGGCATCCAAGGCATAAGAATTGACCGCATTAACATACTGTGAGGCAATAGCTCCATTATTTATTAACACTTGGTGATAGATATGATTACTAACGATATTAATATTATCCTCTTCACGGAGATGATATTCCCTTCCGAGATTATATACCTCATTCTCAATATTTAATTTTTCATTTGAATAATTGATTACCTTAATCTTTATTCGGTTATCACTAGGGACGCTTTTAGCAGAATAAGGATATTCTTTTACATCATCAAATTGATATAGGAGATTGTTAATTTTATCTAAAGCTTGGTTCCTTAAAGTATTTAGGGATGACATATTAACAAAAACGTCACCTTCAATTTTAATCTCCGTTTTCAAATAAAAAGGATAGGTTGCTGATTTAGCCATTTGAGAAGTAATCTTCTCTTTACTTGTTGAAGAATTAATCGCTTTATCAACTATGTCACCTTTGATGCTCAAAGAAAATTCTGGCACTAGTAAAACCATTTCTTCTCCAGCCTTAAGATATAAAATAGCTTCAATTTCACCTTTCAATTTCTCTTTTAGCTCATTTTCAACTTTTTTAACGAGAGAAATTTTATTCGTTAGATATAAATCAGCATTTTTAAATGAATTTACATTTTGTAAATTCTTTATTGTGACTGTTTCACCTTTTTTAGCCGACTTAACTAACTTATTATCAACATATAAAGATGTCACTAAAAAGCCTTTTTCTTTTCCGTTTAAAATCAGTCTTACACCATCGTGCATTTCTATTGCTGAAGTGAGTTTTACAGTTATACTTGTCGACGTCGCTTTTAAAACATTACCAATTTTTTCACCTTGATGCGAAGAATAATTTTGATTTAAGAGATGAAAAGGCGATTCATTATTAATATATCCCTTGGTAAAAGTTCTTGAAAAAATACTTTTTATATTCTCTTGATCTTCTTGAGCAAAAGAATTTTTCTTACCTAAGCAAATTTCATCAATAGCATGTCTATAGCCTAAAGTAACTAAATAGACATATTCTTGACTCTTTAATCTGCCTTCAATTTTTAAAGAATCCGCGCCTATTTCTATCAAATCTTTCAAATATTTTAAGGTATTTAAGTCTTTAGTCGATAAAAAGAAAGCTTCACCATAATCTTGTGAATCGCTGACTAAATGATATTTTTCACGGCATGGCTGCGCGCAGCGGCCTCGATTACCAGATCTACCTCCAATAAATGAAGAAAGATAGCAAGATCCAGAATAGGAAACGCATAAAGCACCATGAACAAAAACTTCGACTTCTAGGCCTAAATCCTTTATTTCGCGAATTAGAGTTAGAGGAGCTTCTCTAGCTAAAACAATTCTAACAAAGCCTAATTTTTTTAACGCTAATGCTTCTTCCTTATTGTGGCAAGAAAGCTGCGTAGAAGCGTGCAGAGGTAAAAACGGTAATCTCTGGTGAAGATAATAAGCTAATCCTAAATCTTGAATAATTAATCCGTCGACTTTAATCTTATTCAAAAATTTTGCGTATTCATATGCGCTTAAAAACTCATCTTGAAAAAGAAGAGTATTCATTGTAACATATACTTTCTTTTTTAAAAGATGAGCTAAAACAACAATTTTTATTAATTCATCATCGGTAAAATTTTGACTAGCCATCCTAGCAGAAAAATTTTTTCCGCCGAGATAAATTGCATCTGCACCAGCTAATAAAGCACTATAGGCTGAGAGATAATTTCCAGCTGGAGCCAATAATTCACTATCTAGCATGTAAAACAACTTTTTCTAGGCGTGAAGAAGGAATATCTTTTCTTCCTTCCTTAGCTTGATCTTTGCCATTTAATTTTACTAAATCACCGGTAAAACCAACATTAACTTTTACCAGTGATGTACCTACACCATAAATGTCAACTGGTGTATGATGGTCTTCAAAATCTTTAATTTTTTTAGCATCAAATCCTGAAGAAACAATAATTTTAACGTAATTGAATCCCTCTTTATCTAAAGCCTCGCGCAATGCAAAAACCAATTCTTTGCAAACGCCATGCGGATCAAAGGATGAAGTATCTTTGTCATCAAAATAGTGGTCAATTAAAGACTTAGAAGTATCAATGCGGACTGCATTTAACTTAGTTTTCAAATGTCTAGCAATCTTTAAGGAATCCTCGACAACATTATTATGATAATCGATTAAAGCTGTAACTTTTTCATTTGGGAAGGTTTTTAAATAGATATCTGACGCCTTTAAAATATCGCCATCACAAATTTGAATTAAAGCATGCGGCATAGTTCCTAAACCATGTCCTCCCCACCAAAGTCCCATAGCATCAGTAGAATCAGCAGTTATTCCGGCAACATAAGCAGCATAACCATCACCGATTTGCGTATTATATTCATCTTGACGGTCAGCCATATTTATTATTCCCTTGCCGTTTGTAACTTTCTTAACGCGGTAGCAATTCGTGGCAACTGATGATCTTCTAGCTAAAATTCCATCAATCATCGATTCAAGAAAACCAAAGTGTTCGTATTCGCCGGTAATTTTTAAAACAGGCTCACCATAATTAATGATATCACCATCATTCAATGCTTCTATTTGAAGTTTTTCTGGGCACTCAGCAAACTCCTGAATTAAAGCGATGGCTTCATCAATTCCGCAAAGCATAACATCATCTTCTCTTTGGAAAAACTGCATTGTCACAGTTTGATGAGGCACATTTTCTAAAACAATTTTACGAGTTTTTAAAAAATAATTAGCAGTAAAAAAACCTTCTCCTAATCTTTGATCAAATTTGAAAGTTTTATTTGTTAAACGTTTAATTTTTCCAGCCTTTTTTTCTTCAATCTCTAACATTATTATTTTTCCTTCCTAAGATAAAAATCTTGACCAATCTTAACTTCATTTTCATTTAAATATAGTAAATGGTGTTTTGGCAAAGTCTCTTCTAATCCGAGATCTTTTTCCGAGCAACACATCCCAAAACTATCTTCGCCGAGTAAAGATGACTTTTTTACTTCTTCACCATTAGTTAAATGCGCGCCGATTTTAGCAACAATACAAAGTTTATCTTTTTCGCAGTTTAGCGCTCCGCAAACAATTGGCAAAACTTCATCGCCGACATCAACCTTTAAAAGATGTAAATGATGAGATTCTGGATGCTCCTCCACTGACAAAATCTTGCCAATAACATAATTAGACTTAGTTATGTAGGATAATCTTACGTCGCTAACCAAAGATAAGAGATTATTTAATGCATCAATAAAAATATCTGGTGGCAGCTGAATTATGCCATGGCTTTTTATTTTTAAAGACTTGGAGATATTAAAGAAATTAATACCGATTAATTCATCTTTGTGATAGATAAAGCAAATATCACCTTTTCTTTCAAAACGCGTAAGAAAAGCATCATTATTAATAATGACAAATAATATATCACCAAGCTCATGATAATTATAAAAATACGTTGCTTGATATTCCATAATCAATCCTTTCTAGCGACTAAGCGTTTAATTTTAACGCCTAAAGCACGAAACTTATGTTCATATTCGGTTTCTTCATCATCCATAGCTAATTGATAATCTTCATCAATAGAGATGACTGAGAATTTTGAAGAAGCAAAATATTCTTTTGAATCAGCAAAAAGAACATCATTATCAGTTTTAAAGATAACCTCTCCACCACTTTTTAATAAGCGAAAATAAGCTTCTAAATATGAAGGATATGTAAGTCTTCTTTTATGCTGACGCTTCTTCGGCCAAGGATCTGAGAAGTTTAAATAAATGCGATTAAAAATAGCATCTGGCAATCTTTCAAATAAATATGAGACATCAATATTTACTAAGAGCAAATTTTCTAAATGTTCTTCTCCGATTTTTTTGCCGGTTATAGCTAAAGCCATCATAGATTTTTCAATGCCTAAATAATTGACTTCAGGATGTTTCTTAGCTTTATTTATTATGAAATCCCCACGTCCAACACCGATTTCTAATTCAAGATTATCTCTCTTAAGAAAATCCAAAAAATCACTATCTTCAAGAGTATATCGATTTTTAATTAATTCTGGATGGGCTTTAACAAATTCATCGCCCCAAGGTCTATGCTTTAGTCTCATCTTTACCTCCAGTCGCTAGCAAACCTAAACGGTAAATAGCTTTAGCATAGATAGAGATCGAACTTGTTAAATCTTCAAGATGAATTTTTTCATTACAGTCATGGATATGATCTTCACGTCCCGGGAAATGAGAACCGAAAGCAACTGTATTTTTGCTTTCTTTGGCATAAGTTCCACCGCCGATAGCCATCGGTAAGTTCTTTTTATCACCAGTTTCCTCTTGATAGCAAGAAAGAAGAGTTTTGATAAATTTAGATTTTGGATCAACTAAGAGATATTGTTGACGAGAAAACACACTTACAGTACCTAAGTTCATCGCATTAAGTTTTGCAATAACTTCATCTAAATCAACATCTTCCCCATAGCGATAGTTAACTTGATATTTTAAAACTCCATCGCGATAGGAAATTAATCCAACATTATAAGTTGATTCAAGTAATAATGGGGCCTCATGGTCCATTTTCATTCCTTTTCCTAAGCCATCGAGATAATTATTTGCCGTCTTAACTAATTCATCATAACCGAAGCGTTCACCAATGAAGCGAATCAGATGTAGCCCTGCATTAATTCCTTCTTGAGGAATTGAACCATGGCTTGACTTTCCAAAGAAGGTTAACGTCTGTTTGTCAATTTGATAACGCAGATGATTCTTTTGGCAATAAGAAGAAATTACTTCATTTGAAGGTAAAACTTTTAAATTTGCAACCGCCTTATCAATTACGCTATTTAAAACGACACCGCCTTCTAGCGATAGTAAATTATCAAAATTTTTCTCTAATACGACTTCGTATCCAGCGATTGCTTTTTCGCCATAGATTAAAGGGAAATCACCATCAGGAGTAAAACCGTATTCAGGATAAGGCTTATTTAAGTGGTGGAAATAATAGTCTAAGCATTTACTGCCACGTTCTTCGTTTCCACCAACGACCAATGTTACTTTAAAATTCTTAATTAAATTAAGATCGCGTAGCATTTTAAACGCATAATAAGAAGCAATTAATGGTCCTTTATCATCACTTGTTCCGCGGCCATACATAATGTCATTTTCAATTGTTGCTGAGAAAGGAGGGAATTTCCAATCTCCGGAAACAGGAACAACATCGGCATGTGCATAAATAGCGATTAATGGTCCCTGACCAAAAGAAATTTCGGTGCAATAACCATCGCAGCGGTCGACATTAAATCCGTCTTGTTCAGCTAAATCTGCTATAAAAGCAAGAGCTTTGCTAACGCCTTCACCAAATGGTTTGCTTTCTGAAATAGTTGTTTCATCATAAACTGAATTAATTTTGATGAACTTTTGTAAATTTGTAATAGCTAATTGATAATATTTTTCGCTTTCTTTTCTTAAAGAAATCATGATAATACCTCACTGACTGCTTTATTATACTAAAATGAATATTCATTTTAAAGTTTTATAATTCTCTGACAGTAATTGCTAAGATAGTTGGATATGCAAAAAATTCTTTTCACCATTAAGAAAATCCTTATAAGTCATGATTTTTTTTCCTTGTCTTTGAACTTGTTTTAGAGCAATTATTCCATCTTTTAATTGCAGATATAATCCTTGTTTATCAGCTTTCACAATAGTACCAACTTTATCTACAAGTTCATCGCTAATCACTTCGCATTCAAGAATTTTAAAAATTTCTTCACCAAAATAAAGATATCCACCAGGAGTTAAAGATAACGCGCGGACATAATTAACAAAATCTTTTTTCAAAAGATCTAAAGAAAGATGTTCATCTTCTTTTTTGATTTTTCCGCAAAATGTTACTTCATCTTTATTCTGCGAAATCTTTTTTAAACTCTTATCGATAATTCCCGGCAATGCTTTTAATAATGCTTCGCTGCCGCATAATGAGAATTTATCTAGAAGTGAAGTATAATTATCTGAAGGATCAATAACTATTTTTTGTTGATAAAAAATATCACCGGCATCCATTTCATCAACCATTTCCATAATCGTAACACCAGTAATGGTATCACCTTGTTTTAAGCATTCTTGGATAGGAGAAGCTCCGCGATATTTCGGCAAAAGAGAGCCATGAACGTTAATTGCTCCTATCGTCGGTAAAGTCAATAAATCATGCGGTAAAATTTGACCATATGCGCATGTGACAATTAAATCGACGTTTAAATCTTTTACAAACTCAAAATCATTCCTAATACGATGTGGTTGGTAAACTGGAATATTATGTTCTAAAGCCAGTTTTTTCACTGGAGTAGGTGTAATAACATGTTTTCTTCCAACCGGTTTATCTTCTTGGGTAATACAAGCGACAACGTTATAACCATTCTCAAGAAGTGCTTTTAAAATATTTTTAGCCAAATCTGGTGTTCCCATAAATAAAATACGTGTATTATTCATCATTTTTACCTCAATAGTATCTTATAACAAAAAATAGGTGATAGCAAATCACCTATTTATCATTATTGAATATTATCTCAAATGTTGATCCCTGGCCAAGTTTTGACGTTACTTTTATTTCAAATCCATAGTTTTTACAGACATGCTTTACTATCGATAATCCTAATCCTGTTCCTCCAAGTTCTTTAGACTTATTCTTGTCAACTCGATAAAAGCGTTTAAAAATCTTTTCTAAATCATCTTGAGGAATACCGATTCCCGTATCGCTTATTTTGAAATGCTCGTTTGTGATATTTAGCACTATTTTTCCATTTTCGTTATTATATTTTATAGCGTTAGTTATTAAATTAGAGAGCAGTTTTTCGACATCGCCTTCATTTATTAATAAAGTGCATGGTGAGTATTCGCGAACAATATTCAATTTTTTTTCATCAATTAGCAAGGAATTTTCTTTTAAGATATCCTCAACTTTACTTACAATATCAATATTTTTTAATTCTTTTTTCTCTTTTAACTCTAGGCGGGATAAATCTAGCATTTCAACAATTAAAGAATTCATCCGTCTAGCCTCTCTTATCGTATTTTTAACCGCATCGAGAATCTCATCTTTTTCAGTAATGATTCCTTCGCTTATTAGTTGTTGATAACCAATTATAGATGTAAGAGGACTCTTTAATTCGTGAGAAGCATTTGCAAAAAATTCACTTTTAAGGGTTTCTATTTCTCTTTTTGATGTGACATCGACTATCAGCATAACTAAAGCGTACTTATTAAGATTGGAAATCCATTTTTCATTTATCGGATCAATTGTCAATAAATATGTTTTTCCTTCTTTGCTTAAATCAAAAGCCTCACCTTTTTTATTTTTGAGAACGTTTTCTATGCTATTGGAAATTGCTTTATCAGTAGATAGATAGAGATAATTTTTTCCAAGAATTTGAGAAATATCAAAAGAGAAAATTTTTGCTGCAAAATCATTTATCATCTCAATATCGCCATCGCTATCTATTACAACTAAACCATGCTGGATATGATTAAGGATAAAATCTACTTTTTCATTTTCTAGTTCAATCGTAGCGATTTTTTCTCTCAAAGAAGAATTAATCAGCATAATATCATCGCTAATTTGTTCGATATCATTGCCTTTAATTTCTTCCTGTTCACCAATCAAAGCCCTTGTTTTATTTAATTCTCTGACAATCGGGCTATAAATATTTTTGCTTAATAAATAAATTATTGATGATGCGATGAATAAAATCACTATTAAAGAAATACTACCGAGCGATATTATTGTCGAAATAAAGCTAGATAAATCATCCCGCGGAATAGCAACCCTAACATAATAGCCGTCATCTTCTCTAGCGACATAAGCCATATCTAATTTTAAAGTATCGCTGTAACGATAATAAACTTCACCTAGATGTTGGATTTCTGGACGCGATAAATGATTTTCATTTTGAGCAGTGAAATTATCAATTACGATATTTCCTTCTTTATCAATGATAGTGATTCTTAATTGATTATTGTTCATTGTTAATGTTTTTTCTGTTTCTGAGAAATTTTCTCCATCAAAAACATTACAAGCGATATTAAGATAATTAAATATTTCATTTCTATTCTGCTTGTCATTAAGATTATTAGTAACAAAACAAACAGTAACTAATAATGCCATCAAGGAAATGAAAACTACGATGACATTAGATATTATTAAACGTTTTTTCATATATTCAGCTTATATCCAATTCCGTATATTGTTTGAATAAAATCACCTTTTTCATCTTTTAATTTTTTTCTTAATGATTTGATATGCATATCAATAGTTCTTGATTCGAAAGCAGCTTGTCCCCAAATTTTCATAAAAATTTCATCTCGCGATAAAACTTTATCTTTGTTCAAAAAAAGCAAAGAAAGTATCTCAAATTCTTTTGAGGTTAAAGGAATAATGTCTTCATTTTTCATGACGACTAAACGATCTAAATCAAGCGAATAATCTTTAATTTTAATTATTCTATTTTTTTGAAATCTTCTAACCTTTGCATTTATTCTCGACATCAGTTCTAAAATATTAAATGGTTTTTCAATATAATCATCAGCACCTAAATCCAATCCATCAACTTTGTCCATAACCATTCTATTGGCTGAAACAATGATAATTTCAACATCGTCATAATAATTATTTGCGCGGATACGTTTAATTATCTCTGAACCAGAAATATCAGGAAGCATCATGTCTAATAAAATCATATTCGGTTTTTTTGATGCTAATGCCGTCAGAAAAGACATCCCGTCATAAAACGTTTGTATTTGATATCCTTGTTTAGTTAATGTGACATTGATGATATGTGCAATATCATGATCATCTTCAACTGAATAGATTAAATAGTCCATGTTTACCTCCTAAAAGATGCGTTTATCTTTATGATAGCCGCTGAGGATATAGATGACCCATTCAGCAATATTGACTGCATGGTCAGCTATTCTTTCGATATATTTTACCATTAAAACGCTATAACACGCAAATGCCGCTGAAACTTTGTTATTTTCTGTTAACGATATTAATGTTTCCACAAGATCGTAATAACCTTTATCGACAATTTTATCATTCTCTATCGTTTCAGCAGCAAGTTTTTGATCGTTTTTTACAAACGATAGCAATGCGTTATTGACCATTGTTAAAGCAATTTCTGAAAGATTATCAATTTTTTCGATGTGATGTTTATCTTCAGCTTTGAGCTTATTGGCAAATTCAAGTATGTCTTCGGCATGATCACCCAGCCTTTCAATATCTGAAATTAATTTTAATATTCCCGTGACTATTCTTAAATCACTAGCGTATGGTCTTTCTTTGACTAAAATATCAAGGCATTCCTCTTCAATTAATCTCTCTTGCTGATCAACTAAATCATCATTGACAATATATTTTTTATCTGGGTCGAAATGCAAATAGGCATCAAAGGCCACTTTTAAATTTGATATAACTGTATTTGCCATTCTAAGCATCATGCTTTTAAGATAATTAATTTCTGTTTCTAAAGCCATAAATATTAACCAAACCTTCCTGTGATATAGTCCTCTGTCTTTTTGTTATGAGGATTTTTAAACAATTCATTAGTCGTGTTATATTCAATTATTTCACCTAGCATAAAGAATGCTGTATAATCAGATACTCTAGTTGCCTGCTGCATATTGTGAGTCACTATTACAATCGTGAAATCTTTTTTTAATTCATTAATCAATTCTTCTATTTTCAGCGTAGCAATCGGATCAAGAGCAGAAGTCGGTTCATCCATTAATATCACATCCGGTTTCATGGCTATGCAGCGAGCGATGCATAATCTCTGCTGTTGACCTCCAGAAAGAGCCAAAGCCGAACCCTTAAGATTATCTTTTACCTCATCATAAAGAGCTGCTTTTTTTAAAGAACTGATGACTATTTCTTCTAGTGCCTTTCGATTTTTTATGCCGTGGCAACGCGGTCCATAAGCGATATTATCAAATATTGACATCGGAAAAGGATTAGGTGATTGAAATACCATGCCGACATTTGAACGAAGAGTCAATGTATCATATTGATTTAATTCTTTATCGTTATATTTAATACTGCCTTCAACTTTACAATTATCAATAAGATCATTCATTCTATCTAGGCAGCGCAATAATGTCGATTTTCCGCATCCTGATGGTCCAATAAATGCTGTCACTTTCTTTTTATAGATATCTAAATTTATGTCTTTTAAAGCATGTTTTTCACCATAATAAAGATTAACATTCTTTATTTCAAAAATTTTTTCCATTTAATGCTTCCTCCCAAATTTATTCAACCGATATCCGATTAATTTCACCAAGATATTTAATATAAGAACTGACATCAAAATTACAATTGCAATCGCGGAAGCTAGCTTGTAATTAGGATTTTCTAAACCCATCAAATTATATATATGCGTTGCTAAGGTTGTCCCTCCGCGATTAGGTAAAACATGATCTTGTACTTGCGTTCCCATAACGAAGATAATCGCGGCAGATTCTCCAATAATTCTGCCAATTGCTAAAAGCGTTGATGTAAGAATTCCCGGAATTGCATTTGGTAAAATAATTTTAAAAGTTGTTTGGGTTTGAGATGCTCCGAGTGCTAATGAACCGCTTATGATTTTCTTAGGAATAACATCAATTGCTTCTTTTGTTGTCGATATGACAATCGGCAAAAGCATTATCGTCATTGTTAAGGCACCAGCCAAAATTGAATACCCTTCTGAGACAACTAAAGCATTAAACATCGGAACAAATAATAATAGCCCAACCAAACCAAAAATAATTGATGGAACACCGCTCGACATATCAATTAAAGATTTTAATAGATGTGTTAGCCAATTATCTTTTGCATAAATAGAAAGATATATTGCAGCCGCAATACCAAGAGGTAAAACTAATATTAATGTAAATAAAATTAAATATAGTGTAGCAATCAATGATCCGCGTATACCTCCGCCACCATCGACAAGATTTAGAGTCGTAATCGAGACTCCGCGGTTAAATCCAGCAGCCATACTTTCAGCACCTTTTCGTGCAGGGCAAGAAATAATATTTCCCTCTTCACCTACTAATAATGCCGTTGTCACATACTGATTTACTTGTAGATGGTGATAATTATCATTACCGACGTCTAATAAACCATTTAGTAAAGGAGAGTGATCGTCAATATAGCTAATAATTACTGAATCCACACCTTCAGTATTAACGGTGTCCGTGAATGCTATCCCCCAATATGAAGAAAAATACTCATCATCTTTACACTTATATTCAAAATTGCCACCATCATATTTATCTTTGTAACTAAGAACATACGTGGTCTGATTGTAGTCAGAAGTTATTAAATTCCATGAAAGTGTCGAAGCGCCATTAGAGAAAACAAAAATAAAAATTAAGAGTAAAACAATAATACCAACTGAAGAGAAAAGATAAGTTAAAACATTCCAAAAAGAGTCAATGATTTTTCTTTTAATCATACCTTAGCACCTACCCTTCTCTTGACAGCATTTAAAATAATATTAATCGCGACAATAAGAACAATAAGAACTACACCAACTGAGAAACGTATATCGTAATCTAGGCCTGTTGTATCTTGAAATCCTTTTAAAATAGTTGTAGTTAAAGTATTTGTCGTATCAAATAAAGAGAATGTTGGTCCGCTTCCTCTATTTCCTGATACTAATGAAATCGCAGTTGCTTCGCCTAAAGCTCTCCCAACACCTAAAATTATTCCGGCGAAAATTCCGTTTTTAGCCGCTCCCAAAACAACCTTAAAGTTTGTTTGTGTTTTACTAGCGCCTAACGCTAAAGAGCCGTTAATAATATCTTTACCAACTGCATTAATAGCAGTAATTGAAAGCATGGTAATGGTTGGATAAATCATAAAAGCTAAAACCAAAACCACAGATAATGTCGATAATCCACCTGCGGTTTGCACACCAAACCAAGAAGCAACGTATTTTACCCCTTGAGTGATATATCCCATGCCAACTAATCCAAAAATAATTGAAGGAATAGATGAAAGTAGTTCAATAATTAGCTGTAAAACTTTCGAAATAGGTTTAGGAGCTATTCTAGTTATAAATAAAGCTGAAAATATTGCCATTGGCACAGCTAAAACCAAACAGAGTAAGACGCAATAGATTGTATTGACAATAATATATCCTATGCCATAGTGATTAGGATGCCTAAACCAAGTTGTCCCTATTAAAAATTCACCTAAGTTAACTCGGTATTCATCCCCATCAATGGTATAAGTTTTAAAAAAGGGGGATAGCCCCTTTATTAGGATAAAAGCAATAATCACAATGATGACTGATGCGCATAGGAATGTGATTATTTGAAATGTCCGATACCAGATCATATCACTAATCTTTTTTCCGTTTAGCCTTTTAGCTGACGTTTGAAGATTAGTTTGTTTCATAATAATTAATCAAGAACTTCTGACCAAGAAGTAATTACACCGGTATAAATGTCGTGCAAAGTTTTAGCAGTTGTTTCTGCATATGGATTTTTTGCATTTACAATTGCAACGATAGCATCGATAGCTAAGGTGCCAGTTGTATTTGCTGCAGCAGGTTCAGAATCAGCTTTGAAATCTCTTGAAGCAAAAGCGATATCCATTGCTGATGTTGAATCTTTTTCAGTTCCTTGAGTAAACTTGTATGCATCGCCAGAGCCTTGGAAATTTTCGCTGAAGCTAACTGTACCAGCACATAATTTTTGGAATGCCTTAGCTAAAGCAATAGCAGTATTTTTAACAGATGTTGAACCTCCGTAAGAAATTGTAACGTTTACTGTACTATCGGAAACAACTGGATATTCGCTAGAAATTGATTCCCAAGTTGGGTCATCACTCTTATATTCAACGATTCCGCCTTCTTGTTCAATAATAGCTTTACCTTCTGTAGTGCCCATAAAAGCGATATAGGCATCTACTAATTCCCCTCTAATTTCATCACGAGGTGTAGCTCTCTTAATGTAATTAAAATTTCTTGTTAATTCATAATCACCGCTTAAAACGTTTTCTTCATTAGGAACAACACCATCATATTTTAAGCCCTTGATTTGATCATTTTCAGAAAGTGTTGACAAAGAAATATAGCCAATACCATATTCATCGTTAGCAACTTTTGTCATCATATCGCCATTTGAAGATACTTCGACAACGCCATCAACTAATGGGGTATTATCGGTTTTTGCATCTTCTAAGCCAATTCCGGTAAAAAAGCCATCTCTTGTTCCCGAAGTTCTATCACGAGTATAAGTTTTAATTGTTTTGCTTGTATCAAACTCGGATGCTGAAGAACCTGTGCTTGTTTCTGATGAAGCAGTTCCTCCGCAAGCAACCAAAGCACCGCCTAACGCAATCAATAGTCCTGCCTTGATTAAATTTGTTTTTTTCATAAATAATAATCTCCTTTATTTACACTCACTATCTTAAGAAGGTCATCACTATAGAAAAACCATAGAATTGTAAAAGATTGTAAAGTTTTTGTAAGTAAAGTTTGCTTTCTTTATTAAATAAAGATGTAAAAAGACCATATCTTGATTATATTTATTATTGAATTAACCAACATTAGTAAAAAAACAAAAGATTATTTATTGAAAAGGATTGTTTGCTATGGTAATATTCTTTAGGAATGAAAGAGGTGAAACCTGATGGCAAATATTAAATCGCAAGTAAAAAGAATCAAAACCAATGAAAAAGCAAGAATTGCAAATGCTAGTTTCAAATCAAGCATGAGAACTTCCATGAAGGCTGTTGAAGCTGCTTGCAAAGCTGGCGATAAAGAAAAAGCTACAGATTTATTAAAAGTTGCATACTCAAAAATTGATAAATCAGTTTCTAGAGGTATCCAACACAAGAACACTGCAGCAAGACAAAAAGCAAGACTTGCAAATCTCATCGCATCTTTATAATAAAAAATACTACCGGATGGTAGTTTTTTTATGGCCTAATTTTATCTCTTCAAAATTTATAAGAAATAATTCTAAACCTAAGGCTGGATCAATCTTTCCGCTTTTAATGCTTAAATCTAAATCGTAAAGGGCATCCAAAACAAAAGTTATTTGTTTTCTTGAAAATCCTAAACTCGTTTTAATATTTCTTTTAACGCGGTACGGATTAGCTTTTAATTCTGAAGCTATTTCATTGTATGACATATTTTGCGAATGCAAATAAGTAACTTGATTTAAAAATCTTATTTGAGATGCTATTAAGGAAATGAGTCTAACTGGCTCCTCTTTCTGCACCATTAAATCTTTAAATATTCTTAAGGCGAGAGATGGCTGGTTTTCAATTAAGGCATTAAGAAGTAAAAAAGCATTATCTTCTAGTGGCAAAGAGACGAGTTTAATCACATCATCTCTAGTAATTTTTTTCGTATAAAGACATAATTTTTTACCCTCATTAACAAAGCGTGAAACATCATTTCCGCAACGCGATACAAGCTCATCAAGAGCATCTTGGGTAATTGAACAATGATTTTTTTGGAATAGTTCATTTCCCATTCCTTTCAAAGAACTTTCATCTAACGTTTCAAGGTGAATAATTTTTCCCTTTTTCTTTATAGTTGAATATATTTGATTTTTTGTATCGAGATTTTCACCTTCAAACGCGAAAATTAAATCGCTATTTTTAATCTCATTACCTAAAAATTTTAAAAATTTATCATAATCTTGATCTTTATCTATTGAACATTTTTCTTTTGGAGAAGCAAAAAAATAACAGTCGCGTAAAATAATTACTTTTCGCGTTCCCGAAAAAGGATATGAAATCGCCTCTAATATCACGTCTTGTAATAAAGTTTCTCTGCAAGAAATGGTTACAACATTGAATTCATCTTGCAAGTCAGAAGGCAATATCTCATTAGTTAAAGTTTTTATCTTCTTCTTTAAAATAAGGGTTTGTTCACCATAAACTAAATACAGCATAAACTTATTATAACGCAAAAATTATTAAATAGCAGTCTAATAATATATTGTTCCTTCTTTATCTGTTCGACGAATCGTAATATTGTAATTATTTAGTCGATAAATCACTTCATCACTTGGATGTCCATAGAAATTATACCCTACAGAAATTACCGCTTCTTCAATTCTGTAACTTGATAATAAAAGCTCACTTGTAGACGTATTAGATCCATGATGACCAACTTTCAATATATCCACATTTAAATCAGGATTATCTTTAACAATTTTTTCTTCAATACTTTTTTCAGCATCACCCATCATTAAAAAATAACGATTTTTAAAATAAAAATAAATTACCGATGATTCTGAATTTTCTTCACTTCCAATATCGTAGCGATTCAAATTATAAAAAATCAAATTTCCAATATTTTCTTGATAAAAATTGCTTCCCGTAATGATTTTATCAATTTCGATATGGTTAGATAGAGACTCTAAAGCTCCATTATGGTCATAATCGTTATGGCTAATAAAAACTAAATCTAATTTATCTATATGTTTTTTCTTGAAAAACGGCATTAAAACATCGTTAGCAATATCTTTATATATTGAACCACCAGTATCAATCAAAATATTTTTATCATGGTCATGAATTAAACAGCTATCACCTTGTCCAACGTTAATAAATGCAATATATGATGACAAATAACTATCTAGAGGCGATGCACCTATAAAAACTGTAATATAGATAAAAAACAATGTAACTCCAGTTCCTTTAAAAAAACCAATTTCTAAAAAGTATAACGATATGATTATTAATGTTATGATAATAATTATGATAATACTTTGAGAGATATACAAAGAAAAAGAGTAATCGCCGAGAAAAGTAATCATGCCAAAATAAATATTACTTATAAAATTTATGATGATTGACAATGGTTTGAAAAAAATCATCAAAATTGATAATAAAAGAAGTATTTCGCTAATAAAGGTGCTTATAAGAGATACAACAGGATTTAATAAATTATATTGTCCTTCATAAATCATAGTTAATGGCATAAATACAAAATTTAAAACTATAGGAACTAAATATTTTTTATTACGTTTTTTTATTAAATTTAATGAAGAAAAAACAAACGGCATCAAAAACGACATTATAAAAACATAGTAGAAAGTCGTTGTAAACATAATTCTTAAGTTAAAAATCATGGTTGACGAAAGCAATAAAGCCAACACTTGATTACGAGAATATTTTTTATTTAATAAATTATTATTAATACAAAAAGCGAAAACTTTAATTGATGAAACTTTGAATTGTTGAAGATAAATGAATGGAAACAAAGCAATTATACTAATTAATTCGGCCTTTTTACACCGAAAGAATTTTAGTATTATTACAATTATTTTATTTAATAAGTAAAGATGTATTGAAGAGATAGAAAAAATAAAGCCTACATTAAATATTTGTAATAAATCTCGGCATTGCGAATCTATATTTATCGAAAAAAATAATGAGGAAATTAAATACTTGCCATAACTATTCAAATTTTGTGTTAGCCAACTCATTAAGGATTTTATTCTTATTGGATTACGAAATACATATTCAAAATCATTAAATATTATTTCTTGTTCAACCATATTATTATAAAGATATCTTTGAAAATTGAATTCGCCTTCTAATGTTTGAAAGGAAATATCTTTGAATTCTCCATTAATTTTAATTAAGTCAAGAAAATCTATATCTTTACCTTCTATATCTATATAAAAGCGTTTCAGCCCTGACATTACGATAGCATAATTATTTTTACAACTAATAACTAAGGCATAACTCGATGGAGGTATGTTAAGCAAGATTATAACTATTAAAAAAATTGAAATAGCAATAACGAATATTATCCATAATTTGGTATTTTTCTTTTTAAAAAGATATACAGCAACAAAAAAGAGAGGAATTAAAAACAAAACATTTTTAATTCCTAATGCTAGAAAGAAGATAGTAAGTGCAAATAGAATCATTTAAGGGTTACATAGTCGCGAATACGTTCATATGTTGCTTGACCAATGCCTTTTACATTCATCAAATCTTCAATGCACATATAAGGTCCATTTTCTTCACGATACTCAACGATTCTAGTAGCTAGAGTATCTGAAACATAAGAGAGTGTCGCTAATTGATCGGCATTAGCTGAATTAATATTAACTTTTTCAACTTCAGCAGTAATTTCACAATTATTAGCATATGCGGTTTTACTTGGAATATAAAAATAATCGCGTCCTTCTAACGACAAAGACAGATTAATTGCGTCTTGATCAGCCGATTCAAGCAATCCCCCAGCAGCAACAATTAAATCATTAAGAATATCATCGTTAGCTAACTTATAAATACCTGGCATTACCACCTCTCCTTCAATGGTTATTGATAGTGAATTTTGATCATCAACAACTTCTTGAATGTTATCATTATTAGCTGGAATATTAGGATCAAGTTGCTGAAAAGCAAAAAGGCAAACAAACATTCCAATAATGACAATGGCTATAGCTTTTATCATATTTTTTCCTCCTTCACTAATGGATATAGGGGAAGGAGAACAATTTTAATTAATATTTCATAAAAAAACCGGGAATTACAAATCCCGGTTATAGATATAAATTGAATTATAATGAGAAATGGAATACAGCGTTTTCGTTATCAAATTGTTCGTTGCTGACCCAAGTAACTGTTTTATCAGTCAAATTATACAATGCTGACCAAACAGTGCATCCATTGCCATCTGTTTTTCCGTTAACAATGTCCCAATGTCTTCTTCCAACTTCTCTTAAAATAGATAATGCTTCTGCTTCATCTTTAACAACACCTTGAGTATTTGTGCCATCTGGATTAATCATTTCTTGAATTCGGTCATAACGATCTTTTCCTTGTGCTAATAATCTATCTGTTTCTTCTGAATAATAGTCTGGTGTTACTAAGAAATTAGTAACGTATTGGAAATTATCATTAGCTTCTTTTTCACCGACTTCACTATCAGAATCATTATAATAAACTCTTAATTCTCTAGCAGAACCATCATTATCATTATTTGATTTTGGATTATCAGGAGTGACCCATTCCAAAATAGCTGATTTACCGGTTGCATCGGCAATCATATAATGGAATGAAGTATTAGCTGAGTCGTGGAAGTCATATTGTTTTACCATTTCAATTGCTTCATCGACATTACTTGCGTAATCAAGAACCATTCTCATCATCGTTGTTGAAGTGATATCAGGCTTTTCTGTGTCTTGATTAGTTGATACGACATCGTAGCCAGCACCATTTTCTTTCTTATTGCCTTGATAAGACATATAAATTCCGCATGCGACACCTTTTTCATTCATGCCATCAATTGGAGCATAAGGTGCTGCAACAGTCAATAATTTATCCATTAAGTCAGTGAGTTCAACTCCATCGCTGATTCCTAAGAATTGTAAATCAACGCTAGAAATAGAAGAGTAACGACCATTTCCTGGATTAGCACGTAAAATTAAGCCAGTGGTTTGAGCAAAATCATAATTTCTTCCAAAAAGATGGTCTCCATCTTCTGTAACACAAGTAAATGATGAGCAACCAATATTACTTGTTGGTAAATTAATTTTAAATAATCCTTTTGTGATATTGCCAACTATAAAATCGATTAATTCGCTATCACTTGAAGCACCGCCTTCTTCTAAATATTTATCAAAATAGAATCCACCTTTAAAATTCATCTCATACACAGGACCAGCTTTAATATCATAATTAGGTTCAGAAATTTTCTTAAGTGACATAATAGATGAAATTTCATTACCCCATAAAGCACCAACTGTGATACCTGCAGCAGCAACAATCGCTACAACTGAGCATCCAGCAATAATTAATCCCTTAGCCCAAGGTTTCATTTTCTTTTTTTCTTTAACTTCAGTTTGATTCATATTTTCGTTTTCTTTCATAAAAATCCCCCTAAAACATTGCTAATTGTAGGTATATCAAATTCAAAAGGCAAGCAAAATAAAGTTTTAATCAAAATTTATGAGCATTTTTATGTTTTTTAACTATTATTTTATATACTAATGCACATAATTCAAAACAAGTAATATTTACAGAAAATATGTTTACAAACATTTTTTTCTTGTCAAGATGCATTCATTAATTTATATTATATATGCGACTCATTCTTAAATCTGCAAATCTCCGATGCTTATTTCAGAGTGAGTTAAGAAAAAAATTGGAGGAATTAAAAATGGCATTAAGCAAAGAAGTAAAAGCCGAACTCGTCAAACAATTTGGCGCAAACGAAACCGATACTGGTTCAACAAAGGTTCAAATCGCAATTCTTACAAAGAGAATCGCAGCATTAACTGAACACCTTAAAAATCATGGTCAAGATGCACAAACCAGACGTGGATTATCAATTCTTATCGGTAAGAGAAGAGGTTTACTTGACTACTTATCAAGAACCGATTACGAAGGCTACAAAGCTTTAATTAAAGAACTCGGCATCAGAAAGTAAAAAATTATAACTACTGAGAAATCAGTAGTTTTTTGTTAAATAAGCAAATTACCATGCTATAATTTTAATATGACAAGTGCGCGTTTAAGTAATCAAAAAGGTGATATTAAAACAAAGTATTGCGGATATTCTTTTTGGTATTTGATTTTTGGACCATTATACTTAATAGTTAAACTCCGTTTTATTTTAGCAATTTTTATTTTGATTATTTATTATTATTTTTTGCCGATACCCGGAATGGATTTTATCTCATCTCACATCGCGAATCTTTTTTCTGGTCAAGCCAAAGAAGCAGTAATTGATTTTTTGATGTTTTTCCGGCAAGACTATATCCGCTGGGGAGGAGTTGCAATAACAATTTTTCTTCAAACATATTTTGCTTTTTCAATTGAAGGATATTTAGTTAAAAAATTTATAAAAAAGAAAAAATATCTTCCTATCACTGAAAGAGATGCCAGAATATTGATTAAAGCGCATGCTGCCAACGAATCAATTCTTCTCTGTGATGAGGCTTTTTCGCAAAATATTCCAGCGCAAAACACAAGTCATAAAAAGATTCCTTATTTATTAGATGAGACCAAAAAAACACGAATGGAAATGATAAAGGAAAGTGAGCTAGCTTTAAGAATTCAAAATTTGGAACGCCTCTATCAACTAGGTCAATTAAATAAGGAAGAATTTGAAATTCAAAGAGCAAAGTTATTAAATAAACGATAAGGAATTAAAAATGATTGATACAATTGCAAAAATTATAACTGGGGTAGTTTTATTAATTATCATATTAGCGTCTTTTATTTTATATAAAAAAATGCGCAAAATTAATGCTTCTGCTTACCTTTATGTAACCGCGACAGTCTCTATTCTCTGCGCATTTGCTTATATATCATTTGATAAGACTATATTTTCAGTAAGTCACGATTATGTATTTTATTTTACAGAATTAGGTATATATTTAGGCATTATTGCACTAGGTAACATTATAGTTTTGATAGTTAAAAGAATTTTACAAAAGAAAAAAGATAGCTCTAATCAATAGCTATCTCTTCTTATTTAATTATTTAATAATTCTTTTATATATGTACGCATTCCATTAGCTACGCAAGCAATTGGATCTGGTGCGATTCTTACAGGAAGATTAATTTGTTTTTCAATATATTCGCGCATTCCTGTAAGTAATGCTGTCCCGCCTGAAATAACCACACCATTTTCTTGAATATCGCTAGCGATTTCTGGAGGTGTAACAATTAAAACATCATTTATATGATTCATTAACTGCTCAGCTAGAGGTAAAATAACACTTCTAACTTCATTAGTAGAGATGGTCACATTATGTGGAAGTGAAGTCAAAATATCGCGTCCTGGAACCTCAAGCAGGCGATTTTCTGGGGTAAATTCTAATGAACCAATTTTCATTTTAATAAATTCAGCAGATTTTTCGCCAATCATTAAATGTCTTTCTTTACGTAAATAACGCATAATTGCTTCATCAATAAGATTACCGCAGAAATACGAAGAACGCGAAACTAAGATATCTTTGCCAGAGCTAACAACAATTGAAGTTGAACCTCCACCGAGATTAATATGAAGTGATCCTTTAATTTCTTTTGATGAAGTTCCACTACCTAAAGCGCCTAAACGCGCTTCATTAGCAAAAACTACATCTTCAACTTCAAACGCTTTACCGACATCAAGATAAGCATTTCTCTCAACAGGTGTAATATCTGATGGAACAGAAAATAATAATGTCGTATTTTTGACGCTTTTAATATTTGCTCGCTTAAATGCTTCCCTCAAAAATTTTATCGTTGGATTAATTCTAGCGATGACACCACGTCTCATCGGTCTGATAATTTCTATATCATCAGAAACACGTCCAATCATTTTAGAAGCTAAATACCCAACCTCTACAGTCTGTTTAGTTTTACTATTTAATGCGACAATCGTCGGTTCTGAGAAGACAACCCCACGTCCATCGACATAAATAAATGTATTACTAGTACCCAAATCAATTCCAATAATCTTTTTCATAACCGCTCTCTTTAAATTCTGTTTTTATCTTAGCATTTTTTGTTCTTTTTTACCACATTTTATATATAACAAACAAAAGGTAAAGCGATTTTGGTTTATCTGATAAAATTATGGTATTTTACATTCTATCAGTGATAAAATAAATTTTGTGAAATACAAGGAGAAAGTTTTAAAATGTCAAAGAAAGTATTTTCGTTAGACTTTGAAGGTAAGAAACTGATCGTTGAAACAGGCGAGATTGCTAAGCAAGCCGATGGTGCTTGTTTAATCCGTTTGGATGATACCGTAGTTTTATCTACCGCATGCTGTTCAGATGAAGCAAAAGATAGCGACTTCTTCCCATTAACAGTTGGTTATGAAGAAAAGCTCTATTCTGTCGGCAAAATTCCGGGTTCTTTCTTAAGAAGAGAAGGACGTCCAGGTGAACATGCCACCTTAACTGCACGTTTAATCGATCGACCAATTAGACCGATGTTCCCAGAAGGATTCCGTAACGAAGTCCAAATCGTTAACACCGTTATGTCTGTTGATCCAGATGCTACACCAGAAATGGCTGCAATGTTTGGTTCATCACTCGCATTAGGTATTTCCGATATTCCTTTTGACGGACCTATCGCTGGAGTATATGTCGGAAGAGTTGATGGAAAATATGTCATTAACCCGACAGTTGAACAAAAAGCTAAATCAGATTTGAATTTAGCGGTTGCTGGAACTAAGAAAGCTATTAACATGGTTGAAGCCGGAGCTAATGAACTCAGTGAAGAAGAAATGCTCGCCGGAATTATGTTCGGCCATGAAGCTATTAAAAAGCTCTGCGCATTCCAAGAAGAAATTATTAAGGAAATCGGCAAAACTAAACGCGAAATCGTTTTATATTCAATTCCTCAAGATTTAATTGATGCAGTAACTGCTGTTTCAAAAGATAGAATTACTAAATCAGTATCAATCGTCGATAAGCTTGAAAGACAAGATGCGATTGACGCTATTGAAAAAGAAGTTCTTGAACAATATGAAAATCTCAATTATCCAGATGAAAAGACCAAGAATCTCACTTTAAAGCAAGTTAGAGATATCATGGAAGGCTTTGTCAGAGATGAAGTTAGAAGATTAATTACTTATGATAAAGTTAGACCAGATGGAAGAAAAATTGATGAAATCCGTCCATTAAACGCTCAAGTTGACTTATTACCTCGTACCCATGGTTCAGCTATGTTTACTAGAGGTCAAACCCAAGTTATTTCTGTTTGTACATTAGGCGCTCAATCAGATGAACAAATTATTGATAATTTAAGTGATGAGGAAACAAAACGCTTCATGCATCACTACAACTTCCCACCTTATTCCGTTGGTGAAATTGGCAGAATGGGCACACCTGGAAGAAGAGAAATCGGTCATGGTGCATTAGGTGAAAGAGCTCTTTCATACGTCATTCCACCATTTGATGAATTCCCATATACTATTAGAGTTGTTGCCGAAGTTGTTGAATCAAATGGTTCATCATCGCAAGCATCCATCTGCGCTTCCTGTATGGCTTTAATGGCTGCTGGTGTACCTATTAAGAAACCAGTTGTCGGTATTGCAATGGGCTTAATTACTTCTGGTCCAGTTGAAGAAGGTTATCCTTATACTATTTTAACTGATATCCAAGGCCTTGAAGATCACTTAGGAGATATGGACTTCAAAGTTGCTGGAACTAGAGACGGCATCACCGCTTTACAAATGGATATCAAGATTAAAGGCATCACCGAAGAAATCTTAAGACAAGCTTTAAATCAAGCACATGGAGCAAGAGAACAAATCATGAAAGTTGTCACTGACTGCATTCCTGCTCCGCGTAAAGAAGTTAGTAAATATGCTCCTAAGATGGTTACATTCAATATCGACCCAGATAAGATTAGAGATGTCATCGGTTCTCAAGGAAAAGTTATTAACGAAATTATCGAAAGCTGCGACAATGTTAAGATTGATATCAATGATGATGGTAAAGTAATTATCTATCACACCGACAAAGAAGCAATTGAAAAAGCTAAAAAGATGATTCTCGACATTGCTAGAGTTGCTCACGTCGGAGAGATATTTGATGGAACAGTTGTCAGAATTGAATCATATGGTTGCTTTGTCAATCTCTTCAATAATGTTGATGGTCTCTGCCATGTTTCAAAATTATCGCATTCAAGAGTCAACCATCCTAAAGATGTCGTCAAAGTCGGTCAAAAATTAAAAGTCATCGTTACCGATATTGATGAAAAAGGAAGAATTAATCTTTCTCATAAAGAATTTGAACCAAAAATTGTTAAGGAAGAAAAAGAAGAAACCGCTGAAAAAGCTGAAGAAAAAAGCGAAACAAAAGTTTCTGAATAATCTTTCATATCAATTAATCTAAAGCTCTGCTGTGGCAGGGCTTTTTTTATATTAAAAGCTAATATTGACAATAAATAAAATATTATGTAGTATAGAAAACAATTCACCAAGAAAGGGGATATTAATATGAAAAAATCAATAATGGCATTATCTTTACTATCGCTAATTTCATTATCAGCCTGCGGAGGTCTTACTTCATCTTCGCAAAACTCAAGTCCAGCACCTTCAACTTCTTCTAGTGCTACATTTACTCTAACTCAGGATACTTTAGATCAATTAAGTCTAGGTTATTCATTAGAGACTCTTGTAACAGAAGATGTAAACGGAAAAATTTCTTATTTCTACACAGATTCTTTTCACGATGCTGAATCATATACAGTTAAGGTATACGAAGCAAGTCAAAGTACACCTACTAAAGACGTGAATGAAATTTTTGAAACGTATTCTGCTGATGAACAAGGTTATCTCGTCTCAGAAAGAAGAAATCTAAATAACGAAAAGAACTTTATTAAGGTATATAATCCATATACATCTGAATATTCTTTGTTTGATGATAACTATTCAAACTTCTTTACTTTTTTAAGCATCGATGATTTTGAAAAATCCGGCGATACGTATGTTCTTTCCGATAATGCAAAAGCTGCTGTTTCGCCATACATTATCACTCAACTTTATGGTAATCCTGGTTTTGAACTTGATTCATTAACAATTGAAGAGAGAAATGGCTCAATCTATTTAGTAACTACACCTAAGCCATTTGTGACTTCATCGACAACCTATAACTATATTTTTGAAAGTAAAATCGTCGAATTTGGAAATGATATTACTATACCAAAAAGAGCTGAACCATATGCAGAAGTAACTGATGCAAAATTTACCGAAATGATTACTTCATTAAAAGGCAAAAATTATAAAATGGTTCAAAAAGATTATCAAGGCAGTCAGTTAGCAGCAACATCAACTTTTATTGTGAATGGTGATTTAACATACCGCGAAAACGAATTTGACGGAGTTAGTTATAAGGTTGCCGCTTATAAAGATGGTGATAATTATTACGAAGCAAACAAAGAAGGAACAGAATTCATCAAAGCGCGTCAAATCACTGCTGAGGAATTCTCAGCTTTATATTCTTCATTTAACATTAGCCGCGCTTGCTTTGATGAAAGCGATGGAATATATACCGTCAAAGACGATGTCAACGGTGATACATTTGCTTATTCTATTTTCGCATCACTGGTCAGTGAAATTAACGACTTTACTATTGAAATAAAAGATGGTTCATATATTTTTACAAATAAAAATGGAACAAATAAAACCATTGTTGAATTTACTGATATCGGATCAGCAGATGTCGGATACCAAGTTTCTGATGTTAAAGAACCATTAGCAGAAGTATCTTGGAAAGATATTCTCGACGAATATTCTTTAGCTAATCTCACATCGGTTTTAGGTGAAGAAAAACTCGCTTCTTTCCCAGTTCCAGAAGAATTTAATCTTGAAGGATGGATGGATTTCAGTGAAGAAGAAGGAATGTCAATGCTCCTTTATATATCACCTGATCCAGTTGCAGATGAAAGCACATTAGCTGCTTATGAACAAAAATTAATAGCTGCTGGTTATCAAGACATGGGTGAAACTGATCCAAGCGCATATGATGCAAAAGTCTACGCGGATGATTCGACTATTGTTGAAGTAGCATTAGTTCCAGCTGGAGGATTAGGAAGCGAATTTGATTTCCCAATTCTCATGATTGTCGTACTAGCAATGTAAAAAATAAAAGCTTAGCGATTTTGCTAAGCTTTTTATATGATTAAATTAAAATATTTTACTAAGAATCTAGCTACACCATCTTCATCATTACTATGCTCAGAAATGGTTAAATTATTTTCAAAATATTTTGGATTGGCGTTTTTCATAATAACTCCGATATTTGATATTTTTAGCATTTCAATATCGCCAGCATCATCTCCAAAAGAAATAACATCTTTAACATCGCGTTTTAGCATTTTCAATAAATTGAGCATCCCCTTATCTTTGCCTGTATCAAAATGCCGGAAAACTTTGTAAGTTGAATCGTAATATGAAACGTAGTCTAAATGATGCTTTTTAGCAATCTTAAACGCATCGATATCTTGATTAATGTCACAAAGGATTTTATATGCATCATAGGGAAATTCATTTTTAAAATCGAAACGGATAGGATGCCGCTTTAAAAATTTATCTGAATCAGTATAAAGATTATCTAGTGTTTGAACAGCAGCAAACTTACTAACGCTTTCAATATCCGCAACGATTGCTGACACATACTGATGTTCAATTGGTTTAAGAAAAATATTTTTACCATTTTTATCAACGATTTGCGCTCCGCCATTAACAATAGAATAATCAGGTTTAATAAAATCGATGATATTCATCGCAAAAGGATAGCTGCGCGCGGTATTCACGACCAAAATATGTCCTTGATTTTTTAGTTTTGTAAGCACCTTTGAAGTATATTGACTTACTTCACCATAATCATTAAGCAATGTTGAATCTAAATCGAAAACAATAATTTTATTCATAATTTCACCTTTAAAATTATATCGGTTATTCATCCTTAAACAAAGAAAAAGAAAATATTAAACCAATTAAATAAAAATAAAATGGACGCAAAGCACATTTAATTTGAAAATAGATTATCTATAATCTATAATATGTCAGTAATCCAAGACGAAGCTAAGGAATTTTATCTTTCTATCAGAGACTGCTAGTTGATGTGAATGCAGAGAAAGCTATTTCCAAGCCACTTCCGAGATTCTAGTTAATCCTAGCGGTGAGGATCCGTTATCCCTCAAAATCAAGAGCATCAAAAGATGAATCAGGATGGTACCGCGGTAATTCGTTCCTGAAGGTGCTTTTTTTATTGTTTAAAAGGAGAAAACATGCGTAATTTAAAAAGTTATGAAATCCGTAATATGTGGCTAAACTTTTTCAAAAGCAAAGGTCACTACATCGAGCCAAGTGCTAATTTGATTCCGCAAAATGATCCGACCCTTCTTTGGATCAATTCCGGCGTTGCCGCTTTAAAAAAATATTTTGATGGATCTGAAGTACCTCCATATACAAGAATTACCAACGCTCAAAAGTCAATTAGAACCAACGATATTGAAAACGTTGGTAAAACTGCTCGTCACCACACATTTTTTGAAATGCTCGGCAATTTTTCTATCGGAGATTATTTCCGTAATGAAGTTATACCTTGGGCTTTTGAGCTTTTAACTAGTGAAAAATATTTTGGTATTCCACTAGAAAAACTCTATATTACCTATCACCCAAGCGATAAAGATACTTACAATCTTTGGATTAAGATGGGCGTAATACCTTCTCACTTAGTTCCAAGTGAACATAATTTCTGGGAAATCGGTGAAGGACCATGTGGACCAAATACTGAAATGTATTATGACCGTGGAGAGAAATATGATCCAGAGCATTTAGGTGAAAAGTTAATTTTCGAAGATTTGGAAAATGATCGTTACATTGAATTATGGAATATCGTCTTTTCACAATATAATGCTGAAATTGGCAAAAAGAGAGAAGAATACAAAGAACTCCCTCATAAAAACATTGATACTGGTGCAGGTCTAGAAAGATTATGCTGCATTTTCCAAGATACTGAGACCAATTTTGAAACCGACTTATTCTATCCATATATTGAAGAAGTTGCTAAATATGCTTCTCATCCATATGAAGGCGAATATAAAATGGCTTACCGCGTTATCGCTGACCATATTAGAGCATGTACATTTGCTTTATCAGATGGAGCTACCTTCTCTAATGAAGGACGTGGATATGTCTTAAGAAGATTACTTAGAAGAGCTTCTAGATATTTAAGAAAACTCGGAATCACAAAACCATTCTTATACACATTAGTCCACTTAGTTACTTTAGTTATGGAAGACTACTATCCTGAATTAAAAGATAGCGAAGAAAAAGTTGCTAAGATGATTAAATTTGAAGAAGAGAAATTCCAAAAGACCCTTTCTTCAGGCGAAGCAATTTTAAATGAATTCATCTCTGATGCTAAAAAGAATAACTCAACGATGCTAAGCGGTAAAGAAGTTTTCAAACTTTATGATACCTATGGTTTCCCATTTGAATTAACCAAAGAAATCGCTTCAGAAAATAATCTCGAAGTTGATGAAAAAGGCTTTGAAGAAGAAATGGAAAAGCAAAAAGAAAGAGCCCGTGCATCTAGAGGAAATCTTCAATCAATGTCTAGCCAGATGATTGATTTAATGAACTTTAAAGAACCATCAGAATTTACTTATGATGAAGCTCCATTAAAAGCAAAAGTAATCGGTTTATTCAAAGACGGAGTTAAAGTTTCATCTCTTGATGAAGACGGAGAAGTTATCTTTGATAAAACCAACTTCTACGCGACAAGTGGCGGACAAGAACACGATGAAGGCGTTATTGAAAACTCAACAACTCGCGCATTAGTTAATAACGTTATCAAGTCAGTAAATAAACAACACCTTCATTTCGTCCATGTCGAATATGGTGAAATTAAAGTCGGTGATGAATTCACCTTATCAATTGACACAAAGAGACGTGACATGACTAAGAGAAATCACTCTTGCACACACTTATTACAAAAGGCTCTCCAAGTTGTTCTCGGCGATGATGTTCACCAAGAAGGTTCTTATAACTGCGCTGATTATCTCCGCTTCGACTTCAACTATCAAGGTAAGATATCCGAGCAAATGCTTAATCAAATCGAATTATTAGTTAATCAATATATCGAAGAAGATTTACCTTGCAATATTGCTTATTATAGCAAAGAAGAAGCATCCAAACTCAATGCGATGCACTTATTTAACGAAAAATATGGTTCAACGATTAGAGTTGTTTCCTTCGGTGATGTTTCAAGTGAATTCTGTGCTGGCGCCCATGTTACTTCAAGTAAAGATATCGGTGTCTTCACCATCACAAGCGAACAAGCTATCGCAGCCGGCATTAGAAGAATTGAAGGAAAAACATCTTTCAAGGCTTATGAAGAATTAAAGAAAAAAGCAATCGCTCTTTCTGAAGCAAGCGATAAATTAAAAGCTGGATCATTAAGTGACGTCAATAAAAAGATTGATGAATTGTTAAATAAAGAAAGTTCTTTAAGAAAAGAAATCACTGCTTTACAAGAGAAAATTGCTGTCTATAAGAGTAAAGAATTAAAAGAAAACTTTATCGATTGCGGTGACCATCATTTATTAGTCTATCGTTTCGATAATATTGATAACAAAGCTTTCATGGCTACCTTTGATACCTTAAAGAATGTCCACGATGATTACGTCATTCTCTTAGCTAATGCTAATAATGATAAAATATCCTTTGTCGCTGGTGTTGCTAGCAAATTAACTGATAAATACCAAGCAGGAAATATCGTTAAGAAAGCTGCTTCATTAACTAATGGCTCTGGTGGAGGACGTAAAGAAATGGCTCAAGGTGGAGGTAAAGATATCTCCAAGCTCGATGAGTGCTTAAAAGTTATCACCGAGGAATTAAAATAATGAAGTGCCTCGGTTTAGACTTAGGTGAAAAAACCTTAGGAATTGCTGAATCTGACGAACTCGGAATCATCGCCTCCGGATTAGAAAATTTCCGTTTTGAAGAAAAAGATTATCAAAAAGCTCTTGAAAGAACTTTATATTATATTGACCGCGATCACATTAAAGAAGTCGCATTAGGATTGCCTCTTCATATGTCAGGCGAAGAATCTGAGCATTCATTATTGGCCCGCGAATTTAAAAAGATGATTGAAAACGAAAGAAAAGATGTTAAAGTAGTCTTAGTTGATGAACGCTGGACTACTAAACAAGCGACACGTTTTCTTCTCGAAGCTGATTTATCTCGCAAAAAAAGAAAAAAAGTCATTGATAAGATGGCCGCGGTTGTTATACTAGAGACATACTTAAAGATGAGGTAAACTATGGAAAAAGAAGGAAATAAAGTTTATTTTACCGATGAAAAAGGACAAACAACAGTCCTTAATATCCTCTTTACTTATGACAACAAAGAAAGAAATAAAGAATACGTTTTCTTTTATAGCGAAGAGGAACCAGATAATATCATCGTTGGCTATCTCGGAGATAACGGGGAAATTCTTGATATCTACGATGATGAAGAATATGATGAATTAGAAGACGTTCTCGCCCATTACGAGAAAGATCAAGAGAAAAAGGAAGGATAAATATGTCTAATCAAGAAGAAATCAAATTAACTAAAGAAGGTATTGAAAAGTTCCAACAAGAATTACGTCACCTTATCGATGTCGAAAGACCAAAGGTTACAAGAGAAATCAAAGAAGCTAAAGAACAAGGCGACTTATCAGAAAACTCTGATTACGATGCCGCGAGAACACGTCAAAGCGAAATTGAAGCAAGAATTGCTTATCTTCAAAACGCATTAATTCACGCTACCGAGATTAAAGCTACTGATAGCAGCGTTGTTGGACTTGGTTCAACTGTCGTCGTCAGAATGCTTGATATTGATGTTGAAGAAACTTATAAAATTGTCGGACCTGCTGAAGCCGATCCAGAAAACGGAAAAATTTCTAATGCTTGCGTTTTAGCAACAGCTATCATGGGACATAAGGTTGGCGAACGCGTTCACGTTAAAGCTAGTGAACCTTACGATGTCGAAATCGTAAAAATCGGTAAGTAATTAAGTAAATAAAAAACGGGCAATACCCGTTTTTTTAATGCACAGATTTTAACTTCTTTTGAAAGTATTCTAATGTTTCGCTAATAAGAGATACTTCATCCGTGACATAGTCTTCATATTTTTTGACACCGATAAGATAATAATTGTTGATGACATCAGAGAGTTTAGCTAACGACGCATATGGTAATGTATGAATAAATTCATGTGTTAATGAGACATCGTTAAGGAAAGCGTTAATTAGATCTTCTTTACCAAGATTACCTTTTTCATATTCTTTATGCACACTTTCGATTAATCTTAAACGAGTTAAATCAATCTTTTCTCTTTCTTCATCAAAGAAAATCATCTTATCAAAGAAATCATGGTCATAAAGCGAAATAGCAAAGATTTTGCTCTCGTTAACCATCAATGAGTAGCCGTGCAGAGAAAGATAGACACCTTCAAGTGAGGTCTTAATTAATGTACGATCAATTTTTTTTGCATCATCAAGACTCATTCCGTTACGAATTCCGTTAAATAAAGCAAAATCAGAGGAAAAATAATCGATTTCCATTAATTCATCAACTTCCGAAAATAACAGATAAGCATCGTCTAATTTTAAAAGCTTAGTCACTTCATCGCATTCATAGGTTGGACCTTGTTTTAACAAATCTTTTTCTGTTTTACTAAATTTAACTAAAATTTCAGATGCTTTCTGTCTAAAATGATACTCTTTAACTCCAAGATATGGAATTAAATATTCATTGCAGTCATAAAAGCGTTTTAAATCATTTTTGATGTGTTCTTCATCTAAATCTAATTGCTTTTTTAAATCATCAACTGAAGCAAATTTCTTCTCATCGCGAATAAAACTGATAAATGAAACTTCAATTTCTTTGTTATAAATATTTCCATTAAAATCAAAGAGATTAACTTCTAAAATTGGAGTTTGAAGTTCATTGATAGTTGGATGCACGCCAATATTTGCCATTCCCATATAATAACGATCATCAACTCTAACTAAGACGCTATAAACGCCGAAACGCGGAATGACATAATTACCCATCTCGACATTTGCGGTTGGATAAAGAGAAACAGATCCGACGTGGAATCCCTTTTCAACTTCGCCACGTATCACATAAAACCGCGATAATAAACTATTCGCATGGTCAATCTCGCCGTTTTCAATATATTTTATTATTTCTCGTGTTGAAATTTTTTTCTCACCATCAAGAATCTCTTTAACTTCAACAACTTGATAACGACCTCTGGATAATTTTGCAAGAAGTTCATTGTTACCTTGAGCTTGATAGCCAAATGAGTAATCCTTTCCGACTATTAATTCTTTAGGATTAAGTTTCATTAAAAGTTCTTCAACAAAATCATCAGAGGAAAGATGTTTTATCTCTTCAGTAAATTTTAAGACAATTAAATATTCTACGCCTAAGCGTTCAAGAATATTTTTCTTATCTTCGAGGGTTAAAATATTTTTTTTGTTTTTTAATCCGATATCACTAGAGAATTCTAAAGTTAAAACAGCTGAATGATATTTAGATTTTAATGCGCGTTTAATTAGTTCTAGGTGTCCTAAATGCAAACCATCAAAATACCCTAAACATAGAGATAATTCGTCTTTTATTTTTTTTATATTATCAAGTGAAATATCAATTACTTCCATTAAAATAAACCTCTTTTCATCTTGTAGATATTGTCAACGTATTCATAAATTGCTAACGCTTCATCACCATTCATCAATAAAATCCGATTGCCTTGATAAGGCAAGAATAATTGTTTTCCATTTTTGATATCTTTAACCATCTTTTCATCAGCAACAACTTTAGGATATTTAATAAAATTTTCGATTGGCAATAAATCATTAATAGTCAAATCTTCAATCTTTTTACTCTCGGAAAGAAAATGAGTTCCGATTCTAGTTCTGACTAAAGATTTTAGATGACCGACAGTGTTTAAGGCTAAGGCGATATCATAGCCTAATGACCTAATATATGTGCCCTTACTAACCGATGCAAAGAAAGTAATTTCCTTATCATTATAATTTTTCAACTCTAGTTTGCTAATATAGACTTTACGAGATGGTATTTCTACATCAATATTTTTTCTGGCATATTCATAAAGAGGGATTCCATTTTTCTTTAAAGCAGAATATTTAGGTGGTGTCTGAGTGATTTCACCAAGAAATTTTTTAAATGTGTTTTCAACATCGTCTTTTGAGATATTTCCCACTTCTTTTTCATTGATGATTTTGCCATCTAAATCTAAAGTATCTGTTTCTTTTCCTAAACTAAGGACGGCTAAATAATCTTTATCATCATCTTCAAGAAACGGGATGGCCTTTGTCGCTTTGCCAAGACAAACAATTAATAATCCTTCGGCAAATGGATCAAGAGTGCCAGTATGCCCCATCTTTTTTTCAGAAAACTTTCTTTTTAAAGTCCTAATAACATCAAAAGATGAGCAACCTTTTTCTTTATTAATTAAAAATATACCGTCCATAAGTTGCAAATCACCTAGCAATAATTATAATAAATAAAGGTAAAAATGAAAATGATTAACTCACTTAAACATATCCTTTCTCTTGTCAGCAAAGCTGATTACGAATTCTCGCTTATTGATGACGGCGATAAAATTGCCGTCGGTGTTTCTGGAGGTAAAGATTCAATGCTTATGCTCAAAGCATTAAAGCTTTACTCTTTATTTCCAAACAAAAATTTTACTTTTTATGCTGTATTCCTTGATTTAGGATTTGGAAACGTCGATCAAGAAACATTAAAAACTTTCTGCGAAAAAGAAAATATTCCGTTGCATATTGAAAATTCAACTGATGTTTATCAAATTCTCAAATGTCATAAAAACAAAAACGGACATTTACCATGCTCAATTTGTTCAAGAATGAAAAAAGCTGCGATTAACAAGGTCGCTCATGAACTAAACTGCAATAAGGTTGCTTTCGCTCATCACTATGATGACGCTTTAGAAACTCTTTTAATGAACTCTATCTATGGAGGAAGGCTTGCAACTTTTGCCCCGAAAATGCATTTAGAAACAACGGATTTAACCTTTATTAGGCCGTTTATTTTAGTGAGGGAAAAATATATAATTTCCGCGGTAAAAGCAAATCAAATTCCGGTTATAAAATCCGCTTGCCCAAACGACCACATCACTATGCGTGAAGAGTCAAAGCAAATGTTATCATCTCTTTATCAAAAATATCCTGAATCATATCAAAACTACTTTAATTTATTACTTGATGATGAGCATTTTGATTTATGGTTTGATAAAAAAATGTTCCCATTAGGCAATCATTTAACCGCGATTAAAGCGCGTACTCAAGAAGACATTTTAACCTGCTATTACTTATTTAAATCGGTTGTCGATGAAAATAGTCTCAATCAAAATACCCTTCTTTATTTAGTTAGAAAAGAAGGTAACCCATATTTAGCTTGCGAAATAAGAAAAATTGCTGAAAAAGAATATCTGATAACTAAGGTTTCTAGTGAATGCCTAGATATGCAAAATCTACTTTCATATATTGAATATGATCTTGCAAAAAAGAGTAATCCGTTAATATTTCATCTCTCAGATAATCTAAATGACGATTTCTTTGAAAGAAACGGCTATAACAAACTTACAAAAACAAAAGTTATTAATTATGTAATGCGTTATCGCCCATCGCTAAACAAATAAAAAATGAAGGTGTAAGCCTTCATTTTTCATCATCATTAATATCTTTAAGAATCTTATCAATTCTTTCGTAACGATCAATTAAATCATCTTTGAAAAAAGCGATTTCTGGCACTTTATAAATGTCCATCTTTTTAGCTAACGAACTTCTAATAAAACCTTTAATATGATTAAGTTCATTTAAGGCTTGATCCGTTTTGTCCTTTTCCAAATGCGAGACATAAACCTTGGCTAAAGAATTATCCTTATTAACAACAACATCATTAACCGAGACTAATTTCATCATTGGATCTTTTAATTCAAAAAGAATGATATCTGAGATATTTTTTTTAATGAGCATTGCGATGCGCGGACCTTTTTTCGCCATAATTATTGCCTCTCAACAAGACGAACTTCGAAGGCTTCAATAATGTCTTCTTCTTTTTCGTCATTATAATTTTCGATAGTGATTCCGCATTCAAAGCCTTTCTTGACTTCACTAGCATCATCTTTTTCTCTTCTTAAGGATTTAATTTTCGAAGTATAAATAACAACACCGTTTCTAATAATCCGGCATTGAGCACCTCTTTTAACCGATCCTTCTGTAACATAGCAACCAGCGATTGTACCGACTTTACTAAAAGTGAAAATCTGTCTTACTTCAGCTTGACCCAAAATAGTTTCTTGTTCAACTGGTTTCATCATGCCCTTCATCGCATTTTCAATTTCTTCGGTTAAGGCATAGATGATATCATGAAGATGGATTTCCACCTTTTCTTCTTGAGCTTTTTGTCTAATCGCAGCATTAGGACGGATATTAAATCCGTAAATAAGAGCCTTTGATGCCGCGGCTAAAGCGATATCGGATTCGGTAATGGTTCCAGTTTGGGCATGGATAATATTGATCTTTACTCCATCGACTTGAATCTTATTAAGAGAAGATTTTAAAGCTTCAACTGAGCCAGTAGTATCAGCTTTTAAAATAATATTAACATTCTTGATGTCTCCATCTTGAATTTGTTTAAATAATTCGTCAAGAGAAGCAGCAGGACCCTTATTTAATGTTTTATCTCTTTCGCGAAGTTGACGCTTATCTGCGATTTCACGGGCTTCTTTCTCTGATGAGAACGCCATAAAGTGGTCACCAGCTGATGGAACATTTTCAATACCAGTAACGACAACCGGTGTTGAAGGAAGAGCAGTGGAAATGTTTTGACGATATTCATTTACCATTCTTCTAACTTTACAATAATAGTTTCCGATAACTAAGGAGTCACCGACTTTTAATGTACCATTTTGAATTAATAACGTAGCCTTAGGACCTTCGTTACGGTCAAGAGAAGCTTCAATAACCGAACCTAAAGCATAACGGTTTGGATTAGCTTTTAACTCTTTTAATTCAGCAACAACCAAGATTGTTTCAAGTAAGTTGTCAATACCGATTTTCTTCTTTGCTGAAACTTTAACAAAGATTGTACTTCCTCCCCATTCTTCAGGGATTAATTCATATTGAGCGAGTTCATCATAGACTCTTTCAATATTTGCAGTCGGTTTATCAATCTTATTGATAACGACAATGATTGTAACATTTGCGGCTTTTGCGTGATTGATAGCTTCAACAGTTTGCGGCATGACCCCGTCATCAGCAGCGACAATGATTAAGGCAATATCAGTAACAGCAGCTCCGCGGGCACGCATCTGCGTGAAGGCTTCATGGCCAGGAGTATCTAAGAAAGTGATTTTCTTGCCGTTAATTTCTTTTTGGTAAGCACCGATTTGTTGAGTGATTAAACCTGCTTCCTTATCGGCGACATGGCTATCGCGGATTGCATCGATTAAGGTAGTTTTACCGTGGTCGACGTGACCCATAACACAGACTACAGGTGGACGTTCGACTAGGTCTTTTTCGTCATCATGAATAACGATATTTTCAAAATCTTCCTTATCAACAGCTTCCTCTTTTTGGAAATCATATCCATATTCGACACAAATTTCCGCAATCAAATCATCGCTTAATGTTTGATTAATATTGACCATTTTCTTCTGTAAGAAAAGGAAACGGATAATATCAGTCGGGTTGAGATTTAATTGTTTTGCTAATTCTCCGACTGTAACGTCTCCGGTATATTTAAAAACGCCTCCGTTGACTTTACTTTTATTAGTCGGAACTTTTTTATTTTTATCGAAGGTAGGGACATTGCTGGCCCGGGCTTGACTTTTATTATTCGGTTTTTTATTTCCCATACAAATCTCTCCTTTCTTAATATAAATGTCAGTTGTGTGATAGAGAAGATAACTATTGATTATCTTCGCTAAGTTTTTTTATTTGTGAAGCGATGTTATGATCCATAACACCGACGCAAGCTACTTCATTTTTACTAAATAGTTCACCAAGTTCACTTTTCGAAAATATGGTAACTGTTGGAACTTGATAATAAGCTGCTTTCTGTCGATATTTTTTATCTTGATTCTGCGCAATATCGGAAGCCAAAACTAAAATGTCGACTTTATTAACCATCATTTTCACAATGGCGCTTTCACCAAAGCACAATTTTCTCGCAGCATAAGCAAATTGAATTAGACTGGCGATTTTATTTTGTAATGAGTTCATATAATTCCTCATAGATTTCATTTGGGACTTGCATCTTAAATGCTTTGTCTAGCAAATGATTCTTTTTACACTTATCGATTGCTTCTTGAGATTTAGAAAGATATGCGCCACGACCATTTTTCTTTCCAGTCAAATCGATAGAGATTTCACCTGATTTATTTTTGACAATTCTGATGAGCGAATTTTTATCGAGCATCTCGTTAGTTGCGATGCAACGCCGTAAAATAGGATCTTTAGCCATTATTTATCGTCGTAGTATTGATCGAATTGATCGTAATCGATCTCATCATCATCGTCATAATCTTCTTCAGCTTCTTCAGCTTCAAGTTCAGCGAGTTCATCCTCAGTATACATATCTTTTCTAGGAGTGAATCTCTCTTCTTTCTTTTCTTCTTTTTCGTCTTTTTCCTCTTCAGGTTTTTTCTTCTTTTTGGAAACAGGTGCTTGAGCTTTTTGTTTCTTTTCTTCATCGATTTGTTTTTCTAAATCTGAAAGAGAAACATGGTCTTGTAAGATGACAGGTTTGAATTCTACAGGTGTTTCTTCAACCTTAACTTCTTCTTTTTCACTTTCATTAGCAGGAGCTGCTTCTTCTACTGGAGTATCTAAAGTTTCTTCTTCTGATGAAGTTTCATTTTCCAGTGATTCATCATCTTCATATTCTTCATCATCTTCAATATCATCAGCTGATGCAGTAAGAGAAGCTAAAGTCTGTTTACGCTTTTCTTCATCTTCCTTGCTCTTTTCAATCATCGCAAGTCTCTTCTTTTCCTTGACGAGTTCATCGTTTTGTTTCTTAAGTTCTTCAACTGGTACAAAATCAATATTTTCTTCAACAGCTTCAGAATATTCTTTAATGTCAATCTTACCACCGGCTAATTTAACAGCTAATCTAGCATTGACACCTTTTTTACCAATTGCAACTTTTAATTCACCATCTTTTACAACTGCAATATAACTTCCATCTCCGTTATCCTTGACTCCGACGACATGGGCTGGTTGTAAACATTCAGCAATAAATAATCCCTTGAGATCATAATATTGAATAATATCAATTTTTTCGTGGTTTAATTGAGCGCAAATCTTTTGAATCTTGCTTCCGCCTGGTCCAATGCAAGCTCCAACAGGATCAACATTAAAGTCATTTGACATAACAGAAACTTTACTTCTCTCACCAGCTACTCTCGCTATATCTTTGATAATAACAGTGCCGTCATAAACATCACGGATTTCTTCTTCAAATAATCTTTTTAAGAAACCTGGGCAAGCACGAGAAACAACAATTCCTTGTTCAGAATTACCAATACCTGATAAGTAAACTTTTAATTGTTGACCTGGACGAATAGTCTCAATTTCGTCACCAATCATCTCTTTGCGAGGTAAGGTGACAAATGTTCTGCCAATATTAACAGAAACGAAACGTTTGCCTGGATCGATGTTATCAACTGTTCCAGTGATAAGTTCATCGATTTTATCTTTGTAAATCGCATAAATAGCGGCTTTTTGAGCTTCTTTAATTTTTTGAACAAAAACAGTTTTTAATTTTTTAACTTCTGGGACACCAAAATCAGTTAAAGGAACTGCAAATTCCATAACATCACCGATTTTTGCATCAGATTTGATTTCTTTAGCATCTTCAAGAGAAATTTCAATTGCGTCATCTTCAACATCTTCAACGACATTTTTAAGATTAAAAATTGAAATATCCCCGCTATCGATATCAATATTGACTTTAACCATTAAATCTGGTAAGCCTTCGACATGTTTCTTTTTAACAACTGTTTCAATAGATTCAGCCAAGAGACGGGCGATTTCTTCTCTAGAAATACCATATTCTTCTTCAAAAGCTTCAAAGGCTTCTAACATGCTCTTGACATCAATTCCGTTGATTCGGTTATTTGATTTCTTTCTTGCTGGCATAGTAATTTTTCTAACTCCTTTTAAATTTTTACAGTCAGTTTAGCTTTAGCGATATTGCTAGTCTCGATTTGTACTGTTTTTTCTCTAGTTTTAACGCGGTATGTCAAGGTAATAGTTTCACCATTGACTTCTTTTAAATATCCGTGATAGATATTTTCACCATCGACAGGATTAATCAAACGCATTTCAAAATAGCGGTCGATTAATTTTGGAAGATAGGATAAATCCTTGATTTCTTTTTCTGCGCCTGAAGTTGAAACATCAAGCGAGTAATTATCTTGAATTAAATCTGCCTCATCGAGCTTTTTGCTAATCTCATCTGAAATAAGGCAGATATCATCTAATGTCATGGAAGAAAAATCATCGCGTTCGACATAGATGGTTAAGATATTTTCTTTACCTTTTCTTTTATAAGAAAGTAAATCGATATGACAACCTCTTTTACTAAGCAAAGGGGCAATCAATCCGCTTAAGGCATTCTCTAATTCACTCAAAACCAACACCTCCCTTTTCAAAATAAAAAGTGGGAATCCCACTTCTTACATTTGTATAAATGAATCGAAGACATAACAATCACTTGTTACGCACCTATAATACTATTTTTTTAAATTCTTTGCACCACTTTTTTTATTAGAATAAACTTTTCTGTTTCAAGGCAAGAAAAAAGCCTAGAAAAAGGGGAAAATCTAGGCTAATTTTCATAATGGTGCCCCCTCGCAGAGTCGAACCACGCACGGATCCTTACCATGGATCTGTTATACCGATTAACTAAGGGGGCAACAAGCAGTCAGATTTCGCACTGCCTTTATATACTAACAAACACCTATCATGTCTGTCAACAAGAAATTTTAGTTTTTTACGTTTATTTTGTTTATTCAACTATTTCGCCGAATAAATCATAACTTTCGGCGTCAATAATTTTAAATTTTACCATTGTAGCAATTTCTAATGGATGATCCGAATAAACATAAATTTTTCCATCGATATCATCAGGAGCGTTGAATTCATTACGGATTAGATAGGCTTTTCTTTCTTCATCAAACCCGATGATCAAGCCATCAGTAACAACACCAATCCGTTTTTGATTATTTTCATAAGAAATTTTTTCTTGAGCTTTCATAACTCTCTGATAACGTTTTTGTTTTACTTTTTCGGGAATTTGATTAGGCAAAGTAGCTCCGACAGTTCCGTCTTCTGGAGAATAGGTAAAACAACCGAGATGATCAAAGCGCACTTCTTTCATAAAGTCGATTAATTCATCAATATCTTCTTCCGTTTCACCAGGATAGCCAACAATTAATGTTGTTCTCAACAAGCAATGCGGGACTCTCTGGCGAATTTTTTTGAATAAAGAAACCAAGAAAGCTTTATCTCCGCGACGGTTCATCGCTTTTAAAAGATGATCGGAGCAATGCTGAATAGGAATATCAAAATATGGGGTAAGGCGTTTTTCGCTTCCGATTAAGTCGATTAATTCATCGCTAATTTCATCTGGATAGAGATATAATAGGCGAATATATTCAAATTCTTGGATTTTTAATAGTTCTTTTAATAAAGAAACGATATTAACATTTTTTAAATCTTCTCCATAACGCGTTGTATCTTGAGAAATTACGACAAGTTCTTTAACTCCTTTAGCAGCAATATCTTTTGCTTGTTTCAACAAATCTTCTGGGAGATAAGAATGGAAACGTCCTCTAATTAAGGGAATCGCGCAGTAATGGCAGCAATTATTACATCCTTCTGATATCTTTAAATATGCGGTATATGGAGGAGTTGATAAAACGCGGTTAACGAAAGTGAAGTCACCTTTGAATTCTTGTTTTTTCAATGCCTCGCGAACTTTTTCAGCAAAATGAGGATAATCAGCAATACTTATAAAGAGATTGACTTCTGGAAGTGCTTCTTCAAGTTCTTTTTGATAACGTTCAACTAAACAGCCGGTAACAATTAAAAATTTATGATATGACGCCATTTCTAAAATTGTATCAATGGATTCTTTTTTAGCGTCGAGAATAAATCCACAGGTATTAACTAAAATAATATCAGCATCTTGAACATCATTAACAATTTCAATATCGTTACTTTGAAAAAGATACGCTATAGCTTCTGAATCAACGCGGTTTTTCGCGCAGCCTAAGGAAACAATACCTATTTTCATTTTTCTTCCTCCAAACTATCAATAATCACCTTTTCCCGGCGATATATAATTTTACTAATTTTATTTTCCGGGTTAGCGAGAATTCTTTTAACTTCATCAAGAGGAATAAAAGTCATGTCTTTAATGAAATCATTTTCATAAGCCTCACGATGAAAATTTCCCTTACCGATTATTTTACAAAGAAAATAATGCGAGATATTATGTCTTAATAAAAGATTATAATCATCTTCAACTAATCCTAAGTATTTTATTACTTCAATTTTTAATCCGCATTCTTCTTCTACTTCTCTTTTTACGCATGAGATAAGATCTTCGCCTTCATTTACTCCACCGCCAGGTGTTTCAATATAACTAGCTTGACCAAACATATCATCTCGATAGATTTTTTCAAAAAAAACTTTATTATCATCAATGATAATCGCCCTAGCGATTAGACGATTGACAAAGCTATCTTTAACCAATGGGTATTGATCATCTTTAAAATTTCCGTAAGCCATTATTCTTCCTCTAAGAAAGTTGTATGCTTTCTTTTTCCGCGATAATAAATTTCTTCAATAATTCCGCCGCCTAAGCATCTATCGCCGTCATAAAACACCGCAGCTTGCCCAGGAGTGACACTTTTTAACGGAGTTGAAGAAATTATTTCAACCGTATCATCGGAAATAAACCGGTATTGAACCATATTATCTTTTTGACGGTACCGGAATTTGACCCCGGCATTAGTAAATTCAGTCGGTTTTGTCTCACCGAGGAAGTTCATTTCTTTAACGATTACTCGATCAGAAAGCAAATATTCATTCATTTCGCCTTGCGAAACATAAAGAATATTTCTCTTTACATCCTTAGCCACGACAAACCATGATCCGCTTTGCTGACCATGAATTCCGCCGATACCTAAACCTTTTCTTTGACCTAAAGTATAATAGAGAACTCCTTCATGCTTGCCGATTACTTTATGAGTATTAACATCGACGATATCGCCTTCTTTGGCTGGAAGATAATTATTCAAAAATTCTTTAAAATTTCTTTCTCCAATAAAACAAATCCCGGTCGAATCCTTTTTATCAGCAACTGGTAAATCTAATTCATGAGCAATTTTTCTAACTTCGTCTTTTGTAATATCGCCAAGAGGAAATAAACTATCTTTAAGCTGTTCAAGCGAAACCTGCGATAAAAAATATGTTTGATCTTTATTTAAATCTTTCGCTTTATAAAGATAAGCCTTTCCGTTATCATCGATTTTTTTTGCGTAATGTCCCATTGCAATACAATCAAAGCCTTTTTCAAAAGCAAATTTTCTAAAGGTTTCAAATTTAATAAATTTATTGCAAAAGATGTCCGGATTAGGTGTTCTACCCTTTTCATATTCTTTCAAGAAATAAGTGAAAACATAGTCCCAATACTCTTTGACAAAATCAATTCGATAAAGAGGAATATTCAGTTTTTCAGCAACCTTTTTAGCATCTTGATAATCCTTTTCCTGAGGACATATATCATCATTAATTGTCGGATTGCCAAGGTAATCATTATTAAGTAAACTATCCCAGTTACGCATAAAACCGCCGGCCACCTCATAACCTTGCTTTTTTAATAAGTAAGCAGCAACCGCAGAATCAACGCCTCCTGAGAGACCGATTAACACTTTTTTCATCCTAACAAAACCTCACTATCTATCATTATCGTCGTTGGCCCATCATTAATTAAATGGACTTTCATATCCGCTCCGAAAACACCCGTAGAAACTTTATAACCCTTACTTTTTACATAGCTAACCGCATACTCATAAAGGCTTTTTGCTTTTTCACCTTTAAGCGCTGTATTAAACGATGGTCTTCGACCTTTTTTATAATCAGCATATAGAGTAAATTGACTAACTAACATTACTTCGCCTTGACAATCGTCAAGCGAAAGATTTATTTTTCCATTTTCATCAGCGAATAAGCGCAAAGATAAAGCTTTATCTAAACATTTTTCAATAATAGAAGGATTATCGCCTTCTTGAAATCCAATAAGCAACAAAAAGCCTTTTCCAATCTTGGAAAAGACTTTCTGATCAATTTCAACTTGGGAAGATTTCACTACCTGCAATAAGATTCTCATAACGTAATCATTATAATGAGATATCTCTTGCCGGGCAATGTTTATCTCATAACCGGGTAGATTTTATTTAATCTAGCTAATGGATAATATAAAACTAATAAAATAATTAAGTCGATAAAATATGTCGGAGCAATATAGGTGATATTATAAGCAAATGAGCCAGCCCAAGGTGTATCATAAGCTAAAGTACCAGAAACGACATGTGATAAATAACGAATAACAAATACTAAAGTTACTGATAGAATGATATAAATATATGGATCAGCTGAATGAACAACTCCGTCACCTTCATCAGTAAAAATAAATTTTCTAAATAATCCTGCTAAACCAATTGCCCCAAACGGAATAATATAGTCAAAGAAGGCTGAAATCGCACCATATTGGAAAATATATCCGTCATAAAGCCCTTGAGCTAAACCATAAATAATTCCGCCGCAGATAAATCCTTTAATCGCACCGTGGCGATATGCGATGAAGAATAACGGGACCATAGCAAAGCCGATTGATCCGCCATTAGCGCCAACCTTTATTTCGCAGAACATGCCAAGAACAATAGCAAGAGCTGTGAAAATAGCCATCTCGCACATATCATAAACCGAGATGAGTTTTTTCTTTTTTGTCATAATTTAATTCCTCTCTAAGAAAAAAGCTTTCCTAGGTAAAGGAAAGCAAAAAGTTCAAAAGTATTCCTTCCGCTAGCATTACCTAGATCAAGTTTGGTCGAATCACTATCTAGATTCCTCTCAGCCCAGTTATACTGAGCTCCCGTAAATATAGTAAACGATATCGTTTCTTATGTAAATATCAACCTAACGGAAGATAAAGATTTTTCTGCCTAGATAATTAATTACTAACCCGATAATGGTCATAATAATTCTTGCGACAATATAAGGCACTGGAAGCAAATCGCTCAAGAGATAAATACCTAAATAAGATAGTAATAAAACAAATACTCCAATTAAGGTAAATACTAAAAAGTCGCGAACGCTTTTACCCTCTTTTTCATCTTTTTTATTTTTATAAACAAAAATAACAGATAATATATAATTGATAATTAAGCCAACAATAAAACCAAAGGTTGTCGCTAAAGCTTTTTCAATATGCCAGTTACCGAGAATAATCTCCGGTAATAAGTATTCTTCGGAAATAAAACTGACCGTCCAGTCAACTAACGTCGCTAATCCGCCAACAATCAAGAAACGAAAGATTTCCCAAATTAAATCGCGATGTTTTAAATACAATTCTTTTAACTTCATGCCTAAAATCTTACTCCCATAATTTGAAATAGTCAATTGAAGATTTTCAAAGATAACAATTGTCTAAAATATTATTCAATTCCGAATTTAATTAAATCATCATCTTTGCTTTCAACGCTTAAAACTCTATTTAGTTTATCCCTTTTTGTAAAAAGCAAGCTAATAAAATGATGGATATAGGCAAAAGGAATCAAAATAATAGAACGGGAATAAGGATATTTTTCAAATAGCAGATGCAAAGGGATAAAAACCTTTTTTAACAAATAGACAAACTTGTTATCCTTTGAATGGGCAAATTTGTTTTTATTGACATCATTTTCCTTTCCAAAACCATGTATTCCTGAACGCAAAGAATAATTAATCAATTCTTCAATGTCATCGCGTTTATAGTATTTCATTCCGCATTGAATTAGCTGCTCTGGATTATATTCAAAAATATATTCTAGTTCATTAATAATCGTATTAAAAAAATCACTAATCTCTAATTCATTAACATATGAAATAATTTTTTGATAGTTCATTTTTTTCTTAGTCAGCATTAAATAAACATCTCCGAGTTCACGTACTCCCGCTCCGGATTTTAAATGTTTATGGTAATGCATCAATAAAAAAACAAAATGATATTCATCTTCTAGATGGCAGCGATATCCCTCACAGCTTTTAATATATTTGAAAGGATTATGGAAAAATTTATCGCCTTTTTCACCTTCTTCTAAAAGTTGATGATGAAGTTCGGCATAAGATTTATCGTAAACATATTCCGCGTGGTGTTTAGCTATCGAATCGAGAACAAAAGAGTTTTCTTCTAATAATTTCCGAGCTTTTAGATAATCTTTGCCGTCAACGCAAAAATCAATATCGCCAGATAAGCGAAGATTTCTATCATCATATAAAGGAAATAGTTCATAACCTTTAAAGAAGAAATATCTAATTTGATTCGCCGAGAAAATATCAGCAATTTTTTCAGCTATTTCGTCGTATTTTTCATGTAAAACAAACGAAGAAAGATAATATTTCTTAAAACGCGAATCATTAGATACTTTATATAAATAAGGCAAAAAAGTTTGCTCAGAAATAATTCTCATCTGATTTTTTAATTCTTCATCAGAAGGAAGTGTTATTTTTCTATTTTGAATGCCAGCCGAAAATAAATTTAAAATAAAATTCATAATTCACCTAAATCTAAAATTTTTACATCGCTTGGTAAAATTAAATCATGATGAGTAATAATCATCTTTGATTTATTTATCGCAAGTAAATTATTAACAATCTGATTTTCAGTATTTTTATCAAGAGAAGAAGTAAATTCATCAAGAAGTAAAATTTCTTTATCAAGAAGCAAATTAATCGCTAAAAGTATTCTTTGAATTTGTCCGAGAGAAAGCCCACCGCCTCTTTCATAAAGAGGTGTATCTAATCCTTTTTCTTTTTGCATTAATTCATCATAAATACAGGCAGTTTTTAATGCCGCGACAATTTTTTCTTCATTCGCATCATTCACGAATAAGGCAATATTTTCTCTAACTGTTCCAGAGAATAAAATATTATCTTGAACAACATATGAAAACAAACCATACACGTTGGATAATGGATATTTCTCTCCATTAGATATCACATCAAGTTCTCCACTTTTTGGTTTTAAAAATCCTAAAAGTAAATTAAATAATGTCGATTTTCCGCGTCCAGATGGTCCTTTAATAATCAATGTCTCGCCTTTAGAAAAAGTAAATGACAAATTTTTAAAAATCGGATAATCAAAATCAAAGCAAAGGTCTTTTACTTCAATTTTTTCAAAATCGCTTATTTCAATTCTTTGGTAATCGTTAGGAAGCGACAATAATTTATCAACTCTAGCTTTACTTACTTTATAAGCATTGTAACGCGATAACAATGATCCAAATCCAGAAATAGGACCTTCAAAATAAGAAACGAGCATCGTAAGTGTTGTTAATTCGCCAAAAGATATTTTATCATTAGAGATAAGATAAGCTCCAAAAATAACGGCTAATGCTGATATCAAATTTAAAAATAGTGAAAATCCCCCACTTCCAATAATTGAAAGAAAGTTACGTTTATTTTTAATTCGATAGTTATCAAGCATTTTTTGATCGAGCAATTTAGAAAAATTCGTCTCGGCATCATTAGCCTTTATCATCTTGATATTTTCGTAACTTTCCTGCATAAAAGCATTAACTTTTCCATCGCTTTCCAATGCTGCTTTATGAAATTTTTTTAAATAGGAAGAATAGATTCTTGAAAGAAGAAATGCAATGACTGCAATTGCTAACAAAACTAATAAAATCTGATAAGAAATAATTGCAATCGCAGCAATAGCTAATACAAACCGCGAGCCATAAAGAAAAAGTGAAGGTATAATTTCACTGACACCGGTGTTAATATTATTAACATCATTAAGATAAATATTCGAAAGTTCTCCGCTATGATAAGCGCGTAATGATGTAAGATCTTTTTTTAAAAGATTATCATATATCTCTTTCTTCAGATGAACTTCAACTCTTAATGATAATTTATTTCTAATCATCAAAGCGACAATAGAAATAGCGATTAAAACAATGATAATGGAGAGAAATAGAATAACTAACCAAACCAAGGGCTTTTTTGCGACTGCATTATCAATTAAATAGCGAGCCAAAAATGCCTCAGCAATTAAAAGCGAGGAACGAATAACGTTGATTATTGATAAAATAGTTAATGATAATTTAAGATTTTTCATTAAATTTTCCTCAATTTAATTATTAAGTAACGAAGAAAGCGAAAACGCCAAAAGAAAAGATAGATGCGATATTTTTTATCTGAAAACAAAACTTTCTTTTCGTTAATAATAACATAGTTAGCTTTGGCAAGAATCTGATCTTCACGAATATTTTTTTCAATTTTTGTTTGATGGTCACCGAGAAGAAAGAACTTATTCTTCTTCACTTTAAAAATTCTATGCAATACGTATTGTCCGTTATCGCGAAGATAAAAAACAATATCATTTTTCTTTAAGGCAAATGGTTTGCTTAATACAACTAAATCACCCGTATGAAGGAATGGCTGCATTGAAGTTCCGTTGATCGGCATAATAAAGACTTTATCTTGTTCGAGAGCCTCTTTTAAACCATCAACAAAAAAATTAATCTCCATAAACAATATTAAGTGTCTTCAGCTGATTAATTGTCACGATGATATCTTGCTTAGCTTTTTCTTTGCTAACATCATATTCAGCAACCATCTTTTCGGTTATATCATCGATGGAAAGATTATTCATAACACCCTCGACTATCAAAAGGGATGTCGGGTTTAAAGTAATGACTTTTGAATAATCGACACTTTTTTTACTTTGGCGAACTAGCAATGCTTCATCACCAACTTTTTTAATCACATAATCTGTATTAAATTTCATAATCATCCTCCAAAACTTTCTTTAATGTTAGCACCGCTTCTTGAGAAATGTCACAGGATAAAGCATAAAAGTTTACTGAAGAGAGAATCTTATCAGTCACTTCATCCCAAATTTCCTTTGCTAACATAAATGAAGTATTAAGAATATGCGGAAGCAACTTAATAAAACCATCTTTTGGTTTTACTTTAGAAGCAGCATTTTTACCTCTACTTAATAAAACTATACCTTTTAAAGGGACAATTAAATTATTGTCAATTAAAGATTTTCCAGAAAAAGGATTTGGGTAAATAAGCAATTGATTATCTTTAAGCAAGATTAAATTCTTATCATCATTTATCGTCGTAACATTACAATACTTCCGCCACAAATCTGCATGTGTAGATTTTCCTGTTCCTGATGAAGCTACGAGTAAATATCCATTACCCTGATACGCAAACGATGAAGAATGGATGAGTATACCTTTTTTTCTTTTAAAAACAAAATAGAGAAAAGCATATTCACACATTAAATATTCACTGGCGAATGTTTTGAATTTTTCATCTATATAAATCGTCGCATTGTTTTCGTGATAAACGATAATTCCTAAGGTTTGTTTATCAGCAGTCATTTGCTTTTGATAGAGATATTCTCCTTGATATATTTCATAAAAAGCTGATGAAATAATTTTTTCATTAGGTAAAGAAGGTAATGTTGAAGTAAACACCACTTTGATAACAACATCACCCTCTGCTTCACTTTGATATTTTTGGAGCTGAGAAATCATTTTTAATGAATGGACAATAAATTGAAAATTTACCTCGCCAATCAAGCAATTTATAATCATTCAATAACCTCGTAAATGAGTTTTGATGGTTCAACTACTTCATCGCTAAAAGCATAGGCATCGTGAATAAGTTGCTCCGCTTCAGCAAACTTTTCAAAGTTTGTATAAATATAAGCCAAAACATCGCCTTTTTTCACCACATCACCAACTTTTTTAGTTAAAGTAATACCGCTAGCATAATCAATCGAATCTTCTTTTTTAGCTCTGCCAGCACCTAAAAGCATCGCGCCTTCGCCAATTTTTAAAGCGTCGATAGCTTTAATATAGCCATCGTGCTTTGAAATAAGTGGTTTAACTATTTTTGCTTTAGGGAACTTGTCAGGATTATCAATATAAGTAGGATCCCCGCCCTGAGCTTTGACCATCTCTTTTAATTTAGCTAAGCCCTCACCGGAAGCAATATGCTCTTTAATAAGTTTTTCCCCTTCAGTTACTGTTTTACTAATGTTTGCTTGAGTTAAAATAATTCCGCCTAATCTCACGCATAAGGTCTCAAAGTCTTTTGGACCATGACCTCTTAACGTATTAACCGCCTCAATAACTTCTAAAGCATTACCGATATTATTGCCAAGCGGTTCGTTCATATCGGTAATAACCGCTTTAGTGTTTTTATTGAAGGCTTTGCCAATCTCAACCATTAACGAAGCAAGTTTTTTCCCGTCCTCTAATGTTTTCATGAAAGCCCCATTACCAAACTTAACATCAAGAAGAATAGTATCCGCATTAGCCGCGAGTTTTTTCGACATAATTGATGAAGCGATTAACGGGAGGGAATCAACTGTCGCAGTAACATCTCTTAAAGCATAAAGTTTTTTATCAGCAGGAACTAAATTTTGACTTTGACCAATAATAGCAATATTAATATCATTAACCTGTTTGATAAATTCTTCACTGGTAAGATTAATTCTCATTCCCTTAATTGATTCAAGTTTATCGAGAGTTCCACCGGTATGTCCTAATCCCCGTCCAGACATCTTTGCTACCTTAACTCCGCAGCTTGCAACCAAAGGAAGTAATGCTAACGAGGTTTTATCACCGACTCCACCTGTAGAATGCTTATCAATTTTTACACCTTTTATTTTGCTTAAATCGATTATATCACCTGAATGTAACATCGCTTCAGTCAACGCAAAAGTTTCTTCTTTGGTCATCGAATTAAAGCAGATAGCCATTAATAAGGCTGAAACTTGATAATCCGGTATTTCATTATTGACGTAACCTTTAATAAAAAAATTGATTTCTTCCTTGCTTAAAGGAAGGTTGAGTTTCTTTTTTTCGATAATTTCTGTCATTAGCATAATTAATCTCTCTCTTTCTAGTACATTATAGCAAAGAAAATGATGAAAAAAAACCAGACATTATTGTCTGGTTTCATTTAAATGACGCGATAAGATAACTAATGACGAAGCCATATTCTCATTTTGAACGATGATATTCTTGCTCACATTTAATTTAGTCGGAGCAAAATTCCAAATCGCTTTGACTCCGCTATTGACAAGATTATCGCAAGCTTCTTGAGCATGAACAGCCGGAACTGTAATAATTCCCACATGAATTTCATGTTTTTTGCAAAAAGAAGATAATTCTGACAATGGTTTAATTACATATCTGCCAACTTTTTGATTGACCTTATCAGGATTTTTATCAAAAGCTGCAACAATTTCTAATCCGTACTCAGCAAATCCTTGGTAATTAAGCAAAGCTGTACCCAATGAACCGACACCGATTAAAACTGATTTATTATTATTTTTCATTCCTAAAAATAAAGAAATATCCGTCAAAAGCTCATCGATTTCATAGCCGACTTTTGGTTTACCGCCAGTACGTGAAATCAAAGCTAAATCTTTTCTGACTTGAACATCATTTAGTTCTAATCCTTTAGCGATTGCTGTCGATGAAAGATAGACTTCACCCTGTGCTTTCATCTTTTTTAGATAGTCTAAATAAAAAGGAATTCTTTTTAACGTGTTTTGTGATATATATACTTTTCCCATATCTCTATTTTAAATCTTTTGATACTTTTCTTTCAATACTTTTATATCGATTAGATACCGATGATTCCTAGTAATTCATCAAAAGAAGAAATACTATATTTCGCCATTGGATTTGCTTTTTGCGAAAATAAACAAGTATCAAATCCTCCATTAATTCCGCTTTCGATTCCAACTAAAGAATCTTCAACGACAAGCAAATCTTTTTTTGGTAAATTAATTTTTTCTGAGGCAATCAAAAACGCTTCTGGATCCGGTTTAGGTTCTTTGATATCTTTGCCGCTAACGATTATTGAAAAATATTTTTGCATTTTAGTTTTTTCTAGCAATTCCTCGGCATGCCTACTTGAAGAAGCAATCGCCATTTTTACTCCTGCATTCTGCAATTTTTTTAAAACTCTAATAACTTTAACTGAAACAAAATTTTCATCTATATTTTTCAAATATTGTTCATAGTAAAAATCTTTCTCGGCAATTAACCGTTTTTGATCACTTTCATCAAGGGTAATTTTCGCATGCTCAAGTATTTTTCTCAAAGCTTCCTTTTTTGATATTCCTAATGTTTCCTCAAACATTAAATCATATAAAAAGATGTGCTCGTGAAAGCATACTTTCTTCCAAGCTAAATAATGAAGTTTATCACTTGGTAAAATTACGCCATCTAAATCAAACAGCACACCTTTATATTTCATCTTATCACCTTATATCAATTATATAATTTAAGGTGTATAAGATAAAGTTAATCAATAATTCCGTGACGGAAATCAATCTTAAACGCTTTAGCTAAGGTTAATAATTGTTCATTAGTAATTGATTGTAAACGTGGTTTATCACAGATTTTCATATAGATTTCTGCAGCTTTTTCAATTGTTTCAATCAATCCGAAAACTTCATCAAGAGTCTTACCTGTGCAGAATAATCCGTGTTGAGCCCAAACAACTGAACGATATTCTTTCATCTTTTCAGCAGTAGCGATACCGATTTCTTCTCCACCGCAGAGAATCCAAGGTAATACTGCGATTCCTTCTGGGAAAACAACGATGGATTCTGTTTGCATCTTCCAAAGATCTTCAGTCCAATGATTAGAATCTAAATCATGAATATGTGTCATGCAAATAACATTTGTTGGATGGCAATGGCAAACTAAACGATGTTTTGGATCAACTTTTAATCTTTCAATATGACATTTTAAATGAGTTGGTGCCTCGGAAGTTGGTGCCCCACCATCTTTGTAACCCCAAAGTAAACCGAGAGTGTGATTATCAATTACTTTAAGAATTCCTAAATTAGTTTCAGGATCTTTGAGGCAGTTTTTGAAATATTTTCCAGTTCCAGTAATAACAAAATATTTACCGACAATTGATGACATATCAAAGTTATAAGTAAATGTTCTTTTAACTTTGTCAGTATCACAAACCGATTCTACTTCTTCTTCAGTTAAGATATAAGAAAGGTTACCACCATTTCTTTCATCCCAGCCATGCTTATATAATAAATCAAGAATTTCTGTTACTTCTTCAATGCATTTGTATCCCATTTTCATTAATCTCCTCTTTTAAGTAAAACTTCTTTTTCATATTTTTTGATTTCATCAAACCAAGATTTATCACCGACAACATTTTGTCTCTTGCAATATTCTTGCCATACTTCATCAAATGGTAAATCTTTAATTTCTTCTTGCATAACCATTAATTCAGTAAACTTAGCTTCATCTTGCAATTTTGCAAAAGTTTCCCAAGGTGTTAATAGAGCTTTAAGAAGTGCTTTTTCCATGTTTCTGCTACCAATAATTAAAGCAGCAACTCTATTAATTGAAGCATCGAAATAATCAAGACCGATATAAGCTCTATCAAGAGCATTGCATTTAACTAATTCATTAGCGACATCTTGTAAATCATCGTTTAATCTTAAAACGTGATCTGAATCCCATCTAACTGGTCTTGAAACGTGGAAAGCTAAACGCGGAGAGAATAATAGTAGCGATGAAATTTTATCAGCGACATTTTCAGTTGGATGGAAATGGCCGGTATCAAGTAAGCAAAGAACATTATTCTTCATCGCATATGAAAGGTAGAATTCATGTGATCCGGTTGTATATGATTCAACACCGATTCCGAATACCTTGCTTTCGACAGCATCATCTTCATATTCGCGGTCAACCTTAACGCTAAAGATTTCATCAAGAGATTCTTTTAATCTTCTTCTTGGTCCTTGTCTATCAGCAGGAACATCTTTTAATCCATCAGGAATCCAAATGTTGCAAAGTGATCTTTGTTTTAATTCCTTACCAAAATATTCAGCAATTTTTCTAGAATTGATACAGTGACGAATCCAGTAATCGCGAACTTCTTTCTTTGGTGAAGATAAAGTTAAATTATCAACAACCATCGGTGAAGAGAACATCGTTGGGTTAAAATCTAATCCTAAATTTCTCTTTTTAGCATATTCAACCCAAGCTGCAAAATCTTCTGGTTGGATATCCGCGCGGTCGACATCTCTATCAGTGACTAAATATGTAGCATGCAAATTAATTTTTTTCTTACCAGGAATAAATTTTAAAGCTTCATCAAGATCTCTTGTCAATTCTTCAAAATTTCTTGCTCTTCCTGGATAATTGCCAGTTGTTTGAATACCGCCAGATAATGGTCCAGCATGCTTTTCAAATCCGATAACATCATCGAGCTGCCAGCAATGAATAGAAATAGCGACATCCTTTAATGTATCAAGAGCCTTTTCGACATCGACACCATAGCTCTTATAAAGGTCAATAACTTCTTTTTTCATTTAAACCTCCTTAATTTCAAAAGAATCTTTGACTAATTTTCTTGCTTGTTTAATATCTTTAATTTTATGATCAGCGATTAACTGAACTAAAATATTACCTATCGAGGTAGCTTCAGTCGGTCCAACAAAAACCTTTTTACCCAGATAATGTTTTGTAAGTGTAGAAAGATGCAAATCTTGTGATCCTCCACCGATAATATAGAGTTCATCATACTGCTTGCCGGTAATTTTCTCAATTTCGGTAAACGCGCGCTTATATTCATTAGCCAATGAATGATAGATAACGCTCAAGACATCTTTTAACTCAAGAGGCTGATCAAAGCAGGAATTAACTGCATCTATCATCGATTTTGGGGCTAAGAATTTATCATCATTTACATCAATAATTCTTTCAAACGATGATGTCTTAGCTAAAGCGATTAACTCTGGGAAGGAAACCTTTCTTCCTTCCTTTGCTGAAACTTCTCTTCTAACGTTTTGAAGCATCCATAAACCCATAATATTCTTTAAAAAGCGATATGTTTGGTAAGCTCCACCTTCATTGGTAAAGTTGTGTTCCATACTAATTTTTGAAAGAATAGGCTTTTTATTTTCCGTACCGATTAATGACCAAGTCCCCGATGAGAGATATACTTCATCTTTCTCGGAAGGGTAAGATAAGACAGCAGAAGCTGTATCATGCGAGGCGCAGAGAATTACTTTGCAATCAAATCCAACTTCTGAAGCGATTTCTTTGCTAAAATGGCCTAATAACGTTCCCGGCTCAACAATCTCAGTAAAAAGAGATTTGTTTAAACCAAGGCTTTCAATTGCATCAAAATTCCAAGTTTTAGTTTCTGCATCAAGTAATCCAGTTGTAGAAATATTTGAATATTCATGTCCCTTTTTACCGGTTAAGACGAAACTTAAATATTCTGGAATCATCAAAAATGTACTTGCTTTGTCAAGTCTACCGTTTTTCTTATCAGCATAGAATTGGTAGATTGTGTTAAATTTTTGAAATTGAATACCGCTATGAGAATAAAGCTTATCAAATGGATAAATCTTATGCACTTCATCGATAACATCTTCTGTTCTACTATCGCGATAAGCATAAACCGGATAAATAATTTGATCTTGTTTATCAAGCAAAACGTAATCAACTGCCCAAGTATCAATTGCCAAAGTGGTAGGTATCTTGTTAATTTCATGGCACTTTTTAATACCGTTGATAACCTCTTGACGAAGATGGTCAATATCCCATGTTAAATGATTATCCTTTTCACTGACATTATTCTCGAATCGGTATATTTCCTCAAGGACAAGTTTTCCGTCGACAATTGAGCCAAGAATATGACGGCCCGAGGAAGCACCAATATCGATAGCTAAGTAGTATTCCATAATAACCTCCTTATCTTCATCTTTATTTTACCAAAAAATGTAAGCGTTATTATATAACTATCTTGCACTCATTTATAATTATTTTGTAAAATACATATATGCATAATCGTTTTCCTTTATTTTCTGATCAAAGTAATCTTCTCTATATTTCTGAGACGATTATCGATAAAGAATTTTACTCTTCTATGCATTCACATCCGAATCTAGAAGTCCTCTTTTTTATCGACGGAGAGGGATTTGTTCGTTCAAGCGAAGAGAAATTAAAAGTTAGTAAGCATGATATAGTTATTATTAATGCTAATACCATGCATTATGAGGATACTAATAATCTCGTACATTTTTATGCCATTGGAATCAACGCTTCGGAAATATTTCTTCATGAAACATTCAAGAAGCAAATAATCCACATCAGGCCAGAAAAAAACAATGGTAATGAAATAGAGCTAATATACCGTATGATTTATCAAGAAGCTTCCTTAAAAGTGGAATCATCATTAGATATTATTACTTCTCTTTATAAGATACTGCAGACTCTTTTATCAAGGACAAAACCTCTATTCTTTTACACAAAACAAACAGATAAATATTCATCTGTCGTGGCTTCTACGATGAATATCATCGATAACTATTTTTATTCTGATTTGAAACTAGAGGAAATAGCTGCTCGCTTTTCCATTTCTGTTTCGTCTCTCTGCCACCAATTCAAAAACGAAACCAATACTTCATTAATCGACTATAAGCTAAATTGTCAAATAAATGAAGCTAAGAACTTATTAAAAGTAACTGATATGTCAATGACACAAATTTCATCAGCAATCGGATTTAATTCGTCATCGTATTTTGCAAAAATTTTTAAATTAAAAACCGGTATGACACCAAGCCAATACCGGAATAATGCTAAGAATAAAAATTACAATATTTCCTCAATTTCAACATCATCGCACTGAATTGCTAACGCATCATCAATTTTAAAAATACCATCGACAAATGTTGTTTTCGATGCAATATATGGATTGCGAAAACGCGATATAATTTTGTTTAACGAAGAAAAATAATCATCGCTTAACGACTTCAAATTACGAAAAATAAAGTGGAAAGATAATCCTTTAAACTCATTGGTAACACCATCATTATCCATAGAAACAATCTCGCAATCGAGATGAAGAGAATTACCAACCAAACGGAGATATGTTACCCTCGCGTTCTTGAAGTCAAAATATTCAGCGAATTTTTCTAAAGTTAACACCATATAATCACCTTTATTTCATTATAAAGGAAAATTTTCAACAATAAAAGATAAAGGACGCAACACTTTTATAAAATAGAAAAAGTAAGGCAAAACCTTACTTTTTTCCAATCTTTGTAATTGAGTGAAGCATTTTTAATTTCTTTTCTGTATATGGAGGATATTTAGTTTGGACTTCAATTCTTCCTTTTTCATAAACAGCTTTTTCGTGAGAAAAAATTCTAAACGAATACTTTCCGTGATATGAATTGAATCCTGCTTTTCCAATACCTCCGAATGGCAGATGATGGTTGGTTAACATCATGATGCAATCATTAATTCCCAAAGACCCAGCCGCGACATTCTCTTCAAAATAAGTAATTTCTTTTTTATCAGAAGAGAAAATATAGCTTGCTAATGGGCGATCCATTTTTCGAATGATTTCGACAGCATCATAGAAATTATCATACTCAACAATTGGTAATAATGGTCCAAATATTTCTTCTTGCATTATTTTATCATCAAAAGCGACATTATCAATAACCGTAGGTTCTAAATATAAGCCGTCGTTTTTGCCGCCAAAGACAACTTTGCTCTGATCAATTAATCCTAATAAACGATTAAGTTGCTTTTCATTGACGACATGGACAAAATCTTTGCTAAGCACATCATCATCAAAATACCCTTTGCGAATTTCAGCAATAATTTTTTTTATTAATTGATCCTTTACTTTTTTATCGACATAAACATAATCAACCGCAACACAAGTTTGACCAGCATTTAAAAATTTTGCCCAAGTGATACGATGAGCTGCAATATCTAAATCTGCAGTAGCAGTAACAACGCAAGGCGATTTGCCACCTAATTCTAATGTTAATGGAGTCAAATGATGGCTTGCTTTTTCCATTACGATACGTCCAACATTTGTTGAACCGGTAAAGAAAATATAATCAAAAGGTAAATCTAATAATTCTTGATTTTCTTTTATTCCGCCAGTAACTACTGAGAAAAGTCCATCTTCAAAATAATCTGAAATTACACTTAATACTTCTGCCACCTTTGGTGCATATTCACTAGGTTTTAGTATTACAGTGTTTCCAGCTGCCAAAGCACCAATTGCAGGGACTAAGGCTAATTGCAATGGGTAATTCCAAGGAGCAATTACTAAAGCTACACCATATGGTTCATAGTAAAGATGGTTTTTTGATGGAAAATTAAGCAAATTTGTTCCAACTTTTTTACGTTTACTTAATGATTTCAAATGTTTCAAGAAATAGTCAATTTCCATTATACACATCGATAATTCCGAGGCATCAACCTCAAATTCCGATTTGTTTAAATCGTCCTTGAATGCTTTATAAATGTCTAAGCGGTGGTCATTGAGAGCTTTTTTTAATGTTTTCAAGTTCTCTTTACGAATATTTATGTCTTTAGTACGTGATGCAGCAAAATACTGTTGCTGTAAAGAAAATAATTCTGGTATCGTCATAACTACCTCCAATCTATTTTTTTGTAGTAACCATCTATTAACGAATAAAGGTAACATCTAGAATCTTTATTAAATACTCTTAAAATATAATCATGATATACCTTCAATTGTTTTAGATAGGCAGCATCATCAAGATGCTTTAGTTTGTAGTCTATTATAAAGCAATTATCATTGTCAACAATCAATAAATCAATAATACCCGAAGCGATTTCATCTGAAAATTGATACTCCTTATAAAAATGAGGGTTTTTCAAATTTTTTATGATATATGACGACAGAAACTTTTCAATGTAACCGCGATATTCTGTTTCAATTAAATTGAAATCTGGATTCGTAAAATCAATCAATTCGAGATAAAAATGTAACTTTTCCCCTAAATTTAATAATTTATCATCAGAAGAGAAAGAAAGTTGTTTGCTCGCGCGAACATCGTCTACTTTTGTTCTATTAATGTCAATTTTATCTAAGTGAATAGTTTTTTGTGAAATGGAAACATTCTTTCGATTGAACATTCCACCTTTAATTTCTTTTTCTTCGATTTGAAAATAATCTTTATCAGCTAAGAGAAGACTACCTAAACAATTAAATTGTCCAATGATATATTCTTTTTCGAGAAGTTTCTTTGGAAGAAGAAAATAGAGTTTTTCCTTTGCCCTAGTAAGTTCAACATATAATAGTCTTATTTTTTCGGAACGGTCAGCTAATTTATCTTTTTTCATCAACTCATCACCTAAATAGGATTTGCTTAAATCATGTTTAGGGAAACTAGCCATTCCATTACTAGAAATATAGAAGGTTTCTTTAGCATCAACATCGTTAAATTTACTAGAAAGTCCAACGCAATAGACGATAGGAAATTCTAATCCTTTCGATTTAAAAATATTCATGATTTTAACTGCTTCAAAAGATGTTGATGAAGAAGGCACTTCTAACTTTAATTCATATTCGCGAATTTTATCAAAATATGTTATAAACTCATCTAGTGTATATCCATTTTCACATAAGCTTTTAATCAGTGATAAGAAATAGTCGAGATATTTTTCTGATGCAGTAATATCACCGAGATTGACTAATTTTGAATAAAATCCAAGTTTTTCGACTAAAGCAATAATTAGTTCATAAAAGGATAAATATCCATGCTTGACAATACTATTAATTTTATCAGTAACTAGGTGGTAATCATTATTCTTTAAAGAATTGAAAAGCACTTCATCGCTTAAGGAAAAAAGATAACTTCTCCCTAACGAAAGATATGCATGCTTGAAGACATTTGAAGAAAAATCATTTTCAAATAAACACTTAATCATTTTAAGTAATGACGAAAATACCATTATCAAGTGATTATCGATAATATTTTCGTTGCTTTCCATAAATAATGGAATCTGATAGCTAGCAAATACTTTTTGGAAAGTAACAAATTCGGTTCCACGATCGGCAAGAATACAGAAATCAGATAATTTTGCCTTTCTTAAAATCGGCTTATTATTCACGTATTCCATGACTTCAAAGCCAGAATTTATCTTAGAAATTATATCTTCACAAATCAATGAAGCTTCTATTTCACTCTTTTTTAAATGACGAGATTGATATTTTTCTTGGTCATAACTGATTATTAAGCTATGATATGAAAAATCACTATATTTATAATTTGCATAATCTTGATTCCCAGTATTAATATGATGGTCTTTTAGATAATTGGCTCCGCCCATTTCCAAAGTCATAATCTTTTCGAAAAGATGATTAATATCTTTTAAGACTTCATCGCGCGAACGGAAATTATCGCTTAAGGAAATTAACTCGCCTCCGATATGATTTGAATATCGAGCGAACTTATCTATAAAGATTTCTGGAGTTGCATTTCGGAAACGATATATACTTTGTTTTACATCGCCGACTTGATATACATTATTATTACTAATTAAAGCTATAAAATTTTCTTGTAATGATGAGGTATCTTGGTATTCATCAATCATGATGGTTTTAAAACTATTTTTTAACTCTGAAGCGATTTCTGGATGCGTTTTAAGCAAAGTAATACCTTTTTTAGCTATATCAGAAAATGAATAGAGATGCTGTTTATTTTTGTATTCTTCTAATCTTCTTTTTAATTCTTTACATGTCTTTACAAGGAAGGCAGCAAACACTCGGTTATCATTGTTTTCCCGATGAACATCTTCTTCCAATTGATAATTTTTAAGCATTACCATTATTTCATTTTTTAAGGCTTTTATCTGTTCAATTAATTTCTTGTCTTCGACATTATTTGAAGATGGCAAACGAAAATTTATCGAGGCGACTTTTTCATCAAGCGTTGAACTAGAAAAATATTGATTTAAACTTTTTTGCATTGATAAAGCATATTTTTCATCACCAGTTTCACTTGCTAAAGCCAAAAGATCTGATATTTTTTCATCCAATAAATCTGAGTAATTTTTTATTCTAGCAAGAATTGTTTCCTTGCTAAAACTATCGAGAAAATTATCGTAGAACGCCTCTTCATCATCGCAAGCATCAGCTTTTTTAAGAATTTTTAAAACTAGCGAAGAGAGAGTCTTATCGTCTCGGTAGCAAAATACTTCAACCATTTTTTTAAATGTTTCATCGGTTTGATAAAGACTAGCGAACATATTTTCGATTTCTAATTTTAAAAAGATTTCTAAAACATTACTATCGATGATATTTATCTCATTTTCCATATTTAAAAGATAGTGATATTTTTTTATAACTGCATAAGAAAATGAATCAAATGTCGAGATATAAGCGTTATCAACTTTCATCGCCTCTTCTTTATTAATGGATAATAATTTCTTTTTAATACGCGCTTTCATTTCATTGGCAGCCAATTTAGTAAAAGTCAATATTAAAAAATCTTCGATATGGTATCCTTTTTCTTCAATTAAATAACGGACTCTTTCTGAAAGGACTTGCGTCTTACCAGATCCCGCTCCTGCTGACACAAGGCAGTCAGATGATGAAAACTGATAAGCTTTCTTTTGATCTTTAGTAAAGTTCATTCTTCATCACCCTCCTCTTCTTCCGGCGTTAGATAAATATTATCTTCATAATCGTGATAACAAATATCTTTAAATGCGCAATATTCGCAGGAAATATTCTTATTTTTTAAAATTTTTGGATTAATAGTAAATTCACCTTTTTCAATTAAGGTAACACATTCATTTAATTTTTTCTTAGCAATATCAATATATGACAAAAATTCTTCTTTTTCGGTAATAGCTACTTCTTTTTTCCTGCCTTTTCGCCTAATAAAAGATTCGTTACCTTCAATTATCGCTGGATCGTCTAATGTTATTCCGTTTAGTAGCAAATAATCATAATCATCTTTCTTATAATCTTTCGAAAGTATGCGTTTTATATAAAGACCAGAGAGCTCACTAGATTTAAAAGAAGAATTTTGAGTTAACAAATAATACAGAGGTAACTGCAAAGACAAGCCAAATTCTAATTGATTTTTATCAAAGACAAAGTCACTGGTTTTATAGTCTGTAATAATATAGTGATTATTACCTGCGCAAATTAAATCTATTTTGCCGATTAAAAGCGATTTATCATCAATCTGATAACTATATGACCCCTTCTCCGCATAGTGATATTTAAGCGGTGATTTTTCAAAAAATACTTTTTGCTGTTCAACAGCCTTAACTAAAGGTGTTTCGAGCATGCTGATTAAGAAATAATCGCGCGGGGAAAGATTATTGACCAAATAAGATAAAAATGATTTGACTTCATCTTTAACCAAATCCTCCATCATTTGGTGAGCAATTGTACCAATCACCGAAAAAATAGTATCTTCATGATCATCAATTTTTAGAATATTCGAAAGATAATAATGGAAAGCGCAATGAAAGAATAAATCAATTGAGGTATATGAAAGAACAATTTTATCAATTGAAAAAGAAAATTTTTGAAAGGCATGCTGATAATTGCGATATGGATAATCTTTTTCATCTAATTCAGCAATATATGGTGAAATATAAGAAAATTTCTTCTTATCATCAAAATGTTTGCCTAAAAAATAATTAATATGTTCCTTTGAGAAAAAAATATCCTTAAACTGATATTTTTCTTTTTTAATCGATAAAATTTCAATTAATGGTGAAATGTAATATTGTTCTTGATAGTTCTTTTCTGAAAAAGAAAGATAAACATGTTCAAGAGAAAGTAAAATATGTTTGATTTTTTCTAATTCTAAAATCGTATTTTCATGCGAAGTCAACCTACATAATGCAGTTTTTTCTTTATCAGAAAGAAAATCATCATCTTTGCTATTAGACGGATATTTTTCTAATCGAAAATCAGGGATAAGAATATAGTCATCAAAATTTGTTTCATCAAGAGAAACACAAGCAATATCACCGTCTAAAGGAAATGACATTTTTTTAGCGAAAAAACTCAGAAAAGGTAATATTTCATCAGCATTAAGGCAGTCTTTTTGTTTAAGATACTTAGCAATTAATTGATTAAATAAATCTGAATTTTTTATATCTGCAATAACTCGTTTATAAGTAGTTTCAACATCACCAGAATATTCTTTCAAAAACAACTGAAAATCATCGCTATAATAATATTTTTCAAAATTATTACTAAAAAAGGTAAAAGGCAATAATGAATTATACTTGAGAAGAGACAAAAAATAATCACTATCACAGACAACTTTTATTTTGTTTGTAGGAATACCTTTTTTCAAAAGTTCACCGATTTGCTCAATCAAATAACGAATTTCATCTTCGCGTGATTCAAAAGAATAATACGATAAAGAATCTGCATTATTTTCTTCATAAAAATTATAAGAAAGCTTATGCAAATCAAGAAGTTTAAGCAATTCTTTATTATATTTTTGATATTTTGGGAGGTAGATATTTCCCCGTTTTAGAAATTCGACATATAGCTGATTGACATTAATGCATCCTTCATTAATTAATTTTTCTCGGATTGATAATAGTTCATCAATATGCTGACTTACATTAGATTTCAAAAAGAATAAATTGTCATTTATTTCTGAAGCATTTGCAAACGAATGTGTCAGACGATAAAGCGCGATTAAACTAGCATCATTACCATAGTATGAAAGATTAGAAAAAAGCTCTTTTTCAGTTAGAGCTTTAAAATCTTTTCTAGGATTTTTATTTCTATGGTCGAGCAAAATTTTTTTATCAAAAGACGAAACAACGTAATAATCCTTATTCATCCTTTTTTACCTCATAATTGAAATGTAGATATGGCGTATTTTCTGGATAAAATTCTTCTAAAGTTTTTTTCATTGCCTCGAAAGAACTTTTGGAAAGCATCTTTTCGTTTTCTTTACGGTCTAAATTTTTATCTGGATAAATAGGATCTAACACTTTGATAACCGGATAAACATGGTTTTTCAAAATTCGGCCCTTCCGGAACATTACAGTCATAGGAATGACCGGTTTATTGCTTCTACTAGCAAAGCGGAATGCTCCTTCATAAAATGGACGTAATCCCGGATAATAAGGCCATAAAAAACCTTCAGGAGCCACGGCGATAAAGCCGTTATTATCTAAAATATCATCAATAGTTTTTAGAAAATTTTTATGAGCTTTAAATGATGTCGGAATTGGAACGCAATTAACATATTTCATAAAAAAGCGAGCGATTGGTACACCAAAAGATTCTTCTAAAGTTAATATTTTAATAAAAGAAAATCGCGTAATCAAAGCATCAATCATAACAATATCCATAAAATTGACATGATTAAATATGACGACTCCACCTTCTTTTTTTATTTTTTTAAATTTCTTTTTGTCAATAATTTTCACATGCTGAAAAACATAAAAATAAAAAGTAAAAACGACGCATGCGATAAATAAAATCGTATAAGAAAAGGCTTTTTGAAAGAAGCCTTTTGGAACGAATTGATATTTTTCGTCGCACTTAAAACCCTTGCCGGTATTAACTTGGGCAATATGTTGGGCAAAATTATCTTCCGGATAGGATGTGTGCTTATTTTTCATAAAAATTATTTAGCTTTACGAGTTGAATTTCTTTCAATAATTGATGAATAGAATGGATATACTCTTGTTTGTAATGATTTAGAAAGAAGTTTGGTTAGCATTCTCATTGCAATTGAGCCAACTTCATACATATCGACATCGAAAATAGTCAGTGATGGTCTAACAATTTGAGAATATTTTGTACCGATGATCGATATAATCTGTACCTCTTCTGGCACATTAATATTTGAATCACGAGCAGCATTTAATACTCCGCATGCGATAGAATCACGCGGGCTAATATAGAATCCAAAATTATTTCTATTCTTAAAGATATCTAAGAATTGCTGATAGGTTTTTGTATAAGAATCTTGAATGTCTAATACTTCGAAAAGATCACCTTTTCCAATTTTTTCACATTCATTTTTGGCTACATCAACCAACGAATTCATCAAGGCGCCATTTCCATCAGTCATTTTTAAAAAGACTACCTTTTCTTGTCCTCTTTCAAAATGCATACGAATAGTTTCTCTTAAAGTTTCTTCATATTTTAAAGGAATTGAAGCAACATTTTCACCAGTTAAATCTCTGCCGATAACAGCAACTGGCACTTGATAAGAAGCAAGTTTAGCAATATCAGCTTCAGTCAATTGGTCATCAAAAATAACAACTCCATCAACATTAGATGAAATAACTCTTTCAACAACTTCTGAAGCTTGCTCTTGAATTGGTGATGTGACAAATAATGTTGTACGATATCCATAAATCTTAGCAATATCTGTCATACCTGATAACATATTAGCGACATATGAATACATCGCTGATGGAATAACAATACCCACATTAGTAGTAAAAGATTTTGCTAATCCCTGAGCAATAGCGCTTGGCTTATATCCAAGTCTCTCAATTGTTTCAAGAACTTTTCTCTTAGTTTCCTCAGTGACATTGTCTTTATTATTAATAACTCGTGATACTGTAGCTAAAGAATAGCCTGATTCACGTGCGACCTGATAAATGGTCACTCTTTTTTTCATATAATCTTCCTGACTCATAAGTCCTCCTAATTAGCAATAGCTCAAATAATTTTTGGAAATATGTGTTGAGGTGAAATAAATTCAAATACGGATAAAATCACTTATTTTTTTAAATCTTCCATGATTTTAACACCAGCAGAAGCACCAATTCTCGTAGCACCTGCTTCAATCATAGCTAAGAATGTTTCTTTGTCGCGAATTCCGCCAGAAGCTTTAACTCGTGCTTTATCACCAACTGTTTGCTTCATTAAACGAACATCGCTAACAGTTGCTCCGCCCTTACTAAATCCAGTAGACGTCTTAACAAAATCAGCTTTTGCTTTAACCGCTAAAAGACAAGCGCGAACTTTTTCTTCATCAGTTAAAAGGCAAGTTTCAAGAATTACTTTAAGAATTTTGTCATGACAAACCTCTTTTAAAGCCTTGATTTCTTCATAGACAGTATCATCATTGCCATCTTTTAAATCACCAATAGAGATGACCATGTCAATTTCATCGGCACCATCGAGAAGAGCTTCTTTAGCTTCAGCTACTTTACTTGCTTCAGATGTGGCACCTAAAGGAAAGCCAATAACAGTACAGACATTGACATCGCTGTCTTTCAATAAAGATGCGCAAAGCGAAACATACCGCGGATTGATGCAAACAGAAGCAAAATCATATTCCATTGCCTCTTTGCAAAGTTTAATGATATCTTCCTTTGTTGCCTCAGGTTTTAATAAAGTATGATCGATAAATTTATTGTAATTCATAAGTGAATCCTTTCTTTCATATTATAAGATAAATATTTATAATAAGTAAAGAGCGATAGAGATTTCATGAAAAAAATTTTCATAGTTTTCTTTACAAAAAATAAATTAACCTGGAGAACATAAATGCAATTGAATAATATTACTTTCAAACAAGTTTCTAAAAAAGAATTACCAGCCTATGTAAAAAAAGTTAAATCAGCTTTCGCGCCTGCTTTGAAAAAGAGTTTTGGTGAAGGCGTCTATATTCCTTCTGATAATGAATTTCTTGAATCATGTCGGTTAGACGGTGCGGAAACATTTTTTATTTATTTAGACAATAAAGAAATCGGAGGTGCTACCATTATTGTTAGACCAACTAACATTAATTCTCTTGAATTATTTTATATTTTACCACTTCACGAAAATAAAGGATTAGGAACTCTAGTTTGGAAAGCTATTGAAAAGCGATATCCGAAAACAATTATTTGGAGAACCATAACTCCGTATTTTGAAGAACGCAACATTAATTTTTATATAAATAAATGCGGATTCAAAATTGTCGAATTTTTTAATCAATGGCATAAAGAAAACAATCTTCAACAAAGCGACGAAGCAATAACTATTGATAAAGGTAAAGAAAAGTATTTTTTATTTGAAAAAATAATGAAAAACGAGCAATAAAAAAACGGATATTCCGTATCCGCCTTTTACACAACCTGTTTGCAGCACCTTTTTATTATGCTAATACATTAATGTACTGCAAATTCAGGCGCTTTTTTAATCAATTACTTGCTAACGACTTGTTTGCCGCCATAATAACCACATTTAGGGCAAACGCGGTGTGCCGTGATTGTTGCTCCGCAGTGGCTGCAGGTTGTTAATCCTGTAACAGCGAGGCTTAAATGTGATCTACGCATTCTCTTCGCGGTTTTTGATGTTCTTCTAAATGGAACTGCCATTGATACACACCTCCTAGATATCTTAAGACACGAGTATTATATTACCCTAGCAAAATAACTAAGTCAATATAATTATTTCGATTTAAAAATATTTTTAACTAATATAAGTTTTCATATCATAATAAAAGAAACAAATATGCATAAAATACCGATGATTCCTTTTATATTGATATTATTTTGTTTCATGGTAAAATTAAAAAAGAAAGAAACGGTCGATATTATGTGGCATGAATATATTTGGGAAATCCTTAACATTGTGAACAATGTTATTTTAATGTGCATAGGTATTCCTTTTACTTTACAGCTACTTTACATGTTATTGTTTTGGGTAAAAAAGACAAAATTTCCAAAGAGTGAGAAAAAAGCTAATGTCTGTTATATTATTCCTGCTCACAACGAAGAAGATGTAATTTATTCTACTGTTAGCAGTCTTATAGAAAAGCAAAAATATCCAAAAGACAAATTATCTGTTTATGTCGTCTGTCATAACTGCGATGACAAAACTGCTGAATTAGCTAAAAAAGCTGGGGCTAATATTTTAATTTACAATGATGACAATCCAAAGCATAAAATGGTCGCTTATCCACTTAACTATGCTTTTGATCAACTCAGAAAATTAAAAAAATACGATTTCTATTTAAGATTAGATGCCGATAATCATGTCAATGATGAATTTACCTCTTTGATGAATGATGCTTTTCAAAGCGGAATAGAATTTGCTAGAGGCTATGAATCGGCTTTAAACATGACGCAAAATAGTTTTACCAAGGCATGCGGCCTTTACTATACATTTGATTCGCGTTTTTCATCTAGGGTTAGAGAAAGATTCAATATTGCCGCTCACATCAATGGTCCTGGTATGATGATTTCCTCTAAACTTCTTGAAGAAATGAATGGATACAATTGCTTCTCAATAGCAGAAGATGCTGAATTCAATTTTAATGTTATGTTAAAAGGAAAAAAAGGTCACTTTGTTGAGGATGCAGTTGTTTATGAAGACTTGCCGTCAACCTTTGCTGATACCTATAAGCGCAACAAAAGAATCGCTGCTGGTTCGCGGACGATGTTTGCCCATCAGCTTGGAAAAATGTTTTTTAAATTCTTTACAACTTTTCGTTTTTCATATCTAGAAATGGTATTAACCTATTTCTTTAATATTATTTGCGTCTTACTCTGCACTTGGATTCCTCTCTATTACATCTATGATTTCATATATTTAATGGTCGTCAGAACTGGAAATGTACCTTTAGCGTTGCATGATGCCGCTTTCTATAATAATACCTTAATAAAAACATTAATTGTTGCCGCCTTGGCGATAGGTATCCTCTTCTTCGTCTGCGGATTGCTGCAAGGATTTATCTTAATTTTATTAGATTATAAAAAGATGGGAGCAAAAAAAAGAAGAGAGCTCTTTTCAGGAGCATTACTCTTCCCATTCTTTACAGTAATTTATTGCATCACTATCTGTTTTGGCTATTTTTCCAAGGCAACTTGGGGCAAAGTTTCTAGAAACATTAACAAACAGAAGATTACTTCCGATATTCAAGATAAAGTATCTGATTAATAATATTTTTATCGCTTTTAATGTCAAGAGGTAAAAAATACTCACTTAATCCATGATAAAGTTTTTTCTTTTGATCATAACTTTCAAAAAGAAAATGCATCATCTTTCCGTTCATCTTATCTTGGTATCTTTGATATAGTTCATTACTTAAAGAAAGAAGTTTTCTAACTCTTTCTTTTTTTACGCTCGCAGGAACTTGATTTTTCATTTTAGCAGCTAATGTTCCCTCGCGGACAGAATAAGGGAAAACGTGAAGAAATGAAAAATGGCATTTCTTGATAAACTCTTCTGTTTCTGTAAATTCTTCATCCGTTTCTCCTGGGAAACCGCAAATGACATCACAAGCTAAGAACACATCATTATCTGCTTGATATAACTTTTCCATTTTAGCTAAAAAATCTTCTTTATCATATTTTCTGTTCATCCGTTTTAAAACTGTTTCACTACCGGATTGAAGAGGAATATGCAAGTGACGAGCAATAACTGGATTTTCTTTAAAAATAGCTATGAAATCATCATCGATTTGGCTAGCTTCTATCGAAGAAATTGATAATCTTTCAAGTCCAGGCAATTTAACTAATTTTTTTAGTAAGCCATTAAATGAAGCGTGATTATCTTCACCATACGAAGCTGAATCAATTCCGGTCAATATTAATTCTTTATAGCCGTTTTTGATAAGATTTTGGGCTTCGCAAAGAATCTCAGCTTCATCGCGAGAACGGAATTTACCGCGAATATACGGGATAATGCAATAAGAGCAAAAGTTATCGCAGCCATCTGCAATTTTAATATTTGCCCGAATATGATCGTCAAAAGATGTAATATCAAGCTTTTGATATTCTCTTTCGCGGGTATTTTTATCAACATCGATAATTTGTTTTTGCGTTTCAAAATACTGTTCAATATTTTTTAAAAGATGTGAATGCTGATTGTTTCCCATCAAAATATCTACACCATCAATGTCTTTAATAACATCTTTATGTAGTTGGCTAGAGCAGCCCATAACAGCAATAATCGCTTCTGGATATTTATTATGAAGAGATGAAATTTTTTGACGCGATTTATGTTCAGCCATCGCTGTAACCGCGCATGTATTAACAATAACTAAATCGACATTGTCATCATTTTTAGCTTCACAATATCCGTTTTTCAGCAAAATTTCTTTGACTGCTTCGCTTTCATAAGCGTTAACCTTGCAGCCTAAGGTATGCAATAAAAATGTTTTCATAAATCCTCAACTAAATAAGATAAGACGCTCAAAGCGTAAATGCAGGCTGTTTCGCTGCGAAGAATTCTCTTCCCTAGTGTTACTGAGCGATAGTTATTTTTTTCAGCAAATTCGACTTCATCACGTGAGAAACCGCCCTCTGGACCGACGATAATTCCAATAGAATCACCGCGTCTAAATACCTCTTTATGGAAAGAGAAATTATCTTCATTTTCATAAGCTATATAGCCTTTAGAAAATTGATATTTACTTATATCATTAAAGTCAATAATCTTGTTGATTACTGGAACCTTCAATCGATGAGATTGCTCACTTGCTTCAAGAGCAATTTTTTGGTAACGCATCAATTTTTTGCTTTCATCTTCTTTTTTTATTTTCATAATGCAGCGCGACGAGCGAACTAAAATAATTTCACTTACACCGATTTCTGTTGCCTTTTGAATGACTAATTCTAATTTCTCACCTTTAGGTAAGCAATAAAGAAGAGTTAAATTGACCGGCAATTCACTATCGTTAAGCGACTTAGAAATCGCTTCATATTTTAAAGGAGAAAGAGATGTTATTAAAAATCTTGTTGCTGTTCCAGCATAAACTATTTCAAATTCCTCTCCGATATGGCTTCTAACCACTTTAGTTAGATGATGGATTTGTTCATCAGATAATGAAAACTTATCGTTATCGACAAAGTAGCGTTGCATTAGCGATACCTCTCTTTCAACAATTTTATTTCTTCTTTATAACCATCGTTATCATTTGGAGTTTCCAAAACAAATGGTAAATCTCTTAATAATGGATGATTGATAATTTTTGTTAATGCTTCTAAGCCTATTGTTCCTAATCCGATTTTTTCATGGCGGTCTTTATGAGATCCCCGCGGGTTTTTACTATCGTTAAGATGTATGGCTTTAAGCAAATTAATTCCAATTATCTCGTCAAATTCTTTTAAAACCTCATCTAGATGATTAACGATATCGTATCCCTCATCATTGACATGACATGTATCAAGTAAAACACCGATTTTTTCCTTATGTTCTACCTTATTGATAATACTTTTAATCTCGTTGAAGTTAGATCCGATTTCACTGCCTTTTCCGGCCATCGTTTCAAGAAGCACTAAGGTTTTTTGATTTGGAAAAATAACCTTATTAAGGATATCTGCAATTAAATCTATTCCCATTTCAATCCCTTGCCCAACATGGCTTCCCGGATGAAAGTTATAATAAACTTTATCAATATGCTCTAATGTTTCTAAATCTTCTTTAATGACTCTATAACCGAAATCGCGGACTTTTTCATCAGACGAAGCTAAATTCATCGTATAGGGAGCATGCGCAATGATATAATCTATATTGTTTTCTTTAGCAAAATCATTAAATTTCTTAATATCATTATAATCAACAGTTTTGACGCTTCCACCACGGGGATTTCTCGTAAAATATTGAAAAGTATTACCTCCTAAAGAGATAATCATTTTACCCATAGCTAAGTATCCTTTACTTGAAGAAAGATGACAACCAATTTTTAAACTCATATTTTTCATCAATTTATCTTAGCATAAAAGACAGAAACTGCCCACAGTTTTATTTTCATATTTATCGATAAATGGTAATATATTTTAAAGCAGATGAGGTGAATTTATGAAAAAATTAAATAAAATGCTAGCTTTAATTGCTTCAATCGGTTTATTAACCGCTTGTGAAGTAAGATTTTATTTCCCTTGGGATTCTCGTCCGGAGACAACATCTAACGCAAATCCTACTTCGCCTATTACCTCGCAAAGCCAACCAGGTAACATTGATTCAATTCCAACCGATAGCGATACTCCGTCTGGAATGATTAAACATGGTAAAAATCTTTATTTACAGGGAAATGAACCTGAGCCAAATGAAAATTTAGAAATATACTTTTATCAATTAGAAAATTCTCAAAGCCAAAAGCAATCAGCAGATGCCTTCTTTATTAAATACGGCGATGTTGAAGTCTTAATTGATATGGGCACAGAAACCATTGGTTCTTATGCGGTTATGCCTTATTTAAAGGAACATAACATAATCGAAGATAATACAATTGAATTGGCCATAAATACCCATGTCGATAAAGATCATATCGGAGGTTTTGTCGGCAATAGCAACGGAGGAAAATACGATTTAGGATTACTCCGTTCATCATATGATATTTCCGTTCTTTTAGACTCAGGGTACACGAATGACACTCAGCTATATACTCGCTATGTTTCCTTCAGAGAGGAAAGAATTGCCGCAGGAATGACATATTATTCTTACCAGGAAACAATGACAAGCGATATCGTGCCAAACGTTTTCTATTTAGGAAGCGATACTTATATCCAAGTTCTAGATACAAAACTATATGAAAACAATTTTGAAGAGGTCAAAGATTTAAACGATTCTTCTGTTCCTGTCTTATTAGTACATGGAAATAACAAATTTTTATTGATGGGCGACTGCGAGAAAAAAGCCGAAGAAAGAGTTATTGAATATAATAATCTATCTAAAGTTGATTTTTTCAAAGCTAATCACCATGGCTCACCAACCAGCAATACTGAAGCTTTGCTTGATATCATCCGTCCAGACTATATCGTTATTGATTCAACTGCGAGTAACTCCTATAACTTGCCAAAGAAAGAAATAGTCGATCGGTTTTTAAAATATACTGAAAACATCTACGCCCCATTTATCAATGGAGGCATTCATATCTATTCTGATAAAACCAATATAACATTTGAATGCGATGGTTTTATTGATTATACAAATAATAAAGAAGGAGAATTGGTCGAAGGTACACAAGGTCAACCAACGCCTTTGCAAAATACATCTTGGTACCAGACCGCTGTATAAAAATGAAAAAGAAAATACTATTATTGAGTACAATTGCTACTCTATTTACATTAACGAGCTGTCAAGGAATTTTTCCTAGCAAAGAAATCATTTTTTCTCCAAATGAAAGCAATGCTGAAATTTATGAGGGGTATTATAAACCAAAGGAATTACGCTTAAATTATCAAGATGTCAACAAGACCACATCTTGGGTTACATCACTTTCTACCGGTGAACAAAACCTTTTGATTGTTCCTGTTAAGTTAAGCGATGGTCCAGTTTGGACAGAAGCGATGCTTAACCGCCTTCATAATGCATTTTTCGGAAGTGATATTGCTCCCTACTATTCGGTAAAAGAATATTTTCAAACTTCAAGTTATGGAAACTTAAATATCGGCGGCACTATTCTTGATCCAGTAACTTTAAATTATACAGTTGCCGGCTTAAATGCTTATAGCGAATCCGCTTCCGAAATTGTTGCTTCGGCATTCAATAATAGTAATATCAGCGTTCCTAACGAAAGTCAGTTTGATTTAAATAATGACCATTTATATGATAATACCATTTTTATTTATTCTAATGATTTTGCATATGATGGAAGTGGAGCGTATTGGGCCTGGTGCACCAATACAGTAAGCTATGGTAGCCGCAATTATAACGTTAATTCCTATATGTGGGCTAGTTATAGTTTTATGGATACCGCTTATGATGATTATTTTGGTGAAGAAACAGCGATGAACGATCCAATAAAATATTGTGAAACCCATACTTATATCCATGAAACCGGGCATTTATTAGGCTTAGATGATTATTATAATTATGATAATGATGGTTGGGAACCATCAACAGCCTATGATATGCAAGCTAATAATATCGGCGACCACAACATCTTTTCTAAATTAGCTCTCGGATGGGTAAAGCCATACGTTGTTACTTCTGACTGCGTTATCACTCTTCGCTCATCAGCTATTTATCCAGACTGCATTTTAATAAAAAACAAATGGAACGGCTCGGCATTTGATGAATACTTATTAATTGAATACTATACTCCCGATATTTTAAATGATCTCGACTCACAGCATCCATATGGATCAATAACCATGATGAAAGAACGCGGATTAAGAGTTTATCACGTAGATGCTAGATTGATTTCTGTCTATAATTTTGGAAATAGTTTCATTAAAACCGGAGGTTATACCGATGAAATCGGTGATGGAGCGCTTGTCGGAGCCAGCAATACCCCATCCCGTTCCTATCTAAATAGCCATGGAAAGGATTTTAAGCTAATTCACTTAATCGACAATAATCATCAAAATACTTATAATAACCGCGGACATTCTATGAAAAAAGAGGATATTCTTATCGAGGAAAATAAAACTATAACCCCAGCATATCTTAACGATTATTTCTATTATGGAAGTACCTTCAACGATGGAGAAAAAATCAACTTTTCTTTCACTGGAAGCAATTATCAAGATACGTCTTGCCAAGTTACAATTTCATTTAACTAAAAAAAGCAGGGATTAATTAAAATCTCTGCTTTTTATTTTATTTCATAACTGTAAAGACATAGTTCTTTCCGTCATAGTCAATGACGACTTTATCTTTGTCTTTAATTTCTTCACCGACGATTTTCTTAGCTAAATCAGTTTCGATATTATTTTGGATATAACGTTTAATAGGACGTGCACCAAAGACTTTATCATAGCTCTCTTCAGCTATTTCATTACGAGCTTTATCAGTGATAGTCAAGCTAATATCGCGTTTTTTAAGGCGATCTGCAAGTTGACCAATAAATTTATCGACAATCTTCTTAACGACTTTCTCATCAAGAGAATTGAAGAAGATAATATCATCGATACGGTTGAGAAATTCCGGTTTGAAATGTTCTTTTAATTCTTCTCTAACTTTCTGACGGTTTTCTTCATCATTACCCTGTAAGAGATATTCGCTACCAATATTACTTGTCATAATCAGAATCGTATTTTTAAAGTCTACAACTCTGCCTTGCGAATCGGTCAAACGACCATCATCAAGAACTTGGAGCAAGATATTAAAAACATCAGGATGAGCCTTTTCAATTTCATCAAGAAGAACAATTGAGTAAGGTTTTCTTCTAACCGCTTCGGTTAATTGTCCGCCTTCCTCATATCCGACATATCCTGGTGGAGCACCGACAAGTCTCGAGACCGAGAACTTTTCTATGTACTCAGACATATCTATACGGACAATCTGTTGCTCTGAATCAAAGAGATTATCCGCCAAAGACTTAGCTACTTCTGTTTTACCAACACCAGTTGGTCCTAAGAAGAGGAATGAGCCTAACGGACGATTTTCATCGTTAACCCCAGCACGGGAACGAATAATTGCATCAGAAACTTTTTCCAAAGCTTCATCTTGACCGATAACCCGTTTTTGTAAATTTTCTTTCAAGTGAAGTAATTTACTAGATTCACTTGATTTTAATTTAGCAACTGGGATACCTGTCCATTTTGCCACGACTTCAGCAATATTGTCGGTTTTAACGACTTCATCAAGCATTCTTCCTTCATTTTGTTTTTCTTCAAAGGCTTTGATTTCCTTTTCGTATTCTGGAATAGTTTGATATTGCAAACGCGCGGCAGTTTCATAATTTGCATCGCTTAAAGCTTTTTGCAAATCAAGTTTAGCTTTTTCAAGAGCAGCTTTTGCTTCTTTAGAACGGTTGAGTTCTTCCTTTTCAGACATCCATTTAGCTTTTAATTCTGTCTGTTTACTCTTAAGTTCACTTAAATCTTGATCAAGTGACGCTAAGGTTTGCTTAGCATAATCGCTAGTTTCTTTTGAAAGAGAAACTTTTTCAATCTCTAACTGTGAAACTTGACGGTTAATCTCATCGAGTTCAACTGGCAATGAATCAATTTGCATTCTTACCGATGCACAAGCTTCATCGACTAAGTCGATTGCTTTATCCGGTAAGAAACGATCTGAGATATAACGCTTAGAAAGAACAGCGGCAGCGACAAGAGCCTCATCAAGGATTTTAACACCGTGATGCGATTCATAACGTTCCTTTAATCCTCTAAGAATTGAAATGGTATCTTCCAAAGAGGATTCATCAACCATTACTTTTTGCATTCTTCTTTCGAATGCTGGATCTTTTTCGATGTATTTACGATATTCATCAAGAGTAGTAGCACCAATACAGTGGATTTCACCTCTAGCTAACATCGGTTTTAACAAGTTAGCAGCATCCATAGCACCATCGGTCTTACCAGCACCGATTAAAGTATGGATTTCATCGATGAACATGATAATCTGACCATTGGATTTCACAACTTCATTTAAAGTTGCCTTCAGTCTTTCCTCAAATTCACCACGGTATTTTGCTCCAGCGATTAAAGAACCTAAATCGAGTTCAAAAATCGTTTTATTCTTTAATGAGAACGGAACATCACCCTTGAAGATTCTCCAAGCAAGACCTTCGACAATTGCCGTCTTACCAACACCAGGTTCACCGATTAAAACCGGGTTGTTTTTACTCTTACGCGACAAAATTTCCATGACACGACGGATTTCTTCATCACGGCCAATAACCGGATCAATCTTTCCTTTAGCCACTTCATCAATTAAGTCACGTCCATATTTCTTTAAAACTTCGTACTTTTCTTCAGGTGTCTCATCATCGACATGATTTCCTCCACGGATAACATTGATCGCATTGGTGAAATTTTGTTTATTGAAGTTATAAATATTCTTTAATCTTGTAACTAAAGAATGTTTATTATCAAATAAAGAAAGCAAAATATGCTCAACGCTAAGATAGCTATCTTTATATTCTTTTTGGTATTTAGAAGCATTGTTGAGTAAGAAATTTAAATCAACTGATGCAAAAGGTTCTGCATTAGAAGAAGTTTGCACTTTGCTATCAACTGCTTCGTTAATCGCCTGTTTAACTTCATTGACATTGATATTCTCTTTTAAACAAATATTGATTAAAAGCGAATCTTTGTCTTCGATGAAAGCTTTTAACAAATGAGGAACATCGAGATCTGGACTATGTTTTTCTTTAGCTATTTCTAGAGCTCTATTCAAGCTACTAGCAACTTTTTCAGTAACTTTACCATCCATAGATTAGCACCTCCTTTTAGCACTCTCTATATTCAAGTGCTAAGTATAGTATAGTTCTTTTTTTAGCACTGTCAATAGTCAAGTGCTAAAATTTTAATTTTTTTTCATCTGTTGAAATAAAAAGTAAAAAATAATTAGAGATAATTAGAGATAAAGTTTGGTTACTATTAGTATAACTCATTTACAATATTTAAATACGTCTTTTTTCTAATCAAGTTGATTTGGCAATAAAAAAGCTTCCTTTTACGGAAGCTATAATTTAACTATTTTTTAAAGTATTTGTTTGAATCGGTTTTTCAACTAACCCCAAAACCGTAAATAATTTTTTGCAAGGGAAATAGATAATTATACCAACTACGTATACTGCGATTAATTCTCCAAGTCCAACCGTTCCAAATAAATACATATATGTACTAGTGTCACCCATACCGAGAATCAAGACACCCGGAACGACTAAAGCGTTCATAATGACTGGAGGTAAACCACCGAGAACAATTCTCAGCCAATCATTTTTAATAAGTCTTCCAATAAAGTAGGTCATAATACCTGCTATAACAGTAGCTAATGTTCCAAAAATGACATCGTAGATAGTTGATTGAACTGCATTAAAGATTAAACAGCCAAGAGCAACACCGAAGATAGCTTCTGGAAAAAATAATGGTAATAAGCAAAGTCCTTCGCTTAACCGACATTGAATGGCTCCTGATGCAAACGTCCCTTGTGCAAAGCAAGCAGCAAAGTAAAGCGCAGCAATCATAGCAGAAATGGCCATTCTTTTAACTTTCATATTTACTTTCATGTTTCCTCCTAACAAATAAAAAAGTCAAATGACCCATCTGACTAGAAAGAAACTAAAAAAAAAGTTAATCCCTAGTTTTGTTTAAAGACAGGATGGTTTCGAACTGTCTAGGCTTGTGCCTTAAATAAATATACTAGATTAATAAAAAAATTCAAGTAAAATTAATTTTAAAAGTGTATACTACACCATAGAGGAGATTATTTTATGGTAAAAGTAGTAGACCACCCATTAATTCAAGTCAAATTAAACATCATGCGTGATGAAAGAACCAAATCTAAGGAATTTAGAGAAAATCTTGATGAAATCGCATCGCTTATGTGCTTTGAAGTTTTCAGAGATTTAAAAGTTCATGAAGAAAAGGAAACTATCACCACCCCAACTGGAGCTGTTCTTCCAAAATTAAAACTTGATTACAAAATCATTTTAGCTCCAATCTTAAGAGCAGGTATCGGCATGGTCGATGGAGTTAGAAACATGATTCCAACAGCAAGAATTGGACACATCGGTATGTACCGTGATGAAGAAACAATGATTCCTCATGAATACTATTTCAAACTTCCTGTCGTCGATAATCCATTAGTCGTCATCTGCGATCCGATGTTAGCAACCGGTGGCTCTGCCTGCGCTGCTATCTCAGCCGTTAAACAAAGAGGATATAAGAATATTCGCTTAATGTGCTTAGTCGGTGTTCAAGAAGGTATTGATGCCGTCACTAAAGCTCATCCAGATGTTGATATCTATATTGCTGCTATCGATGAAAAATTAAACGAAAAATGCTATATCTTACCAGGCTTAGGTGACGCTGGAGACAGAATTTTCGGAACCAAATAATAATCTCAAAATAAAGGATGTCTTGAACATCTTTTATTTTGGATTAAACCAAAAAAAAGAAGTAGAACTAAATCTACTTCTTTTTATTTTTTCTAATTTTATCGGCCATTTTATCAATATCTTTAACAAAGCATTTTTTATTGCATCCTAAGCAATCTTCACAGCCAGAACGCTTCTTGAGAAACGAATAGTAAAAGCATAAGACAAAAATAATTATTATAATTATTAAAATAATAATAGATACTATAATTCCTATCATATTATTAACATCACCAGTGTTCCGATTCCATTAATTAATGAAGCTAAAACATACGCGAGTAATGTCTGATAAGCAATAGCTTTAAACATAGCTTTTCTTGAATTTAATTCTTTGCGCATCGCGCTGATAGCACCTAAGCATGGAGCTGAGAATAAGCAAAAGACCATAAAGGCATAACCATTTACGCCATTGAAGAAGGAAAAAATTCCGCTATCAGCAAAAATTAATGATCCATTAGAAACATTATCCGCTAATCCAGCGATAACTGCCATTGTTGAGACAATTTGTTCTTTAGCGACAATTCCTAGTAAAGCTGAAACAGTCGCCGCCCATGAAAGATGACCGATAACTGGATAGAATATATAAGCGAGTATTGAACCTATTGAAGCTAAAATAGAATTTTCAATATCGACTCCATATTGGAATGTCCAAGAGAAAGAAGTCAAAAACCAAACAATGACCGAGCAGACAAAGATGATGGTTCCAGCTCTTTTAATAAATGACCAAACCTTTTCTGCTACATCGCGGGTAACATAACGCAAAGACGGTTTTTTATATTCAGGCAGTTCCAAAATATAATGTTCAGTTTCATCTTTCATATATACTTTTTTAAATAAAATAGCTGATAAAAGAATGATGATTATAGCTAAAAAATATAACGATACCGAAGCTAACCAAGCTAATGAGCCAAAGAAGAATGTCGTAAACAGAGTTATCACAGGTAACTTAGCTGAGCAAGGAATGAATGGCGTTAATAAGATAGTTACCTTTTTTTCCTTTTCATTTTCAATTGTTCGCGCGGTCATGATTCCCGGTACCGAACATCCGGAACCAACGATAAACGGAATAATTGATTTACCAGATAATCCAAATTTTCTGAATAATCGATCAAGGAAGAATGAAATACGCGACATATAACCACATGTTTCTAGCACCGAAATACAAATAAACAAAATAATTAGTTGAGGAATAAAGTTCAAAACCGCTCCAATACCGGTAATAATTCCATCACAGATCAAGGATATCAACCAAGGCCACGCGCTAATTGATTCTAAACCAGATCTTAATGATGTCTTAATTAAGTCGAATAAGCTTTCGATTAAACCTGTTGTAAAATTTCCCACTAAACCGACTGATAAGAAGTATACTAAGGTCATGATGACAACAAAAATTGGAATAGCAGCATATTTATTTAAAAATACTTTATCTAACTTGTCCGATATTGTTTCCTCTTGCCTATCTGAATGAAAGAAAAGGTTTTTATTTTTAACGATAAAATTGTATCTTTCATCAGCTATAACTTCATCTAACCCTTTATTATAAATTTTTGTTAGTGATTTGATGATTTGTTCTGCTTCAGGATGAGCTTTTTTTAAGTAAAGATTGTCTTCTTCCAAAATTTTTAAAGCATTATAACGCTTATTAACGTCGATATTTGGTGAAAGTTCAGTAACAGCTTTTTCGATACTATCATCAAATATTTTTAGATTGCTAAGTTGATATTTATCTATTGATTCAAGTGTTTTTATTAACTTATCAATGCCCTCATTCTTTAAAGCTGAAACTTTAATAACCGGCATCTTCAAAACTTCAGATAAAATATCTTCATGAACGTGAAACCCTTTTTTCTTAAGTAAATCGCACATGTTTAAGGCAATTACTACGCGTTTTCCTAAATCTATTAATTGAGTTGTCAAATAAAGACTTCTCTCAATTGAAGTAGAATCAATAATATTTAGGATAACATCGTATTGCTCATTAAGAAGAAAATCGCGAGTTATTTTTTCTTCGCTAGTAAATGGATTAAGCGAATAAACTCCGGGAAGATCTATTATTTCTAAGTCCGTACCTTTAACGATACCTTCCTTCCTATCGATGGTGACACCAGGCCAATTGCCAACCTTTTGATTCATTCCAGTTAAAGCATTAAAAAGTGATGTTTTGCCAGAATTTTGATTACCAACTAAACAAACTCTCATTTGATAACCTCGCATTCTATTTGGCTTAATTCATTTTTTCTTAAACAAAGCTGATATCCTCTTAGCGAGATATCAATTGGATCTCCCAAAGGAGCAATCTTTTTAATTTCAATAACGACACCAGAAGTGATTCCCATATCAAGAATTCTTCTTTTCAGCAAAGCATTAGCGATGTTAACCTTAGTAACAACTGCTTTCTGATGTATTTTCAAATCGGTCAAAACCATTTTTCTTCCCTCTTTCATAGATATTGTAGTCATGCGAAAAATGATTTTCAATAATAAAGTTAGATATGTCTAACTTATTTTATAAGTTATATATTTGAAATATTTAAATAATAATCCGAAATATAGATAGTCATCAATTCATAATCATATGAGAAATAAATCATATGATGTTCACCATTGCTTATATCAATATTATTAAATGTCTTATCATCTATATTGTAAAGAAGGTAATAATCATAATCTTCCGTCGCCAAAATATCATTAGGAGAAATTATATTGTATGGATAATTTATCGCTTTTGTAAAATTATCATCATTAGCGATATTTTCATTTATCACTTCATTGTCGCTTTCTGAAAATTTAATATGGCTCAATCTATAATACATAATTTCATTTTCTGAAGTAATATCGCCGTAATCGCGGTAAACCATCGTTTCAACATATGAAGGTGTAGGCGTTTCTAAACCGATAGTTTCACAGATTTGCAAATAATATTGTTCATCGTGAATAAAATTATCTTTATAAATAAAAGTAAATGATCCAAATAAAGAAATAATTAATGTAAAAACGATACCGCTAATTAAATTTTTAGTAGTTTTGACTTCGCTGACTCTTCCATAAATTGCAAAAAGTATATTAATGATTGGAACTGGTAAGAAAAATAATAGAATATAAAAATTTTTAATAACATATGCAAACTCATTGATATGTCTATTTGCATAGATTGATAACTCGACAATTAAGAAAAAAGAAGCAAAAAAGGTTACTAAATTAACAATATAAAGAATTAAAGAAACTTTTCTAATTTTATTGCTTTTTACACTTCCACTTGGAGAATAATAATAAAATCTTCCTGAAGAATATTTCAAAATATCAATTAGATGCTGATCATTTAAATCTTCAAAAGGTAAATAACCTCCATTTTTTCCCTTTCTCAAATATAAATTATTATCCTTAATCGAGACAAAATCGATTTCACTATATAAAATATTTTCTTTTAAATATGCTCTTCTATTATCTGCTATATGAACAATTCTATCTTGATAAAACAAAAACAAATCTAAAGTTTCTTTTTTTGCTTTTATCGATTTTTTGACATCATTAATCAGCTTTTGTAAATAAGAATAACCTCCTAAAAAAATAAAGATTGCAATAGCAAAGAATATTATTCCGACATAAAATATATCTTGCAAAAAGACAAATACAAAACCAAGAATAATACATATAATTGAAGAATATAGTAAAATCGTTAAAACTATGTTCTTTGAAGAAATAACATTTCTCACTTCGTCTTTTTCACGGATAATTAACGCTGAAGCCGCTAGCAAATTTTCATCATCAAGGTGAAATAATTTTATTATTTTTTGTTCATTTTCAAGTGATAATTCATCATTACTATCAATAAAATTATATAGCAGGTTAACATCTATTTGTGTTTTATCTGCAATTAACGATAATTTATCGCGATGATTTTTCAATAGTCTTCTTATATCCATATTTTCATTATAATGTCTTAATGCTTTTTTGACCATTCTAAAAATGATTCTTCATAATTAGAAATATGATATTCCTCAAATTGAGCATTAGCATTATATATAAAATATTTTATTAAATAGCGAAGTTTATTTCCAAAATACTTATCTGTAACGTCTAAAGATAAAAAAGGTGTATCCATATCAAAAAGGATTGGTACGTCTTCAGCATGGAAGTTTGGAAGATTGTTTTTTCGATATTGTGAAGCTACATAATCAAAAATATATTTATATACTGGTCCAGAATAATTATTTATAATATCAAATAATGGTTCACGATATACAAAGTTTGTCATGCCCTCATAAGCCTTTTCTCGAAAAGAGCGCTCATCTTTAGCAATTTTAAAATGATATAGTTTTGTTAAAAAAGGTAATAAAGCCTCAGGGATATCATTAATAAATAGGTTTGCTTCATTTGACATAGTACTAACCAATAGAGGATACTTCAATGCCGGTACTATATCTTTAGGATGTTTTTTTAATATTTTTCCATCAATTATTGGTGAAAAGCAACATCTAGTTTCACCAAGTAATCTTACTATTGATTTCAATTTTTGATTGGCTTTAATAATTTTTTCTTGTGAAACAGAAAATAATTTATCAAGATGATATGGATTTATCTTTAAGTATTTCAAATACCTTTCAGTTATTTTATGACTTTCTTGTTCAGTGAAAAAATGATCAACCGGAGCAGATAATAAAATTGCTTTATTAAAAGGAGCTTGATTTTCATAAATGCTCATCAAAGCAAGAATTGAGGTAGCGCCAGCAGATTGCCCCATAACAATGATATTTTCATCATCTCCATCAAAGAAATGAATATTATCTTTAACAAATTCCAATGCATTCATTTGATCGATAAGGCCATTATTAATATCAAATCTATCATCTAAATAATTCAAATTTAAAAAGCCATAAAGATTTAAACGATAATTAAATGTTACGACAATCGATTCAGTGTCTTTTGCCAAAGTAGATCCATCATATTTCAATTCTTTAGTATCCGATGATTTTGCACCGGTTCCTCCAGAATTAAACGAACCTCCGTAAATCCATACTAACACCGGAAGTTTTCTTTTTTCTGTTTTTGGAACGAAAATATTTAGGTATAAACAATCTAAAGAAATATTTTTCACGCTAAGCATGCCCTTACCTTGAATAGGATTAGTTTTACCGCTTAAAGCTAAATAAGGAGAGGTCGGTAATTTATAAATTCTTTTTGAATGTTTGAAAGCCATTTTATCAATTGGGGCTGATGCATATGGAATTCCTAAAAATTTGTATACTCCATCAGCATAAAATCCTTCAATTTGACCTAAACTATCGCAATTCACTATATGTTTCATAACAATATAATAACCCTAATTTGTTATTTAGTCATTACCAAATTTATGTATAATTGCACATAATTTTTGTACTATTGAAAAATTATCATATATTAACCAAGCGAATTTTATTTAAATTTGATATGTACAAATAATATATTAATTATTTTTAAATCCATTATTGACATATAAAAAATAAAGGTCTACACAAAAACAATTTAAAGGGGGACAAATTAATTATGAAAAAGACCAAAATTTCTTTGGCTATTTTAGCGTTAGCTGCATCTACAATTCTTGCAGCTTGTGGCGGAACTACATCAAGTACAACGCCGACAACAAGTGCTGGTGGTGTTTCATCTGGAACAACAGAACCAACACCTGTTACTTCTTCTGCAACATCAGCGGTAGTTGTTGATCATGAAGAATTAAAAGTAACAAAGCCGACAAAATCGACATATGAATTAGGAGAAGCTCTCGATTTAGCAGGACTTAAAGTTGAAAAAGTTAGCTATGATGCTGATGATGTTGAACTTGAACGTGTTACTTTATCCGAAGGAGAATATACGCTTTCTCACCCAGGAACAACCGTTGCTACTGGCTTAACTCTTGATTTTGCTGGTGAAATGCCAATCACTGTCAAAGCTGGTGAATTAACAACAAGTTTCACAATCACTATTAATCCATCGGTTACTGCAGCTTTAAGAATTACAAAACCAACAAAGAGCGTTTATGTTGTTAGCGACGAACTTGATTTAACTGGTCTTAAAGTTGAGAAAGTTACAACAACCGATACTGGTTCATCAAAAGTTGAACCAACAGAAGAAGTTGTTGAACTTAAAGCAGGTGAATATACGCTTTCACATCCTGGTACAACTATCGAAAATGGATTAGTTCTTGATTTTGCCGGTGAAATGCCAATTACTGTTACTGCTGGTGATTTAAAAGTAAAATTCACAATTACTATTAATCCAAAAGTTACAGAAGAATTAAAAGTTACTCCACCAACTAAGACTACCTACGTTCATGGTGAAGCACTTGACTTATCCGGATTAAAAGTTGAAAAAGTTACAACGACTGATAATGGCGGAAAGGCTGAACCAACTGTAGTAACAAAAGAATTAACCGAAGCTGAATATACTTTAACTCATGGTGGAACATTCACAGTTACTGATGGTGTTTTATTAGAGAAATCTGGATTAATGACTATTAAAGTCACTGCTGGTGATTTAACAGCCTCATTCACTATCACAATTGATTCTGTTGTAACAAAAGCAATTGCGGTTACTAACTTACCTACTAAAACTGAATACAAAGCTGGTGAAATATTTGAAACTGCTGGTTTAGTAGTTTCATTAACTACGACAACTGATGGTGAAGCAGTAACAACCGTCTTAGAAGAAGGAGACTATACCTTAACTATCGACGGACAAGCTGCAGCAACCTATATTTTCCAGCCAACTGAAGAAAATCAAGAATATACAGTAACTGTCACACCAAAAGACACAACTATTGCTCCTGCTACATTCGTAGTCACAGCCTCACCTGTTGAAGTTGCTAAATATGGCGTAACCATTGAAGGCTTAGGCGATATGAAGCTTGATTGGTGGTATGTCGGAGGAACTGAATGGGTTGTCGATAGGGGTGAACCAATTGAAGACATTACTACCGCTAAATTCAAAGAAGGCGATGAAATTGGTTTCTCTATTGCAGCTGATTCCCCTTCATATGTCAAATATGAAGATATAGAATTAGAAGGTGCAACATTATTAAATAGAACAACTATTGGTGATGACGAAAAAGAATCATTCTACTTCACAGTTAAAACTAGCGATGTTAAATTAATTATTAATAATCTTCGCAGTGAGACCCAATATGCCGGTAAAGAATTTGTTGGAACATACACTGTTTATGATTTATCATCAGGAACAACAGCTCATACATTAGTTGTTGGAGCTGACGGCAAAGTAACATTAGATGATGGTACTAGTTACGAATACACTTATGATGAAGCAACTGGCGACTTTGATATGGAATACAGCAGTGTATCACTTGCATATAGCGCTGGAGCTATCTTCTATAACAGCAAATATTTAGGATTCAAAGACGGAACTCTTTCATCATATTTATACAATTCAAACAGTGAATATCTTGCAGAATTCACTGCTGCTGGAGAAAAAACATTAGTTTATAAGTACTACTCGTATTTATTAGTTGAAGGTACTGATTTCACCGCAGAATATGCTGGTGAGGATTTATCTGATTTCTCAGTTTTAACATTAACAGCCGATGTTGATGATGAAGGAGATTCTAGTTTATCAATTGCTATGGGATATAGTGCTGTTGATAGAACTTCAGTAGAAGGAAAACACCTTGTTTATATTGTTCCTGATGGAGAAGGCGGATTCACAAGAGAAAAGAAAGATGGTACACAGGGAACATATACTGGTGCAGAAGGTGAACTCGTATTAGATGGTTTCAAAAATTACACATTAAATGGTGTAAGCGGTACATGCACATATGATAAAAGTTTAGGAATTATCACTCTTGATACTGGAAAAACATATAAAATTGATACCGATGCAATGACATATGAAGAATTTGAACTCGTTACTTCTGATCCTTGGGCAACATCAACTGCTGAATTTGTTTCAGAAGACGGAACTTTCACTTTTACATTTAGTAACGGAAAAGTTACATTTACAGATAGCAAACATTCTTGGCAAGACGAGGGTACCGCTATTTCATATAAGGTTTCTAATGGAAAATTAACATTTGAAGCTACATATGATTATTGGAATGACGAATATGCTGAATTTGTATTATTCATCGATTCAAGTCTAGAAACAATCACTGTTTTTGAAGATGTAGTAGCTGAACCATTATATGGTTGGGGAGGCACAACAATTATGAAAGCAGGCACTGTCTTTACTTTAGTTACTGAATAACATAGAACGGAGCCATAATGAAGAAACAATTATTATTCACTTTATTAACCTTGACATTATTAACAGCTTGTGGGGGAACAACTTCATCAGTTGCTTCCTCTGCTCCTGTTAGCAGTCCATCATCTACGACAACTTCAGAAGTTTCATCTTCAACTTCTGATAGTTCTTATTCTGATTTCGACTTATCGTTTAGAGGAATCACCATCGATAATGTTTATGAAGATTATTCATCAGCATCATTTGGTGGAATGCTTGAGGATATCGGTATTGGAGCTTGGATGGTAGTCGGTGATGAATACACAATTAATGTCGATATTAAAGATCTTTCAGATCAAACCATTTCTGTCGAGTTTGATGATCCAAGTATTTGCGAGTATCGACTTGATGAAATTGATGGTCAAAAATCGCAAAAATTAATTCCGTTAAAAACTGGTGGTACTACAATGCGTATCTACGACGCTAATCACGATTTAATCTACCGCAATGCGATTAATTGCCGCGTTGCTATTAGAGATATTGATACAATGTTTGAGGTTCTCTACCAAGCTGATTACTGGGCTGGAGCCTTCTCATCAGCTGCAGGAATCGGTTATTACCGCTTCTCAATGTCATCCGACGAAAACCACAATATCATAACAATATCTGGTCAAGATTCAGGAATTAGTTACGCACCAGCGCAATTTGAAGTTGATCTCGATAATTATGTCGAATCAGATGTCGAAACTTTCCATACTTTCGACTTCAGTTGCACAATGCTTACCACCGATACTAGCTTAAATATCACGCATTTTGCTGTATCTTTATCACTTGACACAATCTATGTTTCTGAAGATATCGGAATTCTCGATTTCTTTAGACCAGTCTATCTCGATTAATTAGAAAGGGGATTAAATCAGGATATGAAAAAAACTAAAATATTAACTTTAGTAGCAATGGCAGCATTATTAGCTGCTTGCGGAGGAACATCTTCTTCAGTTTCCTCATCATCACAAGGAGGTAGCACACCTTCTACTTCACAAACTCCATCAGTTTCGTCTGAAACTAGTACTGCTACTAGTTCCCAAGGCGGAAGTTCTTCAACAACTAGCCAAACACCGGTTGAAGAAGAATACCGCGTCAATATCGGAGCAACTATGGGAGGTGTTACTGTAACTAGCGATAAAGAAAAAGCTAAGGCTGGGGAAGTTATTACCTTAACTGTTACTGTCACTAATAATAGTTATACAGTCACTGGGGTTTTCTATGATGAATCTGCTTGTACCAAAACAAACGATACCACATATTGGTTCATTATGCCGGATCACCCAGTAACTGTTACTGTTAGAGCAAATGTCGAAGGCGATGTTACTTTACAAGGCGATATCACTGCAGCTCTTACTGAGGAAAACGGAATTTATGTAGCTAGAAACGTTAGAGTCGATGCTGATAGTGACTTCAATTTAGTCATTAAAAGTGGTGATACTACCGAAGAACTCGATTCTTTCTCGCTTGATAGATGCAAAACAACTGCGAATATTGAATACTCAAGACAAAATGAATATGCTTTTGAAATTAAAGGTGGCTGCACATATGATTTCTTCTACGATGTCAATAATGGCGCGCGTCCTTTCTATGTAAGAAGAACTGCTGTAAATTCATTACCTTCTGGTGAAGATTCACTCTATAGTTTATTTGCTGGATCAATTCTTTCTGAATACACAGTTAACCCTCAAGGTATCACAGCAATTAACTATAAAAATGAAGCTGCTAATGAAACTTATCAATGGAAGTTATATAACAATAACACATCATATGCTAAAGTAACTGAAAGCGATAGCACTGGTGCAGTTAAAACTAAGGCTGAAGTTTATACTAAGCTTGAAGATTCTACATTAACTATTGTTGATACTTATACCCCATCGACTGAAGATGCTTATAAATATGATTACTCTTGCTCGGGTGATTCAAAAAAGTATGCCGGCCGTTATGTTGTTAGCGATAACGATGAAGATGGTGATTTAACAAGCGATATTGGATTTGAACAATACTCAAATTATGTTAATTCACACACAGCTGATTTCGTTCTTAAACAAGGATATAACCACGGCATGGAATCAATTGAAACAGACTTTATGCATTCCTACCGTGTCGGAATGACTGTTGAAGATTATATCAAGCAAGCTTCAGTTAATATTACCTCCGAAGATACTGCTGAAGGATTTACCACAAAAATTGTCTCTTCAAAAACTTATGATGATACTGGCTCTAATGGTGGAGTTGGTAAATACCATCTTGAATATCGAGCAACACTTAATTTCAAAGATGACGGAACATTATTATCTGTCGACTATGAGTATAAAACCTTTGATGAATCAGTGTTTAATTTCACTAATTTTACTTGGCTTAGCGGAGATACAGCTAGTAACTATGCAAATAATGGCAAGTTAGTCAACCATGTCACCGCAACCTATAAATACGGCACTGAATCAGCACCTGATTATACATTTGATGTCACACCTTACTTTGTCTCCCAAATCAAAGACCTCAGCGTTAATAATCCAGATGCTGATATTGATGCCGCTAACAAATTAAATGTCGGTGATGCAGCTGAAGATTATGCCACTTGCACTTATTTACCAGAAACTGCGCTCGATACTTGGCAATATGAATTTCTCTCTTCTAGTAATGAAAATGTCATCGCTTATGATGATTCATATGTTGAATATGCTGCTATTGGAGATGGAACAACTACATTAACATTTGGTTCTGTCAATGGATTAGGAACATCTGCTACAGTTGATGTCACAGTAGCATATACTTATAAATTAAGAAATATTTACCTTTATGAAGATTTCGGAAAATATGCACCTATCACTAGTTCTTCATCCGCAGAACTCAACGCAGGTACAGTTGCTGAATATGGTTTACAAGCTAAAGAATCTGACCACAACAGTGTCATTCCTCTACCAAGCGATGCAACACTAGAAGTAATTGAAGGCAGCGATCTTGGTGTTACAGCAACTTTAAATTTTGCAAAAGGAACCATAACTGTCGATGCTAGCAGAGCCTCTGTTACAAAAGCAAGTGATTTCACAGTCAGATTAAATACTTCATATTATGATCCAGAATGGGTTGATTCGCCAATTGAATTCACATTCACAATTTTACCTGGTGTCAGCGTTGACGGAATTGTCGGTACATACTTACCTAACGATTCATCTTATGCCGGTGATTCAATCACCTTTACTAAAAATTCTACTTCATCAATTCCAGGATATGAAGGAACATTACCTTATATTGGAACAATGACCGCAGACAAGACTTCTTATAGTTTTGCATGGGGAATTAATGAATTAGGTGAAATTGAAACACAATTCTTAAGTGGCGCTTTACCTGAAGGAGCAATGGTTAATTTAGACCTCGTCTACCACTCAGATACTGAATCACTTGATGTCATCTTCTCTTACTCTGTTATTGGTGATACATCTGGAGGAGATTTCGGAACTACCTACGAAGTCATCGGCTATTACGATGAAGAAAACTTCCCTGTTTACGTTACTTTCAACAAACAATAGGAGAATACAATGAGAAAAAAATTAATCTTATCATTACTTGTCTTATCATCAATCGGTTTAACCGCATGTAATCAAGGTACGACGAGTCTCATGTCAAGTGGTGAAAGTTCATCTTCGCAAACAAGTATAGTATCAAGTGACAATGTCTCAACAGTTGGCGAAGCTTTACAAGCTTTAAAAACAATTGACTTTGAACTTGTAACTATTTCAACCAATGAGGGAAAAGTTTTCGATACTGTCTTTACTCAAGATTTCACTTATGACGCATTAAATAGTCAAGGTTATTTAGTCAAAGATGGAAAAGTTTATCCATATATTGATGACAATCAAACAATTCGAACTGGTTTAGAATCAACTTTCACTTCTCTCTATGGTCAAGACGGGGCAGTGAGCAATTTCGATCTCGATTTATCACTATTGGATTATAGCACTGAAGAAGTGACTTCCTTAAAACGCGATTTTGTTGTACCTATTATCAAAATGATGGGTATAGGGGAAGAATACTACACAACTGTGCTCTCATGCCGCCTTTATCTAGATGGAAATAAAGCAACTGATTTAGGAATTGAAGTAAATGTCGATGGTTCAATCTACCGCGGTTTAATTCTTGATTATGAAGGGGAATTTGACTACGTTGATGAATTCATCAAAAATGATGCTTTATCCACAATTGACCCATTATTACTGCATGTAAAGGAATTATTCGATCAAGATAATTATACTCTTTGCTTATATGATGATGCTTCAACACCAGATACTCCGACATCATATTCATATTTCACTGATGATTACTATATTCAAATCTTTACAAATGCTTATATCGCTCTTAATCCATTAGCTCAGTCACAGCAATATGGTTATATGGAAATTCTTAATCCAGATACACCTATTAATGTAAATGGTCAAGACTTAATCTTTGATGATATTTATATGTTTACTTATAGTGGAAGTTATGAAACTGAAGGAAGCTTAGGTATTTATACCCGTGATAATCCTTCAAAACCTGGCTATGCTCAAGGTGCTTTCACTTATCGCTGCACAGATATTTCACAGGTTATGAATTATCCGCGTTACTCATCGCTTTTCTCGTATCTCCAAGTTTTTGAAGAAACTGAAAGCGAAATAGAGGGAGCGAGAACTTTCTCAACAACTTATCAACCAGTTATCGCTGATATTTTAGATAATTATGGCTTAACCGGTGGATTTGATAACTATGGAGGAATTGAAACATTACAGATTATTGATATCCCAGAAAGCAACCGGGCTAATGAACGCGTTATCTTCCGTTTATTAACTCCAGGCGGAACTGGTTACTATGATCTTGATCACACCAATTTCGGAAGTACAGAATTTGCTCCATTTGAAGATTTAAGGCAATCGCTTAATCTCGATTAAAACAAAAAGGACTGTTCGTAAGAACAATCCTTTTTAATTTGCTTTATAAAAGTCTGCCATAATGTTTCTTATAGAGATACTTTGCAATCGTAGTTAATATTGAATAAATTAAAACAAATATAATCATAAACAATATAAATGACGGATTTATCGGTGAAAAATCAAAGATGGTATTAACGTTTGGAACATAAATAACAAAGAAACCTAATAAACAAGAAACAATAATTCCAAGTGATAAAGTAATAGATGGAAACGATTGAATTAAAGGTAATTTTTCGGTTCTTAAGAAAGCATAGACAACGTTTTGAGTTAATAAAGATTCTAAGAAGAATCCTGATTGGAAAATCGTCATGAATAAAATGAATTCTGGGCTGTTGCTTTCCCAAAGTTTATTAAATTGACTGCCGACTGCCATTGGGCAAATATAGTACATCAATAAAGCAAATGTTAACATATCGACAAGAGAAGATATTGGGCCAAAGGTAAACATAAAGTTTCTAATTTGCCGAGATGAGAAATTTAATGGCTTAAGAATTTGTGATTCATCAACTTTATCAAAAGGAATAACTCCGCATGAGATATCGGTAATGATGTCGAGCAAGATCAAGTGTAAAGCCCTCATCGGCATAAAAGGAATCCATAAAGCTCCAATCGATTGCGAAATCATGTTACCGAAATTTGAGGAAGTTTGACCCTTAAGATATTTCATCATATTAACATAGGATTTTCTGCCTTCGATAATCCCGTCTTTTAAAACCTCTAAATTATTTTCCATCATAACGATATCCGCGGCTTCTTTAGCAATATCCGTTGCATCTTTAAAAGAAATACCGACATCAGCCAAACGAAGGGATGGAGCATCGTTGATTCCATCACCCATGAAACCAACGGTATGCTTAAATTTATTTTCTTTTAAAGCTTTGACAATACGATATTTATCATCTGGGCTAAGTTTATAGAAAATATTATATTCTTCGACTTTATTTTGGAGTTCAGTATCATCCATTGCAGAAATTTCTTCTCCGGAAAGATATTTAACATTAGTAAATCCAGTTTTTTTTGTAACTTCTAAAGTAGTTTGTAAATTATCTCCGGTTAACACCTTAATTTCCACTCCATAATGACGCAAAGAATTTAAAGCTGATTCTGCATTGCTCTTAACTTTATCTTCAAATGATAAAAAGCCTAAAAATGTCATATCTTTTTCATCTGAAATATTAACTGTAGCCTTTTCATCCATTTCACGAATAGCTAATAAAATAACTCTTCTTCCCCGTCTTTCCTCTTGATTGACTTTACGAAGAATTTTTTCTTTAATCTCGTCAGTAAGTGCGATAGCTTCTGTATTATTTCTAAGTTTTACTTTAGAAATGGTCTCAAGCATTTCTTTACAGGCACCTTTAGTGATTAAGTACTTTTTCTTATCAGTTACATTTTCTAAAAACACCGATAATCTCTTGCGGTGGAAATCAAATGGCAATTCGTCAATTTTTTGATAATCGGAAGAAATATCTAAAATATGTGAAGCGTTCAATGAAGAAAAATAAATAATTGATTTATCGATAACTGAACGAATTCCGCTTTGGAAATACGAATTTAAATATGCGTATTGTAAAACATAATCGTCATCATTATCATCGTCTAAATTAAAGTAATCGCATAAAGTTGAACTCGCTTCGGTTAAAGTACCGGTTTTGTCTGTGCATAATACATCCATCGCTCCAAAGTTTTGGATAGTATTAATATCTTTTACAATAACCTTTTTTTCTGACATTTTTAAAGCGCCTTTAGCCAGATTAGAAGCTACCTGCATCGGTAATAAGCTCGGCATAATACCAACCGCGACAGTAATAGCAAAGACAAAAGCTTCAATCCATTGATGATAGTCGTTATATCCGCTAATGGTGATGCCTGATGGCGAGATATTTATTCCTATTCCGTCTACTAAGAAAACTATCGGCAGCATGATGACTAAAAAAGTAACTAAAAGCTTAGAGACGCTATCAATTCCTTTTTCAAATGCTGTTTTTCCTTTTTTCTCAACTACTTTTTTAGCTAATTGACCAAAAATTGTTTTATCGCCAACAGCAATAATTATTCCTTTTCCTTGCCCAGAAACAATATTTGAACCAGAGAACAATAAGCACTGTGCATCAAAAATTGATGATACATTATCTTCTAACGGCAAATCATTCTTTTCAACCGCTTCAGATTCTCCAGTCAAGCTCGCCTGAGAAACAAATAAATCTTTTGATTCAATGACTCTAATATCAGCAGGGACCATGTCACCAGCTGACAAAGCGACAATATCCCCAACAACCAATTCACTATTTGGAAGTTCAATCTTGGCATTATCACGAATAATAGTTGATGTATTTTCTGATAAAGATTTCAAGGCCTGTGTGCTTCTAAGAGACTTATTTTTTTGAACAAAGCCAACTAACCCTGACATCAAAATAATAATGATTAAAATAAGCGGCGTAATCCACCAAGTCATTTTCTCTTCTTGTGAAGATGGAGCAAAATAAGAAACAAGCCCTGAAACTATCGCGACAAAAAGCATTATAAAAATAAATGGTGAACTAAAAGATTCTAATAATCTAATGAATACAGTTTCGTCTTTAGCTTTCGATAAGATATTTTTTCCATACTTCTCTTCGCTAGCATTTCTTTCTTCTAATGAAAGGCCCTTATTAGCATCAGAAGAAAGACTTCGGAGGCACTGATCTTTCGTTAACTTTGCATTTTCAAATAATTCTTTTGAAACATCATTTTTATTGATTAACTCAGTTTTATTAATTTTATTCTTTTTTAAAATCATTTCAATGTCCTCCTTTTCCCTGCCTTCTAATCTACTCTATGCCTTAGAAAAGTAGAACATTTTTTTACTATTTTCGATATTTTAATTACTTCAAATCACATTTATTGATTGTCTAGATTATTTTTGTGCTTAAATAATGGTTTATCGCTGCTAGTCAAAATTGCTCCGATAATCATTATTGCTAAAGCTATAACATATTGAAATGTCGGTATTTGAAAAAATAAAATCAAAGAAAATATTGAAGCGACGAACGGATTTATCGCATAATAAGCACTTGTGCGAGCGGCTCCGATATATCTCTGTGCATAAATATAAAAAAGAATTGATAATCCATAAGCAACTATTCCGACTCCAATTGCAGCAAATATTGTCCAACTAGAAGTAATTGTTTCTCCAATAGCAAACCCTATAATTAACGACCCTGTTCCGGAAAATATTCCCTTAATTAAGACAATAAAAATAGGATCAGAATTAGAAGTCTTTTTGGTGCAATTATTTTCTATTCCCCAGCAAACGGCAGCTAATAAAACAAATAATGAGCCTAACGAAAAATTTAAAGATTCATCATTTTCAAAAGACAAAATTAAACAAGAAATAGTAATAGTTATTATGCCGAGAATAACCCGTAAAGACATTTTTTCTTTAAATACGACAAAGGCAATTATCGCTGTCATTACAATCTCAAAATTATTTAATAATGATACATTTGCCGCTGAAGAATATTTTAAACCATACATCAAAAGTATCGGGGCTGCAATATCAAGAATAATCATTAAGAAAATATATATAAAATCTTTACGTTGAAATTTTGAATTATCAGAAGGTATTTGAAATATTTTTTTACAAGAAAAATTATTATCATACAAACACCTGCTCCTAAATAAAGAAACCCTGCCATTAAAGTCGGAGCGAGATAATTTAACAATATTTTTGATAAAGGCGATGAAAGAGAATAGCATAAAGCGGCTAAAATCGCTAATGATATTCCTTTTTTATTAGATTTTTTATCTTCCATAATTTTATTTTATTATTATCTAAATAAATTTTGAACAAACGAAAATAGGCGTTGCTTTTACTTTCGGGCATTTTATACCCAACGCTAACGCCGTTTACTTGCTCTTGCCGATAAATATCTGCCGCATCTATTGAAATAATCCTATACCTTTTTTCATTTTAACCTAACCCTTCTATTGCCGTTTTGAGCTAAAATTTAGTATTTCCATTCCCGTTTCGAATCGTATTATGGGGTATCGTATTACAAAAACTTAAAATATTTTATCTGGCAATGTCACAGCAAACTTTCAATCATAAAAATATATTCGTTTAAATATTTTACTGGATACGGTAAAACCGTAAAAGATTTATATTTAACAAATGTTGCACTCATTGTTGATAAAATATTCTCTATTATATTTTCACCAGAAACAACCTCAACTTTATATAAATGCGGAGCACGAATAATCTTAGTATTCATTCCACTCCCCTTTATTCCTACACTATAATAGGATCCATCTTTATAAAGATTTATATCCACAACACCAGACAAAAATCTACCCCTTGCTTCTTTACTACGACTTAGTATTTCTTGTTCAAGGATTTCTTGCTCTGGTATCGGATATCTATTTGTTCTTGTTAAGACATTAATATTTCCATCAGTAGACGCAATAATAGTTTTTTCTTTTCCATTATTATCAGTTAGATAATCTGAGCATTCGTTTAATATATCAATATCAAATGAAGAAAAATCATCTAATTTGTTATACAATTCAAAACTACCGTTTGGGTGAATCACTATAAAATAATGCTTCCCGTCTTTTTCCTTCCCAAATATCCAGTCACAAGTAAAGTTGTACGATGCCCAGTTATCTAACGAAATATTTTTTTTATTTAAAATGTCATTTTTAATAACAACTTCCTTAATTATAGTGTTTATAATTGCTACGTTGTCATTTATAATTTTTTCTGCGCTATCTTCAACAGTAATACATTGAACTAAAGTTGAACGTTCAAAGTTTTTATAAGGATCAGGATACTCTAATTGTTCATAGTATTCCTTATTGTGAATAAGTAAAATGTTTGCTTTATCCTTTTCAATTTTTTTACTTATTTTTATATCACAAATACCAATAGCTTCCTGTATTTTATCTGTTAGAGCATTAAATTCTTCTTTATACTCTGCTCCATCAACGACGTTAACAAGATTAATTTCCATTTTTTTAATCTCTTCTAACGCATAATTCATAAATAGCTTATCTCGTTCAACACCTATAGTCTTAACAACCTCAATCATATCAAATGAGAATTCGATCAGTTTACTATATTTGCTTTTTAATAATTTTAAAACATAATACAAATAGTAAACCTTGTTGTTTTTCAAGTCTTCTCTACTCATAGTAAAGAAAGGAATTTCTGCTTTTTTATTATAGATGCCTTTCTTTATATAAACCTCATCTGACTTAATATCAAAAACTCGTTTCAATGAACAATTTTTATTGCTAAAAATATATTTTGGATACTCATTTATTTTCTTACTTTTCTCAAACAATGAATATTTGGCAAAAGTAGCAGCCTCGACAAGTATGTTCATGTCAACGTCCACATTTATGCCTAAAGCAGTAAAAGAAGTTCTATTTTTCTTCATCCACTCAGGCTTAAAAATATAAAACTTTCCAGTTAAATTATTAAAGCTTAAATTTTCGGAATTAAAATTGTTCAACGAATACAAAAACAACTTAAATAAAATATAATTAGGAATTTCCGATGAATTAATTCTTTTTACATAAAGTTTTTCATTGTCTAGTTGTTTAACCAAATCCATTTTTGAAAGGATTTCTTTTTTTAACATTATATACAATGATTTTCCGTTTTCAAAAGCTAAGCTTTCTATTTTACCACTTTCAAAATCCAAACATTTAGCACCAAACGGAATATATTTTTCTGTCGTATTAATTAAATAAAAATCAAATTTATTATCTATTTCTTGGTGGTTAAAGCTTGCGTTAAGTTGATTACATATTGCCATTAGTACAAGCCTCCAATAATAATCTAATAACCCTGCTCATATCTTTTTCATCCAATTGGTACAACAATCCTGATTTAGGCATTATTTTACACAAACTTGAAATCTCAATAATTTTATTGTTATAGCTATTATGAATTTGAAAGTTATTAGCAGCCACGTTTATGATAAATACTTTTTTGCCTCCAATTTTGTCTAATTTAGCCAAACACTTTTTTCTATATTCATCTCTATCTACTTTATCTTGCTCTGACCAGTTTTTAAAATCGATATAAACATCTTTATCTGCCATTAAACAAAAATCGAACTTTTCAAACTTAGTAACATCTATAATTTCGGACAATTTGATGCCATTAGCCTCTAAAATAGCCTTACCAGCTACTTCCCCAAGCGCTCCTTTATAAATGTTTTGATAAACTACCGGCAAAATCATGCAATCATTGCTTTTGAAAGATGTAGCATAGCCATTTTCTTCAAAAACCTTTTTAACCGCAGGAATACGTATTAAATTATTTAATCTAGTACCATATTCATCTATCCTGATTGCATTTTTTCTTTTCTTTAAACTATAGTCATAAAGTATTTGTTTTACTTCAGTTTCATCATTAATATATAAATAATGATTTATTGTTTCTCCATCCCTCGCTTCAAGGTAAAAATCTCTAACAGAATAATGTTTTTTTACTTCTAAAGCTAATTCTGGTTTTGAAATTGTGGGATGCTTCAATACGAATTCTCGCATATCATTCCACTGTTCTACATCCTTATCACTCCAAGATATTCTATTTACATTAAGAATATTTTCTATTCGCGTTTTGACACGAGCATTTCTGTCACAAGCCTTATTTAAATTAATATGTGTATCACTATGACTCATTTTTACATTCAATTCTGCAATTTTTCTAAATTCTGGATTTAAAATCCTATCACTTTTAAATGAGATTGAAAAATCAACATTTTTAAAAATCTCTTCATCAACGTAAATATTTATATTTGTATTCTTGTTTTTTGTACGACAAATTCTACCCACCGCTTGGATAAGTATTTTTACTATGTGATTATTTATAGATTCTGCTTTATAAGCATAATAATCAAAATGGTCGGTCATATTTGCCGTCATTAATCGTCTAAACGCAGATTTTATATTACCAAATGCTGTGTTTTTTGTTATTTCCCCACTTGTTTTTAAGGTCTCATATTGATAAATTAATTTTATCAAACTAGCCTCTTCCCTAAGCTCTGAAACATTGACTAAGATGTTAGTTGGAAATTCTAAATAAAGTGAATCAATATCCATTTCTTTATTATCAATTTCATACTGAAGATTTTGCCCCGTTCCTGCCGTATTATAACTAGAAAACAATATAACCTTTTCGCCCAACTGAATATCTTTTTTATAATTTTCTTTTTGAACTAGAAACTCTGAACTGTTTAAGTAGTGCGCCTTTGGTTTAAGCACTCCCATTTCCTTGCATAAAGAATCAATCAACGCTTCAATTATTTCTTCAGAAAAGATATTATATTCGCTATATTCTACAACATTTCTATTCGTCATTACTAATAAAACTTTAGAAGTCTTATCTTCAATAAAAGCCCTTACGGCTTTCATCGCCTTAACGATTCTTTTCACATTGTAAAGCTGGTCTCTTTTATCTGATTGTTGATATTTAGCGAGTTTCCCTGCAAACAGCTCAATATTTTCGTCCGTTTTAAATAATTGAGCAATAATTTCTTCTAAAATATCTAATTTGGCTTCATCTAAACTTTCTTTTGTTACGTTTATATTGTCACTATTATTTAAACGCGATTTAATATAGCTTTGAATATTTTCTTTATCTTCAGTGGGCATATCATAATAATCACCATTCAGCCTATCACTTAAATATTCTATATTGTAATTTCCCGTAACGGTTTCAATACTAGCAGTAGCCGACAAACCAACTACTCTTGCCTTCCTTGCAAGAGAAAGCATAAATTTTTCCGGAGTATTATCTAAATAGCACATTGCCATTGTTGTAGACTCGTTATGTGAAATATCATCCTTAAAATCATAATATCTAAATCCGTTCATATAGAAATCAGTATCAAACACGTCTCTACCTCTATCTATAACAGGAATAGAAATATTATCAACTATTATAGCTGTAATATTTTTAGCCATAACATAGTCTAAATTATACAAATCAATTATAGTACTAACTGCTTGGTCAATTTCCATCATATCTCTATGAGTTTTTCTCGCATTATCATTATAATTATTCATATATACTTTTGCCATCTTTGCGCAGCAATCTACAAAGACATTTATTGCATTTTTAATCGAATAAATTGTACGATAAAACCTGCCATCATCACGATCTTTAGAGATGGAAATTGTATTTTGCTTTTTCTTTTTATTTACTTCTAAAATTATATTTTTATCAGTTTTGGAATTTGTTATCGTATGTAATTGATAATCATCAAACAAGAAATATCTATCACTTTCTTCTTGCGAATCTAGCTTAAATAAATAGTTTAAATTATACTTCTCCCTAACATCTTCAAAGTATTTTTTCATTTTGTTGAACTGATAAATAGAACTTGTTTTATCGTTTTCATCCAAGGAATTCGCAAATATCGATAAAGGAAATTCTCTGCCTTTTAATGTATTTGATATGCTAGAAAACAGTTTTACTAAATCCATTTTATAATCAGTACAATTCTGTATTTCCTGATTAAGCAAAACTTCTTTAGTAGCATCAAATTCATCAATAAAAATTAATGCATTTTTTATCTTAGAATGTGAAATAAAACGATATGGTTTAGAAATTATTGGATCATTGCCTGAAACAAACTTATCAACTGTCATAAATAGAACTTTTCTATCTTCAGTTAAACAAGCAGGATATAATACTTTTATCCAAGAATATTCTTTACTATTAAGCTTTATCTTTTTTTCGCGGTTGTTTTTCGCAATCTTTGATAATTCTTCAGATAAATCTTTTCTAAAAGCCACCTCATAATGCTTTCTTATTTCCACAAGCGTGCTATCTAAAATATCCTTGGAAATATTTCTATTTAGCAAATCATTATAAAGTTCTATCTGCTTTTTTAAATCTTTACAAGACTGTCTATTTTGAATCGAATAAGGAATTTTATCGTAAACCTCCAAAAACTTATCCAAGACACTTTCATAATTGGCATAGATTCTCAAAACATTTGCATCAAAGAGAGACGGATTGTTTGAAAAATCACGTTTTACGTCATTAAAAATATCATCTATATTCTTCTTTTGTGGAGTTAAATAAATGATAGTTTTAACATCTTGCAAAATTTCCTCACGAATAAATCCGCCTATAATTTTACATGTAAGATATGTCTTACCAGAGCCCGTAGGCATATCTATTAGACAAAGACCGTTTTCTTTTGCTTTTACAAATTTTTCTACTGCGCATTGCATACTTTTTACCATTTGTAAATTCTCCTTTATTTATTAAAGTGCTTATTAAATTTTTCTTCAATTTCTTTTCTTCGCGCTTTCTGAATTTACTCTCTGTACTTATCATAAGTTTGAACATTTTCTAAAACCGTTAAATTTTTTAAAATAAGTGGATTCTGCGATAAATAGGAAACGTGATCAAAAGTATATGTTGATGCATTCTTTTTATCAATTAATTGATTATTATAAAATATCTCACCTTCATACTCGCCATCTAGACCAGCAATAATCCTTAAAAAGGTTGATTTTTCTGATCCATTATGACCTTTTAAAACAAATAAACCATTATTTGGTAAGAGGATATTAACATCACTATAAAGTTGTTCATCAAACTTTTTTTGACATGTCTCTTATTTTTATCATAAATTTATTATTCCCCACACTTAGTCACAAATATTATGTGAAAAAATTGTTTCTATAATAATTATACATCCACATAAAATTTATGCAACTTAAGAAAACGAAGATAAAAAAATCTAGATAATTGTCTAGATTCTCTGATACATTAATTATTTTAATTATTAATTTCTTTTACACTCTTTCTTATTGAGTTCTTTAAATCAAAGAAAACAATTTCACTTAAAAAGAGAATTAATATTAAAATCATAGTTTATGGAAGAAAACATACTATTCTTTTATTGGCGATAATAAATAAGAGTCAATATTATTTAATTTCTTCGTAGAGTCAATATTTTTTAAAGATGTTTCAAGTCTTTTTTCTGCCCATTCTATAAGCTTATCTGGATTCTCAATTTCATCTTTGTGTTCCTTTATATATTGAATTCTAAATTTTGAGTTCTGCACGTTCCAAATTCCGAAGTTAAAGGTTATAGGTGCAAATACTAAAACACCATCTTTATCTCCAAATGTAGATATAGCATCAACAAAAAAGCAAAAGCAATTTTTAGAATAATATGCAATAGTTTCTAACATATCATTATACTGTTTTTCATAATCAAATTTCTTTTGATTTGTTTTGATAGGGAATATTTTCTGATTATTTCCATAAGCTTCTCGCATTTCAAACAACGACAATGGTTTATTATCTTTATCTACTACATAACAGTTTGAAGTTGGATCAAGCATTATCCATTTATTTAAATTTCTATCATATATCTCGACTACTACATGATTATCCATATCAAATGGAGAATACGGCATCATAAAACATCTTCTAGCATATATTCCTATAGCCAATAAACATTCTTGCAAAATTTTTGATTTGTTCAAGCAATTGATTCCTTGATTCTTATTTTCAAAACTATATTCTAACAAGTCTAAAGCATTACATTCAATATGATTATTATAATAACTTGAGTGATAAAGCCTTTTTGAAAAATAATTAAGCAATCTCTTCGCTTTAGAGAAATCATTACCTTTCCCAGCAATTTCCTCTAAATTATATTTTTCTTTTAATTTTATGAACTCAGGACAATCAAAATTATATATTATATCTTTAGCCAATCCATTAGTAGATAATGGATTGTTCGCAATTATTCCGTTATAAATTTGCAAAAAATTCTCCTGTATTTGCAAGTATTCTTTTTTATTCATACTACTTTCTCCTGCTTAATTTCGACATATCATAAACAATAAAATATTCATATGTCTAATACAAATCATCAGCATTTTCTTCTTCTAATTCTTATCAATCTTTGTCAACTTGTTAACTACATTAAAGATTAACTATCATAATATATCTAAAAATAAACTTAAATCATCAATAAATGAAGCTAATTAATTTTGTATTTTCTTAGTTAATCCCAAGTATCGTGCTTATATTTTACAACAAATTTATAAAGAAATTTCAATATAAGAATTTTTTTGTTATATCTTTTATGAATCCATATAGATTTTCGTTTTCATTCTATAAAAATCTAATAGCAACTTGTTAGCAATAAAAATTATAAATCTAATATGATTATAGTTATAGTCACAAGAATTGCTTTTGTTATTAAAACTAAGGCCTTTATCATTGTATATTTAGTCATAATATGAACCACTGAAGGAGAGCTGGGTAATTGGTATCTAATTCAACATCTATCAAGTAATTTCATTTTGTTTAATATCTAAGTTTGTCATCATTTATTACTTTCTATCTTTTTCAATATTGAGAAGCAGTTGTTTTATTATCATATAATAACTACTTTTTAAATAATTTATAAGTAAATAATCTACAACAATTTTGCAAGAATTTTTTCTAGCGATTCTTGTAAATTCAATCTCAATATAATTTTTTCTTTTTCTAAAATTGTTTTATTCATACCTTGTCCTTGCATGTATATATTGCTCTAAAGAGACTATTTATTAATAATAAAGACACTATTTTTCACTATTCTTTGTAGTAAAATCCATTCTACCTTCTTCAAATATTTTTTCATTGATGGTACATATAGTTTTGCCTATATAGCAATTGCTTCTTTTAAATAAAAAATCTTTATAATACCAACATTTATTTATAAATGAATACTTATTTGATGAAATACCATTTTTAACTAATATATATTTCTTAATCGTGTCAATATAATAGTAACCAATTTGGGCGAAACTTTAATAACCAATTTTGATTTAAGTAATTAATTATCATCCTCCAATTCTGAAATTAAGTTTTTAGTTCTATAAGAACGACCGACAATATTAATAACATTCGCGTGATGAAGTAATCTATCAAGGATGGCATTAGCAAGAACAGCATCGCCAAATATCTCCCCCCCACAAAGGAACATAATAACGAGTCTTACAATAGATTCACTATCGTAATTATAGCCTTTAATTGTAGTTTCAAGTGTTACATTTATTATTTACTTTCTTAATTCTAAGGCCTTAATCGTTATAGCTAATTAGTTTACTTTAGTATGTTTTCAGTTTGGACTTCTTTTACACCCTTAACAAGTGTTCTTATTTTAGATAAATCACATTACTCAATTTAACTTAATCCGTTAATACGAGCCGTTATATTTTCCATTGAATTTTTCATTAACTTCATTGTGTAGTTTGATTATTTTTCTTTCAAAGTTTTGATAAGTTATTATTTAATCTCCTTTAAGTTTCTAACAATACTTTATATAAATATATCTATCGTTTGAAAGAGACTATTCTAAAATAAAAGAGCTCATATTTCAGAGCTCTCGATTAGTACAAATAAACTTTATAATTATTTATTCATTTTTATAATGTAAATTATTCCTATTATAAGTGGAATAGCAAACACATATGTGGAATAAAAGAAAATATTCCAAAATAGATTAAATGTATCATTTTTAGAAAAAGGAATATAACGTAAAATCTCCATTACCATACCTAATAGAAATGAAATTATGAAAAGTATGAAGAAAATACATAATATGATTTTCATAATTTTTTTCATATTTTTCACTCGCCTTTCTACCATAAGCACTCTATAACAAGAGTAAATTACAATTTTACTTTTATCAATTATTATAAATCAGACCTGATTTACTAATATAATTCATATCCTCTAAAATCAGCTATCCAATCGTAGTCATTAGAAAGTGTAGCACCGAATCATAACTAAAAAAACTGACACCCCTACTAGCAAAATGAAACCCTTACTAGATAAACGAAACCCCTTAATAAATGCTTGATACCACTTCTTTGCTTACGTTTGAAGATGTTTGTTGGTTGAGTATAAATTCAACTTAAAGAAATTGACGCAATATAAGGCAAACGTAAGGGTTTTGTGAGGCTATTAAAAAGACTAGGATTTCTTACTTCCTAGCCTAGATTTTGAATAATTGCTTTTTACATAAATTATTTTGATTTTTGTTTTGCTAAAAGTACTGAACACAATATAACTTCTAAAGCCAATATAAGTATTAAATACCAAACATTTTCAAAACAAAAACCATTATCTAACATTAATTGATAACCCCAAGACGCAGGAAAAATACGACCTATGATTAAGAGAAAATTAGGTAATAAATCAATAGGAAACATTATCCCAGAAAGCATGATTGATGGTAAAAAAACAAGTTGTGATACCATTGTCAGTTTAGCCCTATTTTTTACAACTAAACCTAATACACCGCCAATACCAAGCGCCACAATAATATACATAGTAAGACCAAGAAAAAAATATGGTAATTGTGCTGGTAAGCTTGCTTTAAATATCAACGGAGCAAGAATTATGATAACCGATGAACTAATCATCAAATGCACAAATGTAGAAAGGAATATAGTAACAAAACCTAAATATATAGGAACTCCATTTGCTTTATACACTTTTTGTATATCGCTTCCATAAGTTTCGGCTAATGTCGGCGGTAATCCAATAATAGCTCCCATTGAAATATTCATCACAATCATTGATTGTATAAGCGTGCTTTTCATTTCAGGCATGACAGATATAAAAATACCGCCAATAAGTAAAAAGAAAATAAGAGGCACAATATAGCAAGTTATTAATAAAGTTTTACTACGTATATCTAACTTCAGCTGCAATAATAATCCATACCAAAAACCTCTCACTTTATTTCCCTCCTCGCTATTTCAACAAAGTGTTCTTCAAGCGATCCACGATCGACTTTAATATCTAAAACTTTGACTTTTTTATGTTTAAACTCACCTAATAAAGTGATTAAAGTATCTTCTATATTATTTGTCTCTATGGTTTGGTTTTCCAACTCTGTTTTTATATGAATGAAGTACTTTCTTCCAACATTCTCAGTCAATTCAGAAACTGTCCCACAAAAAATAATATTACCCTTATTTAAAATAGCAATACGATCACATAATGCTTCAACTTCTGCCATATCATGACTTGCTAAAACTATTGTTTTTCCTTCTGATTTAAGACATTTAATCTGTTCGTGAAGTGAAAGCTTTCCTTCAACATCAAGTCCAGCTGTAGGCTCATCAAGAAAAATAATATCTGGATTACCTACAAGGGCAAGCGCTAGATTTAATCGTCTTTTTTGACCGGTGGATAGTTCAAAATATTGTTTCTTTTCTATTTCTTTAATTCCTAGTTTTTTTAACATCTCATAATCTATTTTTTCTTTATTCCATTTAGCAAAAAGTTTTATTGCTTCCATTGGTTTGATATGTGCAGGTAACGAGGATGATTGCAATTGGATTCCAATTTTGCCATTTACAGTTATTGTCCCACTATCATATTTTCTTAATCCTTCAATAATCTCTAAAGTTGTAGTTTTCCCTGCGCCATTAATACCAAGTAAAGCAAAAATCTCACCTTTTTTAACTTTAAATTCTATTCCTTTAAGAACTTCACAAGTCCCATAATTCTTTCTTAATTCATTAACATTTATAGCATCTATCATGATTTCACCTACTCAAACGGATTTATTCCAATCCTTTTAAAATAAATTTCTAAGGCAGGACCTACATAATCGTTAACAATCTTTTGTCTTTCTTCCCAGGAATTTGTAGCCATACCTATATTTCCAACTTCCATTAATTTTGGAAGCATACTCATATCTCCGTTGGTAAACTCCATGATTAACCCCCAATATTCTCCTATTATCTTTTGACTTTCTTCGCTTCCTGGAGAAACTTTTTCTTCATGAAGTCTTACAATTTCATCACTTAAATGATTAAATCTAGCCATAAAATCTAAACCACTTTCTTTATCAAATTTGTTACGTATATGGTCAAGTGTATTATCGTCAAAACGTTTGATGAGTGGATAAAATTCATTTTTCATTTGTAAATTAACAATAATATCTGCATATTTCTTGAAATTGACAGTATTCATTTGCAATACTTCTTCTTTTAATTGCTCGATTGCTTTTAAAGAATCTTGCAGATTTTTGATTTTATTACGAATATCGTTAGCCTGTTCACTAAGAGCATTAGCCACATCTTTTGGTGTTTCTAATTTAATCAGTCTTTCTTTTATATCATCTAAAGTAAAACCTAAAGATTTTAAAGATAAAACTTGATGAAGCATAATTAGATCTTTGCTCGAATAAAGTCTTCGACCACCTTCACTATGTGTAGATGGCGAAAGCAAACCCTCTTTATCATAATATTGTAGAGTGCGAACAGTAACTCCCATTTTCTTTGCAACTTCTCCAATTGTCATAAAGTTATTAGGAATAGCTCTATATTTACTCATAATTACCTCCTTATACGCATTTTAAACCATTACGTTACGTCACAAACAAGCCTTATTTTAATTAAATTTTTAAATCTTATTTACTTTTATTGTACAATGAGATTTTAATGCTATTTAAAAAGAAAATTCATATATAGTCATTCGCATTAAAGTGTTAATCACTAAAAATTTTATTATTCAATAGAGATATTATTTTATTTACATTATATAGAGTTGTGAAATCACAAGTATGAAAATCTTATGAATAAAAAAGTGCTATTTCCCCATTTCTTTGCCAATTAGGGTATGATAGAAATGGGGGGGAAGTTTCATATAAAATGTCTTTGTGCCGTCGTTTGATACAAAACGACACCCCTACTAGCAAAACGAAACCCTAAAGGAGTGCGTATTTTATTGGTATTTTTTATTATTTACTAGTCCATCTATAGTGACCATAAACCTCATTGACTGCTTCAATGTAGCAAATGAATGATGGATGATTATTATCGTTCCTTTTTAAATATAAATTCTTTTTGTCGAGATAACATTGTCTGACTTCTTCCCATAAATTATTGGCTTTAAGCGTCACAAATTTTTCAGATACTTTGCTTGAATTAGGTACTTGGTTTCAAAAATACCTATCAGAATTTGTATAACCAGTTTTTTGATGAATTAATCGATACCAGTTTCCTTTATCATCTTTTTTAACAATGCAAAGATCCATACTAAATTTGATGTCAGGATTATCTTTAAAATATACGCACTTTGATGATAATGTCGAGGTGGAATCCTCAACATCATGCAACCCGTTTTTTCTCATTATCTTGTTTAAAGCTTTACGCGTAGTTTCCTTAAGAAATCTACAGTCAGTTATATCATCACACTTTTGAATCAAAAGATTATAATCAAAATCAATGTCACCATCTTCATTTTGAGTGACCATATTTCTACTACCACTACCAACTAATATAAATTGGGCGCTTATACCTTCTTCTAACAAGGATCCAACAAGTTTGTTTAAATCTTCAACACAAGAATTTTGAGCTCTTTTCAAAAACTCTTTATCCTCTACAAAATGATACATACTTAAAAACCTCCTTAATAAATATTATCCCCATGCCTACCACTTGAAGTATGTATCCGTTCTTCAAATCAAATATTTATATCTTTCAAAACAATATTTGTCGATAGTTATCGAGCGTTTTCACTCGTTTTCATCAAAAAAAGACTAGGTCCTTAATTATATTTTGAAATGCAAAAAAACGCACGAAATGACACTAAATCACTTCAATGCGTTTATATTTGTTATCAATGTAATTATTTAAACCGAAATCACTATTATTATTTCTTATTGGAAGTATACTAAATTTTAATTTAAGAAAGATAACTATAATTTCAATTCTATCTATAAAGTACAACAATTTTAGGATCTGACAAATCTTGTTCTCTAACAAAGCATTCTGCGTAATCTCCAACTTGATATGAAGTAAAATATTTAGAGAATATTCTAGATACAAATCTAATTTTAACTTTTTTATTTAAATTATCTGTTTCGATTTTTCCATACATTACACTACCTAAGAATCTTTCTAGGATTTTAACATGAATCAATTTTCCTTTTGAATTAATAAATGGCAAAAATCTATATAGATATATAATCAAAGAAGCAATAAAGCAAATAGCAAACAATACATCTATCAATATTAGAACACTAAATATTTCATTAACTGCTTCTTGATTAGCATTTGTGGAATCAAAAGACTTTAAATAAAATATCAAGCATAAAAAGCAAATAAATGTTATTAGTTGAATTGCTAAGGAAATAATCATCCAAGAAAAACCGTACATTCTTTTAATATTGAATTTTTCCATATTTAAATTCCATATTTATAATTTATGTTTCCAACAACCATACAACCACGGTTATTCGTGTTGTTAACATAAAATGTTTTTTCATTAATAAAACCTCCTATGTCTTGGTTAGTTGCGACTAACTAAAGTATACTACTTCCTTTTTATATGTCAATAATTTTAATCAAGCAAAAACATAGGGGTATCATTTCTCTAGTAGGGTATCGTTTTTCTAGTAGAACTAATTTTTAAAAATTCCTCAGTTCGAACGAGTTTTCATCTACTAGCAAAACGCAAAAAATATTTCAATGCATCCGCGCGAAAACCATATTTTCTTTCGATTTCATAAATTGGTACGTTCTCTTCGATGTGAAGCTTCACAAAGCGAAGCTTTTCTTTTAATGTGTACTTCATGTAAAAACCCCCATTTCTATCATACCCTAATGGGCAAAGAAATGGGGGAAGTTTCAATAAAATGGCAGGGGTAGCAGGAATCGAACCCGCAATAACGGTTTTGGAGACCGTTGCTATACCATTTAACTATACCCCTAAAATAAGGGCTAGAGACTTCTAGCAATTTTATTCACTAACCCCATATCAACTTTTCCAGCAAAATTTGTTTTGAAATGTTTCATAACTGCTGGCATTGACTTATCGTCAAGTTTAGCGATTTCTTCTCTGATTTCTGCTTCGCTCATCATTCGAGGCAAATAGCCTTTAATGAGATCCATTTGTTTTTGGATATCATCAGCTTTTTGTTGATTAGAAACCTTTAGGTAGTTAGCTTTTTCGTCTTCGAGCTCTTTAATCGTTTTCTGAATGACACTAATCATATCAGCATCGGAAGCTGTTTGACCTTTCTCTTTCTTTTCGATTGAGAGAAGCATGTACTTATTCATTACAATGCTATAGATTCCTTTAGCTACCTGATCGCGAGCTTTCATCGCTAAGACATTGGCTTTTTTAATTTCATCAATTAACATAAAAACCTCCTTAGCGATATTTAATTTACCACTTAATCAAGCAAAAATCAACTATAAATTTTAAGATAAATATTCTTCCTCTAACTTAGCTAAATCTGCTTTTAATGCATCTAGCTTTTTCTCTAATGCTTGCGATTTATGATAATCCATATAATTTTCTTCTTTGAATAAATCTTCTTCGACTTTCTTTATTTCCGCTTCAGTTTTATTGATTAATTCTTCAAGTTTTAAAGGAGAACGTTTGGATTTTGGTTTATCTGAAACAACTTTTGCTTTGATAACTGGTTTCTTCTCATCTTCGAGCTCATCGCTAAGTGAGAAAAGCGATGCTTCTTTTTCTTTGAAATCGAGGTAATTTCCTTCCATAAAATAAGGTTTATGATGATCGATATACAAAATATGCGTAGCTAACTCATCGACGAAATAACGGTCATGGCTAACAAAAATAATTGATCCTTGATAATCTTTTAAAGCTAATGTTAAAGCTTGCCGAGTAACCATATCAAGATGGTTAGTCGGTTCATCTAGTAAGAGAACATCATAATTTTCTAAGATGATTTTAGCTAAAACGACACGCATCTTTTCTCCGCCGGATAAAAATCCAATCTTTTTATTAGCGTCTTCATAATCAAAGTTAAATTTTCCTAAATGATTATATACGCCTTTTTCGCCAAGAGACGGAAAATCTTTTAACAATTCTTCAGCAACTGTTAAATCCGGATTAAGATCGACTTGATGCTGTTTAATATAACCAATATTGATTTGTCTTAAATATCTTATCTCGCCTTGTAAAATATGTTTTAATGAGACAATCGCTTCGAGCAAAGTAGTTTTTCCGCAGCCATTAGAGCCCATAATAGCAATTTTATTTTGACCAAATAAGGAAAAATTAATATGCTCAATTAACGGTTGATCATAGCCTATGGTAACATCATCAACCTTTATGATTTCTTTGTTAGCTAACGATTCACCATGAAAATTTAGTTTTAGTTTATTTTTATTTTCATAAGGCTTATCAAGAATCTTCATGTGCTCAAGTTTCTTCTCGCGGTCTTTTGCCCGAGACACAAAACGCGGCTTTGGTTTATAAAATTCAATAAAACGTTTTAATTTTGCAATTTCGCGTTGCTGATTATTATAGGCGTTAAGCATATTTTGATAACGGATTTTCTTTTCTTCAACATAAAAAGAATAGTTACCTTTATATACTTCAGCAGCATGGTTATCAATTTCAACAATCTTATTTGCTAATGCATCGATAAAATAACGGTCATGGCTAACAAAAAGTAACGCGCCGCGATAAGATTTAAGATATGTTTCAAGCCATTCAATCGTCGCGATATCTAAGTGATTAGTCGGCTCATCAAGAATCAATAAATCAGGTTTGATTAATAATAACTTTACAAACGCCGCTTTTGTTCTTTCTCCTCCAGAAAATGAAGATAAAACTCTCGTTAAATCTTCTTTATGAAATCCGAATTTGGAAAGCATCATATTGATTTGATAATGATAATCATATCCACCTAAAAGTGAAAATTCTGTTTGTTTCTTTCCATATTCATCAATTAAGGTTTGATTATTTGGGTCATTAGATAATTTTTGCTCAAGTTCTGAGAGTTCTTTTTCTTTAATCATTAAAGGAGTAAAAACTGATTCAATTTCTTGATATAGAGTATGATTAACATCTTTAATGACCTCTTGCGACAAATAGCCAAACTTAGCTCCTTTTGCAAAAATTATTTCCCCAGAAGTTATTTCTTCTTCTCCGATAATCATCTTTAACAAAGTAGTTTTTCCATTGCCGTTTGGTCCAATTAAAGCAACGCGGTCATTATCATTAATTAAAAAGCTTACTTTATCGAATAATAAAGTGTCGCCGAATTCTTTTTTTACGTTTTGAAGAGTAAGTATTTGCATAACAGAATAATTATTGATAAAAATACCTTCTAATTCAAGAAGTATTCATTAATGAATAAAAAATATTTATTATTCATAATTTGGCTTTAAATAATCAATAAATGCTTGTCATCTGTTTAATATTTTTGATTTTAAAGTTAAAAAATACTAAACAAAACAATTTATCAGTTATTTTATAAATAAAATATGAGCACAAAATACCTGAATAAATAATTTTTATTTTTTTATTGTTAAAAAAGATAAAATCACGCATAATAACCTAGTCTTTGTTTAGAGAAAGTAAACTTTATTCTTAAAGTCACAAAACAAGATGGAGGAATTATGATTATTGGGAAAAAGATTAAAATGCTTCGAGCGCTCAACAATTTAACTCAGGAAGAACTCGCATCCCGCTGCGACCTCACCAAAGGTTATATCTCCCAGCTCGAAAATGATCTCACTTCTCCTTCCATTGCAACCTTAGTCGACATTCTTAATGCGCTAGGAAGCAACCTTAACGAATTTTTCTCTAGTGATACGATTACTGAAAAAATCGTCTTTACTAAAGAAGATTACTTCACCAAGGATAATGACTATGGGTCAATCACCTGGTTAGTCACTAACTCCCAAAAAAACGAGATGGAGCCGATTATGCTGTCTCTCTATCCGGGGCAATCTACTCCGCTAGATAATCCCCATGAAGGTGAAGAATTTGGATATGTCTTGGAAGGAAGCATTCTAGTCTGCCTAGACAATCAAAAGTTTAGATGCAAAAAAGGCGAATCATTTTATTATGAATGCGATAAGCCTCATTATCTAAAAAACACCTCGTCAGGCATAAGCAAAGTCATCTGGATTTCGAGTCCACCAAATTTTTAGTTTTTTTGTTTGTTGGAGAAGGAGATAAGTTATGGAACAACAAGATTACATCATCGAGCTTCGCAACGTGAGAAAGAAGTTTGATGACGCTGACGATTATGTCGTCGAAAACTTTAACCTCAAGGTTAAAAAAGGGGAATTTGTCACATTCCTTGGCCCATCTGGATGTGGAAAAACAACCACATTAAGAATGATTGCAGGATTTGACACACCAACAGAAGGCGAAATTCTTTTAAAAGGCGTCGATATTTCTAAATTGCCACCTTATAAAAGACCAATTAATACCGTCTTCCAAAAATACGCATTATTCCCAACTATGAACGTCTTTGATAATGTCGCTTTCGGATTAAAAATTAAGAAAGTCCCGGTCAAGGTTAAGAAAAATGGTCAAGAAGTGGTTAAAATGGTCCACCTCACCAAGGACATTATTAAACAAAAAGTTCAAAAGGCTCTAGAAATTGTCGATTTGGAACAGTTTGAGACGAGAGATATCCAAACTCTTTCAGGAGGACAACAGCAAAGAGTTGCTATTGCTAGAGCAATCGTCAACGAACCGGAAATCTTATTATTAGATGAACCTTTAGGCGCACTTGATTTAAAAATGCGTAAAGAGATGCAGCTCGAATTAAAAGAGATGCACCGCAAATTAGGTATTACCTTTATCTATGTTACACACGATCAAGAAGAAGCTTTAACCATGTCAGATACCATCGTTGTTATGTCTGATGGCTTTATTCAGCAAATCGGTGAACCTAAACAAATATATGATGAACCAGCTAATGCTTTCGTCGCTGATTTCATCGGTGAAAGCAACATCTATTCTGGAACTATCTTCCCAGATCACAAAGTCAAAATTCTTAATAAATTATTCCCGATGGTCGACGATTTTCCTCTTCATGAGAAAGTCGATGTCGTTTTAAGACCTGAAGATATTATTATCAGCAAACCAGGTGAAGGCACTGTTGACGGAGTTATTAAATCTAAGATTTTCAAAGGTATCCATTATCAATATGTCATCATGGTTGGTAAAAATGAGGTTACCGCGCAATCAACGCTTTCTTTACCGGTTGATGAAAAAGTCTCAATTTCTATTACCCCAGAAAATATCCATATTATGAAACGCGATGCTACCATTAACGCTTATGACGGATATATTACCAAAAACAACAAAGTTTGCTTTGCTGAATATGATTGGGAATGCGATGTCACTCAGCTTTTAAAAGGTTCAAGTATTGATGAAGATGGTTATTTAGTCGGACCGGATCACAAAAAATATGATTTAACCGACGCTGAAGTAAAAGTCGATGTCGATTTAAATAAAGTAATGATTAGCGATAATGTCGATGAATGCGAAGTTACCGGACAAATCATTCAAATGGTTTATAAAGGTGACCATTATCAATATTTAGTAAGAAATGAAAACGATGATTTTATTGTTGAAAACGAATGGACTTGGAATGAAGGAGATATCGTCGGAGTAACGATTAATAAAGAAGATATTAAATTGAAACTCAAAGGGGATATCAAGCAATATGAGCTTTAGATTTCAAAGAAAATATCTCTCAATTCCCTATATCGTCTTCTTCTTATTATTTATCATCGTACCAATTTTCTTAATTATCTATTACGCTTTTACCGATAAAGCCACCGGAAATTTTTCTTTCATCAATCTGGTGCACTTTTTCTCGGACATGACCAATATCAACGTTTTAATTATTTCTTTGGTCTTTGCCTTAGCTACAACCGTCATCTGCTTAATTATCGGTTATCCAATCGCTTATATTTTAGCTAACAAAAAATTCAATAAAAATAAGGTTATCGTTATGCTCTTTGTTATGCCGATGTGGATTAACTTCATCATCAGAACAGGTGCGACAAGAGACCTTCTTACCTGGATTGGTTTAGGTGGAGGTACCCATCCAACATTTGCGACATTAGTCGGCTTAGTTTATAACTATCTCCCTTTCACCGTCTTACCTCTTTATTCAACAATGTTAAAAATGGACCGCTCATTAATTGAAGCATCAGCTGATTTAGGAGCTAATCCAGTTCAAACATTTATTAAAGTAGTTATTCCTATGACGATGCCAGGCATTGTTTCTGCCTGCACGATGGTCTTTATGCCGACAATCTCGTCATACGTTATCAGTGACTTACTTTCTGAATACAATATTGTTTTATTCGGTTCATATATCGATCTTTACTTCAATCAAGCTAACTGGAACTTTGGAGCTTTCATGGCCTTGATTATGTTAATTCTCGTTGGTATTTCAGTTGTCGTCACTAGAAAATTTTCAAAAGAAGAAAATGCGAGGACATCATTATGGTAAAGAAAATACTAGCGAAGACTTATGTCTATTTCATTTTATTCTTGATGTATCTTCCAATCTTTTTATTAATCGTCTTCTCTTTTACCGATTCAGATTCGGTCGGCGTTTGGAACGGCTTCACCTTCAAACTATACGGAGACCTTTTCAAAAACAAAGAGTTGATGACCGCGGTTGGAAATACTATCCTTATCGCTTTTGTCTCAGCAATTGTTTCCACGATTATTGGAACTTTAGGCGCAATTGGTTCTTATTATTCAAAAAAGAGAACGAGAAAAGTTATCGAGGGTATAACTCAATTACCAGTCGTTAACGCTGAAATCGTTATGGCCTTATCACTCGCTGTTCTTTTCGTCGCTTTAGGCTTCTCCTTCTCTTTCTTCACCTTAGTCATCGGTCACGTCGTCTTAACAGTCGCCTTTGTCTTTTTATCAGTTAAACCAAAGCTTCAACAAATGGATCCAAATATCTATGAAGCAGCCTTAGACTTAGGAGCTACCCCACGCGTTGCTTTATATAAAGTTATGCTTCCAGAAATTCTTCCGGGAATTGTCTCAGGATTTATGTTAAGTCTAACTTTGTCACTCGACGACTTCGTTATCACCCAATATTTAAAGAACCCATCATTTGAAACTATTTCAACCTATATTCAAAAGATTTTGGCTAAACACCCAGTTCCACCTGAGGTTAGAGCCTTGACAACTTTTATCTTCTTAATCGCTGTCATCATCGTTATCATCAATAACGTATCTGCCTACCGGCATTCTAAAAAAATTAATTCAATGAAGGAGGGCAAATAAATGAAATCTTTACTTATCTTGACTCTTTCAATTATCGCTATGAACGGATTTTCTTCATTTACCTTTAATGGAGATTACCAAGTACATGAAAAGACAAACACTGTCTTAAAAGCTAATAACGATAATGTTATAACTATCTATAACTCTTCCGATTATATCGACGAAGGCTTAATTACCGCTTTTGAAGAAGAATATAACTGCACGGTCAATTACTATACTTTCGATACTAACGAAACCATGTATAACCAATTCACATTGCAGCCAGAAGGCACATATGATTTGCTCTGCCCGTCAGAATACATGATTCAAAAGTTAGTCTCAGAGGACTTAATTGTTCCTCTCGACCGCAGCAAATTAACCACTTATAACGAATATGCCGCGCAAAACATCAAAAATAAGCTCGACGAGATGCTTACAACCGCGCAAAAAGAAGATGGTAGCTACTATACTTTAGGTGATTACGCCGCCGGTTATATGTGGGGAACCATGGGCATTGTTTATGACCCAGAATATGTCCACGAAGAAGATATCAAAACTTGGGATATCTTTTGGAATGAAAAATATCATAAAATGGCTTCAGTGAAAAATTCCATGCGTGATACTTATGTCGTAGGAATTCTTCATGCTTATCAAGATGAATTAAATGTTTACCGCCAAAAATATGAAAACGGTGAAATTTCCGCTTTAGAATATAACGCTAAAATCCAAGAAGTTTTTGATCGTCACAGCCAAGAAGATATCAATAAAGTCAGAGAAGAACTTATCTCCATGAAAAACAATATTTATGGTTTTGAAGTTGACTCTGGTAAAAATGATATCATCACAGGAAAAATTAAAATGAACCTCGCCTGGTCAGGTGATGCGGTCTATTCCATTGATACCGCTAGTGAAGAAGCTGATAAATATCTAGAATATTCCGTTCCTGAAGAAGGAAGCAATATTTGGTATGATGGCTGGGTTATGCCTAAAGGAGCTAACGAAGAATTAGCTTATGCCTTTATTAATTTCCTTTCTGATCCAACCAATGCCGCTATCAACATGAATTATATCGGTTACACATCCTTTGTCGCTTCTGAAGAAGTTTTTGATCAAGTAGTCAACTGGTATGGAGCTCACGAATATTATGAAGGAACACCATACTCTGCCGAATTAGAAGATGTCGTCCACTATGGAGATAAATTCTATCTCTGCATTCAAGATGCTCAAGGTATCTTGCCGACTAATGAAGAATATTTTGAAGAATTGCCAGAAGAAGATTGGCCGTTAACTACTCCGGTTGATTTATCTTATTACTTTGCTAGCAATCTTCCAGAAGGAAAAGCTGCTCTCTGCTATCCTTACGAAGATAGTGCTAATCAGTTAGAAGCTCAATATCCAACTGTCGAAATCATTAATCGCTGCGCTTTTATGAATGATTTTGGAGAAGATAACGCTAATGTCGTTATTATGTGGAGCCAAGTTAAAGCAGCAACCAATATGGTTCCTTATTACGTAATCATTATTTTGGCTATCGCTTTAGTTCCTTGTTACTTCTTAATTAAGTTTATTAAGGAAAAGCGCGAACAAAAATATCTTTCAGACTTTAATTAAAAATAACCAGCTGTAAAGCTGGTTTTATTTATGGAAGAAATATTTAGCAAGCCCACCTTTAGACGTCTCTTTATAGGCGTTTTTGAGGTCTTTACCGGTTTGATACATCGTTTCGACAACTGTGTCAAACGATACTTGGCTTAAAGATGAAAGAATTGTCGCTAGATAGGCCGCATCAAAGGCTCTTAATGTCGCGACGGCATTTCTTTCAATGCAAGGAATCTGAACCATTCCTTCCACCGGATCACAGGTTAATCCTAAATGATGTTCCATAGCTATTTCACTAGCGTATTCAATTTGCTTAATGTTTCCGCCTTCTAAAAAACAAATAGATGCGGCAGCCATTGAACAAGCTGAACCGATTTCCGATTGACAGCCAGCATAGGCTCCCGCAATCGAAGCGTTATGTTTAATAACATTACCAATAAGTCCACCTACTTTTAACGCCTCAATAATTTTTTCTATTGGAGTATTTTTATCATGGTAATAGTAGTAAAGCGCGGAGGCTAAAACCCCACTAGAACCGCAAGTCGGTGAAGTAACAACAATCGCTCCAGACGCATTTTCTTCTGAGCAAGCATAAGCAGATAACAATCTAATAACCTTTTCATGTCCATCATCTTCATGAAGCGATGAATAAATGATTTTTGCTTTTCTTTTAACTTGTAATTTTCCTGGTAATACACCGTCTTTAGTTAATCCATCAGTTATGGTTTTATCCATTTGAAAATATACTTTTTTTAAATATTCATCAATATTTTCAAAGCGATCAACAACTTTATCTAAAGAAATATTATTTTCATAAGCGTATTTTTTTATTTCATCAAAATTATGAAAAGGATAAATATCTTTATTACTTTCTTCTACTTTGCTATCAATGGAAATCGATCCACCTCCAAGAGAAATAAAAGTAATTTGCTTAATCATTTTTTCGTCATTAAAAACTTTTGCAATAAAAGTATTTGGATGTTTCACTTTGCTCTTAATATCAAAGACTATTTTTGTATTAGGTCCGAGTTCATTTAGAATAATTATATCCGTAAGGTGACCTTTACCGGTTAAGGCTAAAGACCCATAGAGAGTTATTTCAAAGCGCGTTGCCTCAGGAAAATGTTCTTTTAAATATTGGCAAGCTTTTGCCGGTCCCATCGTATGAGAAGAGGATGGGCCATGCCCAATTTTATAAAGTTCGACTAATGAATCCATATATAATTATCTTAACATAAATTAAATAAATATTTTCATTAAAATTATTAAACTTTATCTTGCAAGATGGCTCGCCTTTTGCTAAACTAATCATTGCGAAAGTTGAAAAGATGGTTCCTTAGCCAAGCTGGTAAGGCAATTGACTGCAACTCAATCACCGTCGGTTCAAATCCGGCAGGAACCTCCAACTTTGGTAAAAATTACTAATTAAAGTTCTTGACTTTAATTAGATGTTGAGTTATATTAATTAGGCTGCGCTAGTAGCTCAACTGGATAGAGTGTCAGACTACGAATCTGGAGGTTGCGGGTTCGATTCCTGCCTAGCGCGCCATTTAAATCGGGAAATAGCACAGCTTGGTAGTGCATCTGATTTGGGATCAGAGGGTCGCAGGTTCGAATCCTGTTTTCCCGACCATGTTATTACATCAGGATTTATATATCCTGTTATATATATTTTTTGGGGCTGTAGCTCATCTGGGAGAGCACCTGATTTGCACTCAGGAGGTAGCGAGTTCGATCCTCGTCAGCTCCACCATTAAATATTGTCTGAACAGAAATGTTCCGTTAAATAACAGTTGTCATTTGACAACTTTTTTTATTGCAATTTTTTATTAAATATTATTGTGAATTTACTTCCTTTACCAAGTGAGCTTAAAACTTCAATTTTTCCATTATGCAAGTCGACAATCTTTTTTACAATTGATAATCCTAATCCATACCCAGATGTCGAATGCGATAAATCCGCTTGATAATAAGATTCAAAAATATGTTTAATAGTTTCTTCACTCATGCCAATACCTGTATCTTCAAAAGTAAAATAAACTTGCTCACCAATATTTTTTGCCGCGACGATTATTTTACCTCCGTCAGCAGTAAATTTAATCGCATTTGATATTAAATTTACAAAAACCTGTTTAATAAAATCGTGATTACCATCTATTTCAATTGGTTCAATTTCTGTGCTTAAAGTTATTTTCTTATCATTAATTTGTTTTTCAAAAAGCAAAAGGGTTTGCCTAAGAATTTCTGAAGCATTTATCGTTTCTATTTCTTTTAAAGATTCACTGGTTTTTAATTTAGATAAAAGTAAAGTATTATTTGATAAATCTGAAAGGCGATTAATTTCGCTATAAATGATATCTAAATACTTCTCTTTATCCTCTTGTGATACTTTTTTATTTTTTAAAAGTTTAACAAAGCCTTTTATAGATGCTATCGGTGTTTTGAATTCATGGGAAAAATTAGAAATAAAGTCATCCTTTAACATTTCAAGAGAGCTTAATTCTTTGACCATTTTATTAAAATTATCGCCTAAATAACGTAACTCTGATGGAGTAACGATATTTACTTGAACATTAAAATCACCGTGTGAAACTTTTTCCATCGCTTCTCCAAGAGAAATTAATCCTCCTAACATCGCTCTTGTTAAAAAAGCCATAATGATGCTGGTCATCAAAACGCTTAATGATAAAGCAATAATTGTCACGATAAAAAATGAAACGAAGCTATATGTCTCATAAAACGATAATAGATAAACGATTAAAGCGACGATTCCAGCCGTTGCTAGAGAAATTAAAAAGATTAATCCTGTTAATTTTTTATCGAGGTAAAAATGATATTCTTTATGGGCTCTAGTAAAATTTTTTAATATTGATTTTTTTAAATTTTTCATACTATTTCTTTCTTACCGCCTTATAACCAATTCCCCAAATGGTTTGGATTTCAAAATCTTTTATATTTTTTAATTTATTTCTTAAACGATTTATATGTACAGCAACTGTGACATCATTAGATTCGTTATCATATCCCCAGATTTCATCCATTAATTGATAACGGGTAAATGCAACATCTAAATTAGATAATAATTTATATAGTAATAAAAATTCTTTTTTCGGCAACGTAATAATTTTATCATCTGTTCGTATTTCTAAAGATGAGTAATCAACGATAGTATGAGGGAAAACAATCTTTTTTTCTGATTCAATTTTTGCTCGTCTTAATAATGCTTTAATCCGTAAAAGCATTTCTTCTTCATCAATTGGTTTAATCAAATAATCATCTGTTCCCAAGATAAAGGCTTCTCTTTTATCCTGAGGCAAATGTTTAGCAGTTATTATTAAAACCGGAATATCAATATCATTTTTTCTAATCGTTTTTAAAAATTCAAAGCCGTCCATAACCGGCATCATCACATCGAGAACGATTAAAGAGATTTTTTCTTGTTCAAGTTTAGATAAAGCTTCTTGACCATTTTTTGCCATAAATACTTGGTAGGAAGCTTGCTTTAAAACAGCAGATAAATATTCGCGATAAGAATAATCATCTTCAACCACTAAAATTTTAAACATAAATAAAACACCTATTTCATTATGGCATAAATATGATAAAAATCTAAACACAAGTTTATCTTTTGTTTAATATTATTTGTTAAAAAATAAATAGGATGTGGGAAAATGACAGAATTAGTAAATAACAAAATACCGGCAAAAGCAAAAAAAATTTACGACTACCATTGGGTCTATATGGGCATATGCATGATAGTTGCCTCGTTTCTTGGATGGGTAAGCGAAAATATATTTCGCTGTATCGCTTCAGAAAACCATACAATTGATAGCCGTTTTATGATTTTGCCTTTTATTGCTCCTTACGGGTTAGCTGTTTTTGCAGCCTATTTTGCTTTGGGTACCCCTGATAAGATGCGGTTATTCAAAAAAGAAATATTCCGTGACAATACAAGAAAAGATCGCATTTTATCCTACGTTTGTTATGGTACAGCAATATTTGTTACAGTCGCTTTAGGTGAAATAGTAGTTGGAACTATCTACGAAGCCATAACCGGATTAACGCTTTGGAATTATTCTAATATTCCTTTACACATAACTAAATTTACTTCTATTCCGACAACTTCGGCCTTAACTATATTAGCTGTAATTTTAATGCGGTTTGCCTTCACCCCATTTATGAACTTTCTGGAAAATAAGATGAACTATAAACTCGCTTTATATATTTCAATTATTTTAGGCAGTTTGATTGTTCTCGACTGTTTAATTATGATGTTCAATTTTCTAGTCTACGGAGAAAAAAATATTTATTGGCATATTGATTTAGCTTCTTATTTCTAAGTAAGTGTCTAAAAATTACCTCTAGTCAAATTAAATGTAATCGGTTACAATATAAATAAGGATAATGTTGAGGTGATAATATGTACGAGTTAAATAAGAAGGTTTCCCATGCGACTAAGGGATTAGTTCGTGTCATGGCAATTGATGGAGATAAAGTTCATTTAAGAAAAAGCGGAGTATATTTTGATGACTATATTCAAAATATTCGCCCGATTACTCCAAAAGAAGACTGCGAACATCTTTTAACTGATTTAGAAAAAATCTGCGGTGAACGCGTTAAAAAACTTAATCCGGAAACGATGTATTATTATAATCTCGCACGTTATGGAACACTTGAAGATCTCTTTGTTATCATGAAAAGATTTTATTTAATTAAAGCCAAAGAATGTAAATCTCCGTTAACTCCAGAAGAAGCAGCGATTTATGCCTTTGCTAAAGATAAAGCTCTTCATGAAGTTTCTTATGTCTTAAGCGCGCCGATTGAAGAAATCGAGCCATACATCAAAAACCAACTACATTACGTAAAGGGTTAATTTCTCCCCATTGGACACCTTGTAAAGCGTCAATATAAACGGCATTAGACCGTTTAACAAGGTGCAGGAAAGTACCATTAGCCACGGTACTTTCTTTTTTTGCAAAAATTAAGAAGATAAACTTCAAGTTCAGATGTATTTAGTTGCATTTTAATATTAATTATATAAGAATATCTATGCGCGACACATCGATAAGATGGTTGCAGCAGGAGTGTTTTATGATTTTATTATTAGACCTTGGCAATACCAATCTCTATGTTGGTGTTGACCAAAACGGGACATTAATCAGCGAATACCGCACTGATAGTGATCTCACGAGATCCTCTGATATGTATCGGAGTCTCTTAAAAGAATTCTTGAACCAAAACAATTTGAAAGCCGATGACTTTGAAGGTGCTATCCTTTCAAGCGTTATCCCTTCCTTATCGCGTTCAATAGTCCATGCGGTTGAAACATTAATCGGAAAAAAGTGCTTATTAGTATCAAATAAGCTGAAATCCGGCCTATCAATTCATATTGATAACCCAAGCGAACTCGGAGCAGATTTAGTCTGTGACTGCGTTGGAGCGATTGGTAATTATCCTCTTCCTTGTTTTATCACCGATTTAGGAACAGCAAACAAGTTCTTAATTGTCGATAACAAGAAAAACTTTATTGGAGGGATTATTACTCCAGGCATTAAATTATCGATGCAGTCATTAATTCGAAATGCTGCTCAATTAAGTGATTTATCTTATCAAAAACCAGAAAAAATCGTTGGCAAAAATACTTTAGATTGCCTCAATTCCGGAGCGATATACGGCACAAGTGCAATGATAAAAGAATTACTTAGAGAAACTGAAAAAGAATTAAACTGTCAGTTATATCCGATTCTGACAGGTGGAAATAGTTATCTTGTTAAAGATGAACTATCATCATTTAAATATGATCCGCATCTAATTTTTAAAGGATTAAAAGCTATCTATGAAAAGAATCGGGGGTTATTATAATATGAAAAACAGAAATCTTTTAATTTATAAAATGGCATTTACTGCCTTCTTTATCGCCTTAATTATCGTTATGGCTTTCACGCCTATTGGATACATTAAATTACCGTTTATGTCGGTTACTTTATTAGTTTTACCGGTTGCTGTCGGAGCTATATTGCTCGGACCTGTCTGCGGAATGGTTCTCGGCTTAACCTTTGGTTTAACTTCTTTCGCCCAATGTTTCATGGGTGATTATGTCGGAGGATTAATCGTTAGCCAAAATGTCTTTTTAGCCGCAGTTGTCTGTATTGTAACAAGAACTTTAATGGGCTTATTAACTGGCTTAATTTTTAAAGGATTAAAGAAAGCTTTCCATAAAACTTTAACTAATCCAGAAGTCTCAAACGGAAAGAAGAAAAGCATAAATATCTTTATTCATGCCGTTAGCTGTTTCTCAGCCGCCTTCCTTAATACATTACTCTTTATGTCAACGCTAGTATTATTCTTCTATAATATTGTTGAACAATTAGCATCCACAAATGGTTCAAGCGTAATCATGTACGTCTTAGTTACCTGCATAGGTATTAACTGGGTTATTGAAACTTTAATTAATCTTTTCGCCGGAACAGTAATTACTTCTTCATTAGAAAATCTAGTTAACCGTAAATTCAATTTATTAAAACAATAAAAAATATTTAAGCAAATAAAAAGGTTGCAGCTGCAACCTTTATTTTTTTATTAGATAATTTCCTTAATTCTTCTAACTAATTCATCGCTGGTAAAATTAAATTTCTTAATTACATCACCGGCCGGTGCTGAAGCTCCAAAAGTGTCAATGCTCATAACATGTGGAGCAAAGCGGTGCCATCCAAAGGATGAAAGCATTTCAACTGCGATGCGTTTACCATATTCATTGCCTAATGTTTCTTTAATGTAAGTTGGATCTTGCTTTAAGAATCTTTCTTGGCTCATCATTGAAACAACGCGGGAATCAATGCCTTCTTTAAGAAGTTTTTCTTGAGCTTCAACTGCTAAGGAAACTTCTGAACCAGAGGCGATAATGGTAATTTGTGCTTCTTTAACTTCACAAGATACAACATAGCCGCCTTTTTCACAATCTTTTGAAGAAGTACCTGGCAATACTGGAAGAGCTTGTCTAGTTAAAATAATGCAGCATGGATGAGTTGTTTGTTCAAACATCAAGCGATAAGCCGTTGCAACTTCATTAGCATCGCATGGGCGGAAAACTTCAACATTTGGAATTGATCTAAGCATTGCTAATTGTTCGATAGGTTGATGCGTTGGTCCATCTTCACCGACAGCGATTGAATCGTGTGAGAAGAGATAGACAGCTGGTAAATGGGAAAGAGCAGCCATTCTAATAGCCGGTTTAAGGTAATCAGCGAAAACCAAGAAGCAGCCGACATAAGTTCTTAATCCACCGTGGAGCAACATACCGTTTTGAATCGCTGCCATAGCAAATTCACGAATACCGAAGTTAATTGATCTGCCTTCGCGGTGTTCTGGAGTGAAATATGTTCCTCCGTTAATCTTAGTATAAACTGAACCAGCGACATCAGCAGAACCACCAATTAAATTGTGAATATTAGCGTGTAATAAATTAATAATAGTTTTTGAAGTATTTCTTGAAGCTTCCTTCATTCCTACTTCAAATTTTGGATTTTCTTGATAAAGTTCAGTAGTAACTGAATTATTTAAAGAAGAAGCGATTTTCTTTGCTTCAATAGGATGAGCAATAGCGTATTCGTCATAGAGTTTGTTCCATTCTTGATATGCTTTTTCTCCTCTTGCAGCAAAGCTATTTTTGAAATCTTCATAAACTTCTGGTAAAACAGTGAAGTCAGGATAATCAAAGCCATATTTTAACTTTGCGTTATGTCCATCTTCTTCACCTAATGGAGAACCGTGGACTTTACTTGTACCTTGGTTAACAGAACCAAAGCCGATAACTGTATGGACCATGATTAATGTCGGTTTATCAGAAACTTTAGCTTTTGTTATCGCTCTATCGATATCATCAACATCATTGCCGTCTTTAACTTCGATAACATTCCATTCACTTGCTTCAAAGCGTTTTTTAACGTCTTCAGAGAAAGATAAATCTAATCCGCCATCAAGGGTGACATTATTAGCGTCATAGAAGAGAATAAGTTTATTTAACTTTTGATGTCCAGCAAACGAGATAGCTTCTTGGGAAATACCTTCTTGGAGGCAGCCATCACCGCATAAAGCATAAGTATAGTGATCAAAAATATTTTTTGCTCCATCATACATAGCTTTTAATGATTGTTCAGCTAAAGCCAAACCAACAGCTTGAGCAATACCTTGACCTAATGGTCCTGCTGAAGCATCAACTCCCGGTGTAACACCGAATTCTGGGTGTCCAGGGGTTCTTGAATCTAATTGACGGAAATGTTTTAAATCATCCATATTCAAATCATAGCCAGCCACATGCAATATTGCATAGAGAAGAGCTGAAGCATGACCGGCAGAAAGAACAAATCTATCGCGGTTAATCCATTCAGGATGATGTGGATCAGCTTTTAAATGGCGAGTAAAAAGAGTATAGAGAATTGGTGCAGAACCAAGTGCCATACCTGGGTGACCTGACTTTGCCTTATTTATTTCATCAATACATAAGGCGCGAATGCAAGCAATCGATAATTTTGATGATGTCTTCATAATTCTTCCTTTTCAACAAAATAAAAGCCTAATAGACTTGGCTGAATCCCGAAGGACCAGAGTGGAAAGCTTTTCTCTACTTTAGGATTCCGAACTTAGATATCTTAATTAAGATGAACGGCCTTCAACACCATAGAGATGAAAAAACTCTCCTAAAATTTAATGTGGAATCGCATACGTCTATTAGACATTTACATTCTAACATGAAAATAAAAACATGGCAATTTTGTATATATTTTCTTAATGTGCTTTTGTTGCACAGCAAGAAATTATCAAGCATATAAAGAAAAGATTGTCAAATATTAATTAAAATATCTTAAATAATCATTTATTTCATTATATAAATTCTTATAAAAAATTTTTTTAATCAAAAATGCATTTTCTACTTGATAAAAAGAAGCTGAATACTTAGAATAATAAAGGTAAATAAATCGTGGAAAGAAGGAGCGCCCGCTTCTCACCAGATCTAGAATATAGATTGGTAAAGAGCTACCAAAGATAACTTTGAAGTTTTGATGGGCGCAGGATTCTGTGCCCATTTTATTTTACTAGGAGGATCTCAATTATAGAAACGAATAATAAACAATTACCGCCAAAGAAGAACAAGTTTGGTAACGATTTAGTTGATAACTTAATCCGTTTCCCAAGAGTCTTAGTCGTTGATCAAGACGGTAATCAACTCGGTGAAATGTCATCGCGTGATGCCCAGATGGAGGCACGTTCACGGAATCTCAACTTACTATGTGTAGCTCCGAACGCTAAAGTTCCGGTCTGCAAAATTCTCGATTATGGGAAATATCGCTATCAGCAGCAAAAGAAAGCTAAAGAAGCGAAAAAGAATCAAACCATTATCGAAGTAAAAGAAATTCAATTATCGCCAGTCATCGGTGAACACGATCTTCAGACTAAGTTAAAACATGCTGTGCGCTTCCTTGAGGATGGAAACAAAATCAAGATTACAATGCGTTTCAAAGGCAGACAGATTTCTCATATGGATGTCGGTAATCAAGTTATTGAGCGTTTTATTTCATTACTAAGCGATAAGGCTGTAGTGGAAAAAGCACCGATTCTAGACAAGAGAACCTTAATCGTCATTTTAGCGTCGAAAGTAAAAAAATAGGAGGACAAAATCATGCCAAAAATGAAATCCAAAAAAGCTTTGACCAAAAGAGTTAAAGTCACAGGCAGTGGAAAATTAAAGAGACATTCCGCTTATATTTCCCACTTATCACACAACAAGTCACACAAACAGATTCGCCAATTAAGAAAGGCAAGTCTTGTCAGCAAATCTGACTACAAGAGAATCAAGGATTTGATTCAACAATAAGGAGGTAATAGAACATGAGAGTTAAAGGCGGAACTACAACACACGCAAGAAGAAAAAAAGTCTTAAAGAGAGCTAAAGGTTACTTCGGTTCTAAACATCTTCTCTATAAGACCGCTCATGAGCAAGTAATGCATTCTCTCCACTATGCTTATGTTTCAAGAAGAACAATTAAGAGAGATTACCGCAAGTTATGGATTGTCAGAATCAATGCTGCCTGCCATCACTATGATATCAGCTATTCAACATTAATTCATGGATTAAAACTTGCTAACATCAACGTTAACAGAAAAATGCTTTCCGAAATCGCTATCGCTGATGATAAGGCATTTGCTGAATTAGTCGCTACTGCTAAAAAAGCTTTAGCTAAGTAATTAGTAATTAAGCTCAGAAAAATTCAAGGCTTCGGCCTTGTTTTTTTCACCAAAAATATCTAATTTATCACCATCTGTAGCTTAATTATTCTTAATTTTTTTAAATGAAGATATTACAATAAAAACATAAACTGAATGAGGTGATAATATGTCTTTTATTGAAATAGAAAACGTATCAAAAATATATGGTGAAGGAGCAACTGAAGTAAAAGCTCTTGATAATGTTTCTTTTAAAATAGAAAAAGGGGAAATCGTTGTCATTCTCGGAGCTTCTGGTGCCGGAAAATCAACTCTCTTAAACATTCTTGGAGGAATGGATAATTTAACATCTGGATCCTATAAAATGGACGGAGAAGAAGTCGGTAATTATAATAGCAAGGAACTAGAAAACTTTCGAAGAAACAATATTGGTTTCGTCTTTCAATTTTATAATTTAATGAATAATTTAACGGCTTTAGAAAACGTTGAAATCGCGGCCTCGCTTGTCAAAAATCCTCTTTCTAGCATTGATATGTTAGAAAAAGTTGATTTGGCAAAAAGAAAAAATAATTATCCAGGTGAATTATCAGGAGGCGAACAACAAAGAGTCAGTATCGCTAGAGCACTTGTTAAAAATCCAAAACTACTTCTCTGCGATGAACCAACAGGTGCATTAGACAGCAAAACTGGTATCTCTATTATCAAGCTTCTTTATGAAATTTCTAGAGAAGAAAATACCACTGTCATAATAGTAACCCATAACTCATCTTTAAAAGATATTGCAACTCATTTAATTAGAATTGCTGATGGAAAAATCATCGAAAATACCTATCAGGAAAAGAAGGAGAACGTCGATGAAATCAAATGGTAAGAGCAAATCGACTTTTCGTTTGTTAAATAGAAAAGTTCTCCGCTCACTTAAAGATAATTATAAGCAATACTTAGCAATTTTAATGATTTCTTTTTTGGCTGTCTGTCTTTTTAATGGTCTCACTTCTAATGCTGATTTATTAAATAGACGCGTAGAAAATCTTTATGAAAAAGGCAATATCGCAGATTTGTTTTTAACAATATCTCCGTATTCTTATCAAGATGATATCATTGAAATTAAGGATCTTGATAGCAACATTAGCGAAATCAATACGCGCGGCAATATTCAGGCAAACTATCAGCAAAGCAGTTTAAATTTATTAGTTAATAGCGATGATAATACCGTTTCTGTCCCTATTGTAATCGACGGGGATGAAAACTTTATGATTACTGATTCTTTTGCCGAAGCTAATAACTTAAAAATCGGGGATGAAATGTTACTTGAAATAACCAATCCGCTTTTACAATCAGAAGAATTTGAAAAATATATTAATTTATTACCGCTTGTTTTGAAACCAAATCAAGAAAACGTTCTAGCTGAACCATTAATTCAAATATCCTTTACCATTTCAGGAATTATGTATTTTCCTGAAGCTGTCGCATCAAGTCAATTTTCAGATACCTATATCTATAGTCAGTTTTCTTATGTGTATGATATTTTAAAAGATTTTATACTTTCGCATTACAATTTAGAATCCTATCTAAATAATGTCACTTCTCAGCAAATCTATAATCTTTTAGTAAATCAAATTTTAATTAAAACCTCTGATATTGAAAGAAGTAAAGATATTATTAATGAATATTACGCTTCTAAAGAAACAAACAATCTTCTCTTGCTAATTGATTTAGAGAATTTGCCAAGTAACTCGCAGGTAATGCAAGATGTTAATCAATCAAAGAAATTAACATACGTTTTTCCTACAATTTTCTTTTTAGTATCGATATTAATCATTTCAACAACTCTTTCTCAGTTAATTCTTAAAGAAAGATTGCAGATAGGTGCAATGAAATCATTAGGCATCAAAAAAAGTTTAATATATCTCCATTATATGACATATGGTTTTATCGTTTGTCTGCTTGGAGGTTTAATTGGATTTATTGTTGGCCCATTAACTTTACCAAAAGTCATGGAGTTAAAATATGCTTTATTATGGGATATGCCTCAGCTTAGCAGCAAGCTATTTTTGCCGTTAAACATTGTTTCAATACTTGTAATCTTAGCAATAGCTCTCTTAATTTCCTTTATCGTAATTAGAAAAAGCGTTTCTGAAAAGCCAGTTGACCTTTTAAAAAACGTCGCTCCAAAAACGAAAGTAACTCTCTTTAATAATGCTCGACATTTATCTTTAACAACCAAAATGTCATTTAGAAATATTTTGGCTAATAAAGCTAAATCTTTAATGATTATCTTAGGAACTTTAGGCTGCACAGCCCTTTTAGTATGCGGATTTGGTATTATGGATACCTTAAATTATGGAGTAAATCTTGATATCTATGAAAATACCACGATTCCTCTAACAGTAGAAACCTCGGTGTCTTATAACAATATCACATCACAGTTAGAAGAAATTGATGGAGTAAGCGATGTTGAAGGATTAATAGTCTATCCAGTTACCTTAACCAATAATGATAAGGCTTCTATGACAACTATTAACCTTCTTAATACAGCAAATTCAAAATACATTCACTTTCCTTATAGCGACGGAGTAGCGATTATCTCAACTTTAGCTGATGATTTAAACGTTAAAGTCGGAGACGAAATATCTGTTACCTATAATCAGAAAACTTATACCAGAAAAATTGGTTGCATCGTTGAATCAAGTATTTTAAACGGAATATATGATATCAGTGAAAATTATGATTCTTTTATCGCACCAAACACCTATTATATGTCTTATCAAGAAGATAAACTACCGCAAATTGAAGAAGAGATATCATCAATTAGTGATGTCACAAGCGTCATGACATTGCAAGATTTAAAAGATAAAGCTGACAATTTACTTTCATCAATAAAAATGATGACCAATGTCATCAAGATTTTTGCTATAGCCCTAGCGGTTGTCGTAATTTATAATCTTATTTCTTTGAATATTTCTGAACGAAGCCGAGATATCGCGACAATGAAAGTTATCGGATTCCATTTTACAGAAATTCGCTCAATGCTAATAAAAGAAATTATGATCTTAACCTTTATTGGAACATTTATTGGTCTCTTTGTCGGCTACCCGTTATGTGTTTTAACTCTCGCCATCAATAAAACTAATCTCATAGCTTTCCTATATCATATAAATTTCACAACTTATCTGATTTCGTTAGCTATTTCATTAGTAAGCGCCTTAGTTGTTGAGCTTATTTTAACTATAAGAATCAATAAAATTTCTATGGTTTCATCACTAAAATCAGTTGAGTAATTAAATATTTTTCAGACAATTTCCAAATTCAGTTAAATATTGTTTATCAAAATGATATACTCCATCTTCTTCAACTAGAAGTTTAGAAGACAATAAAGCTGTTTTTAGTTTATCAATATACGAAATTAATGATTCTAATTTTAAAATATTTGGGCGAATTTTTGTTCCGCGATAATAAATAAATTTTTCGTATTCCTCTTTAACGCGCAGATAGAGTTTAAATTCAATATCCGATTCTTCATCCGTGCTTTCTAATCTTTTCATCATCTCAAAATGGCGAATCTTTTTATTATCGATATCGAGAATCTTTTCGCTAGTATTAAATACTTTCAAAAATGTTTTTTCGGTTTGATAGTCGCTAAGGATATTGCTCAAATATTCTTTAAGCAATTTTTCACTACTATCATTAATTTTCAAATTATTTAAAAATTTGTCATATGCTTTAATAAACTCTTCATCATTGATAAGTTCATCTGGCAAAGAAAAAAGTGTCTTGATTTTTGCTAGGGAATGATCAAGCACGAATTTGTCTTTAATTCTCGCTTTTTCAATATTATCGCGTAACTGCCTAGAAAGATTTCTTAAAACATTATCAATTTTATCAAAATAAATGCCTTCACTTTCTTTATATTTTTCGATTAATGATATCCCTTCGCTTTTTAAATAAGTTGAAGGATAACGGCTTAACGATGAATGCTTTTCAACTAGGGTTTCTAATGTTATATCATCTTGATGCACTTCATAATTTTTAAATGAATTTAAATATTTACGCGAATTATCTAAATATTTTTCAATACTAATTTTATCTTTTTGTCTAAGCCGTTTTTCTAATTCATTAGTAAGTTGAAATCTAAGCAGATTAAGATCTTTAATATTTTTTACTAAATCAGGATTTTTCTTCATCATCACCGAGACTAAAGAAGCCGATACCTCTTCAATTGTCTGATTATTATTTAATCCGGGATTATCTAAAAATTCGCATTCTAAATTCGGTTCAGTATCACTGCTTAAAGTGACAACATTATAATGTTTTTTTAAAAAATGATAATCATCATTAGTATTTTTCAAATAAATATAATAATTGTTTTTTGTGAAGGAATTAAAAACAATCCGCAAATTTTTTTCCTCATAGCATGAGAAAAAATGCCGATGACCATAATATGTTATCGTGCCATCTAATGCTGGACGGGAATAATAATATGTAACTTTGTACCGTCTAACGATTTTAAAAAGCATTTTTGATGTTCTAAATCCGTAGCAAAGTGTCATACTGACATTTTAGCATTAAAAAAAAGAAAGTAAAATATTTACTATTTACTTTCTTCGGTATAACTCTTAAAGAAGATCATCTTCATCTTCATCAGTAATTGTTAAAACTTCAAGATTATTGACACAGTCATCGATTAATTTTTCAAAATCAAATAACTGTTCATATTCAATTGCTTTTTCTTCATTAGGAGCAGTAGTTGGATTTTTTACCTCAAAAATTGTGCAGCAATCTTCATATGGACGAATTGAAATATCGTATGTATCAATTTTTCTAGCAATTTTAATAATGTCAACTTTATCAAATATCGCTAATGGTCGAATAACCGGCAAAGTTGAAACCTTTTCAATAACGCTAATAGATTTTAATGTTTGCGATGCGACCTGCCCAAGCGATTCTCCGTTAGCTATAACTAAGTCTTTGCGTTTTCCAGCGACTCTTGAAGCAATTCTATACATCATTCTGCGCATAATCGTAATAGCATAAGAAATATTTACGTGGTGATATATTTCTTCTTGTAACTTAGTAAACGGAACAATGAACAATTTTATTTCTTTTTGATAAGCCGTTAACTTTTTTAGCAAATCCTTAATTTTAGTAATAACTGCCTCGTTTGTATAAGGAGGAGAAGCAAAGTGAATACATTCAATTTTTATTCCGCGTTTCATCATTAAATATGCTGCAACCGGAGAATCAATTCCCCCAGAAAGCATCATTAATGATTTTCCACCGCTTCCTAGAGGATAACCGCCAGCAGCTAAAGTCTCATCGGTGAATAAATAGATATAATCTTCTCTAACTGTAATATTAATCATCAGTTCAGGGTTATGGACATCAACTTTATAATCACTATTACGAAGAATTTCTCCGGCGATAAGGCGATTAATTTCTTCGCTATGAATAGGGAAAGATTTATTCGGACGTTTTGTGTGAACTTTGAAAGTTTTTTTGTTTTCTGCTAAAGCCAATTTTAAAGCTTCTTGCTTCAAAACATCTAAATCAATAGGCAAACGATAAACTTTAGAAAATGAGTAAATTCCTGAAACATCCAATAATCTTTTGCTAACATCATCATATTTTTCACCATTTAAATGAATATAAATATGATCATATTTAATATCGTAAGTAAGATTTGAAAATTTTTTCAAAGCATGCTTAACATTGCAGCCTAATAAATTGATAAAATCGCGCTTATTTTTTCCTTTTGTCGATAATTCTCCATAACGGAGCATTATTAATTCATCCATGGTTTTACCTACTTAATTTCTATTAATATTTGTTTTAAAACTCTTAAAAATTCATCAACTTCCGAAAGAGTGTTTTCTCTGTCAAAAGAAATTCTTATCGAATTCTGAGCAATTTTATCATTTTTTCCATAAGCTTCCAAGACATATGATGACATTTCTTTTTTTGATGAACAAGCTGATTTTGTCGATACATAAATTCCTTTATTAGACAAAGATTCAGCAACCACTGAACCTTTCTTTGGAACATAAACAGAAACGATAAATGGTGAATCATCATCACCAGAATTTACTTCTACCCCTTCAATATCTTTTAATCCAGCAACTAAATGTTTCTTTAATGAAAGGGCATGCTCATAATTATCTTTTTGGTTTTCTTTAGCAAGTCTAACAGCCTTAGCTAATGCTATTTCACGCGGAACATCATTTGTTCCTGAGCGCAAGTTATCTTGCTGTCCTCCACCAAGAATCTCAGGCTCAATTAAAATATTTTTCTTTTTTAACAATGCTCCTGACTGTTTAAATGAATGGATTTTATGACCTGAAAAAGATATTAAATCCAAGATGCTATAATCGAAATCAATCTTGCCATATGCTTGGGTGACATCGCTATGGAACTTCACTTTCGGATATTTTTTAAGAATTTCCCTTACTTTTTTTAAATCTTGAACCGCACCGGTTTCATTATTCACCAGCATCAATGAAACTAAAATAGTATCATCATTGAGCAATTTTTCTAATTCATCTAACTTATAATGTCCATGCTCATCTACATCGAGATAGCTGACAGTAAACCCTTCTTGCTCTAAGTGGTGAAATACTTCGCGGACCGATGGATGCTCAATTTTTGATGTGATTAAATGTTTTCCATTTTTCTTATAGCGATATGCGATACCTTTAATCGCTAAATTATTAGCTTCCGTTGCCCCCGATGTGAAAATTACATCAAAGTTTTCATCATTAAAACATTTGGCAATCAATTTTCGTGCCTTATTTTCCATTTCTAAAGCCTTCAATCCTTCATGGTGAAGAGAAGAAGGATTAGCAAAATATAATTTCAAAGCATCCTCAAAGCTTTTTAAAACAGACTCATCAACGAGAGTCGTCGCTGCATTATCAAAATATATCATTACTTATTAGCCTCTGGTCTAATCTTTTTTAATATTGAAACAGTTTCATCAGCAGTTCGAGCGAAATCACCTTCAAAGAAAGCCTTTTCTGCTGTCATTAAAGCTGTTCTCACATCATAGAATTTTAAACGGAACTGATTAGCGTATACAATCGCTTCTTCAGCTTGATTAACTTGCTTTTCTATATTAGCTAGATGGGCAATTAAAGATTCTTCTTCTTGTTTTAAAAGTTCAACATATTCATTAATTGCACTCACATCAATAGGTGTAACTTTTATTACATTGCCGATGTTGTCAATTAACTCATAACAACGCGCAAAATTACTTTTATAAGCATTGATTAAGCTTTTAACGTTAACTTTTCTTAATAACGACTCATAGTCTTTTAATTCCAGATAGGCTTTAGAAATATAATTATAAGCATTTTCTGAATCATCTTTTAAAGAATTAAGATATGATTGAACCGAAGCGATATGTTCCTTTATTTTTTCTGTACATTCTTTCAAATCAAGTAATTTGGCATTCAGTAATGAATAAGGTTGCTTTGATGAAGCATGAACATACGTATCAAGATTTCTCTTAATAGTATCAAGTTCATTGATTTCTCTTTGAATACCTTCAAGAGACGATAAGCATTCATCTTTCAAAAGATATGTTGATTTGTATTCAGGTACAACTCTTCTTAGTTTAATAAAGCGGTTTTCAAGTTGATAGGAACCATTATAAAGTTCTTCGAATGATGATGTGAAATCTTCTTTTGCCTTAACTTCAAGATCAAAATCTTCATTGAGTTTAAAAATACTATCCTTAATTTGATTTAATTCATATTCCGCATTTTTAGTTTGAAAAGAAGTTAAACGATTTTGGATATGTTTGAGATTTTTTTCAAATGTTTCTACCGATGATTGAAACAATAAATGATGAAGCGGATAACCTTGATTAGTTAATTCATCATAGCGATTTTTTAATTCCGTCAAATTATTTGGAATGACGACAAACGCTAAAGTGGTAAGGCGCGGTAAAACATTTAAAGATTTTTCTAAAGCATCGATAACTCTTTTTAATTCAGGAAATTTTTCTTGAGCTTCTTGATAATGGGCGCATGAGAAAAGATTATTTATCTCGATAAAACTTTCTTCTAATTTTTCAAATAGGGAACTAAGTGATGGTTCAATATATTTTAGTTCAAACTTCTTTGATTCCGCTAAATCGCGAATATCGCGGAATTTCTTTTGATAAGTTAAAAGTGTCTGGCGATTTTCATCATCTAAAGACAAAATTTTACTTAATGATTTTTCTAAATTAGTATAACGTTCTTCTAAAGTTGAAAGTGATTTACGTGCGTTTTCAACTTCTTCTTTAATTAATTTATATTTTTTTTGCTGCAACAAAAGTTTTAAAGAGTCGATATCTTGGCTAACTTTATAATCTTCATTTTTTAAAACATTTTGATAGATTTCGTCATTTTTAGTATAGACTTCTTGATAATCGCTATTGAGCTGAGCAATTGAATATATTCTTTTCAATTCTTCACTTATTTCATTTACGAGTAAATCATGGTATCGACGGTAGCGTTTACTAACATCATTCACCATTTTTTTAGCATGCCGACGCGAAGTAAAAATCGCGCAAACAACAATCAATAAAATTAGTACAATCACGCCGATAACACCGGCAACAATAACAATCGGATTAATAGCAATCAAACTCAACATATATTTCTCCAAAGTGCAGCAAAGTAAATAATTCTTCTAAAATTATAGCTTACAATTGAGCACAAATAAATTATTTAAATAATTTATCTGCATTTTATTTTTTTATAAACTTTTTTTTAAACTAAAGTGACAATTATGTTGACAAATTTCATATTGATACGATATTATTTTAAAGCATGCGAAATAGCAAGTAGATACATCCTGCCAGACGAACGCCAAAAGAAGTAACCTTGCTAGATGGTGAAGGCGTCTCACCCGGGGAATAAGGGATCTATTCTCTATAGCTAATTCGTTATGAATTATTATAGGAGGAAAAACACATGTCAAGATACACAGGACCTTCCTGGAAAGTGTCACGTCGCCTCGGTTATTCAGTTCTCGAAACCGGAGTTGAGCTCAAGAAGAGAGCTTATGGACCTGGTCCACACGCAAAAGACAAAAAGAAAAAACCATCTGAATATGGTAAACAATTAATCGAGAAACAAAAATTAAGAGAAACATATGGTGTTTCTGAAAGACAGTTCCAACGTCTTTTCAAGATTGCAAAAGCTAAGAAAGGTGTCGTCACCGGTGTAGCATTTATGCAATTACTCGAATCAAGATTAGATAACTTAGTCTATCGTCTCGGCTTTGCTAGAACTAGAAGACAAGCTCGTCAATTAGTCAATCACTGCCACGTCTTAGTAAACGATAAGAAAGTCAATATTCCTTCATACATCGTTTCAGTCGGCGACACAATTGCTGTTAAAGAAGCAAGCAAGAACTTAGCAATCGTTAAATCATCTCTTGAATCAGCACCTAAGACCCCAGCTTATGTCGAACTCGACAAAGATAAAGTCTCCGGCAAATATATCCGCCTTCCAGAAAGAAGCGAATTAACAAGAGAAATCGACGAATCACAAGTTGTTGAATTCTACAACAGAAAGTTATAATCTAGCAATTTATCAAACAGGTCAGGAAACTGATCTGTTTTTTTATTTATAATTTTATTTAAAGAAACAAAAAAATCACCTTTCGGTGATTCGTTTTGTTATCGTAATTAATATGATTTACGACGAGCCATTTCTGACTTCATCTTGCGACGAAGGCCTGGTTTTAAGTAGAATTCTCTCTTGCGAGCTTCCGCTAAGATACCAGCTTTGTTGACTTGGCGTTTAAATCTGCGAAGAGCGTCATCGAGTGTTTCATTCTCACGAACGACTGTTTTTGGCATTAACTTTTCACCCCTTCTCGGTCTTTGTTTTTCAACAATGATAATTATAAATAACCATAAATTACTTTGCAACAATAACATTTAGTATTTAACTATTTATTTAGTTTTTTATCAAAAATTAAAAAAATATCCATTAATTAAGCCCTAATAAAAAGTTCTAAAAATCTTTCTTATTTACAAAAGTACGCTTTTATTTCATAATTAGTATAGTTGAAAGGCACATTTATGGAACAAATTATCTTATGGCTCGAAAGCAACCTCGAGTATTTTGCGCGGATTATTGTTATCATCTTAGAATTTATTGGAATCCTCGTTATTGTTGTTGGTACAATCAAAGCAATATTCTACGTCTTTGATGATACAATTAGAAAAAAACATCATAATGTGAAAATCACATTAGCTCAAGCTCTTTCACTTGGTCTAGAGTTCAAGATGGGCGCAGAAATTATTAACACGGTTGTTATCCGCGAAGCCAGTGAATTAATCATTCTCGGTGCCATTATTTTATTAAGAGCAATCTTAGCCATCATCATCCATTGGGAAATTAAAACCGAAAGAAAAGATGAGATGGAAAATATTGAAGTCAGTAAAGTTTTAAAAGAAGAAAATGATTCAAGCGAGGAATAAAATTTCTCGCTTTTCTTATACAATATTTCACCTTTAATTTTATATAATAGATATATGAATTATTGTCCTTTGAATATCACTACATGCTATACGTTTTTATCATCAAGTTTAAAAATTGACGATATTTTTAAGATAGCCATTAAACTTGGATATCGCTCCTTTGGAGTAAATGATTTATTGGTTATGCATAGTTATGGTAACATTGCTAGCCTTGATAAAAAATATCATCTTAATCCTGCATACGGAGTTAAATTGAACGTTTCATATAACGAATACACTTTTCCTCTTTCTTGTTATATCCATAATGAAGAAGGATATCGAAATTTAATTGCCCTAATTTCTCTTAGAAAAGAAACAATTGATAATGATGAATTGAGAGATTATAAAAATGGTTTAATCGCGGTTATCTCTTTTAATGATGAATTAAAAAAGCTCTTTTATAATGATGAAATAAAATTTGCTAAACTATTAGTGACTATTGAGAGTAATTTTGATGATTTTTATCTAGGGATTGAAACATATTCAGATTTCGACCAAGATTTTACCGACAAAATTCGCAAATTTTATAAATCTCATAAATTTAAAGGTGTCTGCTTTAATAAACATCTCTACTTAAAAAAAGAAGATGCGATAGTTTTAAAAATATTAGAAGCAATAAAAACAAATAGTAAGTTATCAGTTAAACAAGAAAAAGGACCATATTTTTTTCTCACTTTAAATGTTCTTAGTAAGCTCTACACCGATGAAGAAATCGAAAATAGTTATATAATTCAAAAAGAATGTCAAAATTTTAATTTTTTAAAAAAGCGCGGTGAATTAGTTTCTTTTCCGTATAAAAACAAGCGACAAGAGCTTTATAATCACTGTCAAAATAAATTAATTGCAATAAAAAAAGAGCAAGATGAACAATATCTATCTAGATTGAATTATGAACTAGATATCATCGAAAAAATGGGCTACCTCGATTATTTTTTCATAGTAGAAGATTATGTTAAAGAAGCAAAAAAAAGAAATATTATGGTTGGCCCGGGGCGTGGATCTGCGGCAGGTTCCTTGATTGCTTATCTTTTAGAGATTACCGAAGTCGATCCTTTAAAATATGATTTACTTTTCGAACGCTTTCTCAATCCTGAAAGGACATCAATGCCAGATATTGATGTCGATTTTGCCGATTATCGACGCGATGAAGTTTGTCAATATATTCAAAATCGTTATGGAAAAGAAAAATTTTGTTATATTATAACTTTTCAAACATATAAAGTTCGCGGAGCCTTACAAGATTTACAAAGGGTATATAATATCGATAGCAGAGATATTAGGAACATCATCGATTCTTTAGAAGGAAACGATTCTTTTTCTGAGGCATATCATAATTCTGAAAGTTTCCGATTATTATTAAAAGACGAATATTATAAAGAACTGATTCATTTAGCGAGTAAGCTTGAAGGATTACCGCGGCAATCATCTCTTCATGCTGCCGGGATAATCATCAACAATACCCCATTATCGCAATCACTTCCAACCATTGAAAGCGAAGGTAATTTAGTTAGCCAATTTGAAGCGCCAATTCTTGAAGAGCTAGGATATCTAAAAATGGATATTCTCGGTCTTACTAACTTAACAATAATTGAAGATCAACTCAAATATATTAAAGCTAATTATAATCAAAATTTTTCTTTAGAAAAAATACCTTTTTCTGATAAAAATACTTTTTCAATTTTGAATAACGGATTAACATGCGGTGTCTTCCAATTAGAATCAACAGGCATTACTAAAGCTCTTAAACTTGTGAAAGTCGATTCGTTTGATGATATAACCGCGGTATTAGCTCTTTATCGTCCTGGTCCAATGGACAATATTCCTTCCTATGCCTACAATAAACAGCATCCGGAAAAAATAACTTACCTTAATGAAGATTTAAAGCAAATTCTCAGTCCAACTTTTAATATAATTATCTACCAAGAACAAATCATGTTAATTGCGAGAAAAATTGCCTCTTTCTCTCTTGGAAAAGCTGATTTGTTCCGTCGGGCGATTTCTAAAAAGAACAATGCTTTGCTCTCTTCTTTACGCGAAGAATTTATCAAAGGTGCTATTTCTAATCATTTAACGCAAAATGAAGCTGAAAATATCTATGATTTAATCTATAAATTTGCTTCATATGGTTTTAATAAGTCACATTCAGTTTCCTACGCTTTTATATCTTATATAATGAGTTATATTAAAGCTAATTATCCATCTTGTTATTATGCTGGATTGCTAAATCATTTAACATTAAATGATCGAAGAATTGATTCATTAGAAGAAGAATTAAACTATTTTTCGTTAGAGTTAGCTTTACCAGATGTTAAAAAAAGCAAAACATATTTTGTTATCGACGACAGAAAATTAATTATTCCTTTTACCTTAATTAAAGGAATAAATAAAAATCAAATAGCAGCTCTATTAAAAATTCAAGAAGAAGACATTTCTTCATTCCATTTATTTATCAAAGCAAGCGTTAAATATCACTTGAGCGAAGAAAATATTGTAACGCTCATTAATGCAGGCGCATTAGACTGTTATCAATATAATCGAGTAACTTTAAGAAGAGGTCTATCAAGAATGCTGAATTACTATCAAAATATAGTTCTTGATGGCTTGATTAGTGAAGAAGAATTGTCTTCTTTCTTACCAAAGATGGAAATTTATCCAGAAGACAAAGAATTAAAATATTCTTTAGAAATTTCTACATTAAACATTTTGCTTTCCGGATCAATGATGGAACAATATCAAGATAGATTGCGCGAAGAAAATATTTTACCTTTGAAAAAGCAATTAGAAATGATTGATAATAATGAAAGGAAAATTGCCGGAATTGTTAAAAATGTCCGCAATTTTAAAACAAAACGCGGCGAAGAGATGGGAGTAGCCTTAATCGAAGATGATGATAAATCAATTAATGGAGTTCTTTTTCCTGCCGCTTATAAAAAATTAATCGGTTTAATTAATCATGCTCGCGCGTTTATTTTTACCGGCAGATTTGCAAAACGCGATGACAATATAGAGTTTATTATTGAAGATGGAGAAAGTTTAGAGGATTAACAAAATGAAAAAATTAATAGTTATCGATGGTAATTCATTACTATTCAGGGCTTATTATGCAACCGCCTTTAACGGAGAAATAATGCATACAAAAGATGGTTTTCCAACTAATGCTATATTCGGTTTCAATAATATGATAATGAAACTTGTTTCTTCATTAAAAGAAGGCGATTTGTTTTTCGTCTCTTTTGATACAGGGCATAAAACATTTCGGCATGAAGAAATGGAGACTTATAAGGCTCAAAGAAAACCAGTTGATGAAGCATTGATTAAACAGTTTAAGCCGGCTAGAGAATATCTTGATGCATTGAATGCTTTTCATTATGAACTAGATGGTTATGAAGGCGATGATTTAGCAGGTACTGTTGCTAAAATGGGATCGAGGGAAAATCTCGACGTAGAAATTTATACTAGTGATAAAGATTACTTACAGTTAATTGATGATCATATCGCTATCCAAATGATTCGTAAGGGATTAAAAGATATCGTTCGTTATGATGCCGCGACATTAAAAGAAACGATGGGACTTGAGCCTGACCAAATTCGTGATTATAAAGGATTAATGGGTGATCCATCAGACAACATCAAAGGAATTCCTGGCATCGGCGAAAAAACGGCTTTAAAACTGCTTAGCGAATATCATGACTTAGAAAACATTATTGCTAATATGCAGAATAATTCTTCTAAGTTAGCTCAAAAAATTATTGAAAATCAAGAATTAGGACGTTTTTGCAAGAAAATAGCAACCATTGATATTGACGTCAAATTGCCTTTTTCATTAAATGATTTAGTCTATAAGGGATATGATTTTAATGCTCTATCAACTTTCTATACTAAATATGAATTTTTCTCATTGTTAAAAAAGTTAAAGCCTTCATCTTTATATAAAGAAAATCCTACTTCCGTAAAGCCAGAAAAAAACTTTATAGAAGTCGAAAATTTTTCAGCTATTCCAAGTGATTGCACGACCTTTTATTTAAGTTCTAATGTTACCAACTATCATCACGGAGAAATCCAAGAAATCGTTTTATCAAACGGCAAAGAAATCTACCATCTGCCTTTTAATAGTAACGACATTGATCTCAAACGTTATTTAGAAGATGCTAATTTGCTAAAATCAACATATGATGTCAAAAGAGCTTATTGCTTGCTAAATCGATACGGAATTAAATTAGATGGAATTGATTTAGACTTTTTACTCGCTTCTTATCTTTTAGACTCCTCATTAGATAATGATATCGTCGCATTATCAGCTTTCTATGGCGAAAACATCGCTTCTAATGATGAAAAAGAGAAGGAATATTTATTAACAAAAGTTATCTATAATCATCGCGATGAAATTTTTGAAAAGCTTAAAAGCATAAACTGCTTATCTCTTTATCAAACACTAGAACTACCATTAAGCAAAGTCCTAGCCAAAATGGAGATTGAAGGTTTTCCATTAAATAAAGAAGCTTTATCAATAATTAATGATAAATACCTAGCAATTGAAAAAAGCCTAGAGAAACAAATTTATGATATTGCAGGGTATGACTTTAATCTCTCTTCACCTAAACAAGTTGCCGATTTATTGTTTAATAAATTAGGCTTACCCGGCAATAAAAAGAATTCTACATCAATAGAAGTGCTTAACGCATTAAAAGATCGTCATCCGATTGTCAAATTGATTATTGATCAAAGAAAATATTCTAAATTGATTTCTACTTATACATCCGCGTTAAGCGATTATATTTTCCCAGATGGAAAAATTCATACACTCTTTAATCAAGCATTAACCACCACAGGTAGGCTTTCCTCATCTGAACCAAATCTACAAAATATTACTGTCCGCGATGAAGACGGTAAATACATCAGAAAAGCATTCTTCTATGATGAAGATGACCTATATTTACTTAGTTTAGATTATTCACAAATCGAATTGAGGCTTCTTGCGGAAATGTCATCGTGTCAAACATTAATTGATATTTTCAACCACGGAGGCGATATTCATGCTTCAACAGCGAGAAAAGTCTTTAATATTCCTGATGATCAAGAAGTTCCATCAGCATTAAGAAGAAAAGCAAAAGCGGTGAATTTTGGTATAGTTTATGGAATTTCTGATTGGGGACTAGCGGAACAAATTGATTGCTCGGTCAGTGAAGCTAAAGTCATAATTGATTCATTCTACAAAATATATCCGGAGATAAAAGAATATTTTGATAGAATACTTGAAGAAGCCAAGAAAACCAATTATGTAGTCACAATGTTTAACCGACGTCGCTACATCAAAGAACTCGCCTCAGACAATTACCAAACAAGAGAATTTGGTCGACGCGCAGCTAAAAATGCCCCAATTCAAGGAACTGCAGCCGATTTAATAAAAATTGCTATGATAAAAATTGATCAAGCTCTTACTGAAAATAAACTTAAATCGCGCTTAGTTCTTCAAATTCACGATGAATTGATTTTCAAAGTATATGAAGATGAAAAAGATCAAGTATATTCATTAGCTAAGGAGATTATGGAACATGTCATCAATAGCAAGGTAAAACTTGAAGTCGATGGGGGAATTGCTAAAACTTGGTATGATACCAAATAGGAGAAATCATTATGCCAGAATTACCAGAAGTTGAAACTGTAAAAAAAGCTTTATTAAAACATCTAAAAGGACGTGAAATTATTTCATGTGACATTCTTTATCCGAAGATGATTAAATCACCTCTTGAAGAATTTTCAACATTTTTTAATCATAAAATAATTCAAGATATTGAAAGAAAGGGAAAATTTCTTATTTTCATCTTTTCAGATCATGTATTAATATCCCATTTAAGGATGGAAGGCAAATATCTTTACTTTAAAGATAGCGAACCAAATACTTTGCATGCAAAAGTTGTGTTTCATTTAGATAATAATGAAAAAGTCATCTATGATGATGTCAGATGCTTTGGAATAATGGAATTACATACGTTAGTTGAATATCGAAATAACGAAATACCATGTTTAAAAAAACTTGGACCTGAACCATTTGTCACAGATGAAGATTATCTCTACAAAAAATTTCAAAGCCGTGATAAAGAAATAAAATCAGTTTTATTAGATCAAGAAATTATGACCGGTTTAGGTAACATCTATGTCGATGAAACTTTATTCAAATCTAAAATTAATCCATTTAGAATGGCCTCATCAATTACAAAAGAAGAAACTAAGGCTATCATTCAAAACTCGCGAATTATTCTCACTAACGCAATTGAAAAAGGTGGTTCAACTGTCTCTAGCTATCACCCTGAAAATGGTGTTGATGGAAAATTTCAAAACGAATTATTTGTTTATGGTCGCTCCTCTGAGCCTTGCAAAATCTGTCAAACAACAATTTTAAAGAAGCACTTAGGCGGTCGGGGAACTTCTTATTGCCCAAACTGCCAACATGTTGCTAAGATTATCGGAATATATGGAAAAATTGCTTCAGGAAAAACTACTGTTTTAAATTATTTAAAAAATCAGGGTTATAAAGTTTTTTCATGCGATGAATATATTGCTGCCCTTTATAGTTCATCATTGCCTTTCAAAAAATTCTTAATCGATACTTTTCATGAAGAAGTTATTAATGACAATGGTAGTATATCTAAAACATATATCAAAGAGATGATAAATCAAAATGAAGAACTAAAAAAAGCTTTAGAAAACTATCTCTACCCAGAAGTAAAGAAAGCTCTTCATGCTTTTGTAAAACAAAATATTAATGAAAAGCTAGTTTTTGCGGAAATTCCTCTTCTTTATGAAGCTCATTTTGAAAAGGAAGTAGACTACGTTTTAGGCATTGATGCTTCATTGATGACCCAAATGAGAAATTTAAATCTTCGCGGGAGCAAAGATGTAGCGGCCGATATAAAATTAAATCAAACTAATAAATTTGATGAAAATGCTGGCAAAGTAAATTATTTAATCGCCAATAATGATTCGCTTAGCTATTTATACGCACAAATCGACAAAGCACTATTATATTTTTCTAAAATCTAAGTCCAATAATAACGCTGCGCCTAACTATTAATTTTCGCTGTTTAGAAAATAAAAGATTTAAATCTAATGATAATTCATAATCAAAAATTTCACCGATTTGCTGGGGATTACCATAATATATAAATTTGTACTCTTTATCATTGATAAAAGATAATAATTTCTCACCATATCCCTCATCCATTAAAATAGAAGAAATTATCTGGCACTGTGATGCCAGATAATTTTTTTCTGAATTGATTTGAATTAGATCACTGCAAAGAAGAATTCCGATTGCTCCAAGAAAGATTAATATTTTTTTCATTTAACCAAGTAAAACCTCCATATATTCTCTTAGCAAAATAATCACCTCAAAAGCCAAAATTAAAGTTAAACAAATCTTGAAAACGCTTGTTATTTCTTCATAATTTTCGTTTATATGTTTTAGTCTTCCTAATAATTCATTAACAGTTTGATTGTCACTAGTTCGAAAATCATTTTTAATGACTAATCGATAAATTAAGAGCATACCATCCTCAAAATAGGGGTAAGGATATTTTTTTATAATTTTGAGAGTTGGTTGCAAATCTAGATTTTGATATGACGTTTTAAGATTTTCAAGCTCATTTATTCCAGCTCTCGTCAAAATATTATTTGCCAGCAAAAACGCATTGTATGGTGTTTCTGTCTGCACATAGAATAAAAAGGAAGACAAAAATCTTTTAAAGAGTATTTTTTTAAACAAGTATTTATTATCATTTAACAATAAAATTGAAGCTATAAAAACAATTAATGTCATAGCGACCTTTTCAAAGCAGAAAATAATTAAAAAAACATGTTTCGACAATAATAAAGTATATATGTCGCTGAATAATATAATTATAAAAGCAAAAAACAGGGTATTGCCAATTGCTGATTTGATCAAATCGACATATGTATTTATTTTTTGCTGATTTTCGCTTTCTGAAGCATATATATTGCTAATAGTAATTAATATTTTGAATGAAGATATAATATCTTTACGATAATTGTCTAAAAACAAAAGTTTCTTCATCAAGGTAAATGGCTGATAAGAAAAATAAGCATCTAATCTGTTAAGGCGAACATCATCACTAGAAAGCTGTTCTATTTCACTAAATATTTTTTTATCTAAATGTTGATAAGCTTCGCAGAGAGATTCATGAATTCTTTTTCCAGATAATAGTGAGAAATAAACAAACAATATAAATTGATTGCTCTTCATCTCTTTGGAAATTTTTTTATCTTTTTTTTCGATAATAAGATAGATTATCAGATAGCCAATAAACGACAAAATCATAAGCCAATAACGGATAACTTCAGGAAAAATAAGAAAAGTGACTGTCACATCAATTAGAATTAAAAAAATCAAATAATATTTACATTTCTTCATAATATAACCGGTATTTAATATTCCTTTCATAAAAATACGAAATGACAATAACTTTTAAATGTACTTCATTGCAATAAGACACACTTTTAACACCATTGAGATAATAATTAAAATATGCAACAATTTCTTTGTAATAGAATTGATTGTCTAGATTGTTTTTGATTAGTTTATGAAATCTACTTTCAAAAAGATTTCTATTTAAGAACATCTCATTTTCCTTTTGATATAAACTTGATTGATATGCCTCTTTGGAACATTCGTAAACTAACGATTGCACATCATCCACTCTTAAGGGAACAATCAAAATCATTAAAAAAATTAAAAGATATTTCATAAAATCGTCACCTTTTTTTGGTAAATTATTTCATCAAACCAAGCAGTTATTTCTGTTTTCAGTAAGCTATGCGTAAATTCAAAAGAAACATTAATTTGGAACGAGCAATTATTGTTCATTAAAACTATTTTTGCATCTAGAAAAGTCTCTTCATAGTTATTTGGAAAATATAAATTTCGCGAACTAACTATGTTTTCATAATTATCTGTACACATTTGCATTGTTCCAATTTGATAATAAAACTCTTCTTTAAATTGCAATAGAAGTCTGTTGTCTAACTGAATAGCTTGCAATGGAAATTCATAACCAAATCTAAGATAATCATAACCGATTAATGGAAAAATTTCTTTTTCTGAATAAGCAAAGAAATATCCATATAAATTTAAATTATCTACGCCTTCTAAGTAAACGATGTCAAGTTTTGATAAATCTATGAACTTATTAACACTAAAATTATCATTTATAACGTGAATAGCTTGAAGTTTATTATTCTCAATAATATCAATATTTTTTCCAATTAGATAATAATCAAGATAGAAAGTATTATTGTATTGATCTAGGCTTAAATGATTAATGTCTTTAAGCAAAGACATCTGGTAAACCATCTTTTCATCGGTAATTATTTTTACGATTATTTCCCCTCCATTTTGTTTTAAGTCATTATCATTAAATGTTAAATAGTATCCAGATTCAGAGATAACAGCAGCTTGTTTAGTTTCAGAAAATGTTATCAAAACTTCATATTGTTGCTTAGAGAATAATCCTATCTCTGCCGTATCTTTTTCAACAGATAGTTTAGCTTGAAATGGAGAATTATAATCGCTTGTTCCCGAAAAAGATGAAAGCAATATAATTGGAATTATTAACTTTTTCATTACATCAAACGGTAGAAATTTTTAATCGCCTTATTACGTAATCTATAATAAGTTGAGCGATTATATTTTTGCATCCACCAAAACTTATCTTCTGGGAAGAAGAATTCTTTCCAAATAATTTCCATTTCTTTTTTATTAAGAGATGCCAAGACAAAATTTATTCGGCATAGCTCTCTTTCATCATCAGTTAAGCTTTCTCCCGATGAGAGTTTCCAGAATGTTTTGTAGTCACAACTGGGATCGAAGAGCATACCGTCCTTGCAATTAGTACCTGCTTTGATTTGCTGGCAGATTAATAACTTATAACGTTGTACTAATAAAATTATCGCGGCTTCCTCTTTTTTTGTATTTTTTTTGGTCATATTTTTACCTCCTGTTGAATTTATTTTAACCAAATACCCATACATCCCCGTTACTTTTGAACTTTTATTTTTTTATCCCAATTAAGTATCAAAAAATTTCATTTTAATCTCCTATCCTTATCTATTTTACATGAATTATTCAATCTTCCATCAAAGACTTTTAGTTTTATTTATTTAATTTAAAAATAATCATATAATCATCTTATGAGTAAAAAGAAATATTTATTTTTATTATCGGCTATATTATTGATTTCGTGCCAAAATAACTCTTATTCCAAGAGTTATCTATCCTCATCGGCACAATCGGTCGTTCCTATCACAAATCAAAACTTAAGCAAATATTGTTCAATGAATTTGTCTTTTATACTTTATGTCGGAAATAATTCTTGCTCAACCTGCAGTATATATAAACGTAATCTTAATAATTTAATCAAAGAAGAGAATATCCTTGTTTTTCATCTAAATTATTCTGAAAGCGACAATAACTATCTTTCTATTGAAGACAACCTTTTATTTCCTAAAATAGAAGCAGATGAAGCGCCTTGTTTATTCTTTATTTTAAATGGAAACATCAATGAATATTACCCATATGATGATAGTTATTTAAACATTAGCAATCTCAGTAACATTATATTTTCTGAAAGAAATTTTGAGAATTATCTTTTAAATGATTTTAACGAAGATGGGTCTTTTATTTCAAAAAAATTATCATTACAAAAAAATAAATATTATTATTTTGACAACTATTCTTCACCTTTATTAAGCCAAGAAGTCAATTCCTATTTGGAAACACATAATCTAGCAATAAATTATTACTTTTATCATGAAAAAAGCGAGATTTCTGAAAATCTCACTTTACCATGTTTAATTTATTATGGTGAAACAATTGAATATTTAGTAATTTGACCAAGCTACTAAATCAATTTTTGCTTTCACCAAACGATCGAGTTTCGAATTTTCTCTATAATCCGCGGTTACCGATGCTTCAACGCGGCGGTCACCAACTAATTCATCAGCAACTTCACTTTTTCCTGATTTATAGACAGCTATAGACAAGCCGCTTCTTTCCTTAATTAATGTCATGCAAGGAATATCTGTAATGCCATCTCCAATATATATCATATTAGAAAACTCAACATGTTTTTCACCAATTTTTTTGTTAATGGTCTCATCATCAAGGATATCAAGAGTTCCTTTACTGATACGGAATAAGTATTGCGTTTTTGAAGTATAATTAATAATCATATTCGGCCAAACAGCAATTCCATTTTCGTCATATACGTAGCTACAAGCAAAAATCTTTTTGAATTTGCTAGCAATTTTTGTTCCTTTTAAAATTTCTCTATTACCAGAAGAAATAACATAATGTTCAATTGCTACTCCGCGGCTTTTACCATATTCATTAATTCTGTCAAACCAGGAAAGAACACCTTCGTAATATTCAATGCTCTGACCCAAAGAATTAAGGTATTCTTCAGTTAACGGAATATTTTTCTTTTTGCATTGATCCATCATCATGAAGAGATATGCTAACGTTCTTTCGCAATGATGATCCTTTGAGAATTGTCCAGTTTTTTCCCAGAATTCCGCATTACTCATACCAAGATTTTCAATAAATTTAAAATTTTGCATGTCCTTGGTAGCTAATGTCTTATCAAAATCATAGATTATTGCAAGTACTTTTTCTTTCATTTATTTTCACCACAGATATTTTACTAATTTTTTTAAAAATTGTCACTTCAATTTTTTTCTAGTTAATTTTAATTTGATAATTTAGCTTCTTTTTAACGATTTTAACAGCTATTTCTACGATAAAAACCAAAATAACGACCTCGATAAGTAATGCAAATAGATGTGCAAAATCCAAATTTTGTTTATATAAATAGACAATATTTCCTAATGAATTGTTACTTTGACAGATGTATTCACCCATTATCATCACTTTAATACCTAAACCAAAAGTTTGAAGGCACGTCATTAAAATATATGGCATGATTAATGGTAAATAGATAATAAAATATTTTTTTATAAATGAAACATTTTCTGTTTTTAATGTCAATAAGTAGATTGTATCTATTTCATCTAAGGCTGCGATAAATCCTTCAATCATTACAGGTAAAACCATCAATAGAGTGATTAAATACGGGGCTTTATCCGCGCCTAAACTGATCCAAAGGTACACCGATACGATTGCTAATGGTGTTGCCTTTAATAATAAAAGTAATGGTTTAAAAATTAAAAAGATATCTTTTTTTAGCAAATAGATGAAGGATATTAAAAGAGAAATAACTAAAGAAATGCCTAAGACAATTATAACTCTAAGCAAAGTCATGCCTAAGCTTAAATATATTTCTTTACTAGTTAAAAGTTCACCTAAAGAAATAAAAATAGAATTCCATGAAGGATAAATTAATTGGTTATCTTTAACAAGTGAAACTATTAAATAAAAGACAAAAATTAAAACAATTCCGCTGGCAAAAAAACTGATTTTAGATAGAGTAGTAGAAGTTTTCATCTGGTAATTTATTTCCGTATTGAGCGCTCAACGATAACTCATTCATTTTATTAAAATATAACTCGATTGCTTCTTTATCGTTGTCACTAATTTGGTAATGGCAATGCGGAATTGCTTTTTTTAGAATATCTTCTCCTAAAGCTTTAAATGTTTGGTACATTGAAACAGCATTTTTTGCCGTTTGCTCAGGATTTTCATTTGCAGCAACTACAGAATCTGATAAAGCTTCTAAAATTGAATCTATTTTTCCTTTTAATGACTCTTTAAAGAATATTGAAGCTTGAGGGTAGGAGTTTTGAGAAAATGTCTCAGACCAAACATCTTGTAAGTCAATTGTATATAAATTTTGTGACGACATTAATTTTGTTAATGAAGGTTGAGCTGAAATAATATATTCGGCTTCATTACTAACTAATAAAGAATTGGCAGTTCCAACATCATCTGTATATGTTAAATCAATATCAAGATCTTTAGCTTTGATTAATGATTGTATAACAATATCAGGAGTACTATTTTTTCCAAACAAGGTAAGATTCTTTCCGTTTAAATCCTCAAGTGAATGTATTTCTTGTTTGCTAGCTACATACAAGTTTCCCCAAACAATTGTTTGATAATGTAAATACTTTTCTCCGTTATTGCTATTATACATTTTCGCGCCTAAATTAGTTGGGGCTACAATAATATCATAAGAACCGGAAGTAAATGCCGCAACTAATGGATCTGAGCCAGCTTTTATATCAAAAGTACTACCTTCTGAAACATGCTCAGCATAATAATTTGCTAAAGCCAAAGCAGGTGTTCCATCAGGTGCGATAATGGATACATCATCAAATGAAATAGAAGTATTGCTTGTCGAAGTAGTTCCTCCGCATGATACAAGCATTAATCCTCCTAAAACTATTAATAATAATTTTTTCATAATTAATCCTCCACGTGAGATTATAGCAAATTATATTTTAAAAGCATGTAACATTTGTTACACTATTAATATGAATATTTTAGATTTATTAAATGATCAAGAAAGAAAATTCTTAGCTTATCATCACATCCGAAAAGGTGATGTATTTTTAAAGGAAGGCGACAATCCCCATCATGTCTATTTTGTCATATCAGGTATAGTAAAAATCTCTTCGTTTTCCTCGCATGGCGATGAAGAATTAATTAATATTCTCCAACAAGGTGATATCTTTGCTAATGCATTAACTTTTTCAGGGACACATTTATATGGAGATGTTATTGCTATGGATAACGCAGTCGTAGCATCCATAGATGAATCATCTATTATCGAAATATTTTCGACTAATCCAGCATTTCTTAAAGAATATTTAAACATTCTAAGCGAGAAGACCATCTCTTTGCAAATGCGAGTTAAGTTATTATCTAAGCGAACAATTGAAGAAAGATTAATTTTTTATTTGGAAACACACAATAGAAAAATAAAGAAAAATATTTCCACACTTTCAATGATTTTATTATGTCCGCGACCGTCACTATCTAGATCTGTCAGTAAATTAAAAAGAGAAGGAATTCTTATTGAGAAAAACCATTATATTTATTTAATCAAGTGATTGAAAAATATTTTTTTATTATAATACTAATTTTTAATAATAATTTTTATTTCTACCCTATATGAATAATGAGTAGAGAAAATAAAAAAACTTCGGTCAACCCGAAGCGGAATTTTTTATGGTGCCGACTGCAGGATTCGAACCTGTGACCTACTCATTACGAATGAGTTGCTCTACCAGCTGAGCTAAGTCGGCAACTAAAAACATTATAGATAGTTTTATTACTCTAGTCAAAGAAAAAAAGATTTTTGAAAATATAGGAGGAATGTATGAAAAAGAAAAAAATCTTAACGACTGGAATTATAGTTGTTGCTTCATTAACCATGATTGCTGGAGGCCTAATTTTAGATAACTTTGAAGACAATCAATCTAATGTAGAAACAGAAATAATTAATAACGGGATAAAATTATATTTATTAAGCGAGTCTGAGAATTTAGAAGGTGAAACTATAAAGACTTTTTCCTATACTATTACACCAGAAGACGCGACAAACCAAGACATTAAAATAGCTGTACAATACAAAGGAGGTGGAAATTGCGAAGATAAAGTAACTGCTACAATTGATATAGAAAAGAAATTAGTGACGGTTACTTGCTTAGAAGCTTTTGACAAAGAAATTGAAATAATTTTGACATCTCTTGATAATCCAGCAATTTCAGGAAAAGTTATAGTTAATTATTTAAAGAAAATAAACGATGTTGCCCTAGAATTAGAAATATGGGATGAAGATAATAATTTGTTAATTACTCCAGAATATTCTATTTTCTCCAAAGATCAAGAGTATACTTTTTCAGTCGCTATCGAATCAATTTATTGTAATGATTATAATTTTTCTTATTCTTTTCCTGAACAAACAGAAGCGATGATGGAAATTTTTAAATCGCATATTGAAAATGACTTAGGATTACCTACGGAAGAGGATTTTATCTCAGTAGCTAATGGCAATAATAAATATATTAACGCGCTTATCGAAAATAATCACTGGTCTTACTATAATTTAGATGTTGATTACTCCATAACTGTAATGCCAGGCGGAAAAGTTTTTGAAAAAAGTGATATTCTTTGTCCTGATGTTACAAACGATGAAATGTACGATTTTTCACCATATAAAATTGCTGTCACATCAATCAATCCTGATTTAGGAAATATTGATTTTTAATGGATAAGAAGAAAAAAATCATAACTGTAGCAATCGCAATAGTGTTATTGAGTATATTTATCGGACTTTATTATTATTTATATTTGCATAACAAAGAAATAATCTACCATTTAATCATTCCTTCAGAAATATTTTTTTAAATCTATTTTTATAAATATGCTATAATTTTTATATGAAAAGTCCATTAGCTGCAGCATATCGTCCGACTAATTTTGATGAAGTTGTCGGACAAACTCATTTAATAGGAAAAAATGGTGTTATTAGAAAAATGATTGATAATAACGCTCTTTCCAATATGATTTTATATGGTCCGTCAGGAACAGGCAAAACGACTATAGCCTCAATTATCGCCTCTTTAACAAATAAAAAGCTTTATAAACTCAACGCTACCACCGCATCAACAAAGGACATCAAAGAAATAATTAACGATTTATCTAGCAGCCAAAGTAAAATTCTGCTTTATCTAGACGAAATTCAATATTTTTCAAAGAAGCAACAACAATCTTTACTTGAAGTTATTGAAAATGGTGATATAACATTAATTGCCTCTACAACAGAAAATCCATATTTTTACATCTATAATGCTATCCTATCTCGCTCAACTATTTTTGAATTTCATCCGCTAAGTAATAAAGATATTGAAAAAGCTCTAACCCGCGTTATCAAACAAATTGAAAACGATGATAATTGCCGCATTGAGATAGATAATGAATGTATTTCCTATCTCGCATCTTCAGCAGGAGGAGATGCGAGAAAAGCTTTAAATGCTCTTGAAGTCGCATTAAATTCATCTTCATTCTATGATCAAACATATCATATATCGATTGATATTTTAAAATCTTTATCATTATCACCAGTACATTATGATAAAGATGGTGATGACCATTATGACTTACTATCGGCTTTTCAAAAATCAATCCGCGGATCAGATGCCGATGCCGGAATTTTTTATCTAGCAAAATTACTTGCTAGCAAAGATTTAATCTCACCTTGCCGGAGATTATTAGTCATCGCTAGTGAAGATATTGGTTTGGCCAATCCACAAGCGGCAGTCATTGTTAAGAATTTAGTAGATTCAGCATTCCAGCTCGGTTTACCAGAAGCGAGAATTCCACTTGCTGAAGCAGTTATTTTTCTTTGCCTATGCCCGAAATCAAACTCAGCTATCACGGCTATTGATCAAGCTATGGATGATATAAGCAAGGGTCGCGGAAAAGAAATACCCGCATATTTAAAAGACGGCCATTATCAAGGAGCCGTCAAATTAAATCATGCTCAAGGATATATCTATCCTCATACTTTTCCACATCACTATGTCCAACAACAATATCTTCCTGATGATTTAAAAGAAAGAGTTTATTATTTACCTGGAGAAAATAAGATAGAATTGTCTTATAAAGAATATTGGGATAAAATTAAAAAGAATTAATCTTCTTCACGTTTTTTTAATTCTTTAATTAAGAATAATAACGATCCGTTTTTAAGGCACGAAATTAATAATCCATCGACGAAGCGATCTTGCTTAATGATATTGGAAATCAAAGCTTCAACAACTATTGTTGGAGCTTTTTTAACGTCTTCATCTTTTAGAGTTTTGACATTTCTATCACCATAATAATCTTTTAAAATTTTATTATAATCTTGATGAATGACACCTTCATTATAAAGATCTTCGCGTAAAGTAATAATTTCTCGATCAAAAGTTAGAAGCGGAGTTGATTCTTTAGAGATAAAATTATACCCATCATCAGTATTCTCTAATTTTTCTAAATAAGGAATGTACTCATATATTTTTTTGTATTTCATTATAATCCCCCTTTATGATAAGTCCATAAAAGTATTATAACTAAGTATCTTGCTTTTGCATATACCAGCCACAAGATATTCCCTCATTATGACGCAATTTTGTCACTTTTTTTCAAGCTTTTTACAATTATCGAAATAAAAATTGAAGTAAATAACAAAAAAGGTCTCTGCATTGCAGAGACCAAGATAGGATATTTTACTTTGTGAGAACTACAGTGCCACCTAACGCAAGTACCATTACAGCAGCGGCATCGGAGATTTCGTCACATTCAATATAAAGCTTTTTGTCGAGATCACCATGAACATCAACTGCTAAGGTTGTTGTGTCTAAACTAATAGCATTAATTTCTTTTAATGTCTCTAAAGTAACCTTTTTAACTCCTTCAAGAGTATCGAGATAAACCAATGATTTCATCTCTTCGGTGATAGCATGTTCTTTTTCTTTAACCGGGATTAAAGACATAATTGCTGGAACGCTTTCACCTAACTCACCAACGAGAGCAAAGTCTGCGTGGTTAGTCATTTTCTCACTAAGATTTAATTTTTCAAAAATCTCTTTACCGGAAGGTGTAAGATCCTTTTCATAATCGGTATGAACAAAAGCTTGAGTTAATCCTAATCCACGACCTTCACAGACAATTCTGACTAATTCTAAGCTTCTCTTAAAAGCAAGATCTGATTTAATTTTAACTGTGAATGGGACGTCCTTATATGCAGCTTTATCCGCTAAAGAGAATTGATGATAGCGATCAAGTGGTAAAGTAGGATCATTTGGATCAAGAGCTAGATGTAATCTTAATGTTTTTCCGGAAACAGAAATCTTCGCAACTAAGCCAGATTTTCTAAATGCTTCGTTTTTGAAGACCAATCTAGACGAGCATCCATAGCTTAATAAAGCATTTTTAATTTCAGAATAGTAATGTTTACTCTTTTCAGAAATAAAGAATAATTTACTAGCAAATGGTGTCCGGCGAATTTTCAAGGAATTATCAGCATTTTCAGCAGCCGGAGTAATTTCGGTTACTTCTCCCTCTTCTCTATCTTCTTCATCATCGTCATCTTCACCATCATCGATTTCATCTTCTGAAAAGTCTTCTTCAGATGTTGTGAATAATGGGCGAGTGTCATCTTCTACTTCAAATTCTTTTGGAGTATAGAACATAACTTTACCATGTGTTGCTAAGATAGCGACTGCAACAGGTAAATCGATATCATCACAGATAACTGTAATTGGCTCTGTTACTGCTTCATGCATTTTGACAAAAATACGTTGAACATCAAGAGCAATATTGTTTACTTCTTTTAAAGTTTCCGTTGAAATAACTTTTCCAGGAACATACTTCAATGCTGTTTCGACATAGACATTGACTTCTTCACCATCATTATGATTTAATCCATCTTCAACCTTTTTAACTGGAATAAGAGAACAAATCTTATTGACAGATGGTAATCCGTCTTTGCCGAATTTTTCGCTATATGTTTCATCAGCTTGAGAAACCATCAAATCGGTAATGCCTAGCTTTTCGAAAATTGCATCACCATCGACATCAAGGGTTGGAACATAGTCAAATGCTTCAAAGTTTCTCTTGAAACGGAAACGACGAACTTCGCCGCAAAGAATATCAATTAACTCTAACGCCCGTTTGCAAGCCAATCCGGATTTAACTTTCATTGTAAACGGAACATCTTTATAAGCCTTTCTTTCGGCTAATGAGAATTGATGATAACGATCTTCCTCAAATCTTGCATCTGTTGGATCAAGAGCTAAATGGATTCTTAATGTCTTACCAGCAACGCTGAGTTTTGCTAATAATCCGCGTTTTCTGAACGTCTCATTTTTACTTGTTAATCTAGAAGTGGCTCCATATTGTAATAAAGCATTCTTGATTTCAGAATAGAATCCTTTAGTTTTATCAGAAGTAAATTTGAGTTTATTGATAAAGGTTCTCTTAATGATAGGTCTAGTTTCAATAGTTGTTGGAACAACTGCTGTTTCCTTAACCTCTGTAACAACTGTTTCTGTAGGAGTTTCTACTTTCTCTTCGACAATTGTTTCTTCAACCTTCTCAACTGTTTCTGTTACAGGTTCAGCTACTGGTTCTTCTTCAGTTGCCTCAAGAACAGGTTCTTCACTTTCAATAGATTTTTCTTCTTCAGGAGTAATTTCTTCAAGTTCTTCTTCCGTAGTCTCAACATAAGGAATATCTTCAGCGAGAAGTGCTTGATTGAAATATTTAGCTCTTAAGAAGATAACAATTACCCAAATAACAAATAAAGCGAGATAACCAATTAAAGTATAAGTTTGGAATTGAATAGCCACATCAAACGAGAGGAAAACACCAGCATATGCAAGTGAAACGATTGCAAAATCGATTACATTGATTTTTTTACAAACCATCTTTTTAGTAAATAATCCGATAAAGAACATTACTAATAAGACTAAAGCAACCAATAGAGTACCTAGATATGCGAGAATATTAAGGTGTGTTGCATTAAATGCTCTAAATCCTGAATAATCAACATAGATTAATCCGGCAGCTAAAACTAAGCCGACAGCAGCTAATGGAGTAAGAGAGAATTTATTAAAGACCTGTCCGATGTAAACAGCAAATAAACCCTTCTTATCATTGACTTCGCTCTTACTGACGATTAATGCTCTAAATGCAGTTAAGAACATTACGGCATAAGTCAAAGTGAAATAAACACCGAGGAAATGATTATTAATGGCTTTTACACCATTTAATAATACCTGCAATCCAAAATATAAACCAACGCCAATCATCATATACATTACAAAGGCGAGTAAGATATCAAGGAAATTAACTTTGCGCATTTTCTTAAAGATGCAGAAAATCAAGAAAATAACAGTTAAAGCTAAAGCGATAATTTCGAATACTAAAAGCTTTCTGCCTGTAGATAGAGTAGCAAATGCCGGAATAACATCACCGATAAATCCAAATACATCAGTATAAATGATAATTAACGCAAGGATAATACCGACGATTAATCCAGATAAGATAAACACAACTGGATTGAAATGAGAATATAATGATGCAAAATAATTTTTAACATCACCTTTTTCGTCATTAACTTCTCTTACCTCAGCCATACGAATAATTAAGAAAATTAATCCGACAGCCAATAAAGCAAGATAGACGAAACTGTTAGTTTTGAATTCTTTATCATAGCCGAGAGTAAAGCCGAATAAGGTAGCACAGGCGGCAATAAAGAATGTCAGTAGAAAATCCCCTTTAGTTGTATACTTTTTAAAGAGGAATGGAATAACAGCAGCTATCGATAAAACCAAAATGGCAAGATATACGACAGTTAAACCCGTTCTTGCGGCTTCCACATATTGTCCAGGTAAGAGACTACCAAGAATATTTGTCCGGAAAAGATAAAAAATACCAATTCCGAAAATGCAACCGACAACAAGGGCTAGTATTCCATCGAGTTTTTTAAAAAAATCTCTGCAAAAACTAGTTTTATTGCGTTCCATAAGTTGAAACCCCTTTCTTATTATTAAAAATATTTTAATATTTTAAGGGGACAAATATCAATATTTTTGAAAAAATAACGCGAAACGTATGCAGTTTTTCAACATTTCGCGTCGCTTTTTTACAAATCGATAAAAATAGAATGAATTAATTTACAACATTAGAAAAATTACTGTTTTAAATTGGTCAAAAAGACACACCATTGAATAATAATATTTTTTTATTCAATTTCTTCTAAAAGGTAATACTTTTTCAACTTTCTACCGCTATTAAAATATACAATATTTTCAGTTTTATTAGCGATTTCTAACATTCCTTGATCATCGCTCAATCCATTTATATCTATAATAAAATCCTCTTGGTCATAACAAATTACCTTAATTTTTTGACCATTTCGAATATCGTTTTTTCGAATAATCGTAGCTTTTTGAGTAATTTCATCATAATCATCCACATAACCTAGATACCTTTGCTTTACGTTATGAGGTTTAACATGGATTAAATCATTAGAAGTAATTTCGCCTTGTTTAAGATATCCTTCAGTCAATGGGCGATTTTCCATATCATTCAATTCATTTTCTTTTTTATCAAGTATTTCTTTAGTTAAAGTATGATTATAATATGAATCTATTACCGATTTATAAATTTTCGCACATTTAGCTAAATAATAAGCTGATTTCATTCTTCCTTCAATTTTTAAAGAAGAAACGTTTGCTTCAATCAAATCCGAAACTTTTTTTATTCCGCATAAATCCTTACTGCCAATAGGAAATGAATCCTGAGATACTAACTGGTTATCTTGGTAGAGATGATATTCCCAGCGGCAAGAATGCGCGCATCCTCCTCTATTTGCATCACGTGATACCATATAATTACTTAAAGAGCAACGGCCTGAAATTGAAGAGCAAAGCCCTCCGTGGATGAAAACTTCAATTTCTGTAATTTTGCTTCCAGCTAATACGTTTATTTCTGATAATGTACATTCCCTAGCTAAAACTACCCTTGTCGCCCCTAATGATTTATAAAACATCAACGTTTCTTGGTTCATCGCTGACACTTGAGTTGAAACATGGGCTTCCAAATTTAAATTAAGTTTTTTTATCAAGCTAATTATATAAAGAGAAGAAACAATCAAAGCGTCAACATGAATTTTATCTAATGCTTTAAGATATTCTTCAATTTGCTCTAAATCGCGATAATGCGGGACAATATTGACTGTGACATAAACCTTTTTATTTAAAGAATGCGCGAATTTTACGCCTTCTTCAATATCTTCTAAAGTGAAATTGCTTGCTTTTGCGCGTAAAGAAAAATGTTTCCCGCCAATAAATACGGCATCACCGCCATAAAGTAAAGCAATCTTTAATCTCGTCAAATCACCAGCAGGCATCAATAATTCAATCTTGTCCATACACTATCTCCTGGTTAAGTAAATAAGAAGAAAAGTTTTCTTCTTGAACACTTTCTCCATTTAGAGCTTTTCTAACTAATTCAACCATCGGCATATTTTCATTAATAAATGAACTATCAATAAAGAAATATTCCATTCCTCTATCTAAGAAATCTTTCAACGCCTGGGAAGGGAAGAAAATCTTATCAGAAAAAATATAAAACAAATAATTATCTTCGTGAATTTTAAAATATTGAGCGCGCGAACTTTCTTTTAACGTTAATTCTTTTTGACCATTCAATTTTATATCTCGATGTTCATCCAAGAAAAGAGAAAGCATTTTTCTCTTCGACATATATAGCTGAGGATAGCCAAAACACATCATGCCTATCTGACAATTTTTTCTGTTTTCTAAAATATTGAGATAACCATTATATTCGCAATCTTTAGAAATAATAAATTTATTTAATCCAAGCTGTTTTAACGTCTCTATTTCATATGAATTAAGTAATAAAGTAGGCGAATAATAAATCATCTTTTCAAGTGCATTATATTCTTTTGCTTTTATAAAATAATAAAAGTCACTAAAAAGGAAATGATAGTTTTGCTTAATTAGCAAAGGAAAATACAAATTAGCAGCAATTTTATCCTTCTCTTCTAACGGACGATCAATTAACAAATAAATTTCCTTATTATATTTATTTTTAACTTTATCTAAAACTTCGTATTGCAAAGCTATATCATCTCTTGTTGAAAGATATTTAACGGCGATTACGATTACATCACATGCATCAAGATTAGGATTTCTGATTTTACTTCTCAAATCATCTTCTTTAAATAAATATAAAATTTTCATATTACTCTAATTCAAACGCTCCAGTATAAAGTTGATAATAAATACCTTTTTTCTCAATAAGCTCAGCATGGCTGCCTCTTTCAATAATCTTACCATGATCTAAAACCATGATGGCATCAGAATTTCTCACGGTCGACAAGCGATGTGCAATAACAAAAACAGTTCTTCCCTTCATTAGTTCGTCCATACCCTCTTGAACTAATGATTCTGTCCACGTATCAATTGACGATGTCGCCTCATCGAGGATTAATACCGGAGGGTTACAAATAGCTACTCTGGCAATAGCTAACAGCTGTCTTTGACCTTGTGATAAGTTACCACCATCACCGGTGATATAAGTATCATAACCATTTTCTAAAAGGTTGATAAATTGATCAGCCTTAGCTAATTTCGCAGCTTGATAAACTTCTTCATCCGTCGCATCTTCTTTTCCGTACTTGATATTATCTTTAATCGTACCTGAGAAAAGGTGAGTATCCTGTAAAACGATACCTAAACTGCGACGCAAATCTTCCTTCTTAATTTTTTTAATATCGATTCCGTCATAAGTAATCGTACCTTTTTGAATATCATAAAAGCGATTAATTAAATTAGTTATCGTTGTTTTTCCAGCGCCTGTTGCTCCGACAAAAGCAATTTTCTGACCAGGTTTTGCATATAAAGAAATATCGTGAAGAATTGTTTTATCTTCATCATAACCAAATGTGACGTCGTAAAAGCGAACATCGCCGCATAATTTAATCAAGCGGACACTCTGATCACTTTCGATATGTTTCCAAGCCCAGTGATGTGTGACTTCTTTAACCTCAATAAGGTTGCCATTTTCTTCTTTAACATTAACTAACGTAACATCACCTTGATCGGTTTCACCTTTTTCATCAAGTAACGCAAAGATTCTTTGAGCACCAGCTAAAGCCATGAAGATAAAATTAATCTGATTAGAGACTTGTCCGATTGGTTGAGTAAACTGTTTATTATATAGTAAGAAGGTTGCAAAAGCTCCCGCGGTAAATCCGCCAAAGCCACTAAAAGCTAAAATTGATCCAACAACCGCGGTAACTGCAAAATTAACATATCCTAAATTATGAATAATCGGCATCAAGGAAATCGCATATTTATTAGCTCGATAGTTGCTTTCACGCATATGATTATTCAATTCATCAAAACCATCTTTAACTTCTTGTTCGTGATTAAAGACTTTAATAACTTTCTGCCCTTCAATCATCTCTTCAATATAACCATTAATTTTTGATAAAACAATTTGGTTATCCATAAAATATGTCGATGAACGCTTTCCAATAATTTTAATAGCAATTAGCATTAAGAAAACTGAACAAACAGTCACTATTGTCAAAATCCACGATGTTGTTATCATCATCACAAATACAGAAACAATGGTAATAAATGAAGATGTAATCTGCGGAATAGACTGAGAAATCATCTGTCTTAAGGAATCGGTATCGTTAGTATAAGTCGACATTACTTCACCAATCGTCCGTGAGTCAAAATAACGGATTGGCAACGTTTCCATATGATAAAACATTTCATCACGCAAAATTTTCAAAGTATCTTGAGTAATGAATACCATGATAAACGCATAAGCATATGTTGAAGCAATTGAGACTAAGAATAATCCGCTCATTTCAAGTAAAATCACAATTAATGGAGTCATGTTCTCAGGATTTGCTAACAAATCCGGAACGACATTATCAATAAGTGATTTTAAAAGCGACATTGAAGAAACCTGAGTAACCGCGGCAACAATCAATAAAATGATTACCAAAATAATCTTATAAGTGTTAATCTTATAAACATATTTCATCAAACGTGAAAGGATTTTGAAAGGATGATCAATTTTGACACGATAATTTACATGACGCGGCATATTATCTTCCTCCTTTCGTTTGGGCTTGATAAATCTTATTATAAATATCGTTTTCTTTTAAGAGCTGCTGATGCGTTCCAATATTTTCAATATCACCATTATTCATAAAAATGATGATATCACTATCTTCAATAGAAGTAATTCTTTGAGAAATAATAAATTTTGTTGTTTCGGGAATTTCTTCGCGAAAAGCTTTTCTAATCAAAGCATCAGTTTTCGTATCGACTGCCGAAGTAGAGTCATCAAGGATAAGAATTTTTGGTTTTTTTAATAAAGCTCTCGCAATGCAAAGGCGCTGTTTTTGTCCTCCGGAAACATTGTTGCCGCCTTGTTCAATATGCGTATCGTATGCATCAGGAAATTTACTGACAAATTCATCAGCCTGAGCTAATTTGCAAACTCTAATTAATTCTTCATCAGTCGCATCTTTATTGCCCCAGCGCAAATTATCTTTAATTGAACCGGTAAATAAAACATTCTTTTGTAAAACCATCGATACTTGATCGCGTAAGGTTTTTAAATCGTATTCTTTAACGTTGATTCCTCCGACAAGAACTTCTCCTCTAGTTGGATCATATAGACGCGGAATTAATGACATGACCGTCGATTTACCAGAACCAGTACCTCCAAAAACACCAACCGTCATACCCGATTCTATTTTGAAAGAAATGTTTTTCAAAGCAAGTTTCTCATCATCATTTACATATGAGAAATCGACATTTCTAAATTCAACCGAGCCATCTTTCACCTCATAGATGGGATTAGCTGGATTTTGAATCGTTGGGACTTCGTTTAATGCTTCAACAATTCTATCAGTCGAAGCCTTTGCCATTACAAGCATCATAAAGACCATAGAAACCATCATTAATGCTGAAAGAATTTGAATTGCATAAGTAATAAATAAATATAAAGTTGAACCTTCCCCGTAATGGTCGCGGACAATCATCATTGTTCCTAAATAGGAAACAACCATAACACATGCATAAATAATAAACTGAATAACTGGAGAATTTAAGGCGATAATCTTTTCAGCAGCTTTAGAATTCATCGCGACTTCATCGCTAGCTTTAGCAAATTTTTTATCTTCTTTTGGTTCCGTGGTATAGGCCTTAACTGTTCTAATTCCGGTGATATTTTCTTGGACGACAAGATTTAATGCATCATATTTTTTAAACATTTTCTTGAAATAAGGATTCGCTCTAGTAATGATAATAGCAAGTAAAATAACTAAAATAGGTGAGGCAACAACGAAAATCCAAGCTAATTCGCTATTTGCTAAGAAAGCCATAACTAAGGAAAAGATAAAAATTAAAGGGGCTCTAAATGAAATTCTTGTAGTCATTTGAAATGATTGCTGACAGTTTGTAATATCAGTTGTCAAACGGGTTATAAGTGAGGAAGTTGAATACTTATCAATATTTTCAAATGAATATTCTTGGATATGATAATACAAATCTTTACGAACATTTTTAGCAAATCCGGAGGAAGCATTGGTTGCTAAAATACCAGAAATAACTCCAGAAAATAATGAAATAATGGCTAGCAAAAGCATTATGACACCATAGACATAGACGTAAACATTATGAACATTCGGAAATACTCCTTCAAAGTATGTAACAATTTTATTCATAACTGAGGAAACAATAGAAGATGCCTCATTTCCACCAGCTCTATCGATAACATCTGCCATAAATAATGGTAACATCGCCTCAATTAATGCTTCTATTGCCACAAAAAAAGGAGTCAGCAATGCCTGAGCACGATAACCCTTTGAATGTTTTATATAGAGTTTAAACATACGAAAACCCCTTCCTCTCTAAAATAAATATTTTCAGTAATATATTTATACTAAATAAAAAGCCAGTCTCATTCAAGACTGGACTTATAATTAAATTTAATAAATGATTATTTTTTATTAGTTTTTTTAGTTGAAGATTTTTCTTCCTTATTTTCGCTAACATGTGCCTTTTTTTGAGGCTTAGCATAGATGCCATAGCCAATAGCTAATAAGCCAACAACAATTAATAGACAGACAAAAATCCAAAGTAATGTTAAATCAGTAATAAATGGTGCGACCATCATCCACATACCAACGCTGACAAAGGCCAAGGCGACTACTAACCACCAAATTGGATAATATGATTTACTATCTCTTTGATGGAAATAAGCACGGAAAATCTCAACGCATCCTCTAATCCAAATAGCTAAACCTGCTGTTGCGCATGCTCCGTTTACCGGAACAATTCTTAATTGTGGGATCCATTGACCGAGGATTAAATATAAATCGACTAATAAAAGTAAAACAAATTCAATAATTGTTAATACTTTCAACGTTGATCCAGATGTTCTTAACATCTTTTTAAGAAGCCATCCAAACAGATAAAGTGAGAGGAACAACGCGATAATTAAATTGATAGCTTGAGTTCCCCAAGATTTCCAGACAGCCCAATCAATACCATTCCAAACAGGCATTAAAAATATCGATAAGATTATAAATAAAGCACCGACAACAATGAAAGCCCAGAAAAATTTATTGTTTTTCTTTAAAGTAGGTAATTTAATTGCCATAATAAAACTCCTTTACTACTTAAACATTATAGTTTATAAGAAGTAAATTGTTAAAACTTTTAAGTGATTATTCAAAAGTAAATAAATTAAAAAAGTCTGACGATTATTGCCAGACTTAAATATAATCAATAGTAATTATTTTGTAATGAATGTTAATTTACTAATCATTACTCTCTTAGTAGCTGTAAAAGCAATACTATTTGTACCTTCAGTTAAATTAAATGTATATGTTTTGCAACCTGCTATATAATCTTCAGCAGTTGTTTCAGGAATACTTTCAATATTTTGGGCTTCAGCATCTCCAACAGTTAAAGTTGGATTATCTTTTCTCCAACCAGCACCATAAACTTGAACAGCAGTAATATTAGTTCCTTCAGGGAAATTAAAGGTTAATGTACCATTTTGACTTGAAGAAGAGAACTTTAAAATTCCATCACCTTTAAGATTACGTTCGATACCAAAATATACTGTATTGTAGTCACTCAAACTTGTTAAATCTGTATCAGTATCAGATTGAGCATTTAATTGAGTTAAATAATCATTTACATTTGATTCAGATACTTTTGTAGATTCACCTGTAAATTCAGCAAAATCATATTCAGCAACAGTAGTTGGTCCACTTACAACAGGTGTAGTTGTTGAAGGGGTAGATGGGGTGACGCTAGTAGATGGAGTGCTAGGTGCAGATGGTGACGAAACAGACGGTTCACCAGATGATGTTGAAGGTGTTACGCTAGACGAAGTACCTCCACAAGCGACCATAACACCAGCTAAAGCGACAAGGCCTAAAGTAAATAAAACTTTTTTCATGTAAAATCTCCTTTATTTATTTACACCACTATTTTAAAGACAATGAAAAAAAGTTTCAATCTATTATGAAAAAATCCCCGGCAAATATTCACTTTTTCTTGAAAATTTGCGAGGATTTCTTATTTGCTTATTAGCAAATTACATTTATTAATTTTATTATATCGTTACAGATTGCTGATCTGATAAAACAATCAATTCACTTAAATCATCATCAGTAAACAATTTTAATGTCGCCATAAAATGTTCGCTTAAATCATCTCTTTGCTCAATTTCGTCAAGTGTATACCAATTGACTTCGCCTTCTTCTGATGATTTGAGTTCACCTTCAAATTTGTTAGTCTTAACTAAAATGGATAAATACTTATTATCCCCACTATAATATTCTTTTATTCCAGCTAATCTTAAATTACTAATATTTAAATTAGTTTCTTCTTTGACTTCTCTAATAGCTGTCATAAAAATAGAATCATCGTCTTCGACATGTCCGCTTAAGAAAGATAATCCGCTCGTCTTTTTATTTATACGGTTTTGAAGCAAGATTTTATCACCATCATAAATCATAACCAAAACTGTAACACAAACTCTTTTCCGCATACTTATCCCCTCCTAACAAACATTAATAACCACATTTAGTGATATAAAAACTTTGAAATATTTTACTAAAATAACTTTTGTTTTTCAAGGTAAGGAGAGAAAAGGGATTAACATTCGATTTGTAATAAAAGAGTTTTGCCTTTTTTACTTAAAATAATAAAGAGAGCAATAATTCCAGCAATAAGTAAGACTAAAGTTATTGAGAATGCTGCTATTACATTGATAAATAATCCGAGAACAAAATAAATTGCTGTTAAAATAATAGCTGCAATTATCGATGAAAAAGAAAAAATCATTGCAGATGGAGAATTTTTTATTTCGTTATAAGTTGACCAATTTAATTTTGGAAATTTCAAATTAATTAATAATCCAAAGATACCAGCTAATAGAATATAGAGCTGTGGAATAACAATGATGCTAATCGCGGATAAAACGTCAAACTTAAATAACACTATTGAAATTACTCCACTAGCTATACCAAATATGAATCCGGGTAATTGATTAATTATCAGTTTTATTCCAAAATAATCAAAAGATTTAATTGGTAATGATTTGACAATCCATAAGCGATTATTCTCTAAAGTAATTGAGAAGCAGGTATAGTTTGATAATGCGCACATCATCCCAATTAGTCCAGGAAGAATTAATGTCATAATTTGATTAAACAATATTAATTCTTCAGAATTTATTTCCATTGATTTACTAGAAAAATAAATAGATATTGGTATGATTATCGCTATAATATTTCCGACGAGAAAAGCGATAATCAACATCGGGTTATCAACAATAGCAAATAAATCTTTTTTTATTAATGAAAGATAAGATTTTTGAGCCTTAATATCTGATGACTTAAATAATCTTTTCTTCTCTTGAACAAATAATGCCTGATATAGTTTGTCATAAAATAAAACATATAAAGCGATTAATAGTCCGCTGGAAACTAAAGCTAATGCAACTAATATTAATAAATAAATAAATTGATGATTTATCATAGCCGCATAAGCCCATTGCAAAAACGGGAAAATATAGTAAAGATATGAGAAAGTCGATACCATCTGCGTTCCATTTGTATCGTAGGAAATAATGAATACAATTGCTATATATGCGGTAAAAATAGCTATGTAGAGAATTGTAGTAATAATTTTCATCGCCGTAAAGCGATTAAGCAATAAAGTTATAATAAATCCAAGAACAATAGATAGTAAAACCATTATTAACGGAACGGTTAACATACAAACGATACCTGAGAAAATATAAGTTGGATCTATCATTCCATAAAAAACGATAGATGGAACCATGACTAATAAAGAAAAAATCATTTCTTCAAGATAAAACGTTGTCAGTTTTACTAAAACTATCGTACTTTTCTTTAAAGGCAAAGGTGTAAGAAAAGCATGGTCTTTAAGGGAAAACAAGACGCTATTAGCCCGGAAAAGCGCGCTAATAAATGTTAAAGAACAGGCTATGCCAAGAACAGCAACTGGGTATTCTTCGGCAATGTTATTTCTTTTATAAGCATCTAAAACACCATAATTGACAAAAACGGATACCAAAAGCATTAAGACTAAAAAGAAAATAATTGCGCCAAGTCCGCTATTAATTTTTCTTCTTTTACGATTTTGAAAAGAAAACTTTTCAGTAATAAATATTTTTAATAAAGATAGATAATTATGCATGTTCGGTTAACTCCAAAAAGAAAGATTCGAGTGATTCATTATTTGTAATATCCTGAATTTTACTATTAAATACAATTTCGCCTTTTTTAATTATTGCCACATGTGAACAAAGTTTTTCAACCACTTCCAAAACATGGCTAGAGAAGAAAATAATATTACCCTTAGAAACATAATCCTTCATTAATTCTTTTACTATATACGAGGCTTTTGGATCTAACCCGACAAATGGTTCATCTAAAATAAGCAATTTCGGATTATGCATAAAAGCAGCAACTAATGATAATTTTTGCTTCATACCATGTGAATATGTTTTAATTTTATTTCCCAAATCATTTTTTATTTCGAATTTACTTGCTAAAGAATCAATTTTTTGAGTTCTCTCATCTTTTGAAATATTAAAAATATCCGCTATAAAATTAAGATAACTTATTCCTGTAAGATTTTCATATAAATCTGGATTATCCGGAATATAGGCAATTTTTTTCTTAAACTCAACATCATCTTTTTTTAAAGTTAAACCATCAAGCGATATTTCTCCTTCGTCAAAAAGATGAAGTCCAACAATTGATTTTATCAACGTTGATTTTCCTGCTCCATTTGGTCCAATAAATCCAAAAATTTCTCCATCTTGGATTTCCAAAGTGATATTTTTATTAGCAAACGCTCCACCTTTATAACGTTTGCTGACATTTTTTATTTCTAGCATAAATTTAACCTCTGTCCATAATTTACCATGACAATTAGTAACCTTGCAAGAAACTAATAGTTTCTCAGTAACACATAAATATTTATCATAATATTTTGAATTCAATTATTGTTTTATTCAAATTTATTAGTATCATAAATTTATTAGCAAATAGCTTTTACTTGTCGAAAATATTAAATTCTTATCATTTGTTTATATCTTTTCAATATTTAATTAACTTGTTAATTATTACTTATTAAATAAGTCAATTTTTGATTACGATTTTTAATAAAGTCTTCTATAATATTACAAGGGTAAAAACATGGAAAACTTATTTAGTATTGGTATTGACGTGGGATCAACCACCGTAAAAATTGTAATTCTCAATCAAGAGAATGTCGTTATTTATAAAAATTATGTTCGTCACTTCTCAGAAGTTAAAAACACTTTATTGTTTGAATTAAAAGAAATTATCAAGCAAATTGGTGATATTAAAGTAAAAGTAGCTATTACCGGCTCAGCCGGATTAGGATTAGCTCAAAAAAGCAATATTGATTTCGTCCAAGAAGTCCATTCTGCTTTTTTATCAGTAAAAAAATACTATCCTGATACCGATTGCGTAATCGAACTAGGTGGAGAAGATGCTAAAATTATCTTTTTAACTAATGGTGTTGAAGAAAGAATGAATGGTTCTTGTGCAGGAGGCACGGGAGCTTTTATCGATCAAATGGCAACTTTATTAGGTGTTTCTGTCGATGAACTGGATAAATTATCGTTAAAAGCTGAAAAAATTTATCCAATTGCTTCACGCTGCGGAGTTTTTGCAAAAAGCGATATTCAACCTTTAATCAACCAAGGCGCTAGAAAAGAAGACATTGCCGCTTCTATTTTCCATTCAGTTGTCGACCAAACAGTCTCAGGATTAGCTCAAGGAAGAAAAATTGAAGGAAAAGTGCTTTTCTTAGGTGGACCTCTCTCATTTATTCAAGGATTAAGAAATGCTTTCACTTCTACATTGCACCTTGATGAAGAACATGCAATCTTCCCACCTCTCGGCCCTGTTTTCATGGCGTTAGGTGCCGCTTTATATTCGCAAACAACAAACAAAACATATTCTCTTAAAGAGCTTATTTCTTTAATTGAAAATACCGATATGTCGGGAAACTTCGTCGTTACCGAACCATTATTTAAATCACTTGAAGAATATCAAGCATTCCAAAAACGTCACCAGAGAAGCGATGCCAAATACCGCGATATCTCAACCTATGAAGGCGATGCTTATTTAGGTATAGATTCAGGTTCAACCACAACTAAACTCGTTTTATTAAGCAAAGACTATGAAATATTATATTCTCACTATGTTTCAAGTAAGGGCCGTCCTTTAGATATCGTTGTTGAACAATTAAAAACTATCTATGATAAAATAGGAACACGTAATATAAAAATCGTTTCATCTGCAGTAACTGGATATGGTGAAGAATTAATTAAAGCAGGACTGGGAATTGCAAACGGAATAGTCGAGACAGTCGCGCACTTTAAAGCTGCTAGCTATTTCTGCCCTGATGTCGATTTCATTATCGATATTGGGGGTCAAGATATTAAGTGCTTTAAAATCAAAAACCATGCTATCGATTCAATCATTCTTAACGAAGCCTGCTCTTCAGGATGTGGATCGTTTATTCAATCATTTGCAGAAGCTCTCGGATACGATATCGCAACTTTTGCAAAAATGGGTTTATTTGCATTACATCCAGTTGATCTCGGTTCACGCTGCACTGTCTTTATGAACTCACAAGTAAAGCAAGCGCAAAAAGATGGAGCGAGCATCGATGATATTTCTGCAGGTTTATCGCAGTCAATTATTAAAAATGCTATCTATAAAGTTATCCGTGTAAAGAAAGTCGAAGAACTTGGCAATAAGGTTGTTGTTCAAGGCGGAACTTTCCTTAACGATGCTGTTTTAAGAAGTTTTGAAAGAGAACTCGGAATTGATGTTATCCGTCCGCAAATATCTGAATTGATGGGTGCTTTTGGAGCAGCTATTTATGCTAGCAAGCATCTTCCTGAACATTCAGAATTATTAACTAGAGAGCAACTTGATCACTTCGCTTACAAATCAATTAATTCTATCTGTAAAGCCTGCACCGCGCACTGCCAATTAAATATTATTAATTTTAACGGAGGTCACCGTTATATTTCCGGTAACCGCTGCGATAAAGTCTCTACTAATGTAGCAAAAAGCTCATTACCTTCACTTTACGATTATAAATTTGATAAACTTCTCGCTTATCAAAATAAATATGGCGAAAAAGAATCCAAAGCTCTTGTCGGCTTACCATTAGGGTTAAATTTCTATGACCAAATTCCTTTCTTCACTACTTTATTTAATGAGTTAGGTTTTAGAGTTATCTTCTCTGATGTCACTTCAAGAAAAACTTATTATAAAGGTCAGCACACCATTGCTTCAGATACTGCCTGTTATCCAGCTAAATTAATGCATGGTCACATTAAAGATTTATTAGAAAAGAACGTTTCGTTTATCTTCTATCCATGTCAAACATATAATTACGATGAAAAGGAGTCAGATAACCATTATAACTGCCCAATCGTCGCTTATTATCCTGAGACACTAAAAGCTAATATGGAGGAATTAAATAGCGATAATTTTATTTCTCCGTATCTCGATTTAAATAATCCTGAACAAGTTGCCGATGCCTTAAAGAAGTCATTAAAGAAATATCACTTAAAGAAAAAAGATATAGTCTCAGCATTAAAGAAAGCTTATGAAGAAGAAAATGCTTATCATAAAGATATATATGAAAAGGGTCAAGAATACATCGCTTTAGCGAGAAAAGAACATGCTAAGATTATTGTTTTAGCTGGCCGTCCTTATCATATCGATCCTGAAATTAATCATGGAATCGCTCATTATATCTCTTCTTTAGGATTATTGGTCTTAAGCGAAGATGCTTTATCTTATCAAGAGCATTCACCTAAACTGTATATCCTCAATCAATGGACCTATCATAGCCGTTTATTTAAGGCTGCTTGTTATATTCTTGATCAAAAAGATATGCAGATGATTCAACTTGTCTCATTTGGCTGCGGAATTGATGCGATTACAACTGATGAATTACGTTATCTACTCGAATCAAACGGAAAATTATATACTCAATTAAAGATTGACGAGATTAATAATCTTGGAGCCTTAAAAATCAGGATTAGAAGCCTTCTCGCAGCAATGGAGGAAAAATAATGGAAGAAAAACACTATAAAACCTTCACAAAAGAGATGAAAGCGACACATACTATCCTTTTCCCGGATATGTTGCCGATTCATTTTGAATTATTTAAAAGAATATTTGAACTTGAGGGATATAAAGTTGAATGCCTTCACAATTCTTCACGCGCGGTTGTCGATGAGGGATTAATGCACGTTCATAACGATGCCTGCTATCCAGCATTATTAGTTGTCGGACAATTTATCGACGCTTTAAAAAGCGGCAAATACGATGTTAATAAGGTTGCCCTTTTAATGTCGCAAACCGGAGGAGGATGCCGGGCTAGTAATTATATTAATTTAATTAGAAAAGCCTTAGAAGAAGAGTATCCGCAAATCCCGGTTATCTCATTAAATTTCTCTGGATTAGAAAAAGACCCTAATTCTGGATTTGTCTTAAAAGTTCGCGATTATTTAAGGCTGATTTACTGTTCTTATTACGGCGATTTATTAATGTCGATTTATAATCAGGTTTTACCTTATGAATTAGAAAAGGGCGAAAGCAAAAAGGTTCTTGATGATTTATCAGCTAAAATAAAATCATTTATCGGCACAAAGAAACTTTATCGTCTAAAAAAGATTACCTTAATGATTATCAACGAATTTAAGAAAGTTAAAGTTAGTAATGAAAAGAAGGTTAAAGTCGGTATTGTCGGAGAAATTTATGTTAAATATTCTCCATTAGCTAATAACCATCTTGAAGATTTTCTTCATAAAGAAAACTGCGAAGTTGTTATACCTGCTTTAATGGATTTCATCATGTATTCAGCCGATGCGACAATTTGGAACCATAAGACTTACAAAAACAAAAATAAATTAGCGGCTATTTATAAAATCGGTTATAAAATCATGTATCATTTCCAAAAGAAAATTAACCATATTATTACCAAAAATTCTCATTTTGAACCATTCCATGACTTTGAAAAATTAAAAGCTCTAGCCAATAAATTAATTTCAGAAGGAGTTGTTATGGGAGAAGGTTGGTTGATTCCTGCAGAAATGGCTATGTTAATTGAAAGCGGAACTAATAATATTGTTACGGCTCAGCCATTCGGCTGCCTTCCAAATCATATTGTCAGTAAAGGCATGCAAAGAACGATTAAAAAATATTATCCAGATGCTAATATTGTCGCGATTGACTATGACCCAGGTGCAACGCAAGTCAATCAAGAAAACCGCATTAAATTAATGCTTTCTAATTCTCGTTTAAAATAAAAGTTCTAGTTGAAACTAGAACTTTTTTTCTAACAAATAAGCATTATCAACTAAAACAAAACGCGGTTTTATTTCTCTTTTAATCAAAGAGGACATTTTGTTTTTATCATCTTCATCGTAGCAGAGGAAGATATCACTTGTACGGGAATCTGGGGAAAATAAATATCCAAGCGTTTGTAATTTTTTTATTAAGTCAATCGAATCTGGAAAATTTTCTTGAACTTGATTTGATAATGTAAAGCGCCTGCCTATACAATCGCTAAGCAATAAAGTTTTACGGTATTGCTCATCATGGTCATAAAGCATTCTAAACATCTGAAATTTTTTCTTTAATGGAGAAAGTTTTTTCATTTCAATCAGGCAGCAATTTAAGATATTCTGACGTTTTAATTGATCTTTTTTTCTTTCTAAGACATCTTTTGAGAAGGTAAGCGCGTCACCTAGTTCATAATCAAGAAATCCTTGTTTGTTATAATTATTTTTAAAATAAAGGATTTCGTTTTTTAAATTTGCTTCAAGTGATGCATTTTCATCGATAAACTTTTTAAAAGTTATATTTAAGCGATTTTTTTTCTTATGCAAAAACTTTAAATCTAAAAGTCTAAAATCCATTAAACTAAGACCATATTTTTGATAGCTTCGGCTCAATAAAGCAACATCTTCTTCACCATCAAGTAAAACAATTAATGCATCTTTTTGAGTAAGTAAGAAAGATAAATTATCTAAGTAGTCTTCCAATTGTTTATCATTAAAATTTTTATTTACAAGTTGAATAACGTTCAAATTATAATCAGTAATCGCATATGTTAAGGATTCAATAACTTTTTCTTTAGAGTTTTCTTTAAAAGCAAGAAAGATTAATCGAGAATAAGTATGCTCAATGAGATTATCAATTTCTGATAATGATCTAACTTTTCTTTTCTTTCTCCTCAAAATTAATTCAGAAACTTCTTCGCTCATTATTAAATATGGGGGATTATTTTGTAATTCACTCATTAAATTAGTTGTTAAAAAATGTTTAAGAATTCTTTTCATCATGTAAATTTGTTTTTCAGAGGAAATATTATCTTCAACAATTTCACTAAATAACCTTCGAGATAAATACGATAATGAAGGTCTTCTGATTAATCCGAGCTTAATCTCTCCAAGCAAGGATAAATCAATTATTTTAAATTTAGGAAGTTCGCATTCTTGTCTTTCGCATTCTGAAAGAAGACATCTTAACAACGACTCATAATGGTACGTTACTAAATAAATATCTTTATTGTTTATAATTGATAAGAGAATTTTTAGATTAATAATAGCATTAGATTGATTATCTTGTTTAACAAATGTATAAGCATCAATTTTTTGCAATTGGGATGAGGTAAATAGGTAACTGAAATCAGCAACTTCGGTAATTAAACCGTTTTTGCTAATATTTCGTGAAGAAATAAATAAGAAATACATCAACTCTTTCCCTTCGTTATCAATATGATTGCTATTGATTGTCTTTAATGTAACAAATTACTATGCAAATGTCCATTTTTTGAATATGTTTTTTAAAATATTTTTTGCTTTTTTGTTCTTTGTAATAAAAAATTACAAAAAAGACTATATTAACTAGATTCAAGTTCAAGCTTTATATAGTCAATCATCAATATAGTTCTATGATTAAATCAAAAAAGATTAATTATGCTGTTTTTGAAACGATTTCATTGCTATAAACGAAAGCAAAACGCTCAAAGGAATAACTATTAATGACCAAGGCGAAAAAGTAATCCAGGAGATTGGTTTATTTAAAAAATCATAATATGGATTCAATGGCTGCTGAGAATAATAGTAATAATCAGGATTTTTATAACGGCCGTAACGCGTTACCATATAGACATAATTTGAAACCGGTATAAAGCAAAAACAATGAGTTTTTGTTCTTCAGAAAAAGTATTACTTAATAATATTAGATATTTAATATGTAGTTTTTGTTGATTATATAATACGATTCAAACTAAAAATTATATTTTTAAGGGCAATTATTTATTATAAAGATTCTCTTAAAATCTCTTTAACTTCTTCTTTAGTTAAGACCTTATAGCCACCTTCATTAATAAAAGTACTATCGGCAATTCCATCAATCATGTCTTCTGTGACCTTTAAATCTTTCAAATGCATGACTAAGCCAATCTTTTCCATGAAAGCTTTCATTCTCTCTAAGCCTTCCAAAGCGATTTCTTCATCTGTTTTATTCTTTGGATCAACAGAGAAAACATTTATTGCATAGCGTTTAAATTTTGCCAAACCATATTTATAAATATGATGGTAGTAAGCCATTGATACTGCAGCAAGGGTCATACCATGTGTAGCATCGGTATATGCAGCAACAGCCTGTCCGAGCATATGAACTTCCCAGTCAGTAGTTTTTCCTTTAGCAACTAAAGTGTTTAAAGCCCAAGTAGCTGTCCACATAATATTACTTCTAGCCTCATAATCAAGTGGATTTTCATTAGCGATTAAAGCAGAATGGATAAGCGATTTTAATAATCCTTCCATAATATAATCTGAGGTATTATCATCAGTATCTGAAAAATATTGTTCCAAAATATGAGACATAATATCATAGATACCCGCGACCATTTGATAATGTGGAACGGTAAAAGTAAATTCTGGATTTAAAATTGAAAATTTAGGGAAAACATTCTCTTTAAAGACATGGCCAACTTTCATATGTTTACTGAAATTGGTAATAACTGAGCCACCATTCATCTCACTGCCAGTTCCAACCATAGTTAGAATTGATCCGACAGGAACAATTTCACATGTCGGTTCTTCAAATCTGACAAAATATTTTTCCCAGATATCTTCATCGCAATGAATAGAAACCGAAAGAGCTTTTGCATAATCGATAACCGATCCTCCTCCAACAGCGAGAATCAAATCGCATTTAGCCTTTCTGCCGCGTTCGACACCTTCATAAACTTTTTCAATAGTCGGATTAGGCATAACCCCGTTATCCTCGAAAATATTCTTATGATTTCTTTTTAAAATTTCTATAACTTTATCATAAATGCCATTTTTCTTAATTGAGCCTCCGCCATAGACGAGCAATACATTGTCGCCATAGTTTTTTAATTCCTCATCAAGAAAATTTAATGAATCTTTACCAAAATATAATTTGGTTGGATTCCAGTACATAAAATTACCTAGCATAATAATTCTCCTTTACTAAATTATTTTACATTTAAAAACCAAGTTTGACAAATATTCCTTACCAATTAAAAATCCCGTTTAACGGGATTTATTTTCATTCTATATCGAATGAATAAAGAGAAAGTTTACCTCTTCCTTTAAAGGTGAAAAATAATCCTGACACTGAATTTGGAGGGTTAAAAGTGCCAGAAAACACTTTTTTGCCATGTGAAGGAGTAACTTTTATCTTTCCTAAAACTTGTCCACCATCTTTATCGCTAACGATGACTTCGCCGCTAAAGGACGATTTCACTTCAACTGAAATTTTTGTAACTGGTTGAGAAAAATCAAAGTATTTATATCCGATAATCGTATGCTTGCTAATATTTTTAATATATTGCGTTTCCTTCTCCTCATTATCTTCTCTTTCTTGAGTTAAATAAGCATGTGAAGGCGCCCATCTTCTAAGCACTTTATAAAAGAACGTTCCTTTATCAGAATAGAGATTACAGGCAATTGAAGCTTTGTATTTTCCTTTTCCAATTAATGGGCCATTATTAAGTCCGCACGAAGTTATTTCAGCTTGTGAAAAATGTAAGCCGTCATATTTCAGTTTTTCCGCGCACATCTGCCGAGAAAAAGAATTTTTATTAGTTTGACGGTGGTAGAAAATATAATAATTTCCATTTAACTCTAAAATACTGCCATGGTTATTCCCATAATAATTTGTCTTTTTATCGCCTAAACCTTCATCGCAGTTTGACACTAAAACCCCGCCATAGACAAAGCCATGATCAGGATAATCACTGATTGCATAACATAATTCATGATTAACAAAAGAGGAGTAAATAAAGTAATAATGATTATTATATTTACGCATTGATGAGGCCTCAAAAAATTCATGGCCTTCAAAATCAGTGTTTTTAGAATTGAAAATGGTTTTACAAATGTATTTTGGACCATCTTTAAGTGTCAGCATATCATCTTCTAGCTGATAAACCATCGCACCGATATTGGTGGTCTTTTTGCCTTTTAAGCCAAATTTTTGCGTGGAACCATAGCCGCTATATAGATAAATTTTTCCGTCATCATCGATAAAAATAGCTGGATCAAACTGTAAAAATTCTTTCTTATCACCAAGTGAAACTCCATCAGGATATTTAACATACCCATAAAATGAGAATGGTCCATCTGGTTTATCACTAACAGCGACTGCGATATGTCCTAAAAATCCTAAAGTATAATACAAATAGAATTTTCCGTCTTTTCCTTGAGTACAATCTGGTGCGTACATGACATTAATAAACCCACCTTTATACTCTTTATCCTCTTTCTTAGAGTAGGATATTCCTTTTTTCGACCATGACGTTAAGTCATCAACTGGACAAGAATAAACAACATAATCATTTAAGCAAAACGAAATACCACCAAATTTATCGTGGCTGCCATAAACATAAACGCGTCCATTAAAAACATGCGGTTCCGGATCTGGAATATATTCATAGTCCGGAAGAATCGGATTAAAAATCTGTTTCATATTTCCTCCGTTAGTCTTTCTTATTTCTTAAATATAAGTTTTTATATTCGGCAAATTTTTTCAAATAAAGCTGATGTTTTTCTTCGTTAGGATAGTATATTTCTTTGTCCTTAATTAACTTTGAAGCAGCTACTTCTAAGCTAGGATAGAGTCCATCACCAACCATCGCTAAGATAATTGCTCCTAAAGCCCCACCATCACTGGTAGTAATAGTCTTCATCGGTATTCCAAAAATATCGGAAAGAATTTGTAATAATTTTGGAGATTTAGTTCCGCCACCGATAACTCTTGCAAAAGGTGCAGTAAGTCCATCATTAATCATCACTTGATAAACATCATATAAAGAGAAGCAAATTCCTTCAATAACCGCTTTTACTAAATCTTCGCGTTTATAAAATAATGAGAGATTAGAAAAATAACCTGTTGCCCTTGGATCATTAATCGGGCTGCGTTCACCGCAAAGATATGGAAGGAATAAAATATCACTTATTTCCTCACCGATAGAAGAAATTTCTTTTGAAAAATCCGTTGTATGCAAAACTTCTTCAAGAAACCATTTTAAGGAACCCATAGCCGAAAGAGTACATCCCATAAACATAAATTGTCCGTTAGCATGTCTAAAGGCATGGATTTGTCCTTTTTTATCAAAATTATAAGATTTTAATGGAGCGAACACGACGCCGCTCGTACCTAATGAGATAGAGATCTCACCTGGAGCAATGGTATTAGTTCCAACAGCCCCTACAGCTTGATCTCCGCCTCCGATTACTACTTTAGTTTTTGGAGTTAGGCCAATTATTTTTTGATATTCTTTTTTAACGTGGCCGATAACTTCATAGCTATCTTTAATCGCCGGTAACTGTTCTTCTCTAATTCCTAATATATCTAGCATATAAGCAGAATATGAACGGTTTTTTACGTCGAAGAAAAGAGTACCTGACAAATCAGAAACATCGCTAGCGAATACTCCGCTTAAACGATAAGCTAGATAGTCCTTCGGTAACATTATTTTACTTATCCGATTAAAATTATCTTCTTCATGCTTTTTGACCCAAAGAATTTTAGGTGCAGTAAAGCCGCATAAAGCAATATTACTCGTTTCTTTTAGCAAAGTATCTTCACCGATTACATTATTTAAATAATCAACTTCATCAACTGTCCGCGAATCATTCCAGAGCAAAGCCGGTCTAATTACTTGATCATACTTGTCAAGTAAAACCAAGCCATGCATTTGTCCCGAGAAAGATAAAGATGCGACTGATGATAAGTCATTACGGATGTGGAGAGTTTTTAAGGCTTCAATCATTCCGTTATACCAATCATCAGGATTTTGCTCAGACCAATTTAATTTTGGCAATAACAAAGGATATGAACGCGATTCACTATCGATGATAGTTCCGTTTTCATCAGCTAATGATACTTTAATAGATGATGTGCCTAAATCAATTCCTAAGTAGTGTTTCATAATAAATTATTTCTCAAAAAGAATATTGTTAAAGATTGATTCAAGATATTCTTGACGCCCAGATTCAACTTCGATGTCTTTCAAATTAAGCGCATATGAAGATAATTCTTCCATTGTCACTTGATCATCAACAATTTTCTTACCAATTCCATGGTTATAAGAATCATAACGCTTTTCAACGAAATCATCAATCCTGCCATCTTCAATAATCTTGAAAGCTGTTCTTAAAGCTAAAGCGAATGTATCCATTCCAGCGATATAAGCTAATAAGATATCTTCTAATGTATTAGACTGTCTTCTTGTCTTAGCATCAAAATTTAATCCGCCATTAGTGAATCCGCCTTGTTTAATGACTTCATACATAGCTAATGTTGCATCATAGATATTCGTTGGGAATTGATCAGTATCCCAGCCGAGTAACATATCACCTTGGTTTGCATCAATTGATCCAAAGATGCCATTAACTCTAGCAACTCTTAATTCGTGTTGGAAAGTATGTCCTGCTAAAGTAGCATGATTAGCTTCAATATTTAATTTAAAATCCTTAATTAAATCATATTTTCTAAGGAAATTGGCGCATGTCGCAGCATCGAAATCATATTGATGTTTAGTTGGTTCCTTCGGTTTTGGTTCAATATAGAAATCGCCTTTATAACCAATTTTGCGGCCATAATCCCGAGAAATTTTCAATAATCTAGCCAAATTATCAAGCTCTAAACCCATATTGGTGTTAATTAAAGTATCATAGCCTTCTCTTCCTCCCCAGAAGACGTATCCAGTTCCGCCGAGTTTGACATCAGCATCGATACAAGCTTTAACCTTCGCAGCGGAGAAAGCGAAAACATCAGCGTTAGGTGAGGTTGCAGCACCAGCCATAAACTTTTTATCGCCAAAATTATTCGCGGTATCCCAAAGTAATTTTTTACCTGTTGCTTTTTGCTTTTCAGAAAGATAATCAACCATTTGATTAAAATAATCTAATGTTTCTTTAAATGTTTTTCCTTGAGGTGCAATATCGACATCATGGAAGCAATAATAATCAATTGAGAGTTTTTCCATTAAATCAAAAGCAAAATCAGCTTTCTTTTTATACATTTTTAGTGGATCGGTTTCGCCAAAAGTTTTTTCTTCAGTATCGCCGCCAAACATATCAGTTCCGCAGTAATTGATAGTATGCCAATAACTCAAAGCAAACTTAAGATGCTCTCTCATTTTTTTACCATGAATTACTTCATCAGGATTATAGTATTTAAATGCAAATGGTTCTTTACTATTTGGTCCTTCAAACGGAACCTTTTTAATTTCATCAAATTTTTTCATTTTAATTCCTCAATTTTTAGATAATAAGAAGATGCCAAAGAACAGATTTTCATCAGCCTTCAGCATCTTCAGTTTTCAAATATTAATTACTTGTAATCAGGATAGAATGGCAAATCGCCTTTATCGCAATCTGTAAGTCCATAGAGGGTCTTAGATGACCATGTCCATTGATTATTGCTATCTGTTCCAATTAATTCATTTAACGTAATGTTGTTACCGTTCAATGTGTATGAGCACTTCATCCATTGATCCAGTAATCCGTTATAATCAAACTGCCAGAGAACAATAACGTAATCTTCTGCGAAGATAAAGAATGTATCTGTCCTTTGATTATATGAGTTAGCCTTGCTTGAGCTTCTCATGAACTTTTCAAGTGAAATTTCTAAATCGCCTTCAGCACTTTCATTGATGGAGAATTCACCAGGTAATGCTTCAAATAAAGTATCACTACCTTCTGTTTTTCCAACAATTGTAACTTTAGCAAGTCCACCTGTTCCGCTTAAAGAAACTTCAACAGTAACTTCATCAGTTCCGTCAGAAATAGTAGCGGTTGTTGCAGAAGTTAAGACAACAGTAACTTCTTTTTCATTAATTGTACCGGTAATTGTATTGCTTGCAGCACTTAAATCATAAGTAACTGGCATTGTATAAGTTTCACCATTTTGCATTGGGAACTTAATGCAGTTATTAGCGTAATCGAATTCATAAGGAACTTCATCCATTGGAATAATTTCTTCTTTGTCTTCAAGTGTTCTTGTGCAGATAATTCCAGTTGGATCAAAAGCATCGACATAGCGATAATTTTTCTTAACGCTTGCTGAGCTGAAATCAAATTCATATGTTCCTAAATCAGGACCGACAGTAACTTTAACGCTAGTTTCTAATTCTTCTTTTGGCCAAGTAACTGTAACTTCTTGTTCACCAACAACTTTTGTATCTGGTAATGTCCATTCAAGTTCATCAGGATTTAGAATTGCTGAGTAACGTAAGTCATTTCTAATTTGTTTAACTGTCCATTTGGCTTTATCAAAGTTTCCTCTGAAATCATAGGTGAGAGAATCGCTACCAGTATCAATAAACATACCGATAACTGGATAGTACATATAGCCATTCATCTTGAAAGTACGACCGCCATTAACATTAGATTTTAAATCACCAAACCAGTCATAGTAAGGATCGCCGCGGCTTGCTTCACAAACCATATCGTTACCAGCTGTATCCTTTAAAACTAAGCATGTATCACCTTCAGCAGTACGGTTATACCAATATCCATAAATATTTGTTCCAGAAGCTGTTCCGTTATAGAGACCATCTTCCCAAAGATAAATATAGGAATAGGTGAAGGTGAAGTTTCCTTGATAAGCTTCAGTATATTTTCCTTCAAATTCATAAACTTTATGATGGAGGAAACGATCTGGGCTAGAAGAAACGTTATTAATAATTTGTTCAGCTGTCGCTTCGCGGTATGGATGAGTATCTTCTTTATAGATAACTGTTGTCGGATCGAAATCATAATCGATTACTTGATCTTCAAACGATTTTTGAATATCGTCTAAGACAACTGTTTGTTGGCCACCTCCAATAGTATTGTTTGAAGAGATGCCAGCTAAAGTTGAAACTGCAGCAACAATAGCTAAGACACCAACAACACCGCCAGATACCATCTTTGTGACGCCCTTCTTTGAGAAGCGACCTTCACTTTGAATTTTTTCATTTAATTCTTTTTCGCCATCTTTGGTTAATAAACCAACAAAGGTAGCGACGATTGCTGAGATAATAATCACAAATTGCATGATGATATAGAAGAGATTAAGTGGGAAATTGCCGCCTTGATAAGCAACACCATTAATCTGGTCAGCAATCAAATTAGGAATAAGATAAATTTCTTTCATCAAGCTGAGGCAGTATGCCACAATTGCGAATAGATGAACGAATTTATATTCTGGGAAAACTAAGGTTAAGATGTCGAGCACTGCTCCTAAGAGAATGCAAACACCAATTACTTCAGGAAGGTTACTTGCAGCATTATTAGCCATTGCGCCTTTATATGTAGCAAAGAACACAATTCCTAAGATAATAGCCAAGATAATATCGCAAATAACGATATAATATCCAGCTGCCTTACCTTTAAATAAACTTTTAACTTTTTCCATAACTATTGCTCCTTCTTTTCTTCTTTGCTTTTACGGCCCTTGAAGAAATCAAAGTAGACATATAATCCTAATGAAACAACGGTCAATCCAATGACGACTCCGTCAATAGAATAGACAACTGTCTTCCACCAAGGATTGAGATTAGCATTAATTAAATCATCATTAGCTGCAGCATTATCACCCATCCATGATTGTAATAAAGCATACATGATATACTTATTAGATTCTTGCATAATCTTGACAAAGTTACCATCATCTGTCGATTCGACATAGTCGACTAATTGACTACCTCTTTGTCCGTCAAGACAGAAGATGTTTGTTCCAGCCGCGGCCATTGATGGTCCGTTAGAATAAGTTGAATAGTTAGATCCAGTCAAAGCATCATCAATAATGAAGCCTTTATATGCCCATTCTTTTCTCATAATGTCATTCATTAAAACTTCGTGGCAAGCAGCATAGGTTAAGCCAATTCTGTTGTAAGAAGTCATAATGCCTAAACTTTCACCTCTGGTGAGGGCACCTTCGAAAGGTTTTAAATAAATTTCTCTAATCGCTTGTTCGTTACTGAATGTTGCAACGCCTTGACGATTTGTTTCTTGGTTATTGAGGAAGCAGTGCTTAATATTCATAATCAAGCCTTTTTTACGAGCTGCTCCGATAATATTACTTGCGACATAGTAGTTCATAATTCCGTCTTCAGACATATATTCAGAAGCACGAGAACCATATGGAGTACGGTTAATATTAGCACCTGGAGCGTTAACGCAGGCGACACCGCAGAAGAGAGCTTCTTCACCATACATCGCACCGAATTTTTGTTGAATCTTATGATCCCATGATGCTGTATAGATAGGTCCTGTAGCAAATCCAGTTGCCGATCTCTTATCGCCATATTGGAATGTAGCTAATAATCCTTCAGGTCCTTCAGCAATGGAGTTAGATGGCTTATTGACTGATGCAACTGCTAAAATTCCGCGGTTATCAGACATAGAAGTTGCTAAGTCTTTTAATGATAATTGTTTAATGAATTCATCCCATTTTGGATCATCAATAGGGACACCGGCCATGTCAGAGAATTTAATTCTATATTCATTGCCTTCTTCATCTTTTGGTGTAACTGAGTAAAGTGTGCCTTCTCCAGCTTTATAACTTGGAGCGTCGCTTGGTTTAGAATATGTATTCATATTCATACTAGCTTTCATTTTGTCGTTGATGGTTAATTTTTCCATCTTTGTTGGGAAGGTTCCTTGCCAATCTTGACGTGTTGTGTAAGTGATCTTTTCATCATCATTGCACCAATAGTTAACATCAGCATCATCAAATTTATTTGTAACTTCAACTGTGTCATCGTAATGTGACATCTTGTAAGTTTCAAAATCTTCTGCAACTTCAACTTTATAAGCACCTTTTGCATTTGGTGTATATTCTTCACCGAGGTGATCGTATAAAGTTGCGTCTGGAGCTGTTTGACCAAGAATATTATTTAATGCTTCGTGAGCTCCATTACCGATTGCGAAGTAATAATCTCCGCCTTCTAAAATATATTGTTTGAGATTATTTTCATCATAGCTAGCCATGAAATATCTGTCGAATGTGACAGTTGTTGAAACTGTTTCGCCAGCTTTAACATCGACTTTTTCATATCCCATTAAAGCGACTGCTGATTTCTCGACAAGATTTTCTTTATCATAGTCAGTATATGGTGATTGAACGTAAACTTGAACAGAAGATTTTCCATCTACTTCACCAGTGTTGGTTACTGAGACATTAACTGAATATGTATCATCCTCTTCATTATATGTAACTCCGGTGATTTCTTGTTCAAAGGTTGTGTAAGATAAGCCAAAGCCATATGGATAAGCGACTTCATCTGCATAATTCCAGTTTGTCGCCCCATTAGATGCTCCAGCAGAACCGCCAGCATTACCTTGATTTTTAATTAAATCTTCATAACGTGTTTCATAGTATTTGTATCCAACATAGATACCTTCTTTATAAACGACATAGCCGCGAACATTATCAAGGCCGCTTGCATCGCCTGTAAAGGAATTATTACCAAAGTTTTGATAAGCAGCTGAGTTTGTTGAGTAAGCAGCAAAAGTATTTGGAGTATGTCCGGAAGGATTCTTTTCGCCAGTCAATAAATTGACGACACCGGTTAATGAATAATATCCCGGAACACCGAACCAAAGAATAGCATCAACACCGAGTTCTGGATCATCAGCCCAGTCTAATCCCATTGGCATAGCACCATTAAGCAAGACGATTGTCTTTTTAAATTGCCCGCCATCATGAATCATCTTTAATAAATCTTTTTCTTCTTGAGTAATATCAAGAATTCCGGCTGCCGGGTCAGAGTTTTCGGTACCAACTCTAACAAAGGTAACGATAGCTACATCGTTATACGCGCCAAATGTTGCCTTGACATCATCTGTATAAATTGAAACTGGTGATTCATTAATAGAATTGACCGTCGGATCGCCTCCACCTGTATAAAGATTCCAAACAGTTTTATTATATTCAAATCCTTTAGATTCAAATGCATCATTTAAATGAACAACTAAATCTTGGTTTGGAGCAGCACCGCCAGCACCAGAACGCAAGCATAAGTGCGCGCTATTACGTCCAAATAAGGTGACATTTCTTTCTTCTTCTGTTAATGGCAATGCATTATTTTCATTTTTAAGAAGAACTGCACCTTCTTCCTCTTCTTGAATACAAAAATCATAAGAGTCTTTAATCATGCGTTTCCAACCTTCATCGGTTAAATTACCATTTTCATCAGCATAATCAGATCTCTTTGAGGATTCGATTCTTGTACCGTTTAAGCCTAAGACATCGTTAATGAGCATTTCATTATCCATTGCAACATTCGTGACCGATATTAATGCACTGGAGAGCAGAATGCCTGTTGCCAAAAGGCCTAACCACATTTTCCCTTTTCTCATAGAAACTCCTTTTTTAAAATATTTTGCAAGAAATAATTATGTTCACTGCAGTTTTCTTGCTAGTCATATTTTGTACTTTCATTGTAGAAAAGGTCACAGCTTCAAAAAATGACAATCATGCGTATGCATATTGGTAAAAGTTGATTATTTAAGCGCTTACTTTTATCTTTTTGTATGATTATTTTGCGATTTAATATATATTATATTATTTTTTTGTAAGCGCTTATATTTTTGTTTGATTTTTATTTTTGACAGTGATAACATTCTTGGTATGGAGAATAATTACGAACTAATCAATCACTCAAAGCTTAAACACGTAAAAATCATTGTGAATAGGATTGTTTCCTGTAACACCCACATCCACAACGATTTTGAATTATCTTTAGTATTAAGAGGAAATGGAATAATTAAGATAAACAACACCTCTTACAATGTCAAGCAAGGTGATTTAATTTTAATCAATACTTGCGACAGCCATAGCTATAGCACCTTATCTGAAGAAGCCTATAAATCTTCAGAAGAGTTTTCAGAAAGTGTACCTGTAATACTAATTGTTCAAATTTCCAATCATTTTTTAAGGGAATATTATCCAAATTTGAGAAATACTCTTTTTAAATCTGGATCAGTAACTGACTTCTTCTCAAGCGGTGAAATCCTTTATTTAAAAAAATTATTATTAAAATCAGCAATCGCCTATTTTAGTGAAGAGGATTTCTATCAGCTGCAAATTGTCTCATATATCTCCAAATTATTTCAGAAGTGTTATGAAAGGATACCATACCATTTAATTAGTGAAGAAGAAAAAGAGATATTAAAAAAGCGTAATGAGAGAATACAACGTATTATTTCTTATATTGATGAAAATTTTACTTCTCGTATCCATTTAGAAGATATCGCTGCAATGGAAAATATCACAACAACCCATGTCTCACATATCTTTACAGACTCGTTTGGATTATCATTCCAAGAATATGTTAATTTAAAACGCCTAGAAGAAAGTATCCGCTTGATGTCAAATTCGGATAAAAAATTAATTGATATCGCTTTTGAAAGTGGATTTTCTGATCCAAAATATATGAATAAAATGTATCAAAAATATTTCAATTGCCGTCCAAAAGAATTTAAATCTCAAGCCAAAATCACTTTTGAGAATAATCCTCAATTTAAATCTATTAAAGATGAATCGCTTTATCATGATAAAATGGCATTAGAAGCAATAAAAGATTTCATTGCGCAAAAAAAGATAGATTTATTGTAAAATAAACTATCTATCTTAGCTAAAAAAAGGTTGCCGATTTCATAAGTAGCAACCTTTTTTACTATTCAAAACTTAAACTCAAATCGCTTTTATTAGAATGTACAACCGCAACTAGATAACAATCCAAGAACAACTAAAAAATATTTCTTCTGCATAAATCAATCCCCTTTCTTCACACAAGTATTTTTTTATTGCCTAGATTGTAGTCGTTTTTTGACAATATCAATGTTTTTCATAGTAACCATGATTATTTAATTTAGATTTATTTTTTACACGATAAAATTATATTTATTAAATATTAAAGTTTTGAAATATATAAAAAACTGTTTATTAAGTCCCTTTGACATTTTAGACTAATAAACAGTTTATTTTTTTTATACTCTTGTTGCTGTTTTATTTACAACATTTAATTCATCATTTTGATGAAGAGCGATGAAATTATTCATTTCGGTTAAATTAACTTCTTGGCCGACATCAACTAAATTAAGTTCAGCAGCAAGTTTGATTGTGATACCAACGCTAATATTGAAATTAATATCAATTCCGCTTAACATTGAAGTTTCTTTATCAACGCGGATTTTAACAGTTAACGATTGTAAATCTGGATTTTGAGCAATTTCTGCAATATCGACATCAATATAGAAATATGATCCTTCTTCGTTGTAATAGAAATCTTTTAAGATATTTTCATATTTAATTTGTCCAACTGAGCCAGTGTCAGATTTTTGAATTTGATCCATAACCCAGTCTTTTAATCCCATTATTACGCTGCCGAAATAATATAAGATATTATCCATGAAGTAATCTAACTTGCAAACAGAAGTATAATTGACATCATAAGTTTTAGTGAAAAATAAGCCATCAGTAACGCGGTCATTTCTATTTATGTAAACTAATCCATCTTGATAATAGATACTAGCTGTACGCGAGTTAGTTCTCGTATAATCTGGATCACCATTTACCAAACCGATAACCGGAATGCTCGTGAAGTCTATAGATAAAGAAACATTTCCTTTATCATTTTTAATTTTTAAATCTAATGGAACGTCTTCATTGATTATTCCAAGCAAATTAAGATTAACTTTTCCAGTAATATGATAATCGTTAAATTGTGAAGTAGTAATGCCTAATGACAATAATAATTCAATATCAGAGAAATCAAAGTAAGTATCCATTGGATCAAGTCTTGTTGATTCAAGGGAAGAATCAAATTCATTTAAATCAACGCTTAGAGAGATAGTTTCCCCGCCAAGCTCTAATCCAGTAATCTCAATACCATATAAATTATTCTGATCATAATTGACCTTGATATGCATTACGCTATCAAGACCAACAAGTGCACCGCTTAAATCAAATTCAATTGTTGTTGGGGTCACCTGAATGTTACTAAATGTATCAGTTGCAAATAGAATTCCAATATCACCATTTAAAGCTTGATATAGAGGTGTTGCACTAATTGTATTTAGGATATCACCAAATAATTCCATAAAGTGATCATCTTTGTTATTAACTATTTCATCAATCATTGAAGAAAGATCATCAATAGCTGCGCCATCCATCTTTCCTCTTAATTTATCGTTATATTCAAAGAGAAGTGTTCTATCTTGGCGATAATCAACTTCAATATTATGAGTATAAGCATCTCTATCGACAATACTTACTGAGCCATATCCGAAAGCATTTGATATATCAAATTGAAGTCCGCCATTAATTGTGATTGGGCTAACATCTGTTTGAGATGACTCTACTTCACCATTAAATTCAAATCTAAATTGATCACGGTTTACTAAATCAAGAATTGTTGGAACAAGTTCAACAGCTGGATCTAATGAAACATATTCAGAAGCATCTGGAACAACTAAATTAAAATCTTTGACATCAATATCTAAATTTACGATATAACCTTGATAAATATAATCATCTAAATGGATACCGAGTAATGTCTGTTTATCTAACGAAGCATAAATGACTATTTCATTGATATTTAATCCAAAAACTGACAAATCTAAAGTAATAGCAACTTTATTTTCTTGAACATCAATTGCAGTAATCCAAGAATTAAGATTTTCAAGATTACCGAGTACATCAGTTAAGGCTGAAGAACTCATTGACGTAGTTAAATCATCAAGTAAAGATTTAATCGCATCATCATTAATTTGTCCTAATAAATAAGCAACTAAATTTAAAATTGTATTATTTTGGATTGATATTTTATTGATATCGGCTTGATTCAAATACAAGGCATTGTTATTAAGATATAAACCTAATTTATGAAGTCTTTCATTTTCGCTGATGCTGACATCTAGCGACGCGGCATTGTTATTTAAATCATAAGAGAGATTTCCGTTTAAATCTATTAATTCCTCATTTTCGCTTTCACCTTGTTTTTGAAGGTTAACATGTAAAGCAAAAGTATTTGTCTTACTATTAAAAACATTAACTAGCCCATTCACTAAATTCAATGCTGGTCTAAACGATTGATATTTTGGAGCGTTTTCAATTTTTTCTGGGTTAACTAATTCTGTCGAAGCTGAACTACTATTAATATCGCAATCTAAGAAAACAAATAAATCTTTATAGAAAAATTTATTAGTTCTAAGTCCGGTGAATTGATAATCAAAATCACTTTTGAAGAATAAAGAAATGGTATCGTTTAAAGCGAATTCAAACATATAGCCATCTGGGCAAGAAACAGGCTCCATGTCAGTTAACTTTGAAGAAATAGCATTTAAATCTAAATTTTTTATTTCATCAGGTAAAGCGATGTTAATTCCCATTGTCGGCAACATATCAACAAAATCAAATAATTCTGTTTGCTCAAGTTTTAAATGGCTTTGATTATAATCAAGATAAATTGTTGAATCAAAGTAACCTAAAGTTCCCGCGATATGTGAAGATCCGTATGTAGCATCTAAATCCCCGGTGATTTTTAAATTTGAAAGATCAGAAATATCCGCGATTCCATCAATATCAATCTTTCCATGTGTCATATCTTCTTGATAAGTAAATTCTAAACTCGCATTGATATCGAATTTATCTAAACTCATTAAAGATGTGAATAAAACTTCAGATGGTTTAAGCGGTTCATCAATAACCGGTGGAACAATGTCAACTGGCTCTGTAGAACGATTTTGATAACAGAAATAATAAGTTAATCCACCTGATAAACCAAATATTGACGCAAATAATACTGCTTGTTTTAACGCAAATGAATGTTTCATACAAACTACCCCCTTCTATTCGTATGTGCAATCTGTTAGTAAATCCGGAATAGATAATGTCGCATCCGGATAATAATAATCATTTATATAGGAATCAGATTGATGAAATCCTAATTTGAAAACCTCGTATTGTTCATGAACTTGACGGCTAATTAAATTTAAATTTTCGTCTAAAGTAAATGTCATTTCAACCAAGCTAAATGTCGGATATCTTTCTAGCCCGGATAATTCTTTCATCTGTTTCACGTAACGGATAACAGATAAAGTAGGATCAAGGCTCATTTCGACAATATAATTGTTATTTTCATCAATTGTGTATGAACTATTTAAAACGGTTTTTGAAGAGATGACATATATTGAAGAACGAGATAGTTGCTTGCCATAAGCTTCTTCATATTCAGATGCGGTAAATTCTTTTTCAGGATTAGCATCCCATTTAGCAGTAGATCCATTTTTTATAGAAGAACCAGCATAAACATCTATTTCATCTGCAGTATCTTGATAAAATCTTTTAGCCACTTGCACTAATGCCGAAACCGAGATTGATTCATTGAAATAGCTATTCTCGTTTCTAATAGTTGTTCCTTTAATCGTCTGGGTGACTCCGGTAGCTTCAACATATCCATCGGTCTTACAGTAATGATTAGTTGTTTGATCATATTTATTTAAACTTATATTAACTAATTCATAACCTTTAAAATTAGCATAATCACCTTTTGCATTTTCATATTTTTTCATTAAAAGCGATGAATCATCTTCAAGAGCTTCCGCAGAAAAATTGTAATTTTGCTCTGGCTTAAGATATTTCATACCAAAAAATAGTCCTAGTCCTGCGCCGGTTGCTAAGGCAAGAGAACAGATGACTGATGTAACAATAATGTGATTTGTTTTCTGACTTAACTTTTTCATACATCTTATATTATAAGAGTGAAAAATAAAATAGCACCCTATTGCTACAGCCCTGCAAAAGAGAGCCGTTTCCACTAAAAATAGAGTGTATCGAACTTATCTCCTAAAAAGAGAATATGGCTAAATCATTGCATAAATCGAACATTTCGCTATATAATTAAACATATGAAAAACATTAAAGAAATTGTTGGAGAGAATCTTCAATTACTGAGAAAAGAAAGAAAATTAACTCAATTAGAGGTTGCTGAAATCTTTGGCTATTCAGACAAAGCCATTTCAAAATGGGAAAATGGAGACACTTTACCGGATTTAGAAACGCTTTATCGAATCTCATTATTTTATGGAGTTACTCTTGATTTTTTAATCCAAGAAGGCGATGAAAAAACAAGAGAACAATTTAGAATAAAAACATCTAACAAGATTTCAATTGTTTGCTTGTTAGTCTCTTTAATTTGGATGATAGCCACTATTATTTTTGTTTGGTTAGGACTTATCAATGATATTTGGCCATGGCAAGTTTTTGCTTGGTCTGTCCCAGTGTCTTGTTTATTATTACTCTATCTTAACCATCTCTGGGGAAGAAGAGTATATATCTTCTATATAATGACGGTATTGATTTGGTCATTGATTACTTCATGTTACCTACAGTTTCTCGCCTACAACCTTTGGCCATTATTTATTTTAGGAATACCTGCTCAAATATCTTTATTGCTTTGGGTCGGTATTAAAGATAATATTTTTCATAAAAAAGATAAGCAGCAAAAGTGATGCTGCTTTTTATTTTTTTATCCAATTATCACTCTTTATCAGGTTGCTGCCCATCATGGCTAAGCCATTGGCATTCACCAAAATCAAAATTTGAAAATTTTGCTGTAAACGATGATTCTTCAGGTGAGCAAGCATAAACTCCAAACGAAATAACTCCATCGCCTTTAGAAAGATGACAAATTCTCATTTGTTCAAAATTTATTCCGTCTGCTGAGCATTCAATTTTATAATCATCTTCCCTCCGGCTTAGCCGGTACCACATTTCTTTTACCTTAGCAGAAATATTGGTTGTCGCCCAATCAGAATAACCATTATTGGTGACGACACTTCCTAAATGTTGGAAGGTTTCATTTTCGTATTCAATTGAACCTTTAATCCAGTTTTCGCTATCAAGATAGAGAATTACACCGCATTGATCAAAGCGATGTTTTGCCTCTTTAAATGATGTTTTAACAGTAAATGAAAAATATTTTCCAACTGTTTTAATCTGAAAACATGGAGCGTTATCATTTCTAAAATGATAATACGTTCTCTGCCATAAATCAGTATGTTCTTCTGTTGTTATTTCAAGAACATCATCTTTTATAGTCCATTTTTTTGGTTCTCTAACCCAAGTAAAATCTTTCAAATTCATTTTCATAATTAACCTCATCATGTATTATACTATCAAAAAAACATTCATATTTAATATAACTTAATAAAATTCAGCATTAGAAAAATATGATTAAGTTATTGTTAAAATCAATGTATCTAATAAATAGACTTGGCTATGAAATTTAGACTACTAAATTTATAATTTTTCAATACAATTTATAAAATAACTCTCATCTTTATCTGTCGTATCTTCTATATTAAAGTCGTAATCACATTTTATGACTAAAAACGGATAACCAACGTCACATCCAATAGAAACGTAGATTTCACATTGAAGGATATCTTTTAACAATTTAGAATATTGTTTTGACATATCAATGCCGTATTTTTCTTTCATTATTCTAATAGCATCTTGATTAAGCACCATCCCTGATGAGTATGCCTCTAAATCTGGTCTATAGACTTTGCATAAAGCTTCAGCAATTGGTAAAGTACCAAAAATATCAGCATACCTCGGTGCTCATAAAATTGTTACTAGAGGCCCTCCATACCAATTATTTTCTCCTAATATATTTTGAATCCAAAAATCATGGATAACATTATGTATTATGCAGTCAATACCAACGCCAATTATGATATATAAAACAACTTTTTTATAGGTTTGAACCATTTAATCTTTAGCATATATTTAAACGCTCTTTCACGGTTAATGTTGGTGATTCTATATCAATTGATCCTCCATGTTTAACAAAATTTCCAACATGATTTCCTAAAATATTTTTTCAATAATTGTCCCACCGATAAATACTAATATTAAACCAACTACAACATAAGCAATGACTATTTCCCAACCAAAGAAATAGGCGAGTAACATTAACGATTATAAATCAACTATTGGACTAGAAATTAAAAATCTAAAAGTTGCCACGCTAGGCAAACCGGCTCTTGTGAATCCGATAAAAACGTGAACAACAAAGGCAAATACAAAAGTTACTTTAGGATGCAATAATATATAAGGTGATAGTGGCAGCTGAAAGATGCACGTCTTCTCACGTTGACGAGAAGATAATCAAAATTGTTCGTAGAGGTTTTAAATCAAGGCGTGATAGAAAAAGAAGATTACAAATTTCGGTTTTGAATCAATAAATTAATGACTATCATAGATGAGATAAAAAAATTGAAGAGCTTATTATAAGGAATATGAAAAATCATCAGACTTTCCAATTTTTTCATATAAATACTTAAAAGAATACAGCTATCAAATTAAGAAGTATAATGATGCAGAGGCAAGATGCGATACATCTTTTGAAGAAAACAAAAAAGAAAGTTCAAATACATTAGTATCTTTGTATGCAATGAAACTATTAAAAACTGTAATCACCTACTACTTGAATTCAGTAAATAACTGTTCTATATCAATTAATAGATTGATGTATAGTTATCATATTTAGTCTGTGAAATATCCAAAAAACTACATTACATATTTATATTTATTGAAACTTTTTAATTGCATTTTCTAAAGCCTCATATTTCTGTTTAGTATCATCTCGGTCGTTAAATAACGCGACAGAATCTAAAATTTTGTCTTTGTCCTTAAAGATTATTCCTACTCGTGCTTCATTCAAAACAAGAGAATTTATATAACAAACATCTACTGCATAAATTTTTCTTACCCTATAGATATATTCATCATCCATACTCATATAACCATAAGTTTTGTATTTATTATTAGGAGGAATAATTGCATCACCTTTTATTTTAGACATTGCGATAATTTTACTAAATAATGTATTATTTTGAGTATTATTTTTGAACATGATGTGATTAAGTAATAGCATTCTAGTAGGCGATAATGGTACTAAACAATGCAAATGAATATTTACTCCTCCAACTGGAAACACTTCTAAAGTCGGATAAATATCCGAAAGGATAAATTGACCACCTCTTGCATCCACGAACGTCATATAAAACCCCATTAAATCATTAGTAAAATCCAGTTTGATAATAGGGTCGATTAATTCAGAATGTTGAATATCTTCATAATTTCTGCAAGATGCAAGGACATCCAGTTCTCTTTTCCACAATTCTTCAAAGTTACCATCTGGTTGAAATTTTATTAATATATTTCTAGTAGACTCATCAAATGCATTATTTTTGTATTGTTCCATCCTAGAATTTGATCTAAAAGACATAAGAGTAATAAAAATTCGCAGTTTTTCTAGCTCAATTCTTTTAAGAACAATTTCGCTCTTATTTAGTATTTTATTTGAAATCAGCTCAGCAATTTCGCGCTCAAAAAGGGAGAATTTTGTTTCAATTTGTGTAGGATCTTCTCTATTGATAGCTTCATCTCTATACATATCGATATTCATAAAGACGCTTTTAGTATTTCTTTTCTCAAGCTTATTGGTTGCTTTATTCCAATATTTAACTTGCTCGTTTTCATCATTAAAATTTCTAAGAATAAATTGAGGTATATAATGATGCTTTCTAGCTTCTTGCTTATTCATTTTATAATCTCCTACACAAATCAATTATACAATAATTTTAAGTCTATTAACGATTACACTAATATTTAATAGTCGAAATATATAAAAAAAGACAATACTTTCTATTGTATCGTCTTTGTGTTAATAATGGAGCACGCAACGGGAATCGAACCCGCCTATTCAGCTTGGGAAGCTAACGTTCTACCAATGAACTATGCATGCAAGTAAATTTATTTTACTAAACTTTAGAGAAAAATCAATATCTTAAGCTTTTTACAGTCTAGCAATTAACAATAAGACATGGTATTATTAGCATGTGACCATAATATGAATCTATTTGTTATCATTTTATTCTATTTTATTTTTTGCACTATCGAATTATTTTTTGCTTACACAGAAAACGAAAGACTCAGAAAGCTTTTTAAATGCCTTCCTCTGTTTATGCTTTTTCTAGGAGCTTTGATAAGTGAACCAAATAATTATCTTCTATATTTACCATTTTTATTTTATGTCATTGGTGATGCTTTCTTGTTATCAATGCAAAAAAAGTATTTTGTCTATGGAACGATTTGCTTTTTAATCGGTCATTTAATAACCACGATTAATGTGCAGGTTGATAGTATTATTTATTTATATGAGCACTTATTTATTCAATTTGCTGCATTAATTGCTGGATGTGTTCTAGTATTGATTTTCTTAAGAAAACATTTAAAGAAAGATACCTTATCTGGAGGAATATATTTTGGAACACTACTAGGCAACAGCGTTTTAACTTTTATAATCGGTTATTTAAATTCAAACCCAGTTTATTATTGTCTAGCTCTTGGTTTTGCATTATATTTCTTTAGCGATTTGATGGTCGTATATAAACGTTTTTATCACCGTGTAAAACGCGATGATTTTTATATCATGTCTAGTTATTATTTAGCGGTTTTCTTCGTATTTCTAGGCTTGTTTCTTCTCTAATTCTACTTTATGACGAGTCTTAGAATAAACATAGGCTTCTGTACCAACAGAAAGAATATTTGTCGTATAAATAAAGAAAGGTATAGCTAGGATTAACGCGTATAAAACGTTAAATAATAAGTAAAATAATATTACTAATAAAACAACAATCGCAAAAATAATCACATCTGATAAGAAGAAAAATAAGGCATTTTTAAGTGTGACAATTTCGCGGAATTTAATATGTCTATCATTATAAATAACGTATGCTTGAAATAGTGAGACATAGCTATTAAGTATTAAAATAATAAATAATGTGATGAAAATAGATGGTGACCAGAGTGCACCAAAGAAGAAGACGATTGCAGTATAGAAAACAAAGGTAATCGGCTTAACAATATAAGAAATAATTTTTTGAGGTAAAGTCTTTCTAGCCGACGATCTTCTAATAGCCATTGATGTTAACAGGGAAGAGACTGGTATTGATAGCAAAATTAAAACGAGATTAACAGTTAAATTTCTTACTAAATTATTTACTGTTTGATTAACTAAATTATTGATATCTCCTTGAGCACCATCAAAGTTTTCAAATAGCAATTCTAGTAACCCATTTATCGCATTTTTCAAAAAAGATCCATCGAAAAGTTGGATTAAAACATCAGCAACTGATCCATGAAAATTAATTTGTTGCAAAACACTATTAAGATAAGCTACGACAGATTCACTTCCAACATCAACTTGCTCACCAACTAAAGAGCTAATTTGATTAATCAAATTCATTACATCTTGAGCCGATGAAGTAATAAAATTATAAAGGAATACTAAAATAGCCAGATAGACGATGCCCATCGGGATAAAAACGTAAAGAATATTTTTAAAAAAAATCTGTAAATTACTTTTGATAACCATTACTAATTATTTTATAAAAAAAAGCTAGCTTTCGCTAGCGTTATTTTTATAAGTCTTAAGCTTTTTCAGCTTTACGGAGTGTCTTGATAGCTTTAGTAGAGAGCATAACTCTGCAAACGCGACCATCAATATTAACTTTAACTGGTTGTAAATTTACTCCCCATCTTCTGCGAGTAGCTCTTAATGAGTGTGAACGAGCATTTCCGCTTAAAGGTGCTTTACCAGTAAAAACACATACTCTTGACATTGATACGACCTCCTTTTCCTAAGACAATGGTTGGCATACTGATTTATTTTAGCAAAATACCAACCTTATGGCAAATGTTTTATTTCCTAATTAGAAAATATTTTTTGTCACAAAACGTTTTTTAGCTTGCTGAGACATAATCATCAGGATTTAATAGGGTTCCTTCATAAGAAGGAAAGTCTCCTTGGTAATAAGTAGTTGTCACAGTTACGTCTTGCCAGTTGGCTTTAACTGCCCCAGCATAGAGTTCATCACTAGTTTTTATTTCACTAGATATCACAAAATTATTTTCAACAATAAAAGTTGCTGCATTACGTAAAATTCTAGCAGGCGTTTGAGTTCCTTGGACATACTGAGTTATTGAATAAGAATAAGAGTACTCACCATCTCCATTAATCAAATCGCCTTCAAAAGTAATACTATAGTTTTCTAAACCATCAAAATTTTTTAGGTTTTGCAAAGAAAGAATTTCATTAAAAGTAAATCCAATATTTAAATTTGCTTCCTCATAATTTGCTTCATAAGGCAAAACTGTCTTTTGATCACCATCATCAGTATTTTCATAATCGATAATTTGATAAAAATAATTATCATCATGGAATCTTTGCATGATATAAGGTGAAACATCTTCATCATCTTCAAAATAGAAATTACCTATTCTTTCAATCATTCCGTTTCCGTCATTAACATAACGCGTGACATCAAAATCATCAAAAGAAGTAATGGTTAATGGGTCATAATCTGTTAAATAATTAATGCTTGTAACCATTTGGGCGACAGCTTTATATGTTTTATCGGTAATAGCTGATAAATCTTCAATTAAGCCATCAATTGTTTGTTCCTCAGGAACTGATGAAATAGATGAAGGCGAAATAGAAGTCATCGAGGAAGTAGGTGTTTCGGAAGTAGCTACGGATGTTGATGTCTGTCCGCAGCTAAATAGTGAAACTGCTAGAAGTAAGAATAAACACGTTTTATGTTTCATAGATTAAGCCTCTAAAGGTTCCGCGATAAAGTCTCTAGTTGTATAAGCCTCTTCATCATCAAAGGAAATCGCGCTTAAATCATCAAGAATCTTACCTTCAGAGAAAGAGTAAACTGGACCTAATCCACTAGCTTCATCATCTTGATAATTTTCAAAATAAACAATGTTATCTTCTAATCTCCATTCAAAGTCGAAATGATATATCGCATCAGAATCTTCAATTTGATATCCAGTTCCGTCTTCTGAAAAGTATAAAGTATACGTATTTTTTGCATCCGTCCAATAATCTTTTACAGTAAGAACAAATTTATGAGTCAATAATAAGTTTAAATACTCATCCTCTGTTGATGGTGCAACGACTTTGATTGTGACCTCATCCTTAATTTCTGGATTTTCTTTAGCTGCGACAGTAATCGTTGTCTCACCTTCTTTAAGAGCCGTGATAGTTAAGGTTTTTTCATTAATGGTTGCAGAAGCGACTTCAGCATCACTTGATGTAACAGTAAAATCTAATTTAGCTGTTGCAGGAGCGACACCTAAAGTTAAAGATACGCTATTGCCAACAACTAAAGAATAATTATTAAGAGATAAATCATAGGTTGGAATAGTAATGCTTTCAACTGGATCAAATTCATTAATGGTGATAGTTTTTGAAACTCTCTTTTCACGGTAAACGCCATTATCTAAGCCAAAATAAGACCAGGTTAATGTGGTCGTGCCGCTAGAAACTACTTCAAAAAAACCACCATCAAGTTTTACGACATCGGTTTCGGATGAAGAAACAGGTGATAATGAATATTCATCTAATCCTACAGTTTGAGAAGGAGTATAGACTGAAGGTAAAGCAAATATCAATGATGTTTCTTTTGGAACATTAGTAGCAGGGACTTCTTCTCTTGCCTCATTCAATATTTTTACATCTTCAACATTAGATAAGAAGAAATCATTTGCATCAATTAATGCTGCTTCAGACGAAGTTTTTTCACCATAAGTTAATTCAGCCTCTAAAGCACTAGTGACAATTGCCGCATCATCTTCTTCTCCTAAGAAATAGGATTTATTAGTATTTTCATAATCAACAGCTAGAAGATAGTCTTTTTCTAAATCGATGGTGAAAGAAAGATCAATTGTAATATCAACAACATCTCCCATATCGCCATTATAACTATAAGCAATATTTGTTTTGTAGGTAGCTTCATTACCTTCTTGTTTTTCTAAGGTAAAACTATCAATGCCAGTTTGAGAAATCTGTGGGTCAGTAATAAATGTATGGACATAATTATATAATGTCGCACCTAACTGGAAGGTTAAGGCTAATGGTACATCTTCTTCAACGAGATATGTTGATTCATCTAAAGAAGAATCAGCTTCTGGAAGAATAAATAATTTTGATGTTACATCTTTATAATCATTAGATTTATAGGCATCATTTACATAGTTTTCAACATGATAAAACATCTTATAATCGTCGACATCTTTAGTTTCTGGATCTTCAATTTTATCAGTTTGTACTTGGCTGCGTTGTTGATATGTATCGGTGATAGTTTCTTCATCTGAGCTATCAGTATGGGTTAAAGTTCCCATGCCAAATGAAGATTGATCATCATAAACATCCAAAGATACATCTAAAATCGTTGTTAAAGTCGATGAATAAACACTTGTATCAGTAGTTTTCTTCTTTTCGTTTGAAGCAAAACGCTCATTATACATGGCATTATCTAGATATCCGGTTAAGGCTTCATCAAAAGTTAATGTTTCCGGTGCTTCAATCGGTGCAGATGAAGCAGGTGCAGAAGTTGTTGAGGTTGCTATAGAAGTTGTAGATACCGATGATTCTACACTTACAGATGGTTCCGAAGCAGAACTAACCGCGGTCGAAACATTAGTTATTTCTGATGTAGATGCACCAGTAGATAATGTTCCCCCACCGCAAGCAACTAACAATAAAGTAGTTGAAATAACAAAAAAAGATAGTTTGCGCTTATTCATATATTAGATTTTCCCCCTTATTAATTACCTATAAAACTAACACAGGAAGAATTAATGGTCAAGAAAAGAATAGAATATAAGAAAAATATTGCAAACTATCTAAAAATTTAAATTATAAAATTATACTTCCAGAAATTCCAACGACGATTTTCAGTAAATCCTCTAATACTTTTTCATAATCATCTTCTTGTTGGTATGTAAGAAGATTTACGTTATGGCGAACTTGATTATAATAGAAATCAGCTTGTGTCTTTTGTTCGGTTTTAACTGATGTTACCCCGTCCGAAGTATAATCACCGGTCAAGGAAGATCTATAACTATCTAGTGTTCCATTAGGATTAATCGTAACTATTGTTTCTCCTTCCATAGTTACAGATGATGCAAGAGAAGCATTGTAAGTAATACGATATGACCCATCCTCACCAACTTCAAGTTTTGTATAAGTTTCAGCATTAAGCAGACCTTCAATATCTATGAAACCACTGGCTGCTTGAATAATATTGTAATAAGCATCTTCTTCAACAGTAGGATTATCAGCGGATTTTACTTGATTTTCAATTTTAACTTTGTTGATTCTAACCATTTCTGTATCGTAATTACCTTCACTATCAACTGCAGTAATAACTTCAGCTGCACCATCGATAGCTAAAATAGTTTTTTCGCTATTCTGGATAACAAATAAATACAAATAGTTTCCTTCATTTTCCATTGAAATATAACCTTGAATTGAATCATCATTCATCGCTACTTCAAATGCCATATCTAAATCCATTTTTTGTGATAAGCCATAGGCTGCTGTCATTCCGCTAATTGATACGGTAAATCCAGCAGATTTATAATCGGCAGGTGTTTGTACTTTTTGACTAATCATTGCGACAGCTTCATCATATTCAGCTGACCCCTTGGTAAGCTCTGTGTATTTAACCCCTCCACAAGAAGTCAAAATCAAAGTTGCTCCAAGTAAAAGAAATAATTTATTTTTTTTCATATAACTCACCTCTTCATAATTATTATAAAAGAAATTAAGGTATTTAGAATATTTTTTATAATTTCATTATTATTAAAGTAACAAATTTCAAGTAATTTGGCGTCAGTTGCCTATTTTTTATTAAAAATTAATTTATTTTTTATTTTTCTTGACATAAAAAATAATCATTAATATGGCAAAAAAAATACCAAATATGGCAAAATTTGCAATTATACTTTAATAATTAATTAGCACATGCAAATTATTTTTTTAGAATTTTTTTAATAAAATGGATTTATTTTTTTTCTTCTTTTTTTCAGTAGTTTTTTATCAATTTTTGATTTATTCTAATATATGATGAAAACGCTTTCTTATAAATATGGGAGGTTTATTTATGGCAGAAAGTACTAAACAAAGGAAAAGTGTCTTTGATAACCCATTGCTGTCTACAAAAATCAAATCAGCGAAAGTTAAAATTTTCCCTGAAGCTGGCATTGGATACTTCATCGGACCGACTTTAGCCCTTTTATCTAACTCGATTCTTTCAAATTTCTTGAATCGTTACATGACCGATGTTCTCGGTTTAGCTGGTGCTCAATATCAGTTGTATCTCATTCTCTTACCATTAATTTCCGTTATCTTCGTTATCTTAGGTAACATCTTAGTCGGTAGATTAATGGATAAAATGAAAACTAGAGCTGGTAAAGCTCGTCCATTAATCTTAGTGGCAATTCCATTATCGATTATCGCTTTACTCTTCCTCTTCTTATTGACACCATTAAATTTTGATGCGGATGGTAAAGCCGCTCCAACAGTTGCAACATTAGCAATGTTCGCAATTGGCTACAATTTATGGTTTGCTATCGCATATCCATTCTATTTTACAAATCACTCAGCATTAATTAACTTATCAACTCGTTCGAGTAAAGATAGATCATTGTTGGCAACTATCTCAAATGCGACAACCTTAGCTGCTATGGGTCTTACATCCATGGTTATCCCAACATTCTTTATGGGTATGCTGTTCGTTGAAGGTAGCAACGGCGTTGATGCTCAACCATCATGGAATGCTTGGAAAGTCTTCATCATCGGTGTCATGATTCTTTCAATTGTTGGTATGTTGCTTGAATACTATTTCACAAGAGAAAGAATTACCGAAGAATCATTTACATCAACAGTCGATAGTTCAACCCGTTCTTCTGAAGAACAAGGTAAAAAAGCTCTCGCAGTCAAAAAGCAAGCCAAAATTTGTTTCAAGGATAAATTCTGGTGGATTATGATGGCATTCTTCTTCCTTTACCAATTAGGTGGATGCTTAAAGAATTTCTCATTAACTTACTACGCTCAATCATGGTTTGCTGATGCAAACGGAAATTATTCCTCAACTTTTGGTGGACAAATGCAAGGTATTTTGTCTATTATCGGTGCTATCCCAACAGCTTTAGGTATGTTAATCGTTTGGCCTTTAACTAATAAAATTGGTAAAGGAAAAGCCATCTTATTAGGTGCTGTTGTCGCTGTTATCGGCGGGGCAATCGGATTTATCGCTCCTGATAATTTTGCTGTTGTCGCTGTTTCATTTGCAATTAAAGCATTGGGTTCTACCCCAGCTATGTACATTTCATTAGCACTTCTCGCTGATATTCTTGACCACCAAGAAGCGATGAAAGGCGCTCGTACTGATAGTTTCTCTATGACTGTCTACGGAGCGATTATGGCCGGCATGACCGGATTAGTCAATGGTATCATCAACATCGCTATTTCCTCAGCTGGTTATGATACAAGTACCTTAGCTACAAATGAAACTTTAAGAACAGTCTTACTCTGGGTCTTTACCGGTGGTGAAACAATCTGCTATGGTCTTATCTTTATCTTATTCCTCTTTATGAAAGTTGAGAGATATTCAACTCTTGACCATATCGCAATTGAAGGCGATCAAAGAGCAGTTGCCGCTAAGAAAGGTATTGAATTTGTTCCAGCATCTGTCCGTCTTGAATTAGAAGAAAAGAAGGCTAATGAAGATGTCTGGATTGCTGAAAAAGCAGAATTAAAAGCTACCTGCGCTAAAAAAGGTCTTAACTACGAAGAAGAGTTAAGAAAATTAACAGAAAAGCACGAAGCCGCTATCAAGGCTGCCGAAGAAAAGAAGAAAGCTGCTGAAGAGAAAAAATCTGAAAAAGAAAGATTACTCAAAGAAAAGCACGAAGCCAAACTCGCTAGTATGTCATCTGCTGAAAGAGAAGCTTATGAAAAAACTCAAGCAGAAAAAGCTGAAAAGAAAGCTAAATATGATGCTGAAGTCAAAGTTGAATTTGAAAAGCTTCGTGAAGAAAATGCAGCTGATAGAGATGCTCTTCTCAGTTTATAATTAAAAATAAAAGCCAGTTCACACATTGAGAACTGGTTTTTTTATGCAATCTTTTTTCTTAATCCTTTCGGATAATGATTTTTAATTACACCTTTACTAACTTTTCCAATAGCAAACGGAATATGGTGATAAGTTAATAATTTGTAACCATCAGAAACATCTTCATTAACCGTTAAGCCATAGATATAATCTAATGTTTGCTTTTCATTTAATTCTACTCTTTCAAGCAAATCAAAATCGTATCTACCAAAGTTATGATCATAAATCATTCCTCGCTTTGAGTCATATCTACCAATTTTAACTCCATAGCGAAGAACGTGTAGTCTTTTAACATCGACCAAATGGCTCAGAAAATAATAATTATCCTCTTGTTTGATTACTTGATAGTGAATATTTCCTTCATACGGTAATTTGCCATTTCCTTTAAGGTATGGATATTCTTTAATCAATGTTCCCGGTTTTCTAATTTTTGCGATAAAGTGTCCTTCCCCGTGATATCGATGCGGAAGTAGATGGATAGCTTCCTTTAAGTCGCTGCGGTATTCACCTTCAATATGCGGAAGAGAAATTAATTCTGCATCACTATTAGCTAAGAGATAAGAAATCACCTCTTCATCCTCTTCATAAGAATATGAACAGGTAGAATAAACCATCTCTCCACCTTCTTTTAACATTGAATAAGCGCGAAGAATTAACTCTTTTTGCAGAGATGAAAGCCTTTTTACCTTTTCTAAAGACCAATCATCAAGCATTTTGTTTTCTTTTCTAAACATTCCTGATCCTGAGCATGGAGCGTCGAGAATTATTTTAGAAAACGTATCATCAAACCTTTTTTCTAAAGTCTCACTATCTTCGTTGATAATAAGCATATTAACTCTTCCATATTTTTCGCTATTGGAAGATAAAGTTAAACATCTTTCCCGGCTAATTTCATTAGAAATTATCAAACCTTTATTATGCATTAAAAATGAGGCTTCAATACTCTTTCCCCCTGGAGCCGCGGCTAAATCTAAGACTAAATCATCTTCAGCAGGATTCAAAAAATAACTAACCAGCGGCGAGCATGGCTCAAAAAGATAAAAGGCCCCAGTTTCAAAAAGCAAGCTCTTACCGAGTTGATGCTGCCTTTTATCATAAAGCAAAACATTATCAATAAATGGATGATCTTCTAAAAAAGGATAGATTTCTTTTAATTTTTCCTTTGTAATTTTTTCTTCATCAAAAGCTAGAGCTTCATAAACTTGTTCTTGCTTTAGGCTTTCACTTAATTTATGACGTTCTTCAGCAGGTAAATAATTTAAAGTTTCTATAAACGAATCAATGTCCATATATTTATATTATATTATCTTATTTTTCTTTAGAAAACAAACTAGGTTTATAAATTATTAAATATATGTTAAAATTAAAGTATGAATCCTATACTTAAAAATCTAGAAGATCTTTTTTCCGAAGATAAACAAATCGTTTATCAAGCGTTAAATAACAAAAGAGATGATATTCTTCACTCTTTTTATTTGTTACTTAATAATGATGAAGAAACGTTAAATCTATTAAAAGACGGATATCTTCCATTTACAAAGTTATTTATTAATCCATCTTTAGTTAATAAAGAAATCTATAATCAGGTTTTTGATGCCTTTAATAATAATTTTCGGGTTTGTTATTTTTATAAAAATCTTGATGTATCATACGTAGCTAGTGATCAAATTATTGTTAAGGTCAATTTTAAAGATTTAGATAAAGCTTCATATTTGGTTACTTTTCCAAATTTTTATCAAACATTGCCTGCTAAAGAAATAACTTTAAATAACAATCTAACAACCATTGATTTAATTAAACTCGCTTTAGATGATAATCTCGGCGATTATGTATTAATCATGGATGCCTCTTTAACTAAAAATAATCGTTTTTACCTCCCATTTTGCGAAGAAGTATACTTCCCAGCAGATTTTGATGAGAAGGTAATGGAAGCATTCACTTCATCAGTCAAAGGGAGGAAAATAAATGCCAAACGAATTCACTCTGATAAATAAAGTCCAATTCCACGCTCTATATAAAACATTAAATATTGCCAGCGAAGAATTAGAAGATTATTTCTTTGAAATTTTTCATAATGTTAATCAAGAATTATTAAAGCTTTTTCATAATTCTTTAAGATTAATTATTGAGCAGCAATCAATTCTTGAATATCTCCGCGATGAGTATCTTTTTCTTAATCCGAGTAAAGATCCTATTGAAGCTAAAAAACTTTTAAGCAATGCTGATTTCCGTAAGCAATTAACAAAAATTTTAACTGATAAAATCGTTTTTTGCGAAATGACCCCGTATCATCCAGTTTCTTTAATTAGCGAATCTTCCCCGGTCATTTCAACAATTGAATTATATGTAAATTTTATTCTTAACCGCATTGATGCGATTAAAAAAGTTAATAATGAAGATAACATTTTAATCAATATGTTTAGTAAGGTCTTTTTAATGTTTAAATCATTAAATTACCTTTTATCTAATGGGTTTGAAACCGAAGCCTTTGCCAACTGGCGAACTATTCATGAATTAGAATGCATTATTGCGATTATGGCTAATAATCCTTATCTAATCCCGGTTTATCTCCAACATATCGTCTATAACAATGCTTTCAGAAATACCTTTGAAGACAAAGATGAACAGCAAAGAGTTATCGATGATTTAAAAATGCATATGAAAGAACATGACTTAAAGAGTAAAGATATGAAAAAATATATCGAATACGGCTGGTTATATTCTTTAAAAGATATTGATTCCTATCCGGATTTTAAGCTAAATTTCCGGAACGGATTAGAATTAATCGCTAACCTCAACCGCTATTCTAAAGATTATGAAATGTCAAGCGAGGTCGCTCATTCTTCACCTCTATTAATTTTTTCTAACAAAAAATTCTTTAAGGAATTAACTTTAGTAAGAAGCTATGAAACCTTTATCCGTTTAGAAAGCCTCTTCACTAAACTTTTAATTACTAATTACTCAACATTAGATAATAACGGCTATCTAAGCATGCGTAAGCTCTATTTAGAGATTGTAAAAAGCATCTTACAAAGAGAAAGCGATATTCTTAATAAATTAATCGCAGCTTCAAGTAAAAACACTTCTAAGCCATATAAAAAAGACGTTAAATAATTATTTAACGTCCTGATAGCAAGAATGTCCGATAAACTCTTGTAAGATAGAATTACATGGTACCCAGCGGTCATCCATCACCACGAAATATTTTAAGTATTTAATTAAGCGATTCGCCTGAATATAGTAAGGCGAATCTTTATTTACTTGCCGTAAAATCGCTAAGGCATCATCTTTTAAGACGCAGTGTTCATAAAAGAGTAATGAGTTAAAAACAAAATCAGCATCTTCTTGAGTATCATAAATCCATTTAAATTCGCCCCGGCGGACACTTGGCCACATGCTTAAGGTTTCTTCAGGTGAAGAATTCCGGAACTTATAATCTCTAACTAATCTTCTAATTAAACGCAAATTAGTTAAGCTAACCGGGTTATGGTTATCAAGATTAATCTGTTCCTGCGGGCAAATATAGATTTTATACTTTTGATGTTTTGGAATTTTATAAGTCAATTTTTCATTTAACGCGTGAATTCCTTCAATGATAATTAACTGATCAGATGATAATTTATAAGTTGGTCCATCTTCTCTTTTATTAGTCTTAAAGTTATAATGCGGAATTGTGACGGTTTCCCCGCGAATTAACGCGGCCATATTCTCATTAAACAACGGAACATCTAAAGCGTTAAGAGCTTCTAAATCAGGATTACCGAATTCATCGAGAGGTACTTGCTCTTTAGTTAAATAATAATCATCTAATGATATACGGATTGGGCGAATTCCATATGAGAGAAGTTCGCTTTTTAAGCGATTAGCAAAGGTGGTTTTGCCTGAAGATGATGGTCCGGCAATACAGATTAACCTTAACTCATTAATTCTTCTTTTAATTTCTCTTCCTAAATCGGAAAGCATGTTGTTATGATGAGCTTCGCAGAGATTGATAAAATCCACTTCTCCGCTTTCTTCGACATGGTGATTAACCTTAGTAACCGTATCAGTTGAAACCATCTTGGCCCATTCATAGGAATCATCAAGGGTCTTAGAATAACGCGGAGATGGATTATATTGAGGAATTTCTCCGTTGGTTTCATAACGCGGATAAAATACTAAGAATCCATGTTCATCGTGATAAAGTATTTTCCACTTATTGATATAGCCGATGCTAGGAGCCATATATCCATACATATAATTATAATAGCCATTGCATTCATAGAAGTGGACGGTCTTCTCCGGGCGATATTTTAAAAGTTCAATTTTATCTTCCATATTAAACTTTTGATAGATTTCTTTTGCTTCTTCATTCGGTACAATTTTTTTATTTAATGGATAATCATTTTTAACAATTTCCCGCATCTTATTATTTAAAGCGACGATGAATTTATCATCGACAATAATATTCTCATTTAAGATTATTCCGAAAAGTGAACGCGATTCATAATAAGATATCTTTAAATCAATATCTTTATTTAATTCATATAAAGCCATCGCTAGGAGGTAGCGAAGCGTCGCTTCGTAAACATACATTCCCTCTTCATCGCTAATATCGATGAATTCAATATCAGCATCATAAAAGACTGTATAATTTAATTCATGCAAATGATTATTAACTTTCGCGCAGAAATACTTTTTCTTATCATGATCTGGTAAGAGATCAATTAATTTTACTTCGTGATTAAATACTTTTGTTTGATTAAAATATTTTAAGGTGAATTCCTCCATATTATCTTCCTTTCTTAAGCAGCATTACTATATTACTAAAGAAGAAGCGTTATTGCAAGAGCGAATGTAAGCCCTTTCCAGTTAACGATAATCTTTTATTAATAAATACATATGTAAAGTAATATTTTTATAAAAAAAGTACTTTAAATAAGTTAAAAAAATAAACGCTTATTTTCAAAAAAAACACTTGCATTATATCCTGTATTAGTGTTATTATTCTTAAGCAAGCCACATCGCAGGGTAGAGCAGTTGGCAGCTCATCGGGCCCATAACCCGAAGGTCGGAGGTTCAAGTCCTTCCCCTGCAACCAATATGGATCAGTGGTGTAGCGGTTAACATGTCTCCCTGTCACGGAGAAGATCGCGGGTTCGATTCCCGTCTGATCCGCCATTTGGCCCGATAGCTCAGTAGGTAGAGCAAGGGACTGAAAATCCCTGTGTCGCTGGTTCGATTCCTGCTTGGGCCACCATTTGGTAAATTAAAACCTAGTACTGAAAAGTATTAGGTTTTTTTAATGCTTAGAAATAAAAACGCCTAACAATTGTTAGACGTTTAATTTTAAAATAACGCTAAGAGAATGACTAGAAGTAAATCCGCGCCGAGGAAGACCCATTCCATAAACGGCAAGATTGATAACTTCTTTCGATGATAAGTAATAATTCCGTTTTCTTCCTTTTTCTCAAGATACATCCATTTTTTTAATGGAGATATAATTAACGTTAATAAGAGTATCCCGGCGATAACAAATAAGACAATGGCTAAAATATCATTATATGTATGTCGAAAATCAATATAGACAAATAATCCACAATAGACGTAGAGAATCACTGTTAAAGAAAAGATGATGCTGGTAATAAACAAATGCTGCTTATATTTAGTTAAATCAAGCATAAATAAGCATAACGTAGCAATCGCGGTAACGACAAAAATGCTGCCGATGATATAGTCGTGAATGCTTTTTGATCCTTCAATTGAAAGAAAGAAAAATTCATTAAGCCCAAAGACTAAGAAAGAGGATGAGTAAAGAGAAACTAAAATTCTAAATATTGAATTATGTTTCATCTTTTCGTTATCTTGCATTTCATAAGGAAATTCATTCAAGAAATTAAAGTTTTCCTTATCAAGAGGATTAACGAACTGGCTTTGATAATTATAAAGTCCAAAGACAACAACCGTAATAGCCAAAACAACGGTTATTAACATCAAGATTAAACTAATCATCGCTATTATCCCTCGACTGAACCATCAATACTCCGCCTTTATGAACGTCGATAGAAACAACTCTTTCAAGCAGTTCATTAGAGATTGCCTTCGTTTCAAAGAAAGACAATTTCATCTTTTTCATCGGATAAGCGGAATTATCTAGGCTAACTACAGCTTCTGGAAAGCCAAAGAATCCCACATAAGTAAATTCTTGTTTTTGAATTAAATGATTGCCTTTACCTAAATATGTCACAAAATTATTTTCATCTTCAATATAGACTTTACACTTCGGATAACGATTTGTTAATAAAAGTAAAGCATGAGTATGATCATAACGGCCCGATAAAGATCCTAAGATAATAATTTCATCAAAGCCGAGTTTTTGCATATACTCAACCGCGGCTTCCGTATCTGATAAATCTTTATGAGTATTTAATCTAACGATTTGATTAGGTTTAAGATATGTCATCGCTGATTCATAATTTAAAGTATCAAAGTCCCCGATTCCCAAAGCGATAGGAAGCGAGCATTTCGCGATTAATTCAATACCCTTTTCAATCCCGATTAACGGCAGAGAAGCGTATTTCATAATCGTTTTCTTGCTAGCGAGAGAAGTAACCAACACAACCTTTTTCATCTTAGTTTCCCCGCATTCTCTTTCATATCACCTTTAAATAGATAAGATCCAGAAACGACGATATCTACTCCGTGAGCAAAGCATAATTCTCCGGTTTTATCGTTGATTCCCCCATCGGCTTCGATTAAATAATGATAGTTATTTTCTTTCTTTTTCTTATCAAAATAAGCAATCTTATCAAGCGATGATTCCATAAACTTTTGTCCGCCGAAACCCGGTTCTACCGACATTACTAAAAGGTAATCAAGAAGCGGTAAGAATTTATCTAAGGTCTCAGCCTTCGTCGCTGGCTTTAAAGATAATCCAACCTTATGATGTTTTTTTATTTCTAATAAACATTTCATTAAATCTTCTTCAGAAGCAAAAGATTCATAATGAACGATGATAACATCGAGGGGATTGTCTCCGTATTTATTAATATAATCAAAAGGATTTTCGACCATTAAATGGACTTCAAAAGGTAATGGAGAATACTCTCTAATACGCGAAAAAGTATCATCGTTAAAAGAAGTATTCGGCACAAAAACATTATCCATCACATCGAAATGGACAAAATCGATTTGGCTATCATTAACGCGTTTTAATTCTTCTTTTAATGCTGTCTTATCCGCGGCTAATAACGAAGCAGAAATATATTTTCTCATGAGAAGCGCTCCTTTCTGTAAATCAGTTCATCATAGATTGCTAAGTAATTTTCGTAATGAACTTTTTTTATTATACCACTTTCAAGAGCTTCTTTCACCTTGCAGCCTTTTTCATTAATATGCACGCAGTCTTGGAAGAAACAAGGCTCTTTAACTATTGAAAAAAACGGGAAATAATCTTTTAATTCTTCTTTATAAATATTTAATTCTAGTGAAGAGAAACCTGGAGTATCAGCGATAAATCCCTCATTATACGGAAGTAATTTCACCTCTTTAGTTTGATGTTTACCTCTTTTCAAAGCTAAAGAGAATTCGCCTTCTTTTCTATTAAATTCCGGGAATAGCTGATTAATCAAGGTTGATTTACCCGCGCCGGTCTGACCGCATAAAGCCACAACTTTATGACGGATTTTATCTTTGATTAAAGCAATTTTTTCTGTATCGCCGCGATGGAAAGAAATCACATCAATGTTTAAAGACTTATAATCTTCAACGATACTTTTTACCTTTTCTTCATCATATAAATCTTCTTTAGTTAAGATGATACAAGGTTTTAAATGGTAAATATTAACTAAGGTTAAGAATTTGTCTAAGAGATAGCTAGAAAAATCAGGTTCGCTAAGAGACTGGATAATCATTACTAAATCAATGTTAGCAATTCTTGGGCGATATAAAAAATTTTCTCTCTCTTCGACTTTTGAGATAACATCATTTTCTATTTCTACTTTATCCCCGACAACTAAATTAACTTTTAAATGACGGAGTTTGCCGCGCGGAGAATAAGTAATCGTCTGTCCGTTTTCTAAATAGACTTCATACTTTCCCGCGATCATCGATAATATTATTCCCTTCATACGCGGTGGAAAAGCTTCTGCCAGAACGACCTTTTCTTAATTAAAGTCGGTTCTCTTAAAATTCTATCGATATCCTTACGCATTTCAAAAACATCTTTATAACGGTCGCTAGGTGATTTCGCGCAGGCCTTAAGGATAATCTTTTCGATGATAATTGGGGTTTTGGAATTATATTTACGCGGCGAAGGAAATTTTTCTTTGATATGCTTTAAAGCGACTGTCACCGGTGATTCATCATCAAAAGGAACGCGTCCGGTTATTAATTCAAAGAAGGTAATACCTAAAGCATAGATATCAGATTGCACTGAAGCCGGTGCCCCCTGCGATAGTTCTGGAGCTAAATAATGAACAGATCCGACAACTACTTCGGATTTAGTGACGCGGGAATTGATATCTTTAAATGTTGCAATACCAAAATCGCTAAGTTTAACCGTGCCATCTTTGGTGATAAAAACATTCTCTGGCTTAATGTCGCGGTGGATAACTCCGTGCTGATGCGCATGTAAAACCGCGGAGCAAAGCTGATACATAATATCGCATGCCTCTAAAAAAGTAAATTTTCCTCTTTTACGGAGCACTTCTTTTAAGGTCTGTCCCTTGATTAATTCATTAACCATAAAAGGACGCGATTCATAAGTTCCAATATTAATGACTCTAACGACATTTTGATGGTTAAGGGACGCAGCTGCACGAGCCTCTCTTTCAAAGCGCGTTAAATTAATCGGATTTTTCATCGTTTCTTGCTTAATAATTTTTAAAGCGACGTCTTTTTTAGAAATCAAGTCAAAAGCGAGGTAGACTTGAGCCATACCTCCTTCGCCGAGTAAGGATTTTATTCTGTATCTGTCCGCGATGACATCGTTAGGCTTAATCATATTAATCCTTCCTTAAAAGGCAGACGGAAACATTATCCTTTCCCCCGCGCATATTAGCTCTCGTAATTAATCTTTTCGCTGCTTTTTCAACGTCATCTGGATATTTTTTGATGACTTCTAACATAGTTTTATCGTCAATCATGTTATATAAGCCGTCACTGCAGCAAAGCAAATAATCATAATTATCCGTTATTTCTAAAATATTGACTTGGACTTTATCATATCCGCCTAAAGAGTTTGTTAAAACATTTCTTTGAGGATGGGTTAACATTTCATCTCTAGTGATCTTACCTTGTTCAAATAAGAATTCAACATAGGTCTCATCAACAGATTTTTGGATGATATTATCACCCTTAACAATATATCCGCGGCTGTCGCCAATATAAGATAAATATGTTTTATTTTTATGAATTAAGAATAAAGTGACTGTCGTTCCCATGCCTTTTAAACGAGGTTGTTCGTTAGAAAGGCGAAAGAGCATGCTGTTGGTTTTTCTTAAAACTTTCTTTATCCAAGATTTAATTTTGAATGAAAAGAAACGCTTATCAACAAACTGTGAAGAAATATATTCTTTAGCTTTATTTGAGGCTAAATCGCCTTTGCTATGGCCTCCCATGCCATCGAGAACCATCATCAAAACATCGCCGTATTTATTTTCGACGATTAAGCAAGTATCTTCATTTTTTTCTCTGACTTTTCCCGGATTAGTCTCAAAAGCGTATTTCATAATCTACCTTCATTCTTCGCGCGTAACTGTCCGCATGCAGCATCGATATCGCTGCCGAATTCTTTTCTAATTGTCGCGTTAACTCCATGTTTCATCAAATAGTCCATAAATTTTTTACTATTTTCTGAACGGTGGAAGCCGTTTTCATCAACTTCATTATACGGAATTAAATTAACATAGGCAAAGACTGGTCTAATTAATCTAGCTAATTCTTCCGCGTCTTTAAGCGAATCATTAACGCCTTTCAATAAAATATATTCAAAAGTAACCCTTCTTGAGGCCACGACATTATATTCTTTAACCGCGGCAATTAATTCTTTTAATGGATAAGCTTTATTAATCGGCATTAACTGATTTCTTAATTCATCGTTGCTAGCGTGTAATGAGATAGCTAAATTAACCTGTATACCTAAACGCGCATATTCTCTAATCTTATCAGGAATTCCACAGGTGGAAACCGTGATATGCCGCGCGCCGATAGCTAAACCGCGTTGTTCATTGATAATTTTAATAAATTCAATAACGTTATCATAATTATCAAATGGCTCACCCGTTCCCATAACTACGACGTGAGTAACTCTTTTTCCTTCTTCTTTTAAAAGATCATTTAATAATAAAATTTCTCCGACCATTTCTTCCGGAGCTAAGTTTCTCTGCTTTTTTAAAAGACCAGACGCGCAGAACTTGCAGCCCATATTACAGCCGACTTCACTTGAGACACAAGCAGCTAAGCCGTAATTATAACGCATTAAAACTGTTTCAACTTTTGCATGATCGGCAAATTCAACGAGTAATTTAATCGTCCCATCTTCAGATACTTGTTTTTGATAAATAGTCGGTTTAACTAAACAATATTTTTCTTTTAAAACCTCGATAAACTTTTTCGAGATATCGGTCATTTTTTCAAAATCGGTCTCGCCTTTTTCATAAATCCAGCTATAAAGTTGACGCGCGCGATATTTGTTTTGACCTTCATTTACCATCATCTCTTCTAGATGCGGAAGAGAAACACCATATAAATTAATCATCATTTTCTCCTTTCCGCAATACTGCATAATAAACGCCGTCTGAAGGAATTTCATGGGCAAAAATCATTCTTTCTTCTTCTAAAGTGAACTCTTGATGATTTTCTAAAAAAGTTTTAATCATCGAGGTCGTTTCTTTTTTGTTATAGGTATAGCAAGCATAAATTAATTTGCCGCCATCTTTAATAAATAAAGAGCCTTCCTCTAACATCTTTCTTTGAGTATTTAAAAGATTATCAATTTCCTCCATCTTCAAAGATAATAATTCTTGAGGATTTCTTCTAATTAAGCCAAAGTTAGTGGAAGGAACAAACATTAAAGCTTTATCGACTGAATCATATGGCATATAGGTTAATAATAAGTCAATATTACAATTAAAGACTTCCGGGAATTGATTATTAAAACGCATTAAATAATTTTTAAGCATTCTCTCTTCGACTAAGTCATTCATCATTACTTGTAACTTGCCGATTTTTTCCATCTTCTTGCTAACTTCATTAACTAATACATCGCGCTTAGGATAAATCAAAAGCACATTATCAAGAGGTTCAGCATCAAGTTTACTTTCAAGAAGCTGAGTCACTTCATCTTCAACGATAATTTCATTATTTTTGAAAAGTGGATGGGCGATGATATTTTTTCCGAGATAATAAAGCGAGCCATCAACAAGTTTACCTTTTTGGAAATCATTTGGATATTTACTTAAAATCTCTTCAGAGGTAGTTTTATCTAGATTCACTTTAACAGTTAAAGGAATATTTTTTCTTGAAGAAGACAATGCTTTATAGGTAGTTTTATGTCCGTGATGTTTAGTTAACATCTTAACAATCCATAAAGGATAAGAGAAATGTAAAGAGACATATTTAGCAAAATGCTTGCTATCTTCTTCAGGAATTGGATAAAAAGCATGGTTTAATGAAAGTAATTCACTAAAGCGTTTTTCAACATCAATCTCTGGAGTAAAAAGTTCTTTATCTTCGCTTAAAGCTTTGCAGATATCATCATCATGAAAATCTTTAAAATAGTGATAAACACCTAAAACAGCGATAAAATAATCTTTTTGATTTTCATCAAGTTCTTTAAAAACATTATTAACTTCATATTCTAAGAAATAATAACGGTTGACTAACGCTTTTAACGTATCGCGGAAAAAAGCTCTTGAGAAGCTATCGCTTTCCGATAAACCTTTATTAATAAAATTTAAAAAATTGATCTCTCTAGATTTAATTTGTTCTAAATATTGGTAAGCTTGATAAATTTTTGACATAGTTATTCCTCAATAGTTATTTTATTTCTGAAAAAATATCGATATTCTCTTCATCATCCTCATCCGCAGCTTCGACGACTACTGAATTCTTCTCAGTGACGAAAAGAGGGTATTCTTCATCGATACGTGAATAGACTTCATTATCTTCATAATGAAATTCGACATGGCTATGAACCGAGAAGTCCTCGCTTGCCGATAAGAGATAATTTTTCATCTCTTGCTCATGCTTTTTAAAAGCTGAAGGAGCTTCAACATGGAAAAATAAATGATACGACGTTTGATCGACACCTTGGTGATAGATAATTGAATTAACCGCGATAAAGAGAATTTCTTCCTCTTTTATTTGATAAATTTTGGCTAATCTTCCCGACATCATTGAGCTGATATCGTGGCCTAAGAATTCATCCGCGCCATACATATAAATTTTGACCATACAATGCTCCTTTTTCTCTGATAATATATTTATAAAATAAATATAAGTAATAAACAAGCAAAATCAATAATCTTGCTCTGGGTCGACATCGATAGTTAACTGAAGTTTACTTTGCGAAGAGATGATATCTTGCAAAGTAATTAACGTGTCTTTAACTAGCGAAAAATCTTTATACTTAAGAATAAACTTTCTCCGGTAACGATTCAAATATTTATTAATAAACATCGTACTCGGCCCTAAAATTTCCACCTGATTAATATCTAAATGAAACAATAGATATTTTTTTATTTCATCCATTTTTTCAACTAAGAAGTCTTCATCCTCACTAGATAAAATTAACATTGTTAAATAAGTATATGGAGGATTTTGAAGCAGATGACGATACCGTAACTCTTTATTAAAGAAGGTATCGTAATCTTGTTTAGCTGCGAGATTAATCACAAAATTATCCGGTAAATATGTTTGAATAATTGCTTTTCCGGCATTTCGTCTCCCAGCCCGGCCAATCGTTTGAGTTAACAAAGAAAAGGTTCTTTCATTAGCTTTATAACTCGGCAAAGATAAAGCGATATCCGCTAAGACAACACCGATAAGATTAACATGCGGAAAATCGTGTCCTTTACTAACTATTTGCGTTCCAACTAAAATATCTGCTTCATGATTAGAAAATTTATCGATAACCGATTTAATACCGTTTTTGCGTTTGCTAATATCCGAATCTAAGCGAAGAATACGGGCTTCTGGAAAAAGCTTTTTTGTTTCATCAACAACTCTTTCTGTGCCAAATCCCGATTTATATACCTTAGATGAATGGCATTTTGGACAGGTTAAAATCATGTCTTCTTCATATCCGCAGTGATGGCAAACTAATTTATTGATATCTTTATGATAGGTTAACGCCGTATCGCAAGACGGGCATTTCATAATATGTCCGCAGCTTTTGCAAGAGATAAAAGGAGCAAATCCTCTTCTATTAACAAGTAAGATAACTTGTTCTTGTTTTTCTAAGTTGTCTTTAATTAATTCTCTTAACCTTTTAGATATTAAAAAGGAATTCCTATCGATATTATGATAATCCGACATATCGACGATTTCGCATTCTGGAAGGGAAATATCATTAACTCTTTTAGTTAATCTAAGTTCATGGTAACGTTTCTTTAACGCGCGGGCTTTACTTTCTAAAGACGGAGTTGCTGATCCTAAAAGTAATTTGCCATTTATTAACCGCATTTTTGCTACGGTTAAGGCATTATAATAAGGCAGATTATCTTCTTGTTTATAAGTATCGGCATGCTCTTCATCAATGATGATTAATCCTAAATTATCTAATGGGGCAAAAATTGCTGAACGCGTTCCAATAACTACATCATATTCACCTTTTTTAATGTTTCGGTATGTATCATAACGTTCCCCGTCGCTTAATGAGCTATGTAAAACTGCAACCTTATCAAAAAGCGAAGTAAAGCGTTCCACCATTAAATAAGATAAGGCAATCTCCGGCACGAGAATTAAGACTTTTTGGTTTCTTTCTAAGTAATAACGAGTTAAATTTAAATAAATTTCAGTTTTACCAGAGCCAGTTACCCCATATAAAAGATAAACCTTGTCATCAGAAGATATAAAATCCTCATAAGCAATTTTTTGTTCATCATTTAATTCGTGAAGCTGATATTTTTTATCGCTTTCTAATTTAAGACGGTTCCTTTCAATATTAACTAATCTAACCTTATTTTTCTTTAAAAGATTTTCGACAATCGTCTTTGATAAATCGCGTTTTAATATTTTTCCTTGATTAAGCTTATAGAAGACTTCTGCCTGCCTAACCGTTAAATTATCAAAAGTCGCTCCCGGCAAAGCCTCGACATAAGTATCAAAAGCGACTTTAACTCCGTGAAGAGAGGATTTATTTGGTTTTAAAGACGGAGGTAACATCGCTAAAATAACGCTGATTAACGGGCAGAGATAATAATCGGCAACTTTTTTAGCTAATGAAAATAATTCTTCGCTAATTAATGGTTCTTCATCGATAACTTGATCAATATTTTTGATGATGACTCCAGTTTTTTTCTGATATTCATCAAGAGAATCCGTTTCGATAATATCGATAACAAAACCGACGCATTGACGATTATTAAAAGAGACGATAACCCGCGAATAAAGAGGGATATCGCCATTATAAACATATGAAAAAGGACGATTTAGTTTACTAGCTACGTACTCGACAAGTACTTGATAGACTTTCATCAAATCCTCCTTTATTAACTATTGATATTATATATCTTTTTGCATTTCCATGCGTTTTTTGATAATTTGGCTAATGCGTTTAGTCGCATCGGCTAATTTATCATTTTTGACAACATATTGATAATTGCTAGAGAGATTGATCTCTTTTTGGGCTTTAGCTAATCTTTCTTGAATAATGTTATCTGGTTCGCTCTTTCTGCCGCGAATTCTTCTTTCGAGTTCTTCTAGTGATGGAGGTATTAAAAAGATTGATACGACATCATCGTTTTTGCATCTCTCCATAACTTGCTTAGCTCCCTCGACTTCAATTTCTAAGAACACGTTTTTACCTTCATTACGTAACTTCTCGACGTATTCAAGAGGTGTTCCATAGTAATTACCGACGAAATAAGTATATTCAAGTAACTTATTTTCTTTAATCATTTCTTTAAATTTATCTTGCGATACAAAGAAATAATCGACCCCATCCTGTTCCATGTTCCGCGGTTGACGCGTAGTCATAGAAATAGAATAAGCTAAATTTAAGGATTCATCTTTAAAGACTTTTTTTCTGACCGTTCCTTTACCAACTCCGGAAGGTCCGGAAAGAACGATTAATAAACCCTTTTTCATAAACTCTCCCTTCTCTACAATATATAATAATATAATATCTAAATTATATGAGCCTGACCACATTCTTGCAAGAAAGATTTTTCAAAGTTGATTTTCTTGCAATTTTCTGACAATTATTTTATTTAAAGCAGTGCTCTAGCGTGCTAAAATACTTGATATGGGAATTTCTAATTTTACTTTAAAACGCATTTATGAACAAATATCACCTTCGCTGGTGAATGCTAAAATTGAAAGAATTATCAATATAGCTGATAACGCCTTTCTTTTTTCACTTTTTTCAAACGGAAAAATGACTAATCTTTTGCTTTCTCTTGATCCGTCTTTGCCATTGATGGTTATGGCATCTTCATTAAAAATCGACGCCTTAAACACGAGCAACTATCAATGCAATATGCTAAGAAAGTATCTCGATAAGGGAACAATTGAATGGACTAAGAAAATAAAAGATGACCGGATTATCCTTTTCAAGGTCAAAAAATGGACGCAGACTTATCAGTTAATTGAAACGACGATGATTTTTGAACTATTTCCGTTGTCGCCGAATATCATTTTTGTCGATGATAATTATACAATTCTCGACGCCTTTAAAAAGTCAGAAACCCTTGATAGCAAGCATCCGATTATTAACGGCATGAAATACGATTTTCCTCCAGCGACGAATAAAGACTTTGATGAAAATACCAAAGTTGGAGATATGATTGGCAAAGTTAATAAATCTGAATATCGTTACCTTCTTTCTTTATCTCCAGAAGAATATCAAAAATCATTAAGCCAAATGCTTAAAGAAGACGCTTATTACGTCTATAAAAACGATGTTTCTTCTCTAAGAATTAATGAAGAAGCTCAAAAAGTGGATTTAAACCACCTCTATGAAAGAGTTTTATCGCAGAAAACCGAAGAAAATAAAGAAGCGAGATATTTCCATATCTATCACCTTGTCGAAAGTAAAATCAAAGCCTGCAAGAAAAAGCTTCTTAATCTTGAAAGCGATCAAAAACGTTTCCTCGGCTACGATAAATATCAAGAATATGGAAATCTTCTTTATTTAGGCGAAGATATCTATCATCGCGGCGACAAAGAAATAACTATTGAAGGAATTAAAATCCCTCTTGATGTTAAACTTGATTTACATCAAAACGCTCAGCATTATTTTAAGCTTTATAAAAAATCTAAATCGGGAATTAAGCAAGTAGAAATTCAAAAGCAATTAGCCAAAGAAGAACTCGCTTATTTTGAAAATATCGCTCAAGAGATGAAATTTGCTACCTTTAAAGATTTAGAAGAAATCATCCTAGATTTAACCGATCATAAATATATTAAAGATAAGAAAAACGCTAAAGCTAAAAAAGCTCCTGGCAATAAAAAATATAACCCGCATATTATCAAAGCTAAAGATACAAAGTTTGGCTATGGCTTATCTTCTTATCAAAACGAAGAATTGACTTTCTCCTTAGCTCATAAAGATGATATGTATCTGCACGTTAAAGATTATCATGGCCCGCATGTAATTATCTTTAATGATAACCCAACCGAAGATCAACTATTATTCGGAGGGGAAATCGCCTTATATTTTGCTTCTTTAAGCGCGGGTGAAGTTTATTATACAAAGCGTAAAAACGTCAAAAAAGTCCCTGAGCATCGTGGATTAACCACGCTCAAGGACGAAAAAGTAATGGTTATTAATCAAATTAGAGAAGAATCACTCGAGATTCTTAAGCGACTTTAAATATTCTATCGCTCTCTTAGCGATAACAAGCGAGGCTCCATCAACGCAGTACATTAATGAAGCAATAAAATCTTGTTTCACGCTTGGAGCTTCATCAGAATAACAAACCTCAACATCTTTGATACCCTCTTTTCTTAAAGCTAAACGAATCTTCTTAGCTAAAGGGCAATAAGATGTTTTTTCTATGTCAGCAATTTTAAAACGCATCGGATTATATTTATTACCAGTTCCCATTGAAGAAATAATTTTAACATTTTCCTTTTTGCATTCTTTAATTAAAGCAATTTTTGCTTTTACATCATCGATGCAGTCGATAACCAAATCATAGGATGCGATATCTAGAGAAGGAATATTATTTTCATCGATAAAAAACGGATAGACGTTAACTTTAATCGTATTATCAATATCATATATTCTCTTAGCAAAAGCCTGGCATTTATTCATTCCGAGACTGGAATCACAGGCGATAATCTGCCGGTTAAAATTACTTTCTTCAACTGAGTCACCATCAATTAAGGTTATCTCGCGAATCCCGGTTCTCGCGATTATTTCGGTAACTAATCCTCCGACTCCACCTAAGCCGACAATCATGACCTTAGAATGCTGATATTTTAATAAATTCTCTTCGCTTTTAAAAAAAGGAAGCATTCTTACGTACTTATTTATCAAACTCATTTAAAAAATCCTGTCCTTTAAAAGTTTCATAAGTTGAAAGATCAAAGTAGTTTTGCTGCCTCATCGCTTCATAAGAAACAATCGCGACACAGTTAGAAAGATTTAATGAGCGGGCATTAGCTTTCATCGGAATTCTTAAGCAGTGATCGAGGTGATCGCGTAAGATTTCATAATCTATCCCGGTTGATTCTGCGCCAAACATAAAGAAATAATCCTTAACTGGCGAAGAAACATCAACTGAGGTAAAAACCTTTTGACCATATCTAGTTATATAATAAATTTCTGCTCCAGGATTCTTTTGATAGAATTCTTCAACGTTTTCATAGACATGAATTGGGCAGTCGAGAATATAATCCATCCCTGCTCTTAGAAAGGACTTTTCATCCAAAGAAAAGCCTAAAGGTTTAATTAAATGTAATTCGGCATTAATCGCCTGACAAGTCCTGACAATATTGCCGCAATTTGCAGCAATTTCCGGATGATACAATACTATATTAATCATAATTTCTCACCGACTCTATTGTAGCAAAAAGAGACAAGTGTTTTCAAAAGACTTTAAGCATGTATTTTATTCGTATAAGGCTAATTCGTAAATGGACCAGTAATTATTGCTCGCTTGGCCTATTAAAGAGATTTTTAATTTTTTAATATTCATCTTTGTAAAAGAAATAAACTGAGAACCGATTTGTCCGTCATATTCACCTAATAAACGATAATTATCATTCTCACTAATTTTGCATTCGATTCTTAGTTTTCTGCCATAATCGCAGTCAGGCGAAAATAAGAAAATTTGACCGACATCATGGTATTTTTGGAAAGTAATCTCTAAATAACTGCTGCCATCAGAAGTCTGAGCTGCACCGTTGCTAAACCGCGTTTGATAATCTAAATCGCTTAAATTGCTAACTGGACTTAGATATTCTTCTTTTGAAGCAGCGATATCGTATAACGATGGAGATATTCTCTGATTTTCTAAAGGATTAATCGGGCCAGTTGATTGCTTGATTAAATCTTTTAAAAAGGCATTCTCTTGGTAATAGCTAGTTTGATAATGGCTGAGTTTTTCTTTAATTGTTTCTAAAGAATCTTCTTGCCAGTTGACCGTTACCGCATCGGGAGCTAAAAATAATCCCCAATTATTAGAAAAATCGGTGTCGGTATTTTTATAAGTCCAGCTCGTCCACGCGATATTTAATGAATTTAAAGTATTCATAAACGTTAACCACGCATCAGAAATAGGGAAGAAATTATATTCTCCAGCTAGTAAAGGAATGTTATAAGCTTTTTGATATTGTTTTAAGTATGTAATTTGTCCATTAGCGAAGCCAACTTGTCCATTATAAGAATGGTCGCTATCGTTATAATGATGCGTTTCATAAACAACATTTGTCCAGTTATAATCAAGAGGATTGCCAATATCATCATAGGAATAAAACGCACCGATGACGATGATATGATCTTTGTCAATAGCTCTTACTGCATCATAAAGTAAATCGTACATTTCACCGCGGCTTAATAAAGTATCCTCGCTCGGAACTGGTTCATTTAATAATCCATATCCCATCACTGCTTCTTCTCCGTTATAACGTTCAGCGATTGCTTTCCATATTTTAACGGTAAGCTTTTGGTATTCAGTATTAGTCCATAATTCATTTGACCCGGTTTGTCCGCCAGTTAACCAGCCATTGCTTTGTCCGCCAGGAGCACCGTGAAGATCAATAAGCGTATATATACCTCTTTTTTTACCTTCATTAATCGCCCAATCAAGATTTTCAAAAGCACTTTCTTTAATATTGCCTTCATCATCCATGAGCTCCATATAATAAACAGGAATTCTAATTAAATTTAATCCTAAAGAAGCGATATAATCTAAGTCATCTTCAGTAAAATATATGCTTTGATAATAAGACATTATTTCTTCGTATTCGGCATTTGAAAATCGATTTTTTAAAGCAGTTCTAACCGCATAATCGTTATTATCATTTCCTCCACCGTCCATCCAGCCTTCTAAATGTAACCATCCTCCGATATTGATTCCTTGTAAGGAAATAATCTCACCATCTTGATTAACATAATTTGTATCTTTAGCAATTAAAAAATCCTTGTCTTGAAGCATTTTATCATCAAAGGAAGAGCTAGAAGAAATGGATGTTGAAGTAACTGAACTATCATTATTACTTACAAAAGAACTACTACTTGAAGGTATGTTATTTTGACAAGCGAAGAGAAGTGATACGCTTAAAAGCGACATTAATATATATTTTATCTTTTTCATAAATCACCTACAAAAAGAGGAGTTAGATTAACTAACTCCCCTGACTTATCCTAACGGGACATAAGGCAAATCAACATTATCTTCATCATCAGATATAATAACGCTGCTAGATGAACCTGTGCTTTCTGAAGAGGATGGAGCACTAGAGCTACTTGATGAAGCTCCTGCGCTACTAGAAACAGAAATAGTTACACTAGAAGGTGAAGAAACACTAACAGACGCTGACGAAGTAACGCTATTTTGGGAGCTTGACGATGTTAATTCAGATTGACTAGTTGATAGAGGGTTAGATGAAGTAACTAAACTTGAATTCCCACCGCATGAAGCAATAAAGCCCAGTCCGGCCAGAGTTAAGACGCTAAATAATAGAATTTTTTTCATAATTAGAAAATATCTTTCTCATTTGGCCATATATCAAATTCGTCCCAGACACCTTCAATTGGTTCAGTAGAAGTCGCAATAATATCATCAAGACTAATTTGTTCAATTACAATTTTTGGTTCAATATAATTCTTTTTCATTTTATTTGCCTCCTACTAATTAATAGCTAAACGCTAAAACAGGTTCATGGAATCTAACATTTGACTTGAAACTAACATTACCGATTGTGACAAAAACTAAATCAGCATTTTCTGAGAATCTGCCATCATTTAATCCTTCATTCAAGGTGCCGGATTCAAATGCACAATTTTTATCGCCACCATGTTCAAATAACATATCGTATAAAGTAATGTTACCTTCGCTATCGGTGTAAACGTAAATACCTTTAGCAATACAAGGATTTGCATTATTATCAATAAATCCTTTTGAATTATAAAGAGTAAATAATTTCAATGTTTCAGTTCCGCCAGACATATTGGTGAAATCAAGAGTTCTTGCTGCGTTGATACCGTCAAAAGTATATCCACCATCTTTTACTGAAATGCTAATTTCGCTAGCACCTTCAGCTAAAACACCAGCATAACTATTTTTAATCTTTAATGTAGTTGCAGATTCTTTATCTAAAGTAAGAGCAACATTACTTAAAGGTGATCCGGTATTATTTGAAGCAACAGGATATTGAGCATCGCCGACAATATCTAAAGTCGAACCTTTTAAAGTTAAATTAGTTCCTCCGGCAGCTAAAGCGTAACGGCCATAGGAAGCAACTGTGATAGTTGAAGCGGCAGCTTCCATCTTTCCGTTTAAATAGAATCCATATCCAAATCCAGTAACAGTAATTTTTGAACCTTCTGCAGTGATATATCCAGCTGTTAAACCAGCTTTATCATTATCATAAACAGAGATTTCATTTTCAGTTTTAACATCAACTGTTGCATTAGTTAAAGTCAAGCCGCTTCCTGCTTGTCCAGCTGGAGATTCAACTTTAATGCCTTCAGCTTTTACATCGCCAATTTCGCCTTGTAAATCAACATCTGCTTCATTACGAGAATGAATAGTTGCTTGATAGTCAACATTTTCCATCACGGCATCACCATAGAATCTCGCACTGCCATCAACTGTTACTTTAGCTTTTTCTTCACTAGAAGATTTTAATGTGACAACTTGTTTTTCATTATTGCTATTGCCAACGTATAAGCTATACTCTAAATCTTCAATAGCTTCAGTATTATCACCAACTGTATGACGTCTGCCTTTTTCTGTAAAGGCTGCACCGGAAACTGTTAAACTGCCATCAACAACTAAATCAGCTGAAGAATTATAAACAAAGATTCCGCCATCAATAACTGCATCTTTTGCAAACGTAATGGTATATTTATCTTCTTTATTATTATAAGTGATTGAATATAATTCACTATCTGCTTCTTGTAACGTATAAGGACTAAACTCTTTATCACCGATTTTTATACCAGAAACGATGCTAACAGAAATATTTTGTCCGTTAAATGATAAGATACCTGTTTCATTAATCCAGTTAGGTCCATCAACTGTATCTTGATGGCTTAACTGAGAATTTTGAGTATAAGTGGTACCTTCTGATAATGAAGGAATTTCAGTTTGCTCAAAAACAAATTCATCGTATTTTTTGCCCATTAAGCCACTTTCAGTTTCGGTTGGTGAAACCAATAATGTATAATTTTGCATCTTAATTTCATCTTTATGCTCATAAGCAACGGCCGAAGCGCAGTAGTTCGTGGCAGCTTGATAAAGAGACAAATCAGCTTCTTCTAAATCATTATCTGACAAATTTTTCATATATGTACTAATTGAATAATGCAAAGTTTGTCCAAAAGAATATAAATCATCCGGTTTATCTAAAGTGTAGCATTGGAAAGTTAATGTAACTTCGGAAGTAAATTGAGCCGCGGTAATTGTATCAACAGATAATTCATATACATTACCATCTTGTCCGTTAACTGAGACTCCTTCTTGAACTGGATTACCGAATTCAACTTTTTCTGTCACATATTGATTATCACCAATAGTTGTTGTCAAGCGTAATCCGTGGGTAGTTGCAAGCATTGAAACCCAGTTATTAGCAATGAAAACGCGGAATTTTAAAACTAAGCTGTCAGCAAAAACAACATTACCTCCGAGCCAAGCAATATCTGGAGAACTTTCTCCATCAACTAAATATTTAGATGTTAATGAAGAAGTATCGATTGTATTACCGTTTTCTGTTAATCCAAATTCTTCAAGTAAATCAGATGCTAACGTATCTGTTTTATGTCCGGTTTTAACTTGAGCAGCCGCGGCATAAGATAATGTATCAGCAGCGATATCTTTTAAATATTCATCATCATTTTCAGCAACGACTTTTCCTAAATAATCAGCAACTGAAGTGGTAAGAGTTTGATCAGCAACGCTGATTTCCATCTCATCAATAACGCATTGAGGAGTAATTTTGTCTAAAACATATTTGTATCCGCCTAAGGATTCATCATATGTTCCTTCAATTGTTCTCATTTCTAATGTTTCAACAAATTTTACAGTCATAGAAGGAGCAGTTTCTTGCTGTCCAACTTTATAGACAAAATTCATCTTTAAATCGTGTGAAAGCGTTAAAGATCCATCAATAAGACTTGTTTGATTGTCAGCTCTTCTTAAATTAGTCGCTGGCATTGTTACATCAATAACGGTTTTTTCTTCGCTAACCTGACTAATGTCATCATGAGATAAAGAAGGCAGTACATTATAAGATGATGCGATTCCTATTCCCCCACATAACATCGCAAGTAAAGCAACATTAACTAGTAAATTTCTTTTTTTCATAATACCCTCCTTTTTCTAGTAAGTGCTGTAATGCGCAAAGGTATCGAGAATATCTTTATAAAAAATATTGTCGGTAACTGTATTACTTTCATTTTCGTTTTGAGCTTGAGTTACAATCACTTTTCTCGCGCAGACATATTGATCATAGACATAATCTGGGTCCGCGCTTAATAAAGAAAAGTCATAGACAGCGTCAGCTTGGGCATGCATCGTCCAACTGCCAAGATTTGCCGTATTAGCCGAAATATCTGAGCCGAAAATCTGTTCGCTTCCAGATGTCGGATTAGATAATGAGACAATATATTTTCCATTTTCTTCATCTAAATAGTTATAGGTAAAGGTGCCGGAAATATCGACTGATAATCTCGCGACTTCAAGATTTCCCCAGTCGCCTGGATTGCCTAAGATGATGGAATATTGATAGTTATAGGTATAGTCTCTTGATAAGACTAGTCTTTGGTCAATTCGATAAAGAATATTTTGATTAACGGTCATATCTCTTTGAGGATAAATCGAACAATAGAGATAGTCGCCATCTTGAATTTCTTTTTTAAACTGCGTCGTAATCGCATCGTTATAAGTAAAGGTACCCCGTAAGGCGCTTTCTTTAACGATTTCCTGCTGTCCTTGGCAAGATGCGAAAACCAATAGAGCTAAAGATAAAGTTAATATTTTCTTTTTCATCGTGATTACCTCCAGTTCAAAATCGGTAAGTGCCAAGCCGAACCAAGTGCATAGAACGTGCAGCCGTTAACTTTAACTTGGTAAGCATCTCCGTCATAAACACCTTCGCTATTGGTGTAGCCTTGCATATCGACCAATCCCTGATTAAACTGACTAGATTTAAATGTCGATTGATAATATGCCGGATTATAAGCATAAGCAAAATTAAATCTCGTCTCGTTGCCGTTTCCGTCATTGAAGACATAAATTCCTTCAACTTCAATTGGTTCAGTGATATTAGCATTAAAATTATTTGATGATTTAGTAACGTATAGAGTTAAAGTTTCTTTTCCTCCATCAGCGTTAATGAAATCAAGAATTCGATCTTCGTTATCAACTAATGCATTAGGATCAGATGTAAAGTTAAATGAATAAGATAATGGCCCGGCTAACAAGGAAATCTTTCCTTGATAGAAGGTTTCATGTTTACCAGGAGTGACAGAAATCGAATAGTAATAATCCGGTAAAACAATAACTGTATCATCGATATTTGGATATTCCACCGGCTTAGTAAATTCTGTAGCCGCGCCGCTTAGTTCAGCCCAGACCAACATTCCTGATGTATCCCATTCTCCACTAGAATTTTGATATATTTCATCATTTCTAACATCAATATGTCTAACCATATAGACTTCTACAGGATAATAAGCATTGTAAATTTTATTTCCTTCAGTAAAGGTATAGGTAACCATCTTACTGCCGGCATTTGAGAAATCATTAGTAATTGTATATTCATCTGGATTTAATGTTTTGCCGTCAACAATAAAATTAATACCAGTCGGATTAAATTCTTCGCCGATAAGATATTCAGTCCGCGCGGCAGGTGAAACTTCTAATTCTCCGCTTAGATAGGTAACTTCATCTGAGGAATTTAACCCGGCCCAGCTAAGAAGTGATGCGCATAAAATAACAGTAACTCCCGCGGAAACAGAATAGATAATCTTGCTAGTTTTAGAACTCATATTGCTCACCTTCTTTCTTTTTAATCATTGGGAAGAAGGCAGCAATAACTGTTAAAATTACAGCGATAACGTAACAGCCCACTCCGACAAAGCAAAGAGGTACGCCTTTTGCATATGTTTCCATATCACCCATATTTACGGTAAAGAGAATGCCGATTGGTGATAAACATGGTATCAAGAAATAAGCAAAGGAAATCATTAAAGCAAAGACATTTATTACATAGAAGATACTGACTAAACGCGGACGATCCCCGGCAAGGAAACCATTGATTAATAGAAATAATGTTCCGTATATCGCAATAATAGTCAAAGCGATAACAAACTTATCATAGCTATATGAAAAAGTATTGAAGGTTAGGAAGAAATAGATAAAACCGACTATGGTCAAAATTAACGATGCGAGCAATAAATAGAATCCTGCTCCCATACTTTTTAATCTATTGAGCATGCTCATCACCTCCTTGAGAGACTTCAGTTTCTAAATTGTCTTTCTTCTTATAGAAGGTAAAGAAAACAATTCCGCCAATTGTGGCTAAAGCTAAACCGCCAAAGCCAGATGATAAGCCGATTAACATATATTCCCAGCTCGATCTTTGATCAGCGACGATAACTGTATCAGCATCATAACCATTTAAAGCTGAAGAATTTGCTAAGGCATACATGTAGTAATGCATATTTTCATATAAGGCTTTGCAGAGGTTAGGATCATTTCTAACTTTATTTTTATCGTTATAATCAGGCCAGCTATTCTTTAAGAGATTTTCAGCATTACTTGTCGCCATGAAGGTAACGTTATTAATAATTGAATCTTGAGGGTTAAAGAAACGTCCGCCGACGACCATATCGGTAGAAATTAATCCTTTATAGCCCCATTCTCCTCTTAGAATATTTTTCATTAAACCAGTATGAGCATTCACGCCGCAGCAACCGATTCTTGAGAACGATGTCATTAAGCCTAAAGCATTGATTTCATTGCCTTCATCGTTAACGTATTCAACATCTTCGGCTAAGCCTTGGAACGCTCTTAATTCCATTTCACGAGCTGACTGCTCTTCCATAAACTGAGTTAAACCTTCACGGTAGGATTCTTGAGTATTGAAAGCGAAGTGCTTTGCCGCTAAAATCATACCTTTAGATAATCCGCCGCGAACAAAAGCTGTTCCTAAAATATTAGTTAACATTGGATCTTCTGAATAATATTCATGGTTACGGGAATTAAATGGTGTCCGGTGTAAATTCATTCCTGGAGCCCACTGGATTTGGTTACGGCTCCAAATTCCATCTTCACCATAAATCTTGCCTTCTTCTTCAATTAAATCTTGATCAAAAGTAGCAGCAACTAATGGTTCAACTGGCATATCGCAGGACATATAGTTAGCATTAGGATCGTTTTTCGAAATTGAAAGATATCCTGAGGTTGGAGCTTTATTAGAAACAGATCTTGTAACATTGCCGTTAGGTCCATCAATTTGCCATACTTCAGGAGCGTTTACGGATTTAAAAGGTTTACAAGAAGTTCCGCCATAAGGTGAGAATTGCCAAGCTTCATCAAAAGTGATTTGCTCTAATAGATAATCCCATTCTTCATCATCATAGGCTTTGCCTTTGTATTCGGCGATTGATTTATTTTCTAATGGGTTGCCATCAGCATCTTCATCAAGAGAATGATCAACGCCGAAATTAACACCCGATGAGCCTCCGCTAGTGAAGGAATAAACTCTTCCGCCATTGCTATCGTCTGTTCCGAGGTATTTTCTCATCTCTTCAGTGATTTCTATTTCACTTGTATAAGAAATCGGGAAAGTATCTTTCCAGTTATTACGAGATAAATAGGTAACAGTATTATTTTTAAAATAGTTATAATCAGCATCTTCAAGTTGATTTTCAGTTATAACTCCTTCTTCCGAAGTATTTAATAAAGTCGCATTGACTGAATCGACAAAACTTCCGCCATCTTGTGAAGTTAATCCTGCTTCAAGAGCTGGATTCCAGCTCATCGCTAAAGCAGTATCAATTGTTTGATTATCAAAGGAATATAATTTATCAACCGACGATGGATTTTTAATAGCTAAAACATTATTTAAAGCTTGGTGAGCACCATTTCCAATAGAGAAATAGTAATCGCCGTCTTCTAAAATATATCCGCCGGTTTTTCCATCATGCTCAGCAGTTTTATCATATGAAGCAAAATATTTTAAATCAGCTTTTAAAGTTACAACTTCACTATTAGGCTTTTCTTCTGATGCTTCAGAAAGAGGATAAAGAGTTTGGGTTTTATCAAAAGTGATTAATTGAATCGCGCTTTTTTCAACGCCGTGATCAATATCATATTGAGTATATGGTGAAGAGACATAAAGCTGAACCGCATCCTTAGCAGCATAATCACCGACATTAGTGACTTTGACATTAAACGTTAAAGATTTATCTTCAGGATCATAGCTATACATCGCCCCATTTTCATCAGCGACAAATTCATATGAAAATTCGCTGTAGCTTAAACCATATCCAAAAGGATAGACTACTTCATTTTCATATTTCCAAGATTGATTATCGCCCTCTCTACCTGAGCCAACGATATCTTGAGCATTACCTCTATTTTCAATTACATCATTATAACGGGTTTCGTAGTAATAATAACCGGTATAAATATCTTCTGCTAAAACGACATAGTGATAATTATCGGCATGTTTATACACTCCGCCAAACTCATCAGCGTTTTCCCAAACAAAATCACCAGAACCATCAACTGCACTAACACCATAGTTTTGAGCAGCTGGTGAAGCTGAAGCATCGACAGCATAGGTATCTGGTAAATGTCCAGAAGGTGAAGTTTTGCCGGATATTATATCCGCTACACCATTCATTCCATATGAACCAGGAATACCAATCCACATTACCGATGAAACTAAATCACCTAATTCATTGCCGTCTCTTAATTCAGAAATTTCCATTGCAACTGCTGAATTAACTAAAACGATAACATTATCAGAAATTTGTTTAGCTTGACGAATTAAATTTCTTTCATTATCTGATAAATTTAATGATGACTTTGATCCATCGCTTTTATCAGCAATTCCGTTTTGACCAGGGAAATATTCTCTTCCTTCGCCGGAAGCCCGACCAATTACGACAATCGCGGCATCACTATATTGATCAGTATTTTCAAAATCGCTTGCTTCCACATAAGGCTCATTAATTGAAAATGGTCCCCCTTGTTGACCATTAGCCTCGGACCCAGATGGTAAAGAAGGATAATTTAAATTAGAATAAACATTTTTTGATGATGGGTTAACTTCAATTCCTCTGCTAGTTAAAGCATCTTCTAAAGTAATAGGAACATTATAAGTACCATCTTCAACAGTTACTGTTTGCTGACGAATCGGACTGCCGACGATACCTCCATATGTCGCTAAGGAAGTATCTCTTAATGTTCCCGAGCTAGTATAAGTAAAAGCTCGTGAACCGAGGATGGTTACTTTCTTATTGCCTCCTGCTAACGGCAAAGAATCATTTTTGTTTTTGAGTAAAACACTTCCATCAGCAGCAAGCTGTTCAGCTATTTGTTTCCGGTGAGTATAAAGTTCTGTTGTACTTTCATATTCGCTTGGGAACTTATAAGTAGCTGACCCCCCCCCGGCTGCAGAATTGTTCACTCCGAAGACTCCATCGACCATTGACTTATAATCAGATGATGAGGTTGCAATTAACTCCAATGTCAAAAACAACGCACTGAAGAAAGACAAAGATACGCAGAGTCCCCTTAATAGTCTTTTTTTATTCATGACTAGGGTGTCCTCCATTTGATAAAAATATTATAAGCTGAAAGCGTTTTCAATTTATATAGGTGGCAATTTAATTGAAAAAATATCTCAAAATCTATCAATTTTTGTCAAAAATAATCATAAATAATCAAATTACATATAAATTTCTAATTTTTTATAGTCATACCATAAATTTTATATTTACTGGTAAAATAATTATTTTAAATTTGTATTTTTCTTCAATTTATATAAAAGAATCTATTATTTATTAACAATATTCATTAGTTTTTATAGTTTGCCTATTGTTTAGATTAGCATATTCAATTAGAATAGGTGATGGACAGTTGACCACTGCGAGCTTTTACTATTAAAAGGATTTAACAAAAAATGAAAAAAATAAATAAAGTATTAATTCCGTGCGCTGGACTCGGAACGAGGTTTTTACCGGCGACAAAATCATTACCGAAAGAAATGTTTCCGATTATCGATACTCCAACGCTTCAATATATTGTTGATGAAGCCAATAAAAGCGGCATTGATGAAATTGGTATTATCATTAGCCAAGCTAAGCCGATGATCCAATCGCATTTTACAGTTAATGAAGAACTTGAGCAAAGATTACGCGCTTTAAATAAAAATGAAGAAGCTGATTTAATCCATAGCATCGCTAAAATGGCTAAGATTACTTTTATTAATCAACCAGAGCCTAAAGGCTTAGGACATGCTATTCTCTGCGCGGAAGAGTTTATCAACGGAGAAGATTTCGCCATCATGCTCGGCGATGATTTAATCATGAATTTTGATGATGAAAATAATCCGGTTATGAAACAGCTCGTTTCCGCTTATGAAAAATATGATGCTTCAGTGTTAGGCGTTCAAGAAGTACCTCTTGAAGATGTATCTAAATACGGAATTATTAAGGTTAATAAAGAAGATGGCCGTTATTTAGAAATGTCCGGTATGGTAGAAAAGCCTAAGAAAGAAGTAACTCCGTCTAGATATGCTGTTTTAGGCAGATATGTCTTAAAAAATGAAATCTTTGATTATTTAAGAAAAGTTACACCAAATAAAAACGGAGAAATTGGATTAACCGAAGGAATTGATCTTCTTTTAAGAGATGAAAAAGTCTACGCCTATAACTTTATTGGTACGCGTTATGATATCGGTAATAAATTCGGTTATGTCAAAGCGACAATCGACTTTGCCTTAAGACGCGATGATTTAAAAGATAAAGTAAAAGAGTATTTAAAAAAGATTGGTTATTAGCCAATCTTTTTATTTGCCTTTTAATTCTAAGCAAGCATCAATCTGAGCTAAGATTTTTGGATTAAATTCATAATCGCGCGCTTCTTCTAACGCTTTAAATAGCTTTTCATCGGAAATATATTGTTCAACATCAATATTCCCTAATGCTTGAACAGCGATAGTTCTTATCATCGCCGATTCGCTATTGAGTAACAGATGGAATAAGGCTGGATAATAAGTTTTACTTTCATTAATATACATCACAATAGTCAAGATATTATAAAAATACCGCGGAGGATAGATAATGTTAATTTCAATTGGCACTATCTCTTTATCAGGTAAACTATCGTTATAAATCTTAATTAATTCATCTTTATCAATAGATGATTTAACAGTTAATAATACACTTAAGAGAAGATAGTTCTTTTGAGGATTTTTTAAATAAAATGATTTTAATAATTCAACTGGATAATATTCATAATCGAGTAATAATTCGTCAATTGGGAAAGAAATAGTCTTATTATGCAATAGATAATTATCAATTTTTTTCTTAACGACTTTCTCTGGGTAATTATTTCCTAATTCGTCCGCTAAATCATATGGAGTCTTATTTTCTGTTAAAGAATCAACTCTGCTTAACCAAGCTAGTTGCTCGAGATTATCAGAATATCCCGCGTCCATAATCGTCAATAAGTTATCAGTAACAACATTATCTAAATCTTCCGGATGGAAAATTAAATAATGGGTAATCAAAACTCTTAAAGCGTTGTAGGTATCATGGTTTTCTTTAAAGTCGATTGAACCGTTGATAATAGAAACGCTATAAGTATTAAGCAGTTCTTTAAAGTTATAATTGTTTAAAATAATCTCGCTAAGAGGATAACTGAACTCTTGATATTTTAAATAGACTTTATAGAAATACTTTAAATGCTCTGGAAATCCCCCATCAAGCGAATCGATAAAGTCAAAAGCTGCTTCAGGATTGTTGCTCTTTAAACAATGGATAAAGGCTCTTTCCATTATATTAGTTCTGAGCAGAGCCCGATAAGAATAACGTCTAGTCGCATCTTTTTCCATATGTAACAAGTCAATAATTAAATAATCGCGATAATCATTGTTCTGATATAAGTCTTTTTGAGCGAATAATCCTAATCCGATATTATTAATAATATAGCAGGTTGAAAGCGAAGCAAATAAACAAGCTAAAGTTCTTTTGCTCATCGCTAGAGTATTATTTTGATATAAATAGTAATAACTATTAATAACATCATCAGTTACAGAATAAATAACATCGGCATCAAACTTTTCAGCAGTATAACCGATTCTAATAAAACGGAGCATCTGATCAAAAGTTATATAAGCATGCTTATTTTGTTTAATTGTTTCAATAAAGTAGTTATGGACTTCATCTTTAGTCATTTCTAAAGAATTATCTAATAGATATTTTTTTGAGAAGGCTAACGCGCATAACGCGGCAAAGTCATTTTTATATAAAGTTGATAAAGTTAGATGTTTATGCTTATGGCAAACTCTCTTTTTGTATTCCATATAGGCTTTAAAGATAAAAACTGGAATCAAGCCTTCAGAAATAACGTATGGACGGAAAGCTGGAGAATAAAAGGTTCTAGTTAAAACGACATCCCCGGTAAAATCAAACTCTTCGTCAGTCAAAGAAAAATAAGTTTCATCGTTTAAATCATAATGAACATTAACTAATATTTTCTTAGCTAGTTCTACCTTATTTTTAAATAAAGCTTTATTTAAATTATGCAAAACCCGTTCGGCAAATAAAATTTCTTCAACGCGTTCTGCACGGGTAATCAAAGCTGTGCAATAATTAAAAATTATTTTTTTAAACTCACGGCTTTCTTTTTGAGTGAAGGTCATATCTCTAGCTAAAAACAAAAGGTTATAATCATTTAAAGATGCTAATCTTTCATCAGTCAAAGTCTTATTTAAAAGTTCTGTTTTTATTTCTTTACTCAATAGATGGTTGCTTTGATGATGAGTTGCAAAATATTTTTTAAGCAAATGATCGAGATTTTGATTGTCTAGAGTTAAGATGTATTTATTAAAGATATCCATTTATGTCTCCTAATAGTAAAACTTTATCAAATCGTCATTACAACTATTAATTTACTACAAGTTAAATATAAACTAATAGAAGAAAATAAAATACATAAAAAAATGCAATAATCTCGCGACTATTGCATTACTAATTTCACTAAAATTATAATTTATCAATGATATCTTTACGCTTAGCAGCGTATTCTTCATCATCGATTAAGCCTTTTTCGTGTAAGTCTTTAATCTTAGCTAATTTTTCTTCAACTGTGGCTTTTTCTTCTTTTGGTTCAGGTAATGGCTTATCCTCTTTTTCTTCTGGTTTAGCTGGATTCTCTGGAGCAAATACCTTTTTAAAATCAACATCATATAATTCAACATAAGCTGCCCCGACAAGAGTGGTTATAATCATGAAGACTAAGAAAGCAACTGTAAATCCTGATGCAGTAGAGCAAATCATAATCAATGTGACGAATAATAAGATAAATCCAACTCCCGCGATAATTTTTTCAATCATTGGTTTATCCCATTTCTTCAGCATTAATCCAAAAGCAACTGCGCCTATAACTTCAAAGACCATCAACGGGATTGCTGTCCCGCCTAAATCAATTGATCCAATTGTTGAGAAATGGATAATGACTATCAGTTGTTCAACAAATAAAACTGCTAGATACACGCCTAGTAATAAGCAAGCGAGTTTAATATCATGTTTTTCTTTAACTTCTTTTTCTTTTATTAATTGCACGAGCATTTTAATAGAAAAAACAAGAACAACTACGCTTAAAGCTAATTCTAATAGCCAAGCAACAAAGCTGCTCCAAGTTAATTCCATATAGTCAAATAAGTCAATAACATCCCCAATACTTACTAAACTACTAATGAATAACATGAAAAAAGTAAGAGTTAATAAGCCAAAAAAGGCTATAGCTAATGATTTAGAAAGCTTTTTCATTTTGTGTCCCTCTCTTTTATTTAATTTTATTTTAAATTATTTATTGAAAATTTTCAATATCGCAGTTTAGCGGCGATTAGTTATCATTAATATTTCACTTTTTACTTTTCCATAAAGTATAAAGAATATCTTTTAAAACAAGCATGGCATCTAAATCATTAAACTTATATTCTAATTTCAAATCATCAAGTAGCTTATTTATTCTTAATGCATATTTTCAATATCTATTTGCTTTTGATATTCACCTAAAATTGGGTATTTTTTACTCCAAGCTTTAGTCCAATCAATTTTATTAATTAGATTATCATTTGTATTATTAATAATATTTTGTATTTCAATATATTCTTTATCGTAATCATATAGTTCATCAATAGAAACATTATAAAGATTTGCAAGATCTTTAAACTGACAAATATTGGGAAGAGTCTCATCGCTTTCACATTTAGAAATAGTCTGACGAGAAATATTTAATTTTTCTGCAACCTATTCTTGTGATACACCAGCTTTTTTTCTTGCAGAAAATAAGCTTTGTCCAATTTTCATAATTAGAAACAGAATCATCAGAAGATCTTTTTACCAATGATGATTTGATTCTTTTTGGTGAAATAGATATTTAATATTACATAGATTTCTTAATCTATAACTAATTAATTGATAAGTATAATAATTAAGTAAAATCATAATAAAAAATACTTAAAATAGTTTATATTTAACAATTTTAATTTTAGTATCAAAATAAAATAATAGTCATATTGACACTAAAAAAATTTTTTTATAAAATATTTTAAGGTGATACAATAATGAAAGATTTTTCTAAATATAACATAGATTTAGATGTATTTTATTCTGGTGCAGAACGTAAAAATCAAATTACTATCAACGATAATAGGTACATAATAAAATATCAAAAGAACTCAGAAATCGGACTTATTTATAATCATGTCAGCGAATATTTAGGAAGTCACATATTTGACCTTTTAGGCATTCCGGTCCAGGATACCCGCCTTGGAACATATGCTGGTGAAAATGTTGTTATAGTCAGAAATTTCTGTGAAGAAGGCGAAGTTCTTGTGCATTTCAACGATATCGGAGAAAGTTCTTTAGAAGAGGATAAAGAACTATTTCAATACTCCTATGACGATATTCAAAAGATGTTAGAAGAAAACAGAAAGCTAACCCGAGTTCAAGAAACAATAGAAAGATTTTGGGATATGTTTATTGTTGACGCTTTAAATGGTAACTTTGATAGACATGGAGGAAACTGGGGATTTATTAAAAAAGATAATAAGTATTCAATGGCTCCTGTTTATGATAATGGATCAAGTATGTATCCAAGAATCAATACCGATGAAAGAATATTAGAAATATTAAACAATCAAGAAGAGATTGATAGACGAATTTATCAATTTCCGACATCACATATAAAGCTTAACGGTAGGAAAAGTTCATATTATGAAGTAATAAATAGTTTACAGTTTGAAGAATGCAATAAGGCATTAAAAAAAATTGTTCCAAAAATTGATTTCGAAAAAATTGATAAATTAATCGATTCTATAGAAAGCATCAGCGATATAAGAAAGAAATTTTATAAAACGATGTACCATTATCGTTATGAAAAAATACTAAAATTAGCTTTAGATAAATTAAAAGGCAGGTGATAATATGCAGCATAATGAATATAATACGCCGATAAATATGCGTCCATATTTTAGAAATATTGGTCTCATAAAAGTCTATGATAGAGATAATAATACTTACTTAGTTGGTGAGATAGTTTTTGAAAGATTTGATGATCAGAATTATCAATACATCATTAAGCCGTATTGGAACTGTATTGATAGTCTGCCTAAGGGATTATTTCAAGGAATTCCAGGGATTAACATGGACTTACGTAAAGAAGCTTATTACCGCGTTAATATGACACCGAGTTTTATTAGCATGCGTACTCCGAGTCAATCTAGAGAAGATGTTGACAATTTGATGAAATCTGTCGGCCTTGATTATTATGATAGATTTGAATGGTTATTAAGAAGCGAAATAAAATGCGGTGATGATAATCTTTTAGTCGTGAGAAAATCTTCAAAACCTCAGACAATCAAAGGCTTTGAAAATATCGCTGAATATAACCTTTCTCCAGATGATATTTTATCAATAGATAGTTTAAGCGATTTTCAAGCAACTAATGCAAGTATAGTTAGAAAAATTTATCAACTATTGCAGTCGTGGGTCAATATTTATATTGAAAGCGAGAATAGATATTTGCAAGATAATGAAAGAAAAGCAATGCTATATTTATTAAGAAATATACTTGTCATTATGGATAGAAACATTAAAACCAACCGCGAAAATGGACGGGAGCAAGCAAAAGCTTTAAAACATTATCGCGGCAGAAAACCAATAAAGGTAGATTATCATCAGTTAAAACAGATTCTCTATGAATTTGAGAATAATTTAATTTCTGAACAAGAAGCAATGCATAGGCTATCAATTAATTCAAGATCAACATTTTATAGAAAACTAAAGCTAGTACGTAATAATTGCTTGTAAATAAAAATGTATAACCTTTTTTCTTAAAATACTCAATAATAATTATAAATGTTATTAATGACTTATTATTTTATCCATATATTAAAAGGTTTAATCAATTTAGTTTTTATTAATTTTGCTCATTATATTTGACATAAATAAAACAAGATTTACCTTAGTCATTTTGCTATTAATCACCGTTATGTTCAATCTTTTTCCATTTAACTTTTTTAAATAACGCAATCAAGGATAATGGAACATAGATAAAGCAAGAAAATGGGAAGAAGAAACAAGCCAAGAACTGATAAGACACCTTGCAGTCAACTTTTTTATAAGTAACAAAGAAAGTACATAATCCTGAGATAAAGGAAACGATAAAATATACCCCAATAAATGAATAGGTACATCTTAAGATATTCATCCATCCTTCAAAATTACTAACGTTATGCAAGGCAAAAGCATCAATGCCAAATAAAACACTTTCGAATGAAACGATTAAGTTTTTAAAAACAAAAGAATATTCAACCCAAATAAATAATTTTATATCTATATACAAAATCTGTCTTTGAGAAGCTACATATAAACTAATGTATTTTTAGTAAAAGATATACCTTATAGGGTATAAATTATTTGATTATACATATTAAACACCCGATAGGGTATAAATATAACTATAAGCATTGACAAGAACCCCGAACGGGTATAAAATTTAGTATATGAATGTAATTGCCGACTATGTAAAAAAGAATAGAAAAAAACTTGGTCTTACCCAAAAAGAATTTGCTACACGCGCAGGATTAGGTCTTCGCTTTGTACGCGAACTTGAAGAGGGCAAGAAGACTTTACGTCTTGACAAGGTCAATCAGGCGCTTGCCATGTTTGGTATGGAAGCAATTCCTGGGAGGATAGAACATGACGAATGAAAACTTCCGCATGGCTTATGTCTATGTTCGCAAAACCTTTGCAGGTATATTAAAGGAGACTGACGAAGGTTATTCATTTCAATATGATAACGACTATGCTTCAGATTCTTCCAATGCTCCTGTCAGCCTCACTCTTCCTCTACAAAAAGAAGAATACACATCGAAATGGCTTTTTCCATTCTTTGACGGACTTATCCCCGAAGGTTGGCTTTTAGACATAGTAACGCATAACTGGAAACTTGATTACCGTGACAGATTCGGTATTTTATTGGTTGCTTGTAAAGACGCAATAGGTGCAGTCAGCATAAGGAGTGAAAAGAAATGAAATGCTTATGTTGCAACAAAATTATAGCCGATAACGCTTCCGACAATGAAAAAATCAATGATTGGCATACTAAGTGCGTCAAACAATTTTTTGGAACTTCAAAATTCCCGATGATAGATATTTCAAGCAAAAATCTTGTAGAAATTGCAAGAGAAAGTACAAATAAAGGTTTTACTGTTCCTGGTGTACAGAAGAAACTATCTCTCCACTTTGAAGGTGGAGCTAAGCCAAGACTCACTTTGTCAAACTATCCTACAGGTTATATACTTAAACCGCAGACTGAAGAATACAAAGCTCTGCCAGAAGCTGAATTTTTAGTAATGAGCATGGCGAAAATTACGGGCATTAAAACAGTATTGTTCGCACTTGTAAAACTTGACAATGGCTATGCCTATATAACCAAAAGAATTGATCGAGAAGGCGAAAATATGCTTGCTATGGAAGACTTCTGCCAGCTTGATGAAAGACTAACCCAAGACAAATACAAAGGCTCTTATGAGCGTTGCGCAAAACTAATAGATAGATATTCCGAGCAAAGAGGTTTTGATATGTCTGAACTCTTCTTGCGACTTGTATTCAGCTTTGTTGTAGGCAATTCTGATATGCATTTGAAAAACTTTTCGCTAATTGAAGATGGTGCAGGCAGTCAGAAATATATGCTTTCATCTGCATACGATTTGTTACCTGTCAATGCCATACTGCCCGAAGATGACGAGCAGTTTGCTCTTACCATTAACGGCAAAAAGCGCAATATTCACAAAAAAGATTTTCTTTTATTCGCTGAAAATGTTGGCATACCTGCTTTAGCAGCAAAAAAAATCATAGCCGATATAGTATCCCTTGAAGATACTTATATCTCAATGTGTAAAGATAGCTATCTGCCTGAACATTTAAAAGCAGCTTTGATTGATATAATTACATCACGTACGAGCGTTTTGCGGAGCTGAGCATCCAATTAATGTCTTATTATAAAATTATTTTTTTACAAAAGCTCTCATAAAAGATGACTATGTTTGAGAAAAATAGATGATAAATTATCTGAATTCATATATTGTGAACGAAATGGGAAGCTTTTGAAGAAAACCAATAAAACAATTTTATTAGAAAGCGAAATTGTCTACCCATTTGTAAAGGCACCTAGTATAGATGATAATGAAATAACAAGTACCGAATTATATTGTATATTTCCATATCCAATGGGTGCTAAGCAACCTTATGATTTAAAGTATGTAAGAACTCATTATCCACATTTTTATAATTTCCTTATGTCTAAAGAGGTTCAACATGCAATTAATACTTCATCATCATATAACCAAAGAATACAAAATGTTGGTGATAATTATGGAATATTTAGGGTGGGAGAGTATACATGGTCAGACTGGTTTTTGATAACAAGAGATAACACTAAATCATCATTTGCTGTTTGCGGAAAGCTTAAAACACCTTGGGGAGAAATTAAACAGCCTATATTTGATGGGCATGTAAATTATGTGTCTCGTGATGAAAACGGAAATCCAATAACTAAAGCTAGGGCATATGATTTATTTAAAAAGTTTACAAGAGAAGGTGTTAAATTATACGTTAAATGCTCTTCTGATTCTCGCTCAATATCAGGAAGATTGTATAATGATATCGATTTAAGTTAAAATTTTTAAAGACCATTTTAGTTTTTATAAAATAAGTATGCTTTATATATATTGAGTAAAAGTAATTTTTTAAAATAATAAGTATATTAATCGTGTCAATATAATAGTAACCAATTTGGATGCAGAACATTTTACCACTTTTGGTGAAATCGTAAACATCCTTGATGGTTACTTTTTAATTAGGGTACATTATTTCCTATATAAAGGAGGATGAATAACAATGGAAATATGTACTAACCTTATAGGTGAATTATCTTGCTTAAAAATGATGAATATTAAACCTAATTTTTCAGATTTATCTAGAAGATATAAGATAGATCGACATACTATTGCTAAATATTATAGAGAAGGGGGAAAATTTACAAAAAAAAAGCGAAAAAATCAAAATTCTGTCTATGATAAATATTTAAATGAAATTATAGAAATATTATCTCAACCCGGAGTAAGTAAAGTTGCTGCTTACCAATATCTAGTTGGAAAATATCAAGACTTTCATAAAAACTATAATACATTTAAATCTTTTACATTAAGAAAAAATATTACACCTACTAAAACTAAAGTTGAACCGCATGTTCGATACGAAACTAAACCAGGAGAACAATTACAAGTTGATTGGAAGAAAAGTGTGAAAATGACATCTAAAACAGGAGAAGTATTTGATTTTAATATCTTTACTGCCACTATGGGTTATTCTAGATTACATTTATTTTCTTATTCTAAAACTAAAACGACTGAAGATTTTATCCGGTGCACAATTGAAACATTTAGAAAGTTAGGTGGTCTTCCTAACCATATCTTAACTGATAACATGTCCACAGTTGTTTCTATTACCAATGGGACTAAATTCAAAAATTATAAAATTAAACAATTTGAAAAAGATATTGGTTTAAAAATTAAATTATGCAAGACTAAGTCACCTGAAACAAAAGGTAAAGATGAATCTTCTAATCGATTTATTTCTTGGTTATTGCCATATGATGGGAAATTTGCTGATGAATCGGAATTGATATCAATTATTGATAAAATCAATCAACAAGTTAATAGACAATCTAATAGGACCACTAATATGCCTCCTATTACTCTTTCCCTAAAGAAAAAGAATATCTAAAACCTCTTCCTAATAAACTTCTTCTTGAATCTTATATAGAAGGAGTTTTGACTCAAACTGTGCCATCAACACTGCTTGTTTCTTATAAAGGCTCTGGATATTCTGTTCCACCGAAATTTATTAACAAAAGGGTCAAACTAATTCCTATTGATAATAAACTCTATATTTATTATAACGAGTTATTAGTTACTGTTCATTCTTTATCATCAAATATATTTAATTATAAAAACGAACATTATAAAGATGCTTTGAAAATTAGAATTTCTTCTAAAGGTGATGATTCAATTGAAGAAATGGCTTCTAACAATCTTAAAATGTTTGATTATATGAAAAAATAAGGAGTATTATGCAAAATAATTTTACTAAATTAATAAACAATCTTAATGAACTTTCTTTATTTAAGATTTCTAATAACATTGAAAATTACATTACTGCAATCAGCAATGGTAATATGTCTATTGTTGATGCACTTTATGAACTTACCAATCTTGAAATTGACTTAAAACATGAAAGAGCTATGAATGCTTGTGTTAAAGTTGCTAATTTCCCTTTTATTAAAACTTTTGATGATTTTGATTTTTCTTTTCAGCCTTCCATTAACAAAGATCAAATTGTTAACTTTAAGTATTTATCTTTTATTGGAAATAAAGAAAACATCATCTTTATTGGCACTCCAGGAGTTGGCAAAACTCATCTGGCTACGTCTATTGGAATCGAAGCTGCTAAACAAAGAACTTGTACTTATTTTATTTCTTGTAACGATCTAGTTCTTCAATTAAAGAGAGCTCGCATTGAAAATAGATTAGAACAACGCATTAAATTCTTTTGTAAGTATAAATTATTAATTATTGATGAAGTTGGTTTTCTTCCGTTAGATGTCGAATCTAGTAATCTTTTCTTTCAATTGATTGCTAAAAGATATGAAATATCTTCTACTATTATTACTACTAACAAACCTTTATCTAAATGGGGTGAGATATTTGGCGATGCTGTTCTTGCTAATGCCATCCTTGATAGATTACTTCATCACGCGAATGTTATTAATATTGTCGGTCGTTCTTATAGAACTAAAAACTTAATTTCAGAATTGGAGGATGATAATTAATTACTTAAATCAAAATTGGTTATTAAAGTTTCGCCCAAATTGGTTACTATTATATTGACACGATTGCGTCCATATTTTAGAAATATTGGTCTCATAAAAGTCTATGATAGAGATAATAATACTTACTTAGTTGGTGAAATAGTTTTTGAAAGATTTAATGATCAGAATTATCAATACATCATTAAGCCATATTGGGACTGTATTGATAGTCTACCTAAGGGATTATTTCAAGGAATTCCAGAGATTAACATGGACTAACGTAAAGAAGCCTATTAGTATGTATTTAATATTTTCTAAACACTTCGCAGGATAATTATAGTTGATTTATAACCAATTAAGTTTTCTTTTTTATCAACAATAAATGCTGAATTGATTCCATTTGATGAAGTAGCACATATATTCATCTTTGAAGAAATCAGAAAAGTATTTACAGTTATTAATTTTACTACCAACATCAAAATCAATAATAATTGTATATGATTCTGTCTTACCTTTGAATGTAATGACTGTCCAGCTTTCTAGAGTATGCAAAACATCTTCTATAGTCTGAGGCTTTTTATCAGAAATCCAAGCTGAACTAGATATGAATAGTGCCTATATTTATCGACGGACGACAATTCAAAACGATTTTTTCCATTATGTGTGTATTGCAATCCTACAGCAAATGTTGTACAGATATTTGCGATTAATCCTATTAACTTTTTGCATAAGGCAACAGCATTTTTATATTTTAATTCAACCTCCTTTTCATCATTAGGGAAAGTAAATGTAAATACTATTGTACTTTCATAAAATTCGACTTTTTTATCAGCACTATTAACATCTACAATCTTTGTAGTTACTCCTTCATGGTTTTGTCTAATTAAAGGTAAAACAAATTTTTCTAAAAAGTATTATAAATCTTTCCAAAAGATTATCAGCAATATTCTTCTATAATGATTCTATTGGTAAGCAAATTATTTAATTTACTAATAAGTTAAAATAATGTTTTAATAATAAATTTTTAGATAATCCATGATAAAAATTCAATAATAATTTATTGTAAATTTCGTTTGATATATGTTAATTATTTTTGAAAAAATGCTATTACTACTTTATAGATTTATGAAAAATATGAATTTCTTCATCTTTTAAAAATATACCAAGCAGCAAAAAATAAGAACATCCAGATATTCCACCAATATTAAATCCTAATCCCATTGCCAAAACATATAAAAATAAGGTATATGCAGCATATTGTTTATTTTTTTCACCTAGTTTATTTATGTATGCAAATATAATTAATAAAAAAATTAAAAATACCATCGTTCCAATAAACCCAAATTGTCCTATAATCATTGAATAATAAGTATCTGATAAATACATACCATCATCACCAGGCATCATTCCATAAATATGATTAAATCCATATTCATAATATAGATACGAATAATCCTGTTTTGCAATAGTCGATCCATATGTAGCAAACCCACTTCCGAATGGAAAATATCGCAATGCAGTAATAATGCCATAATAAATCATTAAATATCTTACTGCACTAGTATTTGTAAGATAATTTGTTATTTCATCCATTGATAACATCACTATAACAATTCCAAATAATATTACATACCTAATCTTTGGTCTAAAATACTTGAGAAATAAAAAGAAATAAATAATTAGTAATAGCCCTAATTTTCCAATTCCAGAATCTATTGCAAAAATAATAATAGCTGCCATAATACCATATATAATATTTGTTTTACTTTTTGATGAACAAATTATTGTCAAACAAAGAATTATTGGATTTGCTATTGATCCGGCATGTGTTGCTAAAAAGCCAAAAGCATTCTTATCAAATATTGAGTAAAATACAGCTTTACTAGTAGCAATAAAAATAAGAAAGCTAGCAAAAACAATAACAATTGTGGCTTTAGATAAAACCCTAATCGATTTTAAAGTTAAATCTGATTTATCTTTTAAAAGCATTCCAAATAAGAAAAATATAAATGGTTTTACAAACAAAAAAATATCAGTAATATTATTGATAACATTCATATTGGAAAAATTAACGACAGAACTTATCAATCCAATTACGCATATTATGGTGATTGTTAAAATAAATGGTAGCATTGATCGCTTAATGTTGTCATAAACAAATGCAAAAAGCAAATATAACAACATTAATATCGCTATTAGTTCATCCAAATAAGGAATATTAATAAATCTTATTAAATCCATTGATATGAAGACTAAGAATGCAAAAATAGAAATAAGTATATTAATGTTAAAAATGTTAAATTTCTTGTTAATCAATGTAATATCCATAAAATATATTATCTTATAATGAATACAATAAAATCAACTATGTACATAATAATTTTTATCATTTAAATTTAGAAATTATAAAATTTTATATAGAACTATTCCATTTAGTAGATAATTTATTAATAGTCATTAAATCTTTTTATTTTTTCTTTATAATTCTTTTTAAAAAATTTTTAGTAATTTCATATACAAATTTATCTCGAATTATTAATTCTAATACATAATATACAAAAGCACCAGAAAAAATTGATACAGACAATGTAATAAAATTATTTGCAATTTTTTCCATAATATTTATAATTACCAAAGTAATAACTAGCATAACAGTTGAACTAATTAATGGCTTTATTATAGGTTTAAAAACAGTTTTTATCCCGATATATTTAATTGAAAATAAAATCAAAAATGGTAACTGGAAAAATTCAGCTAATAGTCGACCAATTGACGCACCTATAGATTGATATAGTGGAATAAATATGCAACATGATATTATATTAATGATACTAGCTGAAAAAATAATTATTGTTTGTATATATATTTTATCATTAGGTCTATAATAAATGTTACCATATAAACCATTTAGTGGAGATAATATTATTACTGGTGCCATAAAGTACATACAATATACAGACTTTGAATATTCACTGCCTAAGAAAAATGGAATAAAGACATGAGAAACTGCATATATACCAAAAACAATTGGTAACGATAACGACCAAAACATTTCGAAAAGTTTTTTTGTTTTATTTCTAATCTCATCATCATTTTTAGTTTTGTTCAAATATGAAAACCGTGACAAAATTATAATAGATATTGAACCAGTCAGTGCAGACAGTAAGCTTAATATTTTGACAGCTTGTCCATAATATCCACTTTCATCTTCTTTATAACCAAATGCACCAAGCAATGTCTGATTCAAACTATAAAATAATGTTACGGCTAACGATGGAAGAAAAAATGCAAATGCTTTTCTTGTACTTGATAAAATATTGTTTTTTGAAGGTTTGACAAATACAATTTCTTTTTTCTTAAACGAAAAGTATAGTACTATTGTAGATATAAATTGACCGACGCTTAATATCGCAGTGTAGATGAGAAGATCATTTTCATCGTTTACTAAAGTAATTATCAAAATAAGAGTCACTATTCTTGTAATCATATTTCTAATGCTTATAGATACAAATCGTTCATCCCCTTGAAAATAGAATGTTGGATCTACTGTTGAAGCAAAAATATTAAACGAAAGCAAAAGTAATATAAATATGGCATTAATGTCACTGCTATACAAAGTGAAAACAAATATAAAATATATTAAAATAATAAATCCACCAAAAATTAATTTTGAAATCATGATAGACCAAAACCTAGAACTTTTTTCTGCCTTATCATCCCTAACTTCAGCAATATATTTAGTTCCAAATTCATTAAACCCAAATGTTGCTATCAATACAAAATATGTTACTATCGAATAATAGAATGAATATAAACCATTATTCGCTGGTCCTAACACTCTTGAGATGTATGGTGCAGAAATCAAAGGAACAATCAAAGCCAAAATTTGATAAAAGGCATTGAAAATAGTATTTATTTTTAGAGATTTAGTGTTAAATATTTTTTTTATAAATGACATTAGCTCTTCTCCATATTAATCTAAATAATTTGACAACAATTTATGTAAAAATGTGTTTTTATCATTTAAAACAGATTCTAAATCAATTTTATAAGTTAATTTAGCAAAAACATCACAATCATCAATAGTAATTGTTTTTTTAGTGTCAAAATAATATATAAAATCAGCCACATGCTTATTATTAATTGGAATTTTATCAATTATTTTTCTTATTTCAGAATCATTATAATAAAAATACAGCATTATGTAGTAAATAAAGAAATAATCTATCGCAAAATCATACTTTGAATAATATTTTTCAAAAACAAATAAACATTTTGAAAAATATTTTTTATATGTGCCACTTAGAAAAAATACCTCACCAATTGGAAACCTTGGAAAAATATAATTTCTATACTTAATACCCCAAGTATTATCCAATGTGACAGAAATATATTCACAATTAAAATAATCTTTAGGTATTTCCTTTAAAACAAAAATAGTGGAATCTAACCATATACAATCATATTTTTCGAGTAATTTAAGCCTAAAATAATCAGAAAAATTTGTTATGCTAATCTTATTTGAATTCAACAAATCCAATACATGATGGTCTATATCATCAACATAATTGCAAATATTATTTTTATCCAATATTATAACATTAAAATCACCGCTATTTTTCAATATACTATTAATACAAATTTGCACTATTTTAGGAGCATTGGCTACACCTTGCCACCACAATGTAAAAATATATTTTTTAGAATGTTCATTAACCAATTCATCATTTTTATTATATATTTGGTTGAACTCTTCTTGATTGAACAAAGAATCTATAAAATTCATCATATATTTATTTTTCTTATTTTGCAGAATATATAACATTTTTTTTCTAAAATTATTTGGCTTTTTTAGCATATAATTATATGATTTGTTTATTCCATGATTTAAGAAAGTTAAATATATACCTTTGTTAGTTATTTCTTTCAAAAATTCTTTAATTTTCATAAACACTCTTCTCTCATTAATTTTTTGCCAATAATAATATATCATTTACCATAATAAATAAAATATACTTGCTGCAATTTTAATTATTTTATCCTAGCCTATAGATACAAAAATATGTTTTAAGTTTTTTATATTTTCCTATTGATGAATTGTTGTATAAATAGTTTCTTATTATCATTAAATACATTTAAATATGATTATAATGTCCCTGGATCAATGGATTTTCCCCTAATTTTTTTTAGTCCATCTCTAAATGCTTTTGAAACTATTTTTATATTATAAAACCTTCCTTTTAACAGAAACTTTATAATAAGTACAATCCAATTTATATAAATAATAGTTTTCCTTGTATAGTGATTTAATCCATACTTATTATAAAAATATACTGTATTGCGATAAGCATAATATTGTTTCCAATTAAATTTTATATTTTTGCTATTTGTCGGCAACTGTCTATTAAGTATAGCATTAAATACAAATTTTATTTTTGTGTATTTCAAACATCTCATAGCATAATCACTATCATCAAATAAAATAAAATATTTTTCATCTGGTATTCCAACTTTAGTAACTATATTATGTGTAAACAAAGGTCCTTCAAATGTAATATCTACAACATCAACATTACTATTACATTTTTTATCTTCAATTTTTCTATTATCTAATAACTTAAATTTTGATTTAAGGTCCCAACCAATAATAGGATAATCATCATAAAGCTTGCATGTTCTATTAGGTATAACAACTTCATGCGTATCATCAATATTTGATAAAAGAATTTCTAAACAATTATTATTAGGTTTTACATCATCATCCATTACCCACAAATAATCATACTCAAATCCAAAAGATAATTTAAAAGCTTTAGCAAATCCGCCAGATCCTCCTGTATTAATATTATTTTTATAATACAAAATAGATATATCGTTAACTTTCTTTTCATTTATCGATGTTATTTTGTAATTTGAATTCAAAAATCCTTTGTTAATAAGTTCTAAATCTGTTCCATCAGAAGAATCATTATCAAATATCAAAATATACTTAGGCTTATAAGATTGATTAATAAGCGACAATAATAATTTTTGCAAACATTCTTTTCTATTATATGTTACTACAATAATGAATACGTTTCCCATAACAAACTCCTTTTTTAACAATTAATAAATAAAATCTACTATAGTGTTAAAATAAATTTACTAATATTTTCGCCCATAGAATATATGGAGTATTTAGTTTTCCACTCATTATATGAGTTAATTGAAATATCATTATAATTTTTTTCGTTTTTCAGATATTGAATTGCATTAACTAATTCTTCCTTACTTTTTTTAATAATTATTCCATTAAAATAATTCTTTACATAATCTTTTGTTAATCCATCAGATTCCGTAATAATTACAGGCTTTTTCATTGTCATGGCAGTCAATAGCAGCGTTTGACCAGCACTGATTGTTGCATCCTTTATAGGTATAATAACACAGAATGATTTCGACATAGCTTCGTTAGCATTTTTTACTGTACCTGTGAAATGAACATTGCCAATAGAAGATTCTTTGCAAACGTCGCTAAAAATATATGTTTTCATAGAGTAATCTTTCAAAGCATTTGCAAGATTTAGCAATAACTGTATTTTTTCCAATGTGTATTTTTTCTGGTGCAACTAAATCAAAATCAACATCATAATTAATATATTTTGGCATGCCATTAGGAAAATCTATTCCGCAAAGTTTAAAATATTTATAATATTTTTTCTTATAATACTTATTTCCTAAAAATCTAGTCAACCTTAACCCTTTATACTTAATAAAAACATATAGCCTTTTTAACTTATTCATTTTTTATCCTATCTTCCATCAGTTTCAGTATAGCCTTGTTGCTTTACATCACGATTAACAATTTCCTCACCAGACATAGTTTTGAGTTGCTCTCTTGAAGCCGCCGACAATCCATCATTAATTGCTGCATGTAAATCACAGGTACTGCACTTATCTAAATCTGCTTTAGTTACTTTTCCATCGCGATAATCTCTAACAATTTTATTTTCATACATTGAATATTTTTTCTTTGTCCAAAATTTTAATTTATGACGAATAACCCAGAATAATGGAACCCAAATATATTTATGCATAGCTGGAGAAACAGAACCAATCATCCAGCAGTTACGGTTACAGTGTCTAACTTTGTTTCTAACTTTTTCAGCTTGTTCGCTATTCCATAATTCATCCCATGACTGAGTATTTAAATTACCCATAACTTCTTTATCCTTTGTTCCGTTACATGGCATAACATCACCATACGGATCAATAAAGAAAGTATCAAAAGCCATATCGCAAGGTAATAATCTCTTTTGACCATAGATATAATTAATTAATCCATGATTAAAATATGCTCTAAACCATTTTTTAGGGGATTTAGAATTTAATAACTCATTGATTAAGTCTTCAAAGTTTTTTGCTACCATTGGTCTATCATGAATAATGTTTCTAGCCTCAACAAAGTAGAAAGAATTATGTAATGATGCGGTTGCAAATTCCATGCCGAGTTCTTCACTCTTTTTGTAAAGAGGAACTAAATCTTTAGCATTTTTATCTTGAACAGTCATACCAAATCCAACATCAGGATGTTTCATTTCAACTAATTTCTTTAATGTTGAATATCCTCTATTGAATCCATCAGGCAATCCTCTAATTTCATTATTGGTTTGTTCAAGTCCTTCAATAGAAATTCTAATACCGATATTTGGGAACTCTTTACATAAATCAATAATTCTATCAGTAAAGAAGCCATTTGTCGAAATAACAATGCGGTCAGACTTTTTATATAATTCTCTAACAATATCCTTTAAATCTTGTCTAATAAAAGGTTCACCACCGGTGATATTAGTAAAATACATTGGAGGTAATTTTTTGATTGTCTCTAATGATAATTCTTCATCTGGTCTCGATGGAGCTTTATATCTTGAACACATTGTGCAGCGAGCATTGCAGCGATAAGTAACAATAACAGTACCATTTAATTTTTTCATTTTTTAATCTCCTCTATTAATTTCATTAACTTATCTATATATTTATCAGGATTGAATTTGTTTTTAGCAATCATTAACGATTTCTCGCATAATTGTTGATATTCATTTTGATTAAGGTTCATTACTTTGTCAACAGAGCTTTTTAATTCATCAACATTTTTATAAATGTATCCGTTTTCATCGATTAACTCAGGTAATCCACCTTTATCAGAAACAATTAAAGGCTTTCCTAAAGCCATCGCTTCCATCGCTGAATACGGACCATTCTCATACCATTCTGATGGTAAAATAACTATCTTTGAACGCTTAACAAAATCTGTTAATTCTTTTCCTTGCTTGAATCCTTTAAATTCAATATTAGTTAATTCTTTTTCTTTGACAATGTTTTTTAAATCATCCGCAATTGGACCTGTTCCTACGATATATAGTTTATATTTTGTTTGTCCAATAACATTAATTAAAGTTTCAACACCTTTTTCTTTTGATAGTCTACCAAAATACAAGATGTAGTTATCATTATCGAGATTTAAAGAATATTCAGCTTCTTCAGGTAAGAGATTAGGTAAATAGACAATAGGTGAATTCGTGAACTTTCCTTCAATTAATTTTTCTCGATAAAATTCTGAAGGGCAAATATAGCAATCAACATTATAATAGAATTTCATTTTCTTAATATATTTAGCTTCTCTCATTGATAAATAACTCATTAATGTCGAATTCTTAATACATTTATTTTCTAAGCAATGTTTAAAGTTACCATCTAAGCATTTTTCACAAATTCGCTGTTTACCATCAAGCATAGTGTATGATGGGCAGACAGTAATTAAATCATGCATTGTCCAAATAATCTTTACATTATGTTTTTTCAAAGCATCTATTATCGAAAGTGTTATTTGTTTATGTACTAAATTTAATATTGCCACATCTATATTAATATTATTTAAAAGCTCATCCATCTTATAGTAAGCTTCTTTTGAATAATCCATGTTTAAGATATATTTTATTTTATTTGTTAATCCACCATTAACGCTAACATTTGAAACAAAATATTTAGAATCATCACAAGGGTAATTTTTTTCATCTTGCATCGCAAAGAAATGAACTTCATGTCCATTTTTTCTTAAGGCATCTGCTAAAGAGAAGTAATATCTTTCTGATCCACCCTTCATATAATGAAACTTATTAACTAATAAAACTTTCATCTCAATAAACCTCTTATTTTATCGAGTTCTCATAAACATTAATAGTTTTTTGAGTAACCTCATCCCAAGTATAAGGTAATTTAATATTTTCATGTGTAACTAAGTTCAAATTAATAATCTTTTTAATTTGATGCCTTAGTCTATCAACATTGCCAGCCTCAAAAACAAAGCATCCTTCGTCAATAACCGCGAGATTTTCCGGAATATTTGATACTAAGCAAGTATTTCCATAGCTCATCGCTTCAAGTAAGGACATAGCCATACCTTCGATATCACTAGGCAAAACATATAAATAAGCGTTAGAGTATAATTCCTCTAATGGTCTACCTTGAACAAAACCAGTCATGATAATTGAATCATCACCTTTGCACATATTAACAATTTTATCAAAATAATCTTTTGAATGAGATTCATCCCCAGCAATCACTAATTTCTTGTCTGTATTTATTTGTTTCTTCACTAATTTCCAAGCTTCAATTAAGTAATGTAATCCTTTTTCAGGAACAATTCTTGCTAGGAATAAAATATATGAGTTTTTAGTCAACCCCCATTTATTTTTTATATAATCAGCATCTCTTAAAACAGCCGGCTCTACTCCGTTAGGAATAACTCTAACTGTTCTATGATATACCTGTCTAAAATAAGACTTGGCTGATCTAGTTAGAACAATTATTTCATCAGCATATTTAACCGCCTGCATCTCGCCTCTTCTTAGTACCAATGTACCAAATCTTGACCATTTGCTTCTTTGCCAGTCTAATCCATGAATAGTAACAATTAAACGTGCTCCGCGATGTTTTTTACCGAGCATCCATAAAAAGAAACATGGTCCTTCAGCATGGACATGGATGACATCATATTTTTCTTTGCCAAATCTTAACTTGAGCATAGCAAAAAAAGCATATACGATTGCATCTAAAGATTTTTTATTGATAGTAAAAATCTCTTTGACATGACATCCGTTGTATTCAGTTATTGTTTTTTCGCCTTTTTGATGTTTTCTCTTTCGGTTAAACAAAGTAACATCTTCACCTTTGGCAGCTAAATGCGTAGCTAATTGATCAACAACTACTTCAATTCCTCCATCACGCGATGGGACTGTTTTATGACCTAACATCACTATTTTCATTATTCTGCCCCTTTACCTGTTATAACAACAATAACTGTTTTTAAAATAAGAAAAATATCATACCAAAAAGATCTCTTTTTAGTGACGTATTCTAAATCTAAGTTTAACATTCCATTAAAATCTGTAGTAGATCTTCCATTAGCTTGCCACTGACCGGTCAAACCTTGAGGAACTTTAAGTCTAAATTTAGCTTCGGGATACTTATAATACTTTAAAAATTCTTGATGTGTACAAGGACGCGGTCCAACTACTGACATATCGCCTTTCAAGATATTAAATAGCTGAGGTAATTCATCAATAGATGTTTTTCTTAAAATATGCCCGACTTTAGTAATTCTTGGATCTTTACCAATTTTAAATGTCGGGCCATCTTTAACTTCATTTTCACCTTTTAAACCATATTTATCGGCATCAGCATTAACATACATTGATCTAAATTTATAGAAAATAAATGGATGTCCATCTTTTTTGATTCTAACTGATTTATATAAAATAGGTCCATGATCACAAATCTTTACCATCAAAGCCGCAATAATAAATAACCAGCTTAGTAAAATTATACCAAAAAAAGATGCTGCTATATCAAATGCGCGTTTAAAAAAATCATACACTCTATTATCTTTAATTTTAAACGACTCATATTCAGCATCAATTAATCTATTTCTCTCAGCTTCACATTTCACATAAGCTGCGATTAATCTTTCGTTTTCAGGAAGCTTGTCCATCACATCTTTGCCCATGTTAATGTATTCTTGTCTTTTTTCTTCCGAAAGTTTTTTTAAGTTCATCTAGACTCCCCCCCCCCCCAAAAAAGCATTTAACTAATTTATAGTAAACAAAATAATTTTACCATAAACAAAATATATGAACATTATTTTACCATTTTTTATTTTTTATCTGTATTAATTGCATAATATTTTATTTGGTCACAACATTTATACACTTTTTATAAAATTTAATATACAAAAATGTTGAATAACAAAAATTTTATAATTGACTTTTAAAAATATGAATAAATAAAAAAATAATTTTATAAAATCATTTTACAATTTTATATAAAAACGCTTTTCATTTATATTTTTCATTAAGAATGCGTTCAAAAAAAGTTTTATAATTATTAGCCGTGTTTACAATGCTAAATGTACTCGCCCTATTTTTCGCATTAACAGAAATCCTATTTTTTTCTTTTTCAGGCAAATTAATAACTTTAATTATTGTATCAGCAATAGATTGAGCATTTATTTGCTTAGTAAAAAATCCGTTTTCTCCATCAGTAATTATTTCAGGCAAACCACCAACTTTATTAACAATAGGTATTAATCCATATGACATAGCTTCTACTATAGAAATGCCAAAAATTTCTTTCCAAATTGATGGGTATACAAAAACATTATTTCTAGCATAATATTTTTGGGGTGTTGCTGTCGAATTATGAAAAGTAACAGAAACATCCATATCTTTGGCCATTTTTATTAATCTATCTTTATCTTCACCATCACCGACGATATTACATTCATATTTTATTCCATCACTACTTAAGATACTACAAGCCTTTATAAGATTTTCTATACCTTTTTCTTTAACTATTCTGCCAACATATAATATTTTGATATGATTGTAATCATGCTTTATGTTATTCCCATCAACAATAAAATTCTTATTTATTCCATTATATATAACAACCTTTTCTTTTATATGTTTCATATATTTATAATATGGTTTATAAGATTCGAGTCCTGCATTAGAAACAAATATAGCATAATCAGATATTTTGAAAGCTTTACGTCTCCAATACCAATAAAATATTTTTTTATATAATGAGATTTTTTTTATTTTTTCGTAGCAATAATGAACAAAATTAATACCTATAACATTTTTTAATTTTTTTAATAACTTATTGTAATATAAGACAGTATACCAACAATCATAATGATTCGCTATTATGTCTACTTTCCATTCAATACACTTTTGTACAATTTCATCAATATTTTGTTTCAATGATACTTTTTTTAGCACTGAATCAAATTCAACTTGATAAAACAAGATATTTTTATTATTTTCAGATAATTTATCAAAAATATCCCCTTTTAATTTCAAAAACAAAAAGTAATTCGTATATTTATTTTCTCTATACAAATTTAAGCATAATGTTTCAATTCCTCCAAAGCCACCATTAGCCATGATATTTAAAACAACCATATATTAACTCCTACAATCACTAAGAATTATAACAATATATGATATATTATTCACCTTTTATTTGTATTTTATAAAAATCATAACTTATAATAAATATATGAAAGTATCTGAAAAGCAAGATTACGTAAAATACTTAGATATTCATAAAATATTTTCAATTATTTCAGCTTTTCTTATTTATTTTTTTTGGCTAATAACTTTTATCCTATCAAGGAATGGTTATTCGCAAGAATTAGTCATTCATATTGAAGGTATTGAAATGACTATCCTAGGTCTAGTTTGTTTTTCACTTTTAGTATTTGCTAAAGATGTCTTTTATTTTTTATCTTTAATGTTCTTTATTCCATCTGTCTTTTCACATTCTTTTGATGTCTTAACATCACCAATATATCTATATACTGCCTTAGCTATTTTATTGCTTGGATTAATCATAAGAATGATAATAATCCCTGTTAAAATAAAATTAGGAAAACTTTCTTTAGGATTATTTTTATTTACTATAGGCCTAACTTTAGGTGGAATTGGTGTTAATACCGAATATAGTATTATTCAGCCTTTTATTGGATTAGGACTCGGGTTATTACTAATATTTATTTATAACTTTTTTATTTCATCAAATCATCACTATTCATTTAAAGATCTTGCTTATATAATGATGGTTTTTGGTTTATTTATCGTTGTTCAAGAGATTAGTTACTTTGTCAGCACAGGTAACTTTATGTTAGCATTAACTGAATCCGGCATCAAGCTAGGATGGGCCGGCAAAAATAATCTCTCATTAATGCTTTTAATGACTATACCCTTTACAGTCTATTTAGCCTTTAGATCGCATACCTACCATTCAATGGTTATTTATCAACTAGCTGCGATTATCCAATTATTTGGTATTTTTATTTCCTATTCACGCGGATGCATTGCAATTGGAACAATTGCTGCGATTATTATGTTAATTGGTTTCTTCATTAACTTTAGAAAAGAAAAGAAAAAATTAATAATTACAATATTGGTTATTGCTACTGTTATAGCTATAGGTTGCATCGGAATTGTTATTTTAGAAATAAACGGAGCTAATATACTTGCATCTATTAATAAAATTATCATAAATGGTTTTAATCTAGGTGCGATGAATGGCCGTGTACCTATTTATCAAAAATTTATTGAGCAGTTTTTGCAAAAGCCAGTTTTTGGATATGGAATACTTTATCCAAATACATTAAACGGCCATGTCGATGTAGGTGCAGGCGCCTACCAATTTGCTCATTCAACAATTTTGCACACTATGTATACCTGTGGAATAATAGGTTTAATCGGCTTACTTTGGCACTTGTTTGAAAAATATTATACGTTAATTAAAAAGATAAATATTGAAAAATTAACTCTAATTTTTGCCTATGGATTTTCTGGATTATATGGATTATTTGATGTTTCTTATTTCTATATGAACTATATGATAGTTTTAGTGATAACCTTCATTTTCGCAGAAGAATATATTAATAAAATCAATTATCCTTATCTAGGAAAATTAATGGAATAATGATTATTTTTCGTTGTTTTCAACATCAATTTGATGCTTTGTATCATAAAAATATTCAGCTATATATGTGACTAATAAAGCCACTGAAGTTAAACAAGTAATAATCGATGATGATAAAACTAAAAATAACATATCATCGTTTCTTGAAATAAATAATTGAGTCATAATATTTAAAATTGAAACAATCATTAGTAGCATTATGCCGACCTTAATATTAACCTTTAAATTTCTAACTATAAATATAGTTAAGCATTAAATCAAAAGAAAGATGATTAACCGCGTTAAAAACACAGGCGATTGCAGCTATTAAGCAATCGGCAAGTGACAAATCGTCATTAGTTTAAAAGTATAATTTTCATTCATACTAACTTACATTATATATTAATAATACAATTTAAATAATGCATATTAATTCAAATTTTGATAATTTATTATATCTAATTTGTTTCAATACATAAAGCGCGAACTTATCATTTAAATATTGGATATCATAAAAATCATTTTCCAAAATTTTTTTCCATACTATAAACTGAGATTTGATGATTTTACTATTGCCTAACGATAATAACCTGTTAAACGATAAAGCTATATGATACATAAGCGCTACAATATCTTCTTGTGACCATTTTAGATGCAATATTTTTGTAGCTTCTAAGCATTTCATAAAGCACCAAATGGTATCAATATTCTTCAAATTACCTTTACTAATAAATGTAATACTTTTAATATTTCTTCTGTAACAATATATATTATTTTTTATTGTAACAAATTTTTTTATTCTAAATGCTATTAAAAATCGTATTATTGTATCCTCAAACCAGTATTTTTCAGGGAAAATAATGTTATCCCACAAATTAGATTTATAAATTTTTCCCCAAGCGAATCCAGTCAACTTTCCAATACTAGCATTCGAATCATTTTCAAAAGAAATTTTAGAAATTATTTTCTCATTTTGAAAATAAAAATAACTACCTTGCACACAATCAGCATCATTAATAATAATATTTTCAAGCATAACATTAACAGCATCATTAGGAATATAATCATCAGAATCAATAAACATCACGTATTTAGCTGCTAATTTTTCTAACCCAGCATTTCTTGCTCCAGATAAACCCTTATTTTTTTGATGAATAATTAAAACATTCTCAATATTAGAATAGTTATCATCAATAATTTTTCCACTTAAATCAGTAGATCCATCATCAACTATAATAATTCTAAATTTATATTTGCATTTTTGGCTTAATACAGAATCAATACATTCTTTTACATATTTTTCTACATTGTAGACTGGAATAATAATATCTAACAAATATTTTGAATTAAGATTTCGTTTAAAATTTGTAATGCAACTAGAATTACAGTCTGAATAATTTGATCTTAGATAATTCACCGCTTTTTTATACTCATCATCAGAAACTTTTTTTATTTTATTCTTATTTAATTTTTTGTTAGAGACAAATTTTAAAAATACTTTTTGAATCTTCATTATTTTAAACATTTTTCTCAGTAACAATTTAAAATTCATAATATTCCTCATTTAAAGCGCATTAAACATTTTATCATTTTTACAAGTTTTTGTATAGTCATACATTATAAAATATATCTCATTCTAGTAGTATCATTGTTCTAATGAAAACAAATAAAATTAATGTTTACTAAAACAAGTATAAGCTATATCTGTTTGCAATTTTAGATTTACATGATAAATTAATATATCTTATATGAAATAATAGAATACTTTTTGAAACATTTAAGTTAGCATTAGGAAAAATTTCAAATCTAAACAACTATCCATTCTAATAATTTTTATATTTTTCTAAAAAATTCAAGATTGTATAATCAAATTAATATCGTGCGTTGTCAAATGTATTATCATTGTGCCTATGTAAAGTTTTTGAAGTGCATTAACTAATAATCACTATGGATTACATGTAAATAATGGGAAAGTTTTAAATAAAAGATTGAAGGTCATATATTTTTTAATATCTATAATCATCAAAATAAATTAAAATGAATGATATCAATTTTTTAGATGCCCTTCCTATTAAATAATACTTTCTTTTAATTGTTTTATCTGATTAACAGATAACAATTAAGCGCTAGGTTAATCTTTTTTATTAATCAAATTTATATGATTAATTGATACTTATATAAAAAATTAATGGAATAATGATTATTTTTCGTTGTTTTCAACATCAATTTGATGCTTCGTATCATAAAAATATTCTGCTATATAAGTAACTAATAAAGCCACTGAAGTTAAACATGTAATAATTGATGATGATAAAACCAAAAATAACATATCATCATTTCTTGAAATAAATAATTGAGTCATAATATTTAAAATTGAAACAATCATTAACATTATACCGACTCTAATATTTACCTTTAAATTTCTAACTATAAAGATTGTATCTAATACATAAAAGCTATAAAAAAGGCAGATAAATAATCCCACTAAAATAGCAAAGATAATCATTGTTGCTTTATAGTTAAGCATCAAATCAAAAGAAAGATGATTAACCGCGTTAAAAACGCAGGCGATTGCAGATATTAATCCAATCGGCAAGTAGCAAGTAGTCATAATTTTAAACGTTTGATTCTGCTCTTTCTCCATAACTTATAGATATTATAAAATACTAAGATAAATAATTCTAGACAAATAAAAAGGTTAACCCCCAGCATGAACTGCTACTTGACAAGTAGCAGTTCAAAATTAGGTTAACCTTTTATATTATTAATTAAATTGATAATTATTCAAAATCAATCACTGCTTGAGCAACAGCTGCTTTAGCAATATTTTTGAATGCATTTGAAGTTAAAGTAGCACTGGCAACAGTATCAGTAACTGTTGAGCCATCAGTACCAATAAACTTATCTTCCCATCCTTCAAATGATGAAGCATAATCTGTCCAAGCTGATGAAACAACATCACCGATTACTTCATAACCAGTAATTAAGTGAGTATTAACATCAACTGCGACATAAGCTGTGAAGTAATATCCTTGTTTTAAGAGAACTTTACCTTTATAAATAACTTTTGTTACTTTGCCGTTTTCTTTGACATCATAACGAGTTGTTAAAGTATCAGTACCAGTGAATGTTCCATTATATTCGTATGTGCCAGTTCCCGCCAATGTTTGAAGAGCGGTCTTTTCTTCTTCAGAAAGAGTAGGTTCTAAATCTAAAGAAGCTTGAGCAACTGCTTCTTTAGCAATAGCAACAAGAGTATTAGCTGAAACTGTAGCACCGCTCATTGAACCATTAGCGACGGTGATGTTTCCATCTGTTCCAACTAATGGTAATGAACTAATATCAGCGCTTGTATCATATGAGTGAACATCACCAACAGTCTTGAATCCTGAGATTTGGAAAGTTGAAACATCAACACCAATATAAGCAGTAATGTTGATATCAAAACCATTGGCTTTTGCACCTTTATAAATAATGTATTTTAATGTTCCACCAACTTTGACATCAAATCTATCGATTAATGAACCAGTAGCAGTGAAATCAGTATTCTTTGTGAAATCACCAGTTCCAGAAATTAATCCAGGGAAAATTTCTTTTTCATCTGCTGTAATGCCGTCACCGAAAGTATTTTCAGTTGTAGATGAACCTGCATCAACTTTAGCTTGAGCAACTGCTTCTTTAGCAATAGCAACAAGAGTATTAGCTGAAACTGTAGCACCGCTCATTGAACCATTAGCGACGGTGATGTTTCCATCTGTTCCAACTAATGGTAATGAACTAATATCAGCGCTTGTATCATATGAGTGAACATCACCAACAGTCTTGAATCCTGAGATTTGGAAAGTTGAAACATCAACACCAATATAAGCAGTAATGTTGATATCAAAACCATTGGCTTTTGCACCTTTATAAATAATGTATTTTAATGTTCCACCAACTTTGACATCAAATCTATCGGTTAATGAACCAGTAGCAGTGAAATCAGTATTCTTTGTGAAATCACCAGTTCCCGAAATTAAGCTTGGGAAGAAAGCTTTTTCATCATCTGTAATGCCAGTGCCAAAAGTGTTTTCAGCAGGTGCAGGAGTAGATGTGCTAGGAGTGCTAGATCCGCTACCACTATTTGAAGGTGGTAAAGCAGTTGAGACACCGCCACAAGCTGCGAGCCCTAAAACGCAGGCAAAGGCTGATAATGATAAGAACATTTTTTTTGAATTTTTCATATAATTTCCTTTCATTACAAACTAAAAATCCATTTGTCTTAATATTAATTATACAAATATTAGGAAAAAATTAAAGAGTTAAATTCTTTTAACCCATATAAATATATCGAATTGAAACCAATAATAATATTTATTATTGACATAAAAAACTATTTATTATTTTATTGTTTTTCATAAAATTTTGAAAATAATTTGCTCAAATAAGATTTTTATATATAGAAAAAGTTTTAACTATAATATTTTTCGCATGTGTTAATTATTATCTCAATTTTAATATGTTTATCTAATAAACATACTAAATATTATGTCAATTAAGTAAGCGCTTACATTTTGATATTTACAAACATTTTTTTGCATATTAGAATATGATATGTAGGAGGCAAAATAAGTCTTACGACGAAAAGAAAAATGCATAAAGATATTATAATCATCGGAGCAGGTGTCGTCGGTTGTTCAATCGCAAGAGAATTATCGCGTTATAACACCTCTATTCTCGTTCTAGAAAAAGAAAATGATGTTTCAGTCGGAACAAGTAAAGCCAATTCTGGTATCGCCCATGCTGGATTTGATGCTAAAGAAGGATCATTAAAAGCAAAATTTAATGTTGAGGGCAATAAGATGATGAAAAAATTATCTGAAGAACTCGACTTCCCATTCAAACAAAATGGTGCCATGGTCTTAGGTTTTGAAGATGATTCAATTGATAAAATTGAAGAATTATATCACCGCGGAATCGCTAATGGTGTCGAACAATTAAGAATTATCCGTCATGATGAAATTCTTAAACTTGAACCAGAAATTAACGATCAAGTTCAAGTTGCTTTATTAGCACCGACATCTGGTATCGTTTCACCTTATGAAATGACTATTGCCTATGCGGAAAATGCTGCAAGCAACGGAGTTACTTTCGTCTTTGGTGCCGAAGTTAATAAAATAGATAGAAAAGGTCATACATTTGTTATCACAACTATCGATAACCAAACATATGAATGTGAAACATTAATTAACTGCGCTGGTGTTTATGCCGATAAGATTTATGAATTAGCCGCGAATAAAGAAGCACCTTTCCAAATCGTTCCGCGTAAAGGTGAATATTGCTTATTAGATAAAACATACGGATATTTAACAAGTCATACCTTATTCCAAACCCCAACTAAGATGGGTAAAGGTGTCTTAGTTACACCAACTACACATGACAATATTATCGTTGGACCAAATGCTCATGACGAAGAAAGCAAAGACGATGTCGATACATCAATTGAAGGTCTTAACGAAGTTTGGAATAAAGCTTTACTAACGATGCCGCATCTTCCAAAAAGAGGCATCATTACTCAATTTGCTGGCTTAAGAGCGCATGCCAAGAATTATGATGACTTTATCGTTGGTTACGATAATGACGTAATTAATCTCTATAATGTCGCAGCCATTGAATCACCAGGTCTGACATCTGCTCCGGCTATAGCCGTTCACGTTGCTAAAGAAGTCGCAGAAAAAATGAAATTAAGCGAAAATAATGCTTTCAACCCAATTAGAAAAGGTATTCCGCACTTCGCTTATTTATCCAACGAAGAAAGAGAAGCTTTAATTAAAGAAAATCCATTATATGGTCACATTATCTGCCGCTGCGAAGTCGTCTCAGAAGGTGAAATCGTCGAAGCGATTAGAAGAGTACCTGGAGCTAAAGACTTAGACGGAGTTAAACGCCGGACAAGAGCTGGAATGGGTCGCTGCCAAATGGGCTTCTGCACTCCAAAGGTAATGGAAATAATCGCTCGTGAATTACATGAAGATATTACTTCAGTCACCAAGAAAGGCCATGAATCATTCATGGTAGATAAGAGGTAAAAAATAATGTTACATCATCGTTTAGTAATTATCGGAGGCGGCCCGGCAGGTTTAGCAGCAGCGCATGGAGCTTATGAAGAAGGCGAAAGAGATATCTTAATTCTTGAAAGAGAAGAACATCTCGGAGGCATTCTTAATCAATGCATCCATAACGGCTTCGGCTTACATACCTTCAAAGAAGAATTAACCGGACCTGAATACGCTTCTAGATTTATTGATTTAGTTAAAAAAGATAATATTCCTTATAAATTAAATACAACTGTTATCGATGTTAATAAAGATAAAATTATCACCGCGGTCAATCAAGAAGACGGCTTATTATTAATCAAAGCCGATGCTATCATCTTAGCATGTGGCTGCAGAGAAAGGCCAAGAGGTGCGATTAATATCGCCGGTGCGAGATGCGCTGGTATCTACTCAGCTGGTACCGCTCAAAAATTAGTTAATATCGATGGCTTAAAAGTCGGTAAAGAAGTCGTTATCTTAGGTTCAGGTGATATCGGTCTTATCATGGCTAGAAGAATGACATTTGAAGGGGCAAAAGTTAAAGCTGTCTGTGAATTAATGCCTTATTCTTCCGGTCTTAACAGAAATATCGTCCAATGTCTTAACGACTTTGATATCCCGTTATATTTCTCACATACAGTTATTAAAATCAATGGTAAGGACAGAGTTGAATCGGTAGTCGTGGCAAAAGTCGATGAAAAGCTTAATCCGATTCTCGATACCGCTTTTGAAATTAAATGCGATACCTTACTTCTCTCAGTCGGTTTATTACCGGAAAACGAATTAGCTCGCACATGCGGAGTTGAATTATCAAGAGTCACAAACGGTGCTATCGTTGATGAAAGCATGATGACTTCAATGGACGGAATCTTTGAATGCGGTAACGTTTTACACGTTCACGACTTAGTCGACTATGTTTCCGAAGAATCCACTAATGCCGGCAAGAGCGCAGTTAGATATCTTAATAAATCTATCTCCTCAAGAGATCAAGTATTAGAAGTTAAGACTAGTAACGGCGTGCGTTACTCCGTACCTCAATTAATCAAGAAAGATACTGATTATACTCCAATCCAATTCAAGATGCGGGTTAGCAATGTCTTCAAAAATGTCGAAGTAGCCTTATTTGTCGACGGAGAAAAAGTTGCTAAAAAGATTAAACAAATCGTCACACCTGGCGAAATGGAAACACTTTTAGTCAAAGAAGACATCGTCAAGAAAATTAAATCAGGCCAGAACGTTGAACTGACCTTAGTAAAGAGAGGTTAACTTATGCGCGAATTAATCTGTATCTGCTGCCCACTCGGCTGCCATATCACAGTTGATGACAGCGACTTAAATAATTTAAAAGTCACCGGTAATTCCTGCTTAAGAGGTGATAAATATGCCCGTGAAGAAGTTACTTGTCCAAAAAGAACAGTTACTTCTATCTGCAAAGTAGCAGGAGGAGAAATTCCAGTAGTACCTTGCAAAACAAAAGATACCGTGGAAAAAGGCTTAATCTTTGATGTTCTTAAAGAAATTAGCAAAGTAACCTTAAAAGCCCCTGTGCATATCGGTGATGTCGTCATCAAAAACGTTCTTAATACCGGCGTTGATGTCGTCGCCACCAAAAATATTGATATCAAGAGGTGACATATGGAAAGAAATAAATATATCTTAGCATTAGATCAAGGCACAACCTCATCAAGAGCTATCGTCTTTGATCATAAGGGTGAAATCTTAGGAATCGCTCAACAAGAATTCCCGCAGATTTATCCCCATACCGGCTGGGTTGAACATGATCCAGTTGAAATTCTCGGCTCACAAGTCGGGGTTATTCCCGAAGCATTAATTAGAGCAAAAGTCCAGGCTAAAGATATTGCCGCGATTGGTATTACCAACCAAAGAGAAACAACCATTATTTGGGATAAGAAAACCGGTGAACCAGTCTATAACGCTATCGTCTGGCAGTGCCGGAGAACCGCTGATTATTGCGATGAATTAAAAGCAAAAGGCTATGCCGATATGATTTATGATAAAACCGGTTTAGTCATCGATGCCTATTTCTCAGCAACTAAAATTAAATGGATTCTCGATAATGTCGAAGGTGCTCGTGAAAGAGCAGAAAAAGGTGAACTTTTATTCGGTACTATCGATACTTATCTGATGTGGCAGTTATCAAATGGTCAAATTCACGCTACTGACTACACCAATGCCTCAAGAACCATGTTATTCAATATCCATACATTAAAATGGGATAATGATTTAATTAAATTATTCGATATTCCTAAGTGCATGCTTCCAGAAGTCCATCCATCATCATATATGTATGGATACGCAGATGAATCATACTTAGGTCACAGAATTCCTATCTGCGGCGTTGTCGGCGATCAACAAGCGGCTTTATTTGGTCAGTTATGCATCCACAAAGGCGATGTTAAAAACACCTTTGGAACCGGATGTTTCTTATTAGCAAATACCGGCGATGTCTGCGTTAAATCTAAACACGGATTAATCACAACTTTATCATGCTGTCTGCATCACGAAAAACCATCTTATGTCTTAGAGGGATCTATCTTCGTTGGAGGTGCAATCGTCCAATGGTTAAGAGATGAGATGCGGTTAATTAAAAACGCTGAAGAAACTGAAAGATACGCTAACGCTGTCACTTCATGTAACGGCGTCTATATTGTTCCTTCTTTCGTCGGATTAGGTGCCCCGCACTGGGAACCAGATGTTAGAGGTCTTGTCTGCGGTTTGACTAGAGGAACAAAGAAAGAACACTTTATTAGAGCGGCTTTAGAAGGTATCGCCTATCAAGTTTACGATATCTATAAAGTTATGGAAGAGGATTTAGGTACTGAACTAACCTCATTAAGCGTCGATGGAGGTGCATCGAAGAATAACTTCTTAATGCAGTTCCAAGCTGATATTCTCGGCTGCGTCGTTAGACGTCCAAAAGTTGTCGAAGTAACCGCCTTAGGTGCTGCTTATCTAGCAGGACTCGAAGTCGGTTATTGGAAGGATATAGAAGATATCAAGAATAACAAAGTCATCGAAAGAGAATTCATTCCTTCGATGGATCTAGAAAGGAGGGAAAGACGCTTAAAAGGATGGCATAAAGCTGTCAGAATGGCTTGTTTGAAAGATGAAGAGTAAACTAGCCATCAAAAAAGAAAGAAAGGGTATTACAAGTTAAATGCGAAAATATTTATTAGAGCACAAGAAAACCCTCCTTTGCTTGATTATCGGGTTATTAGTTATAATCGTTACTTCCCTTTGTGGATCATTAACCCAATCAGCAGGCGGGACAATTGCAGTAACAGACTTGCGTAATGAAACAAATACCGGTTATATTACACAAGAAGTCTATAATGAAGAAACCGGTGAAACCACTACAAAAGAAACTAAAGTCGCCGGTAAGGTTGTATCCGGTATCTTATTTAAGCCAAAAGCGGCAACAGCAGATAACCCATTACCTGGTGTCGTCTTGACCCATGGTTATCTCAATAACCGCGAATTACAACTCCCATTTGCTATCGAATTAGCAAGACGCGGATTTGTCGTCTTAACAGTCGATAGAGAAGGGCATGGTAATTATCCTAACACTGGTAACACCGGTGCTATGATGGCTACTAACGGCTTATACGATTCAGCTAAATATCTTTACAACCTCGATTATGTCGATAAAGATAAAGTCGGTATCTCTGGCCACTCAATGGGCGGCTTCACCACAGCAGCAACATTAATGAGCGATAACGCTGATACTGGCGGACTCGGCATTATCTCTGCTGGCTTAATGCAAGGCTGGTCATCATTCATGGGTGCAGGTGCTGACGTCGATGTCGGTATGTTAAAAGCAAAGGATGATGAATTCTTCTTCGCATCAACCGATTCAAACGGCGAGCCTACTCTCTGCAGAGACTATCTCCATTCAACCGGCGCTGCTAAATTCGTTGGAGTTTCTTACGAAAAAGGCGGCGAAATCAATATCGGTAACGGAACTTATTACGTTAACGGTGTTGCTACCACAACAACACTCGGTACCGCGATTGATGAACCATTCCGCGTTATCTATGAAGCTGATGAAATTCACCCACTCAACCACTGGTCCATTCCATCAACTGCTCACTTAGTCGATTTCTTCTACACCGCCTTTGGCACACCAAAAGGCTTTGAAGTCAAAGGTCTCTATGATCAAGTTTGGTATATTAAAGAAGTCTTTGCTACAATCGGCTTACTCGCTATCTTCTTCTTAATCTTCCCACTCGTTTCCTTAATTCTCACAATTCCAGCTTTCAAGTCCTTAAAGACAAGAAAGGTCAAAGTTCAACTCGTCGAAGACAAAGGATATACCTATCATGATCTTGAAGTTACGCCGGAACTGCTAGAAAAAGAAGTTTCACCGCTTAAGACCCCACTTGATTGGATTTTCTACTTCGTACCAGCAATTATCTGTACAATGTTCTCTGGATTTATCATCCACGATTTCGTTACAGAATGGGGCAATAGATGGTTCCCAAATACTCAGTTATATCCACAAGATACAACTAACTGGGTCGCTCTCTGGTCAGCAGCCTGCGGAATTTTCGCCTTAGTCGTCATCTTATTCTTCTACATCATTAAATATGGTATCCACCGCTATAAATACCATGATGAACAATTAAATAAAGACTCAGTTGAATTACAAAATCCGCTCGCCACTGCTAAGATCAGCGGAACTGGCTTATTAAAAACATTAGTCGTCGCTTTCGGCGTCGTCATCATCCTCTATCTCATCGTCTTCCTTAACTGGGCTATCTTCAAGACTGACTTCCGTCTCTGGACATTTGCAATTAAAGTCTTCAATATCCCAGAAATGGTTCCAACCGCTATGAGATATCTCCTCTTCTTCGCAATCTTCTATCTCTGCGCTGGCATCGCTAACCAGACATACAGAGCGAAGAACCTCCCAGAATGGGCAACAATCGCTATCAATGCCTTCTTCAATATCTTCGGTATTGCACTCGTCATCACCATCCAATACGCTACATTCAAATCAACCGGCGAATTATGGCAAGGCGACATGGCACTTGGCTACATTGTCTTATTCCCAATCTTACCAATCTTAATCATTGCTACAATTATTTCTCGTCTCCTTTACAAGAAGACCGGCAATGTTTGGTTAGGTTCCTTAATCAATGCAATCTTGTTCACGATGATTACCGTTTCCGGTACCGCGGCCAGCTTTGCTTACGTAATGGGTTAAACCTCCAAGAGGCTCCTGCAAGGGAGCCTTTTCTTATTATTAGATCAGGATATCTTTATTCTTCTTATAAGTAATGAATGCCCTAGGGCATTCGAGCAAAATTC
>CALVJL010000002.1 GCA_944332075.1 uncultured Bacilli bacterium
GGCGAAAACGTGTTAAATTGTATCATTATTCTATTGTTATATATTGTTAAATGTTCCGATAGACGGCACCATTTATGAAAAATTTAGCCGCTATTAGCGGCTTTTTTTGTATAAACTATCCTTAAAATTAGTTGATCAAACTTAAAACATCTATTTTGTTTCAATATGATGAGAACATTATCATGTCTACAAAAAAACAATAAAAATATTTAATTGTATTTCTTTTAATTTTTGATAATATAGAGCACATTTTACAATAAATAAATTAATTATTAGTATATTCTTTATGTTTAACCCTATATAAATTTATATATCGCTTAAATTGTTTTGATTTTCAGAGGTATTTTATTTTTATGCGGTATGATATAATTTCTTTATAAGAAAAAAACATCCATACGGATGTTAGAATGGTCACACAATGCAACCTATGTTACGAATGAATTTTTATTTATACTCGTAATGTAATTCTATGTGTATTATACCAAGAAAAAGAGAGGGGTTCAATATGGAAGAAGAAAAATATTTATTGGGATTGGATATCGGAACAAATTCTGTTGGTTGGTGTTTAACAGACAAAAACTATAATGTTATTAAAAAGCAAGGTAAGTCATTATGGGGTGTTCGGCTTTTTGAAGAGGCTAATACCGCCGCGGATAGAAGAATGCATCGCGCGAATCGAAGACGTTTATTTAGACGAAAGGAAAGAATAAATTTGTTAAAAGATTTGTTTGCTGAAGAGATAGCTAAAGTTGATAATACTTTTTTACAAAGATTATCGGAAGCGCAGCTACATCATAGTGATAAAAAAATTAAAATAGATTATTTATTATTTAATGATATAAATTATTCTGATAAAGACTTTTATCATCAATATCCGACAATCTATCATTTAATAAATGATTTAATTAAGAATGATAAAAAATATGATATAAGGTTAGTTTATTTAGCTTGTGCATTTTTAATTAAATATCGCGGACATTTTTTATATGAAGGAGAATTTAAAACTTCTAGTGTCGCTGATTTCTCTAATTATCTTAATTTAATTAATGATAATGTTAATACTTATTATGGTGATACATCAGAAAATATTTTTGCTGTTGATGATCAAATAATTTTAGATGTAATTCAAGATGTTAAAAACTTTCACGGCATCACTGATCTTAAAGCTAAACTTTCAAGATTAATTATTAAAGATACTAAATTTTCAAAAGTATTGGTTTCGGTTATGTCAGGAGGATCAGTTAAAGTATCTAATTTAATTTCTTCTCTTGAATCTACAGATGTAGATTCTAGCGAAGAAACTTTATCAATTGATGTAAAAGAAGAAAAATTTGAAGAAAATATCGCTACATTAAAAGCTAAGTATCCATCATTAGAGAATATCTTCATTTGTATTGAACAATGTAAAAATATTTATGATTTCATAATTTTAAACAAACTTTTAAAAGACAAAAAATATCTTTGTGAAGCAATGATTGCTCGTTATGACGAACATAAATCTGATTTGAAAGATTTAAAAAGCTATATAAAGAAAAATTATAGTGATAAGTACTATGAAATTTTCCGTAAGTATCCATTCACGAAAAAAGGAAATAAAATTTCAGAAACTTGTAATTATGTTCATTATATTGGTAGCAACAACAATCGTAATAAAGTTACTAGATTTAGTCATTGCAAGAAGGAAGACTTTTATAAATATTTAAAAGGTATTTTCGGGTTAGATAAGATAAAAAAAGCAGATGATATTAATGATGAATTTTTAAAATCAATTTACTTGAAGATGAGTGAAGGAACATACCTATTAAGGCAAAACGGACCAGATAATGGTGTTTTTCCTTATCAAATAAATTTAATGATGCTAAAAGCTATTCTCGATAATCAAAGCAAATACTATCAGTTCTTATCAACTTCTGATGAAGATGGCAGCGTTAAGAATAAGATTATTTCTTTGATGAAATTTAAGATTCCTTATTATGTTGGCCCTTTGTATAACGGAAATGATGAAAATAGGAAAAAATTCGCTTGGGTCGTGCGTAAAGAGGAGAAAATATATCCTTGGAATTTTGATAGAGTTGTAGATAAATATGCAAGCGCAGAGGCTTTTATTAAAAAGATGCAAAATAAATGTACTTATTTATCAAATGAAGAATGTTTACCAAAAGAATCGTTGCTTTATTCTGAATATAATGTTTTATCAGAATTAAATAAACTTTGCGTTAATGGTGTGCCATTAGAATTAGCAGCCAAAAATTATCTTATTGAAGAATTATATGAGAAAAGAAGCAATGTAACTAAAAAAATGGTTATTGATTGCTTAAAATCATTTTATAATTCTAAGACTATCAATATATCTACTTCTAACAGTAAAGAAATGGAAGAAATACACGCTTCGTTAAAATCGCGTCATGATTTCATAAATATTTTTGGAAAAGATTATTTTGATAAACATATAGATGAAATTGAAGATATCATTTATAACATCACAATGTTTGAAGACAAAGATATTTTAAAATCTAGATTACAACAAAAATATTCTTTTGAGACTTCTATTTTGAATAAAATTCTAAAATTAAATTATAAGGGATGGGGACGCATTTCTAGAAAACTTCTTGCCGGATTACCAGCCGCGGACAAAAACGGAGAAATAATAGCAAATAATATAATTTCGATTATGCGGAATAGTAATCAAAATTTAATGGAAATTCTTTATGATTCAAAATATAATTATCAACAAATAATTGAAGATTATAATAATAAATTTATTCAAAAAGATACTTATGATATTGAGTCGATGAAGAGATATATTGATGATTTATACGCTTCGCCGATGATGAAACGGTCGTTAGTTCAAACTTGTAAAATTATTTTAGAATTAGAAAAAATTATTCATCATCCAATAAATGAATTTTATATTGAATGTACTCGTGAGCATGAGGAAAAGAAAGTTAAAGGGAATCGTAAAGATTCGCGTTATGAATCGGTTAAAAAATTGTTAGATGATGCTTTTAAAGACAAAAAAATTCAATCAAATAATGATGATTTAGATTCGGTTAGAAAATTGCTTAAAGAAAAATGCGAAAATGATTCATCAATGTTAAGAAGCGATTATATTTATCTATATTTTACTCAGTTAGGTCGCTGCCTTTACACTGGACAAAAAATTAATTTTGATGATTTGATAAATGGCAATCTCGGTAAATATGACATTGACCATATTTATCCGCAATCTTTGGTTAAAGATGATAGTTTAGATAATAGGGTTTTAGTCGTTTCTGAAGCTAATAGATTGAAGAGTGATGAATATCCGATAAAGTATACTGAATTAAAGCCTATAGATGGTTATAATGCTTTTGCGTACGCGAAATTCCTTTCAGATCATAAATTTATTAGTCAAGAAAAATATCATCGCTTAACAAAGAGAACAACATTGACGGATGATGATTTGAAATCGTTTATTAACCGGCAATTAGTTTCTACTTCTCAATCGGTAAAAGCTGTAGCAGACTTGCTTAGACATTATAAAAAAGATGCATTGGTCGTATATTCTAAAGCTAATGCTGTTTCCGATTTTCGTCAAACCTTTGATATTATAAAATGCCGTGAAGCAAACGATTACCATCACGCTCATGATGCATATCTTAATATAGTTGTTGGACGAGTTTTACATGAGTATTTTAGATTTGATTCTCCGACAAATCAGATTTTGAGATTACATGAAAAAGGATTCACATCTAATCCTAAAAAGGTGTTTATCGATAATGAAAATAAAAACAAATTGCCTCTTAAATCAAGAAATGGTGATGTTATTTTGGATTATCAAAAAACGATAGATAAAGTAAAAAAACAAATATTTAATCATTTTGATATTTTCGTCACCACAAGAGCATATATTGGAACAACCTTATTTGCCAAAGAATCAATTAAACCAGCAAGAGATGTCCAAGAAGGGGCCTTGCCTTTAAAGAAAAATGGATTATTGAATGATATTAAAAAGTATGGTGGATATTCTGATCTTAGTTTCGGAAGTTATATGCTAGTAGAATCTGATAGTAAAAAAGGTAAAAAGTATTCAATCGAGACCATACCGACAATCTACACACATTATTCTGATGAAGAAAAACTTGCATATTTAGTTAAAGAGAAAAAATTAGAAAATCCAAAAATTGTTTTGCCGGTTCTCAAAGTTAATACAGTCATTAAATCAGGACATAGTAAATTCTGTATTACTGGTAAAACTAATGATTCATATCTTTGTAAAAATTTAAGTGAAGCTAATTTTAATAAGGAAGAATTAAAATTAATAAAATTATCGACTAAGGCATTAGAAAAATTAAGAAAAATAGGTGTTGTCAGCGGTTATAAAATTTCAGAGGATACGGATTTAAATGAGTATGGTAATGAATTTTTAATTTCTGCTCCGAGAACAAACAAAAATTCACCTATTATTGTTACTTTAGAAGAAATGAAAAAGTTATTTAAGGTATTATCTAATAAATTAGACAGCAATATTTATGAAGCTTTTTCGCCAATAAAAACTATATGTGAAACATTGCACAAAAAAGAATATATTGAAATGACAAATGATTTTAATTTGATTCAGTACATTGTCTTAAATCAATCAATTTTAAATTTAATTAAATGCGATAGAACATTATCTGATTTATCTGTGATTGGATTAAGTCAACATTCTGGATTTTTATCTATATCCAAAAACATTAATATTTCAATGCAAATTATTTCTGAATCAATTACAGGATATTATACAAAAGTTTTATGGAGTAATGAGTGATGGGATTTAGAATAGTTTCAATAAAAAATAGATGCAAACTAGAATATTCTTTAAATTATTTAGTTGTAAGAAGTGAAAAAGAAACTAAAATCTGCATTGATGAAATTGCTGTTTTAATCGTGGCTTCAACAGAAGTTTCATTAACGGCTTCTTTATTATCTGCTTTAATGAACAAAAATATTTCCGTTATATTCTGCGATGCTAAGTATAATCCTCAAAGCCAACTTCTTCCTTTTTATGGAACTATTGATACATATAAAAAAATATTTTTTCAAATCCGGTGGGATAATACTTTGAAAGGAGAGATTTGGAAAAGTATTATACAGAAAAAGATAGAAAATCAAGCTAAAAATTTATTTGAAATAAATGAAGAGGCGCATAATAAGTTAATTACATATAAAGATGAAGTAGAAATTCATGATAATACTAATAGAGAAGGGCATTCTGCAAAAGTGTAATTTAATGCCCTTTTTTCTTCTTCATTTTCTCGTAATAAAGATAATCTAATTAACAAATTTTTGGATTATGGATACAGTATATTGCTAAGTGCAATCAATAGAGAAATTAAATCTTTTGGATATCTAACTGAAATTGGCATTCATCATATTGGAGAGACGAATCCGTTTAATTTATCATGTGATTTTATAGAACCTTTAAGACCATTAGTCGATTATTATGTGATTAACAAATTAGTAGATGATGGAAATTTTAAAAATGTATTTATTAATATGCTTAATTTAAAAGTTCGATATCGTGATAAAGAATTATTTTTAGAAAATGCTATTCATTCATATGTTGGTGGATTACTGACTAATTTGAGAACAGGATCTTTAGTTGTGGATTTTATTGAATATGAGTTATAGATATATGAGACTACTATTAAGTTTTGATTTACCTGTGGAAAAGAAGGAACAGCGGACAGCATATCGCCATTTTGTAAAAGATATAAAATCACTAGGCTTTTATCAATTTCAAAAATCGGTTTATATAAAGCTTTGCATGAATCAACAAATGGCAGATGCATATATTAAAAAAGTTAAAAGTTTTGCCCCTAATGAAGGTTCTGTAGCGGTTTTAACAATTACAGAAAAACAGTTCAATGATATTAAAATTTTACTTGGTGATAATATTACTGATGTCATAAATAGCGATGAAAGAATGATAGAATTATGATTTTACAATTTAAAAGAATAGAATATAAATTTTTAATTGGTAATGGAGAAATATATAATTTAAAAATTGAAAACCAACATTTTTTAGCAGATATTCTTTCTTGGCTACAAGAAATAGATGAAGAAAAAATAATGCTTTTTGATACTATATTTTTAGATTTACAAAAATATTTACTTTTCTTATCTGATGTTATTAATTTAGATTTAAACATTAAAAAACAATTAACGACCTTGTATACGAATATTGATAAAAACATAATTAAGGATGAACAAAGAATAAAACTTTCAGTAATTACAGAGTATATTAGTGACTTAATGAAGGATATTACTATTGATAACAATGTTGAACTAGATTATGATGCTTCTATAGATTTTAAGACATTATTTTCTGCAATTAATCTTCGTTATAAAACTGAAGATCAAGACTATTTCCATAAGCTAATATATTATTTAAAAGCAACTATTGATATTAGTAAATATAAAGTTTTTGTTTGCTATTCCTTATTAGATTTATTGACAGATTTTGAAATTGATTTACTTAAGGAGTTTTTAGAATATAATCATTTGTCTTTAATAAGTATTGGTAATTCTAGTGTTAGAAATGGAGTTAAGACCATAATTGTTGATAGTGATTTATGTTTAATTTGATAATTCATTAATGTTGATTTAGAATGTATTTGTAATGTATTCAAGAATTATTTATGTCATATTCTCTTAATTTGAGGTTTATGAGTAATGTAATTCTTAATAACTCATGAACTATATTATATATATATATATGTGTCAAGTGCCGTTTATGAGTAATGTAATTCTTAATAACTCATGAACATATTTCACAAGAACCAGCGCCGAAGATCTGTTTATGAGTAATGTAATTCTTAATAACTCATGAACCCCTATGCCGTATGACTATCCAATACCTATGTTTATGAGTAATGTAATTCTTAATAACTCATGAACAAAAATCTACATGGTAAGATAACCCATAGTGTTTATGAGTAATGTAATTCTTAATAACTCATGAACTCTTCCAAAAATGGCACAATTTGACACTATGTTTATGAGTAATGTAATTCTTAATAACTCATGAACGTAATCAATGCTGCATCGGGTGTTAGAATTGTTTATGAGTAATGTAATTCTTAATAACTCATGAACTGTTAGAAATTGGCAATCTAAAGTTGATGAGTTTATGAGTAATGTAATTCTTAATAACTCATGAACACGAAGCTGCAGCTGTTACCACTGATGATTGTTTATGGGTAATGTAATTTTAATTTATATATTTTATTAAAAGATAAATCCATTTATAATAAAATTATCGAGGGATATCTATGGGAATAACTACAAAGGATACATTATTAGTTGTAGGTGCCATTGCTTTAGGTGCAGCCGTTGTAACTGGACTATACTTCATAACAAAACAAAGCAGTTCCGAGTATTTTTATTTTGCTAGCGATACGTACGCTAACATAAAGACTTATAGTATTCTTTTTGATAAAGTTGAACGCGAACTGAATATTGATTTTGAAGACTTATATCTCGTTAACAGCAGCTCTATTAAAGTAAATAAAGAAGGAGATATCACATATCTAGATTTATCCATGGGATTTGATAATGATGAGATGAGTTATTATGTAAATCTTCAGCTTAATCCAGATAGATATGCTTTGATGATGCAACCATTTGAGCATACTGAAAAAACATATATTAATTATGCGGCAGATGTTTTTAAATTGATGAGCAAGATTCCTTCTGAAATGCTTTTAAGCGATGAGACTATTATCTCTTTTAGTGATACTATGATCGACTATGCTTTAGGCTATTATTATCATGATGGATATGTTGATTATTTAGATGAAAGAATTAATGGCGAGTATAACTATATGATGATTCTTGACCAAAGTAATCCTGAGAATATAGCTTTTGAAACTATTTATTATGGGGTGTCTAGGGTATGAGTAAAAAGTTTTTTATTTACAGCGTTGTGCTTAAAAGCTTAATTATTGGATTTTTGATTTCGGGGTTTACTGTAATTTTAGTAAACGGAATTGTGAACATGGATTTTTCTACGTTTACGTATTTCACAATTATTTCAAATATTTTTACTTTTATAACTACGATTTTCTTTTTGATTTGTACAATTAAACGTTATAAAGGTTTTTATTTGAGACCAAATAAAGTGTTTTTTATTTTTAGATTTTTCTCACTAATTGCAATTACTATTACTGGATTTATTTTTGATTTTTTAATTGTCCCTATCGGGGGGATTGAGTATTTAATGTCTTATCAAAGCGTTTGTTTTCACGTCATTATTCCTGTTTTAGCAATTCTTGATTTTCTTACCTGTAATAGAACTTATAAAATTAAAGTATCTTATATTTTCTTAGCATTGATCTATCCGGTTATTTATCTCTGCTTTGAAATGGCATTATCTTATAGCGGATTCCGCTGGGATAATGGCGCGTCAGTTGCTCCATACCCATTCTTGGATTATAAAACCAATACCTGGTTTAATATCGGTGATGGCAAGATTGGCGTACTTTATTGGATCTTTGTCTTAATCGCTATTTTCATCGGTGTTGGCTTCCTTTATAAACTATTCCAGTTCTTAATAAAAAGAAGGTATTTAAATACCTTCGATTAATATTTCCATTTTTGAAGTGAATAGTAGGCTTTATCGATTTCGCTATCGATAGAAACGTCGCTAGTATCTTCAATATAAAATGAAACGTTTTTATATAAAGAGAGAAAAGTGTCAGTGTCAAGCAAATATGAATACGTATTTGACTGAACATATATTTTCTCTTTTTTCTTGGCAAAATAGGTCTTTTTGCTATTTTGGACAATAAATAATAGTTCACCTTGATTAATTAACAATAAAGCTTTTTCTGCATTAATTTCCATTCTTATCACCAATCTTTATATAGGCTGTTTCTTTTCTTTTTTCGTCTTCGTATTCTAGATTATAGCCAAGTTTAATTAACTTATCTTGAGTTAATTTGAGTTTAGCAAGAGCAGGCACTTTTTTTACTTCAGATACGAGATTAGAATAATAAATTCTTGCCTTATGGTTATTGTAATTATTGATAATGATTGTATTAATGGTATCCGATAAAAGTTGATCTTTTGTAGCTTGCTTCTTTTTCTTAGGTGAAGGTTTAACGACTTCTTTTTGATTTTTTAATTCTTCGATGAAATAGAAGTGATTAAATAATTTTTGATAGTCTTCGTTTGTCGTAGCTTTTGAACCGACCCCGATGATGGTTTTACCCATCAAACGGAGTTTAATAGCTAATTCAGCGTAGTCAGCATCGTTGCTGACGATGCAGAAAGCTTCAATATTATTTTGGGTATAGGCTAAATCAAGAGCTTCGATATAAAGGCGAAAATCTAATAAATTTTTTCTAACATCAGCATAAGTGCAAGAAAGATCTAATCGATATTTTTTCAAATCATCGCTTAATTCTGCTTTTTTGATTTTTCCTAAATCGTTAACAATCATCTTACGCGGATAAAGCAAATCATAATTTAAATTGTTAAGCGACTTAAAAAGCTCATCGAGAATCTCGTGAGGTTTAATATTCTCTGAATCAAAGAGAATGGCACATTGATTATGGTTCATAAATTCCTTTCATTAGAAAAGATATTTTTTAATAGTTTGATATACTCCTTCTTCATCGTTTGACGGCACGATTTCATAAGCATGTTTACGTAATTCTTCAGAGAATGAATTATTCATTACGAAACCGTATTTAACGCTTTTAATCATTTCTAAATCATTATCATTATCTCCGAAAGCAAATACTTCATCTGGTGAAATATTTAGTTTCTTTAGTAAAGTTTTTAAGGCCTGTCCTTTACTAGCTTGAGGATTGAGAATTTCTAAGAAAAAAGCATGCGATCTAACGACTGTGTAGTCGGAAAAAACTTTGTTGACCGCGTCTGATATCCTATCGATATTTTCTTTGCTTTCAGTGAAAGTCATTTTAATAAAATTCTCATTTTTGTAATGAATAAAAGGTTCAATCCGCAGAGGGGAAGCAGTTAAGTGGTGCTCAAATTCCACATAATCGGAATCGAGTTCGGAAATTAATTCCTCATATTGATTGTAGGCAAAGAATGATACTTGTTCCTGAACGCTTAAAGCGTAAGCTCTTCTAACGACATCATAAGCGATATCTTTCTTATCAAGAGGTGAGAAATCTTTGTTTGAGAGAATTCTCGCTCCATTGAAGGATATTGAATAATCATCTGCCGTGGTATTGCCGATAAGTTTGACAAATCTCTTAAGCGAATTAGTTGGCCTTCCAGTCGCTAAGACCAGTTTAATATTTTTTGAAGCTAATTCTTTAAGAATCTTTAAGGTTGCAGGAGAAATCTCGCTACGGGAATTTAGTAATGTACCATCTAAATCAACTGCTATTAATTTTATCTTTTCCATACTGATATTGTAGTTAAGAAAAATAAAATATGCAATTTATCGGCTTTAAAATGTTTGCAAAAATATGTAATATTAATAAGGTTAAGTTTATTACCCCTATCTTAAATTTATGAGACAGATTAAAAATATTTTTTTTAAAAAAGATGAAATTATCTTAGCTATCGATGAAGAAAAACTTATTATCGATAAAAATATTTTTGCCGAGCATTATCTTTATTTAGGTAAGCAGTTATCTAATGAAGAATATGATGTGATAAAAAACGAAATATCTTTAATTGAAATAAGAAAGAAATATTTAAAAAAACTTTTAAAAAAGCGTTTATCAAAACAAGAAGTAATCAATCTTTTACAAAACGAAAAATTAAATATTGAGCAGATAAATAATTTAATAACGTTTTTTGAAAATAATTATTTGCTTAATGATAAGGTCTTAGAAAAAGAACTCTATGAAGAACTAGAACTAAAAAATACGTCCTATCAAGAAATTAAAAATAATTTTTCTGAACGCGGTTTAAATTTAAATAAAAACTACGATAGCGAAACAGAATATCATAAAATATTGTTTTGGATTAATGCGAAGAAGAAATTGTTTGAAAGATGTTCTTTCCAAGAGCAAAAGCAAAAATTAAATTTGCTATTATTGAGGAAAGGTTTTCCTTCAGAATTGATAAACAGGGCCTTAAATGAGCAGCTTACCTATGATGAAGATAATGAAAAAACATCTTTAACAAAAGAGGTTATCGCTTATTCACTTCGCAATGATTTATCAAATAAGGAAATAAAAGATAAATTTATTAACAAACTCATAAGAAAAGGCTATCGTTACCATGATATTATTAAGACTATAGGAGATTTGGATTTATATGGACAAGATGATTAATGAATATAAAGAAGGCGATCATATCGCCGCGGAATTATTAGTTACCAATGCGGTTAAGGGAGTTTCCAATGCTGGAGCACCTTATCTTTCATTAACTTTACAAGATAGAACTGGCACAATTGATGCTAAGCGATGGGATTCTAACGATACAGAAGCAGCAATTTGCCAAATAGGCGATGTAATTTTAGTCAACGCTGATGTTATTGATTATCGCGGCAATTTACAGTTAAAAGTCATCGGCTTAGCTTCTGTTGATCAACGCAGCGTTGATTATAGTAAGTTTTGTCTTCCATCACCGGTTAGTCAGCAAGAGATGGTTAGACAGCTAAAAAGCTACCTCTCATCAATCAAAGATGAAGAACTAAGTAAATTGGTCAACTATGTTATTAACGAACATTACGATGCATTTATTAGCTATCCAGCCGCGGTTAGAAACCATCATGAATATGCTTCAGGATTACTTTATCATACTTTATCAATGACTCAGGTCGCTGAATTCTTCGCTTCATTTTATGATGATGTCGATAGAGATTTATTAATCGCTGGAACGCTTCTTCACGATGTTGGTAAAACAATTGAATTATCCGGCCCTATTGCCACCAAATATACTTTAGAGGGAAAATTGATTGGACATATTGCGATTATGGTCAGCGAAATTAGAGAAGCTAGCCATCATTTAAATCTCCATTCAGAAAAGATTTTATTATTAGAACATATGATTTTATCGCATCACGGAGAAAAAGAATTCGGATCCCCAATTCCTCCATTAACTAAAGAAGCATTCTTATTGCATGCGATTGATGATCTCGATGCGAAGATGAATATCATCTCTAAAGCTTTAGACGGTGTTAAAGAAGGAGAATTTTCTTCAAGAGTTCTAGCTATGGACGGAAGAAGTTTCTATCAAGAAAAGAAAAATAAATAATTATCAGAGGCATTGCCTCTGATTTTTAAAAGTTAGAAATTTGAATATAAAATCTTGAAAACCTCTAGAAAAAGGCTAAATAGATATCTATTATTATTGATAGCTAGTGAGAAAATTAAATATCTATTATTTGTATAATCATTTATAATGATAGTGAAGGAGCAAAAAATATATGGCAATTTTAGTTACAGGCGGACTAGGTTATATTGGTTCGCATACCATCATTGAACTTATCAAGAAAGGTGAAAAAGTCATTGCAGTCGATAATTTATCTAATAGTAAAATTACAATGATTGATCAAATTGAAAAAATCACCGGAGTTAGAATTACTTTCTATCAAGTCGATTGCCTTGATAAAGAAAAATTAGAAGAAGTATTTAAAGAAAATAAAGACATCCGCGATGTTATTCATTTCGCGGGAAGCAAAGCTGTCGGAGAAAGCTGCGTCAAGCCGTTGCTTTACTATGAAAACAACCTCATGTCGACAATTAATCTCTTAAATTTAATGATTAAATATGGGGTTAAAAACTTTATCTTCTCTTCTTCTGCTACAGTTTATGGAACACCTAAGAGAGTACCTCTTTACGAAACCGATCCAATTGGAGGTACAACTAATCCTTATGGCACGACAAAATTAATCATCGAAGGTATTTTGCAAGACGTTTACAAAGTACATCCAGAGATGAATATTGCAATCTTACGTTACTTTAACCCAATTGGCGCACATGAATCTGGATTGATTGGTGAGGCACCTAACGGAATCCCTAATAATTTAATGCCTTATATTACTCAAGTCGCCGTCGGACAAAGAGATCATCTTAATGTTTTTGGAGATGATTATCCAACAGTTGATGGAACGGGAGTCCGCGATTATATCCACGTCGTCGATTTAGCAACTGGACACGTCGCAGCATTAGAAAAATTAGCTACTAATCCTGGATTAGTTATTTATAATTTAGGAACTGGTAAAGGTACTTCAGTCTTAGAATTAGTTAAAGCTTTTGAAGAAGCAAACAATGTTAAAGTTCCTTATGAAATTGCTCCTAGAAGACCAGGCGATATCGCTGAATGCTACGCTAACTGCGATAAAGCTGAAAAAGAACTTCACTGGAAAGCAACACATACAATTGTTGATGCTTGCCGCGATTCTTGGAAATGGCAGCAATATTTCACTAAAGAAAGTAAAAAATAAAAAAATAAAAGGTAACCGAGTGGTTACCTTTTTATATTGCTTATAAATCTTTTTTAATCAATGAAGCAACTGCCGGTAAATTGAGCTCAGAGATTTGACGCGGGATAAAGTCAATCTTCAAGGAATCTTTTGAGTCATAACGCGGAATTACGTGAATGTGAAAATGCATTACAGTTTGACCAGCGACTTCGTTGGTATTGATAAGGATATTGACACCTTTAGCACCTAATGAAGCAACTTCAGCCTGAGCGATTTTTTGTGCGGCTGCCATCGCTTTTCCTAATAAATCCTTTGGAACATATAATAAATTTTGAAAATGTTCTTTAGTTATTACTAGGCAATGACCGCGAGTTACCGGGTTAGTGTCAAGAAAGGCTAAAATATCGTTATCTTCATAAACTTTATGACATGGAATCTCACCACGAGCTATTTTACAAAAAATACAATCATCCATTATTTTTTACCTCTATTTAAGAATATTTTATACATTTAGTTATCTTTTTTCAATGTATAAAAAAAGGAGCCGTAGCTCCTTATTCACCATAATGGTATTTATCGTCCATTACATTAGGATATGTAGATTCAACATAATCATAGAAGTCTTGATCATGGAATTGTAAATCGTAGTAATCAAGATAATAAGTGATTGCTTCTGATTGATTAGTATCAGATGTACCTAATGTTCTAGCGATTTCCTTAGCAACTTCTGGATTAGCTCCATCTTTGAAGGAAGAGTTATTGTAGTAGTTATTTACAACTACGATGTAGTAAGCAGTTGTACCAGCATCATAGATAGCATAACGCGATGAATAATCGTTTTCTGCTGGATCGTTAGGGGATGTCGCTGGAGCTAAGAGCTGGACTGTTGATCCATCTTTACCTGTAACTGTTACGACATTACGTTGAACTTGTGAAGAGAATAAACGAGTGCTGATATCACTTGGTAATGATGAATATCCGCCTGATTTAATAACTAAACCATCATTAACATAAATTTCGCTAGTTTGTAATTGTCTTTCTTTTAAAGTAATACCCCATTCAAGAGGATATGAGAAACTACCAGTAAATTCAGAAGCGAGTGATTCGTTATAGTTAGGGTTGGTATCAGATAAGAAGTGATATTCACCATCTTCATAAGTTGCTACTTGACTGATATCTTCTTCCATTTCCTCAGCTTTAGTAAATAAATCATTGCTGACTGCAAATTCATGTTCTTTATAATCAACTGAATCTGGTTTTGTGAGTTCGGTATCATCATAAACACCATTGTAGATTCTTGACATTGATTCAAGATCAAACGAACCAGTTGGAGTTTCACCGTTGATATAAGCGTTGAAATAGCTATTGATTAACATTGGAACAGCACCTTCGTGATCGGTGATGGTGCTTAACTTAATATAATAAGCATCACGGGCGAAGCTTCTGCCAATTGAAGAGAAGTTACGGTTATAAATGAATACAGAAGTTAATAAAGTCTTTAAGTAGACTGGATAAATTTCTTTTTCAATATAATCGGTGTAATCAGCCTTGAAAATATCATCATAAGTTGATTCTGGTGTGATAAGATAATCAGTTGTGAATTCATCACCGACAATATCATAAAGAGATGATCTTAAATCATTAACTAATTTTTCTTCTTGGAAGTAGTAGTCAACATTGTAAGAATCTTCTTTAGCCTTATCAATCATCTTATCTTGAACTTCTTCAATGATGATTTGTTGAAGAGATTCAGCGCTAGCTTTAATATCATCAGCATAAGCTGCGACTTCACCTGATTTGTGAGCAAGAATCTTGGTTACGTTATCAAGAACAGTGTTGAATTGATCTTTTGTTAAACCATAGAATTTTGCAACTTCATTTTTAGCAATTTCAGTGATAATAGCATTGAGAATTGTTGAATTAGAAGTGCCGGAATCAATTAATTGATCATAGATAACTTCGAAATCGTTATCATAATAATCATTCTTTCCACCGCCGAATTCAACTAAGAAATCGTTGTTGACAACGTTACCTGGACGAGCGACAACTTCATCACAAGCAACTAGGGAAATTGCGGATAATCCTACTAATAATATTTTATTAAACTTTTTCATTAGTTAGCACCTCCGATTGGTTGATATTCAGGGTCAAATAATGCAGTGATTTGATCTTCTGAAATTTCTTTTGATGATAATTGATCTTGTAATTGGAGAAGTTGGACATATGAATCCCATGCGTTTTGATATGTTTCATTAGCTGAGTAATTAGATGTGTCTCTAGCAGCAGCAATATACGCATCAATTAATTCTTCAACTTTATCATTAATTGTGACTGAACCGAATTTCTCAAGAGCTTCAGCGTATGCTTCTTCATAGAAGCGGAAATTCATATGAGAATCGAATCCTTTGACATTTGTTTCAATGCCTTCAGCTCTCTTTTCATAATCTTCGTTTGTGCCCTTAATATAGGTGACATATGTATTCATCTTGGAAACATCAGCGTTAGAAGCTGGAACGTCCATAGTCCAATAAGCATCTAAGGATGTTAATAAATCACTAACTGATTGATCAGAAGATTTAACAAACGGTGATCTTTGAGCGATGATGAAGAAAATTCCTTGATATCCGGAATCGCTATCGCCAGAACCAGAACCGCTTCTTGTAACTAAAATTGGGCGACCGGTTTCATCGACGAGAACATCATCTGCTTTTGCATCGGAAGCTGACAAACCAGCAATATGTTTGAATCTAGCTTTCTCACCTTGAACTGAAGCGGATGTTCCTCTAACAATGCAACCTAATGAGTGTTCATTGAGGTATTTATTGAAAAGAATGTTACGAGGATAGTAAGCTTCGTTACCATCTTTTACTTGATTTCCGTCTTGGTTAAGTGTGACGTTAGCAAATTCGTTTAATTTTTCGAAAACTTCGTATGGAATTCTGTTAACTTTACTTTCTACGTATGATTTATCTTCTTCATCAAGAGGAATTAATGCAGATCCGCTCTTAGCGACATATGTTGTATCATCTTCTGATGCTTGTCTTTCATCATATGCAGCGACAGCTTCTTGAGCGTCAGCATTGAAGAATTCATCGTATTGATATAATGCGAACTTGAATTCGTTAACAAATGATGTAGTTGTTGACATAATGGATGTTTCACCATAGTTTGTCTTACTTGAATCATCATCAGAAACTTGTAATGCAATTTCACCGAATGAGAGGTTGCCAGAAGCTAATAATTGTGCAGCGGCAGCTAAACTCTTGGCATCATCGCTAGAAACAGTTCCGTTATATAAACTTGTTCCAGATGAAGTTTTAATTAAAATGTGACGTACATGGTACGGTGCGTAGTATTGGATATACTCGCTTAATAAAGCATTAAGATTTTCATTATCGTTTGCTTCATAGTAATCTTCTTCAAATTCTGCTTTTTGAGCATCGAGATAATAAACTTGCTCGAGCTCATCGAGAGATTCGACACCTTGTTTTTCTAAGGCATTTGATAATTCGGTACGATAAGATGTTCCGTTTGTAGATGCTGCTGAACGCGCACTATCGACGAAATCATCAAGCTTTTGATCAACTGTATCCTGAATGCTATCAGTGATAGGCTGTACCGCTCTTACTAAAACATCATAAACTGCTTCAAAGTACTGGCTTGCACCTGCGGAGGTGTTAGAGTAGTTGTTAAACAAATCGTCAGCAGTATATTCAGTACCATCTCCTAATTTGACAATGACTTGACCATTCTCGCCGTCTAATGGACTGATGCCATTACATCCGACTAAAGTCAAACCACTTACCATTGATAAGAGAAGTAATTTCTTTTTCATGGGCGAAAAGTCCTCCTTTTTCAAATATAGCGTATTAATAATACTTTATTGATAAGCCCTTTTCAATATAAAAATCCTTTTTTTGCGTATCTTAAATAACGCATATGCGCATGCGCGAAAGTTTTTACTAGGCGCTAATTAATTCAAAAAATATAGTTATTGCCTAGTGCAATCGCAAAAAAACTAATATCTTAGATTAATTCTAAAAATCTAATATAAATTATCTTTGTTTTAGCGCCTTTGTTGTAGTAGAATATTGACGCTTAGGAGGTAACAACAGTGCAAGAATTAGTTATCAAAAATCTCCATGTTAGCGTGGAAGGAAAAGAAATATTAAAAGGTGTAAACCTTGTTATAAACAAAAAAGATAATGTGGCATTATTAGGTCCTAATGGACACGGTAAATCTACATTGCTTGCCGCCATTATGGGAAATCCAAAATATGAGGTCACCAAAGGTGAAATTCTTATAGATGGAAAAGATGTTCTCAAGATGAGCGTCGATGAGAGAAGCAAAAACGGCATATTCTTGGCTATGCAATATCCACCAGAAGTTCCAGGTGTTGTCAATGCTGATTTCTTAAAATCGGCTATCAATGCTCACCGCGATCAACCAATTAAATTATTTGAGTTTTATCGTGACTTAGATAGAATCTGCAAAGAGATGAATATTCCTTTAGATTTAGCTAATCGTTTCCTCAACGAAGGATTTTCTGGCGGTGAAAAAAAGAGAAATGAAATTTTGCAGATGATGCTTTTAAAACCTGATTTTGCAATGCTTGATGAAATTGATTCTGGACTTGATGTCGATGCGATTAATATTGTCTCAAAAGCGATTAATGAACTAGAAAAAAATGATATGTCATTTTTGATTGTTAGCCATTATGCTAGACTCTATGAATTAATTCATCCGACAAGAGCTGCTATCATGATTAATGGCAGAATTGTTCTTGAAGGTGATACATCATTAATTGAAAAGATTGATAAAGAAGGGTATGAGTTCTTAAAGAAAGAATACAACATCAATATCAAGAAAGAAGAGTCTCCGGTTATGAATTCTGTTTCACTTGGTTCATGTGCCGTAAAACAGACAATTAAATAGGTGATATCAAATGAAAGTCATTAATATTTCTCATTTGGTTAATGAAGAAGACAACACCTTAACTTTAGAAATTAGCAATAATCAAACCGGTGAGGTGAAAGTTGATTGGCATGATTTGCCGGCAAGTGAAAATTATCACTTAGTTACTGGTGATAATACTAATCTTGAAATCTTAGAACTGAACGAAAAAAATAGTCATGTCATATATGATATTGGTGAAAATTCCAAGGTTAAGTTAAATATATTTAATAGCGTACAAGGTGAATCTTTAACAAGAGAATTTAACATTCAGGCGAACGCATCTTTAGAAGTTGCTTTTGCTGATTTTTCTGTTGGCGATAAATCGCTCAAAGTTGACGCTAATCTTTTAAGCGAAGGTGCTAGCATCTATTGGCACCTAGCTACTATTTCTGAAAAAAATGATAAGAAAAATTTTGTAATCAATTTTAATCATTTAGCTGGCAATACTTTTGCTAAAATGGAAAATTATGGTGTTGCAAAAGATACTTCTACTTTGAATTTTTTAGGAAACGCAAAAATCTTTAAAGGATCCAAAGGCTCTTCAACAAATCAACTTGCTAAAATATTAGTCTTTGATAAAGGTGTTCACGCTAAAGCATCTCCAATGCTCTGCATTGATGAAAATGATGTTAAAGCTTTCCATGGAGCTAGTGAAGGACAAATCAATAAAGATCATATTTTCTACTTGATGTCTAGGGGTGTTAGCGAGGCTGAAGCAAAAAAATTAATCACCTATGGTTATCTATATCCAATTATTCAAACATTTAGTGAAGAAGATATTAAAAATGCAATTGTCGATTGCATTACGAAAAGAGTGTAATTATGGTTGATTTTAATGAATTAAGAAAAGATTTTCCGATGCTTAACGGAAAAATAATGCAAAAACATCCATTAGTATATTTTGACAATGCTGCTACATCATTAAAACCTTATCAAGTTATCAATGCAGAAATGGATTATTACTGCAACTACTGCGCAAATGAACACCGCGGGGATTACGATATTGCACATCGCGTTGACGTTGAATATGAAAATGTTAGAAATAAAGTAGCAAAGTTCATCAATTGTGAATCAAGAGAGGTTGTTTTTACTTCTGGTGCTTCAATGTCGTTAAATATGGTTGCTCATGGCTATGCTTTACAGAATTTAACTGCTGATGATGAAATTCTTATCACTGATGCCGAACATGCTTCAAATGTTCTTCCATGGTTCAAGGTCGCGGAAACTATTCACTGCAAAATTGGCTACATCGATTTAGATAAAGAAGGACGCGTGACTATCGAAAATTTAAAAAAGGCATTAAATCCGCATGTTAAAATCGTTGCTTTAGCCCAAGTTACTAATGTTTTAGGGTATTCAATTGATATTAAGGAATTTGCAAAAGTAATCCACCAAAACGGAGCAATTTTCGTTGTCGATGGAGCACAATCAGTTCCGCATATGAAAGTTGATGTTAAGGATGCTGATATTGATTTCTTAGCTTTCTCCGGACATAAAATGTGCGGACCGACCGGTATTGGTGTTCTATACGGTAAATATGATTTGCTTGATAAAATGGATCCTTTAATGACTGGCGGTGGAATGAATACTCGCTTTGATACCTGCGGATATATTGGCTATCAATATCCACCTTTAAAATTTGAGGCGGGAACGCAGAATATTGCCGGTGTCATCGGTTTAGGTGCCGCTATTGATTATTTAGAAAAAATCGGTATGGATAATATCGAAAAACGCGAAAAAGAATTAAAAGAATACGCTATTAGCAAATTGAGCAAATTAGATAATATTATCGTCTATAACGCTACTTCTGAATCAGGTATTATTGCATTTAATGTTAAAGATGTCTTTGCTCAAGATACAGCGACTTTATTAAATTCATATGGTGTTGCTGTTAGAAGCGGCAATCACTGCGCAAAAATACTTAATGAATTTTTAAAAACGGATGCAACAGTCCGGGCTTCTTTATATTTTTACAATACATTTGAAGAAATTGATGCTTTCGTTGAAGCATGCAAGAAAGGTGGTGACTTCTTAGATGCCTATTTCAATTAATGAAATGATGATGCGGGAAATTATTATGGATCACTATACCCATCCGCGTAATCGCCGTGAAGGTGATGCATCATATAAGACTATTTATATGGATTCAGATTCTTGCATCGATAAAATTTATGTTCAGGCTAAGATTGAAAATGGTATTCTTGTCGATGTCTGCTTTCATGGTGTGGGATGTGCTATTTCCATAGCTTCTACTTCTATCATGACAGAACTTTTAAAAGGAAAAACCATTTCAGAAGCTGAAAATATTATTAAAAATTATTTAGCTATGATTCACGAAGAACCATATGATGCGGATGTTCTTGATGAGGCTATTGTTTTTATGAATACTTCTAAGCAAGCTGCAAGAATTAAATGTGCCACTATTGGTTTTAACGGAATGGAAAAGCTTTTGAAAGGAGATAAATAATGGATCAAGAATACAAATATGGGTTTAAAAATGATGATGTATCTATTATCAAAACTCCTAAAGGTTTAAACAAGCAGGTTGTCAGAGAAATTTCTGCTTTAAAAAATGAGCCGGAATGGATGCTAGATTTCCGCCTTAAAGCTCTCGATTTTTTCTTAAAATCACCGCTTCCTAAATTTGGACCCGATCTTTCATCTTTAGATTTTAATTCCTACACTTATTTTATTCGTTCGACTAAACACGTTGAAAAAAGCTGGGATGAAGTTCCTGATACTATTAAGCAAACTTTCCAAAAATTAGGAATTCCTGAGGCTGAACAAAAATATTTAGCTGGTGTCTCAACGCAATATGAATCGGAAGTTGTTTATCATAATATGCTTAAGGAAGTTGAAGAGAAAGGAGTTATTTTCCTCGATACTGATACAGCTTTAAAAACTTTCCCAGATCTTTTTAAAAAATATTTTAATACGGTCGTTAATTACCGCGATAATAAATTCTCCGCGCTTAACGGAGCAGTTTGGTCGGGTGGCTCATTCATTTATGTTCCTAAGGGAGTTAAATTAGAAAAACCATTACAATCTTATTTCCGCATCAATAATGAAAAGATGGGACAATTTGAACGTACCTTAATCATTGTTGATGAAGGGGCAGATGTTCACTATGTTGAGGGATGTACCGCGCCGATATATTCAACAGAATCTTTACATGCTGCTGTCGTCGAAATTATTGTTGAAAAAGGCGGACACTGCCGATATTCAACAATTCAAAACTGGTCTAATAACATTATCAATTTAGTTACTAAGAGAGCTAAAGTTGAAGAAAACGGCTTTATGGAATGGATTGACGGGAATATTGGATCGCAAATTAATATGAAATATCCTTGCTGCATTCTTAATGGACGCGGCGCAAAAGGAGACTGCATTTCTATTGCTGTCGCTGATAAAGGACAATATCAAGATGCAGGAGCAAAGATGATTCATTTAGCTCCAGAAACCACATCTACTATTATTTCAAAATCAATTGTTAAAAATGGAGGAAGGGCTAATTATCGCGGAAGAGTTGTGCTCGGACCTAATGCGGAAAACTCGAAAGCGCATATTGAATGTGATACTTTGATTCTTGATGATATTTCTTCTTCAGATACTATTCCTAGTAATGAGATTAGCAACAATACTTCATATCTTGAACATGAAGCAACTGTTAGTAAAATCAATGATGATCAATTGTTTTATTTGATGTCGAAAGGTTTAAGCAAGCAAGAAGCTACCCAAATGATTATTATGGGATTCATCGAACCGTTCTCTAAAGAATTGCCGATGGAATATGCTGTCGAACTCAATCGCTTAATTAAAATGGATATGGAAGGCAGTATTGGTTAATATGAATTACGATTATGATATCATTGTCGTCGGCGGCGGGCACGCGGGAATGGAAGCCGCTTTCGCTTCAGCGCATATGGGCTTAAAAACCCTTTTGATAACATTAAATTTTAAAAAAATTTCAAATATGCCGTGCAATCCTTCTATCGGTGGATCGGCTAAAGGTATCGTCGTTAGAGAAGTTGATGCTTTAGGCGGTATGATGGGAATTTGCGCTGATGAAGGAGCATTACAGATTAAATTTCTTAACACTGGTAAGGGACCTGGTGTTCAATGTCTTCGCGCTCAAGAGGATAAATTAAATTATCCGCGCGTTGTGCAAAGATATGCTTTTAACACACCAAATTTAACATTAAAAGAAGGTATGGTCATCGATTTACTTCACGATGATGAAAAGGTTTTCGGTGTTCGCTTAAAAGACCAAGATATCTATTCTAAAGCGGTTATTTTAACAACTGGAACCTATATGGAAAGTCAAATTTTAGTCGGTCATACTTCGCGCGAAGCTGGACCTGATGGAGAAAAGGCTTCTAAGGGATTATCACCAAAACTAAGTGAGATGGGGATTAAAATTTTACGTCTCAAAACAGGAACTCCTCAAAGAATTAAAAGTTCATCTATTGATTATGATGTCTTAACTCCTCAATACGGAATGGAAGGAAATCTTTGCTTTTCCTATACTCACGATCATTCATTGCCTTTAAACAAACAAATTCTTTGTTATTTAACTTATACTAATGCAAAAACCCATCAATTAATCCGTGATCACTTAAAAGAATCGGCAATGTATGGGGGAATGGTAACTGGTGTTGGACCGCGTTACTGCCCATCTATTGAAGATAAGATTGTTCGTTTTGCTGATAAAGAAAGACATCAATTATTTCTTGAACCAGAATCTTTAGAGACAGATTCAATTTATTTGCAAGGCTTTTCAACTTCAATGCCAGAAGACATTCAGCTTCAGATGGTTCATTCTTTAAAAGGACTTGAACATGCTGAAATTTTAAAGTATGCTTATGCAATCGAATATGATGCTATTTATCCAACTCAATTTGATCCTTGTTTAATGGTTAAGCGTTGGCCAGGTCTTTATTGCGGCGGACAAATTTGCGGTACATCCGGATATGAAGAAGCTGCCGGATTAGGTTTAATGGCAGGTATCAATGCTGCGTTAAAAATTTTAGGAAAAGAACCTCTCATTCTAAAAAGAGATGAAGCTTATATCGGAGTTATGATTGATGATTTGATTAATAAAGGCACGAAGGAGCCATATCGCCTATTATCATCACGCGCGGAATACCGGCTTTTGATGAGACATGATAATGCTGATTTACGCCTTACTGAATACGGGCATAAAATTGGCTTAATCCCAGATGAAAGATATAATAAATTTGTTTCTAAATGTGAAAATATCAGCAAAAATAAAGAAATCCTTGAAAAGACAATTTTATCTGGAAAACCTGAAGTTGCTGAAAAAGTATCTAAAATTATCCATAGTGATTTTAAAGGTGGAGTATCATTAGCTTTGCTTTTAAAACGACCAGAAGTGAAATATGCTGATATTAAACAATTTGCTGATTTATTACCTTTAGATAAAACCGGCGAAGAGCAATTAGAAATAATGGTAAAATACGAAGGATATATCGATAAAGAAAAGAAGGAAGCTGAACGCATGCGGAAACTTGAGGAATTAAAAATCCCGAGAAATTTCGTCTATAAACACTTAGATGGTTTAGCTTTAGAGGCGAGAGAAAAACTTGCTGAGGTCGATCCTCTAACGATTGGTCAAGCTTCGCGGATATCCGGGGTTAATCCTTCAGATATCGCATGCTTATTAATCCATATTAGGAGAGATAAAAATGACTAAGGAACAATTCTCACTTCTTCTTTCAGAAAATAATTTAATGCTTAGCCAAAATCAACTTAATCAATTAGATCAATACTTTTATCTTTTAATTGAAAAGAATAAGGTTATGAATTTAACCGGAATCACTGAAGAAGGAGAAGTCTACGAAAAACATTTTTATGATTCGTTACTTTTTACTTTCTCTGCTTTTTTTAAAAAAGAAGGAGCGAGTTTAATTGATGTTGGTAGCGGAGCAGGTTTTCCTGGGTTGGTTATCGCTATCTGCTATCCAAATTTAGATGTTACTTTACTTGAACCTTTAGGCAAACGCTGCAACTTTTTAAATGAAGTAATTTCTGCACTTAAACTAATTAACGTAAAAGTTATTAATATGCGAAGCGAAGATTATGCGCTGACTAATCGCGAAAAATATGATTTCTGCGTATCTAGAGCTGTTGCCAGATTAAATATCCTTCTTGAATTAATGATGCCTTTAATCAAGGTTGGAGGTATCTTTATTGCTTTAAAAGGCGATAAAGGCGATGAAGAATTATCAGAAGCAGCTAATGCTTTGAAAAAATTATCAGGAACAGTTATTGAAAAACAAGAAGTAACTTTGCCGACCAATCATGATAAAAGAATTAATATTTTTGTTAAAAAAGAAAAAGCAACCGCGAATATTTACCCGCGGTTATATGCAAAAATAAAAAAGAAACCTTTATAATAAAATCTCGGTTTTGCCGAGATTTTTTTGCTTTAAATATAAAAAGTGCGATAAAATTAAAATATCACCAATAAAATTTATGACTTTATTGTATTAATAATAGGAGGGCTATGGAGTTAGATGAAATTCTTTCCCAATTAAAAAAAGGGGATTACTCACACTTTCAAGAATTCTATAATCAGACAAGTAAGTCTCTCTTTTTCACCGCGTTGATGATTTTAAAAGACGAGCATCTCGCAAATGATATCGTTCAGGAAAGCTATGTCAAAATGTTTCAAAATATTGACGCGCTTGATCCTAAACAAAAAATTAATTACTATCTTACGACTATTGCTAGAAATCTCGCAATCAATGAATACAACAAAAGAAAGAGAGAAATAACTGATGAAGAAATGCTTCTCTTAAAAACTGGAACTTATCATTTTTCAAAACTAAATGATGAATGCGAAGCGATTCTTAGTGTTCTTGATGAAGATATTGAACGCGAAATAGTTACTTACCATGTTTTATTTGAATATAAGTTTCGAGAAATTAGTCAATTAGTGGATAAACCTTTAGGAACTGTTCTCTGGATTTATAACAAGGCGATTAAAAAGTTGCAAGAGAGGGTGATTCGATGAAGAAGCAAGAAGTAAAAGAAAAACTGAAACAAGCTTATGAGGAAATAAATGTTCCTTCTTTTGATGAAGGCTTGATTCAAAAACTTGAAGATGCGAGATTAAATCAAACAGTTTCACCAATTAAAAAGAAATTTGTTTTTCCTTGGAAGCCGGCAGCTTTACTTCTCGGTGCAGGGGTTGTAGCCGCGGTGATTTTTATTCCGTGGAACAGTAGTTCTCCAATCTCATCAGTTCCAGGAAATGTTATCGAAGTAACTCGTGCGAAAAATGTTATTAGCAATGAAATTATGATTGCGGGATTATTGACCGATGAAGAAACTGGACAAATTTATGCATTGAGAAAAGCGAGAAGTAATTCGGAAAACTATAAAGAATCAGTCAATTTAATCCACGAATATCTTTTATCTGGTGAATTACTATTAAATAAAAGTAATTTAAAGACAGAAATATTTTATAATGATAATCCAAATTATAATTACGATTATTTAATGGAAGTGAGTTATTCAGATGCGAATGATCATTTGATGTATCAGTTTTATTATTCGGAAAGTAAAAGATATGAAAGCGATGAAGATGATTTTGATGAAATAAGTATTGATTTTGAAGGCGTTATGATTATTGATAATCAAGAATATCAAGTATTTGGTCATCGCGAAAACGAAGAAAATGAAGAATATGAAGTTGAAACTAATATATCTTTTAATGGCGAGAAAATTCTAAAAGTTGAACAAGAAACAGAAATTAATGAAAATGAATATACTTATACTTATTATCAAAATAATCAACCGTTCCGCGAAGTAAGCCAAGAAGTTGAAACTGAAAATGGTCGAAGAGAAATGTCGATATCTGTAAAAGAAGGTAATAAGGAACAAGAATTTGAATTTACTTACTTAGATGATAATAAAATATCATGCGAATATTCATTAGAAGAAGGTGAATCGGAAACAGAAATTGAATTGATGATTACCGAGTATAATGATTATTATCTCTATCAGTCTAAAGGACGCGAAGATATTATCATTGATAAATAAAAGTCAGAAATTTCTGACTTTTTTATTTTTTACCAATAAAAAGGCTTTCTCGTTTGTATTAAGGATGTAAAGAAAGAAATGAGGTATTTAAAATATGAAAAAATTAATGTTAATCGCTTTAGCAGCTGCATCAGTTGGAATTATGGCATCATGCTCGGTCAGTAATTCATTATCAAATGGTATTGTTGGCAATACCCAATCGAATACATTGGATTTTAAACAAATCTATTCAATGTCAGCGATTTCTTCTATTTCGTTATTTGATAACGTCGGTTCAGTAAGAGGTATGAGAAAAGCTTTAACTGACGCGGATAAAAAAAGAATCATTCAAAACTTTGAGATGGTTGAAAAGTTAATCTCAAATAACGCTGTCGTTAGCGAAGAAAAACCTTCAACTATCGCTGGTTACGAAACGATGTATGAAATAACAATTACTGATTTAGATAATACACAGGATGTATACACCTATCATTATAATGAAGTTGCTAGAGAGCAAGAACGCGATGAAGAAGAGATTTATATTGAAGGTATTGTTATCCACGATGATGTCACATATTCGCTAGTCGGTGAAAAAGAACTCGAAGGTAATGAAGTTGAAATGTCATTTAAAGTTTCTTTAGATCAAAATACTTTTGTAACTATCGAACAAGAAAGCGAAGATGGTGAAAACGGATTTGAATATGCGTTATTTGAAAACGGCCGTAAAGTTTATGAAACAGAATTAGAATATGAAGTCGAACGCGGAAAAATTGAATATGAATTTGAAGAAAAATCAACTTCCGGAACTCGCGAATATAAATTCGTTACAAAAAATGTGAATGGTCAAGTGTTTATTATCGCTGAAATTAAGGAAAACGGACAAACCACATACGCTAGATTCCATTTAACTACTGATGAAAACGGAAATAGAGTTTATCAATTTGATTAATAAATATTCTTGGGCTTGCTTAGAAGCAAGCTCTTTTTTTTGCTAAAAAAAATACTTATAATAATTTTATGGAAACTTGGAACGAATTTTTTGATAAAGAAAGAGAATTGCCATATTATCAACAAATGCATGCAAAAGTCATGGAGGAATATAAAGATAGGGTAATCTATCCACCTTATCACGATATTTTGAATGCATTCAAATTGACTCCTCTAAAATCAGCAAACGTAATTATTATCGGACAAGATCCTTATCATGAAAAAGGCCAGGCGATGGGTTTAGCCTTTTCTGTTCCCAAAGATAAAGAATTGCCGCCTTCTTTAAAAAATATTTATCAAGAAATCGGTAATGAATATCATCAAGAAGTTAATCAGGACGGAGATTTGACTTATTTAGCTAAACAAGGGGTTTTATTACTCAATAGAACTTTGACTGTTAGAGAACATCAGGCAAATTCTCATCAAGACTACGGCTATGATATTTTGTTAATGCATGTGATGGAAGTATTGAATAAAGAAGAATCTCCTAAGGTGTTTTTGCTTTGGGGAAGTTTTGCTATTTCTTTAAGAAAATATATTACTAATCCAAAGCATTTAATTTTAACATCTCCTCATCCAAGCCCGCTTTCGGCTTATCGGGGATTTTTTGGAAATAATCACTTTGTCAAAGCTAATGAATTTTTAAGAAAGAATAATTTGACTGAGATAAAGTGGATTAAGAAAGATTATTTAGCCGGTCAATAGACCGGTTTTTTTTATTCATGAATATTTATATTCATGTAAGAGGTTGCACGGAATAACAAAAATATTTAAAATATGATTAAAAGAAGAGGTAACAACATATGAAATTATTTGTTTGCGTGGGCTCATCGTGCCATTTGAAAGGATCCCATGATGTTATTAAACGGCTTCAAGAATTGATCAAAGAATACCATGTTTATTATGACATTGAATTAGCGGCATCATTTTGCTTAGGACACTGCGCGGAAGGTGTTGCCATGATGGTTGATGATGAATTAATTTTAAATGCTAACAAAGATACGATTGATGATATTTTTATTAATCAAATTTTGCCGCGTGTAAGAAAGGAGTAATATTATGGATTTTTTACGTTTTGAAATAGATTCTTGTAAAGATTGTTACTCTTGCTTGCGTAATTGCCCAACCAAATCAATTAAGTTTATTAATAATAAAGCAGAAATTATTTATGATACTTGCGTTCTTTGCGGCCACTGCGTTAATGTTTGTCCTCAAAATGCTAAGCGCGTCATATCAGATGTTGAAAATGTTCGAGAATTAATAAAAAAATATCCAGGAAAAGTTGCTTTGAGCGTCGCTCCTTCTTTTATTTCTAATTTTCCAGTTAAATCTTTTAAGTCTTTTAAAGATGTAGCTTTAAAAATGGGATTTGCTAAAGTTGAAGAAACAGCGATTGGAGCGTTTTATGTTACAAGAGAATATGAACGTTTAATTAGATCAAAAAAATATAAAACATTAATTACTACTTGCTGCCCAGCTGCAGTTAAGTATGTCTGTCAAAACTATCCTGATGCAGTTAAATATTTAGCACCAGTTGTTTCTCCGATGGTCGCTCATGCGAAAATTATTAAACATGATAATGGTGATGACTTCCATGTAGTATTTGTTGGGCCTTGCATTGCGAAGAAAAAAGAAGCCTACGAATCAAAAGAAGTCGACTTTGCTTTGACTTTTGAAGAATTTGAAAAAATGCGGATAGAAGATAATTTAATTTTTCCTAATTTTGAAGACTTAGAGGAAAGTGATAATCGCGCGCGTTTTTATCCAATTACTAGAGGAATAATCAAATCTTTTTCTCATGGTGATACACCTGAATTTGATTCAATTACTGTCGACGGCGTTAGTGATATTATGGATGTTCTCGGAGATATTGAAGAATTAAATGATGTTTTTTTAGAGATGAATATGTGCCGCGGAGGTTGTATAAACGGACCTTGTAAATTATCTAAAAATTCGGCGACAAAAGATAATACTGTCGTCAGAAATTATGTAAGAAAAGAACGCGGTGAAAAGTTTGTTGAAAAACCATATGATGATATAGATTTCTCATACGAATATAAGCCAATCAAAAATCCATTGAAAATTCCTAGTGAAGCAGAAATACAAAAGATTCTCAATCATATTTTCATCTATAAAAAAGAAGATGAAATTAATTGTGGAGCGTGCGGATATAAAACTTGCCGCGACAAAGCCATAGCGGTTTATAACAATATCGCTGATGCTGAATTCTGTATGCCGTATTTAAAAAATCGCGCGGAATCAATTTCTAATGAAATTATTAAGCATACACCTAATGCGATTATTACAATTAATAAATATGGTGTGATTGTTGATGCTAATGAATCGGCATTCCAATTCTTAAAAACCGATAAACGCTGCGTCGGACATTTTTATCAAGAGTATGTCACTTTACCTGAGTTATTAGAGGCTTTAGAAAAAGGTGAAAATGTTAAGTCAGTAACCGTTTATCTCGATCAAACTCAGATGTATTGCGATGTTTCAATTACTGTTGTTAAAGAGCATGGATTAGCTTTCGCCATCTTTAAGGATAAAACAGAGGTTACATTGTCTGAAGAAAAAATGCGGGCTTTAAGAAACGAAATGGTAACTGTTACCGATTCCGTTATTAATAAACAAATGATGGCAGTCCAAGAAATTGCTTCATTACTTGGTGAATCAACAGCAGAAGCTAAAGCCGCTTTAGTTAAATTCAAAAACAGTTTAAAGGAAGAAGAATAGTATGAAGTTCTTTATTGATGACGGGTATGTTTCCCTTAATCACGTCGGAGAAGAACTCTGCGGTGATAAGGTAGAAATCGTAAGAAAAGAAAACGGGACAACTATTGTTCTTGCTGATGGTTTAGGATCAGGTGTTAAAGCTAATATTTTGGCTACTTTGACTAGCAAACTTCTTTCCATTATGATTGCTTCAGGCGCGGATATTGAAGAATGCATTGCTTCGGTTATTTCTACTTTGCCAGTTTGTAAAGTTAGAAAAGTCGCTTATTCAACTTTTACGGTTATTCATATCGACCATAATGGAAAGGGATATATTTTTGAATTTGATAATCCACCTCTGATTTATATTCGCGACGGGAAACTATACAATCTTCCACGCGAAAAGAAAACTATCATGAATAAAAATGTCTATTGCTCAATTATTGACGGCAAAGAAAATGATACGATTGTCTTTTGCTCCGATGGTGCCCCGCATGCCGGAATTGGGAAAACGATGAACCTTGGATGGTCGATTGAAGACATTGCTGATTATATTATAAAAAACTATAGAATAGATATGTCGGCTAGACAAATTGCGGCGATGGTTGGGGAAACTTGTAATGCTTTATATATGGGTGAGCCAGGTGATGATACGACAGTTGGGGCATTAAAATTAATAACCCCGCTTGCTGTTAATATCTTAGTTGGGCCCCCGGTTAACCCAGAAGATGATTATACGATGGCGGATAGCTTTATGAGAACCGAAGGATTAAAAGTTGTCTGCGGAGGAACGACTAGTAAAATTATCGCTCGTTATCTCCATGAGGATATTAAGACATCATTAAATTATTATTCGCCAGATGTTCCGCCAATCGCGGTCATCAAAGGTATTGATTTAGTAACAGAAGGTGTTATTACTTTAGGAAAAGTTTTAGATGTTACTCAGCATTATTTAGATATTAAAAGCGTTGATAGCAAGGCTTTGGATGAAAAAGATGGTGCGACATTGATTGCAAATTTAATTTTAAAAAGAGCATCGCATGTCAATCTTTTTGTCGGTACAACACTTAATCCGGCACATAAGGATTTACCGATTGATTTATCGATGAAAATGAAGATTGTTGAGAATTTAAAAAAGTGTTTAGAAGAATGCGGCAAGATTGTTACAATTCAATATCACTAAATAATTGACATTTTTCTTACTTTGCCTAATTTTTATTAAATGTTATACAAAAAATCTTTATAATAGAAAATGCGTGTGGGAGGAAACATATGAAATCCAACAAAGAATTGTTTGCTGAACTCGATACTTTTATCGAAGAAAAGCATAATGATCCATCAGAACTGATTGCTATTTTGCATAAGGCACAGGGTTTGTTTGGATATCTTCCGATGAACGTTCAGCAGTTCATCGCAGATAAATTAAAAATTAATGTATCAAGAGTTTATGGTGTAGTAACATTTTATTCGTTCTTTACCATGGTGCCAAAGGGGGATAATGTCATCAATATTTGCTTAGGTACTGCTTGCTTCGTTAGAGGAGCAAATGATTTACTAGCAAGAGTCGAAGAAATTTTAAAAATTAAAAATGGTGAAACTACTCCGGATGGAAAATTTACTTTAACGACATTGCGCTGCGTTGGAGCGTGCGGATTAGCTCCAGTTATGCAGATTAATGATAAGACGTATGGTAATTTAAAAGTCGATGATATCGACGGAATCTTATCGCAATATTAAGGAGATGACTATGAAGAAGATTAATTCACGTGAAGAATTGTTAGCTTTATATGAACAATATCAGTCACTTCTCGATTTGAGAAAAGAAGAAAAAGATGTTAGTGAAAAGTATCATATTTCTGTTTGTGGAGGAACGGGTTGTACTTCCTCTAATTCTTTAGAAATTGTCGAAGAATTAAAAAAATATGCGGAAGTTTACCATGTTGCTGACAAAGTTGAAATTTCTATTACTGGTTGCTTTGGCTTTTGTGAAAGAGGACCGATTGTTAAAATTTTCCCTGATCATACTTTCTATGTTAAAGTAACACCTCAAGATGCTGAAAAAATAATTAAACAACATATTGTTGAAGGTAAAGTCGTTGAAGAACTTCTCTATAAAAACGAAAAAGGAGAAAAAGTTTCTAAACAAGATAACATCAATTTCTATAAAAAACAACACCGCATTGCTTTACGTAACTGCGGATTGATTAATCCAGAAGTTTTAGAAGAAACAATTGCGGTTAAAGGCTATCAAGCTCTAGCTAAAGTATTATATGAAATGACACCTGATGATGTTATTAAAGAAGTCTCTGATTCGGGATTGCGCGGTAGAGGCGGAGCAGGTTTCCTCACCGGACAAAAATGGCGTTTTGCTAAGGCAGCTGTTTCCGATAAAAAATATATTATCTGTAATGCTGATGAAGGCGATCCAGGAGCTTTTATGGACCGTTCTATCTTAGAAGGTGATCCACATTCGGTTTTAGAATCAATGGCGATTGCTGGATACGCTATTGGAGCTGATGAAGGTGAAATCTATATCCGCGCGGAATATCCATTAGCGGTTCATCGCTTAGAAATCGCTATTCGCGAAGCTACTGAAGCAGGACTTTTAGGCGATCATATTTTAGGAACAAATTTCTCATTCCATATCAATATTAAATATGGTGCTGGTGCTTTCGTCTGCGGCGAAGAGACAGCATTGATTCATTCAATTGAAGGTAAAAGAGGAGAACCAACTTTAAAACCTCCTTTCCCAGCGACAAAAGGTCTTTTTGGAAAACCTACTAATGTTAATAACGTTGAAACCTGGGCAAATATTCCAGTGATTATTCTTGATGGCGGAAAGAAATTTGCTGAATTAGGAACTGAAAAATCTAAAGGAACTAAAGTCTTTGCTCTTGCCGGAAAGATTAATAATGTCGGGTTAGTTGAAGTCCCTATGGGAACCACGCTTAGAGAAATTATTTATGATATCGGCGGTGGAATTAAAAACGGAAAGAAATTTAAAGCCGTTCAAACCGGTGGACCATCAGGCGGTTGCTTAAGCGAAAAAGATCTCGATACCCCAATTGATTATGATAACCTTGTTGAAAAAGGTTCAATGATGGGTTCAGGAGGAATGATTGTTCTCGATGAAGATGACTGCATGGTTAATATTGCAAAATTCTATTTAGAATTCACGGTTGAAGAAAGCTGCGGTAAATGCACTCCATGCCGCGTTGGTAATAAGAGAATGTTAGAAATTTTAACTAAGATTACCGACGGCAACGGAACTGAGCAAGATTTAGTCGATTTACAAGAATTAGCCCATGTTATTAAAGATTGCTCGTTATGCGCATTAGGTCAATCAGCACCGAACCCGGTTTTATCGACAATGCAAGGATTTATGGATGAATATATCGCTCACGTCAGAGATAAAAAATGTCCAGCTGGGACTTGCAAAAATTTAGTTAATTACGAGATTATCGAAAAGAATTGTTTAGGATGCGGATTATGCGCGCGTAACTGCCCGGTCAACGCGATTTTCAAAACGGATAGACCAGCGAAGAATCCACGTCTTATGGCATATGAAATTGATGGAAGTAAATGCGTAAAATGCGGTACTTGCCTACATAAGTGCCCAGCTAAGGCCATCATCAAATAGGAGGGAAGAAAATGTTAGTTAATATTAAAATCAACGGCAAAAATTATCAAGCAGATTCTTCTTTAACTATTTTGAAGGTCGCTAGACGTTATCATATTCATATTCCGACACTTTGCTATATGTTTCATGAGGAAACCAATCTTGAACATAAACCAGCTTCTTGCCGCGTTTGCGTAGTTGAAGTAAAAGGAAAAAGAAATCTTGTTCCTGCTTGTGCGACAACTGTTTATGAAGGCATGGAAGTAACTACTAATTCGATTAAATGTATTGAATACCGTAAAAACATTGTTGAATTACTTTTATCTAATCACCCGAATGATTGCGTTTACTGCGCGAAAAATAATCGCTGCGAATTGCAGAGTTTAGCTGCTGAATTAGGTATTAGAAATGTTCATTACCACGGAGAACTATCACAGAAAAATGAATACAAAAATATTCGCGGATTGATGAAAAATCCGGCTAAATGTATCCTTTGTAATAGATGTACAGCAGTTTGCCGTGAAGTCCAATCAATTGAAGCTATCGTTCCAACGATGAGAGGATTTAAGACGGTTATCTCGTCTCCTAGTAAATGTATTACTTGCGGTCAATGTATCCAAGTTTGTCCAACTGGTGCTTTGATCCAAGAGGATAATACTTTCCAAGTCGAAAAGCTATTAGCTGATCCAACCAAATTTGTCGTAGTTAATACTGCTCCGGCAGTCCGCGTTTCTTTAGGTGATGAATTTAATTATCCCGCTGGCGCGGATGTCACTAAAAAGATGGTTGCTTCTTTAAGAGAATTAGGCTTTGATAAAGTCTTTGATACCAACTTTGGTGCAGATTTAACTATTATGGAAGAAGCTACAGAATTTATTGAAAGATATAAGTCCGGTAAAAATCTTCCACTGATTACTTCTTGCTGCCCAGGATGGGTGAAGTTTATTGAATCATTCTACCCTGAATTACTCCATTTGCCTTCATCTTGCAAATCGCCTACTGAAATGTTTGGTGCAATTGTTAAATCATACTATGCAGAAAAGAACCATCTCGATCCAAAGGATATCGTCGTTGTTTCATTAATGCCATGTTTAGCTAAGAAAAGAGAAGCGGCAAGAACTGAATTAAGTAATGACGGCTATCAAAATGTCGATATTGTCTTGACAGTTAAAGAATATGCTGATCTTCTTAAAAGAAGAGGTATTGATCTTAGAGAATTACCAGATGCGGACTTTGATCATCCATTAGGTGAATCTTCTGGTGCTGGAGATATTTTCGGTAATACTGGAGGTGTTATTGAAGCCGTAGCTAGAACTGCTTCTAAATGGTTATCAGGTGAAGTTAAAGATGTTAATTTCACACAGGTTAGAGGTTTATCAGGAGTTAGAGAAGCTTTAGTTAGAGTTTCTGATGATATTTCACTTTCTCTTTGCGTCTGCTCAGGATTAAAGGGAGCTAGAGATGTCTTAGAAAAAATTAAGAGAGGCGAAGCTCATTACGATGCCATTGAAATCATGGCTTGTCCTGGTGGCTGCGTTAATGGCGGAGGACAACCTATTAGACAAGATATGGAACAAATCAATGTTATTAGGGCTCGTCAAAAAGGTATCTACGATATCGATAAGAATAAATTAGTTAGAATTTCTTGCGATAATGAAGAAATTAAAGAGCTATATCATGATTATTTAATCGCTCCGGGTTCAGAAAAAGCTCACGAGTTATTACATACAGTATTCCACGATTCTTCAAAAGCATAACAAAAAAATGGTTCATAACGAACCATTTTTCTTTTGCTTTATTTTGCAGCTTTAATCATTAACTGCGTCAGTTTCTTGGTGAATTCATAAGGGTCTTTTAACGGCATATTTTCCATTAATAAGGCTTCGTCGAGAAGAACTGATGCATAAGTTGATAATTCTTCTTTATCAGTGTTATAAACATTCTCTAAGGCATGGAATAATTCATGGTTAGGGTTGATTTCTAAGATTCTCTTGGCTTTTGGAGCGTTACCTTGGCTTAAAGCCGACATAACTTTTTCCATTTCGAATGAGAGACCTTCTCCGGAAACAAGGCAAACCGGTGAAGAATCAAGGCGAGAAGATAATTTAACTTCATCGACGTCATTGCCTAAGGCATCTTTAATCGCGGTTAATAAATCTTTCTTTTCTTCGCTGGTCTTTTCAATCTCTTTCTTTTCGTCATCGCTTTGCAAGTCGATATTGCCTTGAATAGATTTAAACTTTTTGTTATCGTATTCGCTTAAGATATCTGTGACGAATTCATCGATATCATCGCTAAAGATTAAGACATCATAGCCCTTTTTCTTTAAAGCTTCCATCTGCGGCATCATTTCTGCAGCAGCTTTATCCTTCGCGGAGACATAGTAGATTTCTTTTTGATCTTCTTTCATCTCTGAGACATAAGTCTTTAAGGAAATATATTCATCATGGTTGATAGAATGATAGACTAAGAGATCTTTCAAATCATCTTTTCTTCTGCCAAATTCATCGTATACACCATATTTGATATTAACACCAAATTCTTTAAAGAATTCACTATACTTATTGAAATCATTTTCTTTCATCGAGGTTAATTCATTTAAAATTTTCTTTTCGACAGAAGAAGCAATTTTCTTAAGTTGGCGATCTTGTTGAAGAATTTCACGGGAGATATTAAGGCTTAAATCACTTGAATCGACCAGGCCTTTAACAAAGCGGAGATAATCAGGTAATAAGTCTTTGCACTTATCCATGATAAAGACTCCTTTTGAATAGAGTTGAAGACCTTTTTCATATTGTTCTGAATAGAGGTTATAAGGTGCTTTCTTTGGGATGAAAAGCATTGCATCATAGCTAATTAATCCTTCAACGTGAGTGAAGATAGAGGTGAGAGGATCATCAAATTCATGGAATTTTTCTTTATAGAATTTATTTAAATCTTCTTGTGATACTTCGCTCTTATTCTTCTTCCAAAGAGGAATCATTGAGTTAAGAGTTTCTAATGTTGTTTCTTCGTGAGTCTTCTTTTCATCATCTTTATCTGGAACTTGATGAGTTACCATCATTTGAATTGGATAACGGATATAATCAGAATATTTCTTGACTAATTCTTCAATTTTATATACTTCGAGGAATTCATCATAGTTTTCTTCTTCGGTATTATCTCTGAGATATAAGGTAATATCTGTTCCATCTGAAGTCTTTGAACATTCTTCAATTTCGTATGTATCTTCACCTTCGGAGATAAAGCGGTAAGCTTTGTCGCTATAAGGTGATTTAGTTTCAACAACAACTTTTTTAGCAACCATAAAGGCTGAATAGAAACCAACACCGAATTGTCCAATGATATCAATAGCGTCTTTTCCTTCTTTACCTTCAGCTTCTTTTAACTTCTTTAAGAATTCTGAAGAACCAGAGGAAGCGATTGTACCGAGGTTATTGTTAATTTCTTCATAAGTCATACCGATACCATTATCGCTAATTTTGATGGTTCTATTTTCTTTATTAACTTCAATAAAAATGCGGTAATCATTTCTCTTGGTTAATTTTTCATCATTGAGAGAGAGATAATGATATTTATCTATTGCATCAGATGCGTTAGAAATAAGCTCTCTTAAGAATATTTCTTTATTAGTATAAATCGAGTTAATCATTAAATTGAGTAACCGTTTAGATTCAGTTTTAAATTCTTTTGTTTCTGCCATAAGTTAGAAACCTCCTTTTGCACACAAAATAATTATAACGCGCTTTTTAGCACTGTCAAGTTATGAGTGCTAATTTATTTCTAAAAAAAATAAGCCACAAGGCTTAATTTCTTTTCTCTAGCAGATTGTTCAACATTTTTTCTTCGTCGCTAGTGAAGGATTTATCTTCAACAATTGAAACGAAGAGATTCATCAAAGATGGATAAACATGTACTAAATCTTTGTCATTAATAGATATTTCTTCACCGATGGTGTAATGACCGTTGATTAAGCAATAGTCAGTTGAACTTCTCATTATAGATTTGGACTGACATGATGCAATAATCAAACCAGATTTCAATGAAGTTTCGTTACCCATAGTTACCTCTAGTAGTTACATCTTATCAAAATAAAGATTTATCGGCAATGAGTTTCTCTTTGTTTATAATTTGTAACCGCTTAGCAAAGAAAATATGGTAAATAATGTTGCTTGCTAAATATATAAGAAATAAGTAAACAAAAAGTGAACCAAGAGTGAATACTATTGGAGCAGCATCATATATCTGATAAATAATCTCAACTGGAAAATTAATTGGTTCAGACAGAAGCATTAAATTTGAATCGCATAAAATATTAATTAAAAGATCATATGTGATGATGATACCGGTAAAGTAAAGATAATATGGATAATTTTTCCAAGTAGGTTTAAATAATCCGTTATATAAATAAAGCAGAGAACAATAAACTAATCCGCCATGATAGACAAAACTATGGATTGATAGAAAATGGAATAGAGGAACTGATGGTAAAGAAGTGGTTGGGCATATTAAAAATACTAAACCGCCTATTAATGCTCCTCCTCCAATATAAGCATCGGATATTTTACGGATAAATGGTGTATTTGCGCGGCTGAGCAAGGCAGCATATATGAATAATGAGCAGAAAAATAACGGCATCCATTCAATTAAGGAAACAAATTTAGTTTCATTAATAATGAATTTATACAGAATTTTAATGATTTCTAAAATTAAGAAGAAAATTCCGATTCCAAATGTAATATTCCTAATTCTTTTTTCAGAAAAATTTTTAGTAAAAACAAAAAGAATCGCAACTATAATCAAAGTAATACCCAGCGCGATAAAATGCGGAATATTGAAAAGACCATTAGGAGGTAATTCTCCTTCTTTTGCAAAAAAATCAAAAAATGAAAATAACAAACCAATATTTAGCATACCAACATATGGTAAAACATTGCAGATAACAATTCTATAAGATAAAGTTATTAAAGTATAAAAAATAAAAAATGTGATAATGAGCACGTAACTTGTTGATTATCTCTATTAAATAATTTAAAATCATTAATGCACGCTGGGCTGGCGGAACAGGTATACGCACAGGTCTCAAAAACCTGCGGAAGTGATTCCATGTGAGTTCGATTCTCATGCCCAGCACCATACAGATGAAACTTCCCCCATTTCTTTGCCCATTAGGGTATGATAGAAATGGGGGTTTTTGTTATGAAATATACATTAAAAGAAAAACTGGGGTACGTAAAGATAGCTTTTAATAAATTTGATTTACGAAATGTGTAGTTATTTTTTTAAAAGTGATTGTTTATTTATGTGTTTTTCTTGTAACTATATTTTAAGGTGATAAAATCTAATTATGATTACAATATTTAAAGAAAACGGAAAAGAAGTTTTAAGAAACGATTACGAAGATATTAGCGGAATTGAAATCGAAAGCGGAAGCTGGATTCATATTAGTAATCCAACAGCCGATATCATCAATAGAGTTTGTGAATTAACTTCGATGTCAAACGAATTATTGTTATGTGCGCTGGATGATGAAGAATCTGCTCGTGTTGATACCGATGACGGAGATACTTTAATCGTTCTTGATACTCCATTAGCCATTGATGAAAGTAATGCTAACTACACGACAGTACCTTTTATCATTGGATATAATCGTAGCTATTATGTAACTATTTGTAAGCATGATGTTCCTTTGATTAACGATTTATTTAGAAAAGTAAAAGTTATCGAACCGCATAAACATGTTAGATTGACTCTTTATTTTGTTAATGTTTTAGCCTCAATATTTATTACATTCTTAAAAAGAATTAATACGCATACTGAAAATTTGGAAACAAAATTAAGAACATCGACAAAAAATAAAGAATTGCTTGAATTAATGGATACTAATAAAACATTAGTTTATTTCTCAACCGCGTTAAATGCTGATAAAGGTGTCTTAAGTCGTCTATTAAGAAGTCAAACTTATAAAAAATTTGAAAGCGATTTTGATTTGATGGAAGATACTCAAGTTGAAATGGATCAAGCTATTGAAATGTGTTCGATTTACCGAAACATTCTTTCAGGTATGATGGATGCCTTTGCATCAATTATTAATAATAATATGAACGTCATAATGAAAACTTTGACGGTTGTAACTATTATTATTTCCTTACCTACATTAGTTGCATCTATTTACGGAATGAATGTTAATGATATGCCGTTAGCTGAGAATAAATTTGGATTTTGGATTGTTTTATCAATTTGTATTATATTCGCATTAATCGGTTCGATTGTTTTACTCTATATCGGTAGAGATAAAAAGAATCGTTAATGAATAAAAAAAGAGGGGGTATTTATAATGAAAACAGCTGCAAAAGTATTTTTAATTATAGGAATGGTAGGAAATTCACTAGGCTTAATTTTTAGCTTTTTAGGAACGCCGCTTATGCTAATCTTATCAGGATGTATGGCCGCAGTGATTTTACTTGTCGGTATATTTACTTTTAAGAAACTTGATACTGCACATAGCAAAAATGAAATTATTGGATGGGGTATTGCTTCATTAATATTAGTTAACTTAATTGCCGGTATTTTAGTTCTTTGCATTCCAGAAAGCGAATTTACAAAAAATGGAAGTGCACCGCTCTCTGCTAATGATTTAGAAAAGAAGCTTCAAGAATTAGAAACTTTAAGAAGCAACGGCACTATTTCTGAAGATGAATACCAAGATTTAAGAAATAGAATCTTAAATAAATAGCAAAGTAGGGGGTTATTTTTATGAAAATTGCTGCGAGAGTCTTTATTTATATCGGTTATGTTCTTTCAATTTTTTGCACTTTGTTTATGCTAATCTTTGCAGTTAATTTTAGACCGGCTGTCCAGATATTAATTGATAATGGTGAAATTATTATTGATGAAGAATCATTATTGATGCTGAGCACAATGATATGGGTTGCTCTTGTTATCGTTATTATTTATACTGTCGCAACTTTTATTGTTGGTATAAAAACTGATAAACATTTAAAAAATGGTTTTACTGGTGATGGACAAATTATTCTTTATGGTGTTTTAAGCTTAATCTTCGTTAATATTTTAGCAGGGCTTTTTGTTTTATTGCTCTTGGCTGTTAAGGAAGATGGTAATAACGATGAAGAACTTAATAAGCGATTAAACGAGTTAAAAGATCTGCTTGACAGAGGCTTAATTAACGAAGAAGAATATTCTGAACTTAAGAAAAGAGCTATCGAAAAAAACATATAAATTATTAAGAAAAGAACAAAAAGATATCAACATACTTATGAAAATAAGTATGTTTTTATTTTGATGTATAGTATAAAATTATAGGTGATTAATAGGAGAAATAACTCTATGGATGCTAAAGAGAGAATTACAACTTTAACTAGACTTTTGAATACATATGCCTATCAATATTATGTCGAAGATAATCCTCAGATATCTGATTTTGAATATGATCAACTATATCAAGAATTAGTAACTTTAGAAAAGCAATATCCTCAGTATGCTCTTGATGACTCACCAACAAAGAGAGTTGCTGATAAAGTGCTTGATAAATTCGAAAAAATTACCCATGTCGTCAAAATGATGTCGATAGATGATGTCTTTTCAATTGGAGAAGTAGAAAAATTTGTTGAAGATATTAGAAAAATAAATCCTAATGCTATCTTTAATTGCGAATTAAAAATCGATGGACTATCTGTTTCTTGTATCTATGAAAATGGCCTTTTAAAAGTTGCTTCGACAAGAGGTAATGGGACAGTTGGCGAAATCGTCACGGATAATGCTAAAACCATTCATGCAATCCCGTTAAAATTAACCAAACCGATTTCTATTGAAGCTAGAGGTGAGATTTTTATGCCGAAAAAATCACTTTTAAAATTAAATCAAGAACGTAAAGAAGAAGGCCTTGATGAATTTCAAAATTGCCGTAATGCCGCTTCGGGAACTATTAAATCTTTAGATAGCAAAATTGTCGCAAAAAGAAATCTAGATAATTTTATGTATACACTTCTTGATGATAAAGGCGTAGTAACTCAAGATGGAGCTTTAAAAGAACTTGAAGAGTTAGGCTTCAAGGTTAATAAAGAAGGTAGGGTCTGCCATGATGTTCAAGAAATATCTGACTATATTGAATATTGGAGAACTCATAAAGATGATTTGCCATATCCAATTGATGGAGTTGTCATTAAAGTTAATGAACTCAATACTTACGATGAAATAGGATATACGGTAAAATCCCCAAAATGGTGTATCGCTTTTAAGTATCCAGCTGAAGAAGCTTCTTCAATTTTAAGGAGCATTACTTTCCAAGTGGGACGGACAGGTGTAGTTACGCCGGTTGCTAATTTTGATACGGTTTATATTTCAGGAACAGATGTCTCAAGGGCAACTCTCCATAATGAAGATTTTATTAAATTAAGAGATATCCGTGTCGGAGATGTAATTAAAGTTAGAAAATCTGGAGAAATAATTCCTGAGGTTTTCGCAGTTGATTTTTCAAAGCGCAAAGCTGATAGCAAACCTTTCCAAATGATTGAATATTGCCCTGTCTGCGGCAGTAAACTAGTTAGAAATGACGGAGAAGCTGATTATTTTTGCTTAAATCCAAATTGTAAGGCGAGAATACTTAATTCTTTAATCCATTTTGCTAGTAAACCAGCGATGAATATTGAATCTCTCGGTGATCGGTTGATTGAAAATTTTTATAACCTTGGATTTATCAAATCTATTCCAGATATATATCATCTTTACGAAAAAAGAGATGAGTTAATTAAATTAGAAAAACTCGGTGAAAAATCGGTTGATAATATTCTTTCTTCAATCGATGTTTCTAAGTCGAATAATCTCGATAAAGTATTATTTGGACTAGGCATTAGAAACGTTGGAGCGAAAGTAGCGACTGTTCTCTGTGAAAATTTTGACACTATTGATAAATTAAAAAATGCAACAGTTGAGCAATTGACCGCAATTCCGGATATTGGATTAGTTATTGCTGAAAGCGTGGTTAGTTACTTTAAAAATGAAGCAAATTTAAAGATGATTGAAGAACTTCGCAGCTCTGGTGTCAATATGTCTTATAAAAAGAGAAATACTGTCGATGGAGCTTTTGCTCATAAAATTGTTGTCTTAACTGGTAATTTAAAAAATTATACCCGTGAACAGGCTTCGGATATCATTATTTCATTAGGTGGGTCGACTTCTTCCTCAGTTTCTAAAAAGACAGATTTAGTTTTAGCTGGTGAAAAGGCTGGATCAAAATTAACTAAGGCTCAAGCTTTGGGAATTAAAATCATTTCTGAAGAAGAGTTTATGGAGATGATTAAAGCAAAGGAGGATGTTAATGAATAAAGTAAAATACTTCTTTTCCTTTTATAAACCGCATTGGAAATTATTTGTTTTTGATTTATCATGCGCGTTTATTGTCGCTGGATGTAATTTGTTTTATCCAACGATTGCTAGAAACATTATCAATATTTATGTTCCGAGAAAAGAACTAGACTTAATTTTTATTTGGTCAGGAATTTTGCTCGCTGTCTATATCTTAAAATTAATTCTTAATTACTGCTTACAATATTGGGGACATATCGTCGGAGTACGAATCCAAGGTGATATGCGGAAAACCATGTTTAAAAAATTAGAAAAGCTTCCGTATTCGTATTACGATGAAACTAAAACCGGAACTATCATGTCGAGGATTATTAATGATTTGATGGATATATCGGAATTAGCTCATCACGGACCAGAAGATTTATTTTTATCAATGGTTACCTTTATTGGGGCTTTTGTCATTATTGCGATGATGAATATCTATTTAGCCTTAATCGTTTTTGTATTAATTCCATTTATTCTTTTTTTCTTGATTAAAAGAAGGAAAAAGCAAAAAGAAGCTTTTCGCCAGATGCGGATTAAAACCGGTGAAATCAACGCTCAAGTTGAGTCATCGATATCGGGAATTAGAGTTTCTAAAGCCTATGGGGCAACTGAACATGAAATTGAAAAATTTAATGAATCGAATATTTCATTCCAGCAAGCCCGCGGTGAAGCTTATCGGCAAATGGGTATATTTAATGCCGGGATTAATTTCTTTAGCGATATGCTTTACTTGATTGCAATTTTAGCAGGTGGTGTATTCTTCTACTATGATTTAATCGATTCCGGTGATTTTACGGCTTTTATTCTTTATATCACTACCTTGATTACTCCTATTAGAAACTTTATCGCTATTTTTGAACAAATTCAAAATGGGTCAACTGGCTTTGAACGCTTTGTCGAGATTATGAACGAAGAGGAAGAGCAAGAAGATACCGATGCAATTGAATTAAAAGATATTCATGATGAAATAAAGTATGAAAACGTTACTTTCCATTATGGAAAGAAAGATATCGATGAAGTTAATTACGTCATCAAAGATTTTTCTTTAACAATAAAAAAAGGAGAAACTGTTGCATTAGTTGGACCTTCGGGAGGAGGTAAAACTACTTTATGTCATCTTTTGCCGCGCTTTTATGAAATAGATTCGGGAAGGATTACCATAGATGGAGTAGATATTCGTCGTTTTACTCGGGATTCATTAAGAAAACATATCGGTATCGTCGCTCAAGATGTATTCTTATTCTCTGGTACGGTTAAAGAAAATATTGCCTATGGTAACCTAGACGCTAGCGATGAAGAAATTAAAAAAGCTGCTCAATTAGCAAATATTGATAAGTTTATTGAAAGTTTGCCAGAAGGATATAATACTTATGTCGGTGAACGCGGAGTTAAACTCTCAGGCGGACAAAAGCAGAGAATATCTATTGCGAGAGCTTTCTTAAAAAATCCAGAGGTTTTAATTCTCGATGAAGCTACTTCGGCTTTGGATAACGTAACTGAGATGCAGATTCAAGATGCTCTTGATAAATTATGCGTCGGCCGTACAACGATTGTTGTCGCTCACCGCTTATCGACTGTTAAGAAGGCTGATAGGATTATTGTTATTACCGATAAAGGAATAGTCGAAGAAGGTAATCACGAAGAATTATTAAAGAAAAACGGATTATATGCTTCTTTATATAAATATCAATTTAGAGATTAAAAAAGGACCAACTGGTCCTTTATTTTTTCATGATATAGAGAATTCCGATTGTTCCAGGCCCGCAGTGAGATGAGATAACCGCGCCAGCGTGGGTTACCATAATATTTTCTGCAGGTAAATATTTTAATAATTCATTATAGAGATATTTTTCAGAACTATCAGCAAATGTCGATGTTAGCATTACAAGAGAAGTATCCATATTTGGTAAGTCCTTTTTGAATATTTCAAGTAATGCGTTGCAGGCTTTGATTGTTTTACCAATCGGTTTTTTATAGACGATCATGCCTCCGTCAACTACACGGATAATCGGTTTGAGATATAAGGCTGAAGCTAAGAAATAAGCAACGCCTGAGCAGCGACCGCCTTTGTAAAGATAATCCATAGTTTCTATTAAAAATTGCGAACGAACTAATGGACGAATTTTTAAGAGTTCTTCGTTAATTTCAGCGAGATTTTTTCCTTCTTTAACTAATTCAACAGCTCTAGTTACTTGTAGACCAATTCCCGTTGAAAGATTTAAGGAATCAAAGATTAAAATCCTTCCTTTTTCAAAATTTTCACTAGCTAAACAAGCGTTTTGATATGAAGATGACATTTTACTAGAAATACCGGTATAAAAGATGTCATATCCTTCATCAATATATTTTTGGAAGCAAGTAATAAATTCGCCAACTGAAATAGCTGATGTTTTAGGTAATATTTTATTTTTTTCAACATATGAATAAAGATCTTTGACGGTAATATCTATTCCGTCATGATAAACTTTGTCGCCAAAGGTAACACCTAAAGGAATTACGCTAATGTTATTTTCTTCAAGATATTCTTTTGTTAAGTCACTTGTCGAGTCTACGATTATCTTAATTTTATTCATATAGTCTCCTTATTATCTTTGATTTATAATATTATTTTATCATAAAAGAAGATATTGTCATTAAATTAGTTTTATCTGGTCGGCTATTTTTTTGTTGATTAAACCAAACCTTGAGAGAACTGGCATTAATAGTTTAAATACTGCGAATAATAATAGTGATTGCGGAATAAGGTAAATTAAATTTTTTGGAAGTGAAAATAATAACATATAATAAAGCGTTTGAGTCATATTATAACCGGCGACTATTCCCCAAGATATCCCTCCGATTATAACGTTAGAAAATATTCCGATAACTAGCCGCATTAATAATATTCTTGGAAAACTAATTTTGCTTTTATAGAGAAATAGTCCGTAAATAAAACCGGTAAACATCGCTTGGATTACATACCCGATAAAGAATCCAGTTCCTGATGTATCAAATAAGAAAAAACCGATTGTGTCTGAGAAAAAACCGATTACTAATCCAGCAATAGGGCCGAATAATGCGGTGATTAATGAAAAGAAAATAAATCCAAACGAGAGACCTAAATTAGCAAAACCTGATGGTAAGACGAGCAATTTTGAAACGAGCATTAAGGCAAATAGCATCGCGGTTATCGTTATTTTCCTAACATCTTTAACAAAATCTAAACTTCCTTTCCAGTATCCTTTGTAAAATGGCGATGGGAAAGTATCAGATAAATCATAAAAATTATCCTCTTTTTTCATCGGTAAAATTATAATTACTGCCGCACTTACTACTAGCCCGCATATCAATGCGTATAATCCACCTAAATAAGGGGAATACATATTAGTTATTTCAATAATATTTTTCTCATCTAAGTAATGGATATTTTCCTCCCCGACATATGTATTTAAATAGTCTTCAATAAACTTTTTGCCTCGCGTTGAAATATTGTTTTGAGATGATAGATAAAATTCATCATAATAACTATATTCTGTACTGATATGATAAATACCATCTATTTCTGAAATAGAAAAATCATTATTGCTAAATAGTTTTTCAACGTTGATATTTTGATATTTTTCAGCAGAATTGCGAATTGTTGATAATTTTTCTTCTGTCACAAAATTGTCAATATTTATCTGAACATCAGATGTGAAATAGCAATTAATTACGCCATTATAATTATTAGAAATTGAAGTAATAAAATATCCGATTAAAAAAGAAAGTAATAATGCAAACACAATTATTACCTTCCGCTTATATAATTTCATACATATTTCTTTGATCATTTTCTTGACCCCCAAGGCCCGCGATCAAAGGCGGACTGGCTAATAAACCGCCTTGTCAGTTCGTCCATATCAATCCGTTTTGATACAGCACTTAACGCTTATTAGCCGCAACAACAACATTTTATCTTAAATTTTTAATCCTTTCAACTGCCTTATTAGCTAATAAAATTGAGAAAAAGCATAAAATAGGGTAAAAAAGTGTAAATTTTATGATATCGTTTTTTCACTTTAATATAAAATGTTTTATATTAAGTTATCTTATTCACCGAAAATACCCATAAATTTATCAAATGGAAAATATTTTCTTGCTAAATAAAAACCGTCTTTATTATAATAAATGCAATATTAGCAGGACGGCTAAGCCGTTTTAGTATCTCGCTGATATTTTTAATGAAAGGAGCTAATAATAATATGAAGAAAAGAACTCTAAAAGGCGCTGCAATGTTAGCCTTAGTCTCTACAAGTGTTGTTGCTCTTGCTGCTTGTGGTGGAAGAGGTAGTTCAAGTGGATCCGGTTCGGCTGGACACTATACCTATAACACATCTTTAACAATTGCACCTACAACTTGGAACACCCATAACTGGGAAACATCTGAACAAAGCTATATCCAAGGCTTTACCGAAATGGGCCTTTACGATGTTATTTTAAATTCAACAAAAAATGGTTATGAATTCGTTTCAGAAATGGCAAGCGATTTCCCTCACGATTTAGTTAAGGAAAATAAACTTTCTGCACAAGAAAGAATCGAAGCTATGGAGATTCTCGGTTCTGAAGGTAACTTAACCAATGGTCAAATTTGGGAAATTGACCTTAACCAAAATGCTAAATGGGAAGACGGCACTCCTATTACAGCTGAAGATTACATTAAATCAATGGAACTCCAATTGAGTCCACAATATGTTAACTACCGTGCTGATAGCTACTACGCTAATAACTTTGTTATCGCTAATGCTGAAAGATATTTCAAACAAGGTCGTTCAACTCTTGAACCAGCTTACACCTACATTGATAAAGAGAATACTTCTCAAGCTGTTCAATGGACTGATACTAATGCATATAACGATGGTCTTGAAGTTATTAACATCGGCAAATATAACCCTGCAGTAGATTCACTTTTCAGTGATTCAGGTTCTACAAGCAGCAGTGATATCACACTTGAAACATTATTAAGCCAATTCGGCGGTGATGATACAATTTCTCAAGCAGTTAGACTTGCTTGCTTACGTGTTGATGATGCTGTGAAGAATTACTTAATTGATTTACACGTTACTTCAAAGGGTGATACACCAGATTCTGGTTGGGAAGAAGTTGAACAACCAAGCGATATCACAACTGAACAACTTAATGCTGATATTGATATTCAAGTATTCGATACAGTTAAAATTAAAGTTAGAACTGAAATCTCGACTATCTATGATATTGATGATCCAAAAGACCCTAATTTTGGTAAAGAAGATCCTAACAAATTTGAAGATTACTCAAGAGATGCTCTCGTTGCTGATTTAAATACAATTGCACAAGGATTATTTAGCAGAAATACTTGGGCTAATAAACAATGGGCTTACCTCTGCTTCCTCTTCGTTAACTACTATAACGATGATACAGTTGATTTCTCAGAAGTCGGTATTAAAGCAGTTGAAGGCAATCCATACAAGTTTAGACTTTACTTAGCTATCCCAATGTCTTCACTTGATTTACGTTTCTCATTGACTAGCAACTGGTTAGTTAAAGCAGATTTATATGAACGTTTAACTGAAACATTACCTGGCGGAACTACCGTTAGAACAAAATATGGTACATTATCCGCAGATAACTATATGTCTTATGGTCCATATAGACTTGAAACATATTCAACTACTTCATTCCGTATTGTCAGAAATGAAAATTGGTATGGTTATACCGATGGCAAACATGAAGGACAATACCAAATGGATGAACTCTATACACGTATTATTCCAAAGCAAGAAACTGCTCTTAATGAATTCATGGCAGGACGTCTTGATGACGTTGAACTCACAAGAGACAACATGAAAGACTATGGCGATTCTGAAAGAAGAACAACCACACTTGAATCTTATACTCAAAAGATTTCCTTTAACTCTGATAGAGCTTCTCTCTTATCAAGACAAACAACTGGTGTTAACAAGACAATTCTCGCTAACCTCGATTTCCGTAAAGGATTATCGTTAGGTATCAATAGACAATCTGTCGCTAATGTTACATCTGGTTCTCAACCATTCACCGGATTACTCAATAGCTTATATTTAACAGATGTCGCTTCTGGTGAAAAATATCGTAATACTGAACAAGGTAAATCTGTTTACACCAACTTATATAAAGATTTAGGTGGAACACCAGATAATAAAACAGCTTTAGCTGAAAGCGCAAATGGTTACAATTCTTCCATGGCTGCTTACTATGTTGCTAATGCAATTGAAACAGAACTCGCTTCTGATCAAACAGGACACCTTGTCAACGGTGATAAAATTAGACTTGACTTAAGAGTTTACGATGCTACTAGTGAAACAACTGTCGATATGAACTTTGAATTAAGCTCAGCCTTCGATAAGACATTAAAAGATGCTGTTGCCTTACTTAAGCAAAGAGATCCTCAAAAGTATTCTAACTTGAATCTCACAATTGAAATCAATGCTGTTACCGACCAAGACTACTACAACACAGCAAAAACCGGTAACTTCGATATGATCTTCTCAATTTGGGGCGGCGCTAATATTGCACCATACAACCTCATGCAAGTTTACTGCGATGCTGATTTCACAAATACTTGTGAATATGGTTTCAAAGGTAAACAAAATGATCCAAATGTTGCTAACTTATGGATTGATTTAAATGGAAACGGAAGTGCTGATTCCGGTGAAACCAAGACAATACATGCTTGGTATACATCTCTTACCGATGGTACATACTATGAACCAGATGGTGACCGCGATGAACAAGGCAATTTCATTGATGAATCAGAACAAGCAAGATTTGATACTGTACACAATCAAAAGTTAACAATCTTAGCTAGCCTTGAATTAGCTATTTTACAGAGATGGGAAGCAGTTCCATTACTCGCAAGAGGAACATCTACATTAACTTCTTGGAAAGTTGAAAACGCTACTGATACTTACTACGACTTTGTTGGCTTCGGTGGAATTCGTTTCATGACATTTACATATGACGATGCACAATGGGCTAACTTAGTTGCTGAAGCAGGTGGCAACTTAAGCAATGAGTATTAATAATTATTAAAAATTAGAGCACTTATAAGACCAAGACAAGTGGTGTTGAACTAACTGTTTTGGTCTTTAGGTGTCTTATAGAGGGAAGTAAAATGAGGGATACAAAAAGCACATTAATTTACATTTTAAAACGATTGTGTTTGATGATTGTTACTTTTGTAATCATTTTCACTATCTGCTTCTTTTTAATCAGACTTCTTCCTCTAAAGTTTAGTCCGGGACCTGGTGACTCGGAATATATCTTTTATGAGATTCAAGTAGCTTTAGGAAGATACACGAAAGGAAGCGATGGAGAATACTATCAAACACCATTACTCCAACAATTCTTTACGTTTGTTAAAAATTTATTTGCTCCGGCCTCTTATCCTAACGGAGATGGAACTTACACGCAAGTTAGCCGCTTTGGTTATGCTTGGTCAAGTGCAATTGGCTATATGGTCTCGCCTGTTGAAGTTTTATTTAACAGAATGCCTCCAACAATTTTTATCAACGTTTACTCTATTATCATCTCAACACCAATAGGCTTACTTTTAGGCATTTATATGGCCTTGAGAAAGAATAAATGGCAAGATCATGCTCTTAGCATTTTCGTTATGTTACTTATTTCTGTTCCAGGCTTCGTTTATGCTTTCTTCTTACAATATTTACTCGGCTATGCAAATGGTGGTGTTTTGCCTCCAACATTAGCTGATAGAAATGAATATGGCTGGTTTAGTTCACAGATGTTACTTTCAATGATCTTGCCAGTTATTGCTATGTCACTTGGCTCAATCGCCGGATTTGCTCGTTATACTAGAGCAGAATTAACTGAGGTTTTAACTTCAGACTTTATGCTTTTAGCTAGAACTAAAGGCTTAACTAGAGCTCAAGCAACTGTACGTCACGCTTTCAGAAACTCTTTAGTACCTATTTTCCCAATGATTTTAGGACAGATTATCAGCGTCCTTTCTGGATCGGTTGTTATTGAACAGATTTTCGCGGTTGGCGGTGTCGGTTCATTATTCTTAGATTCAATTAACAATTCAGACTACGATGTCTTCCAATTCGTCGGTATGTTCTATGTTGTTATCGGACTTGTTGGCGGATTAGTAGTTGATATCTCTTACGGACTTGTCGATCCGCGTATTAGAATGGGAGGAGGTAAGCAATAATGAGTGAAATGAACAAAAACGAAGCATTATTACCAGTTGAAAACGAAAAAGAAATGTTCGAATTCGCTAATGCTGACAAAACGCTTCATGATACTAAGTTTGAAACCAAACCTATATCTTATCTCCATGACTGTTTAAGAAGATTTGCTAAAAACAAGGCTTCAGTTGTCGCTGGAATCATTATTTTATTAATCGTTCTCTTCGCTATCTTTGAACCAATTGTTGATCCAAAGAGCTACGTCACCGGTTCTGATTACGTTAATGGTTACCGCGATTCAGTCTTTGCTAACGCTACGCCATATAATCCATTGTTTAAAGGTACTGGATTCTGGGATGGAACAGCAGTTATTTCTAATATGAAAGAGAATACTTATAATATTAGAAAATTAACTGATTTAGAAAATCCTAATCGCCCATATATTGTTGAACTTCTTGAAGTCAACGAAGAAGGCGGTATCTTCAACAAACAGAAAAACTATGTTGTTAGAGTTGATACTTATGCTGTCGGTAATTTAACCGAAATTATCAGTACTTCAGAATATGAAAAATTACTTAAATATAATGAAGCTCAACCTGATGATCAAAAAGTTTTAAAACCATTAGTTGATGTCAATACATATTTAGAAAAAGCTAGAGCAAAACTCGAAGCTGAAGGAGTTGATGCATCAGCTATCTCACAACTTATCGATGGAACATCTGGTATGAAACAATATTACCAAGATAATCCAAGCATTTATTTTGAAATTTATCCAGTTAAGGGTAGCAATGGACGTTACACAACGACATATGAAGCTGTTCTTGATAATTCTGGAAAACCAATCAATATTTATATGACCGATGAAAACGGCGACTATATCTATGCTATGAAGCAAAACGCTGATTATGAAGTCCGTGTCGATTATATCGAATATTACAAATTTAAAAATGGATTTGATCCAGTATTCTTATTTGGATGCAATTCACAAGGTCAAGATATTTGTCTGCGTCTTGCTCTCGGCTGCCGGTTCTCGCTTTTACTCGGTATCGGCATTACGATTATTAACTTTATTATTGGTTTAATTTGGGGAGCAATTTCAGGATACTATGGCGGAACTGCTGACTTAATCATGGAAAGAATCACTGATATTCTCTCTAATGTTCCTTCAATTATCATTATGACAATTGTCCAAATTCAGCTTAATAATAACCTAGCGTTGAATCAGGCTTTAGGCGCGGTTGGATGTATTGTTGTCGCATTCCTTATCGCTTTCGTCTATAACGGATGGGTCGGCGTATCATCGACAACAAGAATGCAATTCTACCGCTTTAAAGGCCAAGAGTACGTCTTAGCTTCTAGAACTTTAGGTGCTAGAGACTCTCGATTAATTTTCAAACACATTTTGCCAAATGCTGCTGGTACTTTAGTTACTTCCTGCGTCTTGATGGTTCCAAGTGTCATCTTCTCAGAATCTAACTTATCTTACTTAGGTATTATCGACTTCTCGACATCAAATATCGTTTCTTTAGGTGCGATGTTAAATGATGGTCAAGGCAAACTTTCAACTTATCCGCACATCTTATTATTCCCAGCAATTGTTATCTCATTATTGATGATTTCGTTTAACTTATTCGGTAATGGATTAAGAGATGCGTTTAACACCAGTTTAAGAGGAAGCGAGGATTAATTTATGGAAAGAAATACAAATCAAAAAGTTCTCGAAGTAAAAAACCTTCGTATCTCCTTTAAAACCAATTCTGGAACAGTTAAAGCTGTCCGCGGAATTTCCTTTGATTTATATAAAGGCCGGACACTGGCTATTGTCGGTGAATCCGGATCTGGTAAATCAGTTACTTCAAAAGCTATTTTAGGAATTTTAGCTAATAATAAGATTGTTGAAGATGGACAAATTATCTTTGACGGTAAGGACTTGTTAAAGATTAACGAAGAGACCTTTACTCACATCAGAGGTGTTAAAATCTCTATGATCTTCCAAGACCCTCTTTCATCATTAAATCCAATTATGAAAGTTGGTAAACAGTTAACTGAAGCGATGTATTTAAAAGCTAAGGCTTCTAAAAGAGAAGCTAAAGTCGCTATTAAAAAACTTAATAATGTTTTATCGCATTATGGTGATGCTAATATATTAAAACAGTTACATAACACTGTTTCAGAAATGAAACTCGATAGCGATAAATCATCATTAAATCCATATACAGATTTATTTAAATCAGCAGTTGAAGGATCGATTAATTATCAAGAAGAAGCTTTAAAAACTCTTAAAGAATTAGTCCTTAACTTCAAAGAAAATTTCTTTGCTTCATTTGACGGATTTGATGTTAAGAAAACTAAGGCGGAATTGATTAAATTAAAAAAGCCACTTAAACATGCAATTTATCCATTATCAGTTGATCCTGATGATATTATCGAAGTCTTCTTCGTTTCGATGAATGAATATCTTGATTCGTTTGTTCAAGCTATTAAATTAAATAGCAAAAGAGAAGCTTTACTCGCTAAACATAATGTGACAGACGTTTTTGATTTACCTGCAGATGTTAGAGCAAAAGAGAGAGAAGTTCTCTTAAAGAGCGAAGATTATTTCAAGATGATGCTCGATACTGTCGATGAGCTTCTTGAACATATTGATGCTGTTATTAGAAGTGAAAATAATATTGATGAATATTTTAATGATTTCATAGATGTTTACTATGATGCAGTTATCGCTTCTAAAAAGACAATGACAGCAGCTGATGCAAAAGCGCGGGCTATTGAGCTTCTTAAGGAAGTTGGTATCCCTGATCCAGAAAGAAGATATTATCAATACCCATTTGAATTTTCAGGTGGTATGCGTCAAAGAATTGTTATCGCAATTGCTTTATCAAGTAATCCAGAAGTCTTAATCTGTGATGAACCGACAACGGCTTTGGACGTCACTATTCAAGCGCAGATTCTTGAACTCATCAATAAATTAAAAGCAGAGAAGAATTTATCAATTATCTTCATCACTCACGACTTAGGTGTTGTTGCTAATATGGCGGATGATATCGCGGTTATGTATGCTGGAAAGATTGTTGAATACGGAACTGTTTACGATATTTTCTACGATCCGCGTCATCCTTATACTTGGGCATTGCTTTCATCTATGCCAGACTTAGATACTAAGGAAAAACTTGATGCGATTCCAGGTACTCCACCAAATATGCTTCTGCCTCCAAAAGGTGATGCCTTTGCTGACAGAAATAAATATGCATTAAAAATCGATTATGAAAAGCGTCCACCATTCTATCAAGTTTCTGATACGCATTTTGCTGCAACTTGGTTATTAAATGAAAACGCTCCTGATGTTGAAGCTCCGAAAATCGTTAAAGAAAGAATTGCGAATTCTATCAAGAGAAATCCGGATAATATTCCATCATATACATTAAAGAAAAATTCAATTTTGGAAAGTTTAGGAGGTGACAGATAATGAAACTTGATTTAATTACTTTATTGTTATCTCCTGAAGAAACTACCTCGGCATCTGTTGAATCCAAACCAGCACCTAAAAAGCGCGGCAGAAAGCCAGGATCTAAAAATAAGACAACAACTAAAAAGTCAACATCTTCTAAAAAGACTACAAGTGCCTCTAAGAAGAAACCTGCTACTAGAAAGCCTCGTGTTAAAAAAGAGGAAATCGTTGAAGAAACTATCACTGAAATTACTCAAAGTAATGGTGAAGAAATAAAAGAAACAGAAATTGTTACTGAAACAGTAGTCCCTGAAGTAGTTGAAACTGCTGCTCACCATGAAGATGAATATAAGCCTGGTGATGTTGAAAAATTAAAACCAACTGGTAAAGTTGGAGGATTCGATTATGACCATGCTGAAGTTTTATTAGATGTTCGCCATTTAAAACAATTCTTCCGCTTCGGTAGAGGAAAATATAAATATAACAAGGCTGTTAACAACGTCTCGTTTAAAATTTATAAGGGTGAAGTCTTTGGCTTAGTTGGTGAATCTGGTTGCGGCAAGACTACAACTGGACGTTCAATTATTAAACTTTATAAAATCACTTCGGGCGACGTATGGTTCAAAGGAGTCAGAATTGCGGCCGGTGTGAGATGGAATCAAAAGGAAATTAAGTTTACTAAGATTCGTCTTAATGAAGCATTAAAAAAATATGCCTCTGAAAAGAAAGCTGAACTTGAAGCTTTAAATCTTGAATTTAATGATGCTTTCCATGAAAATCTTTCGCCGAGCAAAGTACGTAAAGAGATTAAAGAGCATGCTGACAACTATGAAGAGAAGAGCGAATTTTTACGTCGTCACGATGAAATTATCGCTAAATTTAATGAGCTAGCTGATAAAAAAATTGATGAAGCTGTAAATATTATTTCTGTTCAAAGAGAAAAAATTAAGAAAGCTCGTCACGATAATCGTTACTGCAATAAAGATATGCAGAAAAAGGCTGTCGCTGAAGTTAAAGAGCAATATGCTGATATTATCGAGCGGGTAAAAGCTGATAAGAATTCATTAAGCGAAGAGGAAACTAAACGCTTTAATGAATATAAAGCTGCTTTGAAAAAAGCGAAAAAGGAAACAATTACTAGTAAGATTCAAATGATCTTCCAAGATCCTATCGCTTCATTAAATCCGAGAATGACCGTCAGAAATATTATTGCTGAAGGCTTAATTATTCAAGGTGTACATGATAAAGATTATGTTACTAAGGAAGTTAACCGCGTTCTTGAATTAGTCGGCTTAGTTCCTGAACACGCAAACCGTTATCCACACGAATTCTCAGGTGGACAACGCCAAAGAATCGGTATTGCTCGGGCAATTATTATGAATCCTGAACTGATTATCGCTGACGAACCGGTTTCGGCTCTCGACGTTTCAATTCAAGCTCAAGTCATTAACTTACTTAACGATTTAAGAAACAATTTAGGATTAACTATCCTCTTTATCGCTCATAACCTTTCGGTTGTTAAATATTTCTGTGACCGAATTGCCGTTATGTATTATGGTAACCTCGTTGAGTTAACAACTTCTGATGAGTTATTTGCTCATCCGTTGCATCCATATACCAAATCACTTCTCTCAGCTGTCCCACATCCAGATCCAAATCTCGAAAAAGGCAGAAAGAGAATTGCTTACGATTCTTCTTTCCATGATTACTCTAAACAAAAACCAACTCTTAGAGAATTAGCAAAAGGACATTTCGTCCTCTGCAATGATGAAGAAGAAATTCGTTACAGAAAAGAATTAGAAGGAAAGTAATCTTTAATGAAAAATAAACCGGAACAAGAAAATGAAACTAATCCGTTAGCATTGCAAAAAAAGGTGCATGAATTATCAAAAAACAACGAAAAAGATGGATCCGTTAAGGCTTACCTTATCGGATTCATCATTACTTTTCTTGTCGATTCATTAATTGCTGTTAGTTATATCTTAATAAGCTTATCAGCAAAATCGTTTGATGTTGATAATATCACCCTCTATCGCACTTTAAGCGATGGCTTTGCGTTACCTGGCGTGTTTACTTTATTGTTTTATGCTTTAATTCTTGTGTCGCGCGGCGGTGCGTTTGATGCGATTGGCTATAGTGTAAAATTGGTGTTATATTCGATTTTTACTCCTAATTTAAGAGAAACTAAATTACCAAAAACTTATGCTGATTATAAAGAATTAAAACGCGGCAGAAAACAATCAAGTCTATCTTATATTGCCATTAGCGGAGCTTTATTTTTCTTAACCGGTCTTATTTTCTTGATTATTTTTAACCTTTATGCTTAATATATAAACAACATTTTAAGGAGGTTTTATCGATGAAAAAACTTTTAAGTTTATCAACGTTTGGATTACTTGCTCTGTTAGTCGTCGGTTGCGGCGGAACTAGTAGTTCAATTTCACCATCTACATCACAAACACCGTCTATATCAACTGGAACAAGCACTTCTACAGGCTCTTCTTCTGTTGATACAAATGTTTTAACTAATAAAGATTTTGAAAAAGCTAAAACAACATATATTGATGATGATGGTCAAGAGAAGGAATTAAATATGAATACCCTCTATACAAATGATGGGGCTCCTCATCTTGACTCACAAGAAACTTTGCATGCTCTAGTCGTTCCATTTGGTTTTACCGATACGAGCTTACAATCAGTTCAAACTCAAGAAAATATCGACCGCATTAAGTTATCGTTCTTTGGTTCTAGAGAAGAACTTGAAGCAGCGGGTGGATGGATGTCAGTTGCTGATTACTATAAGACATCTTCTTTCGGTGATTCTGATTTTGAAGGTGAAGTATTAAATACATGGGTAACCTATCCAGGAACAGCAGATGCTTTTAAAAATGCAAACCTCAACAATACTGGTATCGGTGCTGCTACATATATCAGAAACTGGTATCTTACCGAATATGCTAAAGAGGGTCATGGACAATTAGGTGCAGATGCTCATCCATTATCATGGTATGACGCTAACCAAGATGGATTCTTAGATTTAGTTTGGATTGTTTATTCACATCCAACTGTCTCAGGTGATACTAATAACTGGTGGGCATACGTTACATATACTATGGCACAAAAGCCAACCGATATTACTAACCCAGTTGTTCAAACTTTAGGTTGGGCTTCAATCGACTGGTTAAATAAAGGTTTCAATGGATATGATCCACATACATTTATCCATGAAACTGGTCATACTTACGGCCTTGATGACTACTATGACTACAAGAATTCTTGGTCACCAATGGGTAAGATTGATATGATGGATAACAACCTCGGCGATCATAGTGCATTTTCTAAGTTCTGCCTCGGATGGGTCAATCCATTAGTTGTCGATATCGAAAAAGGTGAAAAGGCAGTTATTACTCTTTATCCAACAACTACTTCTGGCGATTGCTTTATCTTACCTTCACAAAACTATAACGGAACTGCTTTCGATGAATATATTATGGTTGAATTAATGGCACCATATGGAATTATTCAAGAAAGAGATTATACTGCTGGATATCAAAATGTTAATGGTTACTCTGAAGCTGGCATCCGTATTTCACACGTTGATGCTCGCGTTTATAATGATAACCATGATGAATATTTAACCACAAATCCTGAAGACGGAATTGGATATCGTGTATGCAATACTAAAGGTGGTAGAGAAGGCTATAAAAAAGACTCAGATTACTGGCCAAGAGATAATGGCACAAAGCAATCTTATACTTTGACATCAATCTTTGAATCTTATTACAATACATCTAAATACACACTTAATGCTCCAGATTATGGCGCATCAAATTCTAGCTTATTTGGTGAAAGTGATGTATTCGCCCTTAACCTAGGATGGGGCAAAAACTTCATGCCTTCTGGATCAAATCTTTGGAACAAAGCCAAAACTATTACCGGATGGCAAGGAAGCAACCAAACATACGAAATTGATGAAACAATGACATGTGACTACTATCTTACAGTTCTCAGCATTGAAGAAGATGCTGAACATGGATATGTCGCTCAAGTTCAAGTAGAAATGCTATAAAATTTAAGGTGGTTTGGATAAAAAATCTAAATCACCTTTTATTTCTAATTAGTATATTGTTTTAATAAAAAGTTATTATTATCTTTATTTTGTAATTAAAAAGTGCTTTAATTATCAATAACTAATAATAATTAGTTAATTATTAATTTACAAAAAAAGAAAAGGAGAAAGTTATGAGAAAAGCTAAAAAGATTTTGCTCACAGCCATGCTCGTTGGAAGCATGGGAATCTTGGCGTCTTGTGGCGGTGGTTCTTCCACAGGTAATACATCTACCACACCATCAACGCCTTCAACTTCAGTTCCTGGAACAGATACAGTCCCAGTAACTAGAATTGTTATTGACCAAGAAGCTATGCCTGACTACGTAGTTAATAATGAATTCCTCGATGTTACAAAGTATGTTACATTCTATGGTGCTGGTAATGTTGTTGTTGAGAATCCAGAATTCACATTAACACCTACAAGTAATGCCGACTGCGTTGAAATCGATGGAAGCACTATTATTCCGGTTAAAGAATCAAATGGCTTAGTTAGAATTCAAATTAAATCTGGAAATGCTACAGCATATTTAACATTCACATCTATTTCAAAAACAAAAGATGATTTCATGAAGGCTCTTGATACTTTGGGCGATGAATATGCATATTATAATGCTAAAATTGATACTAGTGGATATGTTTCAGTAGAAGATCCATTTGTTTTCAATTCAAGCAGATATATGATTGTTAATTTTGACGATAGCTATGAAGGATATGGTCAATTTGGTACTGTAGAAGAACCAAAAGGAATGTATTATATCAAAGGTCAAACAGATATTCATGGCAATTTAACAAGTTTTGAGGCTGATCCAGGTGCAATTGGAATTCAATTATCCGATTATACTTTCGGAGGCGGATTATCTATAGATCCGTTAACATTTACTTCTTATGAAGAAACAGATGCTTTTGGCAATCTAAGTGGATATCTTGAATTAAAAGATGAAGACACAATCAATGACATTTGCTTAAATGAAATGATGATGCTTTCACCAAGAGAAATATATGAGTTACCTGGTAATAATTTAGTAGCTAGCTATGATTTTGTTACACCTTGGATTACTATTCAACCTAATATTATCACCGATTCTGAAAGTGATGTTGCAGGTCACTTAATGATGATTGGTTTCGATTTAAAAAATAAAACAACAAGTCAAGTCGAAAGTACCTATATTTCCGCACTTTTCATGTTTACTGGAACAGGTGCTGATACCCTCAATAAATTACCTGCTCTTGATGAATTCTTAGCAGATGAAGCTAATATTCCTACACCTATTTCACCAACTGCTTTAAAAACTCGTTTATCGGAAATTTCAGAAATAAATAACTATACAATTGACATTAAGCATCAATGGGCAGTTATTGATAGAACAACTGGTGAAGTTAAGAGATCTGTCCCAGTTACTCAAATTCCTGAATCTTGGACACAAAGCGGTATTGAAACCTATATTTCAACAAAATATGGTACCAGAACCGTTAAGGTCAATGGTGATGAAATCTATAACGAAATGAGTATTGATACAGTTGGAATTGGAGAAGATTCTAAACCAGTTGTCAATACTGCTACTAGCGTATCTGGATTCAAGAAAGTCGATGATACATTATATTCATTCACTGGCTCTTCATTAGATGCAGCAACTTGGACAGTATCTAGTGATGAGGCTAATTTCTCTACAAAAGCTAGAGTTGGTGCTATCCTTAATGCAAATATTGATCAAACCAACATTTCTACAGTTACTGAAAACGAAGATGGATCAACTGTATATGAAGGAACAGGTATCTACAATACAGATTTCCTTAGAGCATTCATCAACCTTGATCCATATTCAGGTTATGCTTATGGTGATGGCAATATCATTGCTGAATTATATGTCAATGGTATGTCTTGGTTAAATCAAACCAGCTACACAATTACTGTCGAAGCTGATGGCGATGTTCACTTCTTCTTATATGTCGCTTGGGATTACGTTGAAAACAGTTCAAGTGAGATGTATGCTTGGACACTTGACTACACCATCACTAATGTCGGAACAACTACATTACCTACATTAACTCCATCAGTTAATTAATTATTAAAAAGAACTGGAAAATTCCAGTTCTTTTTTTATGCAAAAATCTATAAAAAAACACCTCAATTGAGGTGTGATTTTCTTAATGGTGGGCACTGAGGGGATCGAACCCCCGACCTTCTGTACGTCAAACAGATGCTCTCCCAGCTGAGCTAAATGCCCGGTGCAAGTATTATAATAAAGATATCTTTGATGAAAGTCAACAAGTTTTTTCATTATTTTAATGATATAATGAGATTATGGATTTTGAAAAATTTTTATTACTTACGGAGCATATTGAAAAATATCATGAGCAAATCTATTTAGTAGGTGGATATGTCCGTGATTATCTTTTAAATAAAGTGTCTTCTGACTGCGATTTAACAACGACCGCTTCACCAGCTTTGCTTTCTCAAATTTTCCCCAATTGCAATAAGGAGTTTATTCAGTATGGGTTTGTGAGAATCAATTTTCTTAACGAGACACTTGATATTGCATCGCTACGCGAAGAAGAGTACATACAAAGAAGAAAACCAGCAAAGATAACATTTATTAAAGATTTAAAGTTAGATAGCAATCGAAGAGATTTTACTATTAACTCTCTCTATATGGATAAAAATAAAAATATCTATGATTATCATTTCGGCATTGATGATCTTAAAAATAGAATAGTTAGAATTATTGGTTCCTATAAAAGATATGATGAAGATCCTTTAAGGTTAATCCGTGGAATTCGTTTTACTTATCAATTAGGATTTTCTTTTTTGCCAGAAGAAAAAAAGTATGTTCAAGATCATCTTTATTTATTAAATGATGTTTCATTTTTTCAAGTAGAGAAAGAATATCAAAAATTATTACATTTTATTGATAAAGAAACATTAAAAAAAGATTATGATTTTTCTGATGTAGTATTAAGTATCCCTAAGAATTTACTAGGACAAATAGTTTTGCTAGATACTTTGGACAAAAAAACATTTGTTAGCCTCTATGAAAGAGGGGTCCATTTAATTTGTTTAAAAAATCTTGATAAAGAATTACTTACAGATTATCAACGATATCTAGTATTGGTTAATAACTTTGATGAATTTACTAAAGCTCATCAAAATAGACAGATGATAATCTTACCATATTCAGAATCCCTCTTACCAATGAGTTCGTCCTTGATTGATATTGAAAAGAAAGAACTTTATAATAGAAAAATACAGAAAGAAATAAAGGATTATTTTAAAGCTTATGAGCAAGATTAAATTTGATCAACTAAACTATCTAAATATATTAATTTCTCAATACAAAGAGCTCGGATTAACGGAGAATGAATTAATCGTTTTATTATTAATCGATTTATATGATAAAGAAAATCCTTCGTTAATTACCGGTGAATTACTTCAAGGCAAAATGAACTTACCTTCTAAAGAAATTGATGATATTATCGTTTCTTTATTAGAAAAAAAGTTTGTTTCTTATGAGATGAAGGATTCTTTGATGGTGACTTCTCCAAAACCGATGAAAGAAAAAGTATTAAATTATTTTGTTAATAATATTATTAACTCAAAATCTGAAGAAGAACAGAAAGTTAAAGACGATGAATTCCAAGAAGTATTAAAGGTCTTGCAAGACCGTCTTGGCAGAGTCTTAACACCTTTAGAAATCGATAAAGTCTCATCTTGGTTTGATGATGATATCGATAAAGATTTAATTATAAAAGTTATTGACTCTTTAATGGCAAAAAGAGGAAAAATCTCTTCATTAAATGTTATTGATAAAGCTTTGGTCAAAGAAATTTCTCATCAAGATGTTCTCGATGAAGGATTTACTTCGGTTGATAGCACATCGAAAAAGAATATTAAAGATGCTTTAGAAATCGCTTCTTATGACTGGGTTAAAAAAGATGAGTAAAGAAACAGATATTATGGAGTATTTTGATGAAATACTTCCAAATGCCGCGTGCGAATTAAATTATTCAAAAGACTATGAATTAGTAATTGCAGTTATGTTAAGCGCACAGACGACGGATAAATCGGTTAATCAAGTTACTGCGCATCTTTTTAAAGACTTTCCGACTTTAAAGTCTTTAGCGGACGCTAAATACGAAGATATCGCTAATGAGATAAGATCATTAGGCCTCTATCAGACAAAAGCAAAAAATATTATTTTAATCGCTAAGCAAATCTTAGATGTGTTTGATGGTAAGGTTCCATCTGATAAACAGAAATTAATGACTTTACCGGGGGTCGGTAATAAGACAGCAAATGTGATTCGCGCGGAGATTTTTAAAATTCCCGAATTCCCTGTTGATACCCATATTGCGAGAATTAGTAAAAGACTTGGCTTAGCGAAAAACGATGACGATGTGTTAACAATAGAAAAAAAGCTCCGGAGAAAGTTTCCCCGCGAGCGTTATATTTTGCTTCATCATCAGTTTATTCATTTTGGTAGATATCTTTGCAAAGCCAAAAATCCTGATTGTAAAAATTGTAAGTTGACTAAATATTGCCGTGAAAATAAACTTTCTCAACAATCTTCAAAAAATCTAAACGCGGCCGATAGCCCTGTTCAACTAGATAACCATTCTCTTTAATTTGTTTTAAGGTGATAGATTTTCTGTCACCTTTTTCATATGCTTCAATAATATAAGAAGCATCGATAAGATAAACTTCTTGCAAAGTGATAAAGTAGATTAAAAAGAAAGCAATTCCTTGATGACGAATTACGCTTTTTAAATGTTTGATTTGCTGAGAAGGAATATTATGAAATGATAACGAGGTAGTTGATTTGGTTTCTTTGCATTCAAAATCAATATATCTTCCTTTATAAACACCGTTATAATCAGTTGTCGATTGTTTTTCAAAATATGCGTCAGTAATTTTAAAATTATGCGCATAATCTACCTTTACTACATGAATTGGTGTAGGTCTTTTATAGATGACAGCGAGATCTTGTTCAAGATAATATGATGCGGATAAACTAACACTTTTTTCAAAGTCCATGCCGCGGTTAGCAAACACTGTAGCCTTAGTATTGTTGACGACACTATTATCAATTTGATTTTTAGCTCCGTTAGGGTATTTCATATCTGCCTCTTATTTAAGATAATCATACATCATTTGCTTAAATTCTTCACTTGATAAATCTAATCCCGATGACAGTTTTTTTATCATGCTTTTTATTGGATCCGGTATTTTTTTCTCATGGAGTAATACGTTTAAGTATTTTGAATAGACGACATCTTTTTCTTTTAAAAATGCGAAAAAGAGATTCATTAAATCAAAAGCGTCATTTAACGGGTCATGACTAACTCCATGCGGGGTTAAATTGAAGAGATGAAGATAATTTACTAAGGAATAATTATTTCCGCGTTCATCGCGGATATAGTTATTGATAAACGTTAAGAAATCAAAATAATGATTAAACCATTTTTTGGTTATATGCAAATTTTTAGGATGTGAATAACGATTTGAATCATGAATCATCCGCGCGTCATTATTTCCAAAAGAAATAATACAGGTATCATCTCTATCTTCACCTAAATAATTATCAATCATTAAAATTGCCTCATCCCAAGAAATACCTTTTTCTTTCAAAAGACTCTCATTGATTGAGGTCATTTTACTAACTAATGGTCCGATTTGTGAACGGGCTTTAACGTAACATTTTAAGCCTTCTTTATCATAATCAAGTAAATTACCATTTTCGTCGATATAGCATTTTACTGCTCCGACAGCGATAATTTCATGGGTGAACTGCGTTCCTTCAAAATCGATAAAGAGGAGGCAGTTAGCTTTTTTTAATTTTTTTAAAAGTTCTCTCATAAGAAAAATTATACTCTTATTTATAAATTCACACATAGAGAAAATAGTAATTTAATTTTTTTAAGCATAAAATAAAATGACGTCCAAGAAAATTGATTTATCGCTTTGATTAATCTATAATTTTATTGTTTGAGAAACGAGGATTTGTATGGCAAAGTTATCGCTTAAACTCACACCTGAAGAAATCAATTCCAAAGTCTTCTCCGGCAAGGATGGAGGCTATGATGCTTTAGAGGTTGATAAGTATCTCGATTTAGTTGTTAACGACTATATCGCCTTTGATCAATATCATCTCGAATGCGTTAAAATGGAAAAAGAACTTACAGAACTGAGAAGAACATTAAATAACTATAAGGCTAAACTTTCCGAAGAAGAATATGAACGAGCTCTCTTACAAGAAAAAGTTGAAGCTATGACTAAAAATGGTTCTAACTTAGAAAATATTGAACTCCTTCAAAGAATCTCCTTACTCGAACAAGAATTATACAAACTAGGGAAGGATCCTTCCCGGATAAAATAATTGACCCGGATAATTGCTGGTAGCAATACTAGAGGAAAGTCCATGCTCGCACGGTCTGCGATGGCCGTAGTGATTGTGCCAGAGGAAAAAATAACTCTGGATAGATGGGAGCATCTAATGGCGGGAAGAGGCCTAAACCTTCGGCATGGCCGATGCCCTGAAAGTGCCACAGTGACGTAGTTAAATAGAAATATTTAAGTGGAACGCGGTAAACCCCTCAAGCGAGAAACCTAAATTTGGTAAGGGAAGAAATCTGAGCGAACTGAAGTAAAGATTTCATGCGTAAGCATAGATAAATAATTATCCTCGACAAAACATGGCTTACACGGTCAATACTCACTATTGGAGAAAATTATGAATTTACCTAACAAAATCACAACATTTAGAATGATTTGCGTCATCTTTGTGGTGGCTTTTCTTTTGTTACCGATTAATTGGACGGTGATTCCTTATTTAAATATCGGAGTAAATTATTTAATAGCTTGGATTATTTTCCTCGTAGCCTCCATTTCTGATATGGTCGATGGAAAAATTGCTAGAAAATATAATTTAATCACTGATTATGGAAAATTAATGGATCCTATCGCAGATAAAATGTTAGTAAATTCTGCACTTATAATTTTATCGGTTGTCGGACCGATTAGAATTCCGGTTATCTGTACGGTTATCATGGTCGCGCGCGATATCGTTGTCGATGCGATTAGGATGAATGCGGTTAAAAAGAATAAAGTTATCGCGGCAAATATTTTTGGAAAATTAAAAACTGTTTTCCAAATGGTAGCTTTGATATTCGTGATGATTAATGATTTTGGATTAAGCGATTTACTCACTTTACCTAACTATCTCAAAATCGGTCAAATATTGATTTATTTAGCCACAGCGATGTCCTTTATTTCCGGAGTTATTTATGTTTATCAAAACCGCGATTTATTCCGGGAGATGAAATAGATGGTAAAGACTTTACTTGAAGAATTAAGCAAAAGAAACTTAACTTTATCCTCGGCTGAGAGTTTAACTGGTGGATTATTCGCTTCTACTTTGGTTGATCAAAGCGGAATATCAAAAGTATTTAAGGGCGGAATTGTCACGTATTGGAGCGAGATTAAAAATCAAGTTTTGCACGTCGATGAAAAGATTATTGCAAAATTCGGTGTCGTCTCTAAAGAATGCGCCTATGCGATGGCAGAAAATTGCCGAGAGATGTTCTCTACCTCGATTAGTGTTTCCTTTACTGGAAATGCTGGCCCAGAAACATTAGAGGGTAAACCTGTTGGTGAAGTCTTTATCGCAGTTAATTATTTAGGTGATATCAAAGTCTACGAATGCCATTTCTCTGGCTCTAGATCAGAAATAAGAAAAGCATCAGTAGATTTTGGAATTAAAAAAATTATCGATTTATTTAAAGAAAATTAATTTTTAGCCCCTACTTATTATTTAAAGGAGTATCTATATGCAAGAAAAAACAAGAGAAGAAAAACTTTCCCAAGCTTTAACTGCTATTGAAAAAGTCTATGGAAAAGGTTCAGTCATGAAATTAGGTGATAAACCGAATATTGATGTCGATGTAATTCCTTCTGGATCTATTTGTCTTGATGCCTGCTTAGGTATAGGAGGATATCCTAAGGGAAGAATCATTGAAATTTATGGACCTGAGTCTTCTGGTAAAACAACTTTAGCTCTTTCAGCAATTGCTGAATGCCAAAAGAAAGGCGGCCAAGCCGCTTTCGTCGATGCTGAACATGCGATTGATCCAACTTATGCCGCGCGGTTAGGTGTCAATATTGATGAATTAATTTTATCGCAACCAGATAGCGGTGAACAAGCTTTGGAAATTGTTGATATGCTCGCCGGAAGTGAAGCTATCGATATCATTGTTGTCGACTCGGTTGCCGCTTTAGTTCCGCAGGTTGAACTTGATGGTGGAATGGCTGATTCTAATGTCGGAGCCCATGCTAGATTGATGTCAAAAGCGATGAGAAAGCTCGCAGGTGTTTTAAATAAATCAAACTGCACGGTAATTTTCATTAACCAGTTAAGAGAAAAAGTCGGGGTTGTTTATGGCAATCCAGAAGTTACTACTGGCGGTCGGGCTTTAAAGTTCTATGCTTCAATCCGCGTTGATATTAGAAAGGCAGAAGCGATTAAAGACGGCGATAAAATTATCGGTAATTCCGTCAATATCAAAGTTGTTAAAAATAAAGTTGCTCCACCATTTAAGTCTTGCAAAGTTGATTTAATCTATGGCGAAGGTTTCTCAAAAATTGGTGAAGTTCTCGACTTAGCTTTAGAAAACGGATTAGCTAAAAAGTCTGGAAGCTGGTTTGAAGTTTTAGGTGAACGCGTCGGTCAAGGTCGGGATGCAGCGAAAACTTATCTTTCTGAACACGAAGATGTCTATCAAGCTTTAAGAGAACAAATTTACCGCCTTCTTGGCTTTGAAAAACAAAATTAATAAAACTTTAGCTCGGGTAACCGAGCTTTTTATTTATTAATATATTTATATTTTATTAATGATACCTCTTAACTATTTTCTATGTTATAATCTAAGTGCACATAGGTGCTGATTTTTATCATGCTCAACGCTATTTTTAAATAGATTATTAATAGAAATGAATCAATTGATAAAAAAATAATTTTTATAAAGCAAATATAGAGGAGGTTATTATGGAAATTTGGATAGCTATTTTGCTATGCATCATCTGCCTTATTATCGGTGTTGGCGGTTCACTTGGCATCGCATATCTAATTCAAGTAAGCAAGGCGAAAAAGAGAGCTGAAGAGGAAGATAAAGAAGCATCATCTAAGATTGAAATGGCTAATAAAAGAGCTGAAGAAATTATTAATAATGCTACCATTCAAGCTAAAAATTTAACAATTGAGCTCAAACAACAAGCTGATCAAGAAGCTAAGGAAAAGAGAGCTGAATATGCTGCTCAAGAAAATAAATTAGCTCAAAGAGAAGCAAATATTGATAGAAGAGATAACGCTCTTATCGATAGAGAAAATAATCTCGATGCAAAAATTGAAGAATATAAAAAGAGAGTTGAAAAACTTGAATTCAAAGAACAAGAAGTCGCGAATAAAGAAGCTTCTATTGATGATGAATTAATGAAAGTTGCTGCTTTGACTGAACAAGAAGCAAAGAGACAAGTCCTTGAAAAAGTTGAAAGTAAGTTGACTATTGAAATTGCTAATATGATTAAGCAAAAAGAAGATGAAGCTAAAGAAGAATGCGATAAAAAAGCTAAAGAAATGCTTGCTTTAGCAATGTCTAAATATTCTCAAGAAGTCGTCACTGAAAGAACTGTTTCTGTCGTCGCTATTCCTAATGATGAGATGAAGGGCAGAATTATTGGACGTGAAGGAAGAAATATTAGAACGCTTGAACAATTGTTAGGCGTGGATATTATCATTGATGATACTCCAGAAGTTATTCAAGTATCTTGCTTTGACCCTATTCGCAGAGAAGTCGCTCGTTTATCTTTAGAGTACTTAATTAAAGACGGACGTATTCAACCTGGCAGAATTGAAGAGGTTGTTGAGAAAGCCCGTAATGAAGTAAATCAATCTTGTCACGAAGCCGGTATTAATGCCGCGTTTAAACTAGGCTTACCGCGTATTAATAAAGATTTGCTCGACTATGTCGGAAGATTAAAATATCGGACTAGTTATACTCAAAATGCTTTAGAGCATTCTATGCAAGTCGCATACTTAGCCGGAATTATGGCTGCTGAACTCGGACTTGATCAAAATTTAGCTAAGAGAGCTGGATTACTTCACGATATTGGTAAATCCGCAGACTTTGAACTTGATGGATCACACGTAGAAATCGGCGCTAGATTAGCTAAAAAATATGGTGAACCAGATGTCGTTATCAATGCGATTATGTCTCACCACGGCGATGTTGAACCAAACAATATTATTTCTGTATTAGTCCAAGCAGCTGATACTTTATCTGCTGCTCGCCCAGGTGCAAGAAATGAAAGCTTAGAAAATTACATTCAAAGAATTGAACAATTAGAAACTATTTCTAAGTCGTTTAACGGAGTTAATCAAGCTTATGCAATGCAGTCAGGACGTGAACTTAGAGTCATGGTAGTCCCAGAAAAAGTTTCTGATGCTGAAATTGCTAAGCTCGCATTCGATATTAAAGAGAAAATTGAAAATGAGATGACATATCCTGGACAAATCAAAATCTCTGTCATCAGAGAAACGAGAGCTAACGAGATTGCTAAATGATGAATATATTATTTTTAGGTGATGTAGTTGGCAAGCCGGGTAGGATTGTCATTAAATATTTTCTCGATAATTATCTTGATAAATATAATATCGATTTTGTTATCGCTAATTTAGAAAACGCATCGCATGGTAAAGGATTAACTAAAAATAATTTTCTTGATGTAGTTTCGCATGGAATTGACGTTGTAACCTTAGGGAATCACTATTTAGCTAAGAAAGAAATTACAACATTTATTGATGATTATGATAATTTGTTAAGACCATTGAATCTTAATAAAGCTCATCCCGGTAAAGGAAGTAACGTCTTTGAATGTCTCGGTAAAAAGATTCGGGTAACAAATTTAATTGGACGCGTTTTTATGAATGAGGGTGCAGATAATCCTTTTGATGCTTTAGAAAGCGTTGTTGCTACCGATGAAGCAGATATTCATATCGTTGATTTTCATGCAGAAGCTACTGGTGAAAAAGAGTCGTTGGCTTGGGCATTTGACGGAAAAATTAGCGCGTTAATTGGAACGCATACACATGTTCAGACTAATGATGCTAGACTTTTAAAAAATAAAACATTTTATCTCTCGGATGTAGGGATGAACGGACCATATAACGGAATTCTCGGCGCGAGCAGAGAAAGCGTTATTAAAAGAACTTGGACCGGTTTACCAAGCGTCTTCGGCGTTGAAGATGATGATACTTATCTCCTAAACGGAGTGATACTCACTTTTAATGATCTTAATCAAATAACTGATTATCAACTTTTAAATCTCACATTTGCAGCAAAGGAAATCAATCAATGAAAAAAGAATTAGATTTAAGAAGCGAGCCATCGCTAGCGGAGGCTGCTAAAAGAAGCAAGACTCCTTTCAAAATTAACTATGATGCTTTAATAATCCCGGAAAGATTAATCGCTTACTGCGCGAATAAGAAATATTTAATTAGAACTTATGGCTGCCAAGCTAATGTGGTCGATAGCGAGAATATTAAAGGTATTTTAGCTAAGGCTGGATATTCTGAAACAGAAAATCTTGAAGAAGCTGATTTGATTATTCTCAATACATGCGCGATTAGAGAAAATGCTGAAGATAAAGTTTTCGGTGAAATTGGCGCATTAAAGAGATTAAAGAAAGCTAACAATGACTTAATTATCGCTATCGGGGGCTGCATGATGCAAGAACCGACAATCGTTAAAAAAATTGAAAAAATCTATCCGCAAGTCGATTTAGTTTTTGGTACGCATAATATTCCTTCTTTATTAACTTTACTTGATGAAGTTATCTTTGAAAAAAAGAGAGTTATCGAAGTTTATTCTAAAGAAGGTGAAGTTTTTGAAAATTTACCAATTGTTAGAAGTAGTAAAGTTAAGGCTTCGGTCAATATTCAATATGGCTGCGATAAATTCTGCACATATTGTATTGTTCCATATACCCGCGGAAAGCAGCGTTCAAGAAAGAAAGAAGATATTATTAAAGAATGCGAAGAACTCGTAGCTTTAGGTTATCAAGAAATTACCTTGCTCGGTCAAAACGTTAATAGTTACGGAAAAGATCTTTATGAAGATTATACTTTCGCTTCCTTATTAGAGGATGTCGCAAAAACTAATATCACTAGATTACGCTTCATGACCAGCCATCCTTGGGATTTTACTAAGGAAATGTTTGTCGTAATGTCAAAATATAAAAATATTTGTCCGTTTATCCATTTACCGATTCAATCAGGTTCAGACGACGTTTTAAGAAGAATGGGTAGAAGATATACTTTAGAGAGTTATAAAGCTTTAGTCGATGAATTAAGAAGATTAATTCCTAATGTCGGCTTATCGACCGATATCATCGTCGGTTTCCCTAATGAAACTGAAGAAGATTTTCAAAAGACTTTAGAAGCTGTTGAATATTGCCAATACGATTCAGCTTTCACCTTTATTTATTCTCCGCGTGAAGGCACTCCTGCCGCGAGAATTAAAGATACAACCCCGATGGAAGTTAAGCATGAACGCTTTGATAGACTATTAAAACTCGTTAATGAAATCGGCTTAAAGAAATATGGTGAATGCGTCGGCAAGGTGATGGAAGTTCTTGTTGAAGGTACATCCAAGAAAGATGAAACTTTACTTACCGGCTATACTGACACGATGAAACTTGTTAATTTCCACGGAAATCCTAATCATATTGGTAAAATTGTTAAGGTAAAAATTACTAAAGGTCACTTATTCTATTTATCTGGAGAAGAAGTAAATGACTGAAGAATTGCAAAATTTATTAGATATGTATATTGATAAATTTCTTGATCAAGAAGTTGTCAAAAAGTATTTAGCGTTAGAAAAAGAATTAGATACCAATGAAGAAATTATCTCGCTTAAGAATCAACTTAAAGAGGTAAAAAATAAAATGCTTCACTGCTCGCAAGAAGAGTATCAAGAATTATCTAAACAATATCAAAAAGTGAAGACAGAAATAGAAAATCATCCGTTAGTTAATAACTATAATCTTCTGCAAGAAGAAGTCGCTCAAATGATTAAACATTTAGAAAAAACATTAAAGCAAGAGAAATAAAATTTCTTGCTTTTTTAAAAGCCATTAATTATTTATAATTAATAAAGAAGGTAAAACTATGGAAAAATACACTCCGATGATGATGCAGTATCTCAAAATAAAAAATAAATATCCGGATACTTTAATTTTGTTTCGCTTAGGCGATTTTTATGAATTATTTTTTGATGATGCAAAGATTGCTTCTCGTGAATTGCAGCTCGCATTAACTGGAAAAAGCGCTGGAACGGAAGAAAAAGTCCCAATGTGTGGAGTCCCCCATCACGCGATTTCTTCATATATAGATAAATTAATTGCAAAAGGATATAAAGTCGGTATTTGCGAACAATTAGAAGATCCAAAACTCGCAAAAGGTATCGTTGAGCGCGATATTATTCAAATCATCACACCGGGTGCTTTTATCGATATTAAAGATAAAGAGAATAACTATATCGCTTCTTTAGGCGCTAGCGATAATTTCTTTTCTTTTGCTTATAGCGATGTTTCCACTGGCGAAGTCTATGTGGAAAACATTGAAAGAAGTATAGATTCCTTAGTATCGGAACTTGAAAATTTAAATATTAAAGAACTTGTTGTCTCTACTTCTTTCCCAGCTAATATCATCTCTCAAATCAAGGAAAGATATCCTTTGTTAATCTCTTATGAAAATGATGATAAAGAAACGCTTGAACATCAAAATGTTTTAGAGTTCGTTAGAGAATATCATATGCGCGAGACAATCGTTAGATTGCTTAACTATTTAAAAGAAACTCAAAGAAAAGAGCTCGATTACTTAAAAAAAGCTCAAGTTTTAAAGAGAAATGGCTATTTGCAGATTGATAATTTTTCGAGAATTAATCTTGAATTAACAAAGACAATCCGTAATGAAACTACTTATGGAACTTTGCTTTGGTTACTTGATCAAACTTCAACGAACATGGGCTCAAGATTACTTAAGCAATGGATAAATAAACCTTTAGCTGATGAAGAGCAAATTTTAAAACGGCAAAGCGTTATCGCTTCTTTGATGGATAAGTTTCTTATCCGTGCGGATATTAAACAAGAATTAAAAGATATTTACGATTTAGAGCGGTTATGCGCGAAGATTTCTTTTGGCTCTTGTAATGGCAGAGATTTATTACAGTTAAAAAAGTCTCTTAGCGTAGTCCCTAGTTTGAAAAAAAGCGTTGAAGATTTAAATAACGCCTATTTAAATACTCTTCCGGGTATTGAAAACGATTTTAAGAATTTAACTTCATTATTAGAAAAAGCAATTTCTGATGATGCTCCGATTACCGTTAAAGACGGGGAAATTTTTAAAAAAGGCTATAATGCTGAACTTGATGAATTAATAACCCTGTCAACTGATTCTCGTTCTTACTTAGCTCAGCTGGAAGCTAGAGAAAAAGAAAGAACCGGCATTAAAACTTTAAGAATTGGTTATAATAAGGTCTTTGGATATTATTTAGAGGTTTCTAAAGGTGCGGTAGCTTCTTTACCAGCTGATTTTAATTATGAAAGAAAGCAGACGACTGTCAATTCGGAAAGATTTGTTTCTCAAGAGCTTCGCGATTATGAAAATAAAGTTTTAAATGCGATGGAAAAGAGAAAAAATCTCGAATATGTTTTATTTAATGCTTTAAGAGACGAAGTAAATAAATATACCGAACAAATTCAAAATCTAGCGACATTTGTATCGACTTTGGATGCTTTATTATCTTTAACTGAGGTAAGCTTAGAAAATCATTATGTCTGCCCAACTTTTAACCATGAAAGAAACATTCATATTATTGATGGGCGGCATCCAGTTCTTGAAAAGGTGTCTTCCAATTATATTCCTAATTCAATAATTTTAGATAAGGATACAGATATTCAAATTATTACCGGGCCTAATATGGGCGGTAAATCCACCTATATGCGGCAGCTTGCTTTGATCGTTGTCTTAGCTCAAATCGGTTCATATGTTCCTTGCACAGAAGCTTCATTGCCGATTTTTGATGCGATTTATACTCGAATCGGTGCTTCGGATAATTTAGTATCCGGGCAATCAACATTTATGGTAGAAATGAGCGAAACCAATTTTGCCTTGAGACATGCGACTAGCGAATCATTACTTTTATTTGATGAAATCGGTAGGGGAACAGCAACCTTTGACGGAATGGCTTTAGCTGAAGCGATACTTGAATATATCGCTCAAAAGATTAAGGCGAAAACTCTTTTCTCAACCCATTACCATGAGATTACCAAGATTGAAGAAAAACTGCCGACTTTAAAAAATGTACATGTCGCAGTTGATAATCAAAAAGATAAAATAACCTTCTTATATAAGGTTCTTCCAGGTGCAATGAATCGTTCATACGGAATTAATGTTGCCTCATTAGCTTCTTTACCAGATGAAGTTATTAATCGGGCAAAACAGATTTTAAGCGAATTAGAAAATAATGAAATTGTCGTAAATCAGGAAGTTATACCTGAAGAAAAAACTGAGAAAATTGATTATATTGAAGAATTAAAAACTTTAGATGTTTATTCTATGTCACCTCTTGAAGCTTTAAATTATCTTTATAATCTCCAAAAGAAAGCGAAGGGTAAATAATGTCAGTTATTAAAGTGATGGATCCGCATCTAGCGAATATGATTGCCGCGGGTGAAGTTGTCGAAAGACCTTCATCAGTAATTAAAGAGCTGGTTGAAAATTCTTTAGATGCTGGAAGTAAAAATATCATTGTTAAAATCTACCAATCAGGCAGAAAAAAAATAATCGTTAGCGATGATGGATGCGGAATGGATAAAGATGATGCTTTACTTTGTTTTAAGCGTCATGCCTCAAGCAAACTTTATGATGAATATCAGCTTTTCCATATTAAGACTATGGGATTCCGCGGAGAAGCTTTGCCAAGTATCGCTTCCGTTAGTAAAATAGCGATGGAAACCTCGCAAGATGGGATTAGCGGAACAAAGGTACTCGCTAATGAAGAAGATATTAATTCTTCTGTTTGCGCGTGTAAAAAGGGTACGACATTTACTGTCGAAGAATTATTTTATAATACTCCAGCACGTTTAAAATATTTAAAAAGCGATTATACAGAAACAGCTTCTTGTTTAGAAATAATGCAAAAATTAGCTCTATCTAGAAGCGATGTCGCTTTTTCATTTTACATTGATGATAAACTTTCTTTTAAAACTACTGGACGCGGCGATGATTTAGAGGTTATCGCTTCAATTTATGGCGTTGACGCGGCTAAAAAGATGCTAAAAATATCCTATGACAGCGACTCGTTTTCTTTTGAGGGATATATTTCTAAACCGGAGCTTAGCCGTTCAAATCGTTATTCAATGTTAACTTTTATCAATGATAGAAATGTTTATTTGCCATTGATTCAAAAAGCAATTATTGAAGGATATGGCAGTTATTTATTTTCTAATAGATATCCTATTTGCATGATAAAATTCCGCATTGATTCTTCATTAGTCGATGTCAATGTCCATCCTAGTAAGAAAGAAGTTAGGTTATCTAACGAAAGCGAAATTATAAATGTTATTAGAGAAACGGTTAAAGATACTCTAAGATTGTTAAACCCTTTGCAAAAAGCTAATATTGATTTAATTAGCAAAAAAGAAGCACAATATATACCTTTAAGTGAAAACCTTGAAGAATTAGCTAAAGAAGAATTTAGTGAGCCAAAAGTGGCAGAAAACACAGTAATTGATGAAGAAAAGCAACCAGAAAATTCTAATAATGATATAGAAGTTGCTGTTGATTATACTTCTTATGATGAAGATTTACCAGAAGAGCAGGTAATGACTTTTAACGAAAAAGAAGAAGAGGAAGAACCTCTTAATTACAAGATAATTGGACAAATTCATAACACATATATTGTGATGGAAGGTGAAGACGGTTTTTATTTGGTGGATCAACATGCCGCGAACGAAAGAATTAATTATGAAAAATTTGATGCGATTATGAATTCACATTTAGAAATTATGACTCCATTAACACCGATTATGATTTCTTTTTCACCTAGCGAAATTGCTTTGTTTAGTGAAGAAAAGCAAAATCTTTTAAAGCAAATAGGAATTAATGCTTATGTATTTGGTAATAATGTTATCAAAGTAGAATCATATCCTCTGTCGTTTGAAGAAGATTCAGTCGATAAATACCTTGAAGAATTAATTACTTCAGTAATCAATGAAAAACATCTTTCACTTTCGCAGTTAAGACAGCATGTTATCGCGACAAAAGCTTGCAAAGCTTCAATTAAGGCTAATGATAAATTGACGATGTTAGAGATGGGAACTCTAATTAAGAATTTATTTAAATGCCATAATCCAACCACTTGTCCTCATGGCAGGCCAACAATTATTCATTTTACTAATTACGATATTGAAAAATTGTTTAAGCGGAGCGGAATATGATTTTTGTTATTTGCGGACCAACCGGAGTTGGAAAATCTTCTTTAAGCGAAGCCTATTTAAAAATGCAGCCAGCATATATCGTAAATGGTGATGCTTTTCAATGCTATAAAGAGATGAATATTGGAACGGCTAAAATTTCTGAAGAGCTAATTAATGATGGCAATCATTTTCTTTTTGATATCGCTTCTGTGGATAATGAATATACCATTTACGAATATCAAAAAGATTTAAGAAATATTCTTGATAAGTTAAGCAAGGATAAAACTAAAGATATTTTAATCGTTGGTGGATCTGGCCTTTATTTAAAATCGGCATTATACGATTTTTCTTTTTCAGAAAATAAAAAAGTGGATTTAAGCGCGTTTGAAAAAATGAGCGATGAAGAGCTACATAGCTACTTGAAAACAATTGATCCTCAGCAAGCGGAAAAGATTCATTTTCATAACCGTAAAAGAGTGTTAAGAGCTATCGAAATATATTTAGTTAATGGAGAGAATAAAACTTCTTTAGAAAGTAAGCAAGAACATAAACTTCTCTATGATGTGCATTTTATCGGATTAAGTAAGGATAGCCGCGAGGAGCTTTATAAATTAATCGATGAACGAGTTGACCAGATGTTTAAAGACGGACTTGTTGACGAAGTGAAAAATCTTATAAAATCGCATAATCCTTCATTAAGAGCTTTTCAGGCTATTGGTTATAAAGAACTAATTAGCTATTTTGAGGGTAAAATTTCTCTTGATGAGGCTAAAGATTTAATAAAAAAGAACTCGCGTCATTACGCGAAAAGACAATATACCTATTTTAATCACCAAATGAATGTCAGATGGTTTAATTCGCCTCAAGAGGCGTTACAATATATGAAAGAGGTAAAGGGCAATGAGACTATATAATATTGAAACAATCGCCAAAAAAATTGGAATCAGTAAAAAGTATTTGATTCCATATGGTCATTACAAAGCTAAAATTGATTTAAAATGCTATGAGAGTTTAAAAAATAAACAAGACGGCAAATTAATTTTAGTAACTGCCTTGACTCCGACTAAGGCTGGAGAAGGAAAAACCACGACCACGATTGCATTACTTGACGGTCTTAATAAAATTCATCAAAAAGCAATTGCGGCCTTGCGAGAGCCATCTTTAGGACCGGTTTTTGGTTTAAAGGGCGGTGCGACAGGCGGAGGAAAAGTTACCGTTGAACCAAGTGAAGATATCAATTTACATTTTAACGGAGATTTCCATGCCTTAACTAGCGCGATTAATTTAATTGCCGCGGTTATCGATAATTATCTCTATCAAGGAAATCCATTAAATATTGATAAAGATAGAATTGTTTGGTCGCGCGCGCTTGATATGAACGATCGGACTTTGAGAAATATCATTATTGGACGCGGGAAGGGAAACGGCGTCGAAAGAGAAGCACATTTCTTAATTACGGTCGCTAGTGAATTGATGGCGGTTTTCTGCTTAGCTAAGGATGAAAATGATTTTATTGACCGCGTTAAGAAAATTATTGTTGCGTATACTCATGACGGGAAACCTATTACCATCGCTGATTTAAAAATTTCTAATGCGATTAGAAAGCTTATGAAAGAAGCGATGAATCCAAATTTAGTTCAAACAAGAGAGCATAATCCGGTTTTAATTCACGGAGGACCTTTTGCTAATATCGCACATGGCTGCAATTCGTTAATCACGACTAAACTTGCTTTAAAATTAGCTCCAATTGTTGTGACTGAAGCCGGCTTTGGCGCGGATTTAGGCGCAGAAAAATTCTTAGATATCGCTTCTCAAGAAGGTAATTTGCATCCAGATTTAGTGGTGATGGTAGCAACTATTAGAGCTCTTAAACTACATGGCGGAGTTCTCTATGAAGATTTAGAAAAAGAAAATGTTGAAGCTCTTCGCGAAGGCTTAAAAAATTTGCAGCAGCATCTTGAAAACATTTCAAAATTCGGAATGGATTTTGTTGTGGCTATTAACCATTTTTCTAGCGATAGCGAAGCAGAGATTGCTCTTTTAAGCGATTATTGCCGTCAAAAAGGATATAAATTTGCTTTCTTAGATGGATTTAATAAAGGCGGCGCAGGTGCTGTTGAATTAGCTGAAGAAGTTATTAAAGCTTTAAAAGAAAATGCTTCAAAATATCATCCTCTTTATAAGAAAGATGAACCGATAAAGGAAAAGATTGAAAAGATCTGCAAAGAGATTTATCGCGCGGATAATGTTATTTATTCAGATAAAGCTCTTGAACAAATCGCTTTATACGATAAGATGGGCTTTTCTAATAGCTATATCTGCATGGCGAAAACTCCAAATTCCTTCTCTGATGATAATTCTCTGTTAAATGCTCCAAGAAACTTTTCAATCCATATTAGGGAATGCAATCTCGCATCTGGCGCGGATTTCATTATCCCTCTTACCGGATCTATTTTAACTTTACCAGGTTTACCAAAAGTTCCTCAAGCTGTGAAGATGGAGGAAGAATAATGGAAATTTGGGATGGTAAACAAATTTATGAAAAAGAATTTGCTAGATTAAAAAATGATTTTACTTCAATTGATAAAACTTTAAAAATAGTTATTTTGCTTAATAAGGATGATAAATCGTCGGAGTTTTATGCAAAAGCAATCGTTAGAGAGGCCGACAAACTCAATGTTAAATGCGATGTTTTACCATTAGAGCAAGATGAAAAAATTTATCTTGATAAAATCAAAAAACTAAATGCTGATAATTCAGTTTATGGTGTTTTAATTACTAGACCTTTATCAAAGAAACTTGATGAAAATAAAATTCTTCGCGCGTTAAAACCTAGTAAAGATTTAGACGGCATTCATCCTTATAATCTCGGTAATTTATTATCCGGCGATGAAATGATGATTCCTAACACCGCGTTAGCCATGATCAAATTAGTCGAAGGACATAATTTATCTCTTAAAGGAAAAAAAGTCTTAATTATAGGCAGATCGATTTCAGTTGGTAAACCAGTTGCTTTACTTGTTCTTAACCGCGATGCAACAGTGACTGTTATGCATTCAAAAAGCGAAAACCTCAATGAAGAATTAAAAAATTACGATGTTATTTTTGTCGCGATTGGTAAGCCGCACTTCATCGACTCTAAATATATGAAAGAAGGAGCTATTGTCATTGATGGGGGAATTCATTACTTAGAAGATAAAATAGTCGGTGATGTAAAACCAGATGAAAAATTAAAAGCGATTTCTAAAGTTCCAGGTGGTGTAGGTAAATTAACTACGCTTTATCTATTTGAAAATTTATTACGCGGAGTTAAATATGGTCAGCAATAATGATTATCAAATTGGATCGATAGTTAAAATGAAGAAACCTCATCCATGTGAAAAAAGATCATATGAATTTGAAGTAGTGAGATTGGGAGCAGACATAAAGATTAAATGTTTGGGATGCGGAAATGTCTTAATGCTTCCGAGAAATGATTTTAATTCTAAAGTTAAGGAAATACTAAAAAAATAGAATTAGCCGGATTTATCCGGTTTTTTTAATGAAAAAGAATATTTTTACCCTATCTATTAGATAAAGGTAAAAAATGTTAGAAGTAAAAAGTGTAAAAAAAAGTTATGATCGAGTATTATTCCAAAAACTTAATTTAGTTTTTCCTTCCACGGGAATGGTTTTGATAACTGGAAAATCCGGATGTGGAAAAAGTACTTTTTTAAATTGTTTAGGCGGACTAGATTATTTTGATGAAGGACATGTTTATTATAATAGTAAGTTAATTGAAAAGAAAAACTTCGATGAATTTAGAAAAGAGCATATTTGCTATTTATTTCAAGATTTTGTTTTATTAGAACAAGAATCTATTTATGAAAACCTTCAACTAGCTAATGAATTAAATAGAAAAAAGAAGTCAGAAGAAGAATTAATTTCTTTATTAAAACAATTTAATTTGAACAAAAATCTCAATGAAAAATGTAAAAATTTATCTGGTGGGGAAAAGCAGAGACTATCTTTAATTAGAGCGTTAATTAATGATAAAGATATAATTTTATGCGATGAACCAACTGCATCATTAGATGAAGATAATAGTCGGATATTATTGAATTTTTTAAAAAATATAGCATATTCACATTTGATAGTTATAGTTAGTCATAATGAAAAACTTTTAGAAGGATATTGTGATTATCATTATAATTTATACAATAATAAAAAAATTAAAATAGAACATAAAGACGGATTGATAGTATCTAAGCAGCTTATAAATCCATCAATAAGTTGTCTGATAAAAATCATGTTAAAAGAAATTAAATATAACTTTGGAAAAATATCTTTATCAATTTTATCTTTTTCATTTGTCTTTTTGATTGCATTACTTTGCTTATCTTTTGCTTTTTCTATTTTTCCATCTGTAACAAACTTAACAAAAAATTATTTTGACTACAATATTTTACGAGTTGAGGAAAGCTATAAGGAAGAAATAAATGATTTAATTTCCTTTAATAAAGCATCGCGTCCTTCTTTTATCGAACTATCTTCTCTTTTACAAGAGGGCGATAGAATTTTTTATTCGTTAGATGGGGTAATTAATAAGGGACATATAAAGAACGGCGATAAATATTTAGACATTTTATTTAAACCTGCTTTTTTTGAAAGCAGTTCGCCTTCAGAAGTTTATCTTAATCAGTTGGCTAATGAATTATTCACAGATGGATATTTTGAATTAGAGTTTACCTTATTAAGCGAGGGAGAGGGGTATTTACGTGCGAAAGATAATGTCTATTTTCGTTTAAATTTAACGAAAGTTGCTGTTATAGAAGAGTTTTCATTTTTATTAACTCCAGTTATCTATTATTCGTATTCAGCTTTCCAAAAGATGTTTTCTGAATATGTTTTGCCATCTGCAAGCAAATTATTTAATAAAAATATTTCACTTTTTGAAAGAATCATCAATGCAAAAGAAGATGAAGATATTTCTGACTATTCTTTATTAATTTATAGCGATAATCCTAATTATCTTTATGATTATTTTAATTCTAGTAATCGCTTTACTGCAACTTCCATTGCGCTTGATACTAAAAAGAATTTACTTGATATTTTTTCTTCTCTAGCAAAATTACTCACTCTGTTTGTAGTAATTGCTTTTATTATATCTCTTGTATTAGTAATACTGGCATTATACTCTCTTATCATCGCTCATCAAAAAGATATCGCCTTACTAAAAATCATTGGTTATTCAGATAAAGACATTCAAAAAGTTTTTATTTGCCTTGGTGAAATGATAATTTTCTCAGCTATTTTTTTGACAATTATTTCATATTCTTTTTCTTTAAACTTATTGAATAAAATTTTAAATAATTATTTTGAAGTTAATTTAATTTTAAATATTAATAATTTTTTGGATATCTTTGATTATTTTTTGATTTTTATTTTATCTCTGATTATTGGGTTATTGATTAGCTTATTCTCGTTAATGTCGTTAAAAAAGATTAAACTGACTGATTCATTGAGGGAAGAAGTATGATCAAAGGAAAAAATATTTGTAAAAAGTTTTCTAAGCAAGTTATTTTTGATAATTTAAATTTTGAATTTTCTAAAGGATTAATTATTATTAATGGTGAATCTGGTTCTGGAAAAACCACATTATTAAATCTTCTTTCATCACTTGATACTGATTATGATGGTGAATTAATTTTTCAAAATAAGAATTATAAAACGATTTTTGACAAGGAAAAATTCCGTTATCAAAACTTTGGCTTTGTTTACCAAAATTATCATTTGTTTAATTCTTTAACCGTTAAAGAAAATTTAAGTTTTCTTAATGTTGGAGATGCAGAAATAAGTGATGTTTTAACATTATGCGGATTGTATGTTTCGTTAAATCAAGAAGCCGGGTCGCTTTCAGGCGGAGAAAAGCAGAGGTTAGCCATAGCAAGAGCTATTTTAAGTCATCCGAAAGTATTACTTTGCGATGAGCCTACTGGAGCTTTAGATTATGAAAATTCTCTAGCGATAATGAAACTTTTGAAAAAAATTAGCGAAGAACATTTGGTAATTATGATTTCTCATGATGAAGATTTGTCTAGAAAATTTGCTTCTGAACTATATAAGTTGCAAGATTATAAATTAAAGCTCGTTTTCAAAAATGATAGTCCAAGCAAGATAATTAATAGTTCCAAGAAAGAAAATAAACTCTCATTTAGCTATATGATTACCTATATCAAAAGACATCTTTTAAAGAAAAAAAATTCGGAGCCTTTTGACAATCTTTGCTTCCTCGCTTGGATTAATTTTTATTTCGCTTTCTCTAATTTTAACCTCATTGACAGTTAATGATATTATTTCTTCTTTAGGTTCGCTTTACGATGAAGAGCGAATACTTTTAAAATCGCAGAATGATGATTCGTTAAATGAGATTTATAGTGTTAGTAAAGAAGAAGTAGAATTAATAAAATCGCAGTATCAGAATAATTTTTTACTTACGGGCAGTTATTATTTTCAATCTTTTGAAACGCTTTTAGAGGAATCACATCTTAAAATATTGTCAACGTCTTATCCTTTAACAATGGCTTCATTTTCAGTGAGAAATATCAATGAATACTATCTTTATCAAGATGTAGACGTCTCTTTTAGAGACTTAGAAAATGATGAAGTTATTTTGATGTTAAGAAATACGGACATAAAACGTATTTGCGATAGTTTGAGAATTGAAAATAATTTATTGACACTTAATGAAGTATTAAAAGATAATCCATTAAAATTAGGCTATTTTTTTAAAAATAGCTCTTGGGATTATCAAGATGAGATCACATTGTTTTGCCCATATATAATCAAGGGAAATGAATCGGGATTAGTTCATTCTTCTGGTTATTTTAATGAGTATGTTTTTGAAGAAAAAATGCATTTTAAATCAAGTGATGATTTAGTTTCCTCAGAACCAATCCCTTGGACATTGAAGAAAGTATATTATTTAAAATGCCGTGAAAATAATACTATTGGGCTGCTTAAGCGTTTGCTGATGGATAAAAATCTTAATGACTATCGTTTTGATATAATAAATTCATTATATGATTCAAGACTGAATCGCGGGGAAGACAATGGTAAAATCTATGTTTATTATGAAAGCAAAAAAGATTTATCATTAGCGGATATTAATACTTTTTTAAGCGATGAAAAAATTTCAAAATATTCGCTTAATATTCCCCAAACCTATCAAATGATCAATGAATTCGCCCTAAGTGGATTTTCTCTGCCGACATATCTTTTCACTAAGGAAGAAGATTATATAGCTTTAGCAGATGATTATTACATAACGGAGAATAATATTATTTATGAATCTCCGGAATTTGATAATATGTCTTATTCATCAGGATCTTTAGGAAAATTAGGCAATAATGACAATCTTCAAGTTATTAATTATTTCAATCCGCTTATTGGTAGAATACCTGATAATTATCAAGAAGTGGCTATTTCTTCTGCATTAGCTAAAAAGTTATTCTCAGCAAAATCGCTTGATGAAATAATCAATAAGCCGCTTTATTTTAGCACGCTTCTTATGACTTATTATGACGGAGTGAGTTACGAAAATCATTTTGCATACCAACAATTGCTGATAACCGGAATTACTGATAATGATTATGAGTGTATTTATTTGCCAGAATATTTTAATGTTTTTTTCTATATTGATAATTTTGATATTCCCTTATCTTCGCTTATTATTGATAGTGTCAACTTGTTTATAAAAAATGCAAATGTTTCAAATTATTTAAACAATCTTCAAAACAAATATCCAAATTTTTATTTTTCTAATCCATCTGAAGAAATTAATGACTCGATTAACTCTATGATAAAGTATGTTAATATTGCTTTAGTGTCTTTTGGCGGAGTTATAGTTGTTAGCGCGATATTATTAAGCGGACTAACAATGTTTTTATTTATCTCAGAAAATAAAAAAGAAATTGGTTTGCTTAAAGCTATAGGAATCAAAAAAAGCAATATCTTATTTTTGTATTTTATGTTTACTGCCAGTTTGTTTTTTATCGCTTTTATCTATAGTGCAGGTGCTGTTTTATTCTTGACTTTAGTTCTTGAAAGAAATCTTGATTTTATTTTTTCCCCATCTTATCTAAAAGTATACGGATTGAGTTTAAGTGTTACGTTTTTAATTAGTCTATTTGAGACATTTCTTATCTCATCAATTACCGCGAAAAGGATAAAAAACTATTCTCCTTTAACGTTATTGAAAGAAAAATCGTAAAATAGTAATTTTTTTAGAATAAAATATCATTTTATGCTAGTATAACATAGGAAAAAGAAAATATTATTTTCTTGAGGTGTTTTTTATGTCTTTAAAAGCAGGTATTGTCGGTTTGCCTAATGTTGGAAAATCGACATTGTTCAACGCGATTACTTCTTCGCACGTAGAAGCTGCAAACTATCCGTTTGCTACAATCTCTCCAAATTCTGGAGTTGTTAATCTTAACGATGTTCGTTTTGATAAACTTGTCGATATCTTTCATCCAAAGAGAGAAATCAGAGCAACATTTGAATTTATTGATATCGCTGGATTAGTTAAAGGTGCTTCACAAGGTGAAGGATTAGGAAATCAATTCTTAGCTAATATCCGTTTGGCGGATGCAATATGCCATGTCGTTAGATGTTTTGATAATAACGAGATTATCCATGTTGAAGGTTCAATTGATCCAAAGCGTGATATTGAAACAATTAATTTTGAATTAATTATGGCTGACCTTGATACAGTTACAAAGAGACTTGGAAAAGTCGAAGTCAAGGCTCGGACTAGTAAAGAAAAAAGTGCAGTTGAAGAATATGAAGCTTTGAAAATTCTTAAAGAAGGGTTAGAAAAAGGTATTGTCGCTAGATTGCTTCCATTAAGCGATGAGCAGATGGAAATCGTAAAAAACTATAATCTTCTTTCAATGAAGAAAGTTATTTACGTAGCAAATGTTTCAGAAGAAGATTACGCTAATCCAGAAGCATGCAAATACTATCAAGTAGTCAAGCAAATCGCTGATAGTGAAGGTGCTGAATGCATTGCAATCTGTGCAGAAACTGAAGCTGAATTATCTTCTCTTAGCAAAGAAGAAAGAAATGAATATCTTGAATCTTTAGGAATTGAAGAAACAGGATTAGATAAACTTACCCGTTCAGCTTATCATCTTCTCAATTTAGCAACATTCTTTACAGTTGGAGAGGATGAAGTTAGAGCTTGGACTTTCTCTAATGGCTGGAAGGTACCGCGCTGCGCTGGTATCATTCATACCGATTTTGAGAAGAAGTTTATTAGAGCGGAAGTTTATTCTTGCGATGATATATTTGAATATGGTTCTGAAAAAGCTTTAAAAGAAGCTGGCAAACTGAGAATTGAAGGAAAGGATTATCTGGTTCAAGACGGCGATTGCCTAATGATCAGACATGGTTAATATGGGATTTAGGATAGGTCAAAGTGAAGATATCCATCGCCTTGAAGATAATCAGAGAGCTTTTATTCTTGGTGGAGTGAAAATTCCTTATCATTTAGGCCTTGTTTCTCATAGCGATGGCGATGTCGTTTATCATGCTTTAGCTGAGGCTTTTCTCGGAGCATTAGCGTTAGGCGATTTAGGAACGTTTTTCCCGGATAATAGCGATTTATATCTAGATATGGATTCGTCGCTGATATTAAAAAGATGCTATGAGATGGTTTTGGAGAAAGGTTATCATCTAGTGAATGCCGATATTTCAATAATCTTAGAAAAGCCAAAGATTAAAGATTATATCTTACAAATTAGAACCAATATTGCGGAAGCTTTAAAAACAGATATTGATAATATTTCTGTTAAAGCGATGACTAATGAAAAATGTGATGATCTTGGAAATGGCAAATGTGTTAAAGCAACTGCTATTGTCCTAGTAGAAAGAGATTGATTATGGAAGTTAGAGTTAGATATGCTCCGTCCCCAACAGGATATCTTCATATCGGTGGGGCGAGAAGTGCATTGTTTAATTATCTGTTTGCTAAAAAGCATAACGGAAAACTCATTTTTAGAAGTGAAGATACCGACATTGAAAGAAATGTTGCAGGTGGAGAAGAAAGCCAATATAACGATTTACTTTGGTTAGGTATTGTCCCTGATGAATCACCGTTTAATCCTAATCCAAAATATGCACCTTATCGGCAAACTGAAAGATTAGAAATTTATCGTAAATACGCTCAGCAACTTCTAGACGAAGGCAAAGCATATTATTGCTATTGCACTGAAGAAGAAGTCGAGGCAAGAAAACAAGAGCAATTAGATAACGGGGTTAAGGCCCCTAAATATGATGGAAAATGCCGTAATTTAACTCCTGAAGAAATTAAAAAATATCAAGAAGAAGGCAGAGTTCCATGCATTAGAATTAAATTGACTCCGCATAAAGAATATCGCTTCCATGATTTAGTTCGCGGTGAGATGAAGTTTTCTAGTGATGATTTAGGTGGCGATTTTGTCATTATGAAATCAAATGGACTTCCTACTTATAATTTTGCTGTTGTTATCGACGACCATTTAATGGATATCACCCATGTTTTAAGAGGTGAAGAGCACTTATCTAATACTCCTAAACAATTAGCGGTCTATGAAGCTTTTTCTTGGGTACCACCAGAATTTGGTCATATGACGATTATTGTTAATAAAAACGGTAAGAAATTATCAAAGCGCGATTTAAATGTTTTGCAGTTTATGTCTCAGTACCGCGAGATGGGATATCTTCCTGAAGCAATCGTCAATTTCATTTTATTACTTGGATGGAATGGTAAGGATAATAAAGAAATTTATTCGTTAAAAGAAGCTGAAGAAGCATTTAATGAAAAGAACTTATCTTTAGCTCCATCGACATTTGATGAAGAAAAAATGAAATGGATGAACAATTACTATATTAAAAACTTAAGCGACGAGAAATATTTAGAATTCGCTCTGCCGTTTATGGGTAAAGTTTTAGATGTTAATAAATATAGTAAAGAGGAACTTTTACATATCGCTGATATGTTTAAGAGTGAAATTTCTTATGGAGCAATGTTAACTGATGGCTTAAAGAAAATTATTACTCCGACATATGATCTTGATGAAGAAGCTGTCTCTTATCTTAACCTTGAGACTAGTCCAAAAGTTTATCAAGCTTTTATCGATGCATTAAGTGAAGTAACAGATTTAAGTAAAGATTCTTTAAAGGCTGCTTTCAAAAAAGCGATGGTTGATTCTGGAGTAAAAGGTAAAAACTTCTATATGCCGTTAAGGTTAAAATTGACAGGCTCTCACGAAGGAATTGAACTTTATAACATTATCGCAATTCTAGGAAAAGAAGAGACAATCAAACGCTTAAGATAGTTTGATTGAAAATTAAATATTAATTAATTAATATTTTGTTGTATGGAAAAGATAAAAAAAGTATTAATCAATGAAATTTATGATTTAAATACTAACGAGAGAACGAGAAATCTTTATCAAGGATACCGGCTCAATCAAGGTGAAGATCATCAATATGTCTTCAAAGTTGAAGATGGCTTGGTGAGAATGAATTTAACTGGTGATGAAAGTAAGATAATCATTAAGCAAAGCTATTCTGATAGCGAAGTCGAGATTATCTTGCCGAATAAAGATTACGGCGAATACCATTTATCTTTAAAAAATGGATATTCTCTCACGATGAAACTTCATAGTGAATCGTTAGTGAAAACTGAAAACAATATCGAATTAAAATTTTATTTACTCGATGAAAAAGAAACACCTGTTTCCTTTCATAAAGTAATTATCATATCGGAGGAGGAAGCATGAGCGATATAGAAACCCTACTTAAAAATCTGCTTGCATCGGCTTTAAAAACATTAGGTGTTGAAATGTCAGCGGAAGATATCGTTATCGAACGTTCAAAAGAAAAAGCCCATGGTGATTTTGCTGCTAATGTAGCGATGCAGCAAGCTAGAACATTGCATCAAGCTCCGCGTACCATTGCGGAAAAAATCGTTACTTTAATTAATGATGAAGCAATTGATAAAATAGAAATTGCTGGACCGGGATTTATTAATTTCTTTATTAAGCAAGAATCTCTAAATTCTTTAATTAAGGAAATTATTACTAAAGGTGATCATTTTGGTGATTCCACATTTGGTAATCATAAGAAAATTAATGTTGAATTTGTTTCGGCTAATCCAACAGGTGATTTACATCTTGGACATGCTAGAAATGCGGCTATCGGCGATGCTATTTGCCGCCTTTATACGAAAACTGGTTTTGATGTAACTAGAGAATACTATGTTAATGATGCCGGAAATCAAATTAACAATTTAGCTAAATCAATTAAAGCGCGTTATCACCAATTACTTGATAATAAAGATTATCCTTTCCCTGAAGATGGATATCACGGAGAAGATATTTTTGATATCACCAAGCAAATTATTTCTGAAGTTGGCGATAAGTATCTCGATGATTCTGAGGAAGGTTTCAATTTCTTCAAGAAGAGAGGTACTGAGCTGGAATTAAAGAAACTTGAAAAAGATTTAGATATGTTCCGCGTTAAATTTGACGTTTTTTCAAGTGAATTAAAGATTCGTCAAGACGGCGGAATTGAAAAAGTCTTGAAGCAATGCAAAAATTATATCTATGAACAAGACGGAGCAACTTTCTTAAGAACAACCACTTTCGGCGATGATAAAGACCGCGTCATTATTAAATCCGATGGCTCTTATACCTATTTATTGCCGGATATCGCTTATCACGTTAATAAATTAGAACGCGGATTTGATTTGTTAGTTGATTGCTTAGGCGCTGATCACCACGGCTATATCGCAAGAATGAAAGCAGCTTTGCAGATGTTTAATTATCCTGCAGATATCTTAGAAATCGAATTAATTCAAATGGTTAGATTGTTTAAAGACGGAGCAGAATATAAAATGTCCAAACGTACGGGCAATGCAGTTTCGATGAAAGAACTCTGCGAAGAGACAAGCATTGATGCTGTTAGATACTATTTCGTCGCTAGAGCAGCTTCGTCACATCTCGATTATGATATTGACTCAGCTAAAAAGATGGAAGCTTCTAATCCGGTTTATTATGCTCAATATGCGCATGCCCGTTTAAATGCTTTATTATCGCAAGGTAAAGATATCGCTCTTGATGAAGACGGAAAATTATTAAGCGATGAAAGAGAAAAGAAATTGCTTAAAATCCTCTCTGAATATCCGCGCGAGGTCCTTGCAGCGGCAGTCAACCGCGCACCTTATAAAATTACTACTTATATTCAAAAACTTGCGACGGCAATTAACGAATTCTATACATTCAACCGCGTTATCGACCGTAGCAATGTAGAATTATCCGCTTCGCGCTTAGGACTTTGCTCTGCCGCGAAGATTGTCTTAAAAAATGCTTTGGAATTAATCGGTGTTTCGTCACCTGATCATATGTAGGAGGTTAAGTATATGAGAAAATCAAATTTAGATGTAGCATTTGAAATCGTTTCAAAACGTGATTCAGCAATTAGCTTTAATGAACTTTGGGATGAAATTAAAAAGATTCAAGGTATTGAAGATGATGCTGAGGGAAATCACATTGCTAAATTTTATACCGCTTTATCTTTAGACGGACGTTTTATCACTATTGGTGATAATAAATGGGATTTAAGAACTCGTTATACCTTTGATAAAGTTCATATTGATATGAATGATGTTTATGTTGATGAAGATACCGATGAAGTTATCGAAGTCAGCGATGATGCTTCAGAAAAAGAACTCTTTGATGATAAAGACGAAGATGATGATGAAGACGTCGATGACGAAGAAGACGACGAAGACGAAGACGAAGAGTAATGATGTTCAATCCTTTAAATATTCAGTTGCTCAATAGAGTAAAGGCTTATCATTCAATTGTTATTTTCGGACATACGTCTCCAGACGGAGATTGCTTTAGCTGTCAAAGTTCATTAAAACAATTTATCAAAGAAAATTTTCCTGATAAAGAAGTTTATGTAACGGGTTCAGGTTTTAGAAAAGCTCTTCCTTATTTTGGGGAAATGGATATCGTTAGCGATGATATTATCTCTAATAGTCTAGGAATTGTTGTCGATGTTTCTGATTTAGAAAGAATTGAAGATCAAAGAGTTGTTAACTGCAAAGAAATTGTGAAATTTGATCATCATATAAATTCTGATCGTGAAGGTTTTGCTTCAGTTAATATCGCGGATATTTCGGCTGGATCATGCGCGGAAGTAATTGGAAAATTTATTCTTGATAATGGCTATGAAATTTCTAAAGATGTCGGAGAACGCTTATATTTAGGCATTACTACTGATACGGGAAGATTTTTATATTTAAATAAAGATGCGGATTCTTTTATCGTTGCTGATAAAATATTAAAATCCGGAGCTGATTTAAAGAAGATTTATAACTTTCTTTATGAAAGTGATATTATCTCAGCTCGCGCGAAAGGATACATTGGCTATAACTTTATGGTAAAAGAAGGTGTAGCGTATATTGTGCTTAATAAAGAAGTATTAAATAAATTAGGCATAGATTATAACTATGCTTCGACGATGGTTAATGTTATGAGCAATCTTAAAGGCGTTGAATCTTGGGTTAGCTTTGCTGAAAACATCGATGGCGAAGTCAGAGTTGAATTAAGAAGTTCACATCTCAACGTTCAAAAAGTAGCAGTCAAATTTGGCGGCGGCGGACATGAAAATGCTGCTGGTTGCAAATTAAAAGACATCAACAAATATATCGATGTTGTTGATTGCCTCATCGAGGAGATTAAAAATGTTTAGAAATGAATTATTAGAAATGATTAAGGTCAGCAAAATGGCTAGGGAAGAAATTTTAAAAGTCTATCATAGCGACTTTGCTGTTGAAATCAAAAGCGATGATTCACCAGTTACTCAAGCTGATAAAAATTCTGACAAATTAATTCGTGAATATCTTCACGAAAAATTTCCTTCCTATGCTTTTCTTACCGAAGAAAGTAATGATGATGTAAAACGCTTAACTAATGATTTAGTTTTTATCGTTGATCCATTAGATGGAACAGCGGATTTCTGCGCGAAAAACGATGAATTCACCATTAATATCGCTTTATCTTATCAACACCAAATCGTTGCCGCGGTAATTATGATTCCGGTTTCCGGCGATATATATTATGCGGAAAAAGGTTTTGGAGCTTATCATTTATATCCAGATAATTCTTTGAAAAGAATCCATGTTGATAATAAAGATGATGATTTAGTCATGTATACTTCTAGATTTCATCCTTCTGAGCAAGAAAAACTCTTACCGCTTCTCGATAAAAGAATTAAAACAGTTGAAAAACGCGGATCATCTTTAAAAGGCTGTTTTATTGCAGAAGGTAAAGGTGAAGTCCATTATCGTCTTAATGAAGGAACTAAAGAATGGGATATCGCTCCGATGGATTTACTTGTTAAAGAAGCTGGGGGAGTATTTATCAAGCCAGATTTAACCTCTTATCAATATAACAAGGTTGATGTTTATAATCATAACGGATACATCATTGCTAATAAGATGAGCAATATCTATCCCGCTTATTTAAAAAAGTAATTAATTATTATCAGGAAGTTGTAGCTTCCTGATTTTTTTAATTTCTAATATCATAAAGCATATTGATAAAATAGCGGTAATAATTTCTGATGAAGGGAAAGATGAGAATACTCCGTCGACATTGAAAAAATGCTCTAAGAGAAAAGCTAAGGGAATCAAAAGTATTAATCCCCGGCAAGCGGAAATAATTTGACCTTTTAAAGGATTAGATATCGCGGCAAAATAAACAGAAATTAGCATATTGATACCGACAAATGGTAAAGCGATAAAGTATTCTCTTAGACCTTTTTCACCGACTTCTTGCAAGATTGGATTATTTTCGTGATTAAACATTGAGGTAATTAAGCCGTTTCCAAAGAAAATAAAAGCATATATAACTGTTGAAAGAACAATAATCGTTATTAATGCTGCTTTAAAATAATACATTCTTTCTTCGTTAGCTTCTTTGTCTTGGCATTTACTAATTAAAGGTTGCACACCTTGACTGATGCCGGTAAAGACTGCTATGAAGACTAACGAAAGATTTGCAACAACCCCGTATGCAGCTATTCCAATGTCTCCAAGTGATTTTCCAATAAGGTAATTAAATACAATAACAACAATGCCCGCGGATACTTCAGAAATTAATGATGGCAAACCGGATAAAATAATTTTTTTACATTCGAGAAAATCAACAAAATATTTACTAATTTTGAATCCGTTTTTCTTTTGAATAAAATGAATCATCATTATTGAAATAGAGATTATTGGTGATAAACCAGTCGCTAAAATAGCTCCGAATATCCCCATTTTTAAAGGAAAGATAAAAATATAATCTAATAATACATTGCTTAGAGATCCAACAATTTGCCCTGCCATAGCTAGTGATGGAGCGTTATCATTTCTCATAAATCCAAGTAATAAATTATTTAATAAAAATGCTGGAGAAAAGAAAAACATGACGCTTAAATAAGTTGTACCAAGCTCTAAGACTTTTCCTTCGGCAGAGAAAAATTTTAAGATATCGGAAGCAAAAAAGCCGGAAATGATAAAGAAGATAGAAAAGAGTAAAGCTAAATATAGCGATGTCATAAAAACTTTATTAGCTTTGATATCATCGCCTTGACTTTTATGAATAATATAACGGGAACCTCCTCCAAAACCAATTAAAAGTCCTAATCCGTTTAAGAGATTAAATAATGGTAAAATGATATTTAAAGCGGTTAAACCATTGCTTCCCACGCCTAAGGATATAAAAAAAGTATCTGCTAAAATATAAGCTGACAAAAATATCATTCCGATGACGCTTAAACTGACGTAGCGAGCGAATAGTTTGCTTTTCATGGTTTCCTCCAACAAAATAAAAACATTGAAGAGACCTTTATTTTGAGATTCTTCAATGCTCTTTCTTTAAGAAAGTATGCCTAAAATGAGTGTAATTGAAATAAATATTTAAGTCAAGAGAGCTTTAGCTCAACTCTTTATTACCGGTGCAGAGTTGATAGTAATGACCTTTTAATTTTAATAATTCGTCGTGATTACCTCTTTCAATAATCTCTCCATTTTCTAAAACGATAATCGCATCAGCATTTCTGACGGTTGAAAGTCGGTGAGCGATAACGAAGACAGTTCGATTTTCCATCAATTTATCCATTCCCTTTTGAATTAGTTTTTCCGTATATGTATCAACAGAAGATGTAGCTTCATCAAGAATTAATACTTCTGGATTAGAAACAGCCGCGCGGGCGATAGCTAAAAGCTGTCTCTGACCTTGTGAGAGATTTTCTCCGTCTGAAGAAATAACTGTATCATAGCCATTTGGCAATCTTTTAATAAAGGAATCAGCATTAGCTAATTTACAAGCCGCGATTACTTCTTCTCTTGTAGCGTCAAGTTTTCCGAAGCGGATATTTTCCATAATCGTTCCAGCAAAAAGGTGAGTATCTTGTAAGACCATACCTAAAGCTTGTCTTAAAGATTTTTTCTCAATATTCTTTATATTTATTGAATCAAAGGTAATTTCACCTTCATCGACATCATAGAAGCGATTAATTAAATTGGTAATTGTCGTTTTACCGGCGCCGGTTGAACCGACAAAGGCGATTTTTTGACCTGGTTTTGCATAAAGAGAAAGGTGCTTTAAAATCATCTTGTCTTTGTTGTAACCAAAAGAAACATCATTAAAACGGACGTCGCCGCAGACCTTAATTAATTTGTCTCCGTCTTTCCAATAGGAAATGCGTTTGCCGTTTTCTTCTTTTTCGACTAAAGTAAATGTCCCTTCATTGATTTCTGGTTTTTCTTCAGCTAATGCAAAGATTCTTTCAGCAGAGGCTAGAGCGTTAAGGATGATATTAGCTTGCTGGGTAAATCTATTGATAGGAATCGTTGTCTGTCGAGTAAATACTAGATATGAAGCTAGAGACGGAATGGAAAAGCCTAAGAAAGAGTTCATCGCAGCTATGCCTCCGACTACTGCGACAATCGCGTAGTTAAAATATGATAAAGACATGACCATCGGTACCATTGAGTTAGAAAATGATAATGCGTGATATGATGAATTAGATAAAGTTGTTGAAACATTTTTAAATTCTTTTAATGATTCTTGCTCGTGATTAAAGACTTTAATTACTTTCATTCCCTGAATAGCTTCTTCAGTGTATCCTGATAATTCTCCAAGCGTATTTTGCTGCATTTTAAAATAATATTTAGATTTTTTACCAGATATCACTAAATAAACAGCCATTATCACATAGAAAACCATTACTAGTAACGATAAAAACCATGATAAAACAAAGATACAAATTGTCGTACCGACTAATTGAACGAAATATTCTACTGTGCTAGCAAAGGAATTATTTAATGCCTCTGAGACGGTTTCCACATCGCTGGTGAAGACCGACATAATATCTCCGTTTGAGGTATTATCAAAATATTTAACTGGTAATTTTTGCAAATTTTTAAAGACATCACGTCGCATTTCATAGACGACTTTTTGAGCTAGATAAACCATTATTTGCGTATATCCTAAAGTAGCGACTGCACCTAAAATATAGCATAGTCCGACAACAATGCAGGTAGTGAGAAGACCATCGACATTAGCGTCTAAAGCGTATTGCACAACGATTTTTATTGAAAAAGTTCCTAAAAGATTAGCTAATGAAGAAATAACGACTAAAACGGCCACGATTAATAAAGTCCATCTGTGATGGCCGAGATAAGACATCAATTTTTTGAACGTCTGTTTTAAGTCCTTTGGACGTTTATATGTATAAACTTTAGCCATTTTCTTGCACCTTCATTTGACTCTTATAGAATTCTTTGAAAATCTCATTGTTTTCAAGTAATTTTTCTTTTGTATCAAATCCAGATATTTGTCCATCAGATAAAACCATCACGCGGTCAGCTAAAATTAAAGAATTTAATCTTTGAGTAATGATAATGGTTGTCATGTTATGCATTGAAGATAAATTTTGCATTAATCGCTTCTCGGTATTATTATCAAGCGCAGAAGTTGAATCGTCGAGAATTAAAATTTTTGGTTTCTTTAAAAGCGCTCTAGCGATACAGATTCTTTGTTTTTGCCCGCCGGAGACATTGCCCCCATTAACGCCTAATTCATAGTTTAATCCGCCTTGTAAACGCGGGAAAAATTCATCGACGCAGGCATCTTTCATCGCTTGAAAGAGTTCTTCGTCACTAGCCTGTTTGTTACCCCAAAGAAGATTATCTTTTAATGTTCCTGAGAAAAGATAGTTCTTTTGTAAGACAATAGCGATGTTTTCACGTAGATTTTCTAAAGAATAATCCTTAATATTTTCTCCATCAATTGATATTTTTCCGTTAGTAATATCATATAAACGCAACATTAATTCTGCTAAAGTTGATTTACCAGATCCGGTTTCACCGATAATACCAATAATTTCACCGGATTTTATAGTAAATGAAATATTTTTTAAGACATAGTTATCAGCTGAGGAAGAGTATTTGAAATCGACATTTTCAAAAGTTATTTCTCCATCTTTAACCTTCTTTAAATCTTCTCCGTTAACAATAGTTGGTGTTTCTTTTAAAACTTCATCAACGCGGTATAAAGAAGCTAAAGAACGCGCGATTGAAATAAGAATATTAGAAAGCATCATTATCGAGTTAAAGGTTTGCATCGTATAGGAAAAGACGCCGGTTAAATCACCTTCTTGAATAACGGAGTTAATCATTAAATTACCGCCCACCCACATGATTACTACAGTCGCTGTATAAATCATAAATTGAGATAATGGTGTCCCAATATTAATGATTCTAAATGTTTTTTCAACTATAGAAGTATAACCGCGGTTTACTTCCTCAAATTTTTCTTCTTGATAGCCTTCCTTAACAAAAGCTTTGATAGTCTTTATGGAAATAAGTGTTTCTTGTAAAACTAAATTTAGATTATCTAAGCCTCTTTGCAGTTTAAGAAACCGCGGAGAAACTATCTTAAATAAAATGAGCATTATAGCCGCGAGAATCGGTGTCATTATGATGAAAACTAACGAAAGAGTCGGATTTATGATAAATGATAAAACGATACCGAGAATTAACATAATCGGTGAACGGGCTAATGGACGTAAAACCGTCGTCAAAGTATTTTGCATCAATTGGGCATCGTTAATAACTCTAGTGACTAATGAAGAACTTTGAAAATGATCAAGATTGCTAAAAGAAAATGATTCAATTTTTTCAAAGAGAGCATTACGGATATTTTCTCCAAAAACCGCGGCAGCTTTCGCGGCAAATTTTGAATAGAGATAACCGGTTAATAAGGAGATTATCGCGCAGATAAAGATAATAATGCCGGTGAAATAAATATGATTCATATTCCCGGTTTTTACTCCGTCATCAATTAAAGATGACATTACAAACGGAATAAGTAGTTCAAAAGAAGTTTCAATTACAACTAAAATAAAAGCGATAATAATATATCTCTTCGGTTTGAATGCATATTTAAATACTCTTTTAATACTATCCATGGCAAAAAAATTATACTCTTTTTATTTTTTTAGGCTATATTTTATATTACAAAAATAAAAAATCAGGCAAGCCTGATTAATTATTTTCATCATTTTTTACTAATTTGACATCAACTACGCCAGGAACTTCTTCTTGAAGTAAAACTCCTACTCCATATTGAAGAGTTTCATCGATGGCCGCGCAGCCTTCACAAGCGCCGAGTAATTTGATATAGACTGTTCCGGTGCTTTCCTCATAGCGAACAAAGAGAACATCTCCGCCATCTCTTTGGATAAATGGACGAATTTTATCTAATGTATCTTTTATCTGATCTTCGATGGTATACATATCTTATCCTCTCTTAAATAAAAAGCATGCCTGACGCATGCTGAACATATAAAGTGGTGCCCAGAACCAGAATCGAACTGGCACGACCGGCAAAGGTCGCAAGATTTTAAGTCTTGTGCGTCTACCTGTTCCGCCATCCGGGCACAAAGATGGTGACTCGTATGCGATTCGAACGCATGACCCCTTGATTAAAAGTCAAGTGCTCTACCGGCTGAGCTAACGAGTCAAGTTTGGCTGGGGTACCTGGGATCGAACCAGGGAATGTTAGAGTCAAAGTCTAATGCCTTACCGCTTGGCTATACCCCAATAGTGGTGGAAGAAGGCGGATTTGAACCACCGAACCCGAAGGAACTGATTTACAGTCAGCTGCGTTTGGCCACTTCGCTATTCTTCCAGTTTATCTAAATGGTGGAGACTATAGGGCTCGAACCTATGACATCCACCTTGTAAGGGTGGCGCTCTCCCAGCTGAGCTAAGTCTCCATGCGCTCTTAACACGCTTAAATAATATATCAAGATAATTGGATGTAGTCAACTATTTTTTTCTAAATTTTTTTAAAATTTTCACTTACCCTTTATTTTTAAAAATACTTTAAATATTATGTATATGATTAAATGAATTATTGAATTGGAGGATATTTATTAAAAGTATGAAAGCATCAAAAATGATTATCCCTACTTTGAAAGAAGCACCTAACGAGGCTGTTATCGCATCACATATCTTGATGCTCAGAGCAGGATTAATAAAGAAACTTGTTTCCGGCGTTTATAACTTCTTGCCGATGGGTTTAAGAACTCTTCATAAAATTGAAAACATCATCAGAGAAGAAATGGATAGAAGTGGCGCTCAAGAAATTCTTTCTTCCGCAATGCAGCCAAAAGAACTTTGGGTTGAATCTGGTAGATGGAGCAAATACGGACCAGAATTAATCCGTTTTAAAGATCGCCACGACCATGAATATTGCTTAGGACCTACCCATGAGGAAATTTTTACTGATTTAGTCAAAGACTTAGTAAAATCTTATAAACAATTACCCCTCAATATTTATCAAATTCAAACTAAGTACCGCGATGAGATGCGTCCGCGCTTTGGTTTGATGAGAGGAAGAGAATTCATTATGAAGGATGCCTATTCTTTTGATGTTGATGAAAAGGGATTAGAAGCTTCTTATCAAAATATGTATGAAACATATAAAAGAATTTTTGATCGCTTAGGAATCAATTATAAAATTGTTCTTGCTGATACAGGTGCTATTGGTGGAAATGGTTCACATCAATTTATGGCTCTTTCAGATGTCGGTGAATCAACTATTGTTTATTGTGACCACTGCCATTATGCTGCTGATGAAGAAAAAGCGACATCAATTGCTGCAATTCGCTATGAAAAAGAAGAATTTAAAGATGTTGAAGAAGTTTTGACAGAAAATAAGCATACAATTGAAGAAATCTCAGAATTCTTAAATGTACCAGCTGGCAAAACTGTTAAAACGATGATTTATTATACTGAAGATAATAAGACTTTTGGAGCGTTTTTAGTCAGAGGCGACTACGAAGTCAACGAAATTAAGGTAGCTAATGCTCTTAATTCTTCAGAAGCTTTTATTAGATTAGCTACTGATGAAGAAATCTTATCTTTAGGATCTGTTCAAGGATTTATTGGCCCAGTTAATTTAAATAAAGATGTTAAAATCTTTGTCGATAATGAAGTAAAAGAATTAACTAACTTTGTTGTCGGAGCTAATAAGAAAAATTATCACTTAATCAATGTTAATTTCCAAAGAGACTTTGATGGTGTTGTCGGAGATTATAAAAAAGCTAAAGCCGGCGATCTCTGCCCGGTTTGCCATCAACCATTAAAGAGTGAACGCGGAATTGAAGTTGGACAAATCTTCAAATTACAAACTAAATATTCTTTACCGATGAACTGCGTCTATTTAAATGAGCAAGGAAAGAGTTTGCCAATGGTTATGGGATGCTATGGAATTGGTGTAACAAGAACTTTCCAAGCGATGATTGAACAGCATCATGATGATGACGGGATCGTTTTCCCTCTTCAAGTAGCACCTTATCATGCCGTTATTGTTCCGGTTAATTATAATGATGAAGCTCAAAAAGCTTTAGCAGAAAGCATTTATGAAAAACTTTCTTCTCAGCATGTTGAAACAGTTCTCGATGACCGTCTATTGAAAATTGGATTTAAACTTAAAGACTGGGAACTTATCGGTATTCCAAATATTATCATTGTTGGCAGAAGAGCTAGTGAAAATATTATTGAATATAAAGATAGAAAAATTAATGATAAAGTTGAAATGTCTTCAGATGAAGTCGTTGAAAAAATTGTTAATTTAGTTAAGGCTCTTTAATTAAAATTAATATATTATTAGATTATTAAAGTATTCATGGATTAAAGCTGTGAATACTTTTTATTTGTTAGATAGATTAATTGATAAAGGAATCATTATTTTGACTAAGAAAATATTATTTTCACAAGTCATTTTGGTATAGCCGTGATATAAAGAAACAATCGCTTTGACGCTTTTTGTTCCAAAGCCATGGTTTTCCTTATCTTCTTTTATCGTTTGCGGTAAACCATTTTTCATCGATGGTATAATAGAAGTATAATTTTCTATTTCAATTATTACATTGTCTTGATGTTGAAAAACGCGAATTTTAATGTATTTTAAATTGAGATTATTAACTTTACTGGCGCTTTCAATCGCATTGTCGATTAAATTTCCGAAGAGAGAATATATTTGATATGATTTTATGAAATTTAATAGTTTTCCGTCTGCTGTTACAAACAACTGAATCTGCCTCTTATCACATAGTGTTTTCTTTTCTGAGAGAATAATGTCAAGAGGTTTACATTGAGTATAATAGACTGATTCATAGTCTCTGGTAGCATTTTCAATATCGTTAACCGCATCTTGATTGAGATTATTTTGATGAATTTGGTGCTTTAAATCGTGGATGCGGATATTCATTTTTTCTGCATTCATCGTCGCTAGGCGATAACGTTCCTCATCTTTTTTTAGTAATAATTCCAATGTTTTATTTTCTTTTTGTAAACCGACATTAAGAGAATTAAAAAATAATAGAACAATACCAAAAACGCAGATAATTCCCCCATAGAGATTTACTTGGATAAATAGCAAATTATTATCTAATCTCAATAAAGTATCTTGGGTCCAGTAGCTGAGAAAGATTGTGACAAACAATAGTGAGGTGGCTGCGAGAAGAATGGTAATAGAATTAACACGTATTTCATTATCTTCTTTAAATCTTCTTGTATAGAGATAATAAAAAATCGGTAAGGTTACACCTACTACGAGAAAATATATTAAAAAATAATAATATGAATGCCAAATTTTATTTCCTCCGAAGAGAAAAACTAGAGAAATCGTTATTTTATATATCAAATGTTGAAGAGAATAGCTTCCGGTCAATAAAAAGAGCATTTGAAAAAAATTAACCTTAAATGCACATAAAAGCATTATTGCGAAAATAATTAAAATTAAAAAGTAATTATATAATCCTGGTAGGAGATTTGCATGCCAAAAGATTTCTAAAACTAAGAAACCAATTAATAAAGACACAATAAAAAGTTTACGTTTCGGAATATAAATAACGTAAATAATTAATGCAACAAATAATGAAAATATGTATTCTGATGAAAAAAGAAAATTAAACATATTTATCTTATATTATTCATAAAAGCTTCGACAAAAGCTTTTTTCTTAGCACGCGAAATTTCTAGCTTACCAACCCCTGTTATCACTTCGTCATCAATAATTGATTTTACATGATTGAGGTTTACTAAATAACAAGAATTGCATTTTGCAAATACATTTGGATCAAGAAGTGATTCAACATCTTTAAGTGTGCCCCTAGTCGTAAATATTTCTCCAGTTACACTATGAAAATTTAAGTCGTGTTTTTTGACTTCAATATAAACTATTTCATTATAACTAATAGCTTTAAAACCACCTTTAACTCTTATCATTAAGCGACGGGCTTCTCCCTTGTTAATATATTTTAATGCTCTTGTTAAAACTATCGACAATTGTTCTTCAACAATAGGTTTAACAAGAAAATCTAAAGCTGTTACTTCATAGCCATTTATTGCCATTGAAGCAAGATTGGTGGTGAAGATAATAATGACTTTATCGTCTTGTTGACGTAATTTCTTTGCTACTTCTAAACCATTCATCACGGGCATATCGATATCAAAAAAAACGATATCATATTTCTTTTTTAAATTATCAAGAAACGTTAATCCGCGGTTATAGCAATCGACAGAGAATTGTTCTTTGCTTGTTTTAGCAAAGTTAGATAATAATTTTTTTAAGTTTTGAATATCGTTTTGTGAATCATCTAGAATGGCTATGTTTATCATTTTATATTACCCCAGGGAGGACTAGTTATAAATTAATTATATCAAGCAAAAAATGATTTCGGCAATGTTTTAATAACTTTACTCCTCTTGATATCTATAATATCAATTTTTCCTAATCAAAAAAAGAAAAAGAATGTTTTGTATGTAAACGCTTACAAAAAATGACAAATAAACGACTGATTATTCCATACTCCTATAATTTTTTTTCACTTTGAATTAATGTTTTAATGAAAGGTAGGCATTGTTATGGCTAAAATGAAAAAATCCAAGTTAGTTGGTACAATTCTTTCTGCTACAGGTATTATCTTGGCAGTAACAATTGGAATTGTTGCTAATGTTATTGTTTTCTCTAGTCAATATTCAGCGACTATTGAAGCAGCATTAGGCGATACAGGTAGACGTTATACTAGTGTGACTTATGATGGAGTCGACCCGACCTATTATAATAAAGACTATGAAACTAAAGCTGATCGCGAAAAATATCAGAAAGGCGTATCTGAATCAATTTGTGAAGAAGGAATGACTCTTCTTGAAAAAGGCAATATGCCTTATAAAGCTGAAGAAACCAAAATCTCTTTCTTCTCTGAATCCTCAGCGCGTTTGATTTATGGTGGAACAGGATCAGGAACGGCATCTTCTGATTTAACATTAAAGAAAGTTTTCGAAGATGAAGGATTCCAAGTTAATGATAAGTTATGGGATTTCTATACAAAGGGTAAAGGTAAAAAATATGTTCGCGGAACTGGTTCAATCAACTATGGTGATAGCGACGATTATTCAATCAATGAATGCCCATTATCGGTAATCCAAAGCGAAAAGGGACTTGAAGATACATTCAAAGAATATAATACAGCAGTCTTTGTTTTATCCCGTACCGGCGGTGAAGGAAATGACTTAGCTAGAGGTATGGATGATTATGTCGATACTAGTAAAGATCTTTCTAAAGGCGCTCATCCGGATGCTCTCGGCGATAAAATGCGTTCATATCTTGAACCGGATTCTATCGAATTACAAATTATTGATTATTTAAATAAAAATTTTGATGATGTTATCCTCGTTGTTAACTGCAATAACCCTATTGAATTAGGATGGGTTAAAGACTATCAAAATATCGGCACAGTGATTTCTGTTCCAGGTACTGGATCAACCGGGTTACAAGCTTTACCAAGAATCTTAAAAGGTGAAGTTAATCCTTCTGGTCACTTGACCGATACATACGCTTATAACGCTTTCTCTTCTCCAGCAATGATGAATATGGGCGATTTCCAATTCACAGAAAACGGAAATAAGATTGCTAACTATGGCGGCTATGATGGCTTTAATGGCTACTATTACGTTAACTATCTTGAAGGTATTTATGTCGGTTATCGCTATTACGAAACTCGTTACTACGATACAGTAACTCATAGCGGAAATGCTTCAGAACTAGCTTCTTACGAAGTCGGTCAAAGCAAAGAAGAAGGACGGACAACCTGGGATTATGCTACTGAAGTTCAATATCCTTTTGGATATGGTGTCTCTATGACTGATTTCACTTGGTCTGATTATCAAGTTACTGAAAGCGAAGACAAAGAAGACTTTATCGTTACTGTCAAAGTTACAAATACCGGCGATGTCGCTGGCAAAGAAGTTGTTCAGTTATATGCTCAAACACCTTATGGTGATTATGAAAAAACTAATGGTGTAGAAAAATCTGCAGTTGAACTCATCGGATTTGAAAAGACATCATTATTGGAACCTGATGCTTCAGAAACTGTTACAATTTCTTTCCCAAAGAGCGATTTAGCTTCTTATGATAGAAATGGTGCAAAAACCTATGTCATGAGCGAAGGACAATACTATTTCACTGTTGCTAGCGACGCTCACGCAGCTGTTAATAATATTTTAAGAAAACAAGGCTATCAAGAAGGTGCTTTGGAAGCTTCACCATCAGAAACAGAAAGCATCGGTAATCCAGATTTAGTTTATGATGGATTCCACGTTGATGAATTAGACACTACAACTTATTCTGTTGATTCTGAAACCGGCAATAAAGTAACTAACTTATTTGATTTTGCTGATTTAACAAAATATGATGAAGGCAAAGATTTAAAATATCTCACTAGAAACGATTGGGCTGGAACCTATCCTCAAACCTATGGTGAAGTTTCTTCAACTCCATCAATTCACTCAGAAAGAAATAACTCTACTGATCCAAATAACCCAGAAGGATATGAATATCATACTGAGTTATCACCAGATTCCGAAATCTATAAATTGATGAGAAGCTATAATTCTTTGAATCCAAATACGGAAACTGATGTTCGCTATACTTGGGGCGTTAATGATAACGACCTTGAATTAATCGATATGAGAGGCAGAGATATCAATGATCCGCTTTGGGAAAAGTTAATTCAAAAAATGACTTTAAGCGAAGCTGCTCAATTAATTCAAAATGGTGGATTTAAGACTGAATCTATCGCTTCAGTTAATAAACCTGAAACCTCTGATAAAGATGGTCCTGCTGGATTAAACAATGTTTCTGGACACTTCCCAATCGGTTTAACTTATCCATGTGCAGTTATGATTGCTCAAACTTGGAACCGCGATTTAGCAGAAGCTAAAGGCGATGCAATCGCTGAAGAATGCTTAGCAGTTTCTATTACCGGTTGGTATGGACCTGGTAATAACATTCATAGAACACCATTTGCTGGCCGTAACTTTGAATATTATTCAGAAGATCCAATGATCTCTGGAGCAATGGCAGAAAGAGAAGTTGTCGGAGCTGCTAAAAAGGGTGTCTATGCATATATCAAACACTTCGTTCTCAATGACCAAGAAGTTCATAGAGAAAAAGAATCAGGCATCTGCACCTTTACAAATGAACAAGGAATGAGAGAAATTTATCTCAAAGCTTTCGAAAATGTTGTAAAAGGTGAAGAAATTTCTGAAAAATATTACGAAATCAAGATGGATAGCGATGGAAATGCTATTCTTGATGAAAACGGAAACTATCAATTTACAGAAAAAACAGCTAATATCAAATCATGTACTGCTATCATGTCTTCATTTAACAGAATTGGACCTGTTTGGGCAGGAGGCTGCTATCCATTAATCACATCTTTATTAAGAGATGAATGGGGCTTTGAAGGAACTGTTTGTACAGACTATTATCACTTCTGGTTTATGAACGGAACTCAAGCTGTTATGGCTGGCGGATCATTAATGCTCGATCCAACTGAAGAAAACTTTACAATTCCATCTGATAATTACGTCTTACAAGAACAAGCATTTAAAGCTGTTAGATCAATTCTTTATACGGTTGCTAATTCAAATGGTGTTGATGGTTATATCCATGGCACTAGAGAAAAAGCTAGATGGAAAAACATCTATAGCGTCATGATTGGCGTTAATGCTTTCTTAGTCTTACTTGCTGGCGGATTAGGTGTTGTCTTATATTTCAATTTAAGAAAGAAGAAAAATAAAAATATTGAAGTTGTTGAAACTCCAACTGAAGAAACTAAATAAGGAGAGAAAATATGAAAAATAATAGAATAGCATTATTTGCTTTATCGGCAGTAGGTTTATTCGGTCTCGTCGCTTGTGGAGGATTCTCGTCATCGACATCATTCAACCCATCTAATATATCTAATACTTGGGGTGAATCATTTGAAACACATGTTTTAGCTGATTTTGAAGATAATCAACTTCCAAGTGGATTTGAAAAATCAGATGGTTGGTCCAATGAAGGTGTTTTTGAAAATACTTATTGGAACCAAGATAATGTTAGTTATAGTGATGGAAAAATGGAATTAAGCTTAACTGATAATCCAAATCCAGATGATTCAGGAAAATATAAGTATTTAAGTGGTGAACAAAGAACTACGACCCATTTCGGATATGGTAACTATTCTGTAAGGATGAAACCGATGAAAGCTGTCGGAACTTGCTCAGCATTCTTTGGCTACACCGGAGAAGCTTTTGATGGTAATGATGATGGTGAACCAGATCAATGGGAAGAAATTGATATTGAATTCTTAGGAAAATATCATGACCGCGTTCAATTTAACTATTATTCTATTGAAGGCGGAAATGGTGTTGGACACGAATACTGGTATGATTTAGGATTTGATGCTACCGAAGAATACCATGAATATGGATTTAGATGGGAAGAAGACAGAATCGTTTGGTTTGTCGATGGTGAAGCTGTTTATGAAGCTACCAAAGATATTCCTTCTACTCCATTAAGAATTTTCACTAATGCTTGGGCTGGAAATGAAGAAGCTGCTGGCTGGATGGATACTTTCCAAGGCGTTGATGAAAACACTTGCACAGCTTATTATGAGGAAATTGGCTGGGCTGATTTAGATGGTAATGCCTATGAACCACCTGTAGTTGAAGAACCACCTGTAGAAGATGTTGAAATTACTTACGAAGATGTCGAAACTTCATTCATAGCAAGTAACGAAGCCTATACTGTAACAACTGCTGACGGGGCAACAAATGTCACATATGATAATGTCGTTGGTAATAGCTATATCAATGTCTATACAGATTTACCAGAAAAGGCTAAAGACATGAATGTTGTTAACCTTAAATTAACTAACAATGGTGATAAGACAGCTAATGCTAGAGTTAATGTTGTAGATAAGAATATTATCCCAAACAACACTACAATCAAGACAGCTGCTGTCAATACATCGGCAACCCAAGATGGTGAGGAAGTCAGAACAGATCTTGAATGGGGTGGATCATTCTTCACAATTGAACCTAATACTACTATCGACTGCGTTATCTTCTATAAATCTACAGAAGATATGGTCGCTAATAGATTAGAAGTTATGCTTGATTCCTTTGACGGAACTACAACAGTCTCAGCCGGTGATGTAACTATTTCTGATGTTAAATTAGGTATTACTGAAGAAAAAGAACCTAGTGATGACCTAACTTTCGAAGCTGTTGACTTAACTTGGGCTGCTAATGCTGACAATACATATACTGTTACAAAAGAAGAAAGCGGCGCAACTAACGTTACTTACACTAATGCTGTCGGTAATTCTTATCACAATGTTACAAGTGCTTTACCAGCTGATACCGCCGATAAAGGCGCATTCAAAATGAAATTAACTAATAATGGTGATAAACTCGTCAATGCTAGAGTTGATTTACTTGATACTTCAATTACAGTTGATGGCAGCACTGTCAAAACTGCAGCTGTCAATACCTCAGCTACACAAGATGGGGAAGCAGTTAGAACTGATCTTGAATGGGGTGGATCATTCTTCACAATTGAGCCAAAGGCAACTATTGAAGCAATCATTATGTATGAGGGAAATGCTCAATCAATTAATTTAATGATCGATTCCTTTGACGGAACTACTACCGTTTCTGCTGGTGATGTTACGATTTCTGATTTTGCTTTAGCCGCAATTGAGGAAGGTGAAACTCCTGATGAACCAACCTTAGGTACTGCTGCACCATTTGATTTCTCAATTGATGGCGGCAATACTGACATCTACAATGTTAGCAAGGATGATGAAACAGGTGCTTCAACCATCACTTATGAAAGCACTGGAAGCTATACTAATATCTCTGGTGCAATCGGTTCTGTGGCTACAGCTGCTCATGGACAAATCTCCTTTAAAGTCAATAATACTGGAACTGAAAATGTCGCAATCCGCGTCGATATCTATCATTACAATGCTTGGGGAACAAGCTTGGTATCAGCTGCTACATTAGATGGAAATACTGTCGTTATCGGCAGCGATAAAACCGCAACTTTAGATGTTGCACCAGGTGAACATGTTGTCACTGTCGATCACACTGGCGCAGTTACTAACCTTTGCTTCTATATCGATTCAATGGAGGGTACCTCTAAAGCTGGCTCATTCGTTATTAGCGATTTCACATACGCAGCTTATAATATCTAGGTGTAGTTTATGAAAAAACAAATATTGCCGCTTTTGTTATTGTTGCCCTTAGTTACTTTGTCGGGCTGCGTCCAAACTAATCCAGATGTTAATATTGGAAAACCAGAAGTTGATTATTCCGCGAAAGAAATGTTCTCAAACATTAAGCTTGGATATAACATTGGAAATACTTTAGATGCTCATCCAGGGTTTAACAATTATAAGTTTACTCCTCAAGGTGTTGGCACAGAAAATTCATGGAGAAATCCGAGCATTACTAAAGAATATATTCACTATATTAAGGAATGCGGATTTGATTCTATTCGCTTACCAGTAACTTGGTATCCACATGTCGATTCAAATTGGAAAATTGAAGATGCGTGGATGAACCGCGTTAAAGAGGTTGTCGATTATTGCGTTGATGAAGAATTACCTGTTATCCTTAATCTTCACCACGATACTGGAGTTGATGGTTGGCTAAAGGCTACGGAAGATGATACGCGTCAAGATCAAGAATTAGTCCAGTTAACTACTTTATGGGAACAAATTGCCGACACATTTAAAGATTATGATGTTCATGATTTAATGTTTGAAGGTTTTAATGAAATGATTGATGATGAAGGTGACTGGAATACTCCATCCAATAAATCAATTGATTTCATCAATGAAGCCAATCAAGCTTTTGTCGATACAGTTAGAGCTTCAGGCGGAAATAATGATGAGAGAATTCTTCTCTGCGTTACTTATGCCGGGACTAATTACGACAATATGCTTAGCCGGTTTAAAATTCCTCAAGATACTGTTCACGGAGCAATTGCCTTTGAAGTTCACGCCTATACACCTTGGGAATTCTGCGACGGACAAACCGATAGTTATGATCAAGGATCAATTACTGGAGCGATGGATAATGTTTATAACATGTTCAAAGGTACTGACATTCCGGTGATAATTGGTGAATTCGGTGCAGTCTTTACTAGAGGCGATTACAATAAACGCGTTGAATGGGCTGATTTTTATGCCAAAACTGCTTATGAAAGAGATATTTCACTTTATCTTTGGGATGATAACGGAAGCTTTGGCTTAATTAATAGAGATAATTTATCTGTTAGACATCAAGAATTTCTTGATGCGTTATTACAAAAATAAAATTACCCTCCAACTGAAGTAAAATTCAGTTAAAAAAAGTTCACCTTCAATGGTGAACTTTTGTTTTGCCTTTTTATTAATTAATAACCAGGTTTTCCAAGTAAATGGAACATATTTTTCTTATAAATTTCAACGCCTGGTTGGTTAAATGGGTTAATCTTTAATAAGTATGCAGACATCGCGCATGATCTCATAAAGAAGTAGAAAAGATATCCAAGATTATATTCATCTAATTTTTCAACGTGGAGAACAATATTAGGAACTCCTCCATCGACGTGAGCTTTTAAGGTTCCTAAGAAGGCTTGTTCGTTAACTTCTGAGAGTTTTTTGCCTTCTAAGTAATTTAATCCGTCGAGATTATCTTCATCGTGAGGAACAGTTAAATCAAGTAAAGGTGAATCGACTTTGACGACTGTTTCAAATAAGACGTGTGAGCCTTCTTGAATGAATTGTCCTAAGGAGTGAAGGTCAGTTGTGAATGTGACTGAATCTGGTAATAATCCTTTGCCGTCTTTTCCTTCGCTTTCACCGAAAAGTTGTTTTAACCATTCACCGATTTGGGTGTATTGAGGTTCATAAGTAACGAACATTTCAACTTGCTTATTGTTGTTGTAGAAATAATCTCTAGTAGCAGCATATTGATAGGCTGGGTTCGTAAAGATGTCTTCGTTGTTTAAATCATTCATTGCATCTCTGCAGCCTTTCATTAATTGATCAATATCGCAGCCAGCGCAGGCGATTGGTAATAAACCGACTGCAGTAATAACTGAGTAACGGCCTCCGATGTCATCAGGGATAACAAAGGTTTCGTAGCCTTCTTCATCAGCTTCTTTCTTTAAAGCACCTCTTGCTTTATCGGTTGTTGCAAAGATAGCTTTGCTAGCAGCTTCTTTACCAACTTTCTTGATTAATAATTCCTTTAATAAACGGAAAGCAACGCTGGTTTCAGTTGTTGTTCCTGATTTTGAAATAACATTAATTGCAAATTTCTTATTCTCAAGATAGGTTAATACTTGTTTGATATAAGTAGGTGAAAGAGTATTTCCGAAGAAGATAATTTCTAATTTATCATCCCCATAAAGTCCTTTAAGAGCTTCAATTGCTGCTCTAGCGCCTAGATATGATCCACCGATGCCGGCGACAACTAAAACATCATAATTCTTTCTAATGTTTTTTGCGGCTTCTTTGATTCTGGCAAATTCTTCTTTGTCATAATCTTTTGGCCAGGTTGTCCAACCTAAAAAATCGTTTCCTAATCCGGTCTTTTCGTTGATCATCTTATGAATCTTTTTGACTTCTTCAGCATAAGATTTAAACGGAATAGGGTTGATGGTGTTACTTAAATCTAGTTTAATCATTTTTTTCCTCCTTGATTCTAGTAAGTTCTGTTTCTATCCATTCAGGTAATTTGTTGGCTAACGGAGTAAAATCGGCATGCGAAATGGTAACTTTCTTTTTTCTTGTCGTTACTGCTTGAGAATTGATTCTTCTAATGTTTTGCCTTCTTCTTTCCGCGACTTGTTTTAACGAGAGGCGGTAAAGATTTTTATCTTCGAGCAAAGCAATAATCTTAACTCTAACATGTTGACCGATATTGACATAATCGGTGATATTTCTAACAAAGAAAGAAGAAATTTCTGAGATATGAATCAGTCCGCATTCGTTATTTGGAAAACGGATAAAGGCTCCATATGGCTGTATGCCGGTGACTTCACCGACCATGATATCTCCTACTTGGAATTCCATGTTGCTACCTCGCTTAGATAATTCTTTAGCAATAGTAAATCATCTTGATCAGTAATTTTAATATTGGTTTTTTCACCTTCGACATAGCATATTTGAGCATTAAAGCGTTTAGCTAGTTGTCCGTCATCAGTTAAATTGGTGATTCCTTGTTCACTTAAACTTTTATGCCAAAGAAGTATTTGACCATAGATAAAAGTTTGAGGGGTTTGCACGCTTAATAACTGATCGCGGTCAAGCGGGTTATAGGCTAAATCGACAATAGTATCGCTGATATGGGTAACTGAAATAGCCGCGGCTTGATTTTGTCCGCAGCAACGAATATTTTCTGTTATCAAATTTTTGCTAAGCAATGGGCGAGCTCCGTCATGAATAATGACAATATCATCATTTTGGCTCTTCATTGATTTTAAAGCATTATAAACTGATTCCTGACGAGTTACTCCTCCTGGAATAAGCTTTTTGACTTTACTAATTTGATATTCCTTCAAATATTGCTCATATAAACTGCGATATTCTTCGTTGATGACAAGATAGATATCATCAATCAACTCATGTGAAGAAAATTTTTCCAGAGTGTAGATAAAAAGTGGCTTATCATTAATTTTGATAAATTGCTTTGGTAACGAAGATTGCATCCTCGTTCCTTTTCCTCCGGTTAAAATTACTGCGTGATTCATATTGCTTACCTTAATTATTATAATCATTTATTTCAATGAATATAAAGATTAAATAAAGATATTCATCATAATATGATAAAATGAGTTTAAGGAATTATTATGAGAAAAGTAATCAATATTAATCATGGATGGAAAGTTATTTTGCCTAATCAAAATAAAGAAATTTCTATTTCCTTACCGCATACATTTAATAATGTTGATGGCCAAGATGGCGGAAATGATTATTTACGCGGAAAATGCAATTATTATTATCGCTTTAAAAATACTTTTTCTCAAAATGAAGATGTTTATTTAGAAGTTAAAGGCGCTAATAGTGTTGCATCAGTCTATTTAAATAATAATTTTTTGATAGTTCATAAGGGTGGATATTCATCATTTATAGTTAAGCTTAGCCAATATCTTCAAGACGATAATCTTTTAAAAATAATGGTGGATAATTCTAACTTTAGCGATGTCTATCCTTCTCGTGCTGATTTTACTTTTTATGGAGGATTATATCGTGATGTTAATTTAATTATCGTGAATAAAGAACATTTTGAATTTGATGACTATGGCGGAAATGGGTTAAGAGTTAATATCAAAAAAGAAAATGGAGAATGGTTTATATCTCCGATAGTAAAAACTAATTCTCAGAATAAAGCTGAAATCGTCCTTAAAGATGATAAAGATAAAGAAGTATGTAAATTAGTGAATAATAAATTTGTTAAAATAAATAATCCTCATCTTTGGAATGGAATTTCAGATCCATATTTGTATAAAGTTGTCGCCTCATTAGGAGATGATGATCTTCTTGATCAAATAGAAACTTTTTGCGGATTTAGAGAATTTTCTTTTTCACCTAAAAGTGGTTTTATATTAAATGGTAAAAAATATCCATTACGCGGAGTGGCGCGTCATCAAGATTATTTAAACAAAGGCAATGCTTTAACTAAAGTAGATCATGAAAAAGATATCTCGCTAATTTTAGAAATGGGTGCGAATTGCCTTCGCTTAGCCCATTATCAACAAGATGATTATTTTTATTATCTTTGCGATAAAAATGGGTTGCTAGTTTATAGCGAGATTCCTTTGATATCTCAATATTTACCTAATGGCGATGATAATGCTATATCACAGCTTAAAGAGCTAATACATCAAACGTATAACCACCCAAGTATTTTTGTTTACGGAATCGCTAATGAGATAACCATGTTTAAAAATAATAAACAAGAAAAGTTACAGTTATTAAAAGTTTTAAATAATATTTGTCATAGAGAAGATAATACTAGACTGACATCTTTAGCATGCTTTGCTATGTGTTCACCTTTTAATAAAACCAGTAAGATAACTGATATTGTTGGTTGGAATTTATATTTGGGATGGTATGTTCCTTTCTTATTTCTCAATGATATTTGGTTAAGTTTATTTCACTTTTTATTTCCTAAAAGAATTTTAGCTTTTTCTGAATATGGTGCAGAAGGCATGATAACTTTGCATTCAGCGCATCCTAAAAGAATGGATAATAGCGAAGAATATCAATGTAAGTATCATGAATATATGCTTAGATGCTTTCAAAGACATCCGTATCTTTATTTATCTTTTGTTTGGATTATGTTTGATTTTGGATCAGATGGAAGAGAGCAAGGAGGGGATAATGGCAAAAATCATAAAGGTTTAGTTACCTTTGATAGAAAAACAAAAAAAGATGCATTCTATCTTTATAAAGCTTTTTGGTCGAGCGAAGATTTTATTCATATTTGCTCCAAGCGTTATAAGAATCGACATGAAAAGAAAACCGAGATAAAAATTTATTCGCATACTGATAAAATTATTTCAGTTTTTCAAAACAATATATTGATTAAGCAGTTTAAAAATAAAAAAATCTTTAAATTTCGTTGCTTGCTAAAAGATAGAGAAAATATTTTCGTAGTCACTGATGGACAGCATTCTGATACGATAATTATTAATAAAGTAGATAGTATAGATAATTCGTATATTCTTAAAGATGGCAACAATTATAGCTGGGAAAAGGATTTAAAATAAAAGTTTTTTAATTTTTGCTTCACCTTTATTTTAATATTTTAAGAAAATTCTTCTTTCAGCTTCTTTTTCTTTAATAATTAAAGCATTTCCTAGATAATTGAAATGTTAATTTTGATTTAAAGAGAGTGAGGGTGAAAACATGTCAAAATTTATCTTTGTCACGGGCGGTGTTGTTTCCGGATTAGGAAAAGGAATTACCGCGGCTTGCTTAGGAAGATTACTCAAAAGCAGAGGACTATCAGTATTCGTTCAGAAATTCGATCCGTATATCAATGTTGATCCAGGCACGATGTCACCTTATCAACACGGTGAAGTCTTCGTCACTGCTGATGGAGCAGAAACAGATCTCGATTTAGGTCATTATGAAAGATTTATTGATACTGAATTATCTGCAACATCATCAGTTACAACCGGTAAAATTTATAATTCAGTTTTGAAAAGAGAAAGAAAAGGCGATTATCTCGGAGAAACCGTTCAAGTTATTCCGCATATCACCAATGAAATTCAAAGAAGAGTTTTCAAGGCCGAAGAAGAAAGCCAAGCCGATGTTATCATTACTGAAATTGGCGGTACTGTCGGCGATATTGAATCACTTCCATTTATCGAAACTTTACGTCAGCTTCGTTCCCGTCTCGGCAAAGAAAATGTTTGCTTCATCCATACAACTTTAGTTCCATATTTAAGAGCTAGTAATGAATTGAAGACTAAACCGACTCAACACTCGGTTAAAGAACTTCGTTCATACGGCGTTCAACCTGATTTTATCGTCTTGCGTTCTGAACTAGAACTCGATGATTCTATCAGAGAAAAAATTGCATCTTTCTGCGATGTCGCATTAGAAAATGTTATTACCGCGCCGGATGTAAAAAATATTTATGAATTACCTTTAGTTTTAAAGGCACAAAACTTTGATCTTTTAGTGACTAAACAACTTAATTTGAAAGCTCCAAAATCCGATACAGCTGAATGGGAAAAATTAGTTGATAGAACTAATCATCTCGAAGGAAGTTATAAGATTGCATTAGTTGGAAAATATGTTGAAAACCACGATGCTTATATTTCTGTTTCCGAAGCTTTAAAACATGCTGGATATGTTTTTGGTAAACAAATCGTTATTGACTATATCGATTCAGAAACAATTAAAGATGATAATGTTGAAAAAATACTTCAAGGACATGATGGAGTTATCGTTCCAGGTGGATTTGGCCAAAGAGGTATTGAAGGAATGATTACCGCGGCTAAGTATGCCAGAGAAAAAGATGTTCCATATTTAGGATTATGCTTAGGTATGCAAGTCGCTTTAATTGAAATCGGTAGAGATTTATTAAATCTTGAAGAGGCTAATTCAACTGAATTCCAAGAAAGATGCAAGAATCCAGTTATCGATATTATGGCTAGCCAAAAGCAAATCACTGAAAAAGGTGGTACGATGAGACTTGGAAACTACCCTTGCTCTATTATTAAAGATACTCATGCCTATGATCTTTATAAGACAGAAAAAACTGTTGAAAGACATCGTCATAGATATGAATTCAATAATGCTTATCGTAAACAATATGAAAATGCAGGAATTGTTTTCTCAGGCATTAACCCAGAACTTAATCTCGTAGAAATTATGGAAATCCCATCTAAGCACTTCTTTATGGCAACTCAAGCGCATCCAGAATTTAAATCACGTCCTAACCGCGCACATCCATTATTCTATGGATTCATCGAATCAATTGATAAATTACATCGCTAAAATATAATTTTTGAGAAAAAGCCGGTTAAGGTTTTTTCTCTTTTTTTGGAGGATTTTATGAAATTTGTTCTCGTAACAGCAAAGTGGAAAGATAATATGGCAGTTTTTTACCGTAAAATGTGGGTAAGAGAAGATATTTCTTTAGTTAAATTTGGATATCAATTAACCAAGCTTATCAAGGCAAAATTTAGTCATATGTTCTTTTTTAAGACAATGGATGAAAATAAATATTATGTTGATGAACTTTGGCTCAATCAGCAGAAACATGCAGAAGATTATAGTAAATTCAATCTTATTGATGAATTAGATAAATATCAAAAATTAATTTATGAATACGATTCTAATCAAGATTATGAATTTGTTATCGAGATGGATAAAAATCAGACTTTAGAAATTCCTTTGATGACAGATGTTCTTTTATTTGAAGCAGAAGGAGACGGAATATTTGAAGACAATATTCAAGGATTAAGAGATTTTCTTAACGGAAATGTTTCTGAAAAGACTTTATATTCCGCTGGTGAAAAATTATCGAAAAACTATTCTTTTAAAACAATTTTTGATTACGATTATGTCAATTTAATGTTAATTTATGATCTTCCATATTTTTTATCTTGGGAAGATGATGGTCTAAATGATGATATAAGCGACGAAAATGATATTTAATTAATATTTCTGATTTGATAGCTTAATCGAGACCTTAAATTCTTTATTTCTTTTAATCATAAATATATAATAGTTTTGTAACCAAAAGGAGAACTTTTTATGTCAAATAAACCAGTTATTTTATGCATCATGGATGGATATGGTTTGGCTCCAGCTTCTTCTGGAAATGCAATTAGCCAAGCAAAAAAACCACATCTCGATGCAATTTTTAAAGAATATCCATATACCACGATTAAGGCTTCTGGTGAAGCAGTCGGTTTACCTGATGGTCAAATGGGTAATTCAGAAGTCGGTCACCTCAATATCGGTGCTGGCAGAATTGTTTATCAATCATTAACTTTAATTAATAAAGCTGTCAAAGATGGCACATTCTTTAAAAATGAAAAATATTTAGATGCGATGAACCACGCTAAAAAGCATCATTCACATCTCCATATTTTTGGTTTGATGTCTGATGGCGGAGTCCATTCTCACGTCAACCACATCTGCGCGATTATTAAAATGGCAAAGCAACAAGGATTAGATGATGTCTTTGTTCATGCCTTTATGGATGGACGTGACGTCGATCCTCAATCCGGCGTTAAATATCTTGATATGGTCCAAAAAACTATGGATGAAGAAGGAATTGGACATATCGCTTCAATTTCCGGTAGATATTGGGCGATGGACAGAGATAAAAACTTTGACCGTATTGATGTCGCCTACAAGGTAATGGTCGATCATGAAGGTAAGTCTTTCACTGATTACCACGCTTATTTAAAAGAGCAATATGAATATTTGCCGACAATCGGTAAAGAACCTAGTGATGAATTTGTCACACCGGCTTATAACGCAAATGTCGATGGCAGAATTAAAGATGATGATGCAATTATCTTTATGAATTTCCGTCCAGATAGAGCTATTCAAATTTCTACTTTATTTACCAATCCATATTTCTATGAACATCCAACTCTCAAAGCTGATGGTACTCCAGCATTCAAGCCATATGTTCCTTCACATGTTTTAAAGAACATCTTCTATGTCTGCACGATGAAGTATGCTGATTCAGTTAAAGGTGAAATCGCTTTTGCTTTACCAAAGACTGATAATGTCCTCGGTGAATTCTTAGCAGATCACGGCTATCATCAATTAAGAATTGCTGAAACTGAAAAATACGCTCATGTAACTTTCTTCTTTGATGGAACTAAGAACTATGATGGAGTCGAAAGACCTGAATTAAAGAATTGCCGCCGCGTATTAATTAATTCACCAAAAGTTGCTACATATGATATGAAACCAGAAATGTCAGCTTATGAAGTAACTGATGCATTAATTAATGAATTAAATAAAGGCGATCTCGATGTTGTTATCGTTAACTACGCAAACTGCGATATGGTTGGTCACACAGCAGTCATCCCAGCAGCAATCAAAGCTGTTGAAACTGTTGATGAATGTGTTGGTAGAGTCTTTGATTGGACGCAGAAGCACGGCGGAGTGATGATTATTATCGCTGATCACGGTAATGCTGAAAAAGAACTTGATGAACATGGTAATCCATTTACCGCGCATACAACAAACGTTGTTCCTTGCTGCATCACTAAGAAAGGTCTCACCTTAAGAGAAGATGGTAAATTAAGCAATATCGCTCCGACAATTATTGAATTATTAGGCGATAAGGCACCAAAAGAAATGGATGAGCCTTCAATGATTATTAATAAGTAATAATCTAGATAAGTTGATATTTTAAGACCAAAGTCAATGGGCTTTGGCCTTTTTCTTCATAAATTATAATATTTCTTTGATATTATGGCTTATTCAGTTAACATGGTGATTACTTAGGAGGAATTTATGAAATTAGAAGAAATGAAATATCAACGCGTTAACATTGATAAGTTGACAAAAAAAGTTAATGCTTTATTAGATGAATTTAATAATGCTGAATCTTTTGAAATACAAGATAAAGTTTTTAATAAATTAAATAAAGTATTTGATGATGCGGCATCGGATTATACTTTGATTTCTATTCACTATACTTGTGATACGAATAATGAAAAATATGTTGCCGATCAAGAAGATGCTTCTACGACCGAACCACTTCTTTCTGACCTCGCTCAAAAGATGAATAAAGCCTTAATCGCTTCAAAGTTTAAAGATCAATATATTGAAAAATATGGTGAACACCTCTTTAAAATGATTGAAGCATCATTGAAATCTTTTTCACCAGAAGTAATTGATGAACTACAAAAAATTAATTTACTTGTAAATAAATATGATGCTTTAATCGCTTCAGCAAAGATTGAATTTAATGGTGAAACATATAATTTATCGCAGATGGCTAAGTTTGCTCAATCTCTTGATAGAAATGTGAGAAGAGAAGCCGCGCTTAAAGCTGCAAAATTTTTTGAAGATAATGATCAAGAACTCGGTGACATTTATGATCAGCTCGTTAAATTAAGAACGCAGATGGCCAAAAAACTCGGTTTTAATAATTATGTTGAACTCGGGTATTTACGCCTAGGAAGAACTGATTATAACGCTCAAGACATCGCGTTATACCGCGATGAAATTTATAAACACATCGTCCCAATTACTAATAAATATTTCTTAGAGCAAAAAGAAAGAATTGGTGTTGAGAATCCTCAATATTACGATTTTAATGTTGAATTTAAAAACGGAAATCCTGCTCCTAAAGGAGATGTGCAGACATTAGTTAATAAAGCTCAAGAAATGTATCATCAGCTTTCTAAAACTACTGATGAATTCTTTGCTTTTTTAAGAGAAAACCATTTAATGGATTTAGAAGCGAGAAAAGGTAAAGTTGGCGGAGGATATATGACATTTATTCCTCGTTATAAATCACCATTTATCTTTGCTAATTTCAACGGAACATTAAGCGACGTTAATACATTAACTCATGAATTTGGGCATGCCTTACAGGGCTATCTCACCAGAAATTTCAAAATCAGCGATTATCGCTCACCGACATTAGAAGCCTGTGAAATCCATTCAACTAGTATGGAATTATTTACATACCCATGGATGGACTTGTTCTTTGAAGAAGATGTTGAAAAATATCGTTATCAAAATTTAAAGGACGAACTCTGCTTTATCCCTTATGGAACAGTTATCGATGAATTCCAACATTTTGTTTATGAGCATCCTGAGGCTTCTCATGAAGAGAGATGTCAAGCTTATAAGAGGATTGAAGAAAAATATTTACCGCATAAAAAATATGATGACTGCGAGATTTATAGCCGTGGTCGTTTCTGGTTAAAACAAGGCCATGTCTTCTCAACCCCATTTTATTATATCGATTATACTTTAGCTCACCTCTGCGCCTTCCAGTTCTTCACTCTCGATTTAAAAAATCATGAAAAAGCTTGGAATAAATATTTAAGATTTTCCAAGATGGGAGGCAAATACGGCTTTAGAGAATTGCTTGCTAAAGCTCATTTACTTAATCCTCTTGATCAAGGTAATATCAACAAAATCATTAAACCGATTGAAAATTATTTAGATGAATTTAAGTTACCTAATGAATAATTATAAGGCATCGAAAAGATGCCTTTTTATATTAAAATGTGACCTAATGAATTTATTTTAATTTAGGCAATGATATTTTTATAAATATATATTGTTCAATATATGATACGAATAGATGAGTTACCATTCCAAATCCAAACATTAATATTATCAGATCTAAACTCATAGAAATAATTGAAAATGATGTCAATAAATAAAATATGCCATAGTAAATAAAATTTATTATTAAGGAATTACATAGATTATATACGGTTTTCCCGTATCCTATGAATATATTATCAGGTATAACACATAGTGAATATGCTATATAAAATGGAACAAGTTTCAAAAGAATATTATTTATTTCTAGAAAGTTTTCTAGTTTTTCAATTTTAGCTAAATAAAAATTCCAAGTTGGCATGGTTGCTAACCAAATTATTGAAGTAATAATCACGATGAAATAATAATTTGATTGCATAAGCGATTTGTATGGCTTTTTGCAATCGCTACGAATGATTTCTGTAAGAGCAGTAATTGGTATTAATAGCCAGCCATAAATGAAATTATTAGCTAACCAATATGAGCCCTGATTTGCAACCATATTCACCATTTTTACAACCATTAACATATAGACAAAGTTATCTACAAATGATTGTAATCCAGAAAACATACCAATTTTTAAATACATTTTAAAAACGGGAAGATCAGATGTGTTTAATAATGATGGCTTAATAAATTTATTAAGAATTAGTATTATCAAAGTTGATAATGATAAAAGTGAATTAACAAAAATATTAGAATATGCAACACCTAAAGCTCCAATATTTGGAATGATTATAAAATCAGAAATAACAAGTAAAACGCATTTAATTACTAAAAATAAGTAGACATAAATATTTTTGCTTAAAACGACAAAAACAACCATCGCTAGGGAAGAAATAATTTCGATTGCAAAACTAATAGTTTCTAATCTAAGGTATTGAGTTGTCAATTCTACATTATCTTTAACCATTATTGATATTAGATATTGCCCATAAAAATAACAAATAATTTGAAAAATAAAATATATGATAAATGCAATAATACCAGTTTTGAAAATTACTGATGAGAAATTCTCTTTTTCTGTTACATATATTATGTTAAAAACTGAATAAAGAGGAATAACTAGAAAGGCTTTTAATGTTTCACTTATTAAATCATACCATTCCATTTGACCGAGAATGTTTATGATAGATGTATCGGAATTTAAAGAAATTAATGCCGTTCTAATGGCTTGATAGATGGCAGGCACCAATGCTAAAAGACATAATGAAATAAAAAGTTTCCAGTTAAAGTATTTTAAATTATTTAACCATATTTTAATTGTTGCCATAAATACCCCTAACTCATCTTATTTATTATATGACAAGTCAATCTTTTTGTTAAAAATTTGTTGTCATGTTTAAAAACAACTTTTTAAACAAACCGTAAGATATCTGCTAAAATATTAATAAAGGTGGTTTATATGAAAAAATTAAATGTTATTGTTAGAGATAAAAATACTCTTGTTTTAGAAGAAAATGGAGAAAAAGGTGATTATATTGATTTATCTACGCTTAATAATGTCGATTTTAGTCAAATCGAAGAGATTATTGAACAAGGTAAAGATATAACATATCAAAAAAAGATAAGTGAAGTCTTAACTAGTTTAGAAAATCAAAAAGATTTAGAAATTGCAAAATTGAAATCAGATAATGAAAATGCTCTTAAGTTACTCAAATCTGATTTGGAAACAGCTCATAGCGAAAAAATCCATCAATTGACCGATGATAAGACTAGACAGATAAATGAATTAAAAGAAAAAATAAGTATTTCTGAAAAGACGTATAATGCTAATCTTGAAAGTGAAAAGCAAAAGCTTATTAACGAATATCAAAATAAGTTAAACGCTCAACAAACGGAATTTGCCAATAGAATCAATATGCTAAATAGCAAGATTCAATTATTAGAATCAACGGCTGATAAAAATTTAGAAAATGAAAAAATGAAAATCAGCAAGGAATATGAAGATAAGATTAATCAGCTTAATTTAGCATTGCAGGCTAAAGAGATAGACTTTAATAAAAAAGTTGATGAAATAAAAATTGCTAACGATAAAGTCTTACAAGAAAAAACCGAGCAGATAAAAGAAGTCGAAGATAAATATAATACTTTGGCAAGAAGAAAATCGGAATTCAACGTAAAGCAAATCGGTGAAGATCTTGAATCTTGGTGCAATAATGAAATGGTTTCTTATATGCAAAACGGGTTTACTAATTGCCGTTGGAATAAGGATAATGAAGTAGTAAAAAACGAAGATGAATTTAAAGGTAGTAAAGCGGATTTTATCTTTAAAATCTATGCTTCTGATCAATGCCTTGATGAAGAATTATTAACATCGGTTTGCTTAGATATGAAGGACGAAGATCCTAATTCAAAAAACAAAAAGAAAAATAGTGACTACTATAAAGATTTAGATAAAAATAGGACTAAAAAGAATTGCAAATATGCGGTTTTAGTTAGTAACCTTGAATTAGATAAACCAAATGATCTACCGATTATGAAAGTTAGAGAATACGAAGATATGTATGTAGTGAGACCATCATACATGGTGACTTTCCTTAACATGGTCGTTTCTTTAACTAATAAATTTAAAAATCTTCTTTTGAGTGATATTAAAGCGAGAGAAGAACTTAAGTCGCAAGAAGAATTAATGGAAGAATTTGCTAGATTAAAAGAAACTTATCTCGATAAACCATTAGAATCTTTAAGAAAAAATATTGATGATTTATCTTCTAGTAATGAAAGTATTATTAAATCTGCTAGAAAAATTGAAGATATTATTGAAAAGATTAAGAAAAGCTATCTTGAAAGTATTGATGCAAAGATTTCAAAGTTTGACATTAGTATTAATAAAGCGTATAGGAAAGCTGATAAATAAAAAATTATCCCAAATATGGGATATTTTCTTTTGCTAGATAGAAAAATTATAGCAGTATACCATAGGATATTTTGAAGTATTCCACATATAAGGAAATACCACCAAACTAACTTTTATTTCTTCTAAAGCGTATTCGTAGAGCGGGCAATAATCAACGTTGCTATCTGTTAATTGCCGGCAGTTTTCATTATCTATCATAATGCTCTTAGCGGACTTAGCATTTTCAATAGTAGAAAATGGAGAATTGTAGTAATTATCCGTTAAAACTAGATTACCTTTTCCATCTTTTAAATAGTAGTTTATATATCCTTCAACTAATTTTGGGGTTTCAAAGAATTTGGTATATTCTGGATATTTTTCTTCTTCGTCAACTTGATAAGTGTATTTATAAAAATCTGATGCTTTCAATGAAGATGAATCATTATAATTAAAAGCTATTTCTTCGGAGATAGGCTCGCTATAAACGTATTCTAAACTTGGACGATAATTATAGACGCTTAAAGCACCGACTAAGATATAAGATGATCCTTTTGTAAAATTATTCGTCACTTTATCATTGCCGTGAACGTTGATAATATATTGCCCGTTTCCAAAATAAAGATTAGTGCTATTGATATCTTTAGCTAGGCAGGTAACTTTAGTTTTTATAACAGATGAATATGCTACTCCTTTGCAATTAAGAGACAAATTGTTTAAATGGTCGTAGATGTCAGAAAGAGACAATTCCTCTGCTAATGATAAATAGTCTGTTGAAATTATATCGTCACCGATATATTCTATTTCACCATCTGAAATAATTTCTGGCTCGGTTTTATTATAAAGACCTATGACACCTTTAACGTGATATGTTTGACGTTCTGTGATATATCTTTTTAAATCTTTATATTCATTATCAGTGATTTTTACATAGATATAGTCTTCTCCGTCGCTCATTAAGGCTTTATAACGGCTTCCATATCCTTGCTTAGTGGTAATCGCATCAAGAACAGCAATTAACTGCAAATCTATTTCAACTTCTTCTGTTGATTCATAGACTCCGACTTCGTTAACGGATGAAAGATAATTTGCTGCTTTGCTTTTAATATCTTTCACTGAAATTTTTTCAGCAGCTGAATTACTTGACGAAGAACTCTGCTCGGAAGAGTTGTTACTTGATGTGATATTACTTGAAGAGCTTGTTGTTTGCACAGCAGTGGATTGTGAACTAGATGTGGATAAAGAAACCGAAGTTCCTGAGATGATATTTGCTCCTTGGCAAGCGGTTAATCCCGTTAAAAAAATCAGGCCTGATAAGATAAAATTTTTCTTTTTCATAAACTATTCCTATACATATTTTGATGAACATTTTTATTATATGCATAGTTAATTTAATAGTCAGTAAAAATATCTTATCAGACCTGAAATATTATTAGATTTTTAAATTACTTAATGAAGTCTTAATAAAGTGCGCTGTTGAGTTCGTTAGAAGCTTCTTCTTTATCTTCTTTCTTTAACTCAGATACTCCTGCTTCAGTTGTGATAAACAAAGCAGAAATTGAGGAAGCATTTAACAAAGCACTTCTTGTAACCTTAGTTGGATCGACGATTCCGGCATCAAACATATTGACCCAAGTGCCGTTTTTAGCATCAAAGCCATAGCCTTGTTTTTGACGGTGCTGTTTTTCGACAATACTATCTCCGTTATATCCAGCATTTTCAGCAATTTGATAAAGAGGTGCAGATAATGATTCAATGATGGTATTGATACCTCTTTGAATATCTTGGTTAGAGTCTTTTAATTTATTTTTAAGTTCTTTTTGAGCATTCATCAAAGCGGCTCCTCCGCCTACAACAATACCTTCAGCAACTGCTGCTCTTGTCGCGTTAAGAGCATCTTCAATTCTTAATTTCTTTTCTTTGAGTTCAGATTCAGTTGTTGCACCGACTTTGATAACAGCAACTCCGCCAGAAAGTTTTGCAGCTCTTTCAAGATATTTCTTCTTGTCGTATTCGCTCTTAGAATTTTCAGCTTGAGCTTTTAATTCATTGATTCTCTTTTCAATATCTTCAGATTGACCATTGCCGTCGATAATCGTTGTGCTGTCTTTGGTGATGGTAATCTTTTTAGCCATACCTAAATCATCGATAGTTAAATCTTTTAATTCCATATTCAAATCTTTGGAATAGAATTTAGCTCCGGTTAAGATAGCGATATCTTCAAGAATGTTCTTTTGAGTATCACCGAATTCTGGGGCCTTTGTAGCTACGACATTAAAAGTACCTCTTAACTTATTAACAATTAAAGTAGATGTAACATCATTGTCGATATCATCAGCAATAATTAATAATGGCTTATGGGATTCAACTACCGATTGAAGCATCGGTAAGAGGTCTTGAATATTGTTAACTTTTTGGTCAGTAACCATGACATAAGCGTCTTCAAGATCAGCAACCATTTTATCTCTATCAGTTACCATATATGGTGAAACATAACCTTTGTTATATTGTAAGCCTTTGACAACTTCTAATTCGGTATCAAAACCCTTAGATTCATCAACAGTGATAACTCCGTCTTTACCGACTAAATCCATCGCCTTAGCAATTTCTTCACCGATTTCTGGATTAGATGAAGAAATCGTCGCGACGGAAGCGATATCTTTATTGGTTTCAATAAGTTTTGTGTGGGCGAGTAAATAATCGCTGACAGCTTTACCGGCTCTTTCGATACCTTCACGTAAGAAAACAGGGTTAGAGCCTTTATTAACATAGTCTAAGCCCTTGTGAATCATCGCTTGGGCTAAGACGGTCGCTGTTGTTGTTCCATCACCTGCGACATCATTAGTTTTATTAGCTACTTCATAAACGAGTTTGGCACCCATGTTCATAAAGTTGTCTTCTAGTTCAATTTCTTTTGCGATTGTAACACCATCATTGGTGATTAACGGTGAAGAATATGTTCCCTTATCAAGAACGACATTTCTACCCTTAGGGCCTAATGTAATTTTGACGGTATTAGCTAAAATATCTACGCCTTGAGCCATTCTAGTTCTAGCGTCTTTACCATATCTAACAATTTTTGCCATAAGCAAATTTCCTCCTATTCAATAACTGCGAGAATATCTTCATCCTTTATTAATAGATACTCTTCGTCACCATCTTTAAAAGAGGTGGTAGAATACTCTTTATAGATGACTTTTGCTCCTTCTTTTAGCAATTCTGAGGTGACTTTTTCACCTTTAGCAATTAAGGTAGCAGAGTTAGAATCATCCTTTTTATTCTTAGTGAGAACAATTGATCCATACATCTTGTCTTCAACTTTTTCCTTATGTAATAAGCAATAATTATTTAATGGTTTTATCATTATTTCTTGCCTCCTACATGATATTGTAGTCCAATTTTTAGCACTGTCAATATCTGAGTGCTAACTTTTTTATAGGAATTAAAACAGGTTATCATAAATAAAATCCATGCTTATAAACTATATGCAGCAATTGTTTTATGTTATAATAACAATAATGAAAAACGAATTAATTTTTAACGAAGAAAGCCTAGATAATCTTCATCAAGAAGCAATCGCTTTGTTTGCTGAAAAGAAAAAAATTAATTTTAAGGATGACTTCGCCCGTAGCCAATTTAATAAAATTCTTTATTCTAAAACTAATGAAAATAAAATTTATGGCGAACTAGGATACTATGATCAAAGCCATAAATATTTTTCTGATTTATCAAAGGTTACGAATATAAAAAAGAAAAAGGTCAAAGGATATCATTTTGAATATCTATTTGAAAATAATATTCTCAAATTTTTAATACGTTATAGTAAGGACAATCATCCTTTCTATCACGAATTTAGAAGGCTCGATGGGGAATTTATTTATGTTTTTGACTATGAAAATAATTCGTTAAGATATTTTACGCATTTTCAAAGAAATAAAGAATATTGGATTTATGATCAAATTAGCGATAACGGACTAACATTAGAACGATATATCATTTTCCCAAATGATAATAAAATGATTGAAGTGTTTATTAATTTATTCCTTTATCAAGTGGTTTCGTATGTCCGTAATAAAAAAGGCGAATTTGTTCAAGATGGGGTTCAACTTTTCCATATGTACCGTAAAAAAGACGATATTGTTAGAGAAAATAAACAATTGAATCCTTTTCCTTTTAAGGATGAATTTATTGAAGCGATGACTAAACAATATGAAATAAAATAATTCACATTATTTTTGAATTGATTTTTATCAATACAGCGACATAAAATGATTAATCTATTACTTTTCCAACTAGTTATTATATATCATAGTATATAATAAAAAGTTTTGGTGGTGTAAATGAAGGTAAAAACATCTTTTACAATCTTTATTATATTTGTTGTTATGTTTTTATCTGGCTGTAATTATTCGTATAATTATTTTTCTAAATGCACAGTGGTATTTGAAGAAAATCCGAATATTACAATTTCAAAATATGTATATGAAGTCGATTATAATTCAGATTTATCGGTTTCTATTTCTGTTCCGGTAAATTTAGCAATTACAGATATTAGCTATGATAATTATTCATTGTCTTTAGCCTCAAGTAATGAATCCCGATTAAAATCCCCCCTAGCAGAATCATTCCTAATGAAAGATAAACCATGATATTCTCCCTTTCTCTGCTTTGGAAGAAAAAAAGCTGATAAATTTCTACAACAAAGCAGTTGTAGAAGTCATCAGCTTAATAAGCGGTTTAGATATAATCTTGGGAGACTTCATTCCCATTAATGTTTATAACCTTATTTATTGGTTTATTCAAGATTTATTAAGAAAAAAGAGAATTCTTTTTTAGAATTCTCCCTTATCGATTTTAATTTATTTATTACTTTTTAGAAGAACCTTCGACAGCTTCAGTCCTGCTCTTTAAATCTTCTTTTAAGTTCCAAGAAGCAAATTCGTTGTCGTGAGGCATAATGACATCCCATTCATCGAGAAGGTTGATTTTCATCTTAGCGTTCTCAGTGCTAACTTCAAGGATATGACCACCTTTGGTGTGGTTCTTGTCTAAGAAGTGAATGTGCCATCCAGGTAAGTTCATACCTTCGACATAGTCAGGTGAGTAAATACCGATGACATAGCCTTCTTCGTTATGATATTCATACTCTCTTTGGTCTTTAGCAACTTTATATAATGGTTCATAAGGTTGTTCTTGTTTGAAGCAGCTTCTTACGCGAACATTGAATGTACCTTCAATCTTAACCATATAGAAGTAGTTCTTACCATTTTTAGTATATTCATTCATTTTTTCTTTGAATTCAGCAATGGATGAGAAGCTGATGTCGTGAGCTTTGACGCTTTCATCAAATTTAGCAACTGTAGCAAATGGTAATGAATCACTATCTTTCATAACGACAACTTCACCAGTAGCTAAGCCATCATAAGCGACTCCGTTAAGGAAGATAGCTTCTCCATTAAGTCCATCATAAGTGCCGATACCGGTATCTGCAACTTTGAGAAGATCTTTGACTTTGCAAGAACCTTTGTAGTCACCTAACATTAAGGCGTTTAAAGTTGAGACTTGATATAATTTATTGGTTTTCATAAAAATATTTTCTCCTAAAGATTTAATATCTTATTTCTTAATTTCAACAGCTTTATTGCTGTGATTGTTATGGTGACTACCTCTATAGTTACCATTTTCATCATACATTTGAACTAATAATTCTGGATGTTCTGCTGAGAAAACTCTAACAGCATCATCGTGATGGTGTTTGAAGTAATAGTTCATATTCCATCTGACGAGGAATGGATCAAGAATATTAGTGATTAACAACACGAATGCAAGAATAGCAACAGATGTTGAAATTAAGTCTGAACCTAAAACTGTTTGTCCGTTTCCGGTGAAAGTATATGAAGCAAATAAGCTAGGAATACTTAATGCGACACCGGCAAGGGATGAAGATCCGACTGAAGCATAGCCAGGTCTCTTTAAGATAAAGCGGTCGACAATAAATGGGATAATTAAAGTTACAGCCCAGAAGATAACTGTTACGACGATAGCACCTAATAATACTTCTCCTTGGAAAGCTTTAACTAAGTCGATTGTTGAACCGAATTGAAATCCTAAGAACGGTAAGATAATAGTATTTCCGCCTTTGAATACTTCTCTAATCTTTGGATCGAGATTACCTAAGACGAAACCAAGAATAAATGGTAATAATAATGAGATAATTTGCATTACTTTTGATAAAGTATCGCCTTCACCTTGTCCAAATGAACTAATGAAGATAAATGGTAATAATGGCATTGATAAGATTAACATAATTGGGAATGTAGCTCTATCGCTGTTATCACCATAAGGTTGAATGATACCCATATATAATGCTGCGTTAGCGCTGGTTAAGACTGCAGCAAAGACTAATCAGTTGACACCTAAGAAGCCCTCAGGTCCGGCGACGAAATAGACAACAGCACAGATAATGTATGCTGGGACTAATCTAGCTAAGATAATCCAAATGCCTCTTTTCCCGACTTCGACGAAGTCATGTGGCTTAATCATTGTACCTGTGCAGAACAACATTAAACCGATGATTAACATTTGTCCGGTTGAACCAAACAAATCTTTCATAGGATTTCCTAAATATTCCCATAAGGTTTCACCAAGTCCGCAGTTGATGCAGATAGTGGAGATGATCGCGCTGATTACAAGTGGAACGAACATTGTACCAGCAGGAATCTTATTTAGGAATTTCCAAATTCCCACACCGTGGAATTTTTTCTTTTCTGTGTTTTCCATAAAATTTCCTTCTCTTTAAATGGGTAAGCTTTTCGCTTGCACATATATAATTATTTCCTTTCCAGAGAAAAAAATAAGTTTGACGAAACCAAAAATAATTATATAATTTGTGCTGGGAGAACAAACAAATGGTAGACTATCAAAAAATTATTAATATTATTAATAACAGCAAATCAAATGATGAAGTTGTTGAAGCTTTATACCTTTACATAAACAATCCTATTGTCGTTACTGATAATAATTATCACCTTATTTCTTTTTTTCCTAAATCTAAAACTATTGATGAACTATTTAATTATTCGGCTTTAAATGGTTATTGGCCGTTAGAAGTTGTTTCAAAAGTCAATGAAACATTAGATAAAAATAAACCATATCAAATTATTACGATAAACAATCATCGCCGCTTAATATTTAATATCCGTTTTAATAATATTCATTTAGGATACTGCGTTATCCTTGAACAGGATAATAGCCTCGATACTATTGATTTAAACTCTAGTCAAATCATTGTTGATTTTATGGCTCGAGAACTCTATACAATTAAGCCGCATGAAATTTCTTTAAGTCAATCGCAATTTGTTTTAGATTGCTTAGACGGAGTCTATCTCAACAGGAAGGTTTTTCTTGATCGCGCGGCTTCTTCTAAAATGAATCTTGAGACGCAATACCGGTTAGTCTTAATTAGTTTAAAAGAATATAAATATAAATCATATGGTGACTTAGATTTTGCTTTGAATGAAATTTTTCAAAACTACATAAAAAACATTAGAGAAGATTCATTAATTGTTCTTTTCCCAAACGGATATAATGCTTCTGATGATGAAATACAGCATATGTTCTTTAAGTATCGCTTAAGAGGTGTTATTAGCAGCCCAATAATCGATCTTTATTATTTAAATGATGCATATGAAGTTTTAAATAATTTGCTTAACTACTTGATGAAATCAAAAAATGATTATGCTCTATATCGCCAAAATGATTATAAGCATATGTTAGTTTTTATCGAAAATAAAAAATCGCAGATATTAATGCATTGTATCCGCGATGAAATTAGATTATTAAATGAGTATGATACACAGAATAATACGCAGCTCTGTGAAACTTTATATAATTATCTTTTAAATAATAAAAGCCTTTCACAGGCATCAAAGGTCATGTATTTGCATAAAAATACTATCACTTATCGCCTTGATAAGATTAAAGAAATCATTTCTGATGATTTAAATGATTATCAAAAAAATTATGCTTATATAAATTCTTTAATAATTTTAAAGTATTTAAATTTAAAAGATTAATAATTATTGATTCTTTAAATTTTTTTTGAGCTGTTTAACCAATTCATGATGAAGCTTTTTATTAAATTTTTGAATTTCTTTTGGCATAGATTTGTCGATGATTTTAGCGTTTTTTATTATCTTATAATCAATGATATCAATATTTTTAAAGTCTCGGCTTTGATAGAAATTTAATAAAAGCGCGAAATCTAAACAGCGATAGGCCAGTTTTCCTTCATCGCGTCTTAAACGGTTTATTCTAGCCGCGCGGCAATTTGTCCAGTCGCTGGTCCCATCATCTAGATAAAGATAAGGGTCTTCATTTTTAACATCACCATAAAAAATTAAAGTCCAAGAACGGTTAACTGTCGCTTCGTCGCGGTTTAAATAAATTTTTTGAGCAAAATCATATGGTATAGTATATTCATTTAAGGAAGCTAAACCATAGGCTAATGATTGTCTTTGATAAATATTTTTTTCGCGTTCATAGAAGGTGATAAGTTTGTCGACATACGAGGTATTTTTCTTATTTAACCTCGTTAAATAATAGATGATTTGCCCTTTTAAAGCATATTCTTTTCTTCCAGAGATGTTTTCATCTAATTGGATAGCTGAATAAGCAGATAAGAGATTTTGGATAATTTTAGCTTTCTTATCATCAGGCAAAGCTTCATAGAAATCTTTCACATAATTATTAACATCATTAAAATGCAAATCACTTAGTAAAGCAATAATCTCTTCTTTACCTTGTTCCATTGAAAGCAGTAATTCTTTAGCAATTTTAGACAACTCACTTTTTTCTAGATTTTGTTCGTATTCAATTTGGCTATGTTTGTTAATAATTTTTTCTTTGATTTCAGATTGAAAAAGAAAACTATCTTCTAAATCTTTTAAAATTTGCTTAATTGCAGCATCAGAGTCATCAATATTCTTCACAAGCGGCGACAGCTGGATATTTGATAAAAGAAATTTAAATTCATCATTTAAAGTAAATTTTTCCAAGGTTACTCCAATGATTAATTTATGATAATTTATCGCTCTTTCTAGTTCTTTATTTATCCATTGCGAAGAACAGATATCCTTAGTCATGATAAGCAAAAGGCAATAACAGTTTCGTATAGCCTTTTCAATAATATTCGCGTAATAAGAACCGATTGGAATATCATTTGGAGCAATCCAAACATCGTAATTATGTCTTTCTAAAAGCTCTTTAAAAGCGAAGGCTTCTTTTTCATTAATTGAGCGATAGCTGATAAAAATATATTTTTCCATGATTCATCACCCCTAAATTACATTTAAATCTCTTTTAATCCGGCCTTATTAAGATAATTTGCTAATTCTTTTTTATAATGGCCGAGAATAATAATTTCGTGGTTACCTAATGGTGATAGAAGCAGCTTTTCTAAATTAGGAAAAGTGCAAACGATTTGGGTCCGGCAAAGATTTTTTTCATATTGATTATTTAAGAGTTTGCCTTCTTCAATAAAATATTCATTTAATGCAGAGTTAATTCTTAACATAGTTATATCACCTGTTTTTACTTCTCCATGAATCCCGACTCCAATATTTGATTCAAAATGCGAATTTAAAGAAAAAGATGAACAAAGCGATAACGGAATTGTGCAATGCGTTAGTAAAATGGTATTATTTTTAACATCGATTCTTGCAGGGTTAGCTTGGAAAGATGTCTTGGAAAGCAATTTCTTAACTAGAAACATTGTAATAAGAGAAGGGATATCACCTTCGCAAGATGCGATTATTCCTTGATCGTTAAATTTAGATAAAGCTAGGCAAGCTGTAGTTTTTAAAGATGATAATAAGTCAAAACATCTAATAGTAAAGCCGTCAAGATGATATTTTCTGACTATTTGGTTTAATGCAAGATAAAGTTTTTCGGCTTTGGTAATTTCTTCTTTTGGATAACTATCTTTGGTAAAAACATCATCTTCTATTTTTTGAGAAAAATCGCTATAGGCCTTCTCAACTTCAAGCAAAGAAATATGGATTAGTTTGATTTGAAATTTGTCTAGAAGAACATCTTCATCAACATTTGAAGAAATTAGCCAATCAGAAGGTTTTCCTAAGACTCCGAGAGAATATTTTGGAGTTACAGAACTTTCTTTTCTAGCTAGATGCTGAATTCTTGAAATTAAATAATCATTGTCTCCATGGAGAACCTCGCCTTTAAGATGATGATTCTTTAAAAAGGCGAGAATTTCCAGCGATGCGGCTAGCGAATTGCTTGTCCCATAAGTTAATAAATAATAAGGCTCCTTAAATTTGCCAAAATTCTCTAAGAAAAGATTTTCGCTGCCTCCGGATTGAACCAAAATTAGAGTTAAATCGCTGCCATCATAGATTTTGTCAATATCGTTTTCAATAGAAATATGGATAGAGTCAGTATTTAAATGATTTAATAATTCACTAGTGGAATTATCTAATACTTTTCGATCGTGTAATGGTGATTTAATCGGATAAACTTTAACCTTCATATATTCCCTCGCTTTTCTTATTTTAATTTTAAACTATTTTACTTTTCCAAGCAGCATTTATAAAAAGAAAGCAGGACATTAAAGAGTCCTGCTTGAGTTACATTTAATTTCAAAATTTAATTCTTTTAAAAGATTATCGTTATCATATATAGAGATTTTGCCTTGTCCAGAATGGTGGTTAGATGCGACATAAATAACGTTGCTGCCTCCTAATAAAGCAAAGTTTTTCGGCGACAATAAACGAATGTCACCTTCTGCTTTCACAGTTAACGCGCGGTTTATATATGGAAGAGGATTATTATTTTCATCAATGGCTCTGACTCTAATTGTCGCGACATCATAAGTATCTTCTTCGTCTAATGTTAATGTGTCGTAGATAAATTGATAATAAACTCTGTTTGTTGGAGCTTTGATAACTTCAATAACTTTTTTATCGCTTTTATAGCCTTCAAATTTCCAAACTGTAACTTTTTCTCCCCAAGACTGAATATATTTTCCGTATAAAGCTGTCCCGGATTCTAAAGTAAATTTACCGCTTAACAATAAAAGACCTATTTTAAGCTTATATTTTAAAGGTAATCCGGCTTGTCCGTATTTGCTAATCGCTAATAAACATTCTTTCACTTTATCAGACGTTCTTCTGTTCATTTTCTCTTCACTAATTAGTAAATCTCCGATTAAATCATCGATTTTAATAGGTGGATGTTTAAGAGACGATTTCTTATCTGGATAAAAAGATTTTACAAATTTATCGTTCTTATATAGTTTTATGTAATCGCAGTTAGTAAATGCATAGATACTAGAAATATTGCCGGCTGGGTATTCGCCGATATTCATCGATGAAGAGATTATAAGCGTTGGCTCTTCGCCTTGGCTTTGATAAACCGCGGCAGCAAGCTTTGGATTTCTAAATATATCCATGACTCCGTGGTAGCAGATTCTGTCGCCGGCTCCAAAATCTTTATGGGTATTATAATCGGCAAAGCACCAGCCAAAAGATCCTCCAATATCATCATATTTCATAACATCGTTAAGTACTTTAGCATGTCTTAAGGCTTGTTCTTCGCGGTGATGTTCATCATCAAAAGATTTAGTTGGGAACATGTGACCGTTATATTCAGTTACGATATATGGCTTTTTCATGTCCGAAGTAACTTTTTTCTTTTTCTCAACACCTTCGTTATGTCCGTTATGGACAAAATCGTTATAGGTATAGACATCTTCAAAAAGATGCGATTTTTTAAAGTTTCTAACACCTCCGGTGAGACGCGTTTTATCTAATTTATGCGCGAGATCGTTGCTTCTTTTATAGAAAGAATCATCATCAGGTGATTCATTAATTCTTACTCCCCACATGAAAATAGACGGATGATTATAGTATTGCTTAATCATTTCCTCTTCGTTTATCAAAGCTTGATTAATCCATTTTTCATCTCCGATATGCTGCCAGCCAGGAAATTCCATAAAAACCATTAAGCCTATCTCATCGCATTTATCGATAAAATGTTGATCTTGAGGATAATGTGAAGTTCTAACGGCATTGATTTTTAATTCGTTTTTCAAAATTAAAGCATCGTTTTCTTGACCTCTTTTAGGCATACTATAGCCAACATATGGGTAAGATTGATGACGGTTTAATCCTCTTATTTTAATTCTCTTTCCGTTAAGATAAATTCCGTCATTTTTTCCTTCAATGCTTCTAAATCCGACTTTTCCTTCGTAAGTATCGATAATGTTACCATGATCTTTTAAAGTAAGAAATACTTTATAGATGTTAGGATGCTGATTATCCCAAAGCAGAGCCTTTTTAACATTAAAATCTAAATTATCTTGATAAGGTCTTTCTTCGTTAAAAATGCTTTTCTTGTCTTTATCTAAAATTTCGACTAATAAAGAATAATTATTATTTTCTTTTGATAAAGATGAAGTGAGATGGAGAATTTTGTTTTGATCGCCTGATAAAAACACTTCATCAAAATGAACTTGATTAACAATATCGAGATAGACTTCGCGGTATAAGCCTCCATAAGTTAAATAATCGATAACATTACCAAATGGAGGAACATTTAAATCTTCTTTTGAATTGAGTTTAACGGTTAAGATATTTTCTTTATCAAAATAGATATATTCGCTGATATCGACTTTAAAGCCGGTATAACCGCAGCTATGGGTTATGACTTCATGGCCGTTAATATAAACAGTTGCTTGATGAGCAGCGCCTAAGAAAGTAAGAATAAACGATTTATTTTGATCTTTTGCATCTATTTTAAATGTTTTGACATATCCAGAAATCAATTGATAGTCGTTTTCTGAAAAATAATTAACGTCAGTAATTATAACTGAATGAGGTAAATCAATTTTTTCTAAAGTTGATAAAAGTTCTTTATTAGGATTTAATAATGCATCGGAAAATTTATTGGCATAATACCAACCATTACATAAAGAAAAGCGCATAGAAACCTCCTCTTAACGTTTAAGCTTTAATGTTTGAAGCTTACTAGCATTCTCATATTTGATTATGACATTTTTCTTTGTGACTTCGACATTTTTTAAGTTTTTATAATTAAGATTAGTTACTTGAGTATAGAAATTTAAAATATCTACTGAATATGTAGCGAAATTATCTGAGGCAAAAATAACTCCTCCGCAGAGACAGTTTATGATGGCTAGTTCTTTCTTCTGCTTTAAAGAAAGCGATGTGTTTTTATCTCTAAGAATAAAAACATCGGTATCGTTGATAAACGCTCTAGTGTTTAACTGCCTTCTAAAAATTGAATTGAGCATTGTATGTTTTGTCGATGGTCTTTCTAAATGCATTAGACGCATAAAAAGTTTATCGTCATAATCTAAAGATATATCTGGTCCAATTCGGCAATAATCAACTTTTCCAAAGGCGCTAGCTAATGGAACGCCGCAGCCGAGAATTATTTTATCTTTCAAAATTTCGCGGAGAAAATCCATGCCATCACTCATAATTTGCCCGCGGTTTTTACCATGAAGAGGTAATAAAGCCGCAGCATAAAGGAAATCGAGTTTAAATACTTCAAAACCTAAAGAAATGTAATATTCTAAAACTTTTTTAATATACTGTCTAACTTCTTCTTTTTGAATATCAAGACCATAGCATCCGCTCCAATTAGATCCGCATTTTAGAGGTTTATTATCTTTATGAATTACATAATCAGGATGATTTTGAAAAAGTTTAGATTTTTCTTCGCAGACAAACGGGGATAGCCAAATACCTGGTTTATAACCTTCTTTTTTTATCTCTTGAACGAGATTTGTTAGTCCTTTAGGAAATTTATTTTTATCTATATCTAACCAATCTCCGACATAGGTTTCAAATCCGTCATCAATTTGAAATATCTCTGCTTTCTTTGGTAATTTTTTTAAGCTGATTAGATCCTTTAAAAGGATATCTTCGCTGATGTTTTGGTAGTAGTTATACCAACTAGTATAACCGCGGTGCTGTATAAAAGTTTTCTTTGGAATATTTAACAGAGAAAAGTATCTATCGAATACTTCATTTTCATTACCTTTGATAAGCAAGATATTTAGTCCTTCATATGAATTAGATGTTACGTAACCTAAACAATCTTTTTGAAAGTGAATTTGATTATTTTTAGTATCAAAATATATCGCGGTAAAGCCATCTTTTTCGTTTAAAGAGGCTAAAAGATAATATTCATCATTTTCTCTAAGATAAGAATAACTAAAGCCATGCATGACCTTCTGATCAATATTTTCAAAAGTTCGATCATTATACATATCTAAAGCAAACTTTTTAACTATTGCTTTAGGAACATATTTTAAGGAGGTATCTTTATAATTTTTATCTACTTCTCTAGTGTATGTCCAAGACTGATAGCCGTTTAATAACATTTTTTCATCTTTAAAGTTATATTGACCATAGAAGTCGATAGAATAGAAAGATATTGCTTGTTTAGGATAAATGTTTAAGATGATTCTGTCGTCTTTATTAGTGAGTTCTGCTTTAAAATAATCGTTATCGGATTCTTTGCTTAGATCAAAAAGTATTATCTTTTCTTTGATGATAAGAGAAACTGTTGCTTTAAGAAAACGCAGATTATCCATATTATTTTATTTTTCCTTTCTCATTGATAATTTCCATAATGCTTTTCTCGTTATAGAGTAATAAAAGCATAGCTCCGATAAAGCAGCAGACTGCAGCGACTATTGCAGTAATTCGATAGCTCATCTCGCTTCCAGAAGCAACAATTGAGGTGAAGACGAGAAGCGATAAAGCTTGACCTAATTTAAAGGCGAATGTTCTTGAAGCGAAGAACATACCTTCTCTTTTTTCGCCGGTTGTAAGAGAGTCAGCTTCGGCGATATCTGCGACTATCGCTTGAGGCAATATTCCCAAAATAGCCATCGGCACAGCTGCGAAAATAGCAATAATAATTCCCCAAACTAATCCTTCACCGCAGAAGGAAGTGAGAATAAAGACCGCGGTATAGGTTAAAAACCCGAAGATAACTAGTTTTTTCTTACCAAATTTCGGGGCTAACTTATTAACCGGTAAATATAGTAACAGAGAAATAACGGTCATAATTACTGTTAAAATAAAGGTATTTCCTTCATCGACTTTCATTAATTTAGTGACATAGAAAGCTAATCCGGTTTGGAAAAGCGTTACAGCGAAGAAATATATCACATCTGAATAAACGAATCTTCTAAACTGCTTGTTTTTAAAGGTTTTTAAAAGTGAACGCATCGGCGTTGTTTTGCAAGGTACAACGTCGATATAATCAGATTCTTTAATTGTAAAACCTGGGATTAACATCGCTATTGCAGCGATTAAACTTAATAATCCAATAGCTAATTTAACGCTATTTTCCGCGCCAACTAAACCTTCAAATAAGGATGCGATATTTGGAACTAAATAAGAAAGTGATAAACCGACAATATATGTTAAAGAAATAAACGTAGATACATTTACACGATTTTTTTGATTATTTCCTAATTCTGAAATTAAAGCGTTATAAGGTGTGCAATAAATAGTCATGAATAAATAGAATAATATCAATAAAACGAAAAGCAAGGTATTGTTTAGCCAAGTTATTCCTGTGCAAGGTAAGATAAAAATTAAAGCCGTAACTAAAGCAAAGGGAATGGCAATAATTTTCATAAATGGAATGCGTCGACCTTTTGGATTCTTACTAGCATCAGAAATTCCGGCAATTAATGGGTCGGTGACAGCATCAAAAACTCTGCCAAAAGCTGTAATTAATCCGATGATAGTTAATCCGATAAAGACTGCTCCTTGGGTGATGTATTTGTATAATACTCCATCAATATCGGTATAGTAGAATACTAGCCATGACGAAATAATACCGCTTAAAATACTCCATCCGAGCTGACCTATAGCAAAAAGCCATAGAACTTTATTAGTGATTTCTTTTTTCATAAAACCTCCTCATTTTTAATAAAGTTCAAAATAATATCAATCATGATATTGAGTTCATTACTTGTTTCAAAATGATCAGACGAAGTGATGTCACCTCGTAACATTTTTTGCAGTAAAGCCATCAATGCGTGATTTAAGGTATTATAATATTCTTTTAAATTATCTAAAGGCTTTAATGTATTATCATTAATTCCCTGGGTATAGGCTTTTTCAAAATATGAGTAGATATCTTCTAATTTGCTTTCATAGACCTTAAGCGAGTCTTTTTCTAAATGATGCGTCAAAAAATACGAATCAAATTCATTTAGAAAACGGATGTAGTCTTTATAATCTTGATATAGTATGAGATAAAGATTTAAAAGATTTTTTATCTGTTCAAAACCGGTTAGTTTTTGATTGCTTTCAATAATTGAGGGAATTAATTTGTTTAATACATCGTTCCAAATTTTATTGCCGCATTCGATTATTAAAGTATCTTTTACTTTAAAGTAGCGATATAGTGAGGCGACTCCGATTTTCGCATCTTCGGCAATATCGGTCATCTTCACCGGCTCAATTCCTTTTTTGACAAATAAATGAATAGCAGAAGCTAAGGCTTTTTCTTTATTTTCAGCCTTTATTTGTAAGAGGGTTTCTTGATAAGTCATATTGTTCTCCTACCTGATAGATAATCTATCATATCAATTTTATTGTAGTTAAGCGCTTACATTTTGTCAAATGATAATTGCATAAAAAAAAGAGGCTGTTTTTACCTCTTTTATCAGTTAGGTTTTTAAACAGCCCCTTTTATTTGATAAATAGGGTTATTTAGCTTGCAGAACAATAATCTCCATGTCGCTATCAAGATAGGTAACGCAAGGATGAATGTAACCAAATTTAGCGTCAGCGAGGCGGCGTTTATCAGCTCCAGCAATTGAGAATTTTCCGGAAACTAATTTGCTATGACAGAATCCGCAGCCACCAGCCCGGCAACTAGATGGAACGCTTAAGCCCGCTCTTTCCATTGAAACTAATAATGTTTCGTTGTTGCTAGCTTTAACTTCATAAACTTGGTCGTTAATATGAACTGTTAATTTATAGGTAGCAGGTTTAACATCTCTCATTCCGACAGCATTCTTTTCGGATTTGAAATTATGTAAACCTTTTAATTTCTTTAATTCACCATTTAAGAATGATGTATTTATAAAGTACTCCTTCCGCGTCGGTATAGTAGAATACTAACCAAGATGAAATAATACAGCTTAAAATACTCCATCCGAGTTGACCTATAGCAAAAAGCCATAGAACTTTATTAGTAATCTTTTGTAGTAAAGCCATTAATGCGTGATTTAAGGTATTATAATATTCTTTTAAATTATCTAAAGGCTTTAATGTATTATCATTAATTCCATGGCTATAGGCTTTTTCAAAATATGAATAGATATCTTCTAATTTGCTTTCATAGGCCTTCAGCGAGTCTTTTTCTAATTGATGGGTTAAAAAATATGAATCAAACTCATTAAGAAAACGGATGTAGTATTTTTTACTTTAAAAAATAAAGGAATAATTTTATATAAGTTAGTCTTATCTAACAAAATGATAAAAAAATATCGAATTTCAAATTTGCATATTGACAAACGCGATGAGAAAATTAAAAATTTGAATGGTTAGCCAAAACTAACTATATAATCCAATTTGGAGGAAGCAGTATGTTACCATTATCAATTGCACCTATTAATGTTGCTTTAAAAATAAAGAGAATTGTTGTTCAAGGTAAACAAAAAAATTTTTTAGAAAGCCTTGGGTTTGGTGTGGATATGACAATTACTGTCATAGAAAATATAAATGGTAACCTCATTGTCATATTAAAAAATGTACGTATGGCATTGGATAGTAATATCGCTTCAAAAATATTTGTGGAAGAGGGAAAGGAAGAAGTATGAAAGAACGACTTAATTCTATGAAAATTGGAACTTTTGGGGTTGTTACGAAGGTTTGTGGTGAGAGGAAAGTATGCCGTCGCTTATACGATATGGGAATTACACCAGGTGTAGAAATTTATCTGCGAAAAAAGGCACCTCTTGGCGATCCAATTGAAATTACAATTCGTGGCTATGAATTGACCTTAAGAAAAAAAGAAGCTGAAAATATTGAAATTGAAACTGAAAGGAGTTGATAGGAACAATGAAACATTTTGCTTTAGCGGGTAATCCAAATTGTGGAAAAACGACGCTTTTTAATAATTTAACAGGCTCTACTGCTCATGTTGGCAATTGGCCTGGTGTAACTGTAGAAAAAAGAGAAGGAATTTATAAAAAACTAAAAGAACCGGTTTCAATCGTAGATTTACCTGGCATATATTCTTTATCACCTTATTCTCCAGAAGAGATTATTTCGCGTAATTATCTTTTACAAGATAAAGTGGATTGCATTATAAATATTTTAGATGTTACAAATCTTGAAAGAAATTTATATTTGACAACTCAATTAGCTGAACTAGATATCCCATTAGTAGTTGCTTTGAATATGTCGGATTTACTAACAAAAAACGGAGATATAATTGATGTTATAAAACTTAGTGAATTGTTGAATGTTAAAGTTATATCTATATCTGCGTTAAAAGGAACAAATCTTGATGAATTAATGCAAACTGCATATCATGAGAGTAATAAAATTAGAAAAGGTAAAATGCTTTTTAATTCTTCAATATCAGAATTGATAGATGAATTGAAAGGATTGTATTCAAAAAAGAATATTGAGAATCCACTATTTCACGCAATAAAAATGTCTGAAGAAGACGAAATTGAAATCCGTAATAATGAAGATATTTACGAGAGGGTAGTTAATTTTAAAAAGAATTTTGCTAATGACAATTTTGAAGGTGATTATGCCTCTCTTTTAGCTGATGAGAGATATCGTTTTATAGAACAAAACGCTAAAAAATTTTTTCATAGGAAACAAACTAATGAGAAGATTAAAATGACAAGATCAGATAAAATTGATAAGATTTTAACTAATAGATTTTTTGGATTATTAATTTTTGCTGTTATTCTATTTTTTATTTTCCATTTTACTTTTGCAGAAGATTTCCTGTATCTACACGCGATGGGTTTATTTGGTGATGGATTAAATGTTTGGCCAGATGTCCCTATTGTCGGAGGAGTTATTGGGTCTGGAAATGGTATTAATTCTTTAGGAGTTATGCTCCAAACACTTATGATTAATACTACTGATTGGATAACTTCTGTTGTAAGATCTGGATTAGAGAGTTTGGATGGTCAAAGTTGGGTTACTGGATTTATTTGTGATGGAGTTCTCGGAGGACTTTTCGCGGTATTATCATTTGTCCCTCAAATTTTGTTATTGTTTTTATTCTTTTCTATCTTAGAAGACACTGGTTACATGGCTAGAGTTGCTTTTATTTTAGATCGATTATTCAGAAAGTTTGGCTTATCTGGCAGAGCTTTTATGCCTATGATAATGGGATTTGGTTGCTCCGTTCCAGCTATTATAAATACGCGTACTTTGGCTGATGATAATGAAAGAACTGCGACAATTAGAGTCATTCCTTTCTTTTCTTGTGGTGCAAAATTGCCAATTTTAACTGCTGTATCGGGTGCTATAGTAACGACTTTTGGTATCGGAAATGCTGATTTAATTACATTTGGAATGTATATTCTTGGGATGGTGTCAGCGATAGTAGCAGTAATATTGATGAGAAATACAACGATGCGCGGACCTGTCCCAATGTTTATTATGGAATTACCTTCTTACCATGTTCCGCAAATTAAATCTTTAATGATACATTTATGGGATAAATTAAAGCACTTTATGAAAAAAGCATTCACTATAATTCTTGTATCAACAATCATTATTTGGGCTATGTCTCACTTCTCATTCTCTTGGCAATATCTTTCTGATGAGGAAATAAATAATTCAATATTAGCTGGTATTGGAATGCTATTTCAACCATTATTCACACCTCTTGGATGGGGTAGTCAATTAGGTGCCTGGGGATGGGTTTTCTGCGTTGGTGCAGTGACTGGATTAATAGCTAAAGAGAATGTTATTGCTACTTTTTCATCGCTTGCTGCTTGTATAACTGCTGGATTTGTAGGCACAGAAGAAGGAATTTTAGAAGTCGAACAGATGATTTTGGCAACAAACATAGCTATTCCTGGATTGATTAGTTTTATTGCTTTCAATATGTTAACAATTCCTTGTTTTGCTGCTGTAGCGACCGCTAAAGCTGAACTACCAAAGAATAAATTTAAAACTACAATTTTGTTTTGGTTAGTGTTTTCTTACATAGTTTCAATGATGATTTATTTGATTGGCAGCTATTGGTGGACTTTATTTATTTTCTTAGCCCTTATCGCATTAATGGCCTTTGCAATTCATTATATAAATATGCGATTAGATAAAAAGAGACTTGCAAATGAAAGTAATTGAAATAGTAACAATTGTTGTAAGTACTCTAATCGTAATAGGTGTTCTAGCGAGTTATTTCTATAGAAGAATTAAGCATATACCAACTGGTGATTGCTCTTGCTGCCATAACAAAGGTAAACAATTAGTAAAAATGTACAAAAAGAAATACCACAATGGAAAACATAATAAAAACATTTAATATACTTACAGCGACAGATATTAAATATTTACTAAGCATTAAAAGATGTTTTGAAACAGGAAAAATAAAAAAGGTTTTTATTGGGCGAAGTTTAAAGGTTTCACGTCCGAGTGTCAATAGTGAATTTAAAAAGCTCCAAAAATTAGGATTTATTATTCAAAAAACAAACTATGAAGTGGTATTGACTGATAAATGCAAAGATTTATTCTTAATTATAGATAAATATCAGCGACAATTATCTTTTAAATTTACTAGTATGTTACGCTGTGATTATTATGTAGCTCAAGAAATGGCCAATCTATTATTAATAAATAAAAAATTTGAACTAATTGATTGCTTATTGAAAAACAATTAAAAATGCCGGATTAATTTATCCGGCATTTTATTATTTTGCTTGCGGAACAATAATCTCCATGTCGCTATCAGGATAGGTAACGCAAGGATGAATGTATCCAAATTTAACATCGGCGAGGCGGCGTTTGTCAGCTCCAGCAATTGAGAATTTTCCAGAAACTAATTTGCTATGGCAGAATCCGCAGCCACCAGCCCGGCAACTAGATGGAACGCTTAAGCCCGCTCTTTCCATTGAAACTAATAATGTTTCGTTGTTGCTAGCTTTAACTTCATACACTTGGTCATTAATATGAACAGTTAATTTATAGGTAGCAGGTTTAATATCTCTCATTCCGACAGCATTCTTTTCGGATTTGAAATTATGTAAACCTTTTAATTTCTTTAATTCACCGTTTAAAAATTTACCCATTCCGTCAGATCCGCAGAACATTAAGGTATAACTCTCAGGTGCATATTTATTGATTAACTCTGCGCTGATGAAACCATGTTCATAGCCTTTTTTCTCTTCATTAGCTAAAACATAGACTACTTTAATTTTATCTTGAGGTAATTTATCTAATTCATCTTTAGCGATTAATTCTTCTTCTTTATTAGCGCCATATAATAAAGTCATATGGAAATCTTCTTGACCTTCTACTATCGCTTTAGCCATGGCTAAGAACGGAGTAATTCCGCTTCCGCCAGCGACTGCGATAACTTCTTTTTTGTCAGTTAATGGTTCGTAATAGAAAAATCCAGCTGGACCTACGATTTCAAATTCATCGCCGACTTTAGCGTTATCAAATAAATAATCGCTGAAGAAACCAGCCTTTTTAATCATTAAGGTTAATGATTTATTATGAAGGCTTTCTAATGGTGAAGAAGCAACTCCGTATGGACGATTAATTAATGAATCGCCAATTTTCTTTCTTAAGGTGACATATTGTCCGGCGCGGAATAACATCGGCGAAGATAGCTCAAATGTATAAGCTTTAGTATCTTTTGTTTCTTCTTTAATTGCTGTAAGAGTTGCTTTTTGCAGACCTGGATGTAAAATTGCCGCGACTTCGTTGACTTTATAAGATGTCGGTAATGGTTTTTCACTGCCTTCGCTTAGATGTTTTTCCCGATTAGGAACTAACTTCTTGAAGCGTAATAAATCCATCCAACCAAAGATTTGTTTCTTAAATTTATATCCCATTGTTATTCACCTCTTTTGAAATCGCCAACAGTTTGACGTCCGGTTATATCTCCGGAGAAATAAGCGCTTGAATAGCCGCTTAGACGCATTGAATAGCCTCCGGCAAATCTTAAGCCGCGTATGGTATGGTCTTGAGCCATCATGAGTAAACGCGGATTTAATCCATCCCAGTATTGAGATTCATATCCGTAGATAACTCCTTCTGGATGACCGCAATAATGAGCGTATGTCATCGGTGTAGCAATTGAAATCTCTTCAATGTGGTCTCTTAAATTGCAACCGGTATCTTTTTCAAAGCGTTCAATCATCATTTTGGCTACTTTGTCTTTAACTTTGAAATAATCTTCAGGTTTCACATTACCCCAGTCATCAGACATATAAAGAGTTGTGAAGTACATAATAGTTGTACCTTTTGGTGAACATTCTGGATAAGCGCGGTTTAAACAAACTGTTGCTTGAGCATAGTTTGTATCAATTTTTTTCATTAAATCGTATTGCTTAGCTGTATCCATTGTGTCATAGAGGAAGTAGTTATGATTGGTAATACCTAATTCATCACAAGATTTATTTAATCCTAAGAACATTGAGAAACCGCGTCCGGCAAATTTTCTAGCATTAGTAGCTTTAATGTCTTTAAGCGAAACATTATCTAACATTTTACCAAAGACTAAATGCGGTGCGCAGTTAGCGATAACGTATTTTGTTTTGATTTCTCTGCCATCTGCTAAAACGACACCAGAGACACCATTTTTGTCAGTAAGAATTTTTTCGGCTGCAACATTGAACCAAATGTCACCACCTAATTCACGGATGCGTTCAACTAAGGCTAAAGAAATTTCATGAGAACGCATTTTTGGCATAGCGGCACCTTTGGTAATATAACGTAATACCATCGAAGCGTAGTGAGTGAAACTTAAATTATCGCAATCCGCACCGAGATAGCACCAATAAGCATTAAGAATATCTTTGGCTTTCTTTGGCATTTTAAGTGCATCTAATACTTCATTAACGGAATAAGATCCGGTTTTAACATAGTTATGGAAATTTTTAACCATATAAGATGATTCAACTTTTCCGCCCGCCTTATTTGTATATGCTTGAGCAGTTCTAATTTCTTCAGCTAATTCAAAGAAGTGCTGAATTGATTTTTTGCTGCCCGGAACATACTTTTCCATTTGATCGATGAAAGCTTGTTTACCAAACGGCATTACTGCATCGAGATTTTCTGATTTGACGATAACGCGGTAAGCTTCTGGAATTTGTAACCATTCGATTTTGTTTGTTACACCTAATTCGTCGAATAATACTCGAACATCGCCTTTATTATCTTCAGTGCCGAAATCATTTAATTCATGCAAAGAAGCTTCAAATTCAAATCTTCCCCGGCGAAAACTGGTTGCAAAACCACCTGGAAGATTATGCTTTTCTACTACCAAGGTTTTTAATCCGCCTTGTAATAGACGGATAGCAGCGACAAGTCCGCCATTACCCGCGCCAATTACGACAGCATCGTATTGATTCATATTTACTCCTTTTATTTTATTTTCTGCCTTACTTAGGCAAATAATAATCGCCTATATAATACTATTAGATAATAGAAAAACCAATGTTTATCGAAGATATCGATAAAAAAATATCAAAAAAGCAGATGAATTAATTCCATCTGCTCTTAGCTTATCAAATGTTTTATTTTTTAAGGCTGCATAATTTTGGCAAAAACTAACCAAGCTAATAAAATTTTCGCAACCAAACTCAAGATAATATAGCCTCTTTCACCATAGAGGTAGTCTTTCCATTTACCGACTTTCTTATATTGAAGATTAAGTATAGCACTTATGTTAGACGGCGATATTAAATTAAACATTTATTTACAGAAACTATTAGTTAACAGCTGACTATTATTGTGGATTATTTTCTTTTGTTAAAATGTCTGAGCATGAAATATATCGGTATGAAAATGATAAGACCGATTAACCACGCTATAAAAATAAATAAAAGTAACTCTTTGACGATAAATGCCTTACCGAGTCCAGCAGCGATGACTAAAAACATATAGGTAATAAAGACAATTATCACAAGCGGAGAATGATCTTTCAGAATTTTGTTATTAGGTTGGAGCATTTTTAATTTTTGAATGCTGACATAATAATAACCAAAAGAAACGATAATGTTAATAACGCCTAGAGCAAATAATATTGTTGAGATAATATAACTATATTCAATATAATCGCGATCAATCGCTTCTGAAAAAATAATTAAAAGAGAACCAATAAATTGAATTACAAAAGTAATAAACAAAATAATTTTTCTCTTGGTAAATATTTCATATTCTCTAGTTGATTCAATATTATTTTCAGCAGTTCCTTCACCTTCAAATAAATCGTTAATCGAAATCTGCAAGGCTTTAGCAAGAGGTAATAACATCGATGTATCCGGCAAGCTGCGTCCAGTTTCCCATTTAGAAATAACTTTATCGCTGATATGGAGCATTTCTGCGAGTTGCTGCTGAGTTAGATTTAATTCTTTTCTTCTTTTGATAATAATGTCTTTCATAGTCCTTTCTCCTTCAAATTAATTGTAAGGCATATAAAAATGAGAGACTACCTATATTTTGTAGAATTGCTATCTGTTTTGGAGAATAATTTCTAAATTATTTTTTTAGCAATGACTAGTAAATCGCGTTCTCCGGTGCTTTTTTCTTTGTAATTTTCAATTAATGATAAAATTATAAAGCCATTCTCTTCAAGTAACTTTTTTACAGTTTCTGTAGATAAGGCGCTATAATAAAAAGATTCACCAAACATTGTTCCCATTATTTCTCCATCACTTTTACCATGGGTAAAAATAAATAAACCATCTTTATTTAGTAAGGAGGCAATTTTGCTATAGATTTTTGATTGTTCGCTATACTTGATATGCCAAAGCGAATCAAAGGCGATAATAGCATCAAAAGCTATATTATGGTTATAAGTTAAGATATCTTCAACCATAAATGTAGAATTTGGTAAGTTTAATGATTTTGCTGTTTTTATCATGTTGCTAGAAATATCAATTCCGGTAACTTTGAATCCGTTATTTGCTAGATAAGCGCTGATGGGGACACCAGATCCACATCCGACATCAAGAATGCTTGAGCCCTCTTTTAACTGCTTAGCAAAATCGACGATGCATTTATTGATAGGCATCTTTTCCCGATATGAGCACCATTTAAAGAAGATTTTATCGTAAGCGTTTTTTATTTCATCCATGCTAAATACCTCAGAAATTGTATTTATATAAAAAACCCTCACAACTTGTGAGGGATAAGATTTATTTCTTTACTGCTGTGATAACCAGATAGATAATCGCTAATGGCCAAAAGACAATTAATAAAACAATAAATAGCAACAAGCTAAATTTTGTGTCTTTATTATTAGTAACGGTTGATTTATAAGCAGAATTTGTATCACTAGATGAATCATTCTTTGCTGTATTAAAAATAGAAGAATAATTAGGATTAGCTGTGCCGCAGTAAGGGCATTTCGCATCGCGTGAAGAAAATTGATAACCGCAATTTGGACATTCGTTTTTCATAATTAAATCCCCTCTTCAATATTAAAGAATGGTTTTTTCATCTTCAACAGGAATTTCTTTACTTTTAAAGGTTTCTTCCGCTTTCGCTCCTTTTTTATCTTGATAGGATAATCCAAGAATTAAACCAATATAAACTATTAAAGCAAAAGCCATTATTATAATTGCCCAAGTTTTAGATCCGCCAAAACCTGATAATAATAAATAACGTAAGCCTAACGGGATTAATTGATAAAGCAAACCTAAGACAAAGATGACAGTTGATGTTCCGCTTGGATGCTTATGTAAGAGAGCATAGATAGCAGAGATAATTAAGATAACTCCGAAAAGAACTTTACTGATGATGTAATAAGTTAAAGCGCTATCGGCTAATAAAGATAAATCAAAAGTAAATGGTAATCCGATAACTAAACCTAAAACTATCATCACGATAGCTACAAAAGCAATTTTTAAATAATTCATAAGCTTTACTCCTTATTTAAATTCTCACCGCAGTTTGGACAGAACTTGTCGTCTAAATCTACTTCGTGGCCGCATTTAGGACAAACTTTACTAATCTTTGTTCCGCAGTTAGAACAGAATTTTGAATCAGCAGGAATAACTGCTTTACATTTTGGACAGGTGATGGTATTGCTTTCTTCAACTTTCTTTTCTTCCTTTGGTTCAGGAGGAATAATTGTTGAGGTAGAAGCAGCTCCGGCGATGTCTTGACCGATTCCAATACCCATGAAGGTTCCAGCTGCTGAGTTATTTTTAGCTCCAGCTTCTAAGACATCATAGCCTCTCGTAGTCCGATAGACTTTATCGCCGAGTTGTTCGTATTCAGCTTTCTTATGTAAGATTTCATTGAGTTGATCAAATTCATCTTCTGGAACGTTAATCGATTCAATTGAAAGATTAACAACTTCCACGCCGAAACTTTGTAAAGCTTCTTTGACTTGCTCAGTTATAACCTTGCAGATATCATCGACATGCATATCGATTTCAAAGAAAGTAATCTTATTAGAAATGATATAAGAACTTAATTCTTTCTTTACGATTTGATTAATCTTTCCTCTAAAGAAACTTTGTAACATATCGTAATAAAGGGTTGTACCCTTCATTAAGGTACCCACTAATGTTTGGAAGAAGTATTGATAATTAGTGAGTTTAATTCCTAATTGTCCTCTCGCGCGAACATTAATTTGAATTTCATATTTTGGATCGATTAATTTAATTGGATCACTAGTGCCCCATAAGAAATCGAGTTTTAATCTTTTGTTTACGAAATATATTTCAATTGGATATGGGTTCTTACCTCCGAAAAATGCTTTAGTAAAAGCTTTTAAGAAAGGTAAAAGCTCGGAATTAATCCGGTAACTGCCTTCTTCACAAATCTTTTCAATTTGTCCGCTATGGACGATGATTGCGATTTGTCCAGGTGAGACAATTAATTTACTTTGATTGTTAAATTCATCGACTGGATGTTTATAAATCAGCCAATTAGTCAGAGTATTATCAAACCTTATCAGCTCATAAAAAGCCATATAATTTCCTCCATGTTTTTTATATTTCTAACTATATTATATATTTTTTATTTTGATTAACAATATATAGCGACATTTTACTAGTCTAACTATTACTCATATTAATAATTAAAAGTTATGTTTCTAATTGACTGTTTGAAAAATTCATATTAAAAGCAGAAATAAACAATTAGTTTATTTATAAGCTATTAAACATAAGGAAAATTAGTTAGATGATTTATAAGAAGTGCTATAAAAATTATTTTCTTTTAGCCATCATTTTCTTAGCTATCATCAAGATAAATGGGTTAGTTGCTGATATATCTTCTACATCTTTTTTTAATTTTAATTCTTTTAAAGCATAATCCGCGTAATCAACGCAGAAATCAATCCCGGAAACAAAAGAAGCCATTGATGAATTTAAAAATACCATCGGATAAGCCATTTCTTCGCTTCTGGCTAAACGCGAAGCTAAACCTGCTTCTTTAAGCAAAGCTTCTGCTCCACCTGCCATTTTTTCAAATTCATTTTTCATGCCGGTGTTTGTTGATCCAGGCATAACATTATTCACCCTAATTCCTTGTTTACCTAATTTACAGGCTAACTCAGCGCTATATTGAGAGATACATCTCTTAGAATAGACATAGGCAAATGTCGATGGTGATTTTTTAACTAATTTATTAATTAATTGATTGATTTCTTCCCAAGTGGAAGCATGGACAACTTTGTCTTGTTCCTTTTTATACTTTTTCCAGTTTAAACCGGCTGTAGACGAAACGAAGAGAATTGAAGAACCTTGCCCCATTCTCTTAACTAAATAATTTTCACAGATATATTTATTCGCGGTAAAGTTACAATTAAAAGTAGTCCGGTAATCTGTCTTTGCACCAGATAAACCAGCTACTCCAAAGAACGAGTCGATATGCTCTGGTAATTCTTTCATGGCTTCATCGATTTCTTCTTTTTTTGCTAGATTGCATTTAATAAATTTTTCGATTCCGGTTACCGAACATGGATTTAAATCTAGAGCATAAACTTTAGCACCTAGGTCAACTAAAGTTTCAACAGTTGCTTTTCCCATTCCGCTAGAAGCGCCGGTTACGACACAAATTTTATCGCTATAATTAAAATAATCTTTCATTTTGAACTCCTTTTATTATTTTCTTTATATGATACAATTGTAACATATAGTGTTTTGAAAACAATTTTTCTACTTTTTGAGAAGGCTAAGTGATACAAATGAATAAAGAATGTAACAGCAATAAAGTCAAAGTATTAAACGAAATAACTAAGCGAAGTATTATTGAAGCTTTTTTACTTCTGTTACAAAATCAACCATATGAAAAAATCTCCATATCGGATATTGTAAAAAAAGCTGGAGTAGCGAGAGTTAGCTATTACCGTAATTTTGATAGTAAAGAAAGTATTATTACCGCTTATTTAAATTCAATTTTTAAAATGGATGAAGAAGTGGATAATCAATATTTAACTAAGCAAGGTTTAATAAATAAATTAAGAAAACAGTATCAAATTTACTATGAAAATAGAAAATTTCTAAAATTATTAGAGAGAAATAATCTTTTACATTTGCTATATGAACATATATACAATCGTTCTATATCCACTATTGAAAAAATGGAATTTTATCAAAATGAGTTACAAATTCCTTATTTTTCAGGTAGCGCTTATGGAATTTTATTGTATTGGATTAAAACTAATTTCGCTTTATCTATTGACGAAGTGGTAAAAAGATTCGCGGATATGTCTTATGCCTATTATCAAGAAAAGATGAAGATGCGGTAATTAATCGACGATATCTAATATTTGTAAAGTGTTGAGATAAGCTAGACATATGTTATTATCTTCAAAAGAAAAATTAAGAATTTTCTCTATTTTATTAAGGCGATATAATAGCGTATTTCGATGGATAAATAAATCGTTAGCGGCTTTTAAATTTTGTATTCGCGGTACATTGATGAAATATCATCAACTAAATTTTGCGAAACAAAATCTTTAACAAAAACCATATTTGTTTCTCTAATCATATTCATATCTTTGATTGGCAATATAGCAAGCGAGTGATCTTTTAATTCACTATAACAAACACTTCTTGGTAATACTGATACCCCTGCTCCTTTTTTTATTAAATCTTTAATCGTAGCAATATTATCAAGCTCTAAAATGATATTAAATTCATCTAATGACATATTCATGTTTGTGAGTTCGGAAACAAAGAGACTTCGAGTCCCGCTAAGTTTAGAACGCAAAATCATTTTTTCTTTTTTTAAATCGTTGATATCAATAATTTTTTTCTTAGCCAGTGGATTATTTAAATTCATAACCGCAACTAAGTAATCGGTATCTAATAATACACTTGAATATTTTTTTTCAGGTACTTTCCCTTCGACAAAAGCTAAATCTATCTCATAACTTGATAATTTGTCATAAAGATTTTTTATAGTGTCAGAAACAATTTTTATTTTGGTTCCCTTGTTATTTGCACAATAATTTGCAAGTACTTCGGCTACTATATTGCTTTCAGAAGTATGTGTGATTCCAATAATTAAGCTCTTGGCATGCTTTTTCTCATCTTTTAATTTTGATTCTAATTCGTTATATAGCGAAACTATTCTTCTTGCGTATTTAATTAAAATTTGACCCTCAGGGGTTATTTTTAAATCATTTCCCACCCTATTAAATATTTTTATATTTAATTCTTTTTCTAATTGTTTTATGTGCTGGCTAACTGCTGGTTGAGTTAAATTTAATTTTTTAGCAGTTTTAGTAAAATTTTTAAGTTCGCTTGCCGTCAATAATGTGATAAGTTTTAAATCTTCCATAATTACACCCACCTATAAGTTTTTCTTATAATGTCATAATAAATCATTAGTTTACATTATAATCTGCCTTGTTAAGATATATTAGCATAGTCAGTAATTTTTTCAAGACAAACGAAGAAGGAGGGTTATAAAAATGCATTTAGAAATTTATAAATTATATAACGGGTTAGGAATGGCAACAATTCTTATTTCATTAGCGATAATGCTCTTAGCAGGATTTGTTGTATCGCTTTTGACCAAATTATTAAAACTACCAAATGTTACCGGGTATATCTTGGCTGGTGTTTTGATTGGACCATATGTTTTAAATATGATTCCAGCATCAATTATTGATAACATGAGCTTTATTAGCGATTTAGCACTTGGTTTTATTGCCTTTGGAGTAGGAAAATTTTTTAAGAAGAATGTCATTAAAAGCGCTGGTTTAAAAATTATTGTTATTACTGTTTTTGAATCTCTACTAGCCGGCATATTAGTAACTATATTTATTGGAATATGCTTTCCAAATTTAGGATGGTCTTTTGCTTTGTTACTAGGTGCAATAGCAACTGCGACAGCTCCGGCTTCGACATTAATGACAATTAATCAATATAAGGCAAAAGGTGAATTTGTGAACACCTTATTACAAGTGGTTGCTTTAGATGATATTGTTTGCTTATTAGTATTCAGCGTTGTTTCTGCAATTGTTAGTACTACAAGTAATGATGGACTTGATGTTATGAGCATCGTTTTGCCTATTTTGTATAATATAGCCTTTATAGTTATCGGATTTATCGCTGGTTTTGTTTTAGGGTTTCTTGTTGAAAAAAGAAGTTCTAACAGTCAATTGATTATTGCAGTTGCTATGATATGCGGTATTTCTGGTGCTTGCATTATTTTAAACATCTCGCCACTTCTTTCATGCATGATTTTTGGTGCTTCATATATTAATTTCAAAGAAGATGAAAAACTTTTTAAATATATTGATCACTTTACACCTCCAATTATGCTTTTATTCTTTGTTGTAAGCGGAATGAATATGGATTTATCAGCTTTCGCGACAATTGGATTAGTGGGAGTAGTTTATTTTATTGTTCGTATTGTTGGTAAATACGCAGGTGCTTATTTAAGCTGTGCAATAACTAAAAAGCCTTCTCCAGTTAAAAATTATTTAGGTTTTGCTTTGATTCCTCAAGCAGGCGTGGCAATTGGTTTAGCTTTTTTAGCTCAAAGAATCTTACCAGATAATATCGGTTCGACTTTTCTTTCAATTATTTTAAGTTCATCAGTGCTTTATGAAATGTGCGGACCGATATTAGCTAAATTTGCTTTATTTAAAAGCGGAGCAATTAATAAAAATCAAATTCAGGTTTCAGAATCTTCTAAATTAACAGATACAGATAATAGTTATCAAAAAGAAGATGTTAATCAAGTAATAGATATTGATAAGAATATAGAGCAAGATCATAACTTGATTGACAATGAAAATGCATCTGTTTCTAAAAACTTAATTCATAGTAAAAAGAGGTAGTTTCTTCAAAATAATAATTATTAAAAAATCATAATATTATTGCTAGTGGTTATTATAAGCAAAACATTAAAAGCTTTTTATAAATATCTAACTATTTATTTTTGTGATTTTACGTATTTTCCAAAACAGTTCATAAAGGCGTAATAACAAAAAAAGAGATAAGCAAAAAATAGAGGAAGAAAAATTAAGAAGTAAAACCATGGATTAAGCTTAACAGAAAAGGAAGTATCTGGATAAGTAGTAACGCGAGTTGTGAAAATTGCTGCAACAGAAAAAGTTATTGCTAAAGTTATATAGATTAAATATTAAGTAATTATCGAGTAATGTTTCTATTTCTGATGAAGAAAAATTATTTAGACCAGAGATTTTGGATTGATAAAATTTGGAAAACTCATTAATAAAAATTTTTTTACTCATTCCATAATTCATAGCCCTAATGTTTAGATAGTTATAAATATAAGCAAAAGGATATGTATCACCATGCTTATTAGTTATTGTATCTGGCGTGTTTGCTTCAAAAGCGAAAGGCTTTGCAAAACCACATTCTAGATTTTTACAATCAATTAATAATTTAGTACTAAGGTGATATGATTCTTTTAAAAATGAATCAAGAGATTTAATCTTTCTAAAATAAATTAAACCTTTCCCGATATCTTTATCTTTTCTAATTTTGATATAATAATTATTTAATTCACCCAAATTAGGATCATACATTTTTTGAACTGAGCCCGTGAAATTATAAGGAACGTATACTTCAAATAGTATACTTGTTTCTCTAGGCAAGATAGCTTCTTTATCGTTTTTTAAGGATGAGATATGATATTTTTGACCATCTAAAATTCCTTCTTCAAACAGACCATATTCAAGCGTTAGACATAGATTCTCTTGTCCATCAAACAAGAAATGATTAGGTTTAGTTAATGATCCAGTCATTTTAATTAGAAAATTGTTATTTACTTTTTCTATATTATTTTCATTTGAAAAAGCATTAAGCTTTGAATTATCTGATAATATTTTCAATTCTTCTTTATCATCTAATAATTTTAATGCTGACTTACCTAATAATTGTTTTAGGTTATCTATTTTATTAGTTAAATAATAATCTTTTACGTAATTTATAAAAAGATTAGGATTTAACTCTCTAAATTCACATGCTCCTTCATCTGATCTAGAGAGTTTGTTAGTAATCTGAATTAAATACAAACAGTTATTATAATATGTATAAAATATATCACCTACCTCGACCATACTAGCAATTCGGTTATATATTTTTCGTCTTTCTTCCTTACGCATTTTAGTTAACCCCAATATTTTTTATACAAAATAATTATATTAAAATTTGTACTCTTTGAGCATATTATTTTTGAAAATATATTGTTTATATAGTTAAATTCAATATCAAGTATAAAAATTATTATGATAACTTTTCAACAATTGATGGAAGTTCTTCTGAAATTTCAAAATCAGATATTTCGTTTTTTTTCTTTTTCTTAAAACCTCTTATAATTTTATAAGGAATATTTCCAACAAATAATTTTCCATATTCTATCTTACATTCTTTGTTAAATTCATTCTTTAAAATATTGACTAAAGGTTTACATATAGTTTCAACATTTTTATCTGATAAGTCCTCAGGAACTTTTGACTTAGTGATCCAATCTAAGAAATTTAAAGCTAATTGCTTATTAAATAAATATTGAATTCTTTGGTTCCAGAAATTACATATGTCTCTATTATCATCAGTCAATAATATTTCATAGGTATCTTCAATAATATTATCTAAATAAGATTCTATTTGTGTTGAATATCCTGCTCCGCTTGATAAACTATCGTAGAAATAAATATCAATAAATTTATTTTTGCCATCAGTTCTTGTTCTTGTTCCGATTGTTAAATCATTATAAGATATATCAAGAATACGGCTTGTTGCAAGTTTTAATGCTTCGCATAGTGTTACAGAGGCAGACTTTAAAATTATTTCATTATCAGTAATCTTGTCTGTATCAATTTCAATTTGCATAAAAAACATATCCGTCCTAAAACTTGTACCTAAATATATTCCTTCTTCAACAAATTTATGATTGCAGTTAACTCGATTTCCTTTTATTGTAAACGGAGCTCCAATATCATTTTCTTTTAAAGTTTTATTTCCGCTAGGTTGTGCAGCACCACAATACCTACAAACATCGAATCCTTTTCCATTGATGCCCTTATTAAGTATAATAATTTCTTCGCTTTTTCTGTTAGAAATTGATAACTTTTCATATTTGGTATGCTTTAAATCCTCAGAAGGTGTTGCAGAATAGCAAGGTTCATCAGAATATGTCAATTCTGTTTCTGCTTCGCTTTCTGGAATATCTTTTGCGTTTAAAGGAGCAAATCCCCAAGGGATAAGCATCTGTTTTTGAGAATTCTCTGTTAATGGTTCTCCGCAGAAAGGGCATTTTCCATCGGCAGGTTTATCAATACTAAACCACCCACATAGAGGATTGTTGCAGGCGTATATTGTTTTATAAAAACCATTTTCTTTCTTGAAATAAGGTTCTGCTGGCCTGTAGAAACTCTCTTGATCTTTGTGTCTAATTGGTGAGTAAATTCCGGCAGATTTATATGTCTTTTTATCAACAACAATAGTTCTTCCCGGAGCATATTCACTTATCGCAATATCGATTCCTCTTTGCGGTGCTAATTTAGTTTCGCCATCTGGACCTTCAATATTAAATTCGATAATATCCATTGGAAAAGAATATGTAGGCAAAATACCAGTCTTATATAAAGCATCAAATATTTTTACATTACCTTCGTTAACTGATAAAAAACTATCAACTTTGCTAATTAATTTTTCTTTGTAATTTTCAATATTGCGCCCAATGAAGTATTCATTAATTTCGTTATTGGAAAATTTTAGATTTCTAACAAAATCTTTGAATAGTGGGTACATTTCTCTAAATTTTTCCAATCTAATATCATATAAAGAAAATTGTGTAGTTTCAAAAAATTTAGTGAAGGCAATTAGATTAAAATGTCTAAAAATGATTTTTTCACTATTAACATCAATCCAAGGTTTTCTTAATTTTCCTTTGATGATTTTATCAGGCGAATTGAAATAATACGTATCATGTGGACCATCTTGTGCATATACTGAAATTGTCGAAAGTGAAGAACCACGCCTACCAGCACGACCTGCTCTTTGCTGATAATTTTCTCTTAAAGGTGGCACGTTTCTTAATCCAATGGCCGTTAAAGAACCAATATCAATTCCGACTTCCATTGTTGTTGTGCAACTCAGAATATCAATTGGAGTTTTATTAATTCTTTCAACATTAACATCCTGGAATCTCATTTCGTAATCTTCTGTTTTTGCCCATGTGTTAAGCTTTTGGTCTTTAAAAGACAATTGAGCTGTATGTTCTTCTGTATTTATAGATTTTATTTCATCATTTCCAATTATAGGCTTTCTCCAATAATCTATTTTTTTGATTTCATCTACATTTAATTTATCTATTTTATCATAGCCACAAATTGCACATTTACCAGCAATTTCAAAAGGATGAATATTGCCGCACTTTGGACAACTATACCATTTTGATTGTTTAGGGTTAGTTAAAATAAATTTTACTGACTGAAGATTTAGAAAGTATGCATCATCTTCTTTTCTAAAAAATTCATCAACTATCGATTGATAAATTTTTTTAAAGTCATTTGGATATTTCTTCTTAATTTCATCATTTACATAAGAAGAGTATTTAATAAATCCGTATCTATTGCCCTTAATGTATTTTACTTCTTTTCTTACGTTTTCTTCGATTGTATTATCAAAACAAAACGAGTCAGTACATGCTTGAGTCACAAATGCAAGGAATATTTTGGTATATTCTTCTGCTGATAAATTTTCAATGCTCAATTCTTCAATAATATCTTGTAATTTTTCATCAATAGGAGCTATATAGCCTAATCCTAGATTTTGAAAATTTGCTGTAGGATTACAGAACAATTCAACAATGTCGGCTTGATACATTTTGCAAGGTGTATTCAATTCACTTAGCAAGCGACCATAATTTGTTTTTCTTCCTAATCGTTTATTCCTTTCTATTAGTTTTGCTATTTTTAATTTATCTTCTTCAAATTTATCTAGTTCTTTCCCGTAGAAGAAACGTAATTTATTTTCAACGCACACTTCAACAAATGCTGGATATAAATAATTCATTGAAAATTCGTTACTATCATCTTTATATAATTTTTGCATTGCTAAATAAATGGCTTTTCTAAATGAATCTCTGTCGGCAATTTTAGTCATATCTCTTGCTAGAATAGCAGCTGATTGTCGTGAGTCAGAGAATAACAATATTTTCTTGCCACCATTAGGTGTGAATTTATTTGCCGCCTTTGTCATTGGTTGAGCATCAAATTGAGATTTGATGATATTAAAAAACGGGAGATTTCCTTTTACTTTAAAATCAGAAAGTCCTATAAAACTAAATTTTTTCCCACAAAAAGGACATACTTTAAATACAACATTTTCATCTTCAAAATCATTTGATTTCAGTACTGGTATACAAGTATACTTATTAATGTTTGTTGCGTACAATTTACCAGATACAAAATCAAAATAAGATAACTCAGTATTTTTAGGCCTAGAATTTATATCGTAACCATCAGGTAATATATAGAGCGGATATTCGATGAAATCATCATTTTCATCTAACCATTTTTTACTCCAGCACATTATTTGTGGATTGCCAATCGTATTTTTATTAATATATGTTCTAATAAATAAAGACCCGCAGCGCCTATCGTTTATGATTTCATAAATTTTAGAATGGCATTTCGGACATTGATCATAATTTACTGTATATAAATTTCCTAAATGAATTCCGCCTCCATCATGATGACATTCACATTTAGAATTTAAGCATGCATAGATACCATTTAAACCTCTAAAAAATAAATGGATTCGCGCAGGGAATAAAACATTCCCATTTTCATCTTTTGCTAAAGGTGCAAGTAATAATAAATTTTCAAATGCCTTATCGCTTTCTTCATTTAGACATCCAATCGATTTAAATTGCAAATCGTCATAAGATGTAGCAGTACCTCTGCAATTTTCAAAAAGATTAAAAAATGGCCTATATCTTAAAATATTATGGAATAACCAAACTCTAGGATTGTTTCCGCAATCCTCCCCATAAATTTTGCTTGCAAATTCATTTATGTTATGAGAGATAGTTTCTTCATCTAACATCGCTGAATTCAATTTTAAGTTAGCTAAATCACTTAATGAGAAAGGTACTTCATTTTTAATACTAATTTGTTCTCTATCTCCAAATAGATATTTGAAAGAATCTGATTTGCAGCCAGATAGACTTTCGGCAAACGCATGAATGTATTCTTCGTCTTCCTTTGTTTCATTTGGCATACTTGCACTAGTCATGATAAATTGAATCTTATTGTGAGTGATGCCTAATCTTGAAAACAATCTTCTGATTAACAATGCGACTTCGCCGCCACTAGCGCCTGCATACATATGAGCCTCGTCTATGATAATTAATAACTTGTTTTCATCACTAAGGTTTAGCCATTGCTTTGTTTCTTCCCAAATATTGTTTTCGACTTTACGAATTAACATATATTCGAGCATGGAATAGTTAGTAATTAGAATATCAGGGGTATGATGTTGCATTTCGTAACGTAAAAGTAATTCTGCATCATTGGATGAATCATAATGCTCTAGGTCATTTGCCTCTAAATATTTAACTAATTCGGATATATTTTTAGACGGATATTTGTTTATTTTTTTTAATCCTTCAATATCTTTTATTTGTTCTTCTTTTTGCTCTTCACTCAATTCGTCAGAAACTAAATAGCTATTCTTATAAGATTCAGCGATATCTTTATTTGATTTCTTGCTTAAAGTATCTCCAGAATATGGAGTTCTACCGGTGTACATCCCGAATTGAGGCCTTCTTGCATCAGGCGAGAAATTGTGAAGAATATCAATGAATTGATTATTTCTATCGCCAATAATAGAACGTAGTCTTGCAATTTGATCGGATACGAGGGCATTCATTGGATATATGACAATAGCTCTAACTCCTCGCTTAGCCCAAGTATCATTATGGTGGATAGCTTCGTTAACTAATTTATAAATCATTGGCCACATAAAACATTCTGTTTTACCAGAACCTGTTCCTGTGGCGACAAATAAATTTTTACCGGCAACAAAATTCTCTAAAGCATCAACTTGATGTTTAAAAGGAGTATCAAATACCCCTAATTTATTATTAATTAAACATTCAAAAAATTTTTTTACATCTGAATCAATATTAGCTTTTGAAATACCATTTTCAATTTTTAGGTATGATGAATTAGACTCAATATATGGCTTTTGATAAAGATTTCCTTCTTTTTGCAACAATTCACCTGAAGCATTTAGAAGTAGTTTGTTACCTCCAAAATATTGACTTGTGATATAATCTATTAAGCGATTTTTCATCATTTGATGAGTTTTTTTAATTCCTAAATTATTTGCCATGTCATTTTACCTCTACTATTTCAATAGAAAATTTTGAAAGCAAATCAATAACGGCATCCTTCATAGATATATCCGTAATAAATTCACTGATATTTAAACAATCGTTTAATGGCCAACACATGCATCTTAAAATTGCATCTTCAAGTGATGGCAATATGAAACCGCCAAATCTTATTTTCAGATAATTTTCTTTTATTGTTAAATAACACTTTGCTTTTATGCCATTTAAAGCACAAATTCCTAAAATTATTCTCCATACTTCATGTTCAAAATAATAATCATTAGATTTTGAATATATAATTGGTAAGGAAGCGCCATATATTTCTTCGTTAATTCTCTTAATAATTTTATAATCCATTCCATCATCAATTCTCACTATCGAATAATTAAATTGATTTGCTAATTTAGAAGAATATAATTCCCATCTATTTTTCTCAATATTGTATAGTTCAAGTTTCCCATGATCTGAATCAAAACTTGAATATTGTAGTTGCAATATCATTTGAGATGCATAATCTTCTGCTTTATCTTTTATTAATAGATACTCATCTAAAGGTGTATCTAAATCAGATGGTTTTCCCCATAAACCTAAACCTCTTGTTGTTTTTGTTTTTGAATCTGCGTTTATTACTAAACATTTATTTGAAATTTTAATTCTTCCTAATTTTTGTGGCGATTTAAAACTATATGTTCCGCTATCCACATAGCCAGTTCTTATATATACATTTTCTATTAAATTAACTAATTTTTTATCATCGTTAAAATAATCTTTTAATTGAGGATCAATTTTTTTATATGAATTTAAAATATTTATTGCTGAAATTGTTACATGTGATTTAGATATTTGACCATTGTCTTCAGATTCAAAATCTCTATCCGAAAATAGAGTCAGTATCCATTTAGCTAAGGCCGAATATACTAATCTACATTTATATGAATAATCAAATTCATTATTAAATTTTGAAATTGATAAATCGTTAGAAAGAGTATTATATAATTTATTTATTATATTTTGATTAATCATTGATTATTGCCCCACATTTTTTTCGTATACTAGAGTCTAATAATTTATTTACTAATTCACTAGGTTCTATATTTAAATTGATTGCCGTAAAAGGAATAATTGAAAAGGCTAATATTCCATAAAATTTTACGTTCATAATTTCAGTATTAGATAAACTTGCTCCTATAGCTTCTAATGATTTCGTATAATCAGAATTTGTTAATGCTTTTCTTTTTTCGTTAGAAAAGTCATAGCTATACTTATAATTAATTTTAGCATCTTTCAAGTCATAGATAAAAAAATGAAATTTATCTAATGAATCTGGAGCCATAAATATTAGTTCTTTAGCAAATCCTATTTCAAATATGAACTTTTCTGTTGAAGGTCTACTACCAATATAATCTAGTAAATATCCGTAATCAGAAACGCCTATCTTGTTTTTGATAATAATGACTTTGTTACCATTTAAACTTGGAATTTGTTCAATTTTTTTAACTAATTCTACATCATCAGTATTATTGCTAACACTTATAGTGTAATAATTACCGCCTGTTAAAATTGATGAAACTATATTAGCCAATATACCGGCGTTTTTAGATGAACAGATAATAGGTTTATTTGAATAAATGATTTCTACTAGATATTCTCTAAACACATCAAAAACCTCACCACTTACAAAATTCTCAATTACATCGCCTATGTTATCGTATAAATAGTCATCTACCTCATCGTAATTTTTGTTTTGAATATTGGTAATAATTATATTTTTTGTATTTAGATTTTCTTTCAACTCTTTTATGGTCTTCTTCAGCTCTTGAATTTCGTTTTGTAACTCAATAATAGAATCTGAATTAGCTACTTTGCTAATTATATCTTTAACTTCATTCTTATTTTTATTAGCTACTACTGATAAAGATGAATCAAGAACATCTTTTGAAATATAATTTTTTTCGATATTTTCTATTCTGTGTTTTGTTTCAGAGTTATTTGCTTTGATAAGAGTAATGTCGCTATCAATTAATTTAGCTTCATCTTTTAATAATTTTATTTCTTTATTTAGAGGCTCAATAGACTTAATAACATTTTTTTCTATATCATTTGAATTATCTTTTAATATTTTTTCGGTTTTTTTAGCACTAATATTTTCAATTAGCGTTACCATCTTAGAGTTTTCAAATATTTGTTTTTGTTCATCTTCACCTATTCCTTCCAGCTTGAAAAATATTGGAAGAAATTTTTTGTTATATCCTTTAAGTATTGCTAAAGAATAAGCAATCTTTCCAGGATAGCCATCCGACATCATTTTATCCTCGCTACTCTTGACTAACTCTTTATAATTATTATAATAGTCAGTCAAAACATTAATTAATATATTGTTTTTTTCTTTTTTTATTAGTGACATTGAGGTTTGCACTAATTTTTGTAGAGGAATAGTATTGGGCCGAAAACCTTTTATCTTTTGTGATAATTTGGGACTATTAATATAGATTTTTCTATGTGCCTCTAGAGGTAGTCCCTCCTCTAAAAATATTTTCAATTCATTATCTGTTAATGTCAATAAATCCATATTATTTCACCTCACCCATCAGAATCTCTAATGCCTTCTTTTTGATTGTTTTTGTTGATTTACAATGGTTAATGTAGTTCATAATTAATTCATCGTTTGAATAAATATTTTCTAAATGATCAGAATATTTATTATTAAAATTCACATATTCTCTTGTATATCTAATAGCATTAAGCAAGCGATTATGGCTTATTGTATTAGATAATTCAATTTTTGTAATTGCTCTATCTAATTGAGAATTCACCAGCAAAATCGTATTATTTTTTCCAATCCTAGATAAATAATCATACCTTTTAAGCATTACACCTTTATTGAATAGATAAGCAAAATTATATTTATTTTTTTCTATTTCATCGTTATCAAGAATTTGCAATTTTGCAATTTCTTTTCTTTTAGATTCACGCTTGTCTAGTGTTACGTAGTATGAGCTAGCATTTATATTCTGTACTTTGAAAAAAAGATACATTTTATTGGTGCGTCTATCAAAAATATCATAACAGCTTATATCAAGTGCCTTTGAATCATTTTCGAATAAAATAAACATACTCGTTTTATTGTTGGCATAATAGTGATAGTTACCAATAGTTTTAGTAGGTGGCCATAGTATCAAAGCATCATCTTTTTGAACTAATTCACAATTTCTATCTTTGCAAAAATCAATAGAATCTTCATCTATTGAATTAAAGATGACATCAAAAACATAGTAATCAAAATTTTCATCTTTTATTAAATCTAAACGCTTTATTTCAATGGACCTTGAATTACAGTATTTTTGTTGAAAATTTGATAAGTTAGAAAAAACAAGGTAATGCCTTCCTGTGTAAACGTAACCGCTAATTCTTTTACAAGCAAACGAATTGATTTCTCTTAAATCTATACTTTGATCATTTGATGATGTTATATAGTTTTGAATTACCAAACTAGAATATAATTGTTGATTTGGTTTAAAGCCATCCATGTCATAAAAAATATTATGCTTTGTTGAGTTACCACTAATTTTTATATGTATATCTGTTTTTATACGTATATCTGAAGAAAAATTTACTAAACTTATTTGTTTAATTTCACCTGGTAAAAAATGAGCACAATCAACAGGAACATCAATTAAATTATTATAATATTTTATGGTAATTATTGTCTTATTTTTCTCATTCTCAGTAATTTCACTTGATTTAAAAGGAGGAATAGTTATTAAACTTTTCCATTTTCCATTTTTATATAGAAGTTCATAGTTTAATGATATATCTTCCTCTTGAAAAAATTTTTTTCTAATCAAGGATTCATTTGTTTTTGATTCTATTCCTTTATGATATAACGAGCAATAGCTATGCCCTTCATGGGTTGGAGTGTGTTTAAAATATGGTGTGTTATTACTGCCCTTACAATAATTAAGGATATCACCGCATTCTACACATCTAATTGCACGAATGCTATTTTGATGTGGATGCATTCTTAAATAAGTATCATATTCTGATACAGTCATTTCCTTCCTTTCAAATGAATTAAACGCCTTAGGAATGCTTGCCATATTTTCCTTTCTTTTATTTTGACTAATTAATCTATTATAATTATATATTTTTTTTGCAAAATAAGATTGATATATTATTATTTTTGAAATATTTAATTATTTCGTTTTTATTGTATTGAAAACGTTAATTCGTATTATTATTCTTATATCTAAAATAAAAAGGACGCCAATATCACTATTGATGTCCTTTGCAAGATTTGTAAGGCGTTGAATCGTGATTTCAAAGACATAATGGAATATATTTCAAATTAAAAACTATATTCTTGAAAATACTTTATTAGCATTTTCAACATTTTGTTGAACTACTTTTATGCGATCATGGTCACGCTGAAGCTTATTGCAGACTTTTTGGAACTCAAATGAAAATTCGAAATTTTGAATATACATGAAATCAATGTATGCTTGATGACACCAATAGTTCCTTTTTTCTCTCATTTGATTTAGAAAATTATAATCATCTTTTGAGATGAACGGTGTCCCCGCAGAGTAATCAAGCGCTTTAAGTTCTTTTATAATGAAGCCAAGATTCCTTTTATCCAAGCTGTCATAATTTTCATCGACATCGCCTTTATGCATTAGCGAATAAATCCACTTCAAATCATTCTCAATTAGTTGAAAGCAAGCGATGGTTTCACTATGCAAAATTTTAAATTGCTCGAAGGTCATGTTACTCGACCTCTTTTTCAAAAACAACTACACACGCGCCAAGCCAGTCAGAAAAATCAAATTTAACAAGACGCCAACCTTCAGCAGCTTTTTCATCGAGCGTTTCTTGTAACTTTTTAGTAAGCGATTTCTTGCTAAGAGCATAGCCTAAAGTTACTGTCTCATATTCGTATTTTTTCATTTAATCATCCCCAATTGATGCCTAGCTTTTTCTTATTATTAGATCAGGATATCTTTATTCTTCTTATAAGTAATGAATGCCCTAGGGCATTCGAGCAAAAT
>CALVJL010000003.1 GCA_944332075.1 uncultured Bacilli bacterium
GTGAACCAGACACGCGTCGGTTCGATTCCGATTAATCGCCCCATATTAGAACGACATGTCTGATACATTCTTAGTCGATGACTAGGGGTGTGCAGACTTTTTTCATTTTTAGGCTTAAATGGCCACTTTTTAAAATTACGCCGTTGTAATAGTGGAAGCCAAAATCTCTAAAAAATACTAAAAAACCATCATTTTTAAGGCTCACTTTGAAACGGTAGGTGTACACTATTGAATATTCATCTTCATAGAAACGCTTAAAAAAGGCGAACTTATTACTGATTTTGATGACGCTATATTCAACTTCAATCTAGAAAAAGCAGTGGTTCATAAAGACAAATCCATACGTTCATATTCTTATCTGGTATGGAAATTAAGGTAGAGGCCGGGGAGTAAATCCTTGGCTTCTTTCATTTTTGAATTTTTCTTAAGATATGCAATTTATCTTTTTTGCAAATGGCGTAGAAAGTTATTGTAGTGTCTTCGCTGATTATCGGTATAACTACTCTGTTAGGTTCGTTCCTGAACTTAAGCGATATGTTTGTGGCAAAGCCAGGAATAGAAGAAGCACTAACGATTTCAGAGAGGTTTTCTTGTTCTTGCCTAAAGAATTTTGATTTTTTTAGATGGGTTTCGACTATTTTGTCCCAAGGACCTAAGTCTTTGGCTATCAGGAAAGATTGACCATCTAACTCCTCAAAAGTTACGCCCTCCGATTTTTTGGATAGAAAATGGTTTTTTGGAAGATAGACATATAATTTTTCGTCCATTATTTTCTCGCAATAAATGCCTTCTATTTGGATTTTTGAATTGATGAAGGCAATATCCGCAATGCCAGAGATGACGTCATTGATACATTTCTTCTCATCTTTTATTTCTAAGGCTTGGGGATTGTTGTCTTTTTCAAAATAGAAGAAATCAGGATATTTGAATGTTGGGCCGGGCGCGGTCATTTCAACATGGATGGTCAAAGACTTTCGCTTGAGTTCCTTGGCCTTTTCCCTTATTCGCTTGTCGATTGAGATGGCGTCTTTTATATATTCAGAAATAATTCTTCCATTTTCGTTCAGAACTATTTTGTTTGGCCTTCTATCGAAAAGATCTATTCCCAATTCGTATTCGAGCTTTTGGATGGCTTTGGTAACGGAAGGCTGAGAGACATTTAGCTTTTCGCTGGCTTTAAGGGTCGTCCCTTCCTCAGCCACGGCATTGAAATATTCCAGAAGATATGAATCTAACATTTTATCACCTACTATTCGTAATAATTATACTACACTAATCAATCGATATAAACATTTTTGATGATTAGGATTTAAAATTTAATTGGAGGTAGAGAAATGAAGACATTAATCGCATACTTTAGCTGGTCAAACAACACAAAAAGGCTAGTGGAAGAAGTAAATAAGGAATTTAACTTCGATGTCGTTAGAATCGAAAGAGAAACGCCTTATAGCAATGACTATAACGAATGCGCATACGTGGAAGCCAAGGACGAAGTCAGCAAACATATTCATCCCGAAATCAAAAAGCTAGATATTGACTTTGGTGGCTATGACTCGATTTTGCTGTTCGCTCCGATTTGGTGGTATACGGTCCCGATGCCGGTTTTAACTTTTATCGAGGAACTAAAATCATATAAAGGGAAGGTTGTTTTGTTCGCTAATAGCTACACGAACGATCCTCAATATATGGTCAACAGCAAAAAAGATATATTGGAAGTAAATCATGATTTGAATCTTGTAGACGGATTGTTTAACAAGAGCGTAAAGGAACACATTAATTTTATAGGAAAAATGGAGGACAAATAATTATGGAAACTTTAAAACTTTACAATGGGGTAGAAATCCCCGCCAATGGATTTGGCGTTTATCAAGTCAGCAAGGAAGATTGCAAAAAGAGCGTCTTAGCAGCCCTAAAAGCCGGGTATCGTCATATTGACACGGCTCAATCTTACTTTAACGAAGAACAAGTCGGAGAAGCATTGGCCGAAACCGATGTGCCAAGAAAAGACATCTTCTTGACCACAAAGGTGTGGATCGATCATTATGGGGAAGACAAGACCTATGATTCGGTTATTGAATCCTTAAGAAAATTAAAAACAGATTATCTCGATTTGATTTTGCTTCACCAGCCGATTGGAGATTATTACGGTGCTTATCGAGATTTAGAAAAACTTTATAAAGAAGGCAAGGTCAGAGCTATCGGAGTTTCGAACTTCTATCCTGATAGGCTCGTAGATATTTGTTTATTCGCCGATATTAAACCGATGGTTAATCAAATTGAAGTCAATGTCTTCAATCAGCAAATCGAAGCCAAAAAGTGGGCTGATAAATACGGTGTCATCTTGGAAGCTTGGGCACCTTTTGCAGAAGGTAGAAATAATATGTTCCATAACGAGACCTTGATGAGTATTGCCAAGAAACACGATAGAAGCGTTGCCCAGGTCATTCTTCGTTGGCTCTATCAAAGAGGGATCGTCTCTTTGGCCAAATCAACCCATGAAGAGCGAATCAAGGAGAATTTCGATATCTATTCGTTTGAACTCGACGGCGATGACATGAAGCTCATCGAGACTTTGGACACGAAGACATCATCTTTCTTCAGCCATCAGGATCCTGCTATGATCGAGTGGTTCGGACAGCTGATTGTCGAAAGAAGAAATAAACAATAAAGAAGAGGAAAACAAAATGAAAAAGGCATTCTTAACTGTAGCGGTTTTGATCGGGGCTATTTCCTTGGTCGGCTGCTCGACTAATGATTCGTCTATTACAAACGGAGGCGACTCGGGAAATCAAACTGATACAGAAAATCCCAATACAGGTAGTGGCGATTCTTCGAATACAGGTGGAAGCGAAGAAAAGGCAGTAAACGCAATCGTCGTTTATTTCTCTGCGACGGGAAACACCGAAAGGGTCGCGCAAACCATAGCCGGCCATATCGATTCGGCAATATATGAACTTGAACCTGTTGATCCCTATACAAGCGCGGACCTTAATTATGGGAACCAAAGCAGCAGAGTCGTCGAGGAACATAATAGGATTCTCGCCGGCGAGGACGTGAACATCGAGCTTGTGGATGTCGATTTCGAGGAATTCGCCGATGCCGATTACGTTTTTCTTGGAGCACCGGTTTGGTGGCAGGAACTCAGCTGGGTCATCGAAGACTTTGTTGCCAGCAACAATTTCTCAAATAAAACAATCATACCATTTGGGACTTCTGCAAGCTCTGGATATACGCTTGGAAACCTTACTCCTTTAATCGAAGACGATGAAAACGTCACGTTGCTCGATCCGCAAAGATTCCGCTCAAGCGTTTCGGATGATGACGTCATCGAATGGGTTGATGGATTGGCACTCTTATAAGTTGCCGTTGTTGCCATTGTAAGGGTGTGCAATGTATCAAAAGCGTAGTATGTAGGCATGTAAAAAAATTCTAATGCGGATGCATTAGTTTTTTTTATAAATGAATTAGATATTATTTATTTTATCTCTTACTTTGAAAGATAAACAAATATTGTGAAATAGAATATAACTGTGTTGATTGTCAAAAAACGAATAGAATATAGAAATTTTTTACGTACTAATTTATTAGATAGGTAAACATGAATTTAAATCTCTCAAATAAAAGCAAAAAAATAGTGATTGCGGCAAAAAAGAGAGAATTATACTTACGCTGATGAAGGGTGATAAGGTTATCAAGTTGTTTAAAAAATGTTCCGATTCTCTTTTCTTCTTCAACTTGTTCGGGGAAGTAAACACTATAATTAGCTAGTTGTGGAACTGTAAGTTGAGGTACTCCAGTAGATTCAACAACAATTTTTAAAGTATTAATAGCGTTTTCTAAAAAGAGTGAATTATGTTTAGATTTTAATGATAAAAGCCTTACAACTGGCGTAAAATTAACATTTCTTGCCTTTGCATGCCCAACATCACCACGTCCAGTTATTGTTACTGCTGGTGCTATAACTCTATATTCATTAGCATAATATCCAATAATGCCATCATCAGTTAATGCATTAGCAATTACTGGGAAATTCCAATTATCACTAATTAAGTCTTTATCGATATCTCCACCTGCAATCATCTCAGTGGCTTCGCTTCTCAACTTACGCTGTTCCCAAGGGTCAGTGAAGCCATTGAATCTAATTTTTGGAGTATTTTCATGTTCGGTCGGGAACATTTTTTCTAATAGAGCTTTTTTTACTCGTATCAAAGCCTCACACTCACGCTGATGAAGGGTGATAAGGGAATCTAGTATTTCGAACAAGCGATATATTTTTGTTTGTTCCTCATATTGTTTTGGAAAAGTAATTTCACCATTAATGGCTGCTTTATCGCTAATTAGAAGTGTATTTTTTGCACCTTTATTTACTAACGGCTTCAAATAATTATTTAAACGTGCATCTTGTTCAAAATACGTTTGTATAAGTTCAGAACAAACGTTTTCTTTAGGCTGATAAACACCGTAAAGAACTGAGACAATCCCATTTTTTCCTTTATTTGTTTTGATAATTCCGTATGGATTAGCTTTAAGTGGAGACTTGGTATAAACAACTTGATGCGTTCTCAAAACACCGTAATTAGAAACACTTTCCCCTGCAAAAGATCTTCCTTGAAACTCTATTTGATTAACTACACCAAAGTCTCCTGATACTGATAAGACATCACGTTTATCAAACGTTAAATCACTATTAATTTCGTTTGATACGTCCAGATAGTTATTCAACTTACGCTGTTCCCAAGAATAACGAAAATAACTCCTTGTTATAATAAATTTATTAGATATTTGCTGAACTAAATAATAAATTATTTTATACTAAAATAAAGAAAGAAATTATTATATGAAAAAAGTAGATGATAAGTATTTTATTAAACCTGAAAAAGATTATTCAGAACAAACAATTGAATCAGTTATTGGTGAAGATGAGAAAATATTATGGAAAGATAAGCCGCGGAGATTATCTTTCATACTAAGCGCTATTTTGAAAATGGCTCCTATCGCTATTATTTGGCTAGGATTCGATATTTTCTTTATCTGTGTGATGGTTTCTTCAATGGGGGCTATCCCAAGCGGATTGATTGCTTTTATTGTTATCTTTTTTGCCTTTCACTTAATCCCGGTTTGGATGTGGATTTATTCAATATTATCTGCATCACGTAGACAAAAGTTAGAAGAATACGCCTTCACTAATTTAAGAATCATAATTAAAAGAGGATTTATTGGATCAGAGATTAAATCGATTTATTATTCTTCTCTTAACTCGGTAAATTTAAAAGTAGGTATTATTGAAAAACTCTGTAAGGTCGGTGATATTTATCTTGTGGCAAATAACGAAAAAATTATTTTAGAAGATGTTAAAGATCCATACTTTATTTCTCAAAAACTCCAAAAAATCGCCTTAGATATTAAAACCGACATTATTTATCCTAACGATCTTCGCCCAAAGACAAATCATGGTTATAAAACTGATTATAAAGAATAAGGTGCCTAAGCACCTTTTTTTACTATATTTAATGGAAGAAATTGGAAGGTCAAAATATCGCTGACAGCAAGAGCTAATTTAGCCTTTTCTTGATCATCAATTGTCCAAGACATCGTTAAGCGTTTAGAAATAGATTTTTGGTATTTTTTTTCTTTAAGAAGTTCAATGTCAAGGTCAACACCTTCAAAGAAATTTCTTAGCACATAAGTAGAAGGATTATCTTTACCAACTAATAAGCATCTAACGATATTAAGATGTTTTAAATATAATAATGGCTGTGGATAGAAACTAATCAAAATAAAGTTTCTTGTATCTTTGATATTCCTTAATTCTTCTTCAACCTTTTCTGCAATTTGTCGGTAATTCTTTTTTTTAGGATCAGGCTTGATTTCAATCACCATTCCGACTTTTTCATTAATTAAGGAAAGAACTTCCTTTAATGTAGGAATTCTTTCTCCATTGAGAAGTTGGTATTGCTCCTTAATTTCTTTACTAGTTAAATCTTCAATAATTCCTTCTTTGCCAGTTGTCCTCTTTAAAGAAGCATCATGGCAAACAAATAATTCATTATCCTTGCTAAGATGAACGTCTAGCTCTAAAGATATATTATGTTCAAGAGCGTTTTTAAAAGCTGATGGTGAATTTTCTGTAATAGTTTCTGTATGGAGTCCGCGATGCGCTACTCCGTTAAAAAATAAAGGATTAATCATTGAAAGAACTTTATCTTTTTTCATTAGTCTTCATCTCCAATTGCTTCAAGACCTTTTTTGAATGTGGTCTTAACAGTTTTTACATTCTTAATGAATAAGAAAACGATTAAAGAAATAATTACGCAGGCTAAGGCATAGAAAGGAAGAACACCAAAATCAAAAGACGGAATCAATAAAATTGAACCGAGTAAGATAGGTGTGACTGTTTGAGCGGCCATACTCGATGCGTAGTAATAACCGGTGAATTTTCCAATTTTCTTACTATTGCAAAGTTCTACAACCATTGGATAGGAGTTAACATGGACAAGTGACATTCCAAATCCCTTGACAAACCAAATAATATATAAATAAATTGGGAATGTTCCTGATCCTGGTTGGAAGCCTAAAAGTACACCTGATAGAATTGCCCAAATTAAATATGATAAAAGAGTTAAAGATAGTCCAGAAACAACAGTCCATTTCCTACCGATTTTACTAGCGATGATACCTCCAATAGCAAAGCCGATAACCGACCCGACACCTCCGATAATGGTGTTAATCATCGTTGATGATGAGGAGGCTTCAAAGTAATAGATAGTATAGTTTGTCATGAAAGTTGAGATACCATTATCAGCCATGAACCAAAAGAATTCGGCGACTAAAATCAAAATAAGCATGATTTTATTACCGCGTGATAACGGTTTATCATCTTCAACTTTTTCGGTTAAATCGCTAAGTTCTTCTCCAATTTTCATCTCCTTAGCCATTTCTTTTTCAATTTTATTTTCTTTGATTGTTAGAAATAATACTAGGCATGAAATCACCATTAATACTGAAGCGAGGAGAAAAGGAACTTCAATTGCCCAAATGTTATGATATTGCCAAGTATCAACTCCGTTTGTCCCTAAATAATCAGATAATACGAAAAAGATACCGACGACTGTGGCGAAAGCACCACCGATATATCCCATAATATTTATAATTCCATTAGCTTTACTTCTTAATGGTTTTGGTGTCATATCCGGCATTAAAGCAACAGCAGGATTTCGATACATCATCATAAATATAACGACAATTGCCATCATTGAAATGACACCGGCTACATTATTGTAATAAAAGAAAACCGGAACAAAAGGAAAGGCAATCGCACAAACTAATGTACCGACGATAATATACGGCATTCTTTTTCCGATTGGTGATTTTGTCTTATCAGAAAGATTACCAAAAATTGGCAAAAGAATTAATGCCGCTAAATTATCAAGAGCCATAATAATACCTACTAGATATTGGACTTGCTCTGATTCTGTAATGTTAAAAGAATTCTTAAATAGCTCAGTTAGAAATGTTGGGCACCATGAATCATAGACTTGCCAAAGAAGCAAAATGCCGAAAAAGGCGAAACCGATGATAAATGTCCGTTTCCAATTGAGTTTTAATGCTATATTATTGTTCATAGAAAAACTCCATTCTATCTATCAAGCAGATCATCAGCAAGCTTCAGCAATTGCTTGAGATCTGAAATAGCCAATACTTTATCTGAAATTGTGCCAAAGCCATATTTAGCGTGAATAAAAACACCATTAGCTTTTTTAGTCTCTATATAATCTTTGTTAGTGTCGCCGACATATAGATATTTATCAAGATGGTATTTATCCTTAACTATTAAGATATTGTCATGCTTATCTTTGTTTGTATCACCGGCACATAAATGACCAGAAAAATATTTTTCAAAATGATAGGTTTGAAGATAATTTTCTATATATCCTTTATCACTATTAGAAACGACAAAAAGCAAATATTTTTTTGAAAGAGCTGATAAAACTTCTTCTTCGTCAGCATATAAAATACCTGGGTTGTGTTTCAAAAAGATTATTTCATCATTGACACATTGTTTAAAAATTTCTAATCCTTTGGAAAGTAATAAATCTGGAAAAGCAAGGTGTACAGTTTCTTCTGGGGTTAATCCCATATGTGACTTAATATCTAAATATGAAAAACGATAGGGAAGAGCAAGTCTTTCCATCGTCTGATTCCAGCTATTTTTGATTTGTTCGACGGCATCCCAAAGAGTGCCATCGAGATCAAATAGTATCCCTTTTCTCATGATTATTATCATTATATCACTAGAAAAAAGAATTATTAATATACGACTTTAAAAAACTTGCTATAAAGTTGTAAATAAGTGTGATAAATTAATGGTATGGGATCAATATTTATATCGTATTGTCATAGGGATGCAGATAAAGTTCTTCCTTTTTGTGAGTTGTTAAGAAAAAGGAATTATTTATGCTGGTTTGATAAGAAAAATATTGATGATGGAGATTTCTGGGACGAACATATCAAAACTGCAATTGCTTCTTGCCGAGTATTTATTGCTTTTTTATCAAACGAATATAATAATTCAATTTATTGTCGCGAAGAATTTGCCCGCGCAAAAAGAAATGATCACTGTAAAATTTTCGTTGTCACAATCGGTAATGTCTTAAATAATCTTAATATCTTGGAGGAATATTCAGCCTATCAAGTGATTACTTTGGAAGGTGAAGGTTTTGATCAAAATCTTTTAAATAGATTATCAGTGAGAGATGAATTTGATGAATGTCGTTTAGTTGCTACAAAAAGAAAAGTTGATATTGATAAATGTAAAACTTTTATAACATTTCTTGGGCAAAATAAGGAAAGAAATTTATTGAATTATCTAAAAATATTTCTGCAAGTTTTGCTAAAAATTAATGATTTTAATTGTGAAGGAAAATATTTAAATAAACAGAGCGATTTTTCATCATTAGTAATTGATGACGCTTTTTCGTCAGATCCAGAGGCTTTCTTCATCAACGATAATGATTTTAGTAATAATCTTGAAGACATGTGTTTTCAAAATAATTTCATAAAAAATGTTTATCTCAATTTATTTACATTATTTCAAAATCCTTTTTCCCAGAATATCAAACTTAATAAAATCTGTTTGAGTAATGCTTTTGCTGATTACTTAGAAAAAAATTATTTGCGACGTGACAATTTTAATAGCAAACCAGTTAGTCATTTTATTAAGGAAACTTTTAAGTATTTTGAATATGAAATAAATAATTTATTTTCTGCCGATGAATTATTAGATAATTTAATTCAGAGAGTAGCAAGTATATATAGTGCTTATGCAACTTTTATTAATATTCTCAAGAGAATTAATCTTGAAACATCATTTGTTGATTCAAGTGTTAGCAGACAATGTTTTGATGTTTTAAAAATTTATTACAAATGTTTTTATTTAGACAAGAAAATTATTAGTGAATGCCTACCGGATTTGAAAGATGAAGGAAGCGGAAAAATTTTAAGTGAAAACTCTTTGGGTGAAAATTATTTCAGAAATGGTAATTTTTATTTATACGGAAATTATGGCTGCGGAGCATCATGTCTTTTGATTTCACTTTTTCTTAAATCTTCTGACATACTCTATTTGGATTTAAGCAAAATAGTCGAGTATGCTGAATGCGAAGATAATTTAATAAAACATTCGTTTACTTTAACGTATAAAAATACATTGGGTCTTAGCTATGCCCCATTAAGTAATTACTCTTTTTATCATTCGCGCGTCACATTAATCCTTGATAACTTTGATTATTTGAATTCTGAAAATAAAAAGAAAATTTTAAAAGAACTAGAGGATTTAAATGATAGCTTTAATATTTGTTTTTATTCACGCAAGAGAAATATTGATAATAAAGTATATCTTGATAATCAAACGAGTAATGTTTTTCAAAAATTTTCATATCTTGAAGTCTTGCCATTAGATTCTAAAAAGATTTTGACATATTTAGAAAAATGTAATACTGATCTCGACTTAATTAGCCAATTAAAAAATAATAGTAATCAATCTTTTTTTGAATTTTTCAATTCTTTTTCAAAATTAAATATTTTTATTTCACTGAATCAAGATAATGGTATTTCTGATGAAGACGAAACTTTAATTTCGCCAATTAAGATGTACCAATTGTTCTTTGATAGTAAAGAAGATTTTTCTTTATCAAAAAATATCAGCACATTGTTTGAAAACGATCTCGCGGATATTGAAGATATTATCACATCAGCTGTTCAAGATGAAATTAGAAGAATTGAGCAAATAGCTTTTTATGGTAATTATGATGAACTAACAAAAAAACGTTTTAGAAATCTTTTTGTTAAATACAATGTTTTATATGAAAAGGATGGAAAATATTATATTGTCGATGATTTAAAAGTTTATTTTAAAGCGAGCTATTTAAGTCATCAAATTAAAGAAAGCATCACTAATTATGATTTTGAAAATCTTGAAAAGATGTTAATGCCATTTGCAAACCAGTATCAAGTTTTAGAATACTTATCTGAAATGAAACTTTTTGATGATGATTTTTATTTTACGCTAAGTCAAACGCAAGAAGATAAATTTGTGCATTTAAAAGAGATAATTTATAAAATAGCCCTATATAACGATGAAGAAGAAGTACTTAGATTAATGAGTTTAATATCACTTCCCGAAATTTCCGAACATGCTTTTCTTAATTGTGAAAATTTAGAAATTGTTTATTTGCCAAATAATTTAAAAAAGATTGGTCACGCGGCTTTTGCTAATATGTCGCGATTAAAAAAATTAGTGTTATCTTCATTAAGCGAAGAACTAATTATATCAGCTTTTGCTGCCGTTAACTGTCAAAATCTTAAAACGATTATTCTCGGTGATAATTATAAAAAGTACCATCACCCATTGTTCTTTAATCTAAAAAATTTGAAGAAAATTATTGTGTCTGAAAATAATTCATTCTTCACCTCTTTATTAGATGATAAAGTTTTATATTCTTTTGATGGCAAGATTTTATATATCGCTGCAAATTCATTACAAGGTGAAGTTATTCTTCCAGAAACTACAGAAGTTATCACTGAACATTCGCTTGCATATTTAGATAAAATTACCAAATTAAAAATAAATAAGAATTGTATATCTATTTCTAGTGATTTTACTGATTTCGATATGATGCTCACTGAATATGAAGTAGATTCAAAAAATCCTCTTTTCTTCACTTCTTCCGGTGTTCTTTATAAAAAAGATGACAAGCTTACACTTTTTAGATTACCACCTGGTTATTTTGGTGATGTAAAAATTTCTGATGATGTGAAAGTCATTGGCGGAGATTCTCTTTCGACTTGTCAAAAAGTTAAAAAAATCATTTTAAATCGCGGATTAGAAAAAATTGGTAGCTATGCATTTGCAGATATTTATAATCTTGAAGAAGTTGATTTTACATCATCTGATATCAGAAAAATTCAGTTAGGAAATTATTTATTTTTATCAAGCAATGATGATGTCAAAATTATTATAAAATCCTTTGATGAAATAAAAAGTTTAAATCTCAAGCAGTTCAATAGCGTTTATAATCAAAACAATATTCACTCTATTGAATATCGCTTCGTCGAACCGCAAAAAATTGATATTGGATTCTTAGAAAAAAACTTTGAGATAATTTCAAATCCGAAGAATGAAAAAGAATATGCTCGAGTTGTTTTATTAAGAAATACTAAACAGTTTAGAGATGTTATTAGTATCAAAGATACAAATTATAACATTCTTTTAATTGGATTAGCTGAATATAATCTGATTAATTGCAAAAGCCATGATGAAATCATAAAATATCTTGATGATTTAATTATAAATAGTCATATTTCAATGATGGTATTTTTACGTGATTTACCGATTATTGAAGAGTTCTTATCCTTTAAAAATCAAATAGCTTTGTTGAGATCTGAAAGAGATTTTTTAAAGGGCTCCACTTTATTAATTGATATGTTCAAGGAGGAAATTAAATGATTATCAGAAAGGGAAGAATAGGAGAAAATGAGAAAATCGTTTCTTGCGCGAATGCTGCGTTTATCCCGGTTAGATATCCTGGATTTGATTTTCATGTTAATATGAAAAAAATTTATGATGGTAAAGTTGATTATTCTCCTGAGCATTTTCTTGCAGAAGAAGATAATAAAATAGTCGGTGTCGCCGGTAATATTTTAACAAAATTTTATTGCCAAGGACATGAGTATTTGACCTCATTCGTTGGTTCTGTCGCTGTGATTCCAGAATATCAAAATCGCTTTATTATGCGAAAGATGATGGAGGAGATTGATAGGGAAAACAAAGAAAAAAATGTTGTTTTTTCAGTTCTAACTGGAGATCGAACGCGCTATAACCATTATGGGTATGAAAAAATCGGATTTGATTATTATCTTACTGTCAATCGCCGGAGAATTAACCAAGAAGATTTAACTTTAAATATTATCGAAATTAAAGAAAATTGTGATCAGATTAAAGAGGCATTTCATATTTATCTAGAAAATGATTTTTTTAAAACGCGTAAAGAAGATAATTTTTACGATTATTTAATTACTGGCAAGAGAAAAGTATATCTTCTAAAAATTGAGAATCAGTTAATTGGGTATTTCTCGTTAAATAAGAATCTTCAACAAATTGATGAAATTTATCTTACTGCGATTGATTTATTAAACGCTTCCCTAAAAAGCATTTTCAATTATTTTGGAAAAGATGAATTGACGTTTGTTATTTCTTCATTAAATAAACCATATTTATTGGTTTTTAATAATTTTGCTGAGACAATAGCAATAAAAGATAATCTATTAGTGAAAGTTTATAATTTAAAAGAATTTCTTAAGCTAACTTTTAATCTAAATAAGATAGTTAAAAAGTTTGAAGATAAAGAATATATCTATCGAATTGAAGATGAAATCTATAAAATATCAATTAAAAATCAAAATATTGAAATCAGTATTGGCGAATACGCATATCAAAAATATTATCCGACGCGCAAAGACTTCTTAAGACATGTTTTTACTTTAGGAAGCATTTATGATGAGAGGGATTTAAGTTTGCTCTTCTCTATTTCCTATGCAGATTTGTTCTGAACGATATTGTTTAAGAAGACGATAAAACGTTCCCTTAGAAATATTAAGGACTTTTAGGCATTCATTTAAAGCAAGATAGTGATGCTCATAACAAAATAATAGTTCTTTATAATTGTCTGGAAGTTCTTTTTTAGGCCTTCCAAAGCGAATGCCTTTTTCTTTGGCAATGCGAATTCCTTCGGCCTGCCTCTGACGGATATTTTTTCTTTCATTTTCGGCAACAAATGACAATATCTGTAAAACGATGTCACCAATAAACCTGCCAACAAGGTTTTTTTCATCATCACGAGTATCTAATAAAGGCATATCGAGTACTAAAATATTCGCGCGAATAGTTTTAGTTATTTTCCTCCATTCATCTAATATCATTTGGTAGTTTCTTCCGAGTCGATCAATTGATTTGATGATGAGCAAATCTCCTTCTTTGAGCTTTTTGATTAATTTTTGATAATTGTTGCGATTAAAATCTTTTCCTGATTCTTTATCTACATAGATATGTCGTGGATTTTGAACATATCTTTTTATTTCTTCAAATTGCCTATCAATATTTTGCTGCCTACTTGAAACGCGAACGTATCCATATCTCATTTTGAAACACCACCTGCCTGTTGACCTTACAAAATTATATACTATGGTGGCAAGTATCAAAAATTATAAGATATTAAACTTAATTTTTATGGTGATTTTTAACTAAAAATGGTAACAAATGTAACTTTATTTGATATAATTATTGTTACAAGTGGAGTTGAAAAAGGTATACATTTTTATACTTATGGGGTTTGATGAGGTTAAATTAAGCGATAAGATAATTGACAATTATCACTTAGATATAGATAAATTCGGCTTTTCTGAAGTATGGAAAAAGTATCTTTTTATTATCAAAAATGATCCTCAAACTTTTGTAAATCGTTATTTTCCATTAGAATTAATTGGTTTTATGTATGAAAATGGATATTTATATTCGAAAAGTGGAGATAACAAATTATCTCAATCACAATTCACGCCTAATGATGTTTCACAAATCGTGGCTGAGTTAATAATCGATAAGGATATTAAAACTATTGCTGATGTTTGCTGCGGAGATGGAAATTTGATTATTAATATCCTAGCAGAGATTAAAAAAATTGATATACATTTATTAAATAATCTTCATGACAAAATCTTCCTTTATGACAATGATTCTCTATCTTTGAAAGTTGCAGCAGCTAGAATAAAATCTCTTTTTTTCATTAAAATTCCAGAAAAAAATTTAATTCTCGGAGATTTTTTAAATGAGAACATAAAGTTACCTCCGTATACATATGCTATATGCTATCCACCTTTAGATAATAAAGGTTACAATAAAGACTATTTTTTGTTTTTCTTCGATAAAATTCTAAAGTCGGCTTCTAAATTTGTTTTTATTGCTCCTCAAACTATTATTGACGAATATAAATTTTCGAGTTTTAGAAAAAAATTAATGAGTAATTCCTTTGGCGATATTTTTTGTTTTGATAATGTCCCTGATGCTCTTTATCCGATTGAAAAAGGAAATTTTGGAGTAAAGACCTGTATTATTAATGGTGAATGTGATTTTTCACATCGTGGATATCGACTAACTCACCTAATAAGGTTTAACCGAAAGGAAAGATCAAAAGTTTTGACAACCGATTACCTTCTCTCCTGCTTAGGAACAATTAGACAAGATTTAGTTAGACCTTTGAAACTTCATAAAAAAGCTGAAAATTTTGTTGTATCATGCTATCAAGAAGATGAAACTTTGGCTTCGCTTTGTTCTGAAAATAAAAACGAATTCTGTTTAAGCGTTATTAATTCTGGACGTTATTATCTAGCAGCGTGTAAGCATGAAATTAAAAGAAATGGTGCATTTAAGATATACGCTAAAGACCAGCATTCATTTATTATTTTATATTTACTTCTTAATTCTTCTTATTGTTATTTGTTCTTCCGATCAATTGGCAATGGTTCAATACTTTCAAAAAAAGAATTATTATCTTATCCTTGCCCAAAAATTGTTTTGACTGATGAATTGCGAACTTTGGCTAGTTTTATGATTAACCAGGAGAATAAATTAATAAAAGCAAAGTTTATTCAAGGTGAACTACAAGAACATTTAAAGTTCCCTGAGATATATTGCGAATTTCTTGATAATCTGTTATTTGAAAAAAATTTTAAATTTCTTCATAAAAACTATGAAATCTCTGATAACAGCAATTAAAGATTCTTTTGATTGTAAAGCCTTTTCCTATTAGCTATAATCTAAATAATTATTTATTCAATTAGGAGAAATGGACATGATCAGAATTACTGTATGCAAATTCGGAGAAATCGATATTGAACTCGATTATCAGAATGCGCCTAACACAGCGGCTAATTTTGCAGAATTAGCTAGAAATCATTTTTATGATGGTCTAACATTCCACCGCATAATTAAGGGATTTATGATTCAAGGTGGAGATCCGAGAGGAAATGGAACCGGTGGAGCGGATTATAATATTCGCGGTGAGTTTAAACTGAATGGTTTTGATAATAAAATCTCTCATAAGCGCGGGGTGATTTCAATGGCTCGAGCAATGGATTTTGATTCAGCGAGTAGCCAGTTTTTTATCATGCATAAAGATGGTGAGTATTTAGACAATCAATATGCGGCTTTTGGAAAAGTTATCAAAGGTATGGATATTGTTGATCGAATCGCTAACGTTAAAACTGATCGCTTCGACCGGCCATTAGAAAAAGTCGTGATAGAAAAAATTGAAACTATCGGTGAAGAACCAAGAAATGTTGAAAAGATTAAGTAGGAGGAAAATAACATGGAAAGAATGGTTGGAACAGTCGTAAGGGGAATTCGCGGACCGATTATTAAAGAAGGTGATGATTTAGTAAAAATTGTTGTCGATTCTTTATTAGAGGCAAGCAAATCAGACTTGGGTTTTCAAATTCACGATAAGGATGTTTTAGCGATAACTGAAGCCGTTGTCGCTAGAAGTCAAGGAAACTATGCTACTTTAGATGATATTGCTGAAGATGTTCATCAAAAATTCGGCGATGCTGATGTCGGCATTATTTTTCCTATTCTCTCACGTAACCGCTTTGCGATGTGCTTAAAAGCTTTTGCTCGCGGATTAAAGAAAATTACCTTAATGCTTTCCTATCCTACAGATGAAGTGGGCAACGCACTTATTAGTATTGATGATGTTGACGCTAAAGGAGTAAATCCTTATTCAGATGTTTTAAGCGAAGCAGAATTTGTTGCTAAATTTGGACATCCAAAACACATTTTTACAGGTGTGGACTATGTTGCCTATTATCGTGAGTTAATTGAAAAACAAGATTGCCAATGCCGGATAATCTTTGCTAATAATCCTCGCGCGATACTTTCCTACACTAAAAATATTCTTAACTGCGATATTCATACGCGTAAAAGAACTAAAAAAATATTATTAGAAAACGGAGCAGAAAAAGTATTTTCTCTCGATGATATCCTCACCAAATCAATTAATGGATCAGGATACAATGACAAATATGGATTACTTGGTTCAAATAAAGCGACAGAAGAAAGAGTAAAACTTTTCCCAATTCACTGCCAAGAATTTGTTGATTCAGTCCAAAAGAAAATTAGAGAATTAACAGCAAAAGAAGTTGAAGTTATGGTTTATGGTGATGGAGCCTTTAAAGACCCTGTTGGAGGAATTTGGGAATTAGCTGACCCAGTAGTCTCTCCTGGTTATACTAAAGGTCTAGAAGGAACACCTAATGAAGTTAAATTAAAATATCTTGCAGATAATGATTTCGCTGCTCTACATGGTGATGAGCTCAAAAAAGCTATTAAGGACTACATTGCCTTAAAGGATTCTAAAAATTCTTCTTTAAAAGGTCAAATGGTATCGCAGGGAACTACTCCTAGAAGATTAACTGATTTAATTGGTTCTCTTTGTGATTTGACTTCTGGTTCTGGCGATAAAGGCACTCCGTTTGTTTTTATTCAAGGATATTTCGATAATTATACAAAATAGAATCTTCTTCTTAAAAAAAGCTATGAAAAAAGGTAAAATTAATTGGTATGCCAATTAAAGTTGATTTATCTGTTCATGGACTAGTAGATTTTGTTCTTAGACGCGGATCGATCGATTCGCGTTCTTTTAATAATGATACCATGGCCGAGGGAACAAGAATTCATATGCGTTATCAATCGCTTCAGGATGGTAGCTATCAAAGTGAAGTACCTCTTGAAGGTGATGTTGAACGCGGTGGATATCTATTTCATCTACATGGACGAGCTGATGGAATCATTAATTCAAAAAATTATGACATCATTGATGAAATCAAGTCTTGTAATGTCGATTTAGATACCTTTTTTATGGAACAAGGCGAATGGCATTTAGGACAAGCAATTTGCTATGCTTATTTATTAGCGAAAAGCAATAATTATTCGCAAGTTGGTATTAAATTAACCTATATATCACAAGTAGACGAAGATGATAATGAGATTATCAAGAGAAAGCGAATGGTTAAAGATTTTCTTTTTTCTTATGAGGAATTAGAAAAAAGAGTTTTTTCACTTCTAGATAATTATCTTAATTTCTATCAGCAAATAGAAAATTATCATGATAAAAGAAATCAAACAGCAGAGACTATTGCCTTTCCATTTCCTCAGTTTCGGAAAGGGCAAAGAGAAGCAGCAAAATATGTTTATCAAGTTTCTCATGACGGAGGACTTTTCTTTTTTGAAGCACCGACTGGTACAGGAAAAACGATGTCTAGTATATTTCCGGCAATCAAAACTTATGTCGGTGACATCAATGAAAAAATTTTCTATCTCACCGCGAAAACACAGGCCAAAATCGTTGCTGAACAAGCTATTGATTTACTAATCAAAAATGGTTTATATCTACATTCAATTACATTATCTAGTAAGGAAAGCCTTTGCCAATTAGATGAAAGTAAGTGCAATCCTGAAGACTGTCCATTTGCTAAAGAATACTATAACAAAGTCAACGATTTGATTAAGTTGATTCTCTTAAAGGAAAATAATATTACTAAGGAAAAAGTATTGACTTATGCTTTAAGCGAAAATATCTGTCCATTTGAATTTCAGTTAGATGTTTCTTTATACTGCGATTTTATTATTTGTGACTATAATTATATTTTTGATCCGTTAGTCTATCTTAAACGTTTCTTTGATGAGGGAAATACAGAATATTTTGCTTTGATTGACGAAGCTCATAATCTTAGCGAGAGAACAAAAGATATGTATACAGCATCGATAAATTATTCTCAACTTGATAATTTATCGCATAAACTTAGAAATGTAAAAAAGCCTGGATTAAAACGTCATCTAACTAATTTAAAAAGTTATATGAAAATGACGATTGTTGATGAACATACAATCTTTGAAAATGATTTTGATCAGCATTTTTACCAGCTTTTAGAAAATCTTTATCAATCACTTCAAGATTTTTTAAAAGACGATGAATACGATGTTCAAGAGGCCCTTGAAACATTTAGAATGATTAATAGGTTCTTAAAAATACATGATTATTTAAATAGCGATTTTGTTTGTTATACAGAAAATGACAGTGACTTATCATATGTTATCCGTTGCTTAAACGCAAGCGACTTAATTCGTTATTGCCTTAGCAAATTGCGCGGTGCCGTTTTTTTCTCAGCGACATTATCTCCAATGGAATATTATGTGAATACATTAGGAGGAGATAGTCAAACACCGTATTTGCGAATTGATTCACCATTCAATCCAAATCATGTATTGGTCATGGTTCAAGATAATATTTCGACCCGTTATCGCGACCGCGATTTATCATATAGCGATATCGCTAGTTCAATAAAGGCATTTATATCGGAAAAAACAGGAAATTATTTAGTATTTTTCTCTTCATATGCATATCTTCAAAATGTACTGAAATATTATAAAACTGATGAAGAAGAAATATTGATTCAAGAGCGAGATATGGATTTAAATAAGCGCGATTTCTTCTTATCAAGATTTATTGAAAATCCTGACCATACCGTCGTTGGATTTGCTGTTTTAGGTGGTTCATTCTCTGAAGGTATTGACTTAACTTCTTCACGATTGATTGGCGCGGTAATTGTCGGAATTGGGTTACCGATGGTGTCATTTGAACGCAGCTTAATAAAAGATTATTACGATAAAAAAGGATTATCTGGCTTTGATTATGCCTATACTAATCCTGGAAAAAATAAGGTGATGCAAGCGTCAGGTCGAGTAATCCGTACTGATGATGATATCGGTGCCTTGCTTTTTATTGATGAGCGGTTTGCTTCTCAAAAGTACTCCGATATGTTTCGCGGACAATATAAAAATTATGTATTAGTTCGTGATGGTGACCAAATTAGTTATTTTTTAGAACAGTTTTGGCGTAATAATTCTTGATAAATTATCAATTGATTTTTTAGAATATATTAGATTGGGTGGTAATGATGCGTAAATACAGTTTGTCACATATTCGCAATTTTTCAATTATTGCACATATAGATCATGGTAAGTCAACTTTAGCAGATAGAATTCTTGAACTTACTCATGCTTTAGATAAAAGAGAAATGAAGGATCAGTATCTCGATAGCATGGATTTGGAGAGAGAAAGAGGAATTACAATTAAATTAAATTCGGTTTCTCTTAATTATCATGCTAAAGATGGTCAAGATTATTTATTTAATTTGATCGACACTCCTGGCCATGTCGATTTTTCTTATGAGGTTTCTCGTTCCTTAGCAGCTTGTGAAGGAGCTTTATTGGTCGTGGATGCTACGCAGGGGGTCGAGGCTCAAACCTTAGCTAATGTTTATCTAGCACTAGATAATAACTTAGAGATTATTCCGATTATTAATAAAATAGATTTACCGAGTGCTGATTTTGATAAGACTTGCAAAGAGATAGAAGACACGATAGGCTTACCTTGCGATGATGCAGTTGGGGTAAGCGCTAAAACTGGATTAAATGTCGACTTAGTTCTTGAAGAAATTGTTAAAAAGATTCCATCGCCTAAGGGTGATGATACAAAACCATTACAAGCTTTGATTTTTGATTCATATTATGATTCTTATCGCGGTGTTGTCGCTTTAGTTACAATTAAAGAAGGTACGTTAAAAGTCGGAGACCATATCAAGATGATGTCAAATGGCTATACTTATGAAGTTACTGAACTCGGAATTCGCCGGCCGCATGACGAAAAAGTCGAAGCTCTTTATGCTGGAGAAGTTGGGTATGTCGCAGCTTCTATTAAGGAAATAGGTCATGTTAGACCAGGTGATACAATTACATCTCTTGAGCATGAAGCAACTGAAGCTTTACCTGGATATAGGAAGATGAATCCTATGGTTTATTGCGGACTTTATCCATGCGATTCGAAAAAGTATGGCGATTTAAAAGATGCACTTGAAAAATTATCCCTAAATGATGCTTCTCTTCATTTTGAACCAGAAACTTCGCAAGCTTTAGGTTTTGGATTCCGCTGCGGGTTCCTCGGCTTATTACACATGGACGTGGTTCAAGAAAGACTAGAAAGAGAATATAATATTGATTTGATTTTAACTGCTCCCTCGGTTATCTACCACGTTTATTTATCTAATGGAGAAATGATTAGTTTGGATAATCCTTCAAAAATGCCAGATATAGGAACTGTAGACAGAATTGAAGAACCAATTGTTAAAGCGAGTATTATGACTCCAAAAGAATATATTGGACCAATTATGACATTATGCCAGGAAAGAAGAGGCAATTATGTCGATATGGTTTATCTTGACGATAGCCGCGTTGATATTATATATAACCTCCCTCTTTCAGAAATTGTTTATAATTTTTTCGACAAATTGAAATCTTATTCTAAGGGATATGCCTCTTTTGATTATGAATTAGATGGCTATCAGGCAGCTAACTTGGTCAAAATGGATATTTTACTTAATGGTCAACCAATTGATGCTCTTTCCTCAATTGTTTTCCGCGATTTTGCTTATCAACGCGGGTTAGTTATTGTTAAAAAGTTAAAAGATATTATTCCGCGTCAACAATTTGAGGTGCCAATTCAAGCAGCAATTGGCGGAAAGATTATTGCTCGTTCCGATATCAAAGCCGTTAGAAAAGATGTTTTAGCAAAATGCTATGGCGGTGATATATCGCGTAAGAAGAAACTTTTAGAAAAACAAAAAGAAGGTAAAAAGCGGATGAAAGCAGTTGGTACTGTTGAAGTACCTCAAGAAGCTTTTATGGCTATTCTTTCTGTTGATGATGAAGAAAATAATTAACAATTGCTAATTAGTAGAAAATTAGTATTTAATCTAGACAAGGTCTAGATTTCTTTTATAAAATATAGGAGATGAGGTGAGAATTTGGAACTCGATTTCGCGCTCCGCTTTAGCGAAGACAGCTACTTAACAATTGACGAAATCAGAACTGCTCTTAAAACGTCTTCAGTTGACTTGATTTGGGAGAAGGTTCAAGCATATCGCCATCTTTATAGCGTTTCTATCGATTTACCTAATTGCGAGGATAAACTTTTTTCTTATACTTTGACTCGCTCATTAGTTAAAAAAATTATCCGTTTAGAACGCGAGATGACATCTTTAATCGTGTCGTTTGATCATCTCGATTCCGAAGCTCAAAAGTCATTAGTTAATGATCATCTATTTGCAATAGCGGCTACCTATGCCAAAATAAATTCTTTAACTATTTCTAATGATGAGTTAAACAATATTATATATAATCAAACAGTTGAAATTCCCCAAGCTTTCCGTTCGTTAAGAAACTATATCAATCTAATTAAAACTTATATGTTTTCTGATCAAGAAGAGTTAACTATTAATGAGATAGCTTCGGTATACGGTCAGTTTGTTAGAAAAGATTTCAATGGCAACTTTGAAAACTTATTTCGTGAGACTGATTTAATAAATCCTGATGATCATAAAGAAAAAGGCAGCCATTATGAAGCTGCTCCGCTTGATAAGATTAAATCAATGCTTAGCGATTTATTAAGTTACCTTTCAAATAATGAGGAAATTCCGTTAATAAAAAGCAGCATTTTGCTATTTTATTTAACATATATTGTCCCATTTAATTATTTTAATGAAGAATGCAATTTGATCTTATTTAAGTATCTTTTGGGCGGCAAAAATTATAAAATATTAACCATGCTGATGAATTTTGAAGATGAATTTCTTGAATGCAATTCTTTAGCTTTCAAATCAGCTTTTTTAAGTAGCGAAATGACTTTAGATCTAACTTACTTTATCGACTATGTCGTTAATAAAGTCTCTCAAGCCATTGATGCTTTTACTTCGGTTAAGAAAGTAATGTTTGATAAAGAAGTTATCCTTCCGAAAAAAGAAGAAAAGAAAGAAGCAGAAAGCTTTAATCAAGAATCACCAACCATTGTTGTTGAGCGAAAGGTAGCCTTGCCGACTCTTCCAGAAGGATTAAAAGCTGATGAAATAGAATTAGTGGCTAATTCCTTAGTTGAACTTTATCCTTCGCTTAAGTCAGGTCAAGCATATTTCTATGCCGCGCATTGCGTCGTTGGTAAATATTATACGATTGCTCAATATAAAAAAGAGATGAACGTCGCTTATGAAACTGCCAGAACAAGTATGGACAATCTGGCCAATCTCGGACTTTATAAAAAAGAAAATGTTAAAAATAAATTTGTCTATACACCAGTAATTCAAAAAGAGGAGGAAGAATTATGATTTACTTAGCTGCAGGTTCCGGATGGTGGGTATTTTTAATTATCGGTGTCTTCGCTGTCATCGGTATCGTTGTTTTCTTACTTAGAAAATATATTCCAGGTCTAGCTAATTACGAAAAAGAAGACGAGGAAAAGATTGCTAAAGATAATCTCGACCGCATTTTAGTTGATGTCGATGATGAAAAAAAACAAGAAGAATTCAATAAACAATTCAAAAAAAATTCAGAAGAAGATGAGGAAACGGAAGAAAAATCATCAAAAGACGATGAAAAAAATTCTTAAACCTGCTCTTTATGTTCATATTCCTTTCTGCAATTACATCTGTCCGTATTGCAGTTTTACTAAAGTTTTTTATGATCAAGATTTTGCTGATCGTTATTTAACATACTTAGAAAAAGAATTAACTAAATATTCAAATTTTCTTTTTAAATCGATTTATATCGGTGGAGGGACACCGACTAGCCTTTCTCATACTCAGCTCGAAAGGCTTTTTTTGATTCTAAAAAAGTATCAAAGCGAAAATTATTTCATAACAATTGAATCTAACCCAGAATTAACTGAAGACAAAATTGAAGTTCTTGAAAAATATAATGTCAAAAGAATTTCGATTGGAGTTCAAACTTTTAATCAAATTTTTCAAAAGCAAATTAATCGTTTTACAACACCTGAAGAAATTAGTTCTTTAATTAATTGTCTCCATAAGCATGGCATTTCGGATATTAACCTCGACTTAATTTATGGTTTTAATCATGAGACAATTGATGATGTTATTGGAGACTTAAAAATTTTTACTTCACTTGATATAAAGCATATTTCGACTTATTGCTTGCAAGTAGAGGAAATGTCGATTTTTTATAATAAAAAATATCCTGCGCCAGACCAAGATGAGGCAAGAAAACAATATGATGCAATTTGCGATTATCTAAAGATAAAAGGCTTTTATCGCTATGAAGTCAGTAATTTTGCTAAAAAGGGATTTGAATCAAGACATAATCTTATTTATTGGAATGACCAAGAATATGGCGGAGTTGGTTTAGGTGCTTCTTCTTATATAAATAGGATAAGGAGAACATCGACAAAATCATTAAGCTCATATTTAAAAGGAAAATATGATGATTACGTAGAACCTGTTGATGATAATTCAGACAAATTTTATTTTATAATGCTCGGATTGCGCCTTGAACAAGGCTTTGCGTTAGATGAATATCAGCGGCGTTTCAAAGCAAATTTTTTAGATGAATACCATGATAAGATTTCACCGTTATTAGATGACGGTAATTTAGTCATTAAAAATGGATATATCGCTTTGCGCGAGGATGATTTATATATAGCAGATTATTTTCTAAGAAAAATCTTATTTTAAAAAAATATAAAAAAATTAGCACCAAGGGCTTGACAGTGCTAAAAAATCACATATAATATGTTTAGCACTGAAAGATAGTGAGTGCTAGAGGAGGCGAAAAAAGATGTTATCACGTCAAGATATGATCTTAAAATATATCGTCGAATCTTTTATTAAGACTGCTGTTCCAGTCGGGTCAAAAACTTTGATTGAACAGTATCAGCTTCCATATTCATCGGCAACAATCCGTAATGAAATGGCAGCTCTTGAAGAAAAAGGCTTGTTAGAAAAAACTCATGCTTCATCAGGAAGAGTACCTTCTAGCGAAGGATATCGCTACTACGTTAAATATCTCCGCGATGAGCAACAAGATGTCGATAGCCAGTTAAAGATGCAACTCTCACTGATTATTGATCAACATAATAAGTCGATTGAGGATGTCTTGAAAGAATCGTGTAAAATTTTATCTCATATGACTAACTTAGCCTCGGTGGTTTTAGGGCCATCAGCTGATCAAGAACATCTCGCATCTATTCAGCTAGTGCCTATCTCGACTAATAGTGCCGCATGTGTCTTTGTTACTGATACCGGTTATGTTGAAAATAAAACTTTCGTCTTTGATGAAAGCGTCAACATGAACGATGTTAAAAAGTGCGTCAATATCATCAATGATCGGATGAAAGGTACAGCGATTTCTGAATTATCTGATAAGATGGAAATCGTTAAACCATTAATTCAAACCCTCATTCAATCAAACGATGCTATCTACCGTGCTTTTGCTGAAGCTTTCTTGAAATTTACATCGGATCGAATTGCTTTCTATGGCAAGGAAAATTTGTTAGATCAGCCAGAGTTCACTTCAGATCTCAGCAAATTCAAGAAGTTGCTGGAGTTTATCGATTCGCCATCTAAGATGCGTGACATTATCGATAGCGATGAATCTCTTGATGTCCATATTGGAAAAGATGAAGAAGGAAATGGATTTGATGATGTTTCCTTTGTCACAAAGAAGATTTCTATCGGTAATGATAACGAAGGAACGATCACCTTGGTTGGTCCGACAAGAATGGATTATGATCGAATCGTTAATGCTCTGGAATATCTAGCTAAGAAGATCGATGAAATCTATAACAAAGAAAGCGAAAGAAAGGAGCAAAGCGATGAAGGATAAAAACAAAGATAAGAAAAATGAAACCTTAGAAGAAACTCAGGAAAAGAAACCTGAAACGTCTGAGAAAAAAGAAGAAAAGATCGATCCAAATCTCGCTAAGATTGAAGCTTTGGAAAAAGAATTAGCAGAATGGAAAGATAAAGCTTATCGAACCGTTGCTGATTGCGATAACTTACGTAAATCTTATGAAAAAGATCATCAGACCATGGTAAAGTATCGCGGACAACCATTCGTGGAAAAGCTACTTCCAACTCTTGATACATTCTATCTGGTTTTAAAAAATGAACCAGCTGATCCAAATCTTAAAGCTTATCTAGCAGGATTCCAGATGATTTATAAATCAATGCTTCAAGCTTTAGAAAGCGAAGGTGTCAAATTGATTATGCCGACAATCGGTAAGGAATTTGATCACCAGACGATGCAAGCTATCGAAGTTGTCGATGGCGAAAAAGATAATATCGTGGTTGAAATAAGAAAACCTGGTTATCTGCTTCGCGACCGTTTAGTAAGTCCAGCTTCAGTAGTTGTATCGAAAGTAAAAGCTGAAAAGTCTGAAACAAAAGAAGAAAAAACTGAAAATAAAGATGATGCTTCTGCTGATATAGAACATCAAGCATAAAGAAAAAGGAGAAATTAATCTATGGCAAGTGAAATTATCTTAGGTATCGATTTAGGTACCACAAACTCTGTTGCATCTTATATGCAAGCTGATGGTAAAGTTAAGGTTATTCCAAATCCAGAAGGACCTAATACCACTCCATCTGTTGTCTCATTTAAACCTGATGGTGAGGAAATTGTCGGTTATGCCGCAAAGAGAATGTTACTCACTAATCCTGATACTATTGCTTCTATTAAGAGAAAAATGGGTACTAATGAAAAAGTTCACATTAGCTGCCTTAACAAAGATTTCACACCTCAAGAAATCTCTGCAAAAATTCTTTCTTACATCAAGAAATATTGCGAAGACAATTTAGGACAACCTATTTCTAAGGCTGTTATTACTGTCCCTGCTTACTTCAACGATGCTCAAAGACAAGCAACTAAAGATGCTGGTCAAATCGCTGGCCTTGATGTCGTAAGAATTATTTCTGAACCTACTGCTGCAGCTTTAGCATATGGTGAAGATAACAATAAATCACAAAAGATTCTCGTCTACGATTTAGGCGGTGGTACATTCGATGTCTCTATTCTTGATATCGGTGATGGTACATTTGAAGTTATCGCTACAAGCGGTGATTCTCACTTAGGTGGCGATGACTGGGATAATGCTTTAGGAAAATACTTAATTAATGATATTAAAGCTAAAGAAGGCGTTGATCTTTCTAACGATAAGATGGCTTTACAAAGAATTAAGGAAGAATCTGAAAAAGCTAAAATTGCTTTATCATCACAACTTCAAGTCACCATCTCATTACCTTTCTTAGCAATGGGTAAAAATGGCCCTATCAACTATGAAACAACTTTAACAAGAGCAAAATTTGAAGATTTAACTCGCGATTTATTAAGAAGAACCGAAGAACCTGTCAGAAGAGCTCTTGCAGATGCTAAATTATCTGCTTCACAAATCGATGAAGTCTTATTAATCGGTGGTTCAACAAGAATGCCAGCTGTTGTTGAATTAGTTAAGAAATTAACTGGAAAAGATCCTAACCGTTCAGTTAACCCTGATGAAGCAGTCTCTGTCGGTGCTGCTATTCAAGGTGGTGTCATTAAAGGCGATAAGAAGGATGTCCTCTTACTTGATGTCACTCCATTAACCTTAGGTATTGAAACTATGGGTGGTGTTATGACTCCATTAATTGAAAGAAATACCACTATCCCAACAACTAAATCACAAGTCTTCTCAACTGCTGCTGATAACCAACCTGCAGTCGATATCATGGTCTACCAAGGTGAAAGACCAATGGCTAGAGATAACAAGTTATTAGGCACCTTCAAACTTGATGGTATCCGTCCTGCTAGAAGAGGTGAGCCACGTATTGAAGTTACATTCAATATCGATGTTAACGGTATCGTTAATGTTAAAGCAAAAGATCTCGATACTCAAAGAGAACAACAAATCACTATCTCTGGTTCTAATGGCTTAAGCAAGTCCGAAATCGATAGAATGGTTAAGGAAGCTGAAGCTAATAAAGAAGCCGATGATAAGAGAAAAGAAGAAGTCGAAGTCAAGAATAAAGCTGAAAGCTTAATTGCTCAAATCGATCAAGCTATGGCTGAAAAAGGTGCTTCGATGAGCGAAGAACAAAAGAAAGAAACTCAAACTATTAGAGATGAGTTAAAGACTGCTCTCGATAACAATGATATCGAAACTTTAAAGAATAAGATGAATCAACTTGAACAAGCTGCTGCTATGGCTCAACAATATCAGCAAGCTCAAGGAAATCCATCAGCAGATAATAGCCAATCAAGCAAACCAAACGATGATAACGTCGTCGATGCTGATTTCACTGAAAAGAAGTAATAAATCACTTGGAGGTATGCTAAATACCTCCATTTTGTAAGGGAAAGGAGTAATTATGGCCCAAAAGAGAGATCCATATGAGGTTTTAGGTGTTTCTAAGAGTGCATCTGCTGATGAAATTAAATCAGCTTATCGTAAACTCGCAAAAAAATACCATCCTGATCTAAATAAGGAACCGGGTGCTGAAGAAAAATTTAAGGAAGTTCAAGAGGCATACGATATCTTATCAGATCCAAATAAAAAAGCTAAATACGATCAATTTGGCTATGCTGCTTTCGATCCAAATAGCGGTGGATTCGGTGGCGGAAATCCTTTCGGAGATTTTGGTGATGTCGATTTAGGCGATATCTTTGGCAGTTTCTTTGGCGGTGGTCGTTCGCGGAGAAGCCAGTCTTCAGGACCGGTTCGTGGCGCGGATAACTTAATGCGGGTGAGAATTTCCTTTATGGATGCGATAAATGGCAAGAAAATTGTCATTAATCCAGTCGTTGAAGAAACATGTCCGCATTGTAACGGAACTGGCGCTGAATCACCTAGCGACATTCAATCATGTCCAGATTGCCATGGAACTGGCAGAATTAGAAGTGTTCAAAATACGATTTTTGGCCGGATGCAGAGCGAGAGAGCTTGTCCGCGTTGTAACGGAACCGGTAAGATCATCAATAAGCGCTGCAGCGTTTGCCAAGGTAAAGGATATACTTCTAAGAAAGAAGAATTGGAAGTCAATATTCCAGCCGGTATTTCTTCAGGACAACAAGTTGTTGTTCGCGGAAAAGGTCAACGCGGTCAAAATGGTGGACCTAATGGCGATCTCTATATCGAAGTTGTGGTCGATGATAGCAAGATTTTCACCCGTGAAGGTAACGATATACATATTTATAAGGATGTTTCATATATTGATGCGATTCTCGGATGTGAAGTCGAAGTCGATACTGTATATGGCAAAGTAAATATGAAAATTCCAGCCGGAACTCAACCGAATACAATCCTTAGATTATCTGGCAAAGGTGTTAAGGATTTGCGTTCTAGTTCCTATGGTGATGAATTAGTTCATATTAATATTAAATTGCCGACATCGCTCAGCAAAGAAGAAAAAGATTTGTTGATACAGTTACGCGACAAATCAAGTAAGAAGAGTAATAACATCTTCTCATCAATCTTCGGAAAGAAATAAATTTAAATAAAAAAGGAAATTCATATGTTTGTAATTTCCTTTTTTTATGCGTTTTTAAAAATTAAGCAAAATAAAAAGTCCCAAGTTTGGGACTTTATTCATCATTTTGCTACATTGTAACAAAATGTTAGTTTTAGATGGCGGAGAAACAGAGATTTGAACTCTGGCGGGACGCGAATCCCCTATCGGTTTTCAAGACCGACCCCTTCAGCCACTTGGGTATTTCTCCACATATATATCATATCGCAAGTTGGTGGACCCGGAGGGGCTCGAACCCACGACCCGCGGTTTATGAGACCGCTGCTCTGACCAACTGCGCTACGGGTCCAAATAATGGTGGCGGCGGAGGGACTCGGACCCCCGACATACCGGGTATGAGCCGGTTGCTCTAACCAACTGGGCTACGCCGCCATAACACTTAACGCGCTTTATAATAATATGAGATATATGATATAAAATCAAGCGTTTTTTTAATTTTTTTAAAATAAAAAACTATTATTTTTCCTTATACAAAATTGAATAGTTAAATTTTAATTATATAAAAATATTTATTATTTAAAACGCATTGCCATTGAGAAATATTATCGCGTTCTTTTAATTTTTTTATGATAGTGCTATTATTTAAATAGAATATAACTTGGAGGAATAATATGAAAAAATTATTAATAGTTGTCGATTATCAAAAGGATTTTGTCGATGGCGCATTAGGATTTGAGGCAGCTAAGAACATAGAATCTTATATTGCTGATTTAATTAAAGAATATCGGGCTAATGGTGATGAAGTCATGTTTACGATGGATACCCACGATGACGATTATTTAAAGACTGAAGAAGGAAAATATATTCCGACTAAGCACTGCATTAGAGGAACAGAGGGATATAAACTCTACGGAAAGATTGCTCGTTTATCAGGTGGTTCATTAATCTTTGAAAAACGCGCTTTCCCATCATCTCAACTCTGTTTCTATCTTAGGGGATCGGGTTATACTGAAGTAACACTTGTTGGTGTCGTTACAAATGTCTGCGTATTAGCAAATGCAATCATGGTCAAAGCTGCATTACCTTATGCTCATATCATTATCGATGCTAAGGGCTGCGCCTCAAATAATCCTGAACTTGAACAAAAAGCATTTGATATTTGCAAAGACTTATTAATTGAGGTCAAAAATAGTGATAGATAAACTATCTAATTTCTTTAAAGAATTTTTTACTAAGCAAAATCAAAAATTATTTGTTAGGACAATGATTGTGTCACTTGTCCTTTTTATCATTTTATCTGTTTGCTTCTTTTTCTCATTGATGGAAATTCCACTTGGTTTTCTTTTAGGAGTTGTTGCTTCTTTTGGAGGGTATTTACTCCGTTATATCTATAAGAAAAATGATCAAGATAATTCAAAAGGTATCGTTTTTGGAGCCACGATGTCTTTCCTTTTAAGCATTTTAATAATTGTTTATTATTTATTTTTTATCTTACTAGCTTTGTTTTTATATCATTCTGGCATAGCTGCTTTTAATTATGTAACGGTTTTAATTGGCTTAGCAATGATTGATATAGTTCACTATTTAACAAAATATTTTTTCCAAAATGAAGGAGGTAAGGCATGAATATTTGGCATGACATAGATCCTAAACGAGTGACGTCAAAAGAATTTATTGCAGTTGTGGAAATCACATCTGAAAGTAAAAATAAATATGAATTAGACAAGGAAACGGGTCTATTAAGGCTGGATAGAGTTCTTTATACTGCGACTCACTATCCAGCTAATTATGGTTTTATCCCTTTAACATATGCAGAAGATCACGATCCTCTTGATGTTTTAATTATTTGTTCGCAGCCATTGCTTCCATTAACTTTGGTTCGCTGCCGTCCAATTGGCGTCTTGAAGATGAAAGATGATGGGGAAGGTGATGAAAAGATTATCGCTGTTTGCCTAGATGATCCGGCCTATGAATACATTACAACCATTCATGAATTGCCTTTGCACGTTTTTAAGGAATTTAAACATTTCTTTGAAGTTTATAAAATTCTCGAAGGTAAAAAAACAGTAGTTGAACATATTCATAATGCTGATGTTGCTGAACGAATTATTCAAGAATGCATCGACCGCTATATTTCTGTTTTCGGAAATAAAAAAGAAATTAAATAAATTAGAAGGTACTACAAAATTATGGAAATTAATAAAAAATTAGCTGAAGAATTAAATATTAAAATTAGTCAAGTTGACGCGGTTTTAAAATTATTAAGCGAAGGAGATACCATTCCTTTTATTGCCCGTTACCGGAAAGAAGTAACTGGATCGCTTGATGATGAAATATTAAGAAAATTTGAAGAGAGATTAGCTTATCTTAATAATTTACAAGATCGCATGAATACGGTTATCGGGACCATTGAAGAACAAGGTAAGATGACTGATGAATTACGCGAAAAGATTGAAAACTGTCAAACTCTCAGCGAACTTGAAGATTTGTATCGACCATATAAACCTAAAAAGAAAACTCGCGCGGTTATCGCTAAACAAAAGGGATTAGAACCCTTAAGCGAATATATTCTTAAGCAGGTAGAAGAAAAACCGTTAATGGAAAAATGCGCAGAGTTTATTGATGAAGAAAAAGGTGTCAAAACAGCTGAAGAAGCATTGCAGGGCGCTAAAGATATCATCGCTGAAAAAATTAGCGATGATCCGGATTACCGTAAAGTAATTAAAAAACTTGATCAAAAGAAAGCTTTAATTACTTCTAAAGAAGTTAAAAAAGCGGAAAATGATGTTTACGGCATGTATAGCGATTATCAAGAATTAATTTCTAAAATTCCACCTCATCGAATTCTCGCTTTAAACCGCGGCGAAAAAGAGAAATGCTTAAGAGTATCAATTGAAACTCCAGAAGAAGAAATTCTAAATTATCTTGAATTGCGCATTATTAATGAAAAATCTCCATTTGAAGATGTGTTGAAAGAAACCATTAAAGACGCTTATGAAAGATTAATTGCTCCATCAATTGAAAATGAAATCCGTAATGATCTAGAAGAAAAAGCTGAAGACGAAAGCATGGAAGTTTTCAAGGACAATTTAGTGCAAGTCTTACTTCAATCGCCAATCAAAGATAAGGTTGTTCTCGGTTTTGATCCAGGTTATTCACATGGCTGCAAATTAGCTGTTGTCGACGGCACGGGAAAAGTTTTAGCTACTGATGTCATCCGTCCAACTTTGAAATCTGATAAAGAAGCTGAAAAAGCTAAAAAAGTTTTACTTGATTTAATTAAACGTTACCATATCGATTTAATCGCATTGGGCAATGGAACAGCTTCGCGCGAATCTGAAAATTTCTTAAAAAATTTAATAAAAGAAAATAATTTAGAAAAGCAAATTAAATATTTAATCGTTTCTGAAGCAGGAGCTTCGGTTTATTCTGCTACTGATTTAGCTAAAAAAGAATTCCCAGATTTCGATGTTAATCTTCGCTCAGCAGTCTCTATCGCGCGGAGATTACAAGATCCTCTAGCCGAATTAGTTAAAATTCCTCCTGAATCGATAGGTGTTGGACAATATCAGCACGATATGAATCAAAAACGATTAAAAGAAGTTTTGGGAAATGTTGTCGAAGACTGTGTTAACTCAGTTGGCGTTAATCTTAATTCTGCATCGGTATCCTTGCTTAATTACGTTTCAGGTATTTCGCCGAGCATCGCTAAAAATATCGTAGCGTACCGCGATGAGCATGGAAATTTCCGTAACAGAGAAGAATTATTATCGGTTAAAATGCTCGGACAAAAAGCATATGAGCAATGCGCGGGCTTTTTAAGACTTGAAGGCGATAATCCTCTTGATAATACCGCGGTTCACCCAGAATCTTACGAGACAGCAAAAAAACTTCTGAAATCTCTTAATTTAGCTTTAAAAGATTTAGGAAGTGAAGAGTTAATTTCATCTTTAAATCATATAAATGATATTAACGCTTTAGCGAAATCTCTCAATGTCGGTGTCCCAACTTTAGAAGATATCATCGCTGAATTAAAACGTCCAGGAAGAGATATCCGCGAAGATTATAAGCAAGTTGAATATTCTAACGATATTATGGATATCAGCGATTTAAAAGTCGGTATGCAGCTTTATGGAACAGTTAGAAATATTATGGATTTTGGTTGCTTTGTTGACTTAGGTGTTCATGTTGACGGATTAGTCCATATCTCAGAACTTTCTAATAAGTTCATAAAGAATCCTCGTGAAGTAGTCCACGTTAATGATGTTGTCAAAGTAAAAGTCATTTCAGTTGATGTCGAGAAAAAGAGGATTGGCCTATCGATGAAACAAGTATCAAATGCATAACAAAAAAGCAGAATCAAGCGATTCTGCTTTTTATTATGGATGGATTAATTACTTTTCAGTTAATAGAGTTTTTTTCTCAATTTCGTCTTTAATTAATTTGACGAACTCATCAACGGAAACAGTGATTTGTTCTTTTGAACCATACTTACGATATGTTACGGTGTGGTCTTTTACCTCATTGTCACCAATTACAAGCGTATATGGAATCTTATGAGTTTGAGCTTCTCTCATGCGGTAGCCTAATTTCTCTTCGCGTTCATCGACTTCACTTCTTAAATGAAGATCCATAAATTGTTCATTTAATTTTTCTGCGTATTCATTATGTACTGAAGCGACAGGTAAAATTTTAACTTGAACTGGAGCTAACCAGGTTGGGAAAGCACCTGCAAAGTTTTCGGTGATAATTGCGATGAATCTTTCAAGCGAACCAAAGCAAGCGCGGTGAATCATAACCGGAGTAACTTTATTACCGTCTTTATCAATGTAGAAGCAATTGAAACGTCCTGGTAATTGCATATCGAGTTGGATTGTACCGCATTGCCAAATTCTGTTCATTGAATCGCGAAGCTTGAAATCAAGTTTTGGACCATAGAAAGCTCCGTCACCTGGGTTAATCTTGAATTCACGTCCTGTTGCTTTGCAGGCGGCGATTAAATCAGCTTCAGCCTTATCCCAAACAGCGATATCACCGATGAAGTTATCTTCTGGACGAGTTGATAATTCAATATGGTAATTGAGGTGGAATAAAGAATAAATATGGTCGTAAACTTTAATAATATTGGTGATTTCTTCACCGATTTGATCTTCTCTTAATAAGATATGAGCATCATCTTGAGTAAAGGTTCTAACGCGGAATAAGCCGTTTAAAGCACCTGATGCTTCGTGGCGGTGAACGTGTCCGAGTTCAGCAATTCTAACAGGTAAATCTTTATAAGAATGTAAAGAGTTATTGTAGATAAGGATTGCTCCTGGGCAGTTCATAGGTTTAATCGCATATGGTGTATCATCGACCATTGTGATATACATATCATCTTTATAGTGATCCCAGTGTCCTGAAATTTCCCATAATTCTTTGCTAAGCATCATTGGGGTTTCGCAGACTAAGTAACCATGTTTACGGTGGAAATCAATCCAGTAATTTTCTAATTCTCTCTTAATTGCATATCCGTTAGGAAGGAAGAATGGTAATCCTGGACCATATTCACTCATCATGAAGAGACCGAGTTCTTTACCAATTTTTCTGTGGTCTCTCTTCTTTCTTTCCTCTAAATCGTGAAGGTGATTTTGTAATTCTTCTTCTGTGAAGAAAGAGGTACCGTAGATTCTAGTTAACATTTTGTTGTTAACATTGCCTCTCCAGTAGGCACCAGCGACGGATAAGAGTTTGAAATGCTGAATTTGTGAAACTTTTTCAACGTGTGGACCAGCGCATAAATCATAAAAATCGCCTTGACGGTAGATAGTGATTTCTCCGTCAATACCGTCGATTAATTCTAATTTATATGGATTGTTTGCAAATAATTTCTTAGCTTCTTCTTTGCTAACGACTTCTCTAACGATTTCTTTGCCGGAAGAAGCAATTTTTTTCATTTCTTTTTCAATCTTTGGAAAATCGGCATCAGTAATTTTTTCATCACCGAAATCGACATCGTAATAGAAACCTTCTTCAATACTTGGTCCAAATCCAAATTTAGCATTTGGATAGAGGTGAGAAATAGCTTCTGCCATTAAATGGGAAGTTGAGTGATTTAATACATCATAAGATTCTTCGTCACCTTTTTTGATAATTTCAAAATGTCCTTCGTGTTCAATAGGACGTTTTAAATCATAAATTTCTCCGTCGAGTTTATAAGCGATAGCTTGTTTAGCAAGCGAGGAAGAAATTTTTTTTGCGATATCTTCGCCGTTTTCATTGGCTTGGACTTCAAGTTCGCGATCATCGAGTAAATATACTTTCATAATGTTCTCCTTTCATAAAAAAATCCTTATGGAAATAAAACCATAAGGACGAATTTACCGCGGTACCACCTTAGTTCATTTATATAAAAAACAATAAATGCACTTCATTAATTGCTTTTAACGCAAGCGACGTCTTATTACTAAGAAAGCTCCGTAGTGGTATTCAGAGTATTGTTTGCTACTTTCACCAAATGCAGCAATCTCTGGAAAGTTTCTCTGAACGTGTCTACTTCATTGCTCGGCTATATTATTTGCTAGTTGCTTTTTATTTGCAAGAGATTTTTATCTTTTATTTGTCAAAATAGAAACCAACGGCTGCTCCTCCCATCAATCCAGCGTCTTGATCGAATTTAGCAAAGACGAATGCTGGTGATTTCAATGGGAATTTTTCAATATATTGATAGAAGCGGTGTTTAAGCTCTTCAATAAAGACAGAACTTGATAACATGACTCCGCCAGATAAAACAATGCAATCAACGTTATACATGATTTGAATATTCGCAATTAACTTTGCGACGTGTTCAAGCCAAAGATCATAAAGTCTCAAAGCGCGAGAATTTCTTTTGTCGACGAGTTCAAAAAATTCTTTTGCGTTTTCAATCATAAACTGATGCTTATGGCAAAGTCTTTTGATTCCATTACCAGAAAGATATTCTTCTACTTCGTGATAGTTATGCTCAATATAAATATAAGTGTGACCGATTTCAAAAGGTAAATCGAGAAGTTTTCGGTTATAGACAAAACCTCCTCCGATACCAGAAGAAATGGTAATAAAGAATGAAGAATTATAATTTTTGCTACTTCCGAAAATTGATTCAGAAAAAGCGGTAGCATTTGCGTCATTAACAACTTTAACTGTCAATGATGGAAAAGCCTCTTCAATAACTTTTTTGAGATTAAAATCATTAATATATAGGTTAGGCGAAGCGGTGATTATTCCGTTTTCAACAAATCCGCACGCAGAAACACCGACTGTATCAATATCGTATTCTGAATAATTTAACGAAGAAATCATTCGAATAATCTGCTGTCCGAGGGCTTCTTTATCATACTTAAGAGAATGCTCACGGAGCACTTTGACAATTGTACAATCGTTTTTAACTATTCCAACGCGCACATTAGTTCCGCCTAAATCGACAGATATAACGTACTCTTTCATAATTATATATCTAAGTTTCTAGGTTTATTTACAGTAATAATTTTCATGAAATTAGTGTTTTCAGATCCTGATGGATTGCTTCCTGTGATGATAATTCTGGTGCCAGGTTCCATATTTAATTTTCTCGCTTGGAGCAAAGCAATAACTTCCATTTCTTCAATGAATTGAGGAACATGTGGGATTAAGACAGGATAAACGCCCCAGTTCAAAGATGAAGTGAAAGCTTCAGTCCGGTTATCAGTGACAAAGAGAATTGGGCAGCATGGACGTGATTTAGAGATGAGTTTAGCCGATGCTGATGAAGAAGAGAAGCAAATGATTAACTTTGTATCAGTTAAGACAGCAGTTTGAGTTAATGTATTTGCCATAGCGGCATTGATATTTTTAATCTTTCCGTTTTGGTGAGCAGTGATATTGAATTCTTCACTTGCTAATGTGTAGTAGTTAAGATATTTTTCCATTCTTGAAGAAATCTTAGCTTGCATAGCAGCGGCGAGAACAGGATATTCACCATTAGCTGATTCAGCGGAAAGCATAACGCAGTCACTAGATTCAAGGACAGCATTTGCAACATCGGAAACCTCAGCTCTAGTTGGGTTTGGATTAGTTTTCATGCTATCAAGCATTTGAGTTGCTGTAATAACTGGTTTACCAGCAATGCGGCATTTTTCAATTAATTCTCTTTGGACGACAGGAACATCTTCAGCAGGAATCTCAACACCTAAATCGCCACGAGCGACCATGATGGCATCCGTTGCTTCAATGATAGAGTCAATATTTTTGACCGCCATCGGATTTTCAATTTTTGAAATAATTTGGATATCTGGACGACCATTATCAAGTAAGATTTTTCTAATTGCATTGACGTCATCAGCATTTCTAACGAAAGATGCAGCGATAAAGTTAAATCTTTGAGTGCAACCCCAAACTAAGTCATCGCGGTCTTTATCGGAGATGAATTCCATTGATACTTCGGTATCTGGGCAATTGACACCTCTCTTATTTTTAATAACCATATGGTTAAGTGCTTTTGTGACGAGTTCGCGGTGCTCATCATCTTTTTCAATGACCTCAAGAGTTAAGTTGCCATCATCGAGTTTGATTCTATGACCGACTTTGATATCATCATAAAGACCTGGGTAGGTGATAGAGAATTTTTTATTAGTTCCGAGGCATTCAGTCATCGAAATTCTGATAATATCACCGGTCTGAACAGAAATTTGTCCGCCTTCAAAGTCGTGAGTACGGATTTCTGGTCCTTTTGTGTCGAGGATAACCGGCATGATGATGCCATCTTCACTTTCAAGTTTAGCTGAGATATCAAGCTTTTTTTGATGTTCTTCATGCGTGCCGTGAGAAAAATTACAACGCATGCAGTTCATACCTGCATAATAAAGTTCTTTACATGTTTCATACGTATCGGAAGCAGGACCGATAGTACAAATAATTTTTGTATTCTTGCTAATATTCATGCTAATCTCCTATATAAAAAGCAATTTTTACACTAAGAATATAGCATGACAAAGTCATAAATTAAACAATTTAAAACTATAAACTAGAAATTATTTTTGCTATCATATCTCTAGAGGTTACTAAAGTGAAAGAAATTAATTACTTAAGTAAAGATGACTTTTTTGAAGTGAAATTAGGGTCGATGCTCGCTAGTTATGATCGAGATATTTTGACGACCCTTTATCAGCCTATTATCGGTTACAAAGCGCTAGCTTTATATTTTACTTTATGGAGTGAAGTGAAACGTATGGAATATTCACCTTTAACTAAACATGAGATTTTGTTAAAGGAAATGGATATTGGAATTGATGAACTATACGCTGCTCGCTTAAAACTGGAAGGAATTGGACTTTTGCGCTCATATCGTTCAAAAGTTGGCAAATCATCGGCAACTTATCTTTATGAATTATATGCACCCAAAACACCACAAGAATTCTTTGAAGATATTATCTTCAAAGGATTATTAGCTAGAAAAATAGGTGAACGCGAGGTCCAAAAATTAACGATGATTTTCTCATCGCCAGAAATTAGCCATGGCGATTACGAAGAGATTTCTGCAAGTTTTTCCTCTGTTTATTCACTTGATGAAGAAGAAAGTTTAAAGACGATAACCATTAAATCATCTCGGGGAAGAAAGACGATTAATATTAGAAGCAACTTCGCAATAGGCGAGTTTTTAAAAGAAATTGTTCAGACTGCTAAAATATCTAAATCTTCATTTTTGCCTGAAGATTTGGAAGAAATTTCAAGAATTGCTGTTCTTTTTGGCTTTGATGTTTCTGAAATGAGCGATATTGTTTCTCGAATATTTGACCCTAATGCTGTTAATCATATAGATTACGATGAACTTTATAACATGGCTAAAAAATATAAAGAAGGAAATTCTTTAATCCTCGATTCAAAAGATGAGGTAAATAAAGAATATAATGGTGATCAAGAATTTGCTAAAAAATTAAACATGATGACGCAGTGCTCACCTATCGATTATTTAAGAATTAAACAAAATTATACTAACCCTTCACCAGCCGATGTTAATATTCTTAATATACTTTCCTCAAAGTATCAATTAACTGCTCCAGTAATCAATGCCTTGGTTGATTTTACTTTGACAATGTGTGATAACGAATTACCTAAATCATATATTGAGAAGGTTGGAGCTTCATTAAAGAGAAAAGGTGTTACGACAGCTTTAGCTGCTTGCAATGCATTAACGAGAAAAAGAAAACCAAAACCTGTTGAAAATCACGCATATCATGCGGATGATCAGAATCAAACTGCACAAGAAAATACCGAAGAACAGATTTCTGATGAAGAATTAAATAAATTACTTGAAGGATTTTAGAATATGAAAGAATTAAAAATTGAAAAAATTATCGCAGATGATCAAATTGAAGTCTTAAAAAAAAGATTCTTAGATATTGTTTACTCAGATTTAGAATGTTCAGATTTCATTAAAAGTAATCATCTTAGCGAAAAAAAAGTTTCTGATAATTTATCAAGTTTTTTGAAATACCTTGAGTCGCGTGAAAAATGCGAGAATTGTAATGATTTATCAACTTGTCCGTTGCAGTTACAAGGTGTTAGACCATATCTTGATTATGACTTAATTTCTAATCAAATATCCTTACAGTTCAGAAAATGTCAACTCAATTATTTTACTGACGAGTTAGAACATAATTTCATAATCCATGATTTTCCTAAGTCTTTCTTGAAATATCGTTTAACAGATACCCTTAATGATGATTATCGTTTAGTCAGAGCAAATGTTGTTGGTTATTTAGCTAAAATATTAAGAGGAAATGCTGATAAAGGGGCCTTTATATACGGTCCAAGACAAGTTGGTAAAACATTTATAGCTGTAACATTTTGCAAAACTTTTATTGAAACATCACATAAAATGGTGGCTTTTATCTCACCAGATTACATTCAATATTTATCTAATATATCATTCCAAGCTCCTGATGAACTCAAGAAGCTTTTAAAAACTTTGACCGATGTTGATTTGTTAGTTTTTGATGATTTTGGCAATGAGTATTTAACTGGTTATGTTCGGGATAATATCGTTTATCCATTACTCGATGGTCGCCTTAAATCTGATAAAATAACCTGTTTTACTTCCTGTTATAGTCCTTCTGAGATTCAAAGCATCTATTCTTTAAAAGACCGTTATTCACCGAAAGGAAAACAGATTAGAGAGTTAATCGTTGCATTGAGCAAGCCATTTGAGCTTTCTGGTCTTCCTTATCAAGAATAATTAATAAAAAAAGTACTGCTTCCCCTATATAGTTTATAGGAGGAACGCATGAAGTACTTTGTAAGACAAAATTTCCCTAAAGAATGTGGTTTTGTTTGCCTAAAGGTTCTTTTAAGTAATTTACATAATGATGAAAATTACTTGTTTTTGCCATCTCCAGAAATCAATGAAGATTACTCTTTTTATGATTTGATTAAGGAAGGTGAAAAATATAATTTAACATTGCAAGGCTTTGCCATAGATACCCTAGAAGAAATCACTTTACCCTGCATTGCTTTGATTACGTTAGATTCATCAGATCATTATGTTGTAGTCTATAATTGCAATAAAAAATATCTCTGGATTTTTGATCCTGGTTTAGGACGAGCAAAAATTTCAAAACCGAAATTTCAAAGTCTTTCAAAAAATTGTTATTTATTGGTTAAAAGTTATAATAGGACAAAAATAAAATCAAAGTTTTTCGATAATCAAAAATATTATCATCTCTTGCAAATTATTAATGCGTTTCTTCAAATCTTTTTTCTATTTTTAATCTCTTTTCAAATTAGAAATATCAATGTTTTGTTTTTTATTAACGTAATTTTATTCATTGCATCAATTATATTTAATCAAATTATACATTCTATTTTTATGCGTAAGTTTGATAGAGAAATTATTTATCCGTTTTTAAAGTTAATTGATAATATTAGTTATCAACAGGCACATAAATATATTGAAAATGAGTATGAATTAAAAAAATCATTGTTCATGCAAAATATTTCATCTTTAAATATTTTTTTGTATATCGGTTTCATATTTCTAATTTTATTAATTAATGATTATTGGAATTTTATTAGCGTTATATTTATATCAATCTGCATTGTTTTCAAGTGCTGGTTCACTTATTGTCATCAAAGAAAATTTTTCTCAAAAATTGAATCTTTAGAGCAAAGTGAGAAAAATTATTCCATCAATTACCGTATTGCTGACGAATTATCTTATCGCTACGCTTTTTTGATGCAAATTATAGATGCCATTTCGATAGCGGTTATTGCTGCAATTAATATAGCTATTTGTTATTTTCGCGGTTATATACATCTATTTATCTATTATTTCTTCTTGGAAAAAATTCTTTATGAAAATATGTATAATGCCTATAATCTTAAAGATAAAAAGGACTTTATTCGTAAAAGAATAGCTTATCATTTCACAATGAGCCACTACTATAAAAATAAATAAATACACAGTTATAATTACATAGATATTTTTTGCGTTTTTAGTTACAATTATTCATGAGGTAAAATCCATGAATATTGAACTTACTTTTGAAAATCAGACTAGCGAAGAATTGTCTGAGTATGAGAAAAAATATCATTTATTAATTGACACTATTTTAAAACATCTTAATCTGGATGGTAATTTTATGTTAGAAATTGATTTAGTTGATGGTGAGACTATCCATCAAATCAATAAGCAATATCGTAATATTGATCGAGAGACCGATGTCATTTCTTTCGCATTTGAAGATAATAAAGAAAACTTAAAAGCTCCAAGTGATTATCCGCGCGATCTCGGGGAAATTTTTATTTGCGTCCCTGTAGCTCATCGTCAGAGCGAAGAATATCAGCATTCTTTTGAAAGGGAAATGATGTTTTTAGCTTGTCATGGCGTCCTTCACTTACTTGGATACGACCATATGAAACCAGAAGATGAAAAAGTGATGTTTGCTATTCAAGATGAAATAATGAAAATTTTAAATTTGGAGGTTAAATAGATGCTTTCTATAGAAGAAATGATTTCTGAAGCAAAAAAAGCGCGTGAACTTAGTTACTCACCATATTCTAAATTTGCCGTTGGCGCGGTTATTGAATGCAAAGATGGAACATTAATTTACGGAGCAAATATTGAAAATGCAGCTTATGGCTTATGCATGTGTGCGGAAAGAAATGCTGTTTTTCAAGGATATTTGAAAGGGTACCGTCAAAAAGATTATCTCCAGATTTGTATTATTGCAGATTCGGAAGGCATTACTTCGCCATGTGGATCTTGCAGACAAGTTCTAAGCGAACTGTTTTCACGTGAAGCAAGAATCATTTGTGCAAATATGGATGGAGAATATTTAGTTACTAATATTGATGAACTTCTCCCGTACTCATTCAGCAAAGGAAATATGAGATGAAAAAAGTTGGATTTGTTTCAATTGTCGGAAAAACTAATGCCGGCAAATCAACATTATTAAATTTAATTCTTGGTAAGAAAGTTTCTATCGCGACAAGTAAACCTCAAACAACGCGTAATGCTATTCAAGGTATCTATAACGATGAAGATTCGCAAATTATTTTTATTGATACTCCAGGATTGGTTAAAGCTCATCAACAGTTAGACCGTTATATGAATAAGCAAATATCTTCTTCATTGATAGATGTTGATGCCTTAATTATTTTAGTTGATGCATCTATTCCTTTTAATAAGGAAAAAGATCAAATTATCAAAGACCGTTTTGAACGCGATTGCCCAACTTTTATCGTTTTTAATAAAATTGATTTGACAAATATCTTCTTAATTGAAAATTTGAAAAAAGAATATCATGAACTTCTGCCAAAAGCAGAAATACTTGAAATATCTTGCAAAGATAAATTTAATATCGACGTTTTATTGCAGAAAATTAAAAGTGTCTTACCTGAAGGAGAAAAATATTATCCTGAAGAAATGACGAGTGATCATCCGATGTCTTTCCTTATGGGTGAGATTATTCGCGAGAAAATTTTATTGTTTACTGAAGAAGAAGTACCACATAGCGCAGCAGTTAAAATTGATTCAATTAAAAAAATTAATGATACTTTGCATATTGATGCAACTATTCTTGTCGAAAAACAGTCACAGAAAAAAATTATTATTGGAAAAGGTGGCTGGTTAATTAAAAAAATTGGTATTGCAGCTAGAAAAGATATTGAAGAACTTCTTGGCAGAAAAATTAACCTTACCACATTTGTCCGCGTTGAAGAAAATTGGAGAGATTCTGCAAATTATCTTAATGAATTTGGTTATGGTCTGAACAAACGTGATGAATAGTGATAATCAATTAGTAAAAGGATATGTTATTCGAAATGTTCCCTATGGCGAGAGCGATGCAATTGTTAGCGTACTCACCGAAGAGGGAATTATTTCTTTTAAAGCGCGTGGAATTAAAAAGATAACAAGTAAGAATGCTTCATCTTGTCTTTTATATGCTTTTTCTGAGTTTGAATGCACAATAAAGGGAAATTATAAATATCTGACGCGTGGAAGTTTAATTTCTTCTAACTACCAGCTTTACGAAGATATCGATAAGATGTGTATCTGTGGGTTGGTTAGTGAAACAATTCTTACATTCTTGCCTGAATCGAGTAAACAAATCTACATTTTGTTTGAATATTTGATGCGCGTTGTAAATGGAGAATTTGAATTATTTTCCTTTGCTGCGATTTTTATAGCAAAAATCATTGTCGAATGCGGATATGGATTAGATGTCGATGGATGCGTTAAATGTCATACAAAAAATAAAATAGTTTCAGTTAACTATGCTGAGGGGGGTCTTATTTGTTATAAATGCCGCGAAAATGAAAATATTGAATCGCCTCTATATTTAAAAACATTACGTTATATCTTTAAAGTAGATGAGGAAAATTACTTTCACCACGTGATTGAAAAACCATTAGCAGTTCGCTTAATAAAAGAGTTGATGAATTATTTAAAAAATCAATATGATTATCGCAAACTTGTCTTTTGCGAAATGTTTTTTGAAACATATTAAATACACTTATAATAGGTTGACAAATAGTATACTATAATATTAAATCATAAGAGTATTTTTATTATGGAGGAAATATGGAAGATAAACTTTTTAAGGAAATCGTAACCCATTTACAGGTTCAAGGTTACGTATATCCTGGTTCACAAATATATGGTGGATTAGCAAATGCTTGGGATTATGGTCCACTTGGAGTTTTAATTAAAAATAATGTAAAAAGTCTTTGGTGGCAAAAATTTGTTACTGAACAACCGATGAATGTCGGCTTAGATCCTGCAATTATTATGAATACTAAAGTTTGGGAAGCAACAGGACATATCTCAAATTTTAATGACCCATTAATCGATTGCAAAAAATGTAAGTCACGTCATCGCGCTGATGATTTAATTGAGCAACAAGCGCATATTTCATGCGATGGTTGGAGCAACGAACAAATGATAAATTACATCCGTGAAAATCATGTTAAATGCCCTGTTTGCGGTTCAAGTGATTTCACTGATATTCGCCAATTCCAATTAATGTTCAAAACACATATGGGTGTCACTGAGGATGCGAAAAGCGAAGTTTATCTCCGCCCAGAAACTGCTCAAGGAATTTTTGTTAACTTTAGTAATGTTGCCCGTTCGGCTAGAAAAAAATTGCCTTTTGGTATCTGCGATATCGGCAAAGCTTTTAGAAACGAAATTACTCCAGGCAACTTTACATTCCGTACTAGAGAATTTGAACAGATGGAAATGGAATTCTTTTGCCATCCTGGAGAAGATTTAAAATGGTTTGAGTATTGGAAGAAATATTGTCATGATTTTCTCTTAACACTTGGCATTAAAGATGAGCATTTACGTCTACGCGACCATGATAAAGCAGCTCTAGCTTTCTATTCTAAAGCTACTACTGATATTGAATATCTCTTCCCATTTGGTTGGGGTGAGTTATGGGGCATTGCTGATCGTACTGATTATGATTTAAAACGCCACCAAGAATATAGCGGAGAAAATCTTACTTATCTCGATCCATTTACCAATGAGCGTTTTACTCCGTTCTGCGTCGAACCATCAGTTGGTGTTGATAGAGTTGTCTTAGCTTGTCTATGCGATAGTTACGAAGTTGAACAACTCGAAAAAGATACCCGTATCGTTATGCATTTACATCCAGCATTAGCTCCATATAAAGTTGCAGTTCTCCCTCTTTCAAAACAGTTAAAAGAAGAGGCGGAAGGTGTCTTAAACAGATTAGTTAAAGAATTTTCATGCACTTATGACGATGCTGGGGCGATTGGAAGAAGATACAGAAGACAAGACTCTATCGGTACTCCTTTCTGCTTAACAGTCGATTTTGATTCACAAGGTCAATCATATACCCTTAGAAACCGCGATACTATGGAACAATTCCGCGGTTCATTAGACGAAATAATTGAATACGTCAAGAAAGCGATAAAATTATAGATTCATGATTCCTAGAGAAGTTATTGATGATATCCTTAGCAAAGCGGATATCGTTCAAATCATTGGAAGTTATATAAATCTTGTTAAGAGAGGAAATAACTACTGGGCTCTCTGCCCATTTCATAACGATCGGCATCCTTCTTTAAGCGTGTCACCTTCTAAGCAAATATATTCTTGTTTTGTCTGTCATGAAGGTGGTAACGTTTTTACCTTTGTCCAAAACTATGAAAAAATATCTTATATTGACGCGGTAAAAAAAGTAGCTAAGATGATTGGTTATTCTTCTCCTTCTCTTAATGTGGAGCAACGCCGTGTCGACGATGCGACAAAGGGGATACTTAGCTGCTTAAAAGATGCGAACGAATTTTATCATTACGTCGTTTTTACCGAAGCTGGTAAGCACGGATATGATTATTTACAGTCAAGAAATATTGATAACGAAATGATTAATTATTTCTCTCTTGGATTTTCCCCAGATAACGGAGATATAACAATTAGGCAACTCCGTGGTAAAAATCATTCTGTTGACGAAATAGATCAATCCGGTATTCTTATTAGAAATGCAAACACCTTCTCAGATCGCTTTCAAGGAAGAATCACCTTTCCAATCTATAATGAATATAGTGAGGTAATTGGCTTCTCAGCGCGAAAAATTGATAACTCATCAGATGATGCAAAATTTATTAACTCACCTGCAACTAAGGTTTTTAATAAATCAGCAATACTTTACAATTATCAAAACGCTAGTAAAGAAGCGCGTCGCGAAGGCTATATCTATATAGTTGAAGGATTTATGGATGTCTTTGCTTTCTATAGAGCCGGAATTAAATCTTGTATAGCTTTAATGGGAACAGCGTTCACAAGTGAGCATGCGAAAATACTAAGAAGATTAAATGTGCCATTGAGATTATGTCTAGATGGCGATGACGCTGGACAGCACGGCATTTTATTGATGACGAAAATTCTCGATGAGTACCATATTTCTTATCAAATTGTGGATTATCACGGCGATAAGCGCGATCCTGATGATATATTCAATCAAGATGGAAAAGAAAAATTTATTACATTGGTTAGCAAATTAATCAAGAAGAATGATTTCCTCATAAATTATTTTACAAACAGGCATGACTTATCATCAATTGATGGAAAAAAAGATTTTCTCGATGATGTAATCAAAAATTATTCTTCATTTAGTGATGATATTGAAAAAAAATTATTTCTTAGCCAAGTAAGTTCATTAGTCAATCTTGATATATCGTCACTGAAGGAATTATTTAAGGATAAAAAAGTTGATGATGCCTTCGCGTTTGGAGATTTTAGAATAAAAAAACAAAAATTAACCAAAATTGAAAATTCTGAACAGCATTTAATACGTTATATGCTTCAATCAATGGAGGCCGTCGAGTATATCAAAGAAAGCTCAATTCCAGTCTTCATTGATGATATCTATAACCTATTAGCTAAGTATATTATTGAATATAAAAGCGAGAAACCAGACATTGATATAAAAGATTTAATTAATCTTATTCAGCAGACTGGCGGCGATCAAAAAATGATTAATCTGTTAATCTCAATTAGTGAGATGAAAGATATGTCACCATATAGCAGAAAATCAGCTGATGAATATATTGATGTCATACAAAAAAATTTATCCGACAAAGAGTTCCTCAATCAATTTGAGGATGCTGGAAAAAAACAAGATCCATTATTGCAAGCTAAATTGTTAGATATGCGAATAAAGAAAAAAAGACAATAAATATTAGAAAGGAAGAATTTTATGCTAGAAAAAGACAGAGACGATTTAGAGATGGAAAACGAACTCGATGAAGATGAAGAAATCGATGATTCTCCAGTAGAGATTGAAGATGTACACGATGATATTGAATCTCTTGATTCCATTAAAAAGAAATTTGAAAAACAAGGACTAAAAGACGGCTATATCAATCAAGAAGACCTTCTTGATGCAACTCAACGTCTTGATTTAAAGGATGATGATATTGAATCTTTAATTAAATATTTCCAAGATAAGAATATCAAAGTTATCTCCGATACTGATGATGAGCAAGATTTTGATAATATGGATGTCTCGGAAGAAGAATTGGAGAAGATGGATAATCAAGATGATCTCACCGAAGTCTTCGAAGATGATAGCGGAGATTTTAGCGATGGTCAAACTGAAGATGTAGATACTTCTGCTCTTGATTTTGATAACGATTTATATGCGACCGATTCTAGTAAAATTAATGACCCGGTTAAAATGTATCTCAAGCAAATTGGCTGCTATAAGTTACTAACTTCACAGGAAGAAATTGAGTTGGCGAAGAGAATTAAACAAGGCGATCAACAAGCTAAAAATAAATTAACTCAAGCTAACTTAAGATTGGTTGTTTCCATTGCTAAGCATTATGTTGGCCGCGGTATGCTCTTCCTCGATTTAATTCAAGAGGGAAATTTAGGTTTGATGAAAGCTGTTGAAAAGTTTGATTATACAAAAGGATTTAAATTTTCAACCTATGCTACTTGGTGGATTAAACAAGCTATTACTCGTGCGATTGCCGACCAAGCTAGAACCATTAGAATTCCAGTTCACATGGTCGAGACAATTAATAAGATAACTCGTGTCCAAAGAAAACTTGTCCAAGAAAAGGGACGTGAGCCGACAGCTGAAGAAATTGCAGCCGAATTGAAAAATGATGCTATTACTCCAGAAAGAGTCAGAGAAATTCAAAAAATTGCTCTTGACCCAGTTTCATTGGAAACACCTATCGGCGAAGAAGACGATTCTCATTTAGGTGATTTCATCGAAGATAAAGATGCGGTATCACCATCTGAATATACGACAAAATCATTATTAAAAGATGAATTAAGATCAGTGATGAAGGAATTAACTGACCGTGAAGAAAGAGTTTTAAGACTTAGATACGGACTTGATGATGATCGACCAAGAACACTTGAAGAGGTCGGTAAAGAATTCGGCGTTACGAGAGAAAGAATTCGTCAAATTGAAGCAAAGGCTATTAGAAAATTAAGACACCCAGCTCGGGCAAAACGTTTTGGTGATTTCCGTGACTAAAAATATTTCTGCTAGATTAAAAGAAATTAGTGAATATATTTCTCCCGATGATAGGGTTGCCGATATTGGCTCTGATCATGGATATCTTCTTCTCCTTTTACTCGATAAAGGATGTAAAAGATTATTGGGAATTGAAAATAAAAATGGTCCGTTTTTGCATTTAAAAGAAAATCTTAATCAATATTTAAATGATAAAATTGAAGTTTCTTTTTCTGACGGACTTTCGTATCTCCCAGCTGATATTAATACTTTAGCATTTGCCGGAATGGGAGGGAAAAATATTATTTCTATCTTATCCAATAACGAAAGCAAGTTAGAGCAAATTGAAAAAATTGTTGTATCACCGCATATTGATATTCCTGCATTAAGAAGATATTTAACAGGAAAAGGGTATTATATCGAAAGTGAAGATATCATCTTTGATGAAAAATATTATTTTGTGGATGTCTTTAAAAAAGGATCTAAAACTTATACTGACGAAGAAATTTATTTCGGCCCAATTCTTTTAAGCGTTCAACCATATTTATTTCGCAAATACTATCAAGAATTAGCTGATCATTATCGCCATTTATTACTTACTGCTCCTCTTGACAGCGTACGAAAAAAAGAACTTAACGATAAGATAAGTTACATAAAGGAGTATGTCCGTGAAAAGTAAAAAATTAATCAGAAAGCTTTTTTCTTTATATCCGACTAGTATTGCCAAAAAATATCATGATTACGTCGGGAAGATGCTTCCCTGTCTGCGCGAGGAAGTTAATAAAATAATTGTTTGCCTTGATGTAACTAAAAAAGTTGTTGATGCTGCACTTGTTAATGATGTCGATTTAATTATTTCACATCATCCGTTTATCTATGGGAAGAAAAAAGATGTTTTGTTAGATCCATATAAAGCAGATTTGTATAGTCGTTTGCTTTCCCATAACATCTGCGTTTATTCTTTTCATACAAATTTTGACGAAGGCAAAAATGGCATGAATGATGCTCTGCTAGGCGCGTTAGGATTAGAAAATATTCATCCGCTTGAAAGTATTCCGATGGCTAGAATCGGTATGCTTCCAGAAGAAGTCGATATCAATGTCTTTGCTAAAAATGCTGTGAAAAGTTTAAAATTAAATTATGGTCAATTGCTTCCATACGGAAAAAATAAAATTAAAACGGTAGCCATTATCGGCGGAGCTGGAGCAAGAGAATGCTTCTTAGCTTATAAAGAAGGCGCAGATTTATTTATCTCTGGTGACACGCCTTATCATATTCGCCGAGAAATTATCGATAAGGGGTACAACTATTTGCATCTCGATCACGAAATAGAAAAAATATTTATTCCGACTTTTGCAAAAATTCTTTCAAAAATTGATTCATCATTAGAAATTATACCTATTGATGATGTCGTTCAAATGGAATTAATAACTCTTTAAATATTCAATAATTGGATTTATCACTTCTTTTGGAGTTGAAGCTCCCGCGGTGATAAATCCTTTTTCATTTTTTGAAAAATTAATTCTTTTGACTTCATCAAGAGAATTAACCAAAAAGACACGTTTGTTTGAATATTTTTGCTTTGCTAATTCAAATAATCTCGTCGAATTAGATGAAATTTTATCTCCGATTACAATAATAAAATCTTCATCGCTTACTTCATCTAAGGCTTGCTGCCGTTTTTTCGTGGCAAAGCAAATATCGTTAATAATCTTAACATGCGAATAATACTTTCTTATCACATCGTATATCGGATTCAAAGCGTCTTGAATCAATGTTGTCTGATTATGAACAGAAGCGTATTCGCCTTTTTTTAAGACTGAATAATCAGGATTTTTAAAATCGAGAAAAATAATATTTTTATCAAGTGATAATGAAGCTAGTGTCTCAGGATGATTTGTAATTCCGATAAAAATAACATCATCACCTTCCTCAAGAGCTTTTTCAATTGATTTAAAGTTTGCTTTAACTCGTGGACAAGTCGTATCGATAATTTTTAAACCTTTATCTATCGCTAGTTGATCTAGTCTTTTATCGTGACCATGCGCGGAAAAAACGATTGTTCCTTGGTCAAGCGAGTTAATTTTTTCAGCTAGAGACCTGTTATCATCAAGAACAAAATAACCATCTTTAGCTATATTTTCCATTATCAAAGAATTATGAACGATAGGTGAAAGTAATGTAATTTTTTCAGAGTTATCTTGTTTTGCTTGGCGTAAGATTCTCAAAGCATTTTCAACGCCTAAACAAAATCCATAACAGCTCGCTAAGGTGATTTTCATATGTTTAATGTATCACAGATAAAAATAATAACAAGTAAATGCTAGAAAAAAGATGAGAATAGAAGTGAAAATTATACAAAATATGGCGTATTGATATATAATATCAATGCAATGTGCAGGGAGGTTATTATGAATTTAAACGATTATATTGCGGTTATTGATAATTATCCAAAAAAGGGAATTTCTTTTAAGGATATCACACCGTTAGTAAAAGATCCTGACGCTTTTGCTGATGCTTGCTCACAGCTAGCAGAATTTGCTAAAAGTGTCGGGGCTAATATAATTGTCGGTCCGGAAGCTCGCGGATTTATTTTTGGTGCACCGACCGCAATTATGGCACATATGGGATTTGTCCCGGTTAGAAAGCCAAATAAATTACCGCGTGAAGTAATCACGTATACTTATCAACTCGAATATGGTACCGACACTCTCTGCATGCATCGAGATGCAATTAAAAAAGGTGACAAAGTAGTTATTATTGATGATTTAGTCGCTGTCGGCGGTACAATTAATGCCGTTGCTCACATGGTTGAAGAACTTGGAGGCGAAGTAGCCGGTGTTGGATGCGTTATCGCCTTAGAAGGTTTATCCGGTATTAAAGAATTGCCAGAAAAATATCCATTTAAAGCTTTGCTCACCCTCACGGATGAGGTGAAGTAATTAATGGGGAAATTCGTATATCCAAAACACACATATCAGGATGTAAAAAATAAATTTGAAAATTACATCCACAATCCCGACGATATCGCTAGAATTGATAAGGCTTATCAATTTGCCTGCGAAAAACATGCTGGACAATTTAGAAAATCCGGTGAACCATATATTGTTCATTTGATTGAAGTAGCTTATATTGTGACTGAGTTCAATGTCGGACCGACGACGATTATCGTCGCTCTTTTGCATGACACGGTTGAAGACTGTCAGGTTACGTTAGAAGAATTAGCCAATACTTTTTCTCCAGAAGTAGCGACTATGGTCGATGCCTTAACAAAAATTAAGGCTCTTTCAAAGCGGAAAGATAAAGAATTTTTAGCGGAATCGCACCGGAAGATTTTCATCGCGATGTCACGCGATGTCAGAGTTATTATTGTTAAATTAGCGGATCGCTTACATAATATGCGGACATTAGATTTTATGCCTGAGGATAAAAGAAAACGGATTGCTACTGAGACTCTCGAAGTCTACGCTCCGATTGCACACCGCTTAGGTATTAATATCATCAAAAGCGAATTAGAAGATTTATCTCTTTATTATCTTGAACCAGAAAAATATCTAGAGATTGAGTCGCTTTTAAACAATAATACGATTAACCGGCAAAATAATATAAAAATAATGGAAAAGAAAATCGCTGATATGCTGATTTCTAAAAATATTAAGTTTGAAATCTCCGCGCGTATTAAGTCGATTTATTCCATTTACAAAAAAATCCATGTTAAGGGTCGGAAATTTGATGAAATTTACGATATCATGGCGATTAGAATTATTACCGAAACCGAAGTTAACTGCTACGAAGTATTAGGTTATATCCATAGCATTTATAAACCAATTCCTGGCCGTTTTAAAGATTATATCGCTATGCCTAAACCAAATATGTATCAATCTCTACATACGACAATTGTTGCTAATGATGGCAACATTTATGAAATTCAAATCAGAACTAAAGAGATGGATGAAATTGCTGAAAACGGTGTTGCCGCACACTGGAGATATAAAGAAGGCGAAAAATACGATCCTAAACGCGAGCAAAAAGAAATTGAAGAAAAACTTCACTGGTTAGGTGAATTTAAATCATATGAATCAGATAGCAAAGATGCTAGAGATTATATGACTGCTCTTCAACATGATATTTTTGATGCGAACGTTTATGTATTTACTCCGCTTGGGAGGGTTATTGACCTACCGACAGGTGCTACACCTCTTGATTTTGCTTATAAAGTCCATACAAAGGTTGGCGATCAAGCTGTCGGGGCATTGGTTAATGGCCTGCTTGTTCCATTGACCTATCAATTAAAAACCGGTGATGTCTGCGAGATTAAAACAAGTAAAAATTCACCTGGTCCAAATGAAGGTTGGTTAAATATTGTCAAAACTAGTTTTGCAAGGAACCATATTAGAAAATATTTAGCTAAGAAAAATGTACAAGTTAACCGCGAAATCAATATTCAAAAAGGTAAAGCGATGCTTGCAGATGATTTTAAAGATTACGGTTATAATGATAAACAAATGGTCAAGATGTTAATGGATAATAAAATTCTTGATAAATATCCGTATCAAACACTTGATGATTTGTTTGCTGGTATAGCTACAAAAAATCCACCTACTTCTAGTATTATTGATGCATTAGGTTTAAAAAAATTTTCTGATGATGTTGCATTAAAGAAATATTTAGGAAAGAATTCTTCTAAAACTTATAATCCAAATCAAGCGATTTTGGTTAATGGAGTGGATCAATTGAAAGTCACAGTTGCTCCTTGTTGCTCACCGCTTCCTGGCGACAAGATTATCGGATTTGTTTCACGCGGAAAAGGCGTAAAGATTCACCGAGTTGAGTGTCCAAATATTAAAGAAGAGCAAAGACTTATCCAAGTTATGTGGAATCCGGATATGAAAGATCAAAACTTCCCGGTTAATGTCGAAGTCGATGCAAATGACCGAAATAATTTGCTTGTCGATATCATGTCACTTTTAAGCCAGTTAAAAGTTCCTTGCCAAAAAATTTCGGCAAAAATTCACCGCGATACTGTCACTGTTCAGGTATCGATGACGGTTATGCTTCCAAATATTGTTAAGATGCAAGATTTATTTAATGCGCTTATCAATGTTGATGGAGTTTATGAAGTGAAAAGGGTCATGAAATAAATGAGAAAAAGTAACTTAGTTAATGAAAAAGTTTTAAAAGAATACCGCGTTCATCAATCGATGCGTTTGATTGATTTTTTGATGGAAACTTTTGCATCAAAAAGCAGAAACAATATTAAGTCATTATTAAGTAGAAGACTTGTTTTGGTTAATGGTGCTCCAGTTTCCCAATTTGACTTTCAAGTCGTAAATGGTGACATCGTTCAAATATCTCCGCATCCGGTTAGGGAAACTAGACAAAAAGCTTCAAAATTAGAAATTATTTACGAAGATGAAAATTTCCTTGTCATCAACAAACCGTCCAATCTTCTTTCAGTTGCCAGCGATAAAGAAAAAACTATTACAGCTTATCGCTTATTGTCTGATTATGTAAAACAAGAAGATAAGCGCAAAAGAATTTATGTCGTCCATCGAATCGATAAAGAAACATCAGGTGTCTTAGTCTTCGTTAAGAGCGATAAGCTTAGACACTTATTAACTGATGGCGATAACTGGAATAATCTAGTCAAGAAAAGAGAGTATATCGCTCTCTGTGAAGGCGTAATGGAAAAGAAGAGCGATGTCTTAATTAATAACCTTCTAGAATCAAACACTAATTTAGTGTATGTTGCCAAAGGAAGAGACGGACATAAAGCAATTACTAAATATCAAGTTATAAAAGAAAATGAAAAATATTCTATGCTTGATGTTGAAATTGAAACCGGCAGAAAGAATCAAATTCGCGTTCAACTAAAACATATTCATCATCCAATTGTCGGAGATGAGAAATATCTTTCATCAAGTGATCCAATTCACAGATTAGGATTACATGCTTATAAACTGGTAATCACTAATCCTTTAGATAACAAAACAATGACATTCGTGGCCAAAGAGCCAAAAGAATTCGAACGCGTTTTTGCAAAAGATTTTATTGAACCACAAAAACGTAAAAGTTTTAAAAATGATAGAGCGGCTTCTGTTGAGAAAAATAAGAAGTCATCTATAATTAATAGATGAGGTATAATTATGGCAAATTATCAAGTACAAAGAGGAACATATGATGCGTATTATGAAGATGCGTATTATATCCACGAAATAGAAGATTTATTAGGTACAATCGCCCAAACATACGCCTTTAGTGAAATCGTTACCCCAATTTACGAGCAAACCGAGTTATTTACTCGCTCAGCTGGTGAAGGCAGCGATATCGTGACCAAAGAAATGTTCTCTTTTACCGACCGCGGTGGAAGAAATATTACAATGCGTCCAGAATTAACCGCAGGGGTTATTAGAGCAGTTGTCACCAATAAATTATACGCAAATAGCGATTTACCATTGAAGCTATATTACTGCGGACCGGCTTTCCGCTATGAAAGACCGCAAAAGGGTAGATATCGCCAATTTACTCAGTTTGGAGTTGAATGCGTTGGGGTTAATTCATATCTTAACGATGTCGAAGTCATCACTTTAGGATATCGCGCTTTAATGGAATTAGGTTTCCCTCACGTTATTTTGAAGATTAATTCTTTAGGCAATAAAGAATCTCGTCAAAAGTATATGAAAGCTCTTCGCGAATATTTTGCAAATCATATTCAAAATATGTGCGATGACTGTAAACACCGCTTTGAAACTAATGTTTTACGCATCTTAGACTGCAAAGATCCAGATGATCAAAAAATTATTCAAGATGCTCCAAAAATAGAAGATTATCTCGATCAAGAATCTAAAGATTATTTTGATAAAGTTAAAGCGATGCTCGATGAAGATCAGATTCCTTATGAAGTCGATGACACTTTAGTTAGAGGTTTAGATTATTATTCTCACGTCGTCTTTGAATATCACTTTATTGCTGAAGATGGAACTTCACTAGGCGCGATTGCTGCTGGTGGCCATTATGATAATTTAGTTAAAGAGATCGGTGGTCCGGAACTATCAAGTGTCGGTTTAGCAATCGGCATTGAAAGAGTATTTACTTTATTAAAACAAATCACTCCTGAAAGATTTAGTAAATTGACTGTTCCAGTTTATCTAGCGCATATCGGTGAAGAAGCTATTGATCATACATATTTGCTCATGCAGCACTTGAGAAATGATGGAATGATTGAATGCGATATGACATTTGAAAATAAAAATCTCTCAGCTCAAATAAAAATTGCTAATCGTAAGGGTGCAAAATTATTGATTATCGTCGGTGAAGATGAGATGAAAAAGTATGCTTATCAAGTCAAAAACCTTGAAGAAAAAACGCAAGAAGTCGTTGAATATGATAAGTTAATCGATTATATCAATAATTTGGAAATAGAATATTGAAGGTGAAAAAAATGTTAAAAATGGAAGCACGTGACCATACCAATGGTGAATTAAGACTTTCCGATGTCGGTAAAACTGTTAAACTTATCGGCTGGGTCAGCAAAAGAAGAAATTTAGGATCGCTTGTTTTTATCGATTTACGCGATCGTTATGGTTATACGCAAATCGTCTTTGAAAGCGAATCATTCCCAGAAGCCGCTAAAATAAGAAATGAGTATATTATTGAGGTTGAAGGAGAGGTCTGCAAGAGACAAACACCTAACCCGAAATTGCCTACTGGTGAAATTGAAGTAAATGCTAAAAAGATCACTATTATTAATTCAGCTAATACAACTCCGTTTATCATCGCCGATGAAACCGATGCTTTGGAGGATACTCGTTTAAAATATCGTTACCTCGACTTACGCCGCCCGATGATGCAACGCTATTTGATGAACAGAGCTAAGATTACTAAATCAATAAGAGAATATCTCGATAATCAAGATTTTATCGAAATTGAAACGCCTATTCTCACTCTATCAACCCCAGAAGGAGCTCGTGATTATCTCGTTCCTTCAAGAACTCGTAAAGGTTCTTTCTATGCTCTTCCACAATCACCACAACTTTTCAAACAACTTTTGATGATTGGTGGATTAGAAAGATATTATCAAATTGCTAGATGCTTCCGCGATGAAGATTTAAGAGCCGATAGACAACCTGATTTTACTCAAGTTGATATTGAAACTTCTTTCTTATCACAAGATGAAATTTTAACCTTACTCGAAGGTTGTATTAAAAAGGTTTGGAAAGATGTCTTAAATATTGATATTGAGACTCCTTTCAGAAGAATCCCTTGGAAAATTGCGATGGGCAAATATGGTTCAGATAAACCTGATACCCGTTTTGATCTTTTCTTAAATGACATTAAGGAAGATATTTCAGGAATTACTTTCCAAGCGTTAGCAGAAGCGGAAGATGTTAGAGCTTTAGTTATTCCGCATCAAGCAGCAGAGACATCGCGTAAAGTTGCTGATTCCTTAAATGATATTTCAAAGAAATTTGGTATCAAACAAGTAACTACTTTAAAATTTGTTAATGGAGAAATTACCGGATCATTTACTAAATTCTTAAATGATGATATCAAAAAGAAACTTATTGAACATCTCGGACTTAAAGAAGATGATTTATTAATTATCGCTGGTGGCAGCTTTAATCATGTTTGTTTTGCCTTAGGAGCGATTAGAAGCTTCTACGCTAAAAAGTTAAATTTAATTCCACCACATTCCTTTGATTTCCTTTGGGTTGTCGATTTCCCACTCTTTGATAAACTCGATGATGGCAGCTACACTTCTGAGCACCATCCATTTACTCGTCCAAGAAAAGAAGATGAACAATATCTTGATACCTGCCCTGAAAAGGTTCTTTCTGCAGCATATGATATCGTTATCAATGGCTATGAAGCCGGCGGTGGATCGCTAAGAATCTATGATCAAACCATGCAAAAGAAAATATTTGAAATTCTTGGATTTACCGAAGAAGATATTAAGAGAAAATTTGGTTTCTTCGTCGATGCTTTCCAATATGGTACCCCACCTCATGGCGGAGCAGCTTTCGGACTTGATCGCTTAACAATGATTATCTCAGAAACTGATAATATCCGTGATGTCATCGCCTTCCCGAAGAATCTCTCTGCTGTCTGCCCAATGTCCAATGCTCCAATGCCAGTTGATGAACAACAGCTTAAAGATCTCGGAATTAAAGTCGTTACAGAGGAGGACAAGTGATGAACTTTGCATCTTATAATCTAGAAAGAAATCTTCTTTCTGCATTACAAGATCTAGGTTATGTCACCCTGACCCCTATTCAGGAAGCAACTTTGCCAAAGGCTTTAAAAGGAGAATCTTTCATTGCCAAGGCGGAAACCGGTTCAGGGAAGACGCATGCCTATCTTGTACCGCTTATTAACAATTTAAATCATAATTCTGCATCTTTGCAGGCAATTATTCTCGAGCCGACAGGTGAATTATGCCGTCAGGTTTATAACTTTGCTAAAGAGCTTAGCAATCTTACTAAGGATTTTAATGTTGAATATTATTACCAATCATCAACCCTAAAAGAAGCAAGAAGCTATTCATTGCCAACCATTATGGTTATGACTCCTGGAAAACTCTTAGAGCTGATTAAAAACCATTTAATCTCGCTTTCTGAGGTCTCTTCGTTAGTTCTTGATGAATCCGATATGCTTTTTGAAGGTGAAGCTAAAAATCTAATGGAAGAAGTTTTAAGCTATATTAAAGCTAAACAAAAAATGATTTTTACTGCGACGATGAAAGAACATGAGATTAATGCTTTAAAAAAATATTTTGGAATAAATAAATATTATGAAGTCAGTAAAAATTATACATCTAAAAATGTTCTTCACCATTTTGTTGATATCAAACATCGGGATAAAGTCAAAGCTCTTGAACTTTTCCTCAAGATAAAAAAACCATACTTTGCGTTAGTATTTCTTAGCAAGGTTAAAGAAGCAAAACAAACTTATCAACAGCTCAATGATGATGGTTTTCCGTGCGCTTTATTAAGTTCAGAATTATCTGACCGCGAGAGAAAAAATCTTCTCAAACGGATTAACGATGGTGAATTTTCATTAGTTATTTGCTCAGATTTAGCTTCGCGCGGCCTTGATTTCCCATCCGTTAGCGATGTTATTTCTCTCGATATACCGCGTTCAATAGATTATTATTATCACCGCGCGGGAAGAACTGGCCGATATAAAAACAGAGGGGATTCATATATCTTCTATGATGATGAATTAAATAAAGATGCAAAAAAGACATTAGAAAGCAAGCTCACTTTCGATTATTTAATCTTACGTGATGAAGGCCTTAAAGAAGATAAAAAACGGGTAAACCAACCTAAGAAGAGAAATCTTGAACTGGAAAAAGAAATCAAAAAGGCGGTCAGCAAAGTTCGCTCAAATAAAGTTAAACCAAATTATAAAAAGAAAATGAGAAGAGCTGCTGAAAAAGCAGTTAAGCAACATAAAAGAGCGATTATCATTAAAAATTTAAAATCTAAAAGAAAGGCTTTAGCTAGCGTTGATAAATGATTGAAAAAGCTTATTTACGCATTTTTAATAAGTCTTTTCGGGTTATATCTGAAAATCAGCAAATTATTGAAATTTATCCATCTAACGAGTTTTTGCAAATCCAAGAAGGATATGCCGCGGAATGCGTAAAACAGTTAAGAGAATACTTTACTGGGAAAAGAAAGCAATTCTCTTTAAATATCGCCTTGCCAGGAACAGAAAATGAAAGGAAAGTATATCGTTTGCTTTTGTCTATCCCATACGGTCAAACTATTACATATCAAGAATTAGCTAAACTCTACGGAAACATTAACTCATCGCGGTTTATCGGTAATTGCATGCGTAAAAATCGTTTGCTATTTATCTTGCCGTGCCACCGAGTTGTCAAAAAAAACCGAGCAGGAAATTATTTGCTCGGTGAAGAATTTAAAATTTGGCTATTAAATTTAGAGAAATCACATATTTTTAATTTCATTCATAAGGACGTCTAAGGCGTCCTTTTCTTCTATTGTTTTATAGATTTGACCTTTTTTGAAGATGACGTATTTTCCTTTTCCTCCGGCTAATCCAATATCGGCATGCTTTCCCTCACCAGGACCATTGACTATACATCCCATTACTGCGACAGTAATTTTTTTATTAATTTTATTTAATTCTGCAGAGACTTTATTAGCTAATGAGATTAAATCGACCTGAGTTCTGCCGCAGGTTGGACAAGAGATTAATGTTGGATAATTATCATATAAACCCAAATCGTGCAATAAGCGTTTGCAAGCGATTATCTCTTCGCAAGGATCATCTGATAAAGAAATTCTAATTGTGTCACCGATTCCTTCAAGAAGAAGAGGAGCTAAACCGGCTGCCGAACGGATTAAGCCAATTTCTTTAGTTCCAGCTTCGGTAATCCCTAAATGTAATGGATATGGAAAAACTTTACTAGCTTCGCGGTAAGCGGCAATGGTTGTTAATACTGATGATGCCTTAAGAGAGATTACAATATCATAGAAACCTTGACTTTCAAAATAATCAACGTATTTTTTAGCTAATGAAACAATACCTCTTGCAGTTACTTCATCATTATTTTGCTTAAGTGTTTCTTCATCAAGAGATCCAGAATTAACACCGATTCGAATAGCTACATGTTTTTCCTTAGCTTTATCTAGAACGAGTTTGACCTTTTCTAAACCACCGATATTTCCAGGATTAATTCTTATTTTATCAATGCCGTTATCCATCGCTAATAAAGCTAAACGGTAATCAAAATGGATATCTCCGACTAGAGGAATTGAAATTTGTTTTTTTATATCCGCGACAGCTTTTGCGTCAGCTTCATCCATAATTGAACAGCGAATCATCTCACATCCTAATTCAGTTAATTTTTTAATTTGGGTGACAACCTCGTCCACTTTGCTGGTTTTAATATTACACATCGACTGAATGACAACCTTATTTTGATGGCCAATTTGAATATTTCCGACTTTAATTGCGCGAGTTTCTGTTCTTTTCATATCTAAAACCTTTCAAAATGATTTGATAACTTAATTATAATAGAAAAAAATCATCGATTAATAAAAAATACTAATTATTTCTGTAAAAAGTAAATTTTGTTATGGAAATTAATATTATTACTATGATAAAATACCTATTGTGAAATTGGAGGTGTCCAAAAATGGCTCGTGATAACATTATTTTACAATGTACCGAATGCGGCAATCAAAACTATACAAGTACCAAAAATAAAAAGGCCCATCCTGAAAGAATGGAAATCAAAAAATATTGCCCAAACTGCAACCGCATGACCGTTCATAAGGAAAAGAAATAGAGCTGAGGCTCTTTTTTTGTGTTTATGGAAATTAAAGTCTTTAAAAAATTCCCATTATTTAGTGCTCAAAGTTATTTGCTCATTAAAAATGACAAAGCTCTATTAATTGATTGCGGCTACCTTAGCGATGAATTATTAGAAGCTCTTAATAGAGTGACATTATGCGGTTTAATAATTACCCATGGTCATTTTGATCATATACGCGGCATTGATAATTTAAAAAAACTCTATCCTGATTTAAAAATTTTTTATAATCAGACTAATACTGATTTTTTAAGTAATCCGATTAATAATTGTTCGCGCTTTGCTAATCAAAATGATGTCATTATTAATGCGAAAACTATTTCTTTAAGTGAAGGAGTTCATTCTGTTGGTGAATTTGATTTTGAAGTTATTTATACACCTGGTCACACCAAAGACAGTATGTCGATTCTCTTTCCAAAAGAAAACGTCATTTTTACTGGAGATTTTTTGTTTCCGCGGACGGTAGGGAGATATGATCTACCGACATCATCAATCAGTGATTTAGAAAAGTCATTAAAAAAGATTAAACCTTATATTAATGATGAACTAACCATCTACTGCGGGCATGATCAAGCCACAAACGGAAAAAGAATCTGCCATGAAAACCGATATATCATTGATATATTCAATAAAACATTTTAAAAAAGTATTATTTTTGCTAGAATAATAAAGAATTATAGGAGGAATTATGGTAAACGTTACTGAAGTTAGACCAGGAAATGCATACGCCTGGGAAGGAGAAATCTATAGCTGCATCGATATTGATCTCAATAAGACTGCAATGGCTAAGATGAAAGTAAAAATCAAATCAAAGAATTTACGTACCGGAGCTGTTCTCGATATGTCATTCATCGGTGGTGATAAAGTAGAAATCTTACACCTCGATAAGAAGAAAATGGGTTATCTCTATGATGATGAAGATTTTGTCTATTTCATGGATAACAACACTTATGAACAAGTATCAATTGCTAAAGATCGTTTAAAATGGGAACTCAACTTCCTTAAAGAAGGTACTGAAGTTGAAATCCTTGATTATGAAGGAGAAATGCTCGGTATTTCCTTACCAGCAAAAGTCGCTTTAACAATTACTGAGTGCGAACCAGCAGTTAGAGGTGATACTGTTAATAAAGCTATGAAGGATGCTTATCTCGAAACTGGTTTAAAAGTTAGAGTTCCATTATTCATCGAACAAGGAGAAAAGGTCTGGGTCTTTACCAATGATGGTAGTTACGATTCTCGGGCTAACGACTAATTTATGTGGCAAACAATTCTCTATATATTAATCGGATTAATTGTTGGAGCTGTAGCGACATTCTTCATTACTCGTTATTTCTTTACAAAACAATTAAAAGAGAATCCTCCGATTACTGAAAAGCAAATCAGAGTTATGTTCCAGAGTATGGGTATGCGTCCTTCTGAAGCAAAAATTCAACAAGTCCTTCGTTCTATGGGAATTCAACCATCGACGAATCAAGAAAAAAAGCAACCATACATCAACGAAAATAAAAAGAAAAATAAAGAAGATTCTCAAGGTAAATAATTTAAGCCCGTTAATCGGGCTTTTATTTTTATTAACAAAGTATAAAGTAAAAAAAAGAGGAATTATTTATCCTCTTTTTCATTTTCATTTGAACAGTTAGATTCAGTTGAAGATGTTTTCTTCATTAACCATTTAGCTTTGTTTTCAGTTCCGTTTATTAATCTAGCGATATTTTGATGATGCCTTAAGATTACGTAAAGAGCCACGAAGATTAAAAGCAGAGAGTAATAAATATCACCAACCATCGCAAAATTCATAAACATTTGTGAGAAATTAGGAATAAAGGAAACTCCAGCGACAACTATTCCGGCGGCCATTGAACCGACTGAAACGTATTTAGTAGTAAAGAAGAAGAGAGCAAATGCTGCAATACCGATTAATGCGAAAAGATAATTTGTAGCGAATAAAATTCCAAACATGCAAGCAACTGCTTTTCCTCCGCGAAATTGAAAGAAAACAGGGAAAGTATGGCCTAGACATGCTCCAACCCCGGCGATATAGACTAAATAAGATGGGTTAAGATATAAAATTTGATTGACCGCTGGTATTCGAGCGATAAGCAAGACAATCCACATTGCAATCATCGTCTTAAGCATATCTAAGATAATTGTAATTAAACCGATTTTTTTGCCAAGGACTCTACCGGTATTTGTCCCACCGGCATTATGTGATCCAAGAGTACGAACGTCGATATGAAAAAATAGCTTTCCGATAATAACCCCGTTAGAGATACTACCAAAAAGATATCCAATAACTAGCGAACAGATAACTGAAAGTATAATACTAAGAGCTTCCATAAGAGTTTACCTCCGTTTATCTATTATACTGATTTTTTTAAATTTGTAATATATAAATATCCTCTTTTAAAAAATAGGCATATTTTTAAAAAGTGCAAATTAATAATGAAAATTGAAGTCGATAATATTTTACTTATTTAACGCCTAGACCTTGAATTTTTTCTTTATTTTATTAGAATAGATTTAGAGGTAAAAAAAATGAAAATTTCAAATGTTCATGCAAGAGAAGTATTAGACTCTAGAGGAAATCCTACAGTCGAAGTAGAAGTTACTTTAGAGAATGGTCTTAAAGAGACCGCGATTGTTCCATCCGGAGCTTCTACCGGTGAAAACGAAGCTTTGGAATTAAGAGATGGCGACAAGAAGCGCTATTGCGGTAAAGGCGTTTTAAAAGCAGTTGAAAACGTCAATACTAAAATTGCTCCAAAAGTCATCGGCTTAGATGTTTTCAATCAATTAGTCATCGATCAGACCATGCTTGATTTAGACGGAACTCCATTCAAGAAAGTCTTAGGTGCTAATGCTATCTTAGCAGTTTCATTAGCTGCAGCAAGAGCTGCTGCAAAAGCATTAAATATGCCATTATATCGCTATATCGGCGGTGTCAATGCAAAAGTTCTCCCAACTCCAATGATGAATGTTGTCAATGGTGGTGCTCACGCAGATTCAACAGTTGACTTCCAAGAATTCTTCATCATTCCTGCTGGCTTCACAACTTTCCATGAAGCTTTAAGAGCTGGTGTTGAAACTTTCCATGCATTAAAAGATGTTCTTAAGAAAAAAGGTTATGTCACTTCTGTTGGTGATGAAGGTGGATTTGCTCCTTCATGCAAAGAAGGCAACACTGAACCACTTGAATTAATTATGGAAGCTATTAAGAAAGCTGGATACGAACCAGGCAAGCAAATCTTCCTCGGAATGGATGTCGCTTCAAGTGAATTCTATGATCCAGAAACCAAGACCTATAACCTCGTTAAATCAGGTCAAGGAACAAAGACAAGTGATGAAATGATCGCTTGGTACAAAGAAATGATCGCTACCTATCCAATTATTACAATTGAAGATGGTTTAGCAGAATCTGACTGGGAAGGTTGGGAAAAACTCACTGCTGAACTCGGTGATAAGATTCAATTAGTCGGTGATGATTTATTTGTTACTAACAAGACATTCTTAAGAGAAGGTATCGTTAGACACGTTGCTAACTCAGTTCTCGTTAAGGTTAACCAAATCGGTTCATTAACTGAAACAATGGATACTTGCCGCCTTGCTCAAACAAATGGTTACACCTGCATGGTCAGCCATCGTTCAGGCGAAACTGAAGATACTACTATCGCTGATTTAGCTGTTGCAATCAATGCTGGTCAAATCAAAACTGGTTCAGCATCAAGAACTGATAGAATTGCTAAGTACAATCGCTTACTTAGAATTGAAGAAGAACTCGGTGACGAAGCAGTTTATGAAGGCCTCAAAGCTTTCAAAAAATATCGTTTTGAAAAGTAATTAACAAAGAAGAACTATCCGGTTATCGGATAGTTTTTTTATGCAAAAAAATATGAAATAATAATATATATTCGCAATATTTTAAAAAAATTTAATCTAAATATAGCAGTATCGATAAATTATATTTATTATAAATAAGGAAGTAAGATTTACTTACATAATTTTTTGGATATTTTTTATTATTTGAGGTAACAAATGGCAAATAAAGATATTGAAATGGAAAAAAAGAAAGATGGTTATTCAGCATCAGATTTGACAGTCTTACATAATCTTGAACCTATTACTACCCGTCCTGGTATGTATATCGGATCAACTGATTATTTAGGTACTCATCATCTAGCGTGGGAAATTATTGATAACGCTGTTGATGAAGTCGTCGCTGGATTTGGTAACACGATTAAAGTTACTATTAATGAAGATGGATCACTGACGATTGAAGATCAAGGCCGGGGAATTCCTTATGACTTTAATAAAAAAGAAGGTAAGGATGGTTTTGATATTATTTTCTGTACAATTCACGGCGGTGGAAAATTTACAGATAAAATCTATAAAACCTCATCTGGATTACATGGAGTTGGTGCAGCTTGCGTTAATGCTTTTGCTGAATTTTTAAATATTCGCGTTTATAAGGACGGAAAAATAATTGAAGGTGGTTACCGCGATGGTGGCAAGAAGAAAATTGCCCCACACGAAGTTGGAACGACCACTCGCCACGGTTCAATAATTACTTTTAAGCCAATGCTTGGAATTCTCACCGATATTACATGGCGTTATGAACTATTTCAATCGCATCTCGATAATACCGCCTCTCAGTTGCCGGGAGTTACTATCTCTTTAGAGGATAAGAGAAGCGGAAAAAAAGAAACTTTTTGCTATGAAAACGGAATCTATGATTTTCTAAAGAAGAAAAATGAAAAAGGCGTTGCTCTTTGTCCAATTTGCCATGGCAAAGAAGGTGTTGACGGTGATACGATTGAATTTGTTTTCCAATATTTAGATAAAGTCTATGATGAACATCTCTATTCTTTTGCAAATACCGTTTATACTCCTGATGAAGGATATCACGTTCAAGGATTTAGAACTGGTTTTAACAAGGCAATCAATGATTATGCTAAAGAAGAAGGATATATTAGAGGTTCTCAAAGAGTCGAACCTGACGATATCAAAGAAGGTTTAACAGCAGTTATCTCAGTAATGATTAAGGAACAAGAACTGCACTTCGTCGGTCAAACAAAAGGCAAACTTGGAACAGCTTCAATCAAGCAACCAGTTCAAAATTTCGTATACAATAAAGTCTATTATTATTTAAAAGAAAATAAACCTATTGCAACAAAGATAATGGATAAGATTATGACTGCTGCAAACGCCAGGGTAAAAGCTAGAAAAGCATCTGAAGAAGTTCGCGGCGGATCAATCAAGGCAAATGACCCTAAAGCTCAGCTTCAATTATCCGGCAAACTTGTTCCACCTAACTCTAAAGATTATTCTAAATGTGAACTATTTATTGTCGAAGGTGATTCCGCAGGCGGTTCCGCAAAGAAATGCCGCGATAAAACTTATCAAGGCTTATTGCCTCTGCGCGGTAAACCAAAAAATATTTCGACTGATGCCGAAGATGCTTTTATGAAGAATGAAGAATTATCGACATTAACTTACACCATCGGGACAGGTGCCGGAAAAGATTTTAATTATAAAAATCTGCGTTATGGAAAGATCATTATTATGACCGATGCTGATACTGATGGTTCGCATATTCAAAATCTATTGCTTAACTTCTTCTATAAGAAAATGCGTCCTTTAATAGAAAAAGGTCATATTTATGTTGCGTGCCCACCTCTTTACCGCGTTTATAAAATGTCTGGGAAAAAGGTTATTGAAGAATTTTGCTGGTCTGATCAAGATTTGGAAACTGCCAGAAAGAAAATTGGCTCAGGATATACCATATCCCGTTATAAAGGACTTGGTGAAATGAATGCCGATCAATTATGGGAAACGACAATGGATCCAAAGCATCGCCGTTTAATTCAAATTAAGATGAATAATGAAGATTCAGCTGGTGATAAAATAGATTTATTTATGGGAAAAGATGCTTCTAGACGTCAAGAATGGATTAACGAAAATATTGATTTTTCCGATAAGTCTGATTTTATAGCTATCAAGAAGGAGAATGAACATGCCTAAGAAAAAAGATGAAATCATTGAAGAAATAAATTCCCATGAAATGATTTTAGAAAATGAAATCGAAGATGTTTTAAGCAATGGTTTTGGGCGTTATTCAAAGTATGTTCTTCAAGAAAGAGCTGTTCCAGATGTAAGAGACGGACTGAAACCAGTTCAAAGAAGAATCATCTATACGATGTATTTAGAAGGTAACTTTGCCTCAAAACCAACTAGAAAATGCGCGCGTACTGTCGGTGCGGTCATTGGGCGTTTCCATCCTCATGGAGATACTTCTGTTTATGAAGCGATGGTTAGATTGTCACAAGACTGGAAAATGCGGGTTCCATTAATTGATTTCCAAGGAAATAATGGATCTATCGACGGTGATGGACCAGCCGCTTATCGTTATACAGAGGCGAGATTAAGCGAAATCGCAGATGAGATGGTCAGAGATTTAAATAAAAATACTGTCGACATGGAATTAAACTTTGATGATCAGGAGCTAGAGCCGGTTGTCTTACCTTCGCGTTTTCCTAATCTTTTAGTTAATGGTTCGCAAGGTGTCGCCGTTGGAGCATCAACCGATATTCCACCTCATAACCTCGGAGAAGTAATCGATGGAGTAATTTATCGATTGAATCATAAACGTTGCTCAGTAAGCGATTTAATGTCCTTTATCAAAGGACCAGACTTCCCTACTGGAGGAATAATTGTTAATCCTCAGGATTTAATGCAAATTTATCAAAGCGGCAAAGGTTTAATCCGTTTAATGTGCCGTTATCATACTGAAGAGGGAAAAAATTTAAATTCTTTGGTTATTACAGAAATTCCTTACGGCGTTGAAAAATCTTCTCTTGTTTTAAATATAGCTAAATGCCGCGTTCAGAATAATCTTGATGCAATTCTCGATGTCCGCGATGAGACTGATAAAAACGGTTTAAGAATTGTTATTGAAGTCAAAAAAGATACTGATATTGATCAACTCACTAAGTTTATTATCTCAAAGGGGATCTTAACCACATCAGTTAAATTTAATATGTTAGTTATCGATCATAATCGTCCGAGAACATTAAATTTGCTAGAGGCTGTGGATTGCTATATCGAACATCAAATCGATGTTATAACTCGTAGATCAAAGTTTGATTTAAATAAATACGAAGAAAGATTACATATCGCCGAAGGTTTAATTAAAGCTTTATCAATCCTAGATGACGTTGTGAAAACAATTCGTCAATCAAAGGATAAAGCTGATGCTAGGACTCGCTTAATTAGCAATTTTGGTTTCTCTGAGAAGCAAGCTGAGGCCTTACTTAATTTGCAGTTATACCGCTTATCGAATACTGATGTAACAACTTTAGTGGCAGAAGGAAAAGATTTACGCGAAAAAATTGCTGATTTAAAAGAATTATTAGCTTCTCCGGAGAAGATGAATAAACTTATTGCTAGCGATTTGAAGATGATTAAAACAAAGTTCCCATCAGCTCGTCTAACTTCATTCCAAGAGGAAGAAATGGACTTAAAGGTCGATATGAAAGCTCTTGTTAGCAAAGATGAAACGATAGTAACCTTTACTAGAGATGGCTACGTTAAGAGAACCTCTCTCCGTTCATACTCAAGTGATGTAGCACCTGGTTTGAAAGACGGTGATGTTGTTAGAGGTGTAGTTAAATGCTTCACTACCGATAATTTGATTTTAATCACATCACAAGGTAATTTCTTACAGGTTCCAATTTTCCGTTTATCAGAAATAAAATGGAAAGATGAAGGAAAGCATATCAATGAAATTGGAGCTTTAGGTAATAATGAAAAGATTATTGGCGGATTTGTTGTTGAAGAATATAAAGAGGGAATCTTTGTTACAATGCTTTCTAAAAACGGTCAGATAAAGAGAACACCTCTTGAAGAATTCCAGACCACTAGAATTGCTAGAACTGTTAAAGCCTTTAATTTATCGAAAGGCGACGAACTAGTCAAAATGGTCGTCACTAATGGTGAAAAGAATTTATTAATCGCCGCATCTGATGGAACTACTTCGCTCTTTAATGAAAACGAACTAGAACCTTTATCTTTAAAAGCTGGTGGCGTTAAAGCCATTGCTAGACTATCAGATGATGCCTTTTTAGTGACGCTGCTTGCTCTTGATAAGAAAGAAACATTACTTGGAGTTATAGTAAAAGAGCAATCAGCTATAACAATTCGCAGCGATAAATTGACATTAGGAAAACGCATGGGTGTCCGCGATAACCTTTTCGGTGTTTATCTGTCTAATCCAGTTACTTTATTAGGTATTGTAGATTGCGATAAAAATAAGATTGCAGAAGTGGTTTTAACAAATCGTATCCGCGATAAAATTGATTTTGCAAGTGTGAGTAATAAACCTTTGGGAATGAAGCTTAAACCAGGAAATCTTGATTTAGCATCTAAAGAAAATATCAGTGATATTTCTTATTGCGATACTCCTGTTATCAATTCTGAAACTAAGGTTTCCCAAAACAAAAAGCAGTTAAAGAAAACTTCTGAAGAAAAGAAAGAAAAACGCGAATATTCACTTTCTGACTATATTGATTTTGATTAATTAAGAGATGGCGACATCTCTTTTTTTGTATCTAGATATTAGATATTTAGATATTTATTTATAACTGTTTTTATATTAAAATAAAAGTATGAAAAGGTTTATCCCAAATTTTTATTGCAGTAATATATTTCAGTTGAGTAACTCTTTTTTTATTGAAAATAAAATTAAATGCGTTTTATCTGATCTTGATAACACTTTAGATGTTTATAATGAACTAAATCCTTCTCAACGTGTTATAGAATTAAAAGAGCGATTAGAAAAAATTGGCATTGAGTTATGTATTGTTTCTAACAATAAAGCGAAAAGAAAAGAAATTTATGCGAAAAGATTAGGGGTAAAATCGATATTTTCAGCACATAAACCAGGAGGTAAGCGCATTAGCAAATTTATCGCTGAATTGGGGTATGAAAAAGCTGATGTTCTCTTGGTAGGTGATCAACTTTTAACCGATGTCCTCTGCGGAAAAAATGCTGGAATTAAAGTTTGCCTTACAGATCCGATTAGTCACCTTGATCAATGGACGACACATTTTAATCGATTGATTGATAGGCCTTTACGGAAACATCTAAAAAAGAAAGGGTATCTTGAGAAAGTGATGGTAAAAGATTATGGAAAATAAAAATGAATTTATTAAATTATATTGCCCTGGCTGTGGAGCACTTCTTCAAAATGATGATCCTTTAAAAAGCGGCTTTGTACCTAAAAAATTAGAAGCAAAAAGCAATTTTCTCTGTCAGAGATGCTTCCGTTTACAGCATTACGGAGAGGCTTATGAAGATATTCATTATTCTAATGACTATCAGACAATTATTTCTAAAGCCAAACAAAGCGATGCATTGATTGTTTACGTTGTCGACCTTTTCGCATTTGACTGCTCAATTATTAATTCTTTAATTACAGCAATTAAGGATGCGAGAGTAGCAGTAATCTGTTCTAAGAGAGACGTAATTCCATCTTCTGTAAAAGATGAAAAACTAATTAATTTCGTTCGTTATAGGTTAGAAGAAGTTGATATAAAACCTTTAGCAATAATGGTTTCTTCAGCGGTGAACAATTATAATCTCGACGAGATTCTTGAGACTTGTGAAGAGTTGAGAAACGGGCATGATGTCTATCTTTTTGGTGCTGTTAGCGTCGGTAAATCTTCTTTAGTTAACGCTTTTTTAAAGATGTACGATAATAAAACGACGGAGATGATAACTACATCACCATATCCGGGCACAACTCTTAATGTCATTAGAGTACCAATTGATGAAAAATCATATGTCTATGATACTCCAGGTATTATGACTGAATCTTCTATTTTTGCACATGTTGATAGGAAACTTTTGAAATATGTTTTACCGCGTAAAGAAATTAAACCACGCGTCTTCCAATTGTTAGGTAATCAATCGTTAATCGTTAATAATTTAGCGAAGATTGACGTTTATGATAAAGCCAACTTAATCATCTTTATGTCTAACGATTTAGAAATCAGAAGAGCAAAACTCGAAAGATCGGATACGACATTTAATAATTTAATAAAAAATAAACAATTTAAACTTCTTGATAGAAATGTCTTGTCAGCTGATGACTTACAAGAGCATAATCTTGACGTACCGCATCAAGACTGCGATATTGTTATTTCTGGGCTTTTATGGATTAAAATCAAAGGTTCAGGTCAAAAAATCTGCGTTCGAACCTTAAAAGGAGTAGACGTAGTGATAAGGGAATGCAAAATATAATATGTTAACAAAAAATCAAATTCGTTATTTACGTTCGCTCGCGAACACTTGTGAAAATAAGTATCAAATCGGGAAATTTGAAATAAGCGATACAGTTATTGATTTATTAGATAAGGCGCTTCTTAAGCACGAATTAATTAAAGTTGTCGTCAACCAATCCGTTTCTGATAACAAGAGTGACTATGCTTATTTATTAAGTGAAGCTCTCCATTGTGAGCTCATTCAAATAATTGGTAACGTAATCGTTCTTTACCGTAAAAATTTAAAAGAGCCAAAAATTATCTTACCGTAACATGAAGAGATTACTTTATTTCGGAGGATCGTTTGATCCTATACACAATGCACATTTAAAACTAGCATCTCTGGCTAAAGACGCTTTAAATTGCCAGAAATGCTTTTTTGTGTTAGCGAAAAATCCGCGTTGGAAAGATCCAACATGCTCAGTAGAAGACCGTTTAAAAATGCTTCGCTTAGCAATTAAAGGACATCCTGGCTTTGCTATTTCTTTAATTGAATACAATTCTGATAAGGATACGACCTATACCTATGACACGGTAAAAACGATTCTTAGGTATCACAAAAACGACCAACTATTCTATTTAATTGGTTCTGATCAGCTTGAGAAACTCGATAAGTGGTATAAAATCGATGAACTGTCAAAGATGATTAAATTTGTGGTTTTTAGGCGGAGTAATTATCCTCTTAACGAAGAGAATTTGAAGCGATATGATGTAACGTTACTTAACGCTGAAGAGATGGATATTTCTTCGACAAAAATTCGCTTATTAAATAATCTAGACTGTCCTAAACCAGTACTCGATTATATTGCAAAATATCAACTCTATTATACTTCACTTCTTAAAAATTATATTTCCAGTAAGCGATTAAATCATTGCTTTTCTGTAGCATCGTTGGCTTACGATATTGCTTTAGCTAATCATAAAGATCCTTATAAGGCTTATCATGCTGGATTAATTCATGATATTGCTAAAGGTTTAAATAAAGAAAAAAGTTTAGAGCTCATGCAAAAATATTTTCCAAGTGAAATCGGAAAAGTTGGAGAATGGGGATATCATCAATTCTTAGCAGTTGTTATCGCCAAAGATATATTAAAAATAACTGATGAAGAAGTATTAGAGGCAATAGAATATCACGCGACAGGAAAAAAACATATGTCGCCTTTAGCAAAAATTATCTATTGCGCGGATAAGATAGACCCGACAAGAGGATATGATTCAAGCGAATTAATAAAAAAATGTAAAGAAGATTATAAAGAAGGATTCAAGGCTGTTTTAAAAGCTAATATTGCCTATTTTAAGGAAAAGGGAATTGATTACTTAAACGACTACAGTAAGGAGTGCTTTGAATATTATTTAGGAGAAACTGACTAATGGAAGAATTAACATTAAATTTAATCAAAAAAGTTGTTGAAGATAAAAAATGTGAAGATATCGCTGTTTATGATGTGAGAACATCTTCACCAATTTGCTCATATATTGTTATTGCAACAGTAAATAATGCGCGTCAAGGAAAAGCTGTTGCTGATCAAATCGAAGAGGAAGTCGAAAAATTAGGCGGCCATATTCACCACGTTGAGGGCGATGAACGTACTCCATGGATTTTAATCGATGAAGGAGATATTATCATTCACCTCTTCACAGAGCAAGAAAGACAAAGAATTAATCTCGACGAACTCATCACTCAGGTCAATAATCATGCAAGAATATAATTTAATCATTATTGCGATGAAAGAAGAAGAAGAGGCGTTTATTAAGGCTTTTCCATTTGAAGTTAAAAATTTTAGCGATAATTTAAAAACCTTCTCATACAAGCATGAAAATTTTCTAATTATGCGCGGTGAAGTCGGAAAAGGATCTACATGCTTTCATCTAGGCTATTTAGATGCAAGATATAAAATTAAAAGAATATTTAATATCGGAACATCTGGTGGCATTTTTAGTAAGTTAAATATTGGTGATATTGTTATTGCTGATAAAGTTTGCTATATCGATGTCGATGCTCGCGAATTCGGCTATGAATGTGGTCAAGTTCCAGGATTTCCATTATATTTTGAAGCAGATCAAAAATATATTGAAAGTAAATTAAATATTTTAAAAGAGTCAAACTTTTCATTTAAAATTTGGAATGGATTAATTGCATCTAGCGATACTTTCATGACAAGAGATAAGATTTCAAAATTTCCGATTTTAGAAATCAAGCCTTTCTGCGTTGAAATGGAAGCAGCTGCAGTAGGCCAGTCAGCATACTTAATGAAAGTGCCTTTCGTTATTATTAGATCAATTAGCGATATTATAACAAGACCAGAAAACGCTGATGATTCTGTCAAAAATATTGAGATTTGTTCGAAAAATTGTGCTGAAACATTATTAGCATTAATTTAGTATAATTTTTGTATAAATATAGTTATAGTATTTAATTAGTATTTATTTAGTATAAAGTAATATATTAGTAGAAAATTAGTTGATTATTTCTATTATTATTTTCAATAGAAGAGAGTGGTTAATTTATCTCTCTTTTTATTTGAACAATTGCACGTCTTGTTTTATATTATTATCAACTTCGCATAATTGATATTATGTAAATATTAGATTAATTTTATAATTTATAATAAAAAGTAATTAGTATTATCAGTATTAAATAACTTGAAATCTACTAATTACTTACTTTATACTGTTATATTACTATTGTATTACTATTCAACTAATAATCTACTAACTATTCACTAATATATTAATTATGCCATAATTATGGCAAATATTAATCTTTTAGTAATTCATCGATAGTTGATCCGATTTGAAAATCTTTTTTCTCTAATTTAAAGTTTTCGATAATGGTTCTTCCCATATCGGCAAAAGAATTTCTGTCATCAATTCTTCTTCCGTTTTTAAATGATTTGCTATAAGCAATAAAAGGAACCTTTTCGCGGGTGTGATCTGATCCTGGCATTGTTGGATCATTACCATGATCGGCAGTAACGATTAATAAGTCATCATCCTTTAATAGTTTAATTAAATCACCTAAATCTTTATCAAATTCTTCGATGCATTTTCCGTATCCAAATGGGTTTCTTCTATGTCCATATTCTGAATCAAATTCAACTAAATTGACAAAGCATAATCCTTTGAAATCTTCTTTAGCGATTTCTTGAGTGATTTCCATACCGTTATGATTTGATACTGTTTTAAAAGTCTTTGTCACTCCAACACCATTAAATATATCATTAATCTTACCGACACAGATGACATCATAGCCATGGTCTTTCATCGTTTCCATATAAGTGTAAGAGGACGGGGATAAAGCATAATCGTGACGACGCGGCGTTCTAGTAAAGTTATCCTTATTTGTTCCAATAAACGGTCTAGCAATAACTCTTCCAACTTTATATTCCTCTTTCATACAAAGCTCTCTTGCGACTTCGCATAAATGATAAAGCTCTGGTACAGAGACAACGGCTTCGTTTGCTGCGAGCTGGAGGACTGAATCAGCTGATGTATAAAGAATAATTTCTCCGGTCTTTAAAGTTCTTTCACCAAGCTGCTTAATAATTTCGGTTCCCGAGGCAGCAATATTACCAATATACTTTTTACCTGTTTTCTCTTCTAATTCATCAATTAATTCTTGAGGGAATCCTGTATCAGTGAAAGTCTTGAAAGGTTTTGTAGTTAAGACACCCATCATTTCCCAATGTCCAGTCATGGTATCTTTACCATTGCTCTCTTCATTCAATGCGCAGACATAGGAATTGACGTGTGAAACCTTTTTGGTTCCAATAATATCAGCATTAATATCATGTAGACCTAACATATTCAAAGTTGGGATATTTAAGCCATTGCAACGCTCTGATACGTGAACGAAGGTATTTGCACCTTCATCATGGAATTTATCTGCGTCAGCCATCGCACCGACACCTAATGAATCCATAACGATCAAAAATACTCTTTTAAACATAATTCCTCCTATTTATTTCATCATTTTATCATATTCACTAAGCAAATGTTTTGTTTCGACGTGAGTATAGATTTCTGTTGTTTTAATATCGGCATGCCCAAGCAAAGCTTTAACTGTTGATAATGAGCATCCATTTTCTAAAAGATGCGAAGCAAAGCAATGTCTAATAGTATGCGGCGATACCTTATTTATTATACCGATTCTTTCAAATGATTTCTTAATAATTAGATAAAATTCTTGTCGAGAAATCATCTTTCCACGGTCGGATATAAATATTTGCTTTTCTTTTTGATATTTTGAATTACTTCTAACTTCATCAAGATATTTAATCAGATAGTTTTTAGCGACTTCGTCAATTGGAATAACTCTTTCTTTCGCACCTTTGCCTTTTACTTTTAATTGGCTCTTTTCCAAAGAAACCTCATTGAGTGTCAAAGATAAAAGCTCGCTAACGCGTAATCCGCAGGCATACATCAATTCAATCATCGCTTTATTTCGAATGTCTTTATTTGTCTCTAACGGTAAGGAATCAAGCATTTGCCGCATTTTCTCTTTGGAAATAACATAAGGAAGATATTTTCCTTTCTTATGGCTTTCTAATGAAGAAAAATCAAAGGCTAACTCAGCATGTAAAGAAAGGTAAACTAAGAAATTCTTTATTGATGAAAGCTTTCTAACAATCGATGAGGCTTCTAAATCTTCGGAATGGAGCTTTTCCAAGAAGTTATTTACTTTTTCGGGTAATAAGTCATCTTTCGTACTTTTATCGCCTAGAAAAGCCAAAAACTGCTTTAAATCGTTTTTATATGATTCAATAGTTGATTTAGATAGTCCTTTCTCGACAACAAGAGAAATTAAATACTCATCGAGATATTCTTTAAGAAGCATCTTTTTTCTCCTTTAAATCGCTTGCGAGCATCAATATATCTTTTTTAACTTTATGATTTAGTTGTTTTACTAATAATTTTGGGGAAGCCTTATTTTCTTTTTGAGCATCTAATAATGTCATTTGCACATACTTTTCTTTTTCATCAATCAAAGATGATAATCCTACGCCTGCTAAGCGAAAAAGTTGAGAAGAAAATAGTTTATCGAAAAGTTCCATAGCTTTATCATAAATAACAACATAATCATTAGTCGGCTCAGATAGAGTAATTGAACGGGTAATGCTTTTAAAAGACGCATCTTTTAAAATTAAAATCACAGTTTTACCGACTTTTTTATCTTTCTTCGCGTCTAAAGATATTTCTTTGCTCTTTTGTAAAATCATCTGTCTTAATTCTTCATAATCGCTTGTATCGTAAAGAAATGTCGAGGTTGAAGATATTGATTTAGCTTCTCTTTGAACGGGATTAACTTCATCATCTCCCTCACCGCGAATCCAAGCCTTAACCTCATCATAAAATTTTCCAAGAATCTTTTTTAATGAAGGAGACTCATTAACGGCTAAATCGCCAATTTTGTAAATTCCTATTTCGTTAAGTTTTGGATATGTTTTTTTTCCAATTCCCCAAAAATCTTTAATTTTTAAAGGATACAATAACTCTTGGATTCGATCTTTAGTAATAATCGTTATTCCCATCGGTTTTTTATAATCCGACCCCATTTTAGCTAAAAACTTATTATTGGCTAATCCAATTGAAGACTGGAGCTTGGTCACTTGAAAAATTCTTTGCTGTAACGATTGTAAGTATCCAAATTTATCTGTAACAAATGAAAGAATATCGGTTAAATCTAAATATGCTTCATCAATTGATACCTGCTCTAAAACATCAGTTACATTATGTTTAAGATAAGTAAAAAACTCCTCGCTTTTCTGATGATAAAAAGCGAAATCAACCGAGCGAATAATCACATCTTTACAGGCTTTTTTAGCTAAATAAGTCGGCATGCCAGAATAAATACCATATTTTCTAGCTTCATATGTCGAAGTCGAAACAATCCCGCGTCGAGTATCAGAAGCGATAATCAAAGGTTTTCCTTTTAATGATGGTTCTTTTAATATCGCACAGGCAGCAAAGAATTGATTTATATCAATATGCATTATCCATTTCATAAACTTACTTATCGATAAGCGATTTCGCGGCATCTAAAGCCTCATCGGTGACTTCACCTGCAATCATTTTCGCAATAGCAATAATCTTATCCTCATTTGATAATGGATTAACAAGTGAATAAGTCCGGCCGTTTTCAGAAATCTTTTTAACTTCATAAGCCTGCTTAGATTGTGCGACTAAAGCCGGCAGGTGAGATATCAAAATAACCTGAGAATCAACGCTTAAGTCTTTCATCTTTTTTCCAAGCGATATTCCAACTTTTCCGGAAACTCCAACATCAATTTCATCAAAAATTATGACATCTTTTGGAAGCAATTTATTAAATACGTATTTCAAAGCGAAATTTAAACGCGAAGATTCGCCTAGAGAAGCGGTCTTATCAAGCATCAAGAAACGTTCGCCTTCGTTAGCTCTCAACATAAAGACTATATCGTCATTACCATCATCATTAAATCTATCGCTTTTGAAGAAATCTATTCTAAATAATGCGTTTTTGAAATCTAAATCAATAAGTGTTTTATTAATTTCTGAGGCCAAATCAATACTATATTTCTGCCTAATTGATGTCATTTTATCTGCTAGATCAGTTAATTTTTTTTCGCTTAAAAAGATTTTTGTATTAATTTTTTCCATTGCAGACTGGTAATCTTCAATCAGTAATAATTGCTCTTTCATTTTGTTTAATGAATCGAGAATATCCGCGGTTGTATATCCGTATTTTCTTCTTAATCCATGTAAAGTGAAAAGGCGGTCTTTAACTTCTTCAAGTTCTCTTTTTTTATCTTCTGATGATTCAAAAATATTTTTTATTTCGCTATAGGCGTCATCTAAATCGTAATATGCTTGTTCAAATTGCGTTTTTAAAGTATTAGTCTCTTCATCATCAATTCGCGATAGTGCCTTTTTTGCTGAATAAAGGGAATCTTTCGCATTATCATAATAATTAAGAAATTCACTTAAGGTATCGCTTGTCCGCTCAAAATTAGATAAGCTTTCGCGACGCTTTTCTAAATCTTCCATTTCATTTTCAGCAATATGGAGATTTTCAAGTTCGGCGATATTCTTTTTCAAAGTCTCTTCGTCAGATATTTCCTCTGCTTGCTCTTCCTTCTCTTTTTTTTCTTTTAAAGCTTGCTGATAATTTAAATATTCACTGCGATAGTCTATGAAAATTTTCTTTTCTTCAGCTGAAGACTTATTTTTTAAATAAAGATCAAGCAGGTTTAATTGGTTTTCGTTATGAAGATAGAAAGCATCTTTTTGCTGAGAATGGATATCGATAACATAATCCATTACTTTTCTAAGCAAGGTTAACGATGCTGAAGCATTGTTAATTTTAATCGTATTATGATTGTTTTTGTCAATTGTCCGAGAAATTATTAGGGTATGAGAGGAAAGTTCTTTACCGAGCAACTCAGAAATAAAATTTTCATTAACTTGGCTTTTTAAGATAAATGTGCCTTCAATAAACGCTTTATCTTCTCCAGTTCGAATCTTTTCAAGTGATGATTTGCTTCCAGAAAGTAAACTTATCGCATCAATTAATATGGATTTTCCGGCGCCAGTTTCACCTATTAAAGCAATAAAAGAAGAATCTAGCGATAAATCTAGATCATCTATTAAGGCAAAATGTGAAATCTTTAAATGAGTAAGCATTAAATATCCTTATCCTGGCTTTCTTCTTCTGAGTAAGTCTTTACTTCACCATCTTCAACAATAAAAGAAAGTTTATTCATTGAATCGTTTAATTCTTTGTTTAAATCTTGAGAAAGGGTCTTTCCTTCTTGATACAAACTAATACTTTCTTTTAAAGTCAAAGAATCTTTTTCTAAAGCTTTAACAATTTCTTCTAACCTAGCAAGTTTTTCTTCAAATGTTTTATTTTCCATTCTTCTCCACCTTCTCTTTCACTTCTGCTTTAATCAATCCATCCTTTAATTCTAAATCAAGTAAATCACCATTTTTTATTTCGTTTATTGAGGTAATAACTTTATTATTCTTGATAATAACGCTATAGCCGCTCTCTAGCAAAGAAAATGGGTCGAGATAAGTTAGTTTATCATTAAGTGAGTTAATCTTCGTTAAAAGGGCTCTTATACGTTCAATCATTAATTTATGTAAGTTTTCCTGAGCATTAAGATAGGAATTATATTTTCTTTGAAGGATACTTTTCATAAAGAATGTTTGTTTATCGTCAAGATGAGAAATGTCTGATTGCAAATTAAGTAAAATATTTTTTGGCGATTTTGATTCGATAAATTTCATTAAATATGCAATTTTTTCACTTAATAAGCGGTATCTTTTCTCTAAAGAATTATCAAGGCTTTCGCTTTGAAGTTTCACTAAGCGCATTAGTTCTTCTTTACTCGGAACAACTTTATTCGCAGCATCAGTAGGTGTTATTGCCTTACAATCAGAGACATAATCAAGCAGTGTTGTATCAATTTCATGGCCAATTGCCGAAATTAAAGGTATCTTTAACTGATAGCAGCGCCTAATTAATCCCTCATCATTAAAAACGCGCAAATCTTCTTTTCCTCCGCCGCCGCGGGTAATAACTAAAACGTCGAGCGAAAAATTTTCACTTTCATCAATGGCTCTAATAATATCATTTGGTGCATTTTCACCTTGAACTAGTGCAGGAAATATATAAACTTCAACTTTAAAGCGGTTTTTCAAAGTCGTTAAAAAATCATGGATTGCCGCACCTTTTTTAGCGGTAATTAATCCGATTTTTTTTGGCAAAAATGGTAAAGGTTTCTTAGGCTTTGAAAGAATACCCTCTTCAGCTAATTTCTTTTTTAAAAGGGCTAGCTTTAACAGATATTCTCCTTCACCATAGGGAAACATCTCTGTCACATATAGTTGGTATTGACCGCTTTTTTCATAGACTCCAACTGTCCCTTTAACTAAAACTAAGTCACCATTTTTAATTGGAAAATTAACTTTGCGAGCATGAAAAGCAAACATCGCACATTTGATAAGAGCATTCTCATCGCTTAAAGAAAAATAAAAATGACCGGTATAATGTTTAGTTAAAGATGTAATTTCACCTAAAACCATGACAGACATTAGCCCGCCATCAGATTCAATCAGACTTTTTATATGTAAAGTTAGTTCCGATACGGTGAGATAATTATTCATTTTAGTCAAGCGCCCGATCTAATACAGCATTAATAAATTTATAATCTTTTTCTCCGCAATACTTTTTAGCTAACTTAACCGCGACATCGATAACAATCGCTTTATCAACGTCTCCGACATAGCGATATTCGCCAATTGCCATCATTAAAACTGCGATAACTAAAAGATTAATTCTTTCAAACTTCCAAGTAGTGCAATATTCGCGAATTTCTTTTTCGAGATCACTAACATGTGAAAGGACTTTAATAGAGGTTTCTCTGATAAATAAACTGACTTCATCATATGGAGTATCTAGTGTCGTTTCAATCAAAGGAACTATCTCAAAAGATTTTCCCATGCGCATTAAAAATAAAGATTGGTAGACGATAAATAATACTTTTTCTTGTTCTTGATTACGTGATTCACTCATAATATTATCTTTCCTAAAAAAATGAGGATTTATTCAATCCCCATCACCTTAACATTGACTGAGAACGGAATAAATTCCGTCATCGAAGAGATTGCATAAGCGACTTCTTCTTGAATAGCTAAGCAAACTTGATTGACATTAGCTTCCGAGGAGATAATGACTTCGACGTCACAGTTTAGACGGTTATTTTCGATTTTACATTGAATTGGACGATGCAATAAAAATAAAAACTTTTCTGGGGATTTTTTTAATTTAACCCCTTTGATTTTTTCAATTGCAATGGAAACAATTTCATCAAAAACGTTATTGGCTATTGCCAAAGTTCCCCGTTTTGCATAATTTTGAATGTAGACGTATTCTGCCATATGTATCACCTGCTTTTATTTTAAAAAATTATTTATAATGTTGCAACTATTTGCGTGATTTTATAGATAAGTAAAATCACTATTATCGACATAGTATGCTTCGCGCGGAAGATTATCTCCGCTGATAAGAAATTTAAGGGAATCGCTCCTATCAGCAATTAGGTAAGTAATGCGAAAACCCCTAAGCGCAAAATTATTAGCGTCATTTTCTTCGCTTAAGGTAAACGAATCGGAAAAATATCCTAAATTTGCAGCTTGAACATTATCAGAAAGCGAATACGAAGCATTGACGACGATTAACTTTAAATCTTTAATTTCTAAATTTTTGTAAGTTATCAATAATGAAACATCATAATATCCGCTTTGCCTGCTTTCAAATGAGGTGACCGAGTAATTAAACGGCGCCTCGTCAAGCGATGAATAATCATTTTGATTAAGTAAAAATTGTAAATCGCTTTGATAAATATCCGCGTAATTTTTGTCGGTTACGCGATAACCATTACAGGAAACCAACAAAACCAGTGATAATAAGTAAATAAGCTTCTTCATACTATTTAGCGACAATATTAACAATCTTATTCTTTACGACAATAACTTTTTTAATTTCTAAACCGGCTAATTTACCTTTAATTATTTCGTTATTTAAGGCAATTTCCTTCACTTCATCTTCTTGTTGATCGACTTTGATTTCAATTGTTGCCCGAAGTTTACCATTTACTTGGACACCAATGGTTATTGTTTGCTTAACTAGTTTATTTTCATCGTAAGTCGGCCATTTCTGATAGTCAACTATCTCTGTTTCGCCTGTCATCTGGTAGAGTTCTTCACCTAAATGTGGGCAGACACAAGAAAGCATTTTAGCAAAATCCTTTAAATATGGAACATATATTTCTTTAGCTTTATAGCAGTCGTTAATGAAAACCATCATTTGAGCTAAGGCCGTATTGAACTGCAAATTTTCAAAATCATGATCAACCTTTTTAACTAAAAAGTTAAAGGAATAATCAAGCTCTCCATTATTTTCATTACTCCATTTATCGGTAAATTCTTTTTCACTATAGAGGCGGTATACGCGGTCTAAGAAGCGTTTAGCTCCGTCTAATCCGCTATTTGACCATGGAAGTGAGGCTTCTAATGGACCCATAAACATTTCATAGAAGCGTAAAGCATCAGCTCCATAACCCTTTACAATATCATCAGGATTGACGACGTTACCGCGAGATTTTGACATTTTCTCACCATTTTCACCAAGAATCATTCCTTGATGGAAAAGTTTTTTAAATGGTTCTTTGCATTTTACTACACCGATATCATAAAGGAATTTATGCCAGAAGCGAGCATATAAAAGGTGAAGAACCGCATGCTCAGCTCCGCCGATATATAAATCAACTGGTAACCAATGTTCAATTAATTTTGGATCAGCTAGAGCTTTAAGGTTGTGTGGATCGATATATCGAATATAATACCAGCACGAACCAGCCCATTGCGGCATTGTATTAGTTTCTCTCCGACCCTTCATTCCGTCAATAGTAACTTCAAGCCAATTCTTAGCATGTGCTAACGGAGATTCGCCTTCTCTTGATGGGGCAAAATTATCAACTTCTGGTAAAGTTAATGGTAATTCATCTTCTGGAACGGCACGAATGGTTCCGTCTTCCATATGAATTAGAGGAATTGGTTCGCCCCAATATCTCTGACGCGAAAAAAGCCAGTCGCGTAATTTATAATTAACTTTTCTTCTGCCTTGTTTTAATTCAATAAGTTTATCGGTTATCGCTTTCTTTGCTTCAGCGATATTCATTCCGTCAGCAAACGAAGAATTAATATGTTTTCCATCTCCCTCATATGCTTTTTCAGAAATATCACCTTCAATGACCTTGCGAATAGGCAAATTATATTTTTTAGCGAATTCGTAGTCGCGTTGATCATGGCTTGGTACTGCCATAACGGCACCAGTACCATAACTAGCTAAAACGTAATCACCGATATAAACCGGAACTTCTTCCCCATTAATTGGATTTATGCAATATGCACCAGTAAAGACGCCAGTTTTATCTTTATTTAAATCCGTACGTTCCATATCGGATTTGGTTTGACATCTTTTGATATATTCATCAACAGCAGCTTTTTGCTCTGGTGTAGTGATTTTTTCAACTAATGGATGTTCCGGCGCTAAGACACAATACGAGCACCCGAATAAAGTATCCGCTCTCGTTGTAAAGACAGTAAAAATATAATTTGTACCTTTAACTTTGAAATCAACTTCTGTACCTTCGCTGCGGCCAATCCAGTTTCGTTGCATTTCTAATGTCGATTGCGGCCAATCTAATTCATCTAAGCCTTCCAATAACTTATCAGCATAAGCTGTAATTTTTAAAACCCATTGACGCATTGGCTTTCTGATAACCGGGAATCCACCGCGTTCACTCTTGCCATCAATAACTTCTTCATTAGCCAAGACAGTTCCTAAATCTGGACAGTAATTAACAGGGACATAACGAACTTCAGCTAATCCTTTTTCATACATTTTTAAAAAGATCCACTGCGTCCATTTATAATAATCCTCATCAGTTGTTCTTATTTCCTTACTCCAGTCATAAGAAAAACCTAACATCTGCATTTGCTCGCGGAAATGGTCGATGTTTTTATAAGTAAATTCTTTTGGATGATGACCGGTTTTTAAAGCGAATTGTTCTGCTGGTAAACCAAAAGCATCAAAACCCATTGGATGCAAAACATTGAAGCCTTTCATTCTTTTCATTCTCGCGACGATATCGGTCGCAGTATATCCTTCTGGATGTCCGACATGTAATCCTTGTCCTGATGGATATGGAAACATATCTAGCACATAATATTTCGGTTTAGAAAAATCATAGACATCGCAAAAATAGGTTTGGTGATCAGCCCAGTATTTTTGCCATTTTTTTTCAATATTTTGATAATCGTAACCCATCGGGAAACCTCCAATTCTACAACATTATTTAACTAACTTAGTATAAAATAAACCTCTTTATTATTCAACTTGATTATCACTGCTTCCATCTTTACTGATAAAGACATTTTCTACATTTCTAATCAGGGCAAACATTTTTTCATGGAAACTTCGCATACTTAGAATTTTCTTTTCAAAAATTTCTGATGATACACGGTGGAAAATTCCATCGACAAAAGTCATTTTTAAATCTTTAACAAAGAGCAAAAGGTGCTCATCATCAAACACGAGATTGATTTTATGGTTAAAATAATTATCGATTTCAATAAATGATTTAATACCTCCATTATCCATAAAATCATAAATTTTATTACCTGAAGCATAGATATAAAAATTATCTGATAATGAATAAGACGCGAAACCATAAGCATTAAGAGCTTCATTTTCATAATATTTTTTCGCATATACTTCCTCATCGCAAATTTGAAAGAAAAAGTTTGTCGCGACATTAAATTCAGAAATAAATATCATTCCGTATCCAGTTTTGACATGGTCATTATAACGCACGAGATAAATATCAAAAGATCTTTCACTAGTCGCATCGGAATAAGCCTCTAGATAGTAAAATTTTTTGAGAAAAAATATTTTTTTTAAATAATTATCGCGTTCTTGATTAATGATAATGTTATTATCTAAAAGATATATCTCTTCAAGTTTGCATTCATTTAAGAAAATTTTTTTATATTCATCAAGATAAATTTTATTAAGCCTTAATGCATAGAGGAATGCTGATAAAACAATTAAGATGGTAATCAAAGCAAAATATAAACTAACAAAATATATTAACCCGTGAATAATTTCTCTTTTTTCTAGGTATTTGAGTAAAAAATATCCACCAAAAAGCAAGATGACGAAAATTACGATAAAAATCGATAGTTTTAGAAAAGAAAAAAACTTGATCCTATTTAATTGCTGAACGCGAACTTCATAGTTTTTCATAACTCAATTATAGAAGATGCGTTTTAACATTTAAACAGAGATCAAGTATTTTAATTAATCATTATATCGCGAATTATCGAGATTCTTTTTTCTTTTTTTCTTCTTTCTAACGAAGATTAAGCAGATGAGGAACAATCCGCCGTAGATAATTAGCATAAAATAATTATCCCAGGTGAGAAAGTTTGTCAACGGCTCAGTATTATTTAAGAAATTTCCAATAAATACGGCAAGAGCATTACTTAAGTAAGCATGAAATGTTGCTAATGGAAGAGAAATAGCATTTAATGCTTGATCTAAAAATGCCCCAATATGATTTAATCCTTTCAAATTATCAGTCAACACGCCGGTCGACGATAAATAATAAAGACCGTTTGAAAGGAAGAAAAGGAAGAAAAAGAACGTGAGAAAACGTGTTTTTTTGGCTATCACGACGATGAGAACCATTAAAACAATCAATACGACAAGAAATATCAGACTATTTAATAAAAGGTCTAATCCATCCATAAGAGTATCTCCTATTCACCATGATACACGAATGGATCCATATGCGAAACATTTTCTTGAGGTTTTCTTGTAACAACTAAGGTTCTATCAACAACAGTCGAGATATCGAGAACTTTCTCTGGTGGTGCTGAAATAATAACCTGCAAGTCGAAATCTTTTAAAATCTTAATCGATTCAACGATTCTGTTACGGTCCATCTTTGAGAAGGCTTCATCGAATATGACTAATCTGATGCAGTTAGAAATATTCTTGTTGGCTTTTACGCGGTAAAGCTGCGAGAAGGAAGCTAAGATAGAAATATAGAATGGTGTTTGTGTTTCACCTCCGGAAGCCTTTTTAATATTTCTCGCTAAGGAATAGACGGCTCCGTCTGGTTTCTTAACTTTCAAGTCGAAGATTAAATATGAGCGATAATCTGTGAATTTTTCAATATTTTGAGCGACTTGTTCAGCTTTATCTTTACCTTCTCCATCCGAGATTAAACGGAATAAGTTATCCATAACATCTTTATGTTTGAGTAAGAAAGCCTCGTCATCACTATCAACATCAAGCAACATCTCATCGGTAATCATATTGTAATAATCAATATATTGTGGATTTGGTTGAATTGTGAATTCATAAGAGTCTTGGCCGAAATGGGCATCTTTTAAAGCTTCATTAAGTTCACCAATTTGTAAACGTGCCTGTTCAATAGCGGTTTTTAACTTAAAGATGAAATCATCCTTAAATTCTTTAGTAGCCTTTTGATGAGCATCTTCGATTTTGACTAAATATTGCGGAAGTTTAACATCGCGCAAAGTTGTTAATTCTCTTTCAAAATCATCATTATCTTCTTTAGTAATATCATAAGATAACTTATAGGTAATAACGTAAGAAGAACGGCGATCTTTCAATTGTTCATTAAGGTTTCTAATTCTGTTTTGAACTTTTGAGTAGATATCATCATATTTCAAACGGATATCAGCTAACGATAGATTGCTAGCGAGTTCGCTATCAAAGGTTGGTTTGGCTGTTTGCTCGACCCATTCCTTATCAAATGAATTTTCAATTTCTTCCATATAAGCTGAAGACTTCTTCACTTCTTGTGGAATTTTTTCTTCTTTTGTGACTTTAATATTGTTCTGTAAAGCACCTTTTTCGAGGATTAATTCATTTTTCTGGTTGTTGAGTTGTTCAATATCCGTATCAATTCTCTTAATTTTTGTATCAGTAGTTTGAAGGTCTTGGCTTGTACCAGCTTTTAATTCTTCTTCGTACTGCTTAAGATTATTCTTCAATGAAGTAAGTAAATCGCTGCTATCGAGTTGATTAAGGCAAATCATCTGCTCTGATTGCGACATAATATCGAGTTCTTTAGCCTCAGATAAAGTATCTACTAATTCTTTTAAAGCACCGATTGATTTAGCTTCTAAGTCGAGTTCCTTCATTCTTTGATCGCGGACTTCACGCGAAACAGATCTTCCTATCAATGGATAGCGATAAAGGCGATCTGGAATAACAAATGAAGCAAATGAACGATAACCAATGCAGGAAGGACAAATACCATGTCCGGATTCTCTAGCTTCTTGGAAGGTTTCGCACTTCGTTAGTCTACCAATCAAGAAATTAGTATAGTCGCGCGCACCTTTATGATCAGTGATGATTTCTTCAGCCAAAGAATTTTCTTCAGCTTCAAAATTATGTTGAGCTAATGCTCTTTCATCGACTAATCCTGTCCGGTGATAGCCGTTTCTCTTCATAATGCCTGGCAATAATTTATTAGCGACTTCATAATATTTATCCTTAACGAATAAATTAAGCTTTTGAGCGGAAATAAAACCTTCGATTGCATTAATCCAGCGTTTATTGCGAATATCGACTAAATCAGCATAAATTAAGACATCAACTTTTTCATGGAAGTGATCTTCAAGAGCCAATTTTAATTGATTTCTAACATTGAGAAAGGCGTCATCATAATATTTGCCGCTGCTTGAAGTAACAAGTGTTTGCTTTTGCTGACTAATTCTATTGATAACCATGCCAATAGAAGATTTTAAAACGCTATATTCTTCAATAACGACATTTTTAAAATCGCTTATTGACGATGAGAAGTTTTTGAATAATTCTGGTGTCAAAGAACCTGAATTTAAAGCTTCTTTTGTTGTCATTAACGCTTTATCAAGATTAGCGCATTCCAGTTCGAGATGTTTTAATGAATCTAATACTTTGTTATCGTCAGTATGCTCAGCAGAGCTCAAGCATAGTGAATTAATCTTATTTTCATAATTGAGGAAATTATTAACATATGTGTTAATACGCGTATATAATGCCTGGAGATTTTCTTCAATCTCATGAACTTTTCTTTCAGCATCCTGATAAGATTTTCGTAAATCTTGAGTTAATTTATAGTTATCGTTAGAAAATTTATAGGCGATTAAGGTTTGTTTTTGTTCTTCAAGAGATTCAATATCGCTTTCGATTTCTCTAATTGAAGAATCAATTTCCGCGATTCTTTCCTCAGCGCGACTAATATCATTATGATAAGAAGCGATATAATCAGAAGAAATCTGTAAGAAAATTCTCTTTGAAATATATGATGCTAAAGACATTTCCTTACGCTTATCAACTATTTGCTGATAAATATTATGAATCTCCTCAAGAGATCTAATTTTAACCATCATCTCATCAGCTTCAATTTTTAAGCGTTCATATGAGGTAATATTTGATTTCATTGATTCGATGTTAATGTCATTAGGAACATCGCAAACATATTCGGTGATAAAAGATTCAATATTGGTGATAGGAATAAATGAGACCGCCTTTTTAAAGAGCGAGAAATACTTTTCCTTAAGATTACCAAATTTTTCTTTAATAACTTCTTGGTATTGCGCGTTTGAATCGCAGAAAATAAATTTATCGCTATCATAATTTGCAGCAAAGTACTCTTGTAAAGTCTTTTGCGACATCGGAACGCGATCAATTAAGAAATGGTTTTCTGGGAATTTATCTTCAAGGTAGAAAAAACGATGCTGTTCAGATCCATCATCGAAAACATCAAAAACGACACCGACAGTGAATGGTTGATTCAAGACATCATCAAAAAATTCAAGAGCGATATAGGAAGTAAAACGGCCCGTTCTTAAGAATTTTGTCGATCCATCTTCATTATCACCAACTTCACAGCGCAAATATCCTTTTAAAGTACGACCAGATTTTTCATTAGCTGCTTTGTTAAAAGACCGACCATACGTATCGCCGAGCAAAACAACTTGCATAGCATCGATAACAGTCGACTTACCAGCTGCATTAACACCGGTTAAAAAGTTTAACATGCCGAATTCAACTTCAATATTTTGAAAATAGTGCCAGTTGATCAGACGCAATTTAGTTAATTTTTTCATTCTGCATCCTCCATAATTTCTTCATCCGGAAGCGATTCAACTTGTTTGTAAAGGCTTTGAATAACTTCATAATCAACCACAAATGCAATTGAAGGATTAATATAGAAAGTTAAATTTTTCTCATAAAAATCCCCGCTTATTCTCGTAATAATATTATGTTGCTCTAAAAAGCGATATGACGATTCAAGTGATGAATAAGATACTCTCTTATCTTGACGAATTAAATGCATATTTATCAAACACTGCATCAACTCATGGCTAGTAAAGCGGACAACTTGATTAAGCGCATCATCATTATTTTGAGTTTCGTAAACATACCTCAAAGCAAAAATAACTAAAGAAGTTTTTAAATCTAATTTCAAATGATTTTCTTCATATTCATTTTTAATCGAAATTACCCCGCGCGATGAGTCTTTATTTACAATCCAACCTGATAAAGAAAGATAATTTGAAACTAAATCGAGGTGGCGTTCAATAAAGGAATATTCTTTGCTCGCCCGCATCATTTTAGCATTGCGGTCATAGTAATCTCTAAGAATGAAACTTTTCAACATCAAAGTATTGACCACATGGGCGAATTCTTCTTTTTCAACATTTCGCAATTGTTCGTATTCTTCTAGCATCGTCAATTCTCCTTCTTAGTATAGATATAATCTGGTGCGTTAACTTTATCATTGACATCGATGTTGACGTTTAATTCATCTTGACGATCCATATCGTAGAAACTAATCGGCGCTGTCGCTTTGATTGCTCCAAGCATCAAATAGAGGAAATCATCAACATTATCAACTTTAAAATCGTGAACGTGTATTTGTTTTTTATCTTGGAAATTTTCTGCCATAAATTCCATGACTCTCTCATCGGAATAACGCGCTGTCTCAGCCATTGCCATCGTCATTTGCGAATCATCGAAGATATGATCATCATCAGGTAAAGGCAGAGGATCAGAGAAAAACTTTTGATTTCTTTCATATGGTTTTCTAAGCGACCCTTCATCGTAATAACCTTGTGTGTAGAGTTTTATCGATGAACCAAATGCCCGAATAATATTTGGATAAGAAGAATTTTTATCCTGCTCATTTTTGGAAAGATTTCTAGCTAACACGGTAAATATCTTTTCAAGTTTACCCTTAACTGATTTATCGTGATTATTAAGGAAGATGACTTTATCAGCTGAAGCCTTAACATATTCTGACTGCGAGACATCAATATTATTAATTTCAGTAGAAAGTCGAAGATAAATATCTTGAATCCTAGTAATCTTTTTTACTACGTCATCAGTAGCCTCTAATCGCGACTTGACCGACTTATTTTCTTTAAGGCATTGATCAATTAATTTTTCGCGGACTGTGTCAACTTCTAACCAGCGTTTTAAAATTGAAGAAATCGGTCCGTGGTAAAGCGTGATTGAATCATGTGTTTTTAATGGATGGTATATTGGGTCGACAACATCTTCACGGCAGATATCAAAATGCTGTTTAAGAACTTCGTTAGGCTCAAACATATCGCTGAGCTGCCGTTTATAAACTTTAATTGAATGATCGAGTTTAGCTACCTCAATTGCTAAAGATTCTGTATTATTGTAAGCATTTTCTAGGGTTTTATACATCGATTCATCTTGATTATCGTCTTCGTATTTTAAATCGGCATATGTTGTATGAACATAGCTAACATAATGATTTGCAGTAGTGTCGGCAAATTCATAAATCAGTTTTAACATATTAACCGAATATGAAGGTAGCAAGATATATTCAGTTCCGGTTTTCGTATCGTAATCGATATAAATCCAACCTGTTTCTATCAAGCGTTTAACAATCTGATTAGCTTTTGCACCAATTGAGGACTCGCTTTCAACACCATCTTCTTCATCGACATAAGAATTTAAATCATCGCCGGAACGACTTTTTAATAATTCAACATAATCATTTTTTCTTATGCGCGCACGATAAAGATTTAATGCATCGTAAAGCACGATTAAAGCATCGCCATAAACGCCCTTGTTACGCGATGCTAAAATTGAAAAGAAATTATCCGGTAATTTTGCAAATAAATTCATAGTATCACCACTTTTAATATTACCCCTTTTTTAATATATTTCATATATTAAAGAATTTATTTTTTATTTTTTTTGAATGTATTCAGAATCAAGTTTTTTTAATTCCTCAAGTTTCTCAGAAATCATTAATTTTATCTTATCAGCAAGCTCTTGAGTGTTCATATTTTTATACTCATCGTATGTTAACGGATCAAAGATATGAATAAATACTGGCTGTTTCTTCAAGTTAGAACTTTTTGAATCAAGTATTCGAAATGACCCCCACATCGCAACTGGAAAAATATCAACCTTGGCTTGCATTGCCATCTTTAATGAGCCAGCCTTAAATTCACCAAGAGTATGATCTTTATCTTTGCTTCTTGTTCCTTCAGGAAAAATAACCCATTTTTTATTATCTTGCAAAAGCGATGTTCTAACCTGTTGCATCACTTTGATTTCTTGTCTAAGATTTTCTCTTTCCAGATAAAGTCCATCTATTGCCTTAATGACTTTTCCAACATAAATATATTTTTCGGCTTCTCTTTTAGCGACGAAAGTGGTTATTTGCGGAGAAATAGCAATCATCATCAATGCATCCATAAAAGATTGATGATTAGGCGTTAATAAATAACTAGGCTGAACTGGCAATGTTTTTTTCCCGGTTAAAATAATTTCGACATTTAGAGCATTAATGGTATGAATTATGATTTCACGCATTTGATTATAGCGTTTCTGCAAAGAATAATTTTGTTTTGAAGCGCGGTAAATAAGTGGGTATTTCCTAATCAAATACGGCACTGCCCGAAAAACATAACCGAGATATTTATTCATAAAGCCTCCTATAAGCCACGCTTATTGAACTGGTAATCGGCCCCGGCAATATACATCAGAGCTTCGACGATGATAATAATTTTTCCTTCGTAAATTTCTAATCTACCATCGATTGAAATCAAGGTACCTTTTTTATACGAAAACAACGAATTACGATCATCGCGCGACCACATCATCAAAGGAAATATATCTTTTGGATAAGATCCTAGATCATCTTTATATTGACGCGTGACTTCAATATAACGAATTGGAGATTTACTCTCTCTATCAAGCAAAACTCCGTTTAGTGAGACATGATTAATCATAGCAAAACACCTCACTTATATTTTACCATGCTAAGAAAAAACCGCGTCCGCGACTAATCGCAGATAAGTCTCTACCTAGTAACAATAGTTAAAGAGATTGGTTCAATGGTTAACTTCTTAATTTTGTTATTACCTTGAACTAGACCATTTCCGTCGAAAAGTAATCGGAACTCATCGCCTAGAGGATAATCAATTACTGCATTAGAAGGATTGATATAAACCCTAACCTCTTCCAAAGCTCCAATTTCTTTTCCGTGATAAGAAATCTCTAGCGCTCCAGATGGTAAATCTTTAAAAGAAATAGTTTCCTTAATCTTTTCCTTACTAGCTAAATGGAAAAATGGATAAGATTTTCGTAAAGAAATAATATCTCTAAGATATGTAACCAAATCAAATCTTTGATCCATTAAATCATAATCAAACCCATTGATATCATCCATCGCATTATAAGAATTGTAAATACCCTTTTTCGATTTGCCGATTTCCTGTCCTTCATGAATAAATGGAAGGCCGCAAGATAAAACCAAGGCTCCGTTAAGTAATTTAATTCTCTTTAAAAGCAATGATTCACTTTCGTAAGCATTAGATACTAACATTTTATCGAATACAGTCGCGTTATCATGGCACTCGATGAAGTTGATTGATTGAGTGACTTCTTTAAAAAGAGGTGGGAAACCAAGAGGTAACGCTGATCCTAAAAAGCAGTGTTTAAATCCATCGATATAGTTTGTATCGCCAAGCAAATAACCTTTGACCCAGAGATCGTAGTCGCCAGATTTACCCTTAACGGTATCTCTATAGCGATCGTTAAAGAAGCCGATACCGGACATTCTTAAGGCGTTATTAAGATTACTTCTCTGAGATGAAGGTAAGGTTGTCGGCATATCCCAGCCTTCGCCATACATAATAAAGTCGCTTTTAACTTCTTGACATCTTCTCTTTACTTCAAGAATCGTATCAATATCGATTAAGCCCATTAAATCAAAACGGAAGCCATCAATGCCAAATTCTTGAACCCAATATAAGCAAGAATCAACAATAAATTTTCTTGCCATCGGATGGGAAGTATTAAACTCGTTACCGCAATAAGAACCATTTGAAAGATTCCCGTCATCGCGGAAACGGAAATAATAAGATGGGCATACTTTTTCAAAGCAAGAAGATTCCATATTGAAGACATGATTATAGACAACATCCATAATTACTCTGATTCCAGCTTTATGCAAAGCTGCTACCATCTTCTTCATTTCGATAATTCTCGCATATGGATCTTTTGAATCGGAAGAATAGCTGCCTTCAGGCACATTATAATAAAGAGGATCATATCCCCAATTATAATTTTCAAATTCATTGACATCGCATCCGGTGCAGAAATCAAAAGACGGCATTAATTGCACATGAGTTACGCCGAGATAGCGTAAATAATCAAGGCCAATTGGATTATTATTACGAGTTTTACAAGATGGTTGAGCCAATCCTAGAAATTTTCCTTTATGGATTATTGATGTTCCGTTTTGGCTAGTCATATCGCGGACCGAGCATTCATAGATAATGCAGTCGGAAGGTGATGATAATTTAGGCAAATAAGATTCATTTAAATCAATAACCACTTCACGCGGGTCGACGATAACACCGACACTCGACTGGCTAGTGACTGCTTTACAATATGGATCATTAGCAATTGTAAGTTGACCATTAATTCTAACTAAAAAATAATATTGACATTTTCCTAAGTCACCGCTCGCACGTCCCTGAAATACACCAGTATCGGTATTTTTTTCTAGGGTAACAATGTTTTCTTTTCCCTCTTTGATATATACGCAATACGCTGAAGAAGCTAATGGTGAAAAGAGGCGGAAAGTCGTGTAGTATTTATGAAAATGAGCTCCCATTACATCATCGCTTTTATATAAAGAACAAATTCGATCATTTCTCAAAAGCACTGACATATTGAGATAGCAGCAAAGATAGCGATCATCATAAACCTTATATTCGGCACCGATAGTTAATGATGGAACATTTGTCAAAACATAATGAAAGTGGTGTCCAGTTTCGCGAGCATCCTGAATAGTTAATTCACAAATTCGAATATCATCGCAATAAAGATAGAAGTGTTTTGCGTACTGGTTTGTATAGACCTTGTGAACATGGACAGAGATAGAATTATCTTTGTTTAAGGTCGCATTAAGAATCTCATCAAAATTTGTCATAATTAATCCTCGCTTTGGTTATCTTCATTTAAGTATTCATCTGACAGAGCGCGCCTGCCGTTTCCTTTAATTATAATTCCGTCTTCTTCTAAAGCATCTAATAACCCATCAGCTCTAGCAAAGCCAATTTTAAAAGCATTTTGAATCTTTGTTGGAGTACATTTACCAGTTTCTAAAACATAATTTTTGACTGCTGGATATAGTTCATCATCATGGAAATCTTTAACGCTTTCATTAATCAAATCATAAGCAGTTGGAGCCTTTGATGATAAATCAAACTTTGGATCGTAATGAACTACCGCATATTTTTTAATATGTTCACAGACAGCATAGATTTCTTTTCCATCGATATAAGCTGACTGGACTCTAAGCAGTGATTTCGGTGAAGGCAAACGGGCGAGTAAGTCTCCTTTTCCCATTAAGTTTTCCGCGCCATCTTCATCAATAATAATTCGTGACTCCAATGACGATGAAACCGATAAAGCGATTCTCGAAGGAATATTTGCTTTGATTTCACCAGTAATGATTTTGGCTGATGGTCTTTGGGTAGCAATGACCATATAAATTCCACACGCACGAGCTTTTTGAGCCAAGCGTTGAATAAATTTGCTTGTCTCTTTATCGCCATCAGACATAAAGTCAGCAAACTCATCACAAATCATAACAATATATGGTATCTTTGGATAATTTTTTTCTTCGCAAACTTCAAGATATTCTTTATAGTTAGCAGCACCTTCGCCCTTTTCAGCAAATAAATCGTAACGGCTTTCCATTTCTTCAACTAATTTTTTCAAGGCAATTTTTCCTTGATCAGTCGATGTGATAACCGGGCAGAGCAAATGCGGTAAATTTTGATAACGCAAGAATTCAACTCGCTTAGGGTCGATAAGCATAAGTTTTAATTCATCTGGTTTATTTCTCATTATTAATGAGGTAATAATGTTATGAATAAATACTGATTTACCAGAACCTGTAGTTCCAGCGATTAATAAGTGAGGCATATCATCAAGTTTGCAAGAAATAACTTTACCTGAAATATCTTTGCCCAATGGGAACAATAATTTATCTTTGGTATTATCAGCAATTGACTGCATACAATCTTTAAATGATACTAAATCGGAAGTTTTGTTTCCAACTTCAATTCCGCATGTATCCTTACCTTCAATAATTGTTTCAATTCTTACTGTTTTATTACCTTCTAAGCGAACTCCTAAATCAGTTTCAAGATTATTGAGGACACTAGTTTTAACATTGTGGTTGAGTTTCACATCAAATCGAGTGACTGAAGGGCCAATCGTATAAGAAATAACTGATGCTCCGATATCAAAGTCGCGGAAGCATTCGTTTATTTTCTTAGCTCTCTCATCAGCAATTGCAATTTTTTCTTGTAAATTATTATTTACGACTCTATCTTTTAGCAAATCAAGGCTCGGATAGACGTATGGTCCATCGTATTCTTCTTCTGGAGTAATTGTTTCGATTGTTTCTTTTTCTGATTTTTTATTAAAGAAAGAATCAAACTTATCGTTTTTATAGGTATCGACAATTCTCGGCTCTCTCTTATTAGTTTTCTTTTCTTCCATTTTTTTCATCGCTTCTTCATGTGAAGGATCAGAGAAAGAAAACGAATTTGGTTTGATTTCTTCTTTAACTAAATTAACATCATTGACAATCGGTTCTTTGATATTCTCAACGAGTTTTTCACTTGGTTGGGCAATTTTCTTTGTTGGTACATAGGCTTCCATCTCTTCTTCAATCTTTTCAACATGAATTTCTCTTTTTAATGGAGATTCAATACTCGGAGAAGAATAATCCGTTTCGGTCTTTTTTAATTCCTTTTCTTTTTCACGAATAGTCTTAACTTCATTTTTTACGCTGACTAAATGCGAGATTAACTGACTTATCGGCAGAAGCAAAACAAAGACTGCTCCTAAGAAAATTAATAAAGCCGAAACAATCAAAGAACCAATACTAGAAAAGGCAGTAGTTAAAGCCGCCGAAAAAAAGTATCCGACAAATCCACCATTAAGAGATGAGACAATATCACCAAAAGAAGTAAAAGCAAAATTACTAGACTTTATAGAACTAACTAAATCATTGTAGAAAGAGAAAAAATTACTCATATTGAGTCCATCGCTCTGACTAAGTCCTATAGTTAATCCTAAGAAAAGTAAAATTACTCCGGTTAACGAAATAATTTTAATCTTCTTGCGAATAAAAATTCTATTAAGTCCATCAAGAAAGAGAAAAATACTTACTAAAAAATAAATTGCTCCAAAAAGATATGCTAAAACAAATGTTAGAAACTTAGAAATAAATCCAACATTGATGAAAGCGATAATAGCAATAACGATTTCTAAAATACCAAATAATATTCTTGTAACCCTCAAAGAGGTCTTATTTTTTTCTTTCTTCATAAATTAATAATACTATGTTTTTTCTGAGATAAAAAGATTATCATAAATACTTTAATAATTTATTTTTTTGATATATATCTAGATATTTTTTTCTTTTTCGACAAAAGAAAAAGTTTGCTTTTAGGGGCAAACTTATTCATACTTTTTTTGATTCTTCCAAAGGTAGATAACAGTAAATAAACATCCGATCACGATGATTATTGAGCCATATATCACATATGGAAGAATATTTGGTGCGAGTTGCATGTAATTCGATATCGCCTTAATGGCAATAAACCCGATCAGCAATGCAAGCATAGAGATATCGCACGCGAGTAAAATTCTTAATGCTCTCTTCATCTCGATCATTCCCCTTTTCGTTTTCACGACTAATCGATAATGACGATATCATCTGCTTCTTGACTTTGCACTTGATTTTGAACCCGCTCGCTTTGGGTCATCGCAACAGCTAATTCCTGATTGGTGTTAATGATGTTAAATAATGAGGCTCCACCAATTACGATAGTAAGCAAGAATAGCGCTAGTCCGACAATACCTAAACGGAAGCAGATATAATCAAACTTCGTTTTATTTACTTTGCTGGTTTTGTTTTTCATAAATTCTACTTCCTTTCTAGCACGCGGAGATGTGCGCTTTTACTACGCGGATTGGCTTCAATCTCTTCTTTAGAAGGGTTAATCACCTTTCTGGTAACTAATGTGAATTCCGTTTTACGAGGTTCGCTAGGTAAGGTGCGAGATCCTTCCCCTTGGTAAGTGTATTTTCGGAAAATATTTTTCACGATTCGGTCTTCGAGGGAATTAAAGGAAATAACGCAGAGACGACCATGGTGATCCAGCATATTAATCGCGGCTTCTAAACCTCTTTCTAGAACTGCGAGTTCATCATTGACCTCAATTCTAATCGCCTGGAATACTTGTTTAGCCGGATGGCCTTTCTTTTCCAAAGCTTTAAACGGTAATGAAGCTTTAATTATATCGACAAGTTCAAATGTTGTCTCAATTTTTTTCTTTAATCGTTCCCTAACGATGTTAGAAGCGATTTGATAGGAGTATTTCTCCTCGCCATACTCTTTGAAGATGCGTGTTAACTCTTCAAGAGAATAATCATTGACTACTTGATAAGCAGTTAAATTTTTATCGCGATCCATTCTCATATCAAGCTTTGCATCGTAACGATACGAGAACCCGCGGTCACCTTCGTCAAACTGAGCTGAGGACACACCGAGATCGAAGATTGCACCGGATATTTTATCCACATTTCTCTTTTTTAATTCTGAAGCGAGATTTTCGAAGTTGGCATGAATAATTTCGTAACGCGAAGATATCTTTGCTAGACGCGCTCTACTTTCTTCAATTGCCTGTTCATCTTGGTCAAAGCAGTAAAGGAATCCATCCTTGAGTAGCGACAAGATCTTAGAGGAGTGCCCTCCGCGACCTAATGTAGCATCAACATATGTGCCGCTTGGGTTAATCTCAAGATTAGCTATGGTTTCCTGAAGGAGGACAGGAACATGGCTATACATTCTTATCTTCCTTTTGTGCGATAGCCTGTGCATTGGCTTCGAATGACGCATCATCATTAGCTGAGACTTGTGAATAGATATCTTTGTCCCAGATCTCAACGTGATCATAATTACCGACGACAACAACATCTTTGGTGATGTGAGCTCTGGAAAGATGATCCTTGCTGAGTGTGATCCGTCCGACTTTATCGAATTCATAATCCATTGAGGAAGCAAAGAAAGTTCTCTTGTAGGTTCTCTCTTCTGGCACTAATTCGTTAAGTCGAGCATTTTTTTCACTTAATTCAATGAAGGTTTCTTCTGGATATAAGCAAAGGCAATTATCAAAACCTTTGGTAACATAACATCTACTACCAATTATATCCCTCATTTTCTGAGGAAGTATTAATCGCGACTTCTCGTCGAGATGGTAAAAGTATGTTCCAAAGAATATTTGCATTACACTTTCTCCCACCAGATACCCTTATTATACCCTAATCTCCCACTTATGCAATAGATTTTATACATTATTTGCTAAAAATTGATTTTTGCCTATAAATTTAGTCAGAAAAAAAGTTCAGGCTGCAAACCTGAACTTACCACATTTTAACTTTTTTTCTCGTCATCGCTAAACATTGAAGCTAAATCTGAGAATGGAGAAGTATTTTCTTGATGCTTTTTATACATATCTTCAGTAATTACTTCCCACCCGTCTCCACTAAAGGTCTCTTTTTCATCTTCACCAACAATTTTTAAAGGGAGTGACGACAAAATTAAAGATGTTACCAATTCATCAAGATCGAGCTCATCGCCTTCGAGAATATATATATCGTCGCTAAGGTCTTCTTCTTTATCGTATGCAATCGTGAGGTCATCATTAACATTTAACGGATAGGTTAATGGCTTTAACGTTCTTGTTGAAGCTAAGGTTAACGTTCCTTTAATTTCAATTTTCATGATAGTTAAATATGAAACATATTGAACAGTAACTTTTACTTTTAGAGGTGATGATTCTAAAATTAACTGATTATTATCAATGACTTCTTTTGGTAATATGAAATCAAAAAGGTATTCTCTAATCTTGTTTGAAGTCAATTCCTGCTTAGATAATTTCATTGATGTATCCTTTCTTTAAAAAATATTCTCTCACTTGATTCATAATAAAGCGGATATCCGGATGAGCGCGCTCTGAGCAGCGCAATTCAAAAATTAATTTCCATTCTTGAATTGATGCAGTAACAACGATTTCAGTTTTTAACGAATTCGGTAAAACGCTTCTTGCCACCTGCGGAGTTGTGACATTTAAGAGTTCAAAATAAGATTTTTCGGCGTTTTCCATCGCCTTAGTCCAAATTGGTAATCCTTCATCTGGTAAAGTAATCGGCTTAATAACAGAAATTTCATTATTGAACTTATCTTTTGAATAATTGCAATAGCGAGTCGATTCTTGTGAGTAACTAGCTAAGCGATGGCGAACTAATTCATGAGTAACTCCGCGATCGGTAATCAAGCTAATAGTCACATATTGATGCATTTCTCTCTCGCTGGCTGATAAAAGTGAAAAGTCGGTTATTAATTCAATTTTAAACTCTTCTTCTCCGCGTTTTTTATCAAAAAGTAATGGGTAATTTTTTTCTAAGAAATAAGCGAAGGTTTTTAATTCGCTAGGAAAAACATCTTTTTGGTATTGCGTTAAAAATGCGCGGACATTAAATGAGACAAGAGGTTCGCTTTCGTATGAAAGATGAAAAAACGGAACATCGATCTCTTTTAATATATGATAGTATGGTTCCTCTAAACGGAAACAAAAGTTATAATGCTCTAAAACTGAGCCATGGTTGTTAAGGCAGATTTTCTTAACAAATTGATAAGCGGAATCCTCAGTTATTTTATCCTCGGATTTATAACAAACTCTTCCGCACATCTCAATTTTTTGGTAAAGGCGGTTTTCCGTTATTTCTTTAAAACTAGGACTGACGATTTTCATTTAAATATTCTCCTAATATAATCATATAATTCCTGGCTAGTGCCCTTGTTAACAACATTTTTCTCATTTCCATGACGCGAAAGTAGGCAATCGGTTACTAAATATGTTTGACATCCGAGCATACTAGCGCACATATCTTCTTCGACATCATTGCCAATCATTAGCATTTCTTCTGGCTGAATTTTTAATCTCTCAAGAATTTCGTGATAATAATTTAAATCTGGTTTAATATAATGAAAGTCTTCGCCAAAAGTGACAAAAAGAAAATCATTATAGTTGATATCACCCCATTGCATTCTCGCTAGAATCCCTTCATGCGGAAATAAAGGATTTGTCGCAATAATCATTTTGATATTTTTTTCTTTTAAATATTCAATTACTTTTTTTAAATTCGGATTACCAACGACTAAATCTTTGAGAGAATTAAAATCGGTTTGATAGTATTCGCTGACAAGTCTCTTCATTAAATCTTTATCAAAAGGAAAATAATTTTCTAATGCTTGATAAAATTTATCATAGGCTGAACTGCCATTATCGATTTTCAAAATATCTTCCATTGATTGCAAAAGTCCGTATCCAAACGTCTTTTCATCAATAGCGAGTTCGCTATGATTGCAAAGATATTTATATAATGATTTGAGATATGCTTTAATAAATTCTTTAATGGAAAAATCAATTAGTGTTCCATCAAGATCAAAAGCCACAACTTTAATCATGATCTTAAATAAGCTCCTAACTTTTTGTTAAGAACGCTAATAATTGTGTTTTCTAATGGATCAATATCACTATCAGATAAAGTCTTATCAAGTGATTGATAAGTAATACTTAAAGCTAATGACTTAAAGCCTTCTTCGATGTGTTCACCTTGATATACATCAAAAATTTCAACGTTCTTAACTAACGTCTTACCTTCTTTTTTAATCAACTTGACAACTTCTCCTGCGCTGATATCTGTCTTTAAAACAAAAGCATAATCGCGTGAGATTGCTGGATAACGTGAAATTTTTTCCATCTTTTTTACCGATGTCTTTAATTCTAAGAATTTATCTAAATTTATATCAAGAATGTAGGTTTCACCGATATCTTCACTTAGCGAAGGATGAATTTCACCCATTACTCCGACTAATGTATTTCCAAAATAGATACCAGCCGAACGACCTGGATGGAGGTATGGAGACTTAATTAAATTAATTTTATAACGATTCTCATCAATTGAAAGCAATGACATCATTGATTGGAAGAGTCCCGAAACATCGTAAAAATCATATTTGCGAGTTGCCATTTTTCCTCGAGAATAATCTTCACCTCTTAAAGCGATAGCTAATTCATTATATGATTGCTTATCGGTCGTAATTTCAGAAATCTCAAAGATTGCCAAATTTTCATTTTGGTGAGCGATGTTATATTTTAAGACATTAATAAGCGAAGGTATTAACCCTCTTCTCATGACGGAATGGTCGCTAGTCATCGGGTTCATTACTTTTATTTCAGCATCCTCGTTTAAGAAAACTAATTGTTTGTTTTCTTCAGGTGAAACCAATGTATAGGTCATAACCTCGTGAAGCGAAACAGCGATTAGATGTTCACGAATTCTTTTTAACAAGACTTTCTTTTCATCAAGTCCGCCTAAAGTTGTTTCCATGCTCGGCAAAGTCGCTTTAACTTTGTCTAATCCGAGAAGACGAATTACCTCTTCACTTAAATCAGCGTCGCAGTGTAAATCAATGCGGTAAGATGGAACGACAGCAGTAAATTTATCGCCGTCATCAATAACTTCTATCTCTAATCTTTCTAAAGTATTTTTAATCTCTTCTTTAGTAAAATCGGTTCCAAGACGGCCGTTAATATATGAATATGTGCAAGCAATTTTTGTTTTGTCATGTGAAAGATGATCTTCATTAACCATTGCGCAAACAATTTTAGCATCGGCTAAGTCTTTTAAAAGTTGCACAGTCAAATTTAGAACATACTCGGTTTGATGAGGATTAATCCCTTTAATAAAGTGCGCAGATGAATCAGAAGCTAAGCCTAAACGCTTGGAAGTTCTTCTGACATTTACCCCATTAAAGTAAGCAGCTTCAACCGCAATATTTTTTGTATTGGAATTAACTGCACAACTCTCGCTTCCCATAACTCCGCCAAGGCAACCAATCATTTTATCGTTTTTAATAACGATATCACCTTTTTGTAATTGGTAAGTTTTTCCATCAAGAGCAGTGAATGGTCCTTCGTAATCGCTACTTACTTCAAAATTTTTCGAACCGAATAAATCAAGATCATACATATGAAGAGGTTGTCCGGTAGTAACCATAATAAAATTACCAATATCAACAATATTATTAATTGAGCGGATTCCTTGTCCTTGCAAAGCTCTCTTAAGCCAAAGAGGAGATTCTTTTACTGTAAGGCCTTTGACTTCAGTTAAAGCGAATTGCTGACACTCATCAGTTGAAATTTTGACAGTTAAATCACTCTTATCGGTTAAAATTTCTTTCATCTCCGGTAGAACAACTTTTCTTTGAAAAAGCGCGCCGAGCTCTTTAGCTAAGGCAAAAATTGATAAGCAGTCCGGACGATTAGCTAAAACATTGATGTCTAAAATGACATCATCAAGTCCTAAATATTCTAAAACGTTCTCATTTCCAACCACTGCATCGCTTGGAAGTTCTTCAATTCCGCTAAGTTGAGCTGGCGTTAACTCAGCTTTATCAACGCCGATTTCGTATAAAGCGCAGCACATTCCATTTGATTCGACATTTCTAATTTTTGACTGTTTAATTTCAACATTATCAAATCCTAAATGTGCCCCAACCATTGCGACAATTACTTTTAAGCCAGTTCTGGCATTAGGTGCTCCACAAACAATTTGCTTAATTCCATATTTTGGTCCGAGATCAACTTTTAGAACATGCAAGTGATCAGAATCAGGATGTTTTTCACATTCTAAAATTTCACCGATTATTAGGTGATCGGCCTTTGCTAAAGGTCTAATTTCTTCAACTTCAAGTTGAGCGAAGGTTAATTTATCCGCAATTTCTTCAGGAGTTAGATTGCTCAAATCAACATATTTTTTTAATAAATTTAAACTTGCTCTCATAATTACTCCTTATCAAATTGTTTGAGGAATCTCAAATCGTTAGTATAGAATCGGCGAATATCATCAACGCCAAATTTTAACATAGCTGTTCTTTCAATACCAATTCCAAAGGCAAATCCTTGATAAACTTTAGTATCAAATCCACACATTTCTAGGACATGTGGATGAACCATTCCTGCACCGAGAATTTCAATCCAGCCAGTTCCTTTACAAAGTGAGCAGCCTTTTCCTCCGCATTCAAAACAGGAAATATCAACTTCAACAGATGGTTCGGTAAAAGGGAAATATGATGATCTCATTCTAATTTTTCTCTTTTCACCAAACATTTTTTTAGCGAATAATTCTAAAGTTCCTAATAAATCACCAAGTGAAATATTCTTATCGATAACTAAGCCTTCAATTTGACCAAATTGATGAGAATGGGTTGCATCGTCATCGCGGCGATACACTTTACCAGGAGAAATAATTTTAATTGGACCAACTCCATGTTTGGCTAACATAACTCTAGCCTGAACTGGTGAAGTTTGACTACGTAAAAGGTTATTATCGTCAATAAAGAAGGTGTCCTGCATATCGCGAGCCGGGTGATCCTTTGGTACATTTAATAATTCAAAATTAAAGTGATCAGTTTCTTTTTCCGGACCTTCTACTATTTGATATCCCATAGAAGTGAAAATATCACTAATTTCATCAACGATGGTAGTAAAAAGATGCTTTGAACCGCGTAAATAATTTCTTGGAGTTAATGTAATATCAATTTTTTCTTTTTCAAGTTTTTCTTCAAGAGCCTTTTTAGCTAAATCTTCTTTTTTTGCTTCTAAAGCAGAATTAATATCATTCTTTGAAGTATTGATTAATTGTCCAAATGCAGCTTTTTCATCTTTAGAAAGTTCTTTCATATGGCTCATAAAAGACATTAATTCACTTTTCTTTGAAAGATATAAATTTCTAATATCGTTTAATTTATCAAGATTATCAGCATTAGCAATAGCTTGTTTTGCTTCGCTAACAATTTGTAAGATTCTTTTTTCCTTCATAACTATTCCTCATCGCTATTTTGTTCTTTTTTCTGATTAAGGAAAAATGGGAGAACATTATCATCTTCCTCTTCATCAGCATCTTGATGATCAACCGGTTGAGCGATAACTGTTTCATTATTCTCAGCTAACGGATCAAATTCGCTATCAAATTCTGTAGCGACAATAGAGATTAACATTTCGTCATTAAGTTCATCGTTCATCTGAACACCAAAAATAATATTTGGAGTATTTTCTGAAGCTGATGTTATATAATCAATAGCTTCTTTAACCTCATCAAGGGAAACATTCGTTCCGCAAGTGACATTAGCAATAATTGAATGCGAACCTTTAATTGAAGCTTCAAGCAATGGTGAAAGTAAAGCGCTAGACGCAGCATCTGTAGCTTTTTTCGGTCCCTTACCAGAGCCAAAACCGATAAGTGCTAAACCCTTGCCTTCAAGTGTTGCTTTAACATCAGCAAAGTCAAGGTTGATAACTCCTGGTAAAACAATTAAATCGGTAATAGTTTTAACTGCTTGTACTAAGACGCGATCAGCTTCAGCAAAGGCTTCTTTAAATGGACGAGTACCATTCATCATCATCAATTTATCGTTGCTTACTATAATAATTGCATCGACATATTGTTTTAAATCATTGATTCCATCAATAGCATTTTTTCTACGTTTTTCGCCTTCAAAAGAGAATGGTCTAGTGACGATAGCAACGGTTAATGCTCCGACATCTTTTGCAATTTTAGCTACGACAGGAGCAGCACCAGTACCAGTTCCACCGCCCATTCCAGCAGCGATGAAAACCATATTAGCACCTTCAAGAATTTCTCTAATTTCTTTTTCAGAAGCTTCAGCGGCGATTTTACCAACTTTTGGATTACCGCCAGCACCTAAACCATGAGTAACGTCTTTTCCTAAGATTAACTTATGTTCCGCTTTTGATGAAGCTAACGCTTGAGCATCAGTATTGCAGGCATAAAAAGTAACACCTAATAAATTTTCAGCGACCATTTGATTAACAGCGTTTGATCCGCCACCACCGCAGCCGATGACAACAATTCGCGCTACCGGCTCTAATGCGGAGAAGGATTCTTCCTTTTTTGTTTCTTCAACTTGTTGTAATGTATATTCGTCCATAAATCTATCTCCCCCTATAATTCTTCATCGAATTTATAATTTTGTTTTTTGCTAACTTTTTTATTATCAACGCGGGTTATGGAAGAAGTAATAGTTTCTTCCTCAACAACTGGTGTTCGCTTTGATTCGTATTTTATTATTCCGAGAACGGAAATCATGTTTTTATTGCGCGCTCCGATATTTTCCATATCGAAATTTAATACTGTCCGATTAAGCGCATTAGCTAAAAGCATGTAGAAGTTATTGAGATTGCTCGTTCCACCGATAACGATTAGCGGCAAATTCTCACTACCTTCAAAATCACTTTCTAAGAGATCTCTTACTTTTTCTAGATTTCTCTTAAGCACATCTTTAATTGCTTGACGCAAATCGTCAAAGGTGATTTTGCCTTCAATATATAATGGGAATGCAGGCGACTTTTCCATTCCATAGCGACATTTTAATAATTCAGCTTCGTTATAGGAAAGGTTAAATCTTCGACCTATTTCATTTGTAATATCATCTCCGCCGAAAAGAATTGTCTTACTATCAATAACTTGTGTTTTATTGTGAACAAAGGAAACTGTCGTTAATTGATAACCAATATCGAGTAAAATATATGACTCCGGCATTTTCGCTTTAGTTGAAAGATATAATGCTGCGGCATGAGATGATGGAACAAGATGTTTTAAAGTCAAACCGCTTTGGGAAATTAGATGCTTGACAGCATTAACAAGCGGCGTATCTAGAGCATAAATCGCGCCATGTAAAGAAAGTGACTGCGATATTTTTCCAAGAGGTTCTTCATCATAACGCTCTGTTTCATTGATGATATAAGTATCCGGCACAATATCAATAATTGTTAAATCCTTATATAGCGAAGCATTACTCTTTTTCATCGCCGTTAAGATATTCATCGTATCGACATGTTGAATAACATTGTTTCCGTCAACGGTGATTGTTGTTCCGGTATCAACTTTACAAAGCATATTAATTGACGGCAAAGCAACGGTTACATCAGTAAAATGAATTTTTAAGTGATCCTCAATTTCTTTAACAACGCTTTGAAAAGTTTTCAAAACTAAAGGCTCATCAATAATCATGCCGTTTTTTAAACCGTGGCAATCAGCTTCAACTTTATCAAGTACATAAATTTGATTATTGAGACAAAAACCGGCTAGGCATTTAATTGCCCGTGAAGTGAATTCAACTCCAAGATAATAATTGCTATTCTCCATCTTTATCAAGCCTCCATTCTGAAGTAATTTCCTGGTTATTGTTTACTAAGCGAAAATATAACGAATAATATTTAATTTGTTGATTTCCAAAACTACTTTGGGATAATACCATTTTACTTTTATCTATTTCGTTATATACATTTAGAACATTATTTTTTCTTAATTGTCCGAGATAATAACTTAAGGAAAATTCATCATCAAAACTGAATCTTACCCTGATAAAATTATCATCTGCAAATGAGTAATAAAAATAAAATTCCCCATCATACTGCGATAAAGAAATATATTCAGAATTTTTTTCTAAAGCGTTGAGATTTGCCGAAATGATTAAAGATTTTTCGTAAGAAGTCAAATCAGTTGGCACCTCACCTAAAAATTCTGGAGCGAGAAGGCTTTGCTGCTGATAGTAATCGTTTGTAGAACCTTCAACTACTTCCCCATCATACAAATAGCAAGAAGAGTCATTAACAAACGAAACAGCTTTTTCTAAAAAACTAATTTTGAAAGTTAACGGATTTAGAGTCACATCAATATTAGTTAATTCGCTATGAGACTTTAATTTTGTCTCAATATCTTTGCTATTTAAGGAAAAAACGGACGTGTTTTCATCAATATCTAGATAATTAAGAATTCTTTCCTTGTTTAAAGCGATACCTCCATCAATTATTAGTTTTCCCGCCTTCGAAGTTGGTGATAGCAGATACAAAAGCAAGCAAAGAAACATCGCTATTACAAAGGCAAAGCGAACAAAAAAATTGACTAACTCTCGACGATTTTTTTTCTTCACTAAAATCTGATAAGAATTTTCCATACCCAGTACCTTTTTTAATCTTACCATAATTAAAAGTAAAAAGTTTATCTTTTTAAGGTTTAATTTTGATAATTCTTAATTGAGGAGTAATATGCGAGTTAAACACGTTTTTTTCTAAATTTCCTAAAAGCAAGCAAGTCTCCGCATTTTCCGGTTTTTTCATATTGAAACCAATAGCAGAAAATGACTGATTATTGACTTTTAGGTGTTGATTTTCTTTACCAATTGGCGACAAAAAAGATGTATTGATTCTAATGCCGAGCAATGGTTCAGGGAATCCTTGTCCAAATGGTTTAAAAGTTTCAATTGTTTGAATATTTTCTAATGTAATTTCATTTTCTGAAATATCAATATATTCATCATCTTTTTCTTCAATGACTTGTTTTTTCATGAAAAGATTGCCAGTTTCTATAAAGCTCGTTAAATCTTCTTTTTTTAAAGATAATCCCCCTGCGCTATGATGTCCGCCACCAGTCAATAAATAAGATTTTTCTTCTTCAAGCAAAGAAAGAATATTAAAATCATTCGCAGTGCGAATTGATCCTTTAATAACTCCCTTTTCACTAGAATCAGTTAAAACAATTGAAACTTTGTGATACAAATTTGCTAGTTGACCGGCCAAAAGACCAACAAGCCCCTCTTTCAAATCTTTTTTATAATACACAATCAAATGCGCATCTTTAAAATCCGGTAGAAGTTTAATTTCTTGTCGCAAGAGAATTTTTCTTTTCTCATTAACCGCGATAATTTCCTCGGCAATATTTGAATCATCATTCAAAACAAATTCGACTAACCGAGATATTACGGCTTTTTCCAACATTCTGCCATATGCATTAAGTTTTGGTATAATATCAAATCCTAAAACTTTTTCATCGATATATGCCTGATTAGTCAATTTCCATAAACTGTTATTCTTATTAGAATTTAAAGCTTTTATTCCTAATCTTACTAATATGCGGTTATAAGATTTTAATTCCATCATATCGGAAATTGTAGCCGTCATCGCTAGGATTAAATTTTTTTCGTCGATTCCATCAAGAAGCAATCGCGAGACCATAAATGCGACATAAGAAGCACAATTAAGAACATTTTTTTCCTTTTTTAAATACGGATGAACAATAATTGCTCGCTGATCAGGACTTCTTTCAAAATCATGATGATCAAGTATTAAAACTTTAATTTCCCTATCCAAGAGAAAATGTACCGCTTCATCTTGGTGAACACCATTGTCGACCAAAATTACCAAATTATACCCTTTATCAGCAATTTGTTGAGCCCGTGTAAGATTAATACCATAACCATCAACATAACGCGACGGCAAATAATATCCTCTTTTTCCCCCAAGCAAATTCAAAGTATTAACCATTATCGATGTTGAGCAAATTCCGTCGACATCATAATCTCCATATACCATTATTTTTTTATTCTTTGATAATGCATTCTTGATTAAGGATGCAGCTTCTTGAATGTTTAAAAAATTATTAGGGTCTTCTAAATCAAATGTATCGATATCCCGGGTCATTACCTCATATTCTTGCGATGAAAGATGGTAATAATTTAAAAGTTTTTCTAAGAATGAATTCATCGTTTTTTCCTCAAAAAAAGGTCGCAGAAGCGACCTTATTTATTAATCATTGATACCTGGAATAATAATTTCTTCAGGTTCCGCACCTTTATTACGATTTTGTTTAGCTAATTTTTCTCTCTTAGCCATCAATTTTTTAGCTCTTCTTTCTTTAAGTTTGGTATTTTTAAATTTCTTTTCAAAGACAGAAGCTAAAGGTGTAACCATGAAAACAGCAAATACGCCATTGATGAATAATGTAATCGCGAAGACGATATAAATATTCATCATTCCAATTGGTGAGAATGGAATTAATACAAGAGATAAAACGGTGAAACAAGCAAATGATAATCCCATCTGTGTAACATTGCGCTTATAAGCTTTTTCAAGTAATTCCACTCTTTGATCGCTAGTAGTAATTTTAATCTTAGATTCATTTTTAAGTTGATTTAGTGATGTACCAAATGGAATCATAAATAGCAATGAGAGAAGCATTCCGCCAAGAATAGCAATTCCAAGATAAGCCGAGGTCTCAAAGCGAGCTAAAGATAAAATCGCAATAGCAATAAACGTTGAACCAGCAACAGAGATCATTGATGCTAAAGCCATCGTATAACGATATCTTATTAAGAAGTAAACAAAGACAATACCTAATGAAACACCCATCAAAACAAATGTATTATAGAAATCGCTTGTAACAATACCAGGAGTAACAGTATATGAATTGATCATTGGTCCTTCGTAACCTTCCATCGCATCAAAGGTTCTAACAAAATTATCAAGTGCGATATATGTTTCGCTATCAAGTGATAGAGGTGATGATAAATCAGCGTAGAAATATAAATATGTATCTCCATCTTGTCCAAAAGGATTTTCCATATTTGTTACGACCCAAGAATTTGTTACTTCAACTTCGCCAAATGAATTAATATAAGCGACAAAATTATCTAATTGGGTTCCTTCAACAGGTGTGAAATTATCTGGCATTTTTTCCTCAAAGAGAGTTTCAATGCTTGTCCTAACTTCAATTCTGCCAAATGGTTCAAATGAATTATAGTTAAATGCACCAGCGGTGAATCCTAATGTAATTAAAGAAACAGCTGATAATGCAACTAGTCCGAGATAAACTCCTAAAGTGGCCTTAAATCCTTTTTTAACATTTAATTTTTGAATTGAATTTTCTGGAACTAAACTTGTTCCGTCACCAGAATCATTAATGTATTTATCATTGATACGATATAATTTATGTTTAGTTTCTAGTTTACTGTTAAAGAGGAAATGATTGAGAATACGTGAAACTAAGAAAACCAAAATAACGTTGAGCAATGATGAGAAGACAAAGAATAATGCGAAGTTTTGAATACTTTGACGAGATAATAAACTAAGGACAATACCTAATACCAAGAAAATAACGGTGGTATCAGCAGCGGTAGAAATTGTTTTTCTAAATCCTTCTGCAGAAGCTTTGCTAATAACTCTGCCGAGATAAACTTCTTCTTTGATTCGGCGATAATAAACACATAACATGTTCACTGCAAATCCAAAAGTCACAACGATAGAAATAATAGTTATTGGGTTAACGATAAATCCAAATAGATTGAGAATGAACATATCAGCAAGAGCTGTTAAGGCAACTCCAATAGCACCCGAGATTGCCATAAAGCCATATGATACTAATAAAAAGATGCAAACTAGCAAAGTGCTAACAATAAATGTTACATTCATCCACATCACAGCATCGCTACCATATTCCGGAGTATAGCTGCGGCGATATACTTCAGTAATTTCATAATTACTTAAACTCTTTTGATTGAACATTCTTTCAAATGAATGAGCAGATTCAGCGTTCATCAAAATTGTCGATTCTGTGTTTGCTGCATATCCATAGGCTGCGAAAGTTAGATAATAGCGCGCATCTTCGCCTTCGCCTTCAACTGTAAACGTTGAATTGTCAACGCCTTCGCTTTCGCCAGTTGTTGTTTTCCAAACGCGATGTGGATCATATGCTGATGAAGTCGTTGTATCATCGCTTGATGATTCAGATAAATCAATAACTGCTAAAACCTTGCTTTGAAGTTGTTCGCCTGTCATACCAAATGTTTCTGAAACATAATTAGTATCAGCTAAATCAGTATAGTCTAAATCATCAGTTTTTCCTTGCCATAAGACAAGTAATGAATTTCCAACTTCATCTTTAGCATTATTGATAACGCCTTGTACTTCTGAAGTAACTTCAAGACGGATATATGCTTGATTTTGATAATTGTATAAAACTTCAGCAGATCCTGGAATAATCGGGTCGCTATCAGTTCCATCAGTACCATCAGTAGTATAGAAAGAGAAATTACCAGATGATCCGACACTTCTTAAAATATTGTCAACGCTATTAGAATTACGTGAACCTAATACGATTTTAACTTCGTAATTATTTTCTCCATCGGATGCCTTTTGAATGCTATAATTCGTAGCACCAGAAGCTTCGAGACGATCACCCATAACGCTAACAACGTTATCGATATCAATTGTAGTCTCTTCATTACCAGCACCGGAAATTTTATATAAAACTTCTGTACCATTAGCAAATTCCTGGGAATATGAGAGGTTTTCATTAATCCCTTGAACATTAAATAGCACCAATCCGAGCATGGAGATCGTCAAGACGATAAATGCAATTAATCGACGCATATATTTCCTCCTAAAAGTTCATAATCAAGAACAATTCCTTTTATATATTAATAATATATAAACAATTGCTTTTTTAATATACAACTAATAATGTTTATTTTCAACAATAACAACGACTTTTCTAACCCATTTACCTTAACAATGAAGCGAATGTATTTATTTTTAAATGCTCATACGCTTTTTCGGTGGCGACTCTTCCGCGCGGAGTTTTATTAATTAATCCAAGTTTCAGTAAATATGGTTCATATACTTCTTCAAGATTTCTAACTTCTTCACCAATTGTTGAAGAAAGAGTTTCTAAACCAACCGGTCCACCATTAAATCGCTTAATGAGCGCTTCAAGGTAGTGAAGATCAATTTCGTCAAGACCTAATTCATCAATTTTCAAGCGCTTTAAAGCATCTAGAGCAATATTTTCATCAATATATGTCTGATCATTGAAAGTTGCAAAATCGCGAACACGACGATAGATTCTGTTTGCAATACGCGGAGTTCCACGGCTCCGTTTTGCAATTTCTTCAGCGCCTTCTTGTGAAATTGGCATTGAAAAAACACGGCTTGTCCTTTTTATGATTTTCATCAATTCTTCTAAAGAATAGTAATCTAACCTATGAGTTATACCGAAGCGGTCACGTAGTGGCGAAGTTAAATCACCAGGTTTGGTTGTTGCCCCAACAAGCGTGAATGGCTTTAACTGAATCGTAATATTTCTAGCATCCTCATCACGGCCTAGCAAAAAGGTTAGTTTATAATCTTCCATTGCTTCATAAAGTATTTCTTCAACTATACGAGGTAAACGATGTATTTCATCGATAAACAAAACATCACCTTCGCCAAGATTTGATAAAATCATCGCTAAATCCGCTGGTTTTTCAATTGATGGACCATTAACCAAACGAATATTACTATTCATTTCGTGGGCGATAACATAAGCTAATGTTGTTTTGCCCAATCCAGGCGGACCATAGAGCAAAATATGATCAAGAGGTTCATCACGGTTGATCGCTGCCTTGATAAAAACGCAAAGATTTTCTTTAAAATCTTCTTGTCCGACATACTCATCCAAAGTCAATGGTCTCAATGTGAGGTCGACTTCTTCTTCTTTATTTTCCAAAACTGGGTCTAATAATCTATCCATTATTTACCTGCCTTTTTTAAAACTTCAGAAACAATTTCTGATGCTGATAAAGTTTCGGGTATTTTTAAAAGATAACTATCGATATCACCTTTTTTGAATCCAAGTGAAAGTAAAACTTTTTTTGCATCTTCTTGATTTTGATTAAGAGATAAAGAAAGATTATTTTGATTCAAAGCAATATTAGTTAATGTAGAAGATCTTAGCGATCCTTTTAAATCAAGAATAATTTGTCCTGCCGCTTTAGCTCCAATTGACGGAAGTTTTTTTAATGCTTTAATATTATCTGTTTCAACCCAAGTTAAAAATTCATCAACAGAAACATTATGAAGAGCGCTTATGGCTGTTTTTGGTCCAATCCCTTTAACAGTGATTAATTTATTAAAAAGATTTTTCTCTTCTTTTGTCCGAAATCCCACAAGTAATTCATCATCATCTTTAACGATATGCTGAGTGTAAACAAGCATTTCCTCTCCGACAATAAAATCATGTGGATTGATAATTGATATTTCAAAACCGATTCCTCCAACATCAATCACCGCCATCTCATCGGTAACGAGGCTAACTCTTCCGCGTAAATAATAATACATTTCTTACCTCTATTAAAAAAGCGTACCCGCTTTCTTTATTGTAAACTTTTTCGGTACGCTTTGCATTAGGAATAATATTCAAATTCAAAGTCACAAAGGGTGACAGTGTCACCATCTTGAGCCCCCATCTTAGCTAAGGCTTCATCAACGCCGAGTTTTCTAAGCGTGGCAATTAATCTTTCAATTCCTTCATCAGTTGATAAATTGATCAAAGAATAAGTCCGCTCAATTCTTTCGCCTTGAATTTTAAAGCGATGGGCTCCTGTTCTGACGATTTCAAATTCTTTCTTCGCCTCTTCAAGAGCATCATAGACTTTGACCTTTTCTCCCTTATCTTCATATATAGGGAAATAATCAGTTTGCTTAACTAAATCAGCAAGATAATATAATAATTCCTTGATGTTTTCATGAAGTAATGAAGAAATTAAAAATACTTTATAATTTTTTTCTTCCAATACTTTAGCTATTTTTTCAGCCTTTTGACGAGATTCTTCGTCTTCAACTTTGTTTATCGCTACAACCATTGGCCTTTCAAGAAGGTGATAGCCATATGTGTCAAGTTCATGATTAATATCTTCAAAATCCTTCAATGGATCTTCTCTTTCAATATCGAGAATATGCAGTAAAACTTTACAGCGTTCAACATGTCTAAGAAAAGTTAATCCTAAACCCTTACCCTCAGATGCACCTTTAATCAAACCGGGTAAATCTGCTATAACAAAATGATTATCCTCATCTAATTCAACCATTCCTAAAACCGGGACAATGGTCGTGAACGGATAGTCACCGATTTCTGGTCTAGCTGACGATACCACATTGACAAAAGTGGACTTTCCAACGCTTGGAAATCCGACAAGACCAACGTCAGCGATTAATTTTAATTCTAACGTTAAAACTTTTTCTTCACCAGGTAAACCATTTTCTGCAATTCTTGGTGCCCGGTTGCGCGATGAAGCAAAGCAAGCATTTCCACGTCCGCCACGGCCGCCTTTACAAATCATGAAAGTTTGATTTTCTTCTTTCATATCAACAATAAAATTATGTCCTGGTTCTTGATAAACAACCGTTCCGATTGGTACTTCAAGATAGATATCTTTACCCTTAGCACCATACATTTTTTTCGCCATGCCATCTTCACCATCGCTAGCAATGACTTTCCGAGCATGACGATAATTAATCAATGTCGAAGTATGATTTGTTGCTACAAAGTAAATAGATCCGCCGCGGCCACCATTTCCGCCGGAAGGTCCACCCCGCTCAACAAATTTTTCATGATGAAAAGCGATGGCACCGTCTCCGCCTTTTCCTGATTTGACAGTTAATTTTGCCCGATCGATAAACATTACTTTTCCTCCTTTAAAAAAGACCACCATTTTCTGGTGGTCATTTATTACATTTCTACTGGATAAACAGAAGCTTGTTTTCTCTTTTTGCCAACTCTTTCGAATTTGACAATTCCATCAACTGTAGCGAAGATTGTGTCATCTCCACCGCGCATGCAATTTACACCTGGATAAATTTTTGTGCCGCGTTGACGATAAATGATTGAACCAGCAGTAGCGAATTCACCATCAGATTTTTTTGCGCCTAATCTCTTTGATTCTGAATCACGGCCGTTCTTAGTAGAACTGACACCTTTCTTCGAAGCAAATAATTGAATATTTAATAAAAACTTCATTTTTTGCACCTCTTTCATTACTTGATCTTGATATATTGAGGATATGCTTCTTCTAAGGTTTTTAACTGAATAAGCATCGTTCTTAACGTTTCATTATTCGTGTTATTAACCTCAACATAAGCATCGCCCTCAGCGAGATGAATCACCTTAATTTCATCATCCCGTAAGGCATTAAAGCCTCCTGTAACGATTGCCGAAGCCGCAGCGCAGACAAGATCTTTTCCGCACTCAGCATAATCAGCATGTCCGGAAATCTTCAAACCGATGATTTCCTGGTCTTTTTTGATTAAAGTAACTTTAATCATCGATAATTAAGCATTGATGGCTTTAATCGTTAACCGAGTGTATGGTTGACGATGGCCGCTTAACCGACGGTAATTAGCTTTGCTCTTGTATTTGAAAACAAGAACTTTCTTTTCTTTTCCTTGCTTGTCAATAGAAGCAGTAACAGTGGCATCTTTAACATATGGTGCACCGACTTTTAACTTATCACCGCTTACTAAGAGAACCTTATCAAAAGTGACTTCTGAATTAACTTCTCCTTCGATTTTTTCAACGTAGATAGTTTGACCTACTTCGACCTTGACTTGCTTTCCGCCAGTCTCAATAATTGCGTACATTTTCGCACCTCCTAATAATATAGTCATGACTCGCTCTTAAGGTAGATTTTCATCTTTAAAAGACCTCTTCAATGCGGTTGGGCCCCTATATTAGGCTACAACATAGTTAAAATATCATTTTTCTTTAATTTTAGCAATGAAAATTTAACATTTAGAAAAGATTATTTTCCTGATATTTTATTTCTTTGTTTAAAGATAAAGAAAAGAAACTATTTTTACCAATTATTAAATGATCGATTAAGGTAACATTTATCATACCTAATATGACTTGGATATTTTTTGTCTCTTCCAAATCGCCGCGCGACGGTGAAAGGTTATCTGATGGATGATTATGGGCGATATATAATTTTTTTGCATGGTGAAAAAGGCATTCTTCCATGATTTTTTTGGGATACAAAGAGACGCTGCTTTCACCTCCGCTGGCTACAACTTCTGCATATAACAGTTTTTGATTTTTATCAAGCATTATTAAAGCAAGATGCTCTTCTTTTTTTTCACAAATTAAACTTTTAAATATATTTCCGGCACCTATTAAACTAATAGTTTCTTTGGCTAATGCCTCTTGTTTTTTACTCGCAAATAAATTTCATTAATTGCAGTAATTTTAACAGCTTTAGCTAATTTTATTCCATCATTTGACATTAGTTCATCAAGTGATAACTTTAAAATTTCGCTGAGGCTACCATATTTTTTTATAAGTCCATAACTAATATCAAAAACATCTTTATTTTTATTTCCATAGCCGATTAATATAGCGATTAGTTCGATATCGCTCAATTGATCAATTCCCGTCAGTAATGCTTTTTCTCGCGGTCTTTGTTGCTTGATAAGATTTTTTATTCCCATGTAAATTTAAATCCGCCCGGTAATGTAGTCGAACCCTCACTCGACATAAATAACCGATAAACTATTACAGCAACTATCGCCGCGACCATAACAGCCATGACTGCAGCAACCGTTAGTTCTCCTCCTTTAAGATTTTTCATTTCTTCTATAGTTAATTCTCTCATAAAAAAATCCTCCTTATTTAACAAATAGGGAGGATTGAACAAATGTGATTAAATTAATTTAAAATATCGCGCTTCTTTTGATACTCAGCAAGTTCCTTGAGGTATTTTTCACGTTTAGCTTTTTCTTCATTAATTTTCTTTTCTGGAGCCTTAGCGATGAACGCAGGATTATTTAACATTTTATCACCGCGAAGTAATTCGCTCTTAATAGCTGAAATTTTATCATCAAATTTCTTTTTCAAAAGCTCTTTATCGAGGTCTTCTTCAATATAAAGTTCACCGATATAGTAAATTGATGAAAGATCCTTCTTGCTTTCATCGTCAATAATAACTTCATTAGCAAAAGTGAAACGTTTAAGATATGGCAAGATTGTTTGGAAATCAAAGCTACCAACGTGATTAAGATATAGACGAACTTTGCTATTTGGTGCTAAAGAATTATCAACTTTGAATGAACGAACATCCTTAATCATAGAAATTAGAGATGAAACGATTTTTTCACTTTCTTCAGAAACATATTTTTCTTCATATTCTGGATACTTTTCAAGGCAAATTGATTCACCATGATAAGGTAAATTAAGATAGATTTCTTCGGCGATAAAAGGAGTATATGGATAAATCATTAAAATAATTGATTTTAAAACCTTCAAAAGAACTTTTTTCGTCTCATGATTCATTGTAACTTTACTAAGTTCAAGATACCATGAGGTGAAATCATCATAGACGAAATTATAAAGGTGAGTTGACGCATTAGCAAAATCATATTTTTCCATGTTAATTGTTACATTGGTAATCGTCTTTTCTAAACGTGTCAAAATATATTTGTCAATTAATGAAAGTTTGGATAGATCAATTTCTTCATCTAATTTTTCTTCGCCTTCAAGATTAGATAAAACAAAGCGCGAAGCATTCCAAATTTTATTGAGGTATGCTTCACTAGATTTAACTTTTTCATCACTATAGCGAGTATCGAGTCCAGGTGAAGTTGATGTCGTTAAGAAATATCTTAATGCATCAACACCATATTTCTTAATAACGTCAAAAGGATCAATTCCGTTACCTAGTGATTTTGACATTTTTCTTCCTTGCTCATCTCTAATTAATCCATGGATTAAGCATTTCTTGAATGGAGCTTTATCAGTAAATTCTAAGCCCTGGAAAATCATTCTTGAAACCCAGAAGAAAATAATATCATAGGCGGTAACCATTATATCTAAAGGATAATAACGCTTTAAATCAGCTGTCTCATTAGGCCAGCCTAATGTTGAAAACGGCCAAAGCCCAGACGAGAACCAGGTATCAAGAACATCTTCATCCTGAACATAGTTTTCCATATCAGCAGGTGGTTCTTCGCTAACGAGAATAGAACCATCCTTCTTACTATAATATGCCGGTATTCTATGACCCCACCAAAGCTGACGAGAAATGCACCAATCATCACAATCACTCATCCAGTTTTCAAAAATCTTATTGAATCTTTCTGGTATAAATTCAACTTTATCCTCGGTATTTTGATTTTCTAATGCTCTTTTTGCTAGTGGTCCCATTTTAACAAACCATTGTTTTTTTAGCATTGGTTCAACAACGGCATGGCTTCTTTCCGAGTGCCCGACTTGGTGGACGATATCTTCAATTTTGACTAAATATCCGTCTTGTTTTAATTTCTCAACTAATTTTTCACGGCAGACATAGCGGTCTAAGCCAACATATTCAGCTGGGCAGTTTTCATTCATCGTCGCATCATCATTCATAATGATTGGATGAGCAAGATGATGTCTTTCACCAATTAAGAAATCGTTAGGATCATGTGCCGGGGTACATTTCATGACGCCGGTACCAAAATTTAAATCGACATATTCATCAGCGATAACCGGAATTTTTTCACCATTAGCTGGATTGATTACTTCTTTTCCAATAATATCAAGATAGCGTTCATCTTTAGGATTGACAACCAAGCAAACATCACCAAACATCGTTTCAGGACGAGTTGTGGCAATTAAAAGATTCTTACTGCCATCGACTAATGGATAATTAAAATAATAAAATTTACCTTTATCATCTTGGTGAATAACTTCAATATTTGATAGAGCCGTTTTAAAGACTGGATCCCAGTTAATAATTCTCTCGCCGCGATAAATTAAACCTTTATTGTATAAGGTCACAAAAACATGGCGGACTGCCTTATTTAAACCATCATCAAGAGTAAAACGTTCACGAGAATAATCAAGGGATAAACCCATAACAGCCCATTGCGAATGGATGGTTTTAGCATATTCCTTTTTCCATTCCCAAGCCTTTTCTAAGAATTTTTCCCTTCCTAAATCATAGCGAGAAATACCCTGTTCGCGAAGTCTTGCCTCAACCTTAGCTTGCGTTGCAATTCCTGCGTGGTCCATTCCCGGTAACCAAAGAACATCGTAGCCTTTCGCTCTTTTATAACGCGCAATAATATCTTGAACTGTGGTATTCCATGCATGGCCAAGATGTAACATACCTGTTACATTTGGTGGCGGAATAACCATTGAAAATTTTGTTTTTGTTTCATCGCCAGCTAAAAAATATCCCTTGTCTTTCCAAGTTTGATACTTGCCCTGTTCAACTTCATTATGGTCGTAATGAGTTTTTAGCATAATTTCCTCCCAAAAATAAAAAAACATCCTCTAAAAGGACGTCGTTAACGCGGTACCACCTTTTTTCGGCCATCGGCCGCTCTCAATTAATAACTTTAACGCAGTTAGCGAAGATTCCTCTTAGTCTCGATAGCGACGCCCGCTAACCGCCTTATCTGCTTCCACCATCCAGACTCTCTAGAAATTTAAGTTTCGCGGCCTCTATCTCATCGACGCTATAATGATACTTGGTTTTCTTTTTCCTATCAAGACAAAAAAGAAAAGTAGCCAAAGTTTGGCTACTTTAAGATATATTCATTTAATCTCTCTTGTAAAGAATTGATTTGTTTTCGATTATTAACCGAGAAAAGTAAATAATCTTTTATTTGATTTTGTTCCGCCTCTTTCTTAATTTTTGCTAATTCGCTCTGCTTGAGCTTATCGCTCTTAGTAAAAATAATTAAATACGGATAAGGAAGAGATTGGAGAAAATTTATTGTCTCTAATTCATCGCTTGCAATATCGCGGCGCGAATCGATGAGATAACAAATCAATCGCAGTTCTTTATGATTAGTTAAATAACGCTGCATCATCATCTCAAAATCATCTTGAGAATACGCAATTCTCCGATATCCAAAACCAGGTGCATCGACTAAATAAAATGTTTTATCAATAAGATAGTAATTAATTAGGGTTGTATGACCAGGCGTCTGTGAGACATAGGCGAGATTTTTACGGTTTGTCAAAGCGTTGATTAAAGATGATTTTCCAACATTCGACTTTCCGATAAATAAAACCTGTGGGTAATCATAGAGATGTTCGCTTGTCGAAGATGAAGAAATAACAAATTCAGCATTATTAAAATTAATCATTTTCAAGAGCCTCTTTCAATGCATCATCAACTGAAGAAATTAAGACAAACTTCAAGTTCTTTAAAACGACAGGAGCTAAATCAGCTAAATTACGTTCATTTTCTTGAGGAATTAAAACTTTTGTAATTCCAGAGCGATAAGCCGCTAAAGTTTTCTCTTTTAATCCGCCAATTGCTAATGCTTTACCTCTAAGAGTAACTTCACCAGTCATAGCGACATTGGAGAGAACTTTTTTATGTGAACACGCTGACACAATTGCAACTGTCATCGCAATACCTGCTGAAGGACCATCTTTTGGAACAGCGCCTTCTGGAACATGGATATGAATATCATTTTCCAAGAAGAGTTTTGGATCGATATTATAGCGAGCGGCATTTGCTTTGACATAGTCAAGAGCAATGGTTGCCGACTCTTTCATGACATTACCTAAATTACCGGTTAAAACTAGACCGCCTTTTCCAGCAAAATAATTGACTTCAATTGGTAAAATATCGCCGCCAACCTGAGTATAGGCTAATCCGGTAACAACACCAACTTGGTTTTCTTTTTCTTTTAAAGATACGTCGAATATTTCTGTTCCGAGATATTCTTTAACTTTTGGAATGTCAACAGTAACAATTTTATCAAGAGAATTATTCTTTAACATATCAACTAATGCTTTACGAATAATTGTTCCAATTTTCCTTTCAAGTTCACGGACTCCAGATTCTCTAGTGTAGTAATCCATGATGTAATAAAGAGCTTCATCGGTAAAGATGATATGACTTGGATCAATACCGTTTTGTGAGCATTCCTTTTTGATTAAATGCTCAACAGCGATATGATATTTTTCTTCATTTGTATAAGTATTTAATTCGATTAATTCAAGCCTGTCGCGCAACGCAGCTGGAATATTATCAAGGTAATTTGCAGTAGCAATAAAGAGAACCTTGCTTAAGTCATATGGCTCTTCAAGATAATTATCTTGGAAGAACGAATTTTGCTCAGGATCGAGGACTTCAAGCATCGCCGAAGCTGGATCACCATGGATATTGCTAGTCATCTTATCGATTTCATCAAGTAAGAAAACTGGATTAACCACACCAGCTTTTTGCATTCCTTTAATGATCTTGCCAGGCATTGAAGCAACATAAGTTCTTCGATGGCCGCGAATCTCAGCTTCATCGCTAGTTCCGCCTAATGATGCTTTAACAAATTTTCTATTTAAAGCGCGAGCAACGGATTTAGCTAACGAAGTTTTACCGGTTCCTGGAGGTCCATAAAGACAAAGAATCGGAGCTTTCAAAGAATTTGTTACATTCTTAACAGCTAAGTACTCTAAAATTCTTTCTTTGACCTTTTCAAGACCATAATGATCTTCATTTAAGACATCTTCAGCATGTTTTATATCATTATTATCGATACTTTCTTCGTACCAAGGTACGCTCATCATCGTATCGATATAACCTTTCGCCATCGAATATTCTGCTGACGAAGTTGGTAATTGATTTAAGCGTTTAATTTCACTTTTAATCTTAGCTTTAATATTTTCTGGATATGGATTACTATCAAGTCTCTTCAAATAAGCTTCGACAGAATCGCTATCCTCGCTCGGATCAAGCTTATCGAGTTCGTCTTCAATTGCTTTCAATTTTTCACGAAGAATATATTCGCGTTGTTGTTTTTCACTTTTTGTACGAATCGCGTTATTGATTGTCGCATTAATTTCATCTTCAATTTGACCTTTGCTTAATTCATTAGAAATAGTAACAAATCTTTGATTAAGCGAAGTCTCTTCGAGAAGAGCTTGCTTCATTTCAATTGGTAATTCGAGATAAAAACAAATTTGGTTAGAAGCCTCTTCCATTCCAATTCCTTTTTGAAGGCGGTAAATAACCGGACGTGGAAGAAGATTTGGAATTTGTGAATTACTAACGAGAGTGAGAACGTTAAGATAATTATTTTCAAGCGATTGATAATCTTCGCCATTTTCTAGCGGATAATCCATGTATTCACAATCAAAACATGGTTTGTCTTGATATGTAGAAGTTGATATTTCAGTGCACTTTACCCGTTTTAAACCAGTGACGCGCATCCGATATGTTCCATTAATATCTTTAGCCGATTCAATATGGCAGAGCGTTCCAACCCGATAGATATCATCAATTGTAGGTTCGTTGATGGCGATATCCTTCTGGGTAACGACAACAATGTCTCCATCAAATAAATCGAGAGCTTTATTCATTGCAGCTAAAGAGAAAAGACGGCCGACATCTATTGATGCAATCGGCCCTGGGAACATTACTAATCCCCGTGTAATCAATAACGGAGATGATTTAACTGCAGTATTTTCTAAGTTAGGCATAGGGTTTTTCCTCCTTCCGACGAAAAGGAATAATACCTGCTATTATCCTAATCGTTGTTATTTGCAAGAATGAATTTTGTAAATAATTCTTGTCTAATTTGTCTTAATAATTCATTTTGTTGAGGTTCGAGAGCTTTTCTGATATCTTCAACTTTCATTGAATAAGTCTTTGCGAATTCCTCGTATTTATCGTTAAGTGCTTTGCTATCGACAATAATATTTTCCTTACGGCAAATCTCATCGATAACTAAAGAAGTTTTGATGCTCTTTAAAGCTTCAGCCTTAATTTGATCATGATACTTTTCAAATGTAAGACCGCTAACATTTAAGAAATCTTCAAATTTGAGTCCATTGGATTCAACTTGTTTTCTAACTCTATCAATTTGAGCAGCTGTTTCATCTTCAACGATTGAATCAGAAATTTCAACAACTGCGTTCTCAACGCACTTATCAAGAATTTCATTTAGGCGAGTTTGCTCATTGCTTTGTGTTTTTCTATTCTTTAAGTCTTCTTTGACATGAGCTCTTAATTCATCGATAGTGTTGACATCTTTATAGTTGAGTTCCTTAACGAATTCTTCATTTAATTCTGGAAGAACAACTTGCTTGACGTCGTGGCACTTTACAACAAACTTAGCATCTTTACCGGCTAATGATTCAACATAGTTAGCAGGGAAAGTGACGTTGATTGTTCTTTCTTCACCAGCTTTAATTCCAATTAAAGCATCTTCAAAACCAGGGATGAAGGAATTAGAACCTAATTTAAGTTCATAATTTTTAGCTTCTCCACCATCAAAAGGAATATCGTTTACATAGCCCTTAAAATCAATAATAACAGTGTCACCTGAAGCAGCTTCACCATCTTTGATTTCCATAGTAGCTTGTTGATTTCTTAATTTTTCGATTTCTTCATCGATTTCTTTTTCAGTTACTCTAACAGCTTTCTTAGCAACTTTAATTCCTTTATATTCACCTAAAGTGACTACTGGAGCTAAAGCGACTGTTACAAAAGCTTCTAATTCACTATCTGTAAGTTTTGTAATGCTTAATGCAGGTTGAGCAATAGGATTAAACTTTTCTTGTTCCATTACTTCGCGATATGCAGCATTAATTAAATTCATTAATGCCTCATGTTTAACATCGCTAGGATTAATATGTCTCTTAGCGATATTATCTGGTACATTACCAACGCGGAATCCATCAACTTTAAGTTTTGCTTTTAATTTATTGAATTCTTTATTTTGAGCCTTAGTCCATTCATCTTTGTCTGCGACAAAAGTGATAATGGCTTCAGCTGGTTTTCTTTCAATTTTCTTTTCCATTTTAAAAATATACTCCTTCTTTAAAGCATAAACTATTTTACATAACAATGCTAATTATAACAACAAAATATTATAAAATTTCTTCTTTAAATGATAAAGTAACCTTCTCTCAAAGAGAGAAAGTTTTTAAAAAATTCCATGCAGAGATGATAACATCATCCATGTCGAAATATTTATATTGACCCAATCTGCCACCAAAGAATACTTTTTTCTCATTCTCAGCAAGTTCCCTATATCTATTGAATAAACGAGAATTAGTTTCATCGTTAACTGGATAATATGGTTCATCACCAGTTTCAAATTTTTTAGAGTATTCCTTAGATACAACGGTTTTAGGCGAAGTGCTATCAAATTCAAAATGCTTATGTTCGATGACTCTTGTATAAGGAACATCATAATCTGTGTAATTCACGACAGCATTACCTTGATAGTTGTCACAATCGAGAACTTCCGTTTTAAAATAGACAGTTCTGTATTCAAGATGACCAAGCGAATAATCAAAATATTCATCAATTGCACCAGTATATATGATGTAGTCATATTCATTAAGGTACTCTTGTTTTCTATCGAAGAAGTTAGTTGATGTATATACTTTAATACCCGAAAGCATTTTTTCGATAATTTGCGTATATCCACCAATAGGAATGCCCTGATAGCGATCATTGAAATAATTATTATCAAAAGTAAATCTTACCGGTAGTCTCTTAATAATAAAAGATGGTAATTCAGTACATGGTTTTCCCCATTGTTTAGCAGTATATCCCTTAATTAATTTTTCATAAATCGTTTTTCCGACAAGATTAATAGCCTGTTCTTCTAGATTAGTAACATTTTCTAGATGATAATTTTTCTTTTCTTCTTCAATTCTTTCTTTAGCTTCTTTCGGTGTTTTAACATTAAAAAGTTTAGAGAAAGTATTCATGTTGAACGGTAAATTATATAGTTCATCTTTATAGATAGCGATAGGGGAATTTATATAATTATTGAACTCAGCAAATTGATTTACATAATTCCAAACTGCTTTATCGGAAGTATGAAAAATATGAGCTCCGTAGCGATGAACATTAATATTTTCAATTTTTTCAGTATAAATATTTCCTGCGATATGATCTCTTTTTTCAATAACAGTTATTTGATAGCCTTTCTTATTCAATTCATAAGCGCAGACCGCACCAAATAATCCACTTCCAACTATTAATACTTTTTTCATATTATCCCCATTTCGTAATTTTACAAACAATTTTGTAACCAGTCATTACAGCAAAGCGTCTCAATGGAGGTATCAAAATCATTGGGAAGGCAACTTGTGAACGATGGTATATCTTATTATACAATTTTTTATTCTTAGTCTTAAACTCTTTTAAAAATGCATTATAAGCTAATTTCTTTTCATTGTTGTATTCAGCATAAACGAAGCACATTGTTAAAAAAGAATAAATCCCGAGCATATGAAGAAGGTATTTTCTCTGCTTCTTTTGCATTTTTTTGAAATCATCGAGAGTAAACATATTAATGCACAATTCACGCATAACGCGAAGTTGCTGATCATAGCGAGATGCCATGTTATGGAGATTAACAGATTGATCTGATCTTCCAATAAAGTAACGGTATAATGGTAATTTCATAAAATACATTTTGCTAACAAAAGCTAATGGTTTGAAAGCAAAGATGTTATCGACATAGAATGTTTTTTCCAGCAAGCGAATTTTGCTTCTTTTTAATAAATTCAAGGAATATGTCATTGCATGCATTAACACATATTGACCCGTCTTAAAATGGTTAACTTCATTCCAAGAAAAAATTTTGTTTACTGGAAAACGATGTGAATAATCCATTTCGTATTGTTCATTTAATGTCACGTTCTCATAAACAAAATTTGTAAAATAAACATCGATATCGAGATGTTTTTCATAATTTTCCTTGATTTTATTTAAATACGTTTGATAGCTAGAAACATCGAGCCAGTCATCCGAATCAACAACCTTAAAATATAATCCGGTAGCATTATCTAGTCCGGCATTAATCCCCGATCCATGTCCGCCATTTTCTTTATGAATCACTTTGACAATTGACGGATATTTTTCTTTATATTCATCAGCAATTTTACCCGTTTCATCAGTTGATCCATCATCAACAATAATGATTTCAACATCCTCACCTCCATGAAGAAGCGTATCAATACACTTTCTCATATAAGCTTGTGAGTTGTAGCACGGGACTACTAGTGTTAAATATTTCATAATAAGACCTCACTATTTAGTCAATCATGGTTATAATACATATTTTTTTCATTAATACAATCAAAATTTCTATAAAAAAGAAAACGCTTTCTTAATTTATGTCTTATTTTAATATTTTTACTCATTAAATAGTTTGTTTATTTCTTTTTTCCTTTGAAACGGCGTTTATAATATTTTTGTTTTTCTTCTTCAAAAGAAAGTCCCTTTTTTTCGCAGCGAATTTTCAATTGCTTTAAATAATCTTCTTCCTCTTCTTTTTCAATGCGTTCTTGATCTAGACGAGCTCTCGTATCTGGGTCTATCCAGATTTGACCTTTGCTCTCAACAATCAATTTTTTTCTTAATAAAATTTCTTCATTTTCCTTTTTAATATTTTTTTCAACAGTCAAGAAGAAAAGAACGATAATGATTAAGATAGACGTTATAATTTCAATACCTATCATGGTAAAATTGAAGAAATTGACAATACCTTCACTTTGGCTTAATGCAACAGTAAATGTGCCATCAGCATTTTCTTTGATTGTCTGAATTTGACCTTGATAGGCACTTTCAATTTCTGCTAAATCTTCAAGATTTCCAGCTGATAACGGAACTTTATAACCGATAGCTGTTATTCCCATATTTAAAACAGCATTGGAAATCATTGGGAAAATGGTGAAAATAATAGTATATAACGACATAGAAAAACCATCACAGCGGAATCCACTTTTCCATTCAACATGGTCAAGAACATCGCTAAACAGCGCCAATATTATATAGACGCAAGGAACAGATCCAATATTTTTAATAAACTGACCAATCAATACCATTGTGACTCTAATAACATACTGTTCTTGTTGATTAGGCCAAATATATGGAACACAGAAAGAGATAACAGAACCAATAGCGTATAAAATAAAACCCATCAAAATTAATGTTCTTTTACTCATTTTTTTCTGAAGCGGACCGATAAATAACAATCCTACCGCCATTGGAATTCCCCCGATAATGTTTAATAAAGTCATGGTAATACCATCAGAATACTCTTTTCCGATAACCCAGTTGCAATAATAATTCATCGAAGCATTTCTTAGGCAAGTTCCAAGGTAAAACAGAACAAAATAAGTCATCATCAATAACCAATAACGATCTTTAAATACGGCCTTTATTTGTTGCTTTAATGGTATTCTATCTTCAACTAACCCAAGCAGAATATTTTCTTCAGTAATTCTTTCCTTAGTAAAATAATACTCAAGCATTGTAAAAGGAAAAGCTAATATTGAGCAAATGGAAAATACTAATATCCATAAATTTTGACTAACACCAATATTACTCATGATCAACGAAGGAAAAATAAATCCTGCAATAACACCGGTCATGAACATACTCGACATATTGGTAAACGTTGATAATGTCGCACGCTTTTGAGAATTTCGCGTAGAGAGAGGAATCATTAAATTATGAGCATTAGAATAAATTGCAAATCCAAAAGCATAATATAAATTGTACGATATAGCTATCCAAATTAACTTAGCTACTTCCGGAATATTACTCGGAATAAAAACTAAACAAATTCCAGTAATTGCTATAAGAATTGCGCCTAATAATAAATATGGACGACCTTTTCCACGACTAGTTCTTGTTCTTTCAATGATTATTCCAAAGAAAAAATTAGTAATAGCGACAATAATTGCAGAAAAAAGCGGCATTAAATATAAAAATGCACCCTTAATTCCCAAAACATCCGTATAATAAGTATTTAGATATGATGAGAATATTGCATTAAGTAGAAAAGCTCCTGCCGGGCCTAAAAAATAACCAATTATCATCTCTTTTAGTCCAACTCTCGGAGATTTTATTTGTGAATTAAAAATTTTGTTATCAAGGAATGTCTTTTTATTATTCATGTTTTTCTCCTAAAATAAAATTAGCAAATTTTTTGCTTATTTCTAAAGCCGCTATTTGCATAGCATTTTTTGGTTTAACAAAATCATAAGAACGCAACGAAATTTCGACAAATCCATGGATTTGCTTAACTTCTTTAATAATGTTTAAGACGTGATGCGCATTTAAACGCTTAGCGAATTTATAGACATCGCATTTCAATAAATCTTTTTCACAGGCCACTAAAAATGTAGGAGGAAATTTAGAAAGTGTTTCATCAGATGCATATAAAGGTGAACATAATGGATTTTTCATCATTTCTTTGTTACCATCAGCATATTTATACGAAAACTGTTTCATCACGGCGTAAGAAAAATTATGATATTGTGACTCTCTTTTTTCTGGAGCAATATAATTATCTAAGCATGGGTAATCAAGAATCAATTTATTAATACTAAAAGAGCACTCCTTCTCCAATGTATAAATTGTTACAGCTGCAGAAAGATTTGCACCTGCTGAGTGTCCCATTATAACAATATTTTTTCTATCTATTTCCGGATATTTATCTAAAATGTATTCAATCTGATCAATTATTTCATAAATTTGAGATGGGCAGCTAGCTTTATATGAAAGCGAATAGTCTGCAGAAATAACATGCATCTTTGTTAATTTATTAAGTAATACGATATAATGATCTTCATCAAGCGATGTGCCGTAGGCAAAACCACCACCATGAATATTGATTATAAGTCCGCCTTCACCTTTTTGATATAAAAGATTTAGACCAGTTTTTTTATAGTAATCTTCCTCAAAATGCGATAGTAAGTTTTTGCGTTTCTTTCTTTTAAACAATTCGCTATCTTTAAATTTAGCATCAAATAAACGATAACATATCATTGATTTATAATCTCCTTAAGGAACATATCTTCGCGTTTATTAAGTCTTATCGCATTTTCTTCAATTATATTTAGATGAAAAACATGTGCGAGTTTCTTTTTTTTATCCTTGCAATAGATATATGTATATTCAACGTTTTTTTCATCAAAAACATGCAAGTCTTTTTCAATAGATGGACGTAAAAAATCTTTTTCGGCCGTCATAATTAAGCAGCGCGGAAAATTTTTATTCAAATAATTTAAAGGATATAATCTAGCATCATTTGAATTAATTTGACCATGGTAATCTTTACTGATTCCGTGCATCATCGAAAGAAAATTTTTTCCATTATAGAATAAAGAAAAAGCTGGGCAATTCATTATAATCGCCTTAATACTAATTGCCATATCAAGCTGACCAAATAAATTACGATAATCTTTAGATGACTGACAAACACCATAGATAAAAGAAAGATTTCCACCAGCTGAATCGCCTATTAAGAAAGTATTTTCTAAATCAAAATGATATTTCTCAGCATTTTTTTTAGCAAAAGAAACAACTTTATCTAATTCAATTAACGGAGTAGGAAATTTATATTTTGGGGCTAAATGATAAGAAAAAGAAATAACGGCATAACCAAAAGATGCTAATAGCATTGCATAACGCTGGTAAAGATCTTTATCGCCATAGACATATCCACCTCCGTGAACATTAATAATTAACGGGATTTTTTTATGGTCGACGACAGGTTTTCCAATAAAAATATCCAACAGATTATATTTATCACCATCTTTTACATATGAAATATTGCGAAATGCTTCAACATTTTCAGACAATGGAATTTTTTTATCACGTCGCGTGTCGCTAATATTCCAAGTAAAATTGATAAATTTTGACCAAAATGACATAATTATCCCCTTTATTTAAATGATTTATCATTTATAAAACTTTTTATTATCCTAACAGACAGGTATAGTGATATTTTCCGTATCCAAGCTGATATTTTTTATTATTTGGCATAACTAATTCGCACTGAGTCATAAAAGGAACATTTAAATCTATTGAGAATTCTTTATCTACTACTTTCCAAGTGACAGAAATAATGCCATATGGTGAAAGATGCTCGCCCCTGCAAGACGAAATATTTCCTCCGAGAAGCGGTTTTACACGGAAAGTTTTATATCCAGGTTCAATCATTTCAAGGCCAAGTAACCGTTTATATAAGAAATCACCAACTGCACCAGATGCATAATGGTTAAAGGAAATCATCCCGCCTGTTCCGTCATCGGTAATAGTACATTCTCCATTTTCATTTAATGCATCCCATCTCTCCCAAATCGTTGTTCCACCAGCTATAACTTCATGAAGCCAAGAAGGACATTTTGTATTGAGAAGCATCTTAAAAGCCGTATCAGCTTGTCCGTGATCAGCTAATGCAAAAAGAATATAAGGTGTTCCTGGAAAACCGGTTCCAATTCTGTATTCATTCTTTTTAACAAGATTTGAAAGATTTTCAGCAGCTTTTAATTCTGTATTTTTATCAAACATTTCAAAATACAAAGGTAGAACATACGCCGTTTGGAATTCATTAAGCATTTTGCCATTGCCATCGGTCAATTTAGTTACATAAGCATCCGCAACTTTATTAGATAAGCTTCTATAATACTTTTCATCGTCGGCAAAACCCAAAATATTTGCTATTTTACTAAGAAGCAGAGATGTATTACGCAAAGATGCGGTCGCTGTCCATTTTGATCTTTTTTGCCATTCGCTCATCTTTTCAACATCAGGAGCAACCCAATCACCAAAATGTAATAAGTGAAGCGTATTCCAAATATAGCGATTTTTTCCAAAAGATAAAAATTTAGCCCACCAAGCACAAGCATCAACATATTTTTTGATAACTGGATACATTGTTTTAAGAAGCTTTACATTTCCAGTGGAAAGATAATTGTTGTATGGAACCAAAACGCAAGCATCACCCCAGAAATCAGTAGCAATAACCGGCATTGTTAGAGGAAAGCCATAACCTGCTGATGGAATTGTATTTGGTAATCCACCACCTTTTCCTTGTTCAGCTTTCATATCGTTTAACCATTTTTCAAAGAAATTGGTCATATCAAAATTATAACAAGCAACTGGAGAAAAGACGGCTATATCACCTGTCCATCCCATTCTTTCATCGCGCTGAGGACAGTCTGTTGGAATATCCATCAAATTTGATTTTGACGACCAAAGAATATTCTTATTCAATCTATTAAGTAAATTATTAGAACATTCAAACGATCCGATTTCTCTTAAATTTGAATATAGAACTAACGCTGATACTTCAATATCAGAAGCAGAAATACCTTCAACGGATATATAACGGAATCCCATATAAGTTAAAGTCGGGGAATAAATCTGATCTCCATCACGGCAAATATAAGTAGCCGTGGCTTTTGCTGACCTTAAAAAAGCTAAATTTAATTCTCCTTCACGATTTAAGATTTCTGCATGATGAACAACAATTTTTTGCCCACTTTTTGCATTTTTTATCTTTAAACGAACAACTCCCGCAAAATTTTGATCAAAATCATAGATTTGCGTTCCTTTTTTAGAAGTGAAAGATTTTTCTGGCACTTTTTCTTCATGTGAAATTATTCCAACTCCATAATCACCAATTAATGTTGGATTGTAACGCGGCGAAAAAATCTCTGCTTTATGATAGCTTAAATCAGCAAATGTCTTTCTACCATCAAAAGTTTCTCCGTCATAGATATCAGCCATTGTCATCATCCCGTCCATAGTTACATCGAAAGTTTTATCAGACGGAATTAACTCTTTGCTGCCATCCGCATATTCGATATATAATTCAAACAATAAAGCTTGTTTATCGCTCGCTAAGCGATTAGCCCGAGACATGACAAATGATCCAACAGCCCAACCACCGGATACGATAACGTTAATCATATCGTTCCCAGTTAAAAATTTTGTTACGTCATATGATTGGTATTGCAAATATTTTTTATATGATGTATATCCTGGAGCTAGATAACGATTACCAACTTTTTGATTATTAATATATAAATTATATGCACCCCAAGCTGTCATATAGATTCTTGCGCGTTCAATCTTTTTTTCGCAATTAAAGAATTTTCTAAAGGTCATCGGACGCGGTGAAACTTTTTTATCAACAAAGGAATATGCCCCATCGCTAATCCATTTAGCAATAAAAGGAGTATCCAATTTAGTTGTTTCGAACGCTATTGATGTAGAGTCTGTCTCACCATCTGACAATTTTACCGATATTTCAGCAACATATTCTTTGCATGGCTGCAATTTTTCTCCTGTATAAGTAATGGATATTGGATTATTTGAGATATCAAGATGATTATTAAGTTTTAAAGTAACTTCGACTATTTCCAAATTTGGTGTTTCAACATCGACATTAAAAGTGAATGTCGGATTTGCTTTATCGATAAAACTATGTTGCTCTCTACCTTCAACTAAAAGATTTCGAATTTGCATAATTAACCCTCCACTTTAACTTTTACATCAATGGTTCCGTATTTGCTTGAACTTGCAGTAAATGAAATATCACCTTTTCCATCAGGTCTAAAAATAGCAATAGCTTCACCGAGATATGTATCTGTTTTGATATCTTTATATCCGATAGGATTATATGAACAAGCATTAGCTAATCCTTCTAAAGTAGCATTTTTAATATTTGATATTTCGATAATGTCCCTAGCTAACGGATTATAAATACCTTCATTATCAGAATACTTAAATCTTACGTATGCCAGTCCATCTTTAGATATTGTTTCAAGTTCTGGGTAAGCTCTCAATTTAATATCATCACCAGCCGTTTTTAGTGAAGTTTCACCTAATATTTTATTTTCACGATCATACGCTATAGCTTTGAGGGTCCCTTTTTGATAATTGACTGTGAATTGAACAATACAATTTTTCTTATTTCTCTTCTTTCTTTGTAAGAGTTTCCCATTAAGATATAATTCTGCATATTCACCATTCGTATAGACATCAACAATTGTCTTTTTTCCTTCGCATCCTGGGAATGTCCATGAACCAATTGTTTCATTCATCTTCCATGATGATGGAGAATGTTTATCTTTATAATAATGGACAGGTACAACAGCCATTTCAATTGGTGATAGACCAAACGCAACCTTAGTATATAATGCTTCACCTAATTCTTTACCGGTTATATCAACTCTTCCTGATCCAGCAGTTAACCAACCAACATTGTGCTCAAATTCTTGGCAGTGATCTTTATGAGTCCATGACCCAATACCGACTTCACCAATATAATCCATACCGGCCCAAACAAAATCACCGATTAGACGCGGATTTTTTTCAGCTAATTTCATAAAACGATAGGCATCATTGCAGAACGTTTCGGATCCTAAAATTAAGCGATGAGGATATTTTTTGAGGTCATGCTTATATCTCTTAATTCCGTAGTTATATCCGGCAATATCCATATTAGCAAAGGCTCCACGAGTTTTATAGTCGCAAAGGAAAAGCCAAGCACCGGTTTTCATTGCTTCTGCTCCCAATAATCCGGCGAGATTATTAAAGAATTCCGATCCAACCTTCTTTCTCTTCTTTTCTGTTGCAGTTTTATTTTTTTCTGCTTTTTTATCAGAATAGACACCAAATCCCATTGAGAAAAGCAAATTAAAGAAAATATTAATTCCACAAGTAACAGGACGGGTATCATCTAGAGAATGAATATAGTCAGTCATTTCTTTAGTAAGGGCGATACCTTTTTTCTGTCCAGTTTCAGCTACTTCATTACCAGTGGAATACATAACAACACTTGGGTGATTGTAATCCTTTTCCACCATGTCATAGATATCTTTTTCATGCCATTCATCAAAATAATCAACATAGTCGTGCGCTGTTTTATGAATATACCAACAATCAACAAGCTCATCTAACATCATCATTCCAAGCTCATCACAAGCATTTAACAATGATTTTGAGCAAGGATTATGCGCTGAACGTAACGCGTTATACCCCACATCTTTTAGTATTTTTACTCTTCTGCGGTCAGCAAACTCATCACTTATAGCACCGAGAGGTCCATTATCATGATGGATACATGCGCCTCTAATTAAAACGTTTTTACCATTAATTTTGAAACCTTCATCATTCCATGTAACCTGACGAATTCCAAATTTTTCGCAAACAACATCTTTATTAAATTCCACCTTGCACGTATATAATTTTGGGCTATTGACATCCCATAATTTTGCATCTTCAAGTTTTAAAGAAATCGCTGTTTCACCAGTAGCTTTTTTGGACTTAATCGCAATTTTTTTATCCCCGTCAAGAATCGTCACTGTTAATGATCCAGAGCCAACAGTTTTTACTTTGACTTCGATTTCAGGAGGATTAATCCCTAACGTTTTTATTTTTACACCATTAACTTCAATATGATTAGCGATATCAAAACTATATAGGTAAACTGGACGATATATTCCCGAACCTGAATACCAACGAGAGTTAGGTTGATCCGCGTTATGTGCAATGACTTTTATCTCATTTGTTTGACCATATTTGACATGTTTTGTAATATCGACAAAGAAATCTGTATACCCGTATGGTCTAAAATAAACTTTTTCACCATTAATATATATTTCGGCATTATGATAAACACCTTCAAATTCTAAAACATATCCTTTGCTCGTATCAGAAGAGATAGCAATCTCTTTTTTATATTCATAATCATACCCCTCAAAGTAACCAGTATTAATTCCACCAAGCGATGATTGAACTCTTTTTTCATAAATCATCGCATCATGAGGTATATTAATAAGCTTTTCTTCACTATCGTTAACACGTTTAAAAAGCCATCCCTTATTTAAGCAAACTTTCTCCATAATTCCTCCTAAGTAGCCAAAATTTTAATCATTATCATTTTAATTAATTATATCATGAAAACCCTTACATCATCAAACGATATGCAGAAGTTGAATAATGCATTAAATTTTGTTATTATTTTTGCATAAATAAGCAGGTTTAAGCATATGTACTCTATAGAAAGACAAAATAAAATATTAGAAATTCTAAAAGAGAAGAAGACAGTTTCCATTGAAAAACTATCTTCTATTCTTTACACATCATCATCTACAGTTAGAAGAGACTTGAATAAATTAGAGCAGCGCGGACTTGTCGTAAGAACTTTTGGAGGAGTCATTTTAAACGCTAATCCAAGCAATAAAGAAGTTCCTCTTTTGTTAAGAGAATCACAAAATATAATTACTAAGCGTTCACTCTGCCAAAGAGCTACTAGATTATTGAAAGATAACTGCACAATTTATTTAGACTCATCATCAACGACTTTACAAATCGCTCAATTTCTCAACGATTTTGAAAATTTAGTAATAGTTACTAACGGATTAAGCATTGCTAATGAAATCATTTCCACGACTAAACATGAAGTATATTTACCATGTGGAAAAATCGATTCTTCGACAACATCAATCTTAGGTCCTCTTGCTTTTGAAGACATTTCATCATTTCATTTTACGTATACTATCATTTCTTGTGCTGCAATCGATTTAAATTTTGGAATATCTGAAACATCATTGGAGCAAGCAGAAATCAAAAGAATCGCTTGCCAAAATGCTGATAAAGTTATTCTGTTAATAGATTCGTCAAAATTCAACAAAAAATCTAATTTTAGAAATAATATTTTAAGTCACATTGATTATGTCATATCAAATGGTGACATAGATCCAGCCTATGATAATTTCTTTCAGAAACATGATATAAAAGTTTTTAAAGTATAACTCTCATCTTTCTCAATTTTATCGCATAAAAAAAGAGGATTGAAATTCAATCCTCTAATTTTTTTGATTACTTTTGCAAATCAAACCAAGGAGCAACAATATTTGCGATTGCTGCGACACCACCAAATCCTAATGAAAGGAAGAATGGAGTCATAAGGCTCATTGGATCAAGTCCGGCAATACACCATCCAATTTGATCAATTTGTCCACCAAATAAACTAGTAAGAACATTGCAAATTGACCAAACAGCAATGATAATTGGAAGGTAATTCATATATTTATTGTGAATAAATAAACCAGCAACAATGATAATTGCTTGAACAATAATCAATAATACACCGGAAGCAGTAACGCTAGAGACAGCATATTGTGTTCCTGAATAAATAGAAACCCAAATTATACTTAAAATTAAGGTTACTAATAAGATGTAGGTCGAAACACCAATTCTTTTGAAATCTAACTTCATTTTACTTAAGCCTCCATTTCTGTATTTTCTTCTTTATTTTCTTTAACAACGGTTAAGACGGTGATAACAGCTAAAGCGGCAGTAAGTACACCTAATCCAATATCAACACCGAGTAAAGTATTTTGCCACCAAGTTGTGCTATAAACCATATATGAGTTAGGTGTTAAACCGTTCATAACATTTCCTTGAGCAAAATTGTAAAGGAAGTATTTAATAGCGATTTGCATCTTGTATTGGAAAGTTGAATCTCCTTCAATTTCTCTCTTATTTTGTGACATGCTGCCGATATTAGATGATTGATATGTGGCTGTACTACCTAAGCAAGTTCCGCCACCACCAAGTACGACAACTCTCCAGTTCATGTAATCGCCGCCATTAATCATATCTGTATTAATCCAGCCTGTGTATCCCCATTCATTACGGAGAATTTGTTCTTGTAATCCGGCATGTCCACCAACGAAAACTGTACCTGCTCTGTTAAATGCAGTCATAACACCCATAGCAGAGTTAGATTGCATACAGCCTTGGAAAGCTCTTAATTCGTTTTCACGAGCAGATTGTTCTGTAAAGAAAGTAGCTAATCCAGAACGATTAGATTCTTGTGAATTAAATGCTAAGTGTTTTGGTTCCATGTTCATGCCTTTAGACTTACCACCTTCACAGACAGCATCGCCTAAAACAGATGTAAGGACTGCATCTTCAGAATAATATTCGAAGTTACGTGCGCAATATGGAGTTCTATGTAAGTTGAGACCTGGAGCAAATTGTCCTTGAATATTCATCCAAATGCCGTCATTACCAAACATTACGCCTTCTTCATAGACTAATTCTTCATTAAATGTTGCAGCTACTAATGGTTCGGTTGGCATTTGAGCAGCTGACCAAGTACCACAGGTATCTGATGTAGTTGTGTAATATGGGCTCCAAGATTTGTCTTCTGTCCATCTAGCAGCATAATTTGCAACTTGGTCTTGGACAATACCGATAGGACCATCATTGTTATTTAACTCAGGTAAGTTAATTGATGGTAAAGGTTCAAAACCGTTACCGCCGTTTTCAATAAATGTCATGGCATCTTCTAGCGTGATTTGTTCAACCATTTCTTGCCAAACAGGATCTGACAAATCTTTAACTCCAAGATATTTACCATCGCTGAGTTTGAGACCAGAAGCGATAGTAACACCGCTATCTTTGCCCCATGTAACCTCATAAGTATTATTATCAGTTAATGGATGAACGGTATTTTCAAGGCCAGCTGCCATTGATTCTGAAGGTACTAAATCAGTGACAGTTTCCCATCCCAATGACCAGTCAAAGCGTGTTGTATAAGTGACAACATCTTCTTCATAGAAATCATTAACATCAGATGCTTCTTCACCGACGAAAGCATTCTTAACATTGACATTTAATAATGCTTCAAGAGATTCTTGAGCTGACGTCGATACAGCATATGCCTTAGCATTAGTTGCAACAATTTCTTGTGAAGGATCTTCTGAAACTTTTACAAGTCCTTGAGTATGTCCTTGCTTAGCAAGAACGTTGTTTAAGGCAGCATGAGCACCATTACCAATTGCGAAATAGTAATCTCCGGCATCAACTCTCCAACCGCCATTACCATTATTGTATCCAGTATCATATGTTGCAAAATTCTTAACATCAAATTCGACAATAACTTCTTCAGAAGCACCAAGTTGTAATACTTCAGTCTTACCAAATCCAACTAATTGGATACCAACTTTTTCAACGCCTTCTTCAACATATGGAGCTTGAACATATAATTGAACAGTATTCTTACCAGGTTCTGAACCAGTATTTTTAACAGTGACTTTTGCAGTTCCAAGTCCGGTTTTTGCATCAATGGCAATATCACCAAGAGTTTGAGTGAAAGTAGAATAGCTTAATCCATAACCAAATGGGAAAGTAACTTCATTTTCATATTTCCAAGCAGAACCTGTAGAAGAACCTTTTGTAGAATCAGCATTATTTCTAGCTAATACCAAATCATTGTAACGAGTCTCATAATATTTATATCCTTTATAAATACCTTCGTTTTCAATGATATACCAATCGTCTTTATTTCCATCAGCGTTTTCATCTTGGCCTTCAAATGTGATAACACCAAAATGTTGCATTGCTGGTGATGATTCTGTTTGAACTGCATATGTATCAACAAGTGATCCAGAAGGAGAAACTTCACCATTGAGGACTTGAGCTAAACCTCTAAATCCGTTAATGCCTGGAGTTCCAACCCACATAATCGCATCGATTCCATCATCATTGACGAGTTCTTCAATTTCCATTGGGTTTGAAGCATTAATTAAAACGACAACTTTACCATTACTATGTTGTTTTGCCACCTCAATAACTGCTTTTTCATAAGTAGATAAGCTTAATGGTCCAGATGTAAATGAATCACCTGGAGTCGAGCAGGTTTGTTCAGGATAGTAATCAGCAGCTTCAGAAGAGTCACGAGAAATGACAACAACCGCTGTAGTATTGTCGGCGCTAGATAAAACTTCAGATGGATAAACGCTCATCGGAGCTTCACCAGATGGTGTTGACGCAGTATTTGAATAGATTGTTCCGAAAGCAGGGGATAAACCATGTCCGGTTTGACCAAATCCTCTTCTTAAATATTGACCTAAAGTCTCTGCTTTATCAGAATCACTAAATGAAGCATAGAAGTCAATCATGTCTTGGTTCAAAGTAAATCCACCAACATCCTTTAATGCCAATTCTAACGTCCAATTAGTTTGGCTTCCGTCTTGGGCGACAGTTGCTTGTGAACCAATCATACCACCTTGTGTAGGATAATGAGAATTTAATCCCCAAAGTGTTATAGTTTCAGATTTAGCTAAAGGAAGAGCTGCGCTATCATTAATTAAATTATTTTTTAATAAAGTAACACCTTCACTAGCAATTTCTGTTGCCAAATCAACTTTCGCAGAAGTTAATTCTTCTAACTTAGAATAATCTGAGTTCCAATAAATATAATCCTTTGGATTTTCACCAGCAGGTGTAACGAGTTGCCAGTTAGTTACACTGAGTTTACTGTTAATCCAAGAATTGTACGTGGATGCAATTTGCGTACCAACCATCAAGGCTCCAAATAAAGCACCTGATGTAGCCAATAGTCCACGCATTAGCTTTGATTTTCTCATTTTTTACCCTCCAATATTCTGTGAGAAAACACAGATACTAATCACCAGTGAAGAAAAATTATACCTACCATTAATTTTCCTTTTGGTTCTTAATACATACGAATTATAGCATGTAATCGCTTTCAACAAAACTTTTTGAAAAAATAATGAAAAAATTGTCTTATTTGAGCATATTTAATCATTTTTATATGGTAGCTTTTGAAAATCTCTTTCAAAATCAATAACAGGTGTCTATATTTTTTTGAATATTAATTAGCAGATGTCTATATTTTTTGAGCAAACAAAAACATAACCTGTCGTTTTTTTGTCATATTTTGTATTTAAAATAAATAATCTGAAATCTAAGGTCTTAATGAAAAACTAATAAAATCAAAATGACCTTTACCAACAAATGTAAAATATAAAGATTTTACTCCAAAAAGATTTTCAGTTTCACCTTTAAAAACATTAATAGAGCGATTATTGATAATTAATATTTTTGTAATTATTTTCCCGTTTAAAGAATCTTTGACAATCATCACTCCAGTTGCTTTTCCTTTTATTGTGATATAAATATTCTTAAGTGAAATAAAACTAAAATAACGGAAACCTGCGGTATCTCCATCTGAAAAATTTGTTATCACCTGCTTCATTTCACTTTCAATCTTTCTTAAAACTAAGCGAGGATGTTTCTTTTTTTTCAATGCAGAATAAAAGTACGTGCCATTTTTTGAGAAAAGATGGCAAACTATACTTGTACTATATTTTCCTTCACCGCGAAGAGGATACTCATCGATACTTGATGATGTCATTCCAGATTGTAAGAATCTTCCATTTTCATCTATTAGAAGTTTTTCTGCACAAACTTGACGTGAAAAACTATTTCCATTTGTTTGCCGATGATAAAAAATATAATGCTTATCACCAATTGTCAATATGCTCCCATGATTATTTCCGGGATAATTTAAGGCTTGACTATGGTTAATGCCTCCTAATCCAATATCACCATTGGAAATAAGTATGCCGCCGAATTCAAATCCGCGATCTGGATAATCAGAAATCGCATAGCATAATTCATCATTATTAATTGATGAGTAAACGAAATAATATTTATTATTAATTTTTCTTATTGAAGAGGCTTCGAAAAATTCATGGCCAGCGAATGATGTTCCTTCACTATTAAAAATTGTAGGTATACCAAGAAATTTTATATTTTTAATAGTGACCATGTCGTCATCAAGTTCAGCTACAATTGGACCATGTTTGGAAAATGGAGCACCATGAGCTAATAATTTAGGAAATGACTTAGGGCAGAAACCTGAATATAAATATATTTTTTCATCAATTAGAATTGCTGGATCAAATTGAAAAATATCATTTTGCTTTTTACCAAGCAATTCTCCGTCAGCATGTTTAACATATCCAATAAATTCATATTTTCCTGCTGGTTTGTCACAAGAAGCTACCGATATAAGTCCATTTCCACCACAAAAATAGTATAAATAATATCTATCATCTTTTCCTTTTGCTACATCCGGTGCACCTAATCCACAAAAAAGCGAAAACCTTTTACCATTAGGATCTTGGATTCTTTTGTAGATTATTCCCTCATATTTCCAAGACGATAAATCATTAACGTCTGCACTATAACAAACATAGTCACCTAAGCAAAAAGTCCGACCATTATAGATATCATGGCTACCATACATATATATTCTGCCATCAAATATATGTACTTCAGGGTCAGGCAGAAATTCATTTTCTGGTAATAGAGGATTACTAATCTGTGTCATTTAATACCTTAAGAAATTTCTCAATAAGTTTCTCAATTTCAGCATAATCACTATCACTAATACCAATTTTTTCAATACTATCAGGAATTTGATAATAACGTGATTTCACATAATGGAGCAAAACTTCAGCGATGACCTCAGAAGAAAATTCATTATCAAATAATGAAAAAGGATAATTAACTGTTTCTAACTGTGATAAAAGTTCCTTAGTGTTATTAATAAGAGAAATATCTTCAGTTAACGAATCCAAATATTTCACAGCAGAAACATATCCATTTTTATCAAAAGGGAGTTTCTGATTTAACGGATCAAAAACAAATTTATCTTTGCCCTTTGTAACATTGAACTTTTGCCCGACTTGCTGCTCAACAAGAATAATTAATAATAAAACCTTAATTTGATAAGAGTGATCATCAAGCAAAAACTTTTTAATGTATGATAAGTAATTACGAGCATTAAGCGATGAAAGATATTTAATAGCAGCTAAATTTGCAATCTTATCTGAACTTTGTAAATCATTAATCATCTCTTCTTCGCCATATTCACGGTGTTTCTTTAGATGAGAACTAATCTCATCGTAAAGGTCTTTTAAATAAAAATAAGTATTCGCATCGCCATAATCGCTATTAAGATATTGTTCACAGAGTTGTTTTGCTTTCGGATAATCATCTCGATAAAGATAATAATTTAGATGATGACGAATAAATCTATCGGCAGAATAAGATAGCAATTTATCTTTATTTAACTTAAAAAAAGCATCTAAGTCTTCAGATTCACCATACTGAACGATTAAATCAAAATAAGAAAAAAGCACCTCTGGATCTTCAGAGTGCGCTAATTTTTGTTTTTCTTCTAAAATTTTATTTTTCATAAATCTATTTTGTTAGAAATATGATATTTTTTCAATAACTTTTGGACTTGTTTTAGGTTTGGTTTGCGAATTGATAAATCATGGCAATCAGAAGCCACAAAATCAACAAAGCCATTTTGCATCATGGTAATCGCTCTTTTATAAATTTCTTTCCCAAAGTCTTTTAAAAGAGATGATGTATTTATCTGCACTAAAATGCCACAAGATTTAATCTCATTAATATCGTCCATCGTAAGATATAAATATCTTTCAGGATGGGCTAATATCACCTTATACCCTTTAGTGACCATCATGTATAATTTATCAACAATTCGATAATGAGGAGAATGAAACGGAAATTCTACTAGCAAATACTTTGAATTTGCCAAAGTGAAAACTTCATTTCCATTTTCAATTCTCTGATACAAATTTTCGTTATACATAATTTCAGCCCCTAAATATGTCTTCAAAGGAAGTTCAGGACAATTAGAAATTAAAAGATGATATTGGGCTTTTATTTTTTCCTTTTTTTCTTCTGAATTTGAGTCGTACATAAAATGAGGTGTGAACATTACCTGTTCAACACCATTTTGAACCTCAAGTTCTAACATTTTAATCGACATCTCTAACGATTTAGATCCATCGTCGACTTGTGGAATTATGTGCGTGTGCAAATCAATCATTTATTTTTGCCATAACCATAAGAATAGTAATTATATCCATAAGCCTTCTTATCATGTTTCTTAACATGAGTAAGAACAACACCTGCAATATCTACATCAGCATTTCTTAAACGGCTTATAGTCTCATTAAATTCATTCTTTTTAGTGAATCCAGAATAACAAACAACAATATATTGATCAATTGTTCCAGAAACAGAAACCATATCAGAAGCCGCTAAAACTGGAGGTGTATCAACAAAAATATAATCATATTTGTCTTTTACAGTTTCAAAAAGAGAATTTAGCTTATGAGACTGCAAAATTTTGTTTGGATATGGGGTATGAGTTCCCGCAGTAATAACATCAAGATTGTTAATTTTTGTATGATGAATAGCAGTTTCCAAATCACATTTGTCCAAGCAATAATCAGTGATACCATTAGAATTTGGCATTTTGAAAAAATAATGAATAGTAGGTCTTCTTAAATCCAAGTCAATAATTAAGACTTTATTATCTGAATTTGCATATACTTGTGCTATATTAACACAAGTCGATGATTTTCCTTCACCAGGAGTCGTTGAAGTGATAGCAAAGAATTTTTTCTTTTGGTCAACAGAAGCAAAATCGAGATTAATTTGAATATCAGCATAATTTTGATAGGCATGCGTGTTAGGAGCTACTAAAACTTCTCCACGATTCATTTTTGCCTTTTTCTTTTTAAATAAATTACTTAGCATGCTTTTCACCTCCGATATCTTCTTTTTCATCTAATAAATCAGGGATGATTCCGATGACTTTTAACTTATACTTATCTTCAATATATTTTGGTGAACTAACAGTATTGTCCAATGCTTCTCTAACAAAGGCATAAATAACTCCAATAACAAGGCCACCAACAATACCGATTAATCCAAATAATGTCTTGCTTGCGCTAACTTTTTCGCATTCACAAGTTGTTCCATCACCATAGTTAGGTCCTTGTGAAGCAATTGTAATCATATCTTTAAACATTGTGAATCGAGAATCACTTGAAGAAATATCTTGCGCGGCAATAATTAAATTTTCTAAAACAATTCTTGAAATATTTTCGGCACCAGATGTATAAGAGATAACGATACAAACAGTAGTATCAGTTGAAGTTGAAGTACCAATATTTTCAATAATCTCAAGATAATCTAATTCGGTGCCTGGTAGTAAATTTTTATCATCAATCAAACTTATAGTTTCTTTAGCTACAGCTGGATCTGTAATAAAATCTTTAAAAGTATCAATGATTCGTAAAGATTCAACAATTTGATTGGATGGATCAGAAGAATCACCACCAATATTATTTAAGAGGTAAACTCTTTGAGTAGCCTCATATGAAGGCTTTAAAATGAATGCTGTTCCGACGCCGATAGCAAATCCAGCGACAATAAATATTATTAAAGCAATTAAATGTACTCTTAAAATATGAAAGATATCCATTAATGATAATCCTTCTTCTTGGGTTTGGATGTTTTCGTTTTCCATATTGCTCCTTTCCTTTTCTATTTCAGTATAACCATATCGCTATATACTTGCAAGAACGCAATATCGTATTAAAAAAATAATTTTTTATGAATTTTATATTATTTTTGTTATTTATATTGCGTTAATATTTCAATAATATGACATTAAATCAAAATTTGTTAAATTGCTGAATATATATTTTGCTAATGTAAACTATAGCAAATCTTAGTTTTCTTTATATATAAATTACAATTTATTATTTTAATGGCTATATAATAATTTAAATATTGATATCTTTTATATTCTTTTTACCACATTTAAGTAAAGAAAATAATTACACATCATAATAATTAAAATTTAAGCAATCCGTATTTCTTTTTTCCTCTTCTAAAAACGAGATACACTCCATCTATAGCGTCAGCTTTTGTTAACAATTTATCAAGCGAAGTAATTTTATCACCATTTACAGTAACTGCTCCACCTTGAATAAATTCTCGAGCTTCTCGTTTGCTAGAAGCAAGTTTTGAAGCAATTAACGCATCAACAATATTAGTATTTTCTTCTATTGTTCCCTGCATGAGATCTTTAAATCCCATTTCAATTTCTTCACCTTTCAACGCTTTGATATCACCATTAAATAATGCTTTAGTAATTTTAACAGCTTGTTGATACTTTTCTTCTCCATGAACATACTTAGTAACTTCTTCAGCTAAGCGTTTTTGGGCTAAGCGCAAATGCGGTGCTGCTAAAAATTCTTTTTCAATCTCAGCAATTTCTTCTAATGAAAGGAATGTAAATTGTTTTAAACGCATAATGACTTCATTATCCGGTGTATTAATCCAAAATTGATAAAATTCATATGGTGAGGTTTTTTTACTATCGAGCCAAACTGATTTGCCATCTTCACTCTTTCCAAATTTAGTTCCATCGCTTTTTAAAATAAGAGGTATTGTCAATCCATAAGCTTTTGCTTGGAAATTATGTTTTTTTCTAATTAATTCAAGTCCGGAAGTAATATTTCCCCATTGATCTTGCCCGCCGATTTGCATTTGGCAGTTACAGGCATCATAAAGATGATTCCAGTCTAACGCTTGTAATATTTGATAGGAAAATTCAGTATAGGAGATGCCGCTTTCTAATCTAGATTTAACAGTATCTTTATTAATCATATAATTAACATTGAATTCCTTACCGTAATCGCGCAAAAAAGAAATTAAATCAATTTTGCTAATCCAATCAAAATTATTAACGACTGTATCAAAATGAAAAATATCTTTAACTTGTTTTGCTAAAGCTTCAGTATTGTGAAGAGTTGTTTCAAGTGTTAACATTTTTCTTTCGCCCTGCATTTTAGGATCACCAATTAAACCGGTTGCACCTCCGATAAGTAAAACCGGATGATGGCCGTGCTCAAGTAATCTCTTAGCAACTAAAAAAGTGCAAAGGTGTCCAACGTGTAAACTATCGCCTGTTGGATCTGCTCCTAAATAAAATGTTACTTTGTTATTTTCTAAAAAATCACCGATATCTTCATCGGTTGCCTGGAAAAATAAATTTCTGCTTTTTAATTCATCGAGTATTCTCATAATAAATTCCTCATTCTAACTATCATTTAAAAATATACTATATAACCATTTTGCATTCAACTTTTAAAGCGTTCATTACCAATTCATTATTTGTTTTCATTTGTAATTTAAAAGAAGAAAATCATTGTATAAATATTTAATAATCATTAATATAATCTAGAGGTGATAAATTATGTACGCAAAAAACATTTTATTAGATGCTTCTGATAAGAAGTTAAAAGAAATTTCTGCTTTTGCTGAAGATTACAAATCTTTTATTAGCACAGCAAAAACCGAAAGAGAATGCGTCAAAGAAGCTGAAATCCTTGCTTTAAAACATGGTTTCAAAAATCTTGACGATGTAATTAAATTTCAACAAGGGCTAAAACCAGGCGATAAAGTTTATCAAATTAACCGCCATAAAAATATTGTTCTTTATCACATCGGCAAGAAAGATCTTACTGATGGCATTAGAATCTTAGGAGCTCATATCGACTCTCCTAGACTTGATATCAAGCAAAACCCCCTTTATCAAAAAGATGACTTTGCCCTTCTTGATACTCATTACTATGGCGGAGTCAAAAAATATCAATGGGTTACAATTCCACTTGCTTTACATGGTGTATTTTGCAAGAAGGATGGTTCAACTGTTAGTTTCGCTATTGGTGAAAAAGAAGATGATCCAGTCTTCGGTATTTCTGATTTATTAATTCACTTAGCAGCTGATCAGATGAAAAAAACTGCAGCTACAGTAATTGAAGGAGAAAAACTTGATGTCACACTTGGATCAACTCCTTTAAAGGGTGAAAATGAAAATGCTGTTAAAGCAAACATCTTGAAGCTTCTTAAAGATGCTTATCAAGTTGATGAGGAAGATTTCCTTTCAGCTGAAATTGAAGTCGTTCCTGCTGGTAAAGCTAGAGACTATGGTCTAGATAGAAGCATGATTGCTGGATATGGACATGATGACCGCGTCTGCGCATATACTTCCTTGAGAGCTATTCTTGATGAAAAAGAAACTCCAGAAGAAACAACTTGCTGCATTCTCGTCGATAAAGAAGAAATCGGATCAGTTGGCGCAACCGGAGCTCAATCTAAATTCTTTGAAGACTCTATTGCCGAATTATTAACAATTACCGATCATCCATCCTATGTCGATTTGAAGAGAACATTAACTAATTCAAAAATGTTATCAAGCGACGTCTCAGCTGGATTCGATCCATTATTCCCTGAAGTCAATGAACCAAAGAACTCTGCTTACTTCAATCACGGTATCGTTTTTAACAAATATACCGGTTCCCGTGGAAAATCTGGTTCAAACGATGCATCAGGCGAATACTTTGCTTATATAAGAAAAGTAATGGATGAAAACAATATCTATTTTCAAACCGCCGAACTCGGAAAAGTTGATCAAGGCGGCGGAGGAACTATTGCTTATATTTTAGGCAATTACAATATGAACGTTGTTGATGCTGGAATTGCCGTCTTCAATATGCACGCTCCTATGGAAATTGTTTCCAAAGCAGATGTCTACGAAGCATATTTAGCTTACAAAGCATTCTTATCAAGCAAGTAAAATTTATTAATCCCGGATAATCCGGGATTTTTTTATACTCATTTTTCGTGAAATTACTTATAATTAATCTATGAATTTTATTATTTATATTTCTCCAGCAAAAAAGATGAAAGACTATGATTATTATCCTTATGATAATCATCTATTTTTCTATAGCGAAAAGCTCTCGCTTGAAAAATATCTTTTGAGCTTAAATCCTTCTGAGCTAAAAATTATATATAAGGCATCCGACAAGATTGTGAATGACAATTATCAATTGCTTCATCAAAGCGCAAATATTCTTTCACCGGCTATTTTTGCATATGATGGAATTCAATTTCAAAATTTATCTCCAAATACTTTAAGCCAAGATGAACTTAATTATTTGCAAAAGCATCTTTTTATTATCTCAGGATACTATGGTCTATTAAAACCATTAGATGGAGTATCACCATACAGATTAGAAATGCAAAGCAAAATTGATTATCTTACATACAAAAATCTTTATGATTTTTGGGGTGATAAGCTTTTTAATCTTCTTAAATCTGAAAGTAATATTTTTATAAATCTTGCATCAGATGAATATAACAAGGTTATTGCCCTTCATCAATCAAGCGATGTTAAAATTATTAATATTCGTTTTTACCAAAGAAAAAACGATAAGCTAGTCATGCAGTCGACGGAGGTAAAAGCTTCTCGCGGAGATTTTTTACGTTTTCTAGCAGAAAACGAAATTGAAAATATTGAAGATATGAAAAAGTATTGTCGCCGAAATTATCAATATTCTAAAGAATTATCTAATCCAAATAACATTATTTTTATAAAATAAAAAGATGCATCCAATCATAGATGCTGAACTGCTCCTTGTCAAGTAGACAGGAAAAAGTATAAAAATAATTAATTAAAAGTAAATATAATTTGAATAGGAAT
>CALVJL010000004.1 GCA_944332075.1 uncultured Bacilli bacterium
TAAAAAGATCTATTCCAAAAAAAGAAATACTAGATAATGAACTAGCAGGGATGATTTTAGAGTACAATGAATCATTTAATGGAATACTTGGCTATAGAAGAATGACAATGTATATTAATCATTTCAATATTACATTTTAGTGATGAAACGGAGTTGAGAAAAAAGATTGAGGATTATATATTTTTCTATAATAACAATAGACTTCAAAGCAATTTAAAAGGAATGACACCTAATTTTATGAGATATCATTCCTATTCAAATTATATTTACTTTTAATTAATTATTTTTATACTTTTTCCTGTCTACTTGACAAGGAGCAGCTCAATTCAATATGGCAGTCTTTTTAACTTAATGTATTACTTTAATAACGTTGGATATACACCATCAGCAGGTAAAGTTGTTGTTCCAACATCTCTAATTTCGACTTCAGCATAGAGATTATATTCATAGGAATCTAATAATGTTCCAGTTTCTTCATCAGTAAGATAATCGCGTGAATAGAAAGTAATATGCAAAGCATCATTATCTAAGATTTCAAAAGTCATCTTATCAATATAATCTGGACTCATATAGAGGAATGAACACATAACCATGATATCGTTAAAATCATAGGTATAGTAAGTTTCACCGTCTAATACATAATCATTCAGAACATCACCGGCGAAATATCCTAAACCAGTATAATCAAAGATTGATTCATAATCTAAAGGATGGCTGCCAATAGCAAACGGAACTATTTCACCAGTTTCATAATCTTCATGTTCTTCACGGAATTCATAAAGATAACCTGAGTCAGAGACCGCTACACCATCACCATAGTATCCAGAATAATATGTATCTTCGGTATAGAAATCATCTTCATCATCCGTATATTCATCGGCTTCTGTTGAGAAGTAATGAACGCGGAAATTGGATTTGCTTTCTAAGAGATTGAAATAATTAACTAAACTTTGATTATTTCTTTCTTCGGTGAGAGTTTCATCAATACTTCCTTCAACAGTAGTTAAAGGTTCTGATGTCGCGGTGTTGATGTTTGTCAAAGTATAAGTAATCGCGCTGCCAGCACCTACTAAAGAATTATCAATTAATTCAACTTTAATGCCTCCATCTTCAAGTAAGGTAATATAGACTGCGCTTATAGAAGAATATGAGCTGACAGATAACATTTTGCTAAAGATTTCAACGTGACGGCTAGATGAAGAATAATATCTGCCATCGCTATCACCAAGATAATAAAATGTTGAAAAATCAATATCTTTTAAAGAATACATCTTTTCATATTCAGCAGCTGTTAAATGTTGAGTATAATCAATTTCATATGATGAGCCGTTTTTCCAGAATGGATAGTAGTTATCACCAGATTTAATATAATTCTGTTCTCTTGATAAAGAATATGACCATGTCTCATATCTTCCTTTATCAGTGACAGTTAAAGATGTCATAAATGAATCAGAAGCCGGTGTAGCAGTAAAGGAAGTTAAGTTAGCAAAAGCTGTAACTAAAGCTTCCGTATTCTTATTTGATGGTAAGGTTGGTAAAACACCTGATTTTAAATAATCATCAAGAAGAGGAACACTTAAGGAATTAATATCGCTTAAATTTACGGTAGCGATTAAACTAGCGTCATTATAGAAAGTGACGACACATGTTTTATCTTCATTAACTACAATTTGCATAGTATTAGCTCCTGTTTCCAAGATACTTAAATAATTTGCAAATGAATTGACGTTGAAATAATCTCTAGTGACAAAAGTATTTTCACCAGTCTTTGTAAATTTCGAATAATCTACACGTCCAAGCGAGAATAATTCTCGATAATATGCTTCATCAGCATCATAATCATACTCAACCGTTAAAGTATTATTAGCAATGGTAAATGGATGTGAGTATCCATCTCTTAAAACAATTGATCCTGATGAATCTTGACTATCTGGATAGTAATAATAATCATGCCCGAGTTTCATAACAAATCCATAACCGTTATAGTAATCTTTAGCATCAATAGTCGCGGTGAAATCACCAGTTCCAAAAAGATCTTTTAAAGTAGTATCAGTTGTTACTTCTGTTTCTGGAGAAATATTCTTTTCTAAATAGTTCTCAGCAGGAGCAAAAGTTGTCGTACCAACATCTGAGATAATAGCTTGATAAGAAATATTTCCTTGCTTTGTATAAAGAGCAAAAGTTAATTGATTGTCTGAATTAACATAAATATTGATATAGTCGGCATATTGTTCGCCTTCGTAGTAAATTGTCAAATTCAAAGCATGGCTAAGCATTTCCATAACTTTTGCGTCTTTGATTTGATAAATGCCATTTGTTTCATCAATTAATGTTCCTACTTCTGAAACAGAAAAATCAATTACCTCAAAATTAGGAGCGAAGACAGTATCATACATACCTAAATAAGGCATTTGCAACATGGCTACGTCATTATAAACATTAAATTCATAGACAGTATTATCTTCTAAAGCGATATAACCAGTTTGATTATAGGTATCGAAGAAATAGCGATTGTCGCGGTAAGTATAAAACGCATCTTTTTCAGAAGTTTGAGTACCCATGAAATACTTCGTTGTAAAATTATTTCCGCTTAAGGCGTCGATAGCCGCTTGAAGTTTTGCTGAAGAATCAGTTGGAGATGAAGTTGAATCTGTTGAGACTGATTCGCTAGATCCGCTTGAACTCACCGGAGACTGCGATGAAGAAGTTTGTGAAGATGTCCCTCCACAAGCTGTTAACATAAGAACTGATAAAGTTAATATTAATAAACTATTTTTTTTCATAAAATGTTATGTTCCTCCAAATTATTCAACAACTGTTACTTCAATATTGTAAGTTACCGATGCATCAGATCTAGCCGCGATGACAATAGTAGCTTTACCTGGAGCAATTGCTTCGTAAGAACTCCAAAGAGAATTGTAATCAAACTGCATTTCACCTTCGCTATTAATGACATCAGCAATTACAAACTCATCATAATCTAAAGCTGTTGCAGGAAGATATTCATCAATAGTGATATCAATTGTGTATAAACTTTCACCTACTGAAATAGTATTATCTTCACCATAATGAGCAGCGACATATTGGCTAACAAAATAAGTCGTTGGATCAATGGTATTTTCTGAGCTAGATGTTAATTCTAAGCTTTCTGTTTTCATAGAATATGTACTTTCTTCTTCCACGACAGCATCTTGTTTAAGAGTTTCACTAGCAATATCATAAGAAGTATCCGAATAAACTTTTTGAGTTAAATCAAATGAATCAATAATACCGTTTGGCATAAATTTAATGGTCATCTGGTAATCACTATAATCAGCATTAACGTTATTAGCCCATACTTTTACATAATAACCTTCAACAGTGATAGTGATTAATTCACCTTTTGTCACAGTTAAAGTTTCGCTAGTAGATGGCAAACCGGCTATCTCATTAGCGATATCGCTAAATACATAGTAATTTTCGGTACGGCTACGCGCATCTTCAAGCGTAATTTGGCTAGTTGTCGATTCTGGGAAATCAACAATTTTATATTTAGTGCAATAAGATGATTCAATTTCGTTATTATCAAGGCTTAACTCATAATAAGTATTATCCTTAATCATATTAACATCGGTTTCATTTGTTGAATCAGTGCTGCCATAAGCATATTTTATATTCTCCACTGTATCCCGACGAATAATATAATCGGTATAATGCGTAACAGTAGTATCGGTTATATCTTCAAAACCAGAAGTATCTTTTTCTTCTTTATGAATTTTGATCTTACCAACCATACTTTCCTTTTGCATAGAAGTATTTCTAATATAATTGACTAAGTCACCGGTTGTATTAATAGTTGGGAATGCTTCAATAACGCTAATTTCAACAGAGTCAGTTAAATTTGATTTACTATCTTTAACTGTAATAGTAGCAGTTCCAATACCTAGTCCTTTTACGACACCTTTATTTGAAACAGAAGCAACTAATGGTGATGATGATGTGAAAGTTAAATCAACATCTGCACCTTCATCATACTCAGCAACAAGAGTAATGGTTGCATTAACTTCTACACTAGTTGGTCCGCTTAAAGTTAAACTGCTAGTAACAACCGCTTGAGAAATTGTAGATGAAACTACCTCAGAAGGTGTAGTACTAGTTGTTTGCGATGTAGCGCTAGAAGTAGCCCCTTGACTGCTAACACTCGTTGATGTTCCCCCACAAGATGCAAGAGCCATTAACGATAAAACAGATAATAGAAATAGCGATTTTGATTTCATTTTTTCCCCTCCATAAATTAGCTAATTTACAAATATTATTATTAAAATAAGCATACTAGTTTTTAAGTGTGTATTAAACAAAAATATAACTTATTATAAAATTGTTTTTCTATTTATTTAATAGAATATATTAAGGTTATGGTATCATTTAATACAATATCCTTAGCTGAAACATTTAAATTAATTTCATCGTTTTCTATCATTTTATAATTAGCTAAACGAATACCTGAATCTCTTAATATCGGTGAAAATTTTGGAGTGCCATATTCTATTGATATAATTTCTCCAAGCTGGATTTTAGCGCCTTTTGCAATAGCATTAGCATTTTCAACAGCATTATTTAATGCATCCAGCATAACTGCCTGCTTCTGCTTGTTTTCATCTTTCAATCCATAAGACAAACTCATATCAGAATAAATATCATTTTGACTAAGCAAAGTTAAAATATTACTGAGCATTACATTATCAAAATCAAAACAAACTTTAACCTGTTCAGAATATCTAAAACCATCTTGTTTAGAAGAGACAATATTATCTTTATTCCGAACATTAATAAAATTTTGATTAATAATAAAAGATGTTGTAATAATGAATTTGTTATCAATACCAATAGATGTTAACTCTTGGCAAAGTTTTTCATGATCATAAGAAGCTTTTTTAATGGTCTTATCATAAGTTTTTTCTTGGCCATGCAAAGTGAAAAATAATATCATCATATCCGCTTTAACATGTATAGAACCATTACCGACTATTTTTAATATTTTATCCATATTTTTACCTCTTTTATACAATTAAATTATATATCAACGAAAGCAAATCAAACACAATAATCTACCAGCAATAATATTCTATAAAATAGCAACTTTGGAACACGTAAGCGTATACATGTTCCTATGTGTATTTTTTTATAGAATGGTCTTTATTTTTTATTAAAAAATTATTAACAAAGACTAACTTTTATGCTTAAATAATCGGGCTAGAAGGTGAATTAATTATGTTTAAGAAACTTTTTGCTCCAATCGATCTGACAAAGGGCCAGATATATAAAGTAATCGTGATTTTCATGATTCCAATTTTTATTTCTTATATTTTTCAACAAATTTATACGTTAACTGACGCAATTATCGTCGGACAAAATTTAACAGCTAGTGAAGTAAATGGTGTTAATGATGTCTCATCTTTAACATTTATCGTTTTACAATTCGCTTTTGGGTGCTCAGCTGGTTTTTCTGTTATTTCTTCAGCAAAACAGGGAAGTCACGATCAAGACGGAGTTAGAAAATCTTTTCTCACTCAAATAATTCTTTCCATAATTATTTCTATAATCTTAACGATTGTCGCTGTTGCATTAATTGATCCACTTTTATCATTAATAGGATTAACAAAAGAGCATGGCGGTGATACTTATGATTCAGCGAAAGAATATATTTTCATCATCTTTTTAGGAACAATCTGCCAAGTCGCATATAATCAAATCTGCTCATTACTGCGTTCTATTGGTGATTCGCTTACTCCATTACTTTTCTTAATCGCATCAACAATATTAAATATCGGCCTTGATTTATTATTTATCGTCGTATTCAAATGGGGTGTTGCCGGCGCGGCAATAGCTACAATTTTAGCTCAAGGGGTATCAGCGATTCTTTGTTATACTTACACCTTTATCAAATACCCTTTCTTAAGATTTAAAAAAGAAGATTTACATATTGATATTAAATTTTATCTTCACCATTTAAAACTCGGTTTACCTTTAGCTTTCCAATTTTCAATCTTAGCTATTGGTTTAATTACTTTACAATCAACAATTATTAAATTCGATACCAGTATAACCGGTGTAATTATTGATAACGGACCAGCTCAATTAGCTTATGGTGCAGTTAATAAAATTCAAAATTTCTTAATGTGTCCATTTAATGCTTTAGGTACTGCTATGTTATCATATGTCGGTCAAAACTATGGTGCAGGCAATATCAAACGCGTCAAAAAAGGTTTCTCAACATCAATAATTATCATGTTAATTATTTATGCTATTGTTTTAACTATCGCATTATTATTAATGATTGATAATACTTTCTTAAAAATATTCTATTCATCTTCATCAATAACTGACAAAACAGCCTATTTAGGAAGAATAAATTTGTTATGTACTATTCCTTTCTTTCCTCTAGTTGGAATGGTTTATATCTTTAGATGTTCAGTTCAAGGTGTCGGCAATTCTTTATTCCCTCTCTTAGGAGGTATTGGAGAATTATTAGCTAGAACTTTAATTTGTATCTTTGGACCATATATTTTCGTATCAACAATTTCTACATCATTAGATTTATTCGCGTCACCTTGGCCATATATCGTCACTTGTTTAGCTGATCCATTGGCTTGGTTAGCTGCAGATGTTTGTATGTTAGGTGGATATATTTTACATATCAATAAACCTTATAAAAAATATTTAAAAACTAACGAAATAACTTTCAAATAATTACCTTTGCTTAATTATCAAATTCACTTTATAATTTTGATATGAAAGTATATATTTCAATAAAAAATATCAAAGCGATTGATAATTTATTACAGGCCATTAAAGTTGTCGCATATAGCCATCAAGATATCAATTTTCAAATTATTATTACTGATGATGTAAAACATACCTTAAGTGAAGATAATAATCTTTCGTTTGTTAAAGAATATTTAATAGATGGACCGTTATTTACTTATGCAATAAAATCAGATCAAAAACTACCAACATTCAAGGTATTTTCAAATAATTTTGGAAAAGATTTTTATCTAGGTGACTTTGGTAATGATTCTTTAAGCATTGAAGAAAAATTTCAATTAGTAAAAAGCAAAATATTCAATAACAAATCATTTTCTTACGCTCTTTTAAAAAGCGATGATAAATTTATCAAATCTCATATCAGCGATAAGAATTTCAAAGGTGTATTAAGCGTTGAAGATTTATTTAATTCAGATGTAGATATTGCTTTTGGAGATAAATACATTTGCTCTTTTTTAATTTCTTCATTCCGAAGCTACGAAAAATATTTAGCTATCAAAGAGCAAAAAAAAGAAGAAAAGAAACCTTTCTTCAATAAAGTATTTGCTTATTTCACTAAATTTAACGCTTCTAAGCCAACAACTTTTTCAATTAATGAAATAATTAAGCCATATCAGATTTGCTTCGATATCGGCCAATTATTAATGATTTATGACGATAATCTAGCATATAAAAATTACGTTGATATGTTAGAATTATTAATTTCTATCTCAAAGCAATAAAAATTCGCGTCTTTAAGGCGCGGTTTTTCTTATTGCCTTCAAGGCATGTTGCTGGCCGCCCCGATTTCAGGGCGTTTCTTAGAAGTTCCCTTTATCTCTTAATAACTTGTCTTTGTCGATATAATCCAGATTCTAAAATAGCTTTATATGTCTCTAAAAAGAAAAATGACGGCCTTCATCCCAAGGCCGCCAAGATAGCAGGATGTAATAAATTACTGCGAATAATTTATTCTATGCTATCAAACGGAACGTTATATTCCGAAAAACAACAATAATATTATAAATGTCTTTTATGAAAAATTAAAGTGTTTAGTAAATTAGATAATCTTTTGTTATGAAAAAAATTCAAACAATTTTACTTAATTTTATACTTGACTAGTGTTATCAAATTTTATTTACTCAACGCTACTGCTTTGAAATTCTCGCCCCCATAGGAGGCGGTTTTATGTTGTCCCTTCGGTCCACATAAAAAAAAGAGATTACTGCGAAGTAATCTCTTGGAGGGTATTACATAAAGTCAAGCTTCACCACTTGGAAATGGAATAACAAATAGATAATAATGATATGGACTATAAAGAGGGTTATAGATGTTATCAGAAAACGGTGATGCTTAACCTTATCCTCGTCTCTTATTTCAGGGAACAAGCAATAGAGAAATAATGTGATAACCGACCCGAAGACAATGGAGGTTAATAATACGGTAATATCATTTGTCTTCATCTTTTCATTCGTCTCAGTATTGCGTAACGTTTTTAGGTAGTGAATACCAATTCCATACGTAGCTAACCAACCGAGTACGAAGATAATCATTAATACATAGAAGTCGATCATAATTATTAATCTATTTCTTCTTAAGGTACTTCAAGCTATCAAATGTAACAGCGAGAAGAATGATAATACCGATGAAGACATTGGTGATATCAGCCGATCCACCGGTCATATCTCTTAAGTAATATTTCAGAATTTCGAAGAGCAAGCAACCAAAGACCGCTCCTGAAATTTTACCGATACCGCCGGAGAAAGAAATTCCGCCGATAACACAAGCTGCAATCGCTTCGAGTTCCCAACCTTGTCCGAAGGAGCTAGAAGATGATCCGGTAACTGTTGATTGGAAGAAGCCTCCAAATCCGTATAAGATACCAGCCATAACGAAGACTCCGATAGTTGTCCAGAATACTGAGATACCTGAGACAGATGCTGCTTCTGGGTTTCCACCGACAGCATACATATTTTTACCGAAGCGAGTTTTATTCCAGATGAACCAGACAATCGCAATTGCGACAACTGAATAGATAAAGGTTAATGGGATACCTGGGAATGATCCAACTTTGAAGATAGATGCAGCAATATTTAACGCATCTTGAGAAATCGTTCCAGTTTTGATGTTATTAGTACCAAATCCAACCAAGCCCCAAATAATTAATGATGTACCAAGTGTGGAAATGAATGGATGGATTTTGAATTTTGCTGAGAAGAAACCAGCGATAGCACTAAATAACGTACAAGTGAAGATAGCGACTAATAACGCGACGACAACAGCTAAGCCAAATCCGCCAGTAGCATAGATTCCGTTAAAGCTAATACCGAAGAATTCAACAGTAGTATTAGGATTGAGGATCATACAGGTAAAGATAGTACCTAATGTAACCATTCTTCCGACAGACAAGTCAGTACCAGCCAGTAAGATTAAGCCAGCAACGCCGAGAGCGAAGAAAACTTTAGTTGAGAAATTCTTCAAGATTAAGTTAATCGCATTAATTCCAATCAAGGATGGATTAATAACAATACAGACAATCATGAAGATGACAATGATGATATAAAGACCATTCTTAAGTAAGAACTGCGGTAAGCTGAAATTGTAAATATAATTTTCAACTTTAGCTTGCATTGTTTCAACAAAACTCTTCTTACCATCACGAGCATTCATTTTCCAGTCTTGACTTTCAATAAATGAATCATGAACTTTATCCTTAATTTTTTGTAAGTGATTTTGATGTTTTGTTTTTTCTTCAAATATTTCTTGTTTATAAGTTTGATTTTCTAATTTTAACTTAATTTTATATTCTTCTTTGTTGTCTTTAAGACCTTCTAAGCCAAGCATCCGTTCTTTATGGCGGTCATTTATTTTTGCCATTTCTTCTTTAAATCTTAGATTTTCCTTGGCTTTTTCCTCTTTAGCTTCAACTTTTAATTGTTGATATAGAGGTTTATGATTTACATTAACAAATTTAACTGTTTCATCAGCAATTTGCTTAATTTCTTCTTTATTCTCTTGGGCAACTTGTTTGGCTGCTTCAATACCTGCTTTATTCTTTTCAATCAAGCTCTTTTTTACATCATCAGCAAGAATACGATTGTTTTTAATTTTTCTGTTTTCGTTTTCTAAAACTTTGATGCGATCAGTACCATTTTTTCTTAATTTATCTAATTTTGATTGATATTCGAGGTACTGGGATTTGAACTCATCGTAAGTAAGCGAGATAGCAGCCGAATTATTAATTTCTTGACTCATAATTTTCTCTCCTAAATATATTTAGCACTTAATCTGAGTAATTCTTCCTGATTAGTGTCTTTGGTATTAACAATACCGGCAATTCTATGATTAGACATAACCGCGATACGATTAGTGATTCCTAAAATCTCTGGCATTTCACTAGATACAACGATACATGTCTTACCTTCTTTTGCCATTTTGATGATAAGTTGATAAATTTCATACTTAGCACCAACATCAATACCTCTAGTCGGTTCATCAAGTAAAAGGACATCAGGGTTAATTTCTAACCAGCGACCAATAATAACCTTTTGTTGATTGCCACCGCTTAAGGAGGTAATCATATCATTAGGTCCCATACATTTGGTATGCATGATTTCGATTTCGTTTTCGGTAGCGTCCTTCATCTTTTTGTCATTAATGATATTAAAATCACAATACGATTTCAAATCAGCTATACAGGTATTAAACACTAAATCTTTTTTCAAAAATAATCCGTTATATTTTCTTTCTTCTGTAACAAAAGCAAATCCGTTTTTGATTGCATCATTTGAGGAAGTGAAAAGAAGATTTTTGCCGTTATAGATAATCTCTCCTCCAGAAATAGTTCTTAATCCAAAGAGAGCCTCTAATAATTCGCTTCTACTCGCCCCAACTAAACCATAGAGACCAAATATCTCACCTTTTCTTACTGAGAAAGAAATATTTTCTAATTTAGGTTCGTATTTTGTGCAAAGATCTTTAATTTCTAAAACAACATCACCTGGGGTATTATCAACCGGTGGGAAACGTTGATCTAAAGAACGTCCGACCATTGCAGAAATTAATTCGTTCATATTAGTGTCTTTAACATTCTTTGTCAAAATCATTTGACCATCTCTCAAGACACTGACTTCATCACATATTTCGAATACTTCGTCCATTTTATGTGATATATAAACAAAGGAAACACCTTCTTTTTTCAATTCATTAACAATTGAGAAGAGTTTACGTATTTCTTTATCAGTCAATGATGATGTCGGTTCGTCGAGAACGATGATTTTTGAGTTGTAACTGACAGCTTTTGCAATTTCGACCATCTGTCTCTTTGCAACTGACATCGTCTTCATCTTAGCTTTGACATCAACATTCATTCCAAGTTTCTTAAATAATAACTTAGCATCATTTTCCATTTGTTTTTCATCGATAACACCAAATTTCATAGGATATCTTCCTAGATATAAATTATCGATGACACTTCTTTCAAGGCATTGATTCAGTTCCTGATGGACCATCGCCACACCATTTTCTAAAGCATCTTTAGGGCCAGAAAATTCTACTAGATTATCACCGAGAAGAATTTCTCCATCATCGCGCGTATAAATGCCGAACAAGATTTTCATCATTGTTGATTTACCAGCGCCATTTTCACCCATCAATCCCATGACTGTGCCTTCATGAATTTTAAGATTGATACCTTTTAAGACTTTGTTTTTGCCAAATGACTTGGAGATGTTTTTCATTTCTAATATGATGTTCTTTTCATCATTCATATTATTCTCCCTATAAGCATAGAATTAGACCGGCTTAAAAACCGGCCTAATATCTAATAATTTAAATTTTACTTTAATGTTTCAGCAGTAATCTTAGCGTGGTGGACTCTTAATGCCTTATTAGCAGAATCGTACCAAACAGCCTTATCATTTGCTTCCCATTCTTCTTTTGTAGAAACAACTGTCATACCGTCAGTTAATGATTTGTCTTGGATAAGATTATCTAATGCTTTAACGCAGACATCAGCTTGAGCAGCACCATCGTTTTTAACTGTACCTTTGAATTGACCTTCCTTTTTAATTTCGGTAAGAGCATCATCAAGAGCATCAACACCCCAAATAGGGATACCAGCTGAGATGAAAGTTTGGTTAGTAATAATACCGAGAGCCATTCCGTCGTTATTTGATAAGACTAAGTCAATTTGATCACCCTTAGAGTTGAGAACACGAGCGACTTCATTAGCTGCAGTAACTGGGTCCCAAGTTGTACCGGCTGTGTCAGTACCGTCAACAATATCAGTTACTTCAACTTTATTCCAAGCACCTTTTTCAGTATTAACTTCATAAGAGCCACCTGATGCTGTAGCTTTTAATTCAGCGTTAGGATTACCACCTTCAAGATTTCTTTCAAGATAGGCTGGTGACCATTGTGTTCTAGCTTCTGCGTCAGCATGGCCTTTTTCGCCTCTAACGACGATAACACCTAATTTGCCATCACCATTTCTATCAAGATTTTCAAACCCAACAGAATTGATATATTCAGCTGCCATTGCGCCTTGGTAACGTCCACCTTCTGCAGATTCAATACCGACATAGTAAGCATTTTTATAACTATTCATTGTATCGACATCGACAGCACCTGTGGATGTTGATAATTCTCTGTTCCAGAAAATAACAGGTTTTCCGGTATCTTTAACTTTATTAATATAAGATAAGCCGTTTGTTTGGTCGACAACGTTAATTAAGTATCCACCATAAGCTTGTGTACCAGCGGTTTCAACCATCTTTAATGCTTCAGCATCATCGTTTTTTGCATCAAACAATTCAATTTTATTATATCCGTATTTTTCTGATGCTGTTTCAAGTCCTGGTTTCCATAAACCAGACATATTAGGATCTGATAAGTTGTAAGAAATCGCAAAGATATCTTTTTCTGTAGCTTTTGATCCACATGATGTGAGAACTGCTGCTCCGATAAATAAGGCGCAAGCGCATAATGGAATTAATTTTTTATTCATAAATCCTCCTAATAATTCCAGATTACCGCACACCGCAAAAGGGTTGTGTGGTGTTCTATTTGTGCTTTCATTATTACGTAAGCGCTTACACAATAAAATGTAAAAATCTCTATAAAATTAGGTATTTTCTCTACAAATTAAATGATTTTTTATACTGATTTTTTTCTTATTTTTATTAATAAAAATAAACTTTGTAAACGCTTACAAAATGTTGCTTGCCAATTTTGACTAAGCAAAAAAACTATGTTAAAGTTAAAATATGTATAAAGTAGTTATTGTTGATGATGAACAATCTGTTAGAGAAAGATTGATTTCATTAATTAATCGGATGAAAGAAGATTATGAAATTATTGCAACATATGAAAATGGCTATGATGCTCTTTTTTGTTCTTCACTTAATCCAGATATTTTAATTACTGATATTAAAATGCCCTATGTAGATGGTATTGAACTTATAAAACAGCTAAAATTATCATTACCACTTTTAAAATCCGTTATAATTTCTGGATTTGATAGTTTTACTTACGCTCAAAAGGCTATCTCTTTAGGGGTTGTAGGTTATTTAACTAAACCAATTTCTTTTCAGGATCTAAAAGAAACATTAGATGCGATAAAAAACTCTTTAGACTCACAATTCACAATCAATAACAATACCTAAAAACTACAAAATCGAGCAGATACAGCTTTAAAATTATTACAAAACAACGATTTAAACCGTCTGATAACCTTAAAAAATATACCTGACGATTTTCTTAGCAAATTAAAAATTGATGAAATAAATTTAGATTATCGATTTATTATGATAGGTTCTTTTGATTTTGATGATGAAGCAGAAGAAGTTACTTTTTCTCAAACCGAATTAGTTAGTCTCTATCTTGATAATTTAATTAATGACGAATTAAAAATTAATCATTTTGAAGATAAAATATCTTATAAGCTTTTTGAAAAAGAAATAGAATCTAATATTTTATTATTATCTAATTCTCCGATGATAAAAGAAGATATTCAAAATGTCTTTACTGCTATTCTCGCTAAAATCAAAAAGATTTGCTCTGTTTCTATTTCTATCGGTTTTAGTGAAATGTCTTTATTAAATAAGGAAATAAGTTTTCGCCGTCTCTATAGACATGCCAAAAGATCACTAGAATATCGTCAAGTTGTCGGTAAAAATATGGTTTTATTTTTTGATGACATTGATAAAGGCGCCCCTGGAACGGGAAAAATTGATGAAAACGAATATAAAGATATCTCTTACGAAATTCTTTACGGAAAAATTAACAACGCTTTAAGCAAAGTAGAAAAAATTCTTCAAACTATAACCAGAGAAAATTTTCAAAATACTTATTATTACGTTCTTAATAACCTTTTAGATTATGTTTTAAAATCATGTGTTTCTTTACCTACATTATATCAAGAAACTCATGCTCATAAAGATATCGTAAATAATTTATTTTCATTAAAAACAAATGAATCAATTTTAGAATTTTTTAAGAAGTTAATTTTAGACATTGACGAAATCAACAAAAAAGCACGTCTAAATAAAGTGGAATCAAGCTTCAATCAAATAACTAATTATCTTGATAATAATTATATGAACCCAACTTTATCTCTTGATGACCTAGCTCAAGAACTCGGGTATAGTTTAAGTTATATTTCTGCAATTTTAAAAAGAAACAATACTTCTTTTACAAAATATTTAACAGATATTAGAATGTCAAAAGCTAAAATATTATTAAATGAAGAAAATAGCAAATTAATTACTATAGCAAGTCAAGTTGGATACGAAGATCCATATTACTTTTCTCATTGCTTTAAAAAATATTTTGGTATTTCACCTGGAGAATTCCGTAAAAAATGAGAAGACCATTGACCATTAAAGCAAAATTAACTTTAACAATTATTGCCATGTTTTTTGTATTCGTTTTTTTAACAAGTTTTACGACATACAATCTCTACTATAACAATTTAATTTCATATACTAATAGGCAAATTGAAGCAACATCCTACCAATCATTAAATAATTATGAAGCCTATTTTGATAATGTCATAAAAGTAACTACAAATATTCAAGAGAGAATCAACAATTCAGAAATAACCGATGAAAAAGAACAATTAATCGAATATCTTGATGATTTAAAATCTCTTCGCGAAGAAGTAATGTCCATCGCTATTTATGATTTACAAGGCCAATTAATTATTTCTAGTTCCAATTACAATAATAATTACGATATTACGCTTTCCGACTGGTTTGTCAACGCGAAGAATAATCCGTTAATCAATGTATTTTCAAGAATTGACGTTGTTAACAACGAGACATATGCTTTTACTCTTTCTAAACAAGTAACCTATGGGAAAGATAGTAAAAAAGGTATTGCAAAAATAGATTTAGATTTTACTGATATCGTAACATTAATCGATAGAACAGATCTCGGAGAAGGTGGGCATATCACTATTTATGACAAAGGATATAATGTTGTGTTCTGTTCGCGAGAATATAATGAGCAAGAAAAAGAATTAGTTAAAAATCTTGTTTTAGGAAACGACATTATTACGTTAGACGGAGTTGAATATAATTTATTTTTATCCACGATAAGCAAGACAACTTGGAAAGTGGCAATTTTTACTAATTATGAAAATGTGTCTTCGGTAATTTGGAATTTTTTATATGCTATTATTCTATTAGCGATAACAATAAGTTTTCTCTTTCTAATATTTATTAATCTTCTAGCGACATCAATAACTACACCGATTAGTAAACTCCAAAATCAAATGGCTAATATAGTTTCTCTTGATTATATTCAAATACCTAAAGAAGAAATTAAAGGATCTATTGAAGTTGAAGCTCTCGCTGATTCTTTCGATAAACTTTTAGAAAGAATTCGCAGTCAGACAATTAAACTAAAACGCGAAGAGGCTGAAAAGCACAAATCTGAGCTTAGAGCCTTACAAAACCAAATCAATCCACATTTTTTATATAATACACTTGATTCTATTATCTATTTAATTGATAAAGGCGAAAATGAAAAAGCGGAAGAAATGATTTTAGCTCTTTCTAAATTCTTTAGAATTTCTATTTCCAGGGGGAAAAATATAATTCCTTTGTCAAAAGAAGTCGAACATGCTAAAAATTATTTGCTTATTCAAAAAATTCGTTTTGGTGAAAAATTTAATTATTCTATCGATTTTGATCCGCAACTCAACAAATATTATACCATCAAACTTATCTTGCAACCTTTAGTAGAAAACGCCATCGTTCACGGATTAAAAGAAATGCAAGGTATTGGAGAAATATCAGTAAAAGCATATTTATCTGGTGACTTAATTAAAATTATCATCAAAGATAATGGATTCGGGATTCTTCCAGAAAAACTAGAAGAAATCAAAAAGTCTCTTAACGATAATAAAAAGCAAAATGGTGTTGGTATCAAAAATGTCTATCAAAGATTAAAACTTTATTATGGTAATCAAGCTGACATTTTAATTGAAAGCGAACTTGATGTCGGTACGACAATAACCATCATAATCCCGTCTCAGGAGGCCTTAAGCGATGAAGAAAAGTAATCTAATTATGCTGCTAATTGTCTGTCTATCACTCTTTAGCTGCAGTTCAAGGAAAAAAATAAATATGTTTTTCTATTCAGATGAAGATGAGTTTATAACAGAATTATCTGATAAATTAAACAATAAATTATCGCCATATTTTGATATAGACATAAATTATTCCGATAATTCTCAATCAACTCAAAATTATCAAATTGTTGAAGCTATAAAAAATAACAGCAATCTAATAATAGTAAATACCGTTGACCGCTTAGCATCGTCTTCTATTGTAGAAAAAGCCGCGACAAAAAATATACCTTTAATATTCGTAAACCGCGAGCCATTAATAGAAGATATAATAGGCTATGATAATGCTTATTATGTCGGTACTAATTCATTTTATGAAGGTGTGTTACAAGCGCAAATCGCTAACAATTTATTTTTTTCTGAAGGAGGATTTATCAACTCTCGCTTTGATAAAAATAAGGACGGGATTTTGCAAATCGTCTTAATTAAAGGCGAACAAGGTCACCAAGATAGTGAAGAAAGAAGTCAAAATAGCATCTCCCAATTAAAAATAATGGGCTATAATGTCCAAATACTTGAAAGCGTATTTTGTGATTGGTCAAGAGATATAGCTTTGGAATCTTTTCATAAAATATATGATAATCATCAAAATGAAATAGAGTTAGTTATTTCATGTAATGACGAAATGGCATTAGGTTGTTCAGATTATTTAAAAACTCTACCTGATTATGATAGCTCTCAAACTATTTTAGACCAATATTTCCCAATTATTGGAGTAAACGGCCGTTCTCTCGGAATTGAAGCAATTAAAAATGGTGATATCTATGGAACAGTAACTAATGATTCAATAGCTCAAGCCGATGCTATTTATCAATTATCGATGCGTTTATTAAATAATCAATCCCTATCTGATTTTCCTTATACTTTTGAACGCGGAAAATTTATTAGAACTAAAGGCGAAATATTAACATTAGACACACTTAAAGAAAGACAGCTAATTTAAATTAGTTATCATTTTCATCAAGCAATTTTTTTGACGGCAAAATTAATAATCTAGAAATTCTTTTCTTATAATTTAAGTAATCTTTTCTTCTTTTTAATTGTCTTTTTTCTGCGAGAGGAATTGAAATAAAATTAAAAAGTAAAATCATCAAAACAGCTCCGATAAATAAATACCAATAATCTATTAAAAGAAGGGAATAAGATAAAATACACGCCTATCCATATTAAAATTTCTCCTAAATAATTTGGATGACGGGAGTATTTCCAAAGTCCGATTTGAATAACTTTTCCTTTGTTGTCGCTTCTTAAAAATTCATGCATTTGATAATCTGCAAAAAATTCAAGACACGTACCGATAAAAATAATTACTATTCCAATTATTGAGAAATAATTAAGTGAATTATTAAAAACGACTATTAAAGGATAAAATCCCGCGAATACTAATAATGTTGGCATCATCATAATTCCAAACAAATTGATAATTTGCCAAACAAAAGGGTTATTTGATTCTTGCAATTGTTTATATCGCCAATCAACCCATTTTATATTTTCAAAAGTAATAATCCAATTAATAGTTAATCTAATGCTCCATATGCTAAATACTATATACGTCAAATAATGATATATGTTTAAATTATTTATATTTTTTATTAAAAGATAAGTAACCATGACAAATGGTGTCAAACTCCAATAAGCATCATATAAGCTAGAATTTTTTATTGTTAACGATAATAGATAAATGACAATTGTCGCAATTATATCAAAAAGGAATAATTTAAGTGCTAAATTATCAACATTAATTACTGCTAAAAATCCGATAGCATAAGCAATTAAATAAAATATAAAAAAGAGTGCTAATTGAACTGCTCCTTGTCAAGTAGACAGGAAAAAGTATAAAAATAATTAATTAAAAGTAAATATAATTTGAATAGGAATGATATCTCATAAAATAGCAATCCAAAAAAACGAAATGATTGCTACGTATATTTAGTAAAACAATATTATTGCGTAAAAATACTATGTTATTTTCTTAATTAAAAAAATATCAAAGTGAAATTTAGATACACAATTATTGAACTTTAAATCGATATAATGTATTTGATTTCATATTAATAAATGTATCTAAATTAAAATTAGATAATGACACATCTTCAATTTTAAAATTTAATCGGTTAAACAGTTTCTCTTCCGTATCAAGTGAAACATTAAATAAGTATATCTGAGAGTATTTGTTTAAATTTTCTATCAATTTATTTTTAATATACTTATAATCATTTTCAATATCGTCAAATAAATAATATTTAAGAGCTTTATTAACCTGAAAGGGATCAAGCTTTATGCTCATAATATATTCATTAACTTCTTTTCTTCTTGCAATCGTCGCATCAGTTTCAATTTCAATAAATTTAGACTTCATGACCACATTATTAACTATTTCATTAGGATATATATCGACAATTTGCCCAAAATATTTAATATCATAATGCCTATCAATAGAATTAACTTCCGGATGTTCTTTTTGATAATTAATAAATTTCATAACATCCGGATTTCCTAATTTTCGTCTACGATACTTTTTTAAATTATTTTCTAAAGCAAAATAAGTTGGAAAAATTTCATCATTATGAATGAAAAACTCATCTTTAACAATTTTTTCTTTTAAAGATTTTAGTTCATCAATTTTTTGCTTAATTCGCATTTGTTTAAATTGCTCATAAGTGCAATTTTCCCCATTAGTAACACCTAAAAAACTTGGTATATCAAAGTCTTCATCATAAAAAGAAAACACTATTTGATAATCATAACCATCTATGTTTTTTTCTTGATTATTCAATAAACAAAGATAGGAAGCATGATTATTTAAAATTTTGTCACTTAATTCATTCATACCATGATTTTATCTATTTAAGTATTTGTTAGAAAGATTTTTATCAAAAAAACAAAAAGTCTGCTCATCATAAGTTTCCTCATGAATATAAGCAGACATATCGCTCAAATATGGTGGAACTGACGGGACTCGAACCCGCTACCTATTCGTTGCGAACGAATCGCTCTCCCAGATGAGCTACAGTCCCTTAACGCAAGGTTATTTTGGACACGAAACTAACTTCGCCATCCTCCGTAAATCCCTTAAGCATTATAACATTGCCATCTCTTTTATAAAAGATTTTTATCAATGAATTAGGCATTAATTCTTTAATATGATCGATTTCAAAATCAGCAATTTCATCATTTTTTTGAAGATTAATCGCATTCAGAATAAATCTAGCGTAATTCGCATTATTAACGTGTCCGTTGTGATCTAAATCTGAAAGAGTTGTTTTCTCTTCATAGACAGAAAAACCTTCAACAGAAAAATCTTCTATTTTTCTAAAAGTACCAGGAAAATTCTCTTCATCTAAAATATCGCATGTGTATTGAATATTTCTCGTAAAGCTTAAATGTCTAGTCGCGACATTAACAACTACCCATTTAGAAATGCCTTCAATTAAGACTTCACCTTTTTCATCGGTTATTACATATTCTCGATCAAAGTCAATTTTACCTTTTTCTTTTGGCCAAGTTGATACAGTGACAGTTGAATAAAGAGGTGGATTTTTAATAACTTCATACTTAGTTCTTAAAAGAACCCAAATCAAATTATCTTTAATCATTTTATCAAAACCAACACCGATTAAATCAGCATGCTTACCAGCGACATCTTGAAATAAGTCAAGTACTGCATGCGGTGTTAGATGATCAAATGTATCAAAATCACTAATTCTTAATCTAAAATTTTCCTGATATTTCTCGTTCATAATTTTGCCTCACAAGATAATTTTATTCTAGTAGATTATTAGTTGCAAGAAATGAAAATCAGCTTTCATTATTTTCATATTTGCATTCAAAAAAGTTTATTATACAATGAGAATACAAAAGCAACAGGCCATAATTTCAAGGCTAAATAGTGCTATACATTGAGAAAAATGTATCAGACATTTTGTTGTTTTTATTATGGATTGTTTCTATTGATGGGAGGTGAAATCATCGTGTCTAAAACCGTTTTTTGCATTGACATTAAATCTTTCTATGCATCGGTTGAATGCGTCGACAGAGGCTTAAATCCTTTCTTAATCCCTCTTGTTGTAGCCGATAAAGAACGCGGTAACGGATCAATTGTTCTCGCAGTTTCTCCGGCATTACGCGCGGATGGAGTGCCATCTAGACTTAGAATCTTTGACTTACCTAAACGTGATGATATCGTCTTTGCTAAGCCGCGGATGAAACGTTATCTAGAAATATCTTCCAAAATAGTTTCTTTATATCTTGACTATGTCGGTGAAGATGATTTACATATTTACTCCATCGATGAATGTTTTCTTGATGTTACGCATTATTTAAAATTTTATAATCTAACCCCGTATGAACTAGCTATGAAAATTAAAAATGATATTTATAAAAGGTTTTCCCTAACAGTAACTATAGGGATAGGTCATAATCTTTTAGTCAGCAAACTAGCAATGGATATTGAAGCTAAACATTCTAAAAATATGATTGCTCAATGGAATCAAGAAGATATTAAATCTAAGCTTTGGAAAGTTGCACCTCTTTCTAAAATGTGGGGAATTAGCCATGGATATGAAAGAAAATTAAATCGTCTAGGAATTTATTCTGTAGGTGATTTAGCTAACTACCCTAAACAAAGATTACATTCTTTATTTGGAGTAAAAGGTGATGAACTCTCAGATAACGCTAACGGCATTGATTATAGCGATATCCGTAACAAATATATTCCGGACACTACATCCTTCACCTCTGGGCAGGTTTTCTTCCGAGATTACCATAAAAATGAAATGAAAATAATCATTGAAGAAATGCTTGATGATCTATTATTAAGGCTTCTTAGCAGTCATTTATTATCTTCTTCAATCAGTTTAACAATTACTTACGCTAAACCTTATGATGGGGGATTTTCTCGGCAATGCTCATTACCATATCCAACATGCGATCAAGAAATAATTTTTATATCATTATTAAACTTATTTAATCACTACATTGAAGATAAACCGATACGAATGATTTCTATTAGTTTAGGAAAACTTACTAATGCAAATTTTTATCAACTAAATCTATTTTCTTCAGCCGATGAACAAATAAAAAAACATAAATTATTTTTAACCATTGCCAAAATCAAAGATAAATATGGCAAAAATTCTATTTTAAGAGGTTCTTCTAAGTTAGAATGCTCTTCAATTTATAATCGTCACAATCTAATAGGAGGTCACGCGTTATGAACACAGATATGAAAAAATGGATGCCTTTTTCATCGTTAACAGAACAATCTTCCTTTCTAAAGCAAATGAAATTAAACCGCCTTTACTGCAATAAACCCATCCTTAGCGACGAGCAAAAAGAAGATATCAATTACATTTTGACTCATTATTTAGATAGAAATTTAAAGGTATTTTACTATGATAAATATATTCGTAATATCGAGGGTATAGCTCACTTAGATTTATGTAATCAACTATTAATCATTGGAAAAACAAAAATCAATCTTCAAGACATTACATCAATACTTGTCAAATAAAATTATCTGTCATTATAATGTTGTTATATGGAAATTAAAAGTTATCGCAAGGATTTATTCTATTCCTACACTCTCGGAGCTTTTCCGACAATTGAACTATTAAAAAAACATCAAAAAGATGTTATTAAAATATTGGTGCATTCGTCTTTTCATAACGAAGAAGTCCTTTCCTTAATTCATTCATTAAGAAAAGACACAGAAATTCAGATTAATGATAAATTAATTAGTAAGTTATCTAACAAAGAAAACTGCTATTTAGCCGCGGTTTTCAATAAATATCAAATGACCTTAAATCCAAATAAAAATCATATTGTTTTAGTTAATCCAATGAATATGGGAAACTTTGGAACAATAATTAGAAGCGCCTTGGGATTTGGTTTTACCGATATCGCAGTTATTAAACCGGCTATTGATATTTTTGACCCGAAAGTATTACGCGCGGCCATGGGTTCTTTCTTTTCTTCAAATATTGTTTATTTCAATACGATTGAAGAATACAAAGCTCTTTATCCAGATCACAAACTGCATTCATTCATGTTACAGGCTAAAAAGACTCTTCAAGAAACAGAATTTGAAAGCACTCCGCTTTCTTTAGTGTTCGGCAATGAATCTTCAGGACTACCAGAAAATTATCTTGACGATAATTCAATCATAATTAAGCATAGTAATGATATTGATTCATTAAATTTACCAACTGCTGTCGGCATCGCCTTATATGAAGTTGATAAACAATTAAAAAAGAGATGAAATTTCATCTCTTATTTTTTTATTCTTCTTCAACTCCGAATGTTACAAAGCTAAGCACTCTTTGGAAAGTTAAATCATCTTTACAAACAAAGATAATTTCATCATTAGCTTTAAATTCATAGTCAGGTCCTGGTGAAGTAATCGTCTGGCCATTTGATTTAACTGCGACTACTGTTGCCTCGGTATAATTATAGAAATAAACATCGCCAATTGTCTTACCAATTAACCAGCAATCAGAAGTGATTACCATTTTTTGGAAAGCGATAGTTTCATCTGTTTGATAGCGGAAATTATCCATTAACTGATTAATTGACTCTTCAAGTTCATCATGAAGAGATTGGACATCACCTAAAATTTTGATAAGTCCTTTATAATCATTATCGATATTAACTTCACTATCCCAGCTATCGCGGTATTGTTTTGCGTTCATAATTGAATCGACAAAAACTCCAACACCATGTTTAATCTCTACAATTTTCTTGTCTTGAAGGATATTCAAAGCCTTTCTAATTGTTTCCGGTGAGACATTATAACTGGCCGCGAGAACTGACCGACCTTTTAAAATATCGCCTTCTTGAAATTCACCATTAAGAATTCTGTTGGTGACATCATGAGCGATTTTCACGTAACGAGGCATTTTTTCCATAGAAATCTCCAATCATTGTTAAATCCATTTTACAACATAATTTAATGTTTTTGTACTTTCTATTTAATGTTATCACACTTTTTCTTTTATCAATATAATTTATATTATTTGAAATGATTAATAATTAATTGTATTATTATCAAGAAAGGAAAAGTTAAATGAAAACATTGAAATTTATACTTGCTTCTCTCTTTAGCAATAAACGTATCGTCGATGAAGGTTCACAGCATCCTTTCTGGGTTGCGATAATTATTTTTCTTATCTCTCTAGTAATTGCGGTTGTTCCGATGACAGTATCAATTATGAGCGTGCAAGGAAGTAGTTTAATCACCACGACAGAAAATTATGCTCTTGACTACTCTTTACAGAAATTCTCTATTGATTATTTAAATGATCAATCTGAAGCGAAAGCTGATGTTATTGATGATCAAATGGTCTTTGTCAATTTTGATGAAGGAGCTGATATTTCTCATGACGGTCATGTCACTTTAGCAGTTCGTTATCTACCTAACGAAAATGATCTTGGCAAGTTATTAAAATCTATCAAAACAAGTTATGTTATCGAAAGTGAAGAAACAACTGATAATAAAGTCAGCGAAATTCCTTCAATGTTAATATTCGGTAAAACAAATATGTATCTCTACTTATATGCCGGCAATGCTACATGTACATTTACTGAATCTAATGGTGAAATAACTATTTCTAATGAAACACAAGCTGCGCGTAGCCAAGCTTATAACTATGTCGATATTCCAGAAAATTTATCATCGCTTAATAGTTTCTACTCAGTAGATTCCAAAAATACCGACAACATCTTATCAAACTGGGAAAACTTCTTCGATAAAGCTTATGAAAATCCACGTAACCACGCTGCATTAGTTTCTTCATTTATGTTCTTAGGAATTGATGTTGCTATCGTTATTATCTTAGCTTTAGTCTTATTCTTATTATCAAGAACAAAATCTTCACCGGTAAAATTAAGTTTCCTCACTGCATTAAAGTTCGATATGTTTGCTACTTTATCACCAGCAATTATCGGAATGATTATTTCTCTCTTCTGGTCAGCAATTGCTTACATCGGATTTATAATCTGCTTCGGTATCCGTGCAACATTCTTAGGAATGAAGACAACTTCACCTAATAATAATCAACCTGATACAGTCAGAAAATAAGGTTAAAAAAAGATGCAACGCTTAATGTAATTAGTTGCATCTTTTTATTTTACTTAATTTTCAGAAATTATTTTCTCTTTAAACGATTTCTTTAAACAATCAATCGCCTTATCAAGAAAGGTTTCTTCACCGACAGTATTAATCTTAAAAAGCACTGCTTGCGATCCGCCGCTGGTAAACATCATAACGTTTGTCGTATCAGAATTTCCTACTAAGAAGACGGATAGACTAACGCGGTTCCCTCCAAAAAATGAATATCTCTCAAAAACTAATGCTCCATAATTGATATCTGCAAAAGTTTGATGTTCTTCGCTTTCAAGAGTTGTAGATGAAGATAAATGATTGAAACTTTCTTTAATAGAAGTAAATGCTTCAATAAAATTACTCTTTAAAGTGCATTTATATTTTGCCATTATTAGTTTTCTTTCTTTTTATAAGATTTTTTACCGATAGCATAATATTCGACATCTTTTAAGACATAAGGATTTAAAACACCTTTAAAGTCAAAGACAACTGGATTACGCATATATTCAACAAATTGTTCATTTGTTAAATCTTGGAATTCTTTTGACTGATTAAGGAAAATAGCAGCATCGCATGTTTTCAAAGCTTCGTCTAAAGTATTAGCATATGCGATATGCTGATCAGATTTCATCTTTTTACGGAAAGCTGATGTAGCAATTGAGTCATAAGCGATGATACGGCAATCTTCTTTTAAGAGCTCAGCGATAACTTTATTAGCAGGAGATTGTCTAATATCATCAGTATTGCCTTTATAAGACAATCCTAAGACTGCAAATCTCTTCGTTGATAAATCATCACCATAAACTTGTTTTAATTTCTTAATAAGTCTGGACGGTCTTCTATCATTAGCTCTCATCGCAGCATCAAGGACTCTTAATTTTACGTTATTATCCTTAGCTGTTTGCATAAGAACTCTTGTATCCTGCGTTAACCAAGGTCCACCAAAGCCAATGCCAGATGATAAGTATTTTGGACCGATACGCGGATCCAAACCAATACCATAGCTAACCTCTTGAATATCAGCATGAACAGCTTCGCAAACATCAGCGATTTCATTAATATATGAAACCTTAACCGCTAAATATGCATTAGAAGCATATTTAATAAGTTCTGCAGATTCTGGTGAAACAATTAATAATTTACAATCAAAATTTTCATATAATTCTTTCATCATTAATTGAGCATTACGCGATGTAACGCCGCAGACAATACGCGACGGCTGCAACATATCGCGCATAGCTGTTCCTTGAGCGATAAATTCTGGGTTTGATACAACATCAATTTTAAATTTATGATTGGTAATATTAGTCATGAAATCTTTAACATCACGATTCGTACCAACAGGTACTGTTGAACGGATTACGACTGTTATATCATTTTGAACATGCTTGCAGCATTCTTTTAAAGTGTTATAAAAGCCTGTTAAATCACAATGACCTTCGCCATCATCTGTAATTTCATTGCAGATAATGAGCATATTTGCACCATAGACCGCGTCGCGGTATTCGGAAGTAAAGCGGATATGATCGGCGTTTTTCATTAATTGTTCTTGAAGATGAGGCTCGACAAAATTTGTTTCTCCACGACGGAGGGACGCAATATTTTTCTTATCTGAATCTAAGGCAAAAACTTCATGTCCTTTTTCAGCAAATCCAATCGCATTTACCAAGCCGACAAATCCGATACCAACAACTGTAACTTTCATCAAAAAGGCCTCCTATTCTTCGAAAGTACTTCTGCACATATTATCGCATTAATTATAGCTATTTGCAATTTTATATTACTTTATAATATAAATACATTAGTTTTTAATATATTGTTGAAAACATTTGGACACAAATTTAAAAAAAGCAATTAATTTTTTTATAAAAAATATGTATCATATTATAGATATAGTTTTGCGATACTCTAATATTATTATAAATTTATAACTAGTTTTCTTTTTTTAAAAAAGCCAACCTATTATAATAGTAACATTGACAGAGGTTGATTATGGATTTTATTTTATTACTCAAAAAAATCGTTCTAGCAATTGTTCAAGGCATCGCGGAAATATTACCAATATCATCATCAGGCCATCTTTTAATATTTTCTAATATTTTGGATATTAATACTAATGGTATGCAATTACCAATTTTTTTGCATTTTGGTTCATTGGTGGCAATGATTATTTATTACAGAAAAGATATTGGAAATATTATTGTTTCCGTTCTCCGTTACCTTTTTAAAAAGGATCGTGAAGAAGATACTAAATTCTACTGTCGCTTATTTTTATTATTAGTCGTTGCGTCTATTCCAGCAGCAATCGTCGGATTCTTACTTAATGATATTATCAATGACTATCTTTCAAATCTTTATTTTGTTTTCTCATTTTTAATTGTTACCGGTATTATCCTTTTGATAAACAAAAAATTATCCGGTACCAAAACTTTAAGAGAAATGAAGTTCACCGATGCTCTCGGCGTCGGAGCTTTCCAATGCATCGGTATCTTACCAGGCATTTCCCGTTCTGGTTCTACTATCTTCGGAGGTAAGGTAATGAAATTATCCAATGAAGATGCAGCACATTTTTCATTTTTAATGTTCTTACCTGTCACAGCCGGTAGCTTCTTACTAGAATTAATCAGCGATTGGGATCAAATCGTTCAATATAAAACATTTGATTTAATCAGCGATATCATCGCAGTCATCATCGCAGGAATCGTAACATTCTTATCAGTAAAATATTTATTCAAAATCATAAAAAAAGGCAAACTTCACTATTTTGCCTTCTATTGTTTTGCTGTCGGAATCATCGGCATAATTACCTGCTTATGCCTTAAATATGGATTTTAATCTCCATAATCTGATCCACGTGATTTAGATTCAACAAGAATTTGTAATTTATTAGTAATATCAAAGAAAGTATAGATGATATAATCATCGGCTTTAGTTACTGGATCTTCATCTGTTTCTTCATCCATGCCAGTAAAAATAACTTTTTTATTGAGTTTAACAACTCTCTCCATTTCTTTAAGTACCACATCTTTTTTATCTGGATAATGATCACAGAAATTTGAAAAATACGAATAGAAAATCGGTTCAATATAGAAACGCGATCCATCATCATATTCAAAAAGAGTAGAAAATGGATTATTTTTATCTTCAATTTGCTTAATACTAGAAAACTCTTTATATAACATAAATAACCTCGCTTATATAATCTTATCATTTACTGAAAATATAGAAACATTTAATATAAAAGATATGGAAAAATATTTAATTTGTCTTGATTTAGATGGCACCTTACTTAATAAAAAAAGCAAAATCAGCTTCTTTAATAAAATGATTTTAAAATTTTTGATGAGAAATGGTTCCTATGTAATACTTAACTCCGGTCGTCCGTATCAGGGCATGCTTTCATTTATTCGTGAATTAAAATTGTTTAATTATCCTTTCATCGCCTCAAACGGAGGAGGAATTTATTATCTAAATCATAAATATGAGATAGTTCGCGATTATTTAATGACGATGGATGACAATAAACTTCAAGAATTTTTTGAAGGTATTAAAGATCATTTAGTTTATGCTTATTTTAAAAGTGAAAAAGATGAATTTTATTATAATAAGGACAAAGTTCCACCTTATTTTATCCATCATTATAAAGATGTCCAGGAGATTGAAATATCTTCTTTTTCTTCTTTAAAAAACATTATCGCCGGTTCGTTTGCTATCGATGAAACTTTAAATGAACGCTTCGAAAAAAATAGGATTAAAGGAAAATATTCTTTTCTCGATTTTTTAGAATGGAAAAATCCAGAAGACAATATTCATTATTACGATTTTGCCAAAAGCGGAGTCAACAAAGGATCAACTTTATTATTTTTAGCTAAAAAGTTAAAAATTAAGCCAAATAACGTAATCGCTTTTGGTGATGATTTAAACGATTTAAGCATGCTAAAAATAACTGAAAACGGATATCTTATGAAGCAAAGTCAGCATTTGCAAGAAGATAATATAAAAATACTGCCTTATTCTAACGAGAAGTCTGGTGTTGGAAAATTTTTATTTAAATATTTTCGTAAATTATTTTAATAAGCTAAGATATTCCATCTTCTTTTCTTCTGGAACATCAGCGATATTTAATAATAAATTAGCTTTAGATCCCGAATAAACTGAATTAATTAAATCTAGAGCAATATCGACATCAGATAATAAATTTTTATTACAAAGCGGATGAATATCAATTAAATATTCTTCTAAAATTTTAGCTTTTAAATACAAAGTTAATGGAACTTCACAGGCATAGCAGGCTGCTTTTCTAATCGCTGTCTCATCTTTGCTGCGATATGCATCCATTAAAGCTTTATAGCTTTTAGCATCTTCGTCGATAAGCTTTTCTCCAACACTTTTAATTTCTTCAATTTTTGAAATATATTCTTTAACTTTTTCTTGTTTATCTTCATAGCCTTTTTTATTAACTGTAAAATTTAATGCCATTAATCCTAAAGATGCGCTTAATGATAAAACAATTGCTAAAGCCGAACCTCCTCCGGGAGTTGAAACCTTTTTCGATAGTTCATCGAGATAATCTTTTACCGATAAATTTAATAATTCCATGTGATATCCTCTTTTCTTAGATAATATCAAATCTTCGCTAGAAAAAGTATACTTATCGCTTACTGATGAAATATCAGTAAAAATTAATTGAAAAGAGTTTAAAATCTCTTATAATTAAATAGAATGTTTATTTATATACTTTTTTATGTGTTATAATAAACAAGCCTATTCTCAGGGGGAAACTTTCAATGGTCAAACAAAGTAACAAAAAAAGCATATTTGTAATGTTAACCTTAATTTTAACAATCATTTCATTTTTAGTTTTAGTTCTAACACCGACAATCTTCATTAGATCAACACCTGTTTGGGGTTGGACAACGATTTTTGGCGGAAAAGTCAGCTTATCCAACACTAATTTATTAGAATTTAATTTCAACTGGACCATCTATATCATTTGGTTATTAATCTTAATCGCCGGTATCTCGACATACTGCATCGGTCCAAAATCAAGAGGCTATTATATTTTCTCAGCTATTGTTCAAATATTATTAGCAATCTTTATTTTCACCATTGGTTCATCTTGGTTAAAGACTTCTTGGATTGTTGGTCAAGGACCTGCAAACCTTGAAAGAATGGTCTTAGGCGTTGGACCTTGGGTCAGCGGTATCTTAGCAGTTATCAATGCTTTGTTATCAATCGTTGAATTCAGAGTTGTAAAATTAAGATAAGAGATCGTTATGATCTCTTTTTTTTATTCCTATTGATAATTAGATTTTAGTTACCTAAAATATTTTTATTAATAATAATTATTAATAATAGAAAGGATTTATTATGATTAGCAAAAAAATTGCTGTAGAAGTATTAAATAAAGCTTTAGCAACCGGTGCTGATTTCGCGGAAATTTTCAGTGAAGAAACACATTCTGAAATTATTGCTCTTGATAATGAAAAATGTGAAACTAGCAACGATAACATCGTTTATGGTGTCGGTATCCGTTTGCTAAGAAACTTACAAAGCGTCTATGGATATACAAATGACGTATCTCGCGCAGGTCTTATGACCCTTGCCGAAACCTTATCAAAATCATTTGATGGGGAAAGAATCAAAACCGTTTCTGAATTAAAGACTAAAAAAGTTGAAAAAAAACATCGTCCTTTAATACCTTTAACTTCTGTTTCTAAAAAAGATAAAATCGATTATTTATTAAAAGGATGCAAAGCAGCTAAAGCAGTCGATGAAGAAAAAATTGTCCGCGTTATGGCTAGCTTTCTCAGTAAAGAACAAAGCGTAGACATTTATAATTCCGATGGAAAATATATCCACGATGAACGTTCACGCGGACGTATCTCGGTTTCTGTTATCGCCTCTGATGGTGAGAAGTTTGAATCCGGAGCTGAATCACCAGGAGCCTGCAAGGGATTTGAATTCTTCCAAAACGAAGTAAATATTGAAGAATTAGGTAAAGAGGCTGCAGAGAAGGCTTTATTAATGCTCGATGCTAAAGAATGTCCTTCTGGACAAATGCCGGTTATCATCGGCAATGGCTTTGGAGGAGTTATCTTCCATGAGGCATGCGGCCATTCATTAGAAGCTTCATCTGTTTCTAAAAATCTTTCTGTATTCTCCAATAAATTAGGTCAACAAATCGCTTCACCTTTAGTATCAGCTGTCGATGATGGAACGATTGAAGGAGCATGGGGCAGTGAAAACGTTGATGATGAAGGTCATGCGACACATCGCAATCTCTTAATCAAAGACGGAATCCTTAATTCCTATTTAATCGACTCATTTAACGGCAGAAGAATGGGTATGAAAGAAAACGGAGCATCTAGAAGACAATCATATAAATATGAACCAACTTCTAGAATGTCAAACACCTTCATCTTGCCAGGTAAAAGCACTGTTGATGAAATTATCAAGAGCACAAAATTTGGCTTGTACGCTAAATCTTTAGGCGGCGGATCAGTCAATCCTGCAACCGGTGAATTTAACTTTGTAGCCACCGAAGCTTATATCGTTAAAGATGGAAAGATTGCTTATCCGGTTAAAGGTGCAACTTTAATTGGATCTGGAGCTGAAGTATTGTTAAAAGTCGATATGGTAGCTAATGATTTATCGCGCGCTCAAGGCATGTGCGGAGCAGCATCTGGATCAATTCCTACCGATGTTGGAGAACCGACAATCCGCGTTTCAAGCATGACAGTCGGAGGCAGAGGGGAGAAAATTAACTAATGAACTATCAAGAATTTTTTATAAAAGCTAAAGAAAACGAAATTGAAGAATCAGAACTCTCATTCGGCAAATCCAAATCATTGTCTTTTACTATCTATAATGGAGATCTTGAAAACTATACCTTTAGCAATAACTCATCGTTATCAGCACGCGGTAAATATCACGGCAAAGCAGGTTATGTAAATACTGAGAAATTAGATGCTTCAACTATTCCATTCCTTATTGAGAAAATCAAAGAAAATGCTGAAGTTAATAATTCTTCTGATGAATTGATTATCTTTAAAGGCTCTGAGAAATATCATAACAAAAAGGTTTATTCCAAAAAGTTAGATGAGACTCCAGCCGATGAAAAGATTGCTATTTTAAAAAAGCTTTACGAAGTTATCCTTAGTCAAGATAAACGCATAACTGATATTGAATTATCTTATCAAGAAGATTTAAGCGAATATATTTTAATGAATTCTTATGGCTTAAATTTAAAGAGCAAAAGCAATTGCTTCGTTATTTACGCAGAAGTTATCGCCCGTCAAGGAGAAGAAACTAAAACCGATGGAAAAGTTTATGTCGGTCAAGATTTAAGTCAATTTGACATCGATACTTTTGCTAAAGATGCGGTTAAAAAGACTGTTTCTCAATTTAATTCAATTATCTGCGATTCTAAAAAATATAGAGCTATCTTATCAAGTGATGTAGCTTCATCATTCTTAAATTTCTATTTAGGTCACATCATTGCGGATGAAGTTCAAAAAAACACTTCGCATTTCAAAGGAAAATTAAACGAAAAAATTGCATCAAGCAAAGTTACTATTGAAGAAAGACCTCTTGATAAAGGTCCATCATTCCGCAGCTTTGATGATGAAGGTGTTGCGACAAGCAATAAAGTCTTAATCGATAAAGGTGTATTAAAGACTTATCTTTATAACTTAGCAACTGCGAAAAAAGATAACACTGTTTCTACCGGTAACGGATACAGAAGCAGCGGAAAAGTCTCTACCGCTTTAACTAATGCTCGTCTAAAGCCATCTAAACTGAGCGAAAGCGACTTAATTAATAAAGTCAAAGAAGGTATCTATATCAGCGATGTTGAAGGTTTACATGCCGGAATGAACGGACAATCTGGTAACTTCTCTTTACAAGCTCGCGGATATCTTATTAAAGATGGACAATTATCTACACCAGTTTCATTAATTACTGTTGCGGGAAATTTATTCACAATCTTCCAAGATGTAATGATGGTCGCTAATAACATTGAAAATTATCGCTCTGTCAATTCACCATCATTATTAATTAAGAGTATTGCAGTATCCGGAAAATAGATTATTAGTAAAAGAAAACTGAGGATTTAAATCCTCAGTTTTTTTATAATTCTTTTTTCTTTCTTTTTAATAAAAACCAAAAAATACAGAGTATTTGTATTGGAATACCTAAATAAAAAACTAATGCATTATTGCCGTTTTCATAAAAATAATGTAATGGCAGATATATTCCCACACAGACAGTCCAAATTAAAACAGAGACTGAGATAGCAACCATCCATCTTTTACCCCAAATGGCAGTAAATACTATTAAAACAATCGCGGTTATTGGAAAGGCATAAATAAAACATAACCATGTATATTGAGAGTTAGGAATTGATAATCCTAAAATTACATATACTAAAACTGTTACGACCCAAACCAATAAACATGATAATATTGTGATAATAATTTTATTTCTTAGAAAGCTTTGATGCTTTTTCACTTTATCAGAAATTAAATCATTTAACGTAATTCCTAATAATTCGCATAACTTTAACATTACCATAAAGTCAGGTAGGCCATCGCCTCTTTCCCATTTAGAAATTGCTTTATCAGAATATGATAGTTTTTCTGCAAGTTCAAGCTGAGTAAGATTATTTCTCTTACGATAATACGCGATGTTTTTAGCGATGTTATTTTTAATTTTTAATTCATCCATAGTCATAATTTATCATATATATAGCTATTTTTCAACGATTCTACCCGTAGTAGAGTTCACAAAAATAACTATACTTTCAGCAAATTCATTAGTAGAATCTACTTTTTTATCAATAGAGCACAAAATAGGTGGTTTTAATATATATTAAGTTTATCAGGAGGCAAAAACGATGAAGTACTCAATTATCACTGATTCAAATACAAATTTATCCAAAGCATTAAATGATTATTCTATTATAGAAATCAACGTCGATAAATATAAAAAAGGCAAAATCACCTATGGTATTGATTTAGCGTTAAATAATAGTGATGGTGTTATCTATTTAACTAACGAAGAAAACTTTGCCACCATAAAAGATATTGCTGAAAAAGAATTAAAAGTTCATGACAAAATTATTATTGTCGCTGATGTAAATTCTGCCGAAATTGGTAAAAACAATTTAGCTCTCAAAGTCTTAAGAGCAGCAGATCCAGTTAAAGTCCTCGTAGCTGAAAAAACATCTTATGTCGAATTAGTCAGTCAGGACTTAATGATGGAAAAGACCATCATTAACGCTTAAGTGCTATATCCAAGCGAGCACTGACCTCTTATACTCACACAAAGTAGCTTGGATTTAAAATAAAATCTAAGAGAATTGTCTCTTAGATTTTTTAATTTAATTCCGCTCTTAATTCCAATATGATATCGCGTAATTCAGCCGCTCTTTCAAAGTCGAGATCGCGTGCTGCTTCACGCATTTCTTTTTCTAATGACTTAATATACTTTTCTTTTTCGGTACGCGTCAACTTGCCTTTATTCTTCTTTTGAGGCTTGCTGTCCATTATCTTTAAAGGTAAAGAAATCGGTTTAATAATTGTTTGAGGAACGATATTATTCTCTTCATTATATTTTTCTTGGATTTCCCGACGGCGATTAGTTTCATCAATGGCTTTTTTCATTGAATCAGTTACTCTTTGAGCGTACATAATCACTCGTCCATGGGCATTTCTTGCCGCGCGTCCAATAACTTGAATTAATGATCTTTCGCTTCTTAAGAACCCTTCTTTATCCGCGTCAAGAATCGCGATTAACGAAACTTCAGGAATATCTAATCCTTCTCTTAAAAGATTGATACCGACCAAAATATCGTATTTTCCTTTTCTTAAATCATAGATAATTTCCGTTCTCTCTAATGTTTTTGTTTCATTATGCAAATAAACAACTTTTAAGCCTTGTTCTTTTAAATATGCGGTTAAATTTTCCGCGTCGCGAATTGTCATCGTAACAATCATCGCACGTTCTCCATTTGCGATAACTTTTTTTACTTCACCAATCAAATCATAAACCGGATTAGAGACGTTCTTTACATCAATCTTTGGATCTAACAAACCGGTTGGACGAATAATTTGTTCAATAACTTCACCATTAGTTTTATCCAATTCATAATCACCTGGCGTTGCTGATGTACAAATCATTTGATTGATTTTACTTTCAAATTCATCAAATCGCAATGGTCTATTATCTAAAGCTGAAGGCAATCTAAAACCATAATCAACTAAGGTTTGTTTTCTTGAACGGTCGCCATTATACATCGCATTAATCTGAGGTAATGTCGCATGTGATTCATCAACAATCAAAAGAAAATCTTTCGGGAAATAATCAAATAAAGTATATGGTGTTTCCCCTTCTTTACGTCCATCGATATGTCGCGCATAATTTTCAATACCTGGGCAAATACCAAACTCTAAAAGCGATTCAATGTCGCGATTAGTTCTTTGAGAAAGTCTTTCTTCTTCTAGTAGTTTTCCATTTACATGGAAATAATCTAATCTTTCTTTTAATTCTTCACGAATTGTTTTTACCGCTTCTTTTATTCGATCAATTGAAGAAGTATGTTCATAAGCCGGGAAGATAGGAAATTCTTGATAAGAATGCATTACTTCACCGCTTAAAGGATTGCAGGTTAAAATCTCTTCAATTCTATCATCTTCATCAAAATAAATTTTAATAATAAATTCACTCGAGGAAGCTGGAGCGATACTGATTACATCTCCATTAGCTCTAAATGTTCCCGGAGTTAAATCGATATTATTTCTTTTAAACTGAATAATTGCTAATCTTCTAATAAATTCATCGCGGTCAATGACATCTCCGACATGCGGAAATAAAATAAGCGAACGATATTCAGCAGGATCCGTTAAACCATAAATTGAGGCAACAGAAGCGACAATTATTGTGTCGCGTCTTTCCAAGACCGAATTAATCGCAGAAGCCCGCATTATTTCAATTTCCTCATTCATTACCGCATTTTTTTCAATATATATATCCGTTGATGGAACATAAGCTTCTGGTTTATAAAAATCAAAGTTTGATACGAAATATTCAACGCGGTTATTAGGAAATAATTCTTTAAATTCCGCATAAAGTTGACCGGCCAAAGTTTTATTATGAACAATGACTAAAGTCGGACGATTAACTTTAGCAATAACATTTGCGACTGTAAAGGTTTTCCCGGTTCCAGTTGCACCTAAAAGGACTTGGACTTTCTTTTTATCATCGAGTCCCTGAACTAGTTTATCAATAGCTTGCTGCTGATCACCTTTAGGAGTAAATTTGCTAACTAGTTGAAAATCCATTATTTTTCCTCATTATTTTTACTAATGTCTTTTTCTGTTTGCTTTTCTTTTTTACTAAATAATTTTAATTTAGGTTTTTCATGGCTTTTAAAGCCTTCTCCGCGAACATAACTAGCTTTATTAGAAAAAACAAAAGCATTTGGATCGACCTTAGCGATAATATCTTCCAAAATATAATATTCTTTAATATCGCAAACAACTTGCAGAATCGTGATATCTTTTTGAGAATATCCACCTTCTCCGCGTACTAAAGTTGATCCGCGATCTAGTTTTTTCAAAATAAACTGATTTAATTCCTCATATTTTTGAGAAATGATATTAACAACCACATTCTTTTCTGTATCAAATAGTTTATTGACCATGAAAGATGCAACAAAACTTGACATAATTCCCATTAAAGTTACATCGAAATCATTAACGAAAATTAATCCGAGGATAATTATAGTTGTATCAATTAAAAGATATGGTATAGAAGCCTTGATGCCTGTATACTTCTGAACTGCCAAAGTAATAACATCAACTCCACCTGTGGAGCCTCCGCCGAGATAAGTTAACGCACACCCCGCTCCAACAAAAACACCACCGACTAATGCCGATATCAAATAATTAACTGTTGGCAAATCATTGGCTACAGTCTGAAGATTAAGCATTGTATTTTTTTGTAAAAAAGTACCTAGCATAAAGGCTAAAGGATAGACAATCGCGGAAATAATCGTTTTCACCGCAAATGCATTACCGAGCAATAACCAGCCGAGAATAAAGAAGCCCCAAGTTAAAACCGTAATCATCATATCAATTGACCATGAAGTAAAATGATTAATGATGATAGCAATTCCGGAAACTCCTCCAGAAATAATATTATAAGGTGTTAAAAATATTCCTGTTCCCACGCCTAAAATAACTGAACCGAGAATAACCAACAAAATCTTTTTGATTTTTCTTTTTTGTTGAGAAGTTAATTTTAAGCGATTAGTCATTGTTTTTCACCTCATATGCTAAATATGCCTTAATAAATCCATCAATATTTCCGTCGAGAACACCTTTTACATCACCTGTTTCATAATTAGTCCGATGATCTTTAACTAAGGTATACGGGCAGAAAACATAGGAACGGATTTGTGACCCCCATTCAATATTCTTTTGCTCACCTTGAAGTGACGAAATCTTATCTTTTCTTTCTTGTTCTTTTAAAAGATATAATCGGCTTTTAAGAATGTTCATCGCCGTTTCTCTATTTTGTATTTGATTACGTTGATTTTGACAAGTTACTACAATACCTGTAGGTATATGTGTAATTCTAACTGCCGAATCAGTTTTATTAACATTTTGCCCACCGGCACCAGATGAGCGATATGTATCGATACGTAAATCTTTTTCTTCAATTTGAATATCTATTTTATCGCTTAATTCTGGAGTTACTTCAACTGAAGCGAAGGAAGTATGCCGCCTTTTAGAAGCATCAAATGGCGAAATTCTTACCAGGCGATGAACTCCGCTTTCACCTTTTAAATAACCATAAGCATCTTTGCCTTTAATTAAAAATGAAACACTTTTTAATCCGGCTTCTTCACCTTCAAGAGAAGAGATCATTTGAATTTTAAAATGGTGCTCTTCACAATATCTTACATACATCCGATAAAGCATTTCTGCCCAATCTTGAGATTCAGTTCCTCCAGCGCCTGAATGGATTTCCATGATGCAATTAGAATTATCGTATTCACCGCTTAAAAGGACTTCCAAAGAAAAATCAGTAAGTTCTTTTTCTAATTTATCGACATCAGAAATTAACGAAGAAAATATTTCTTCGTCAAATTCATCTTTAATTAACAAATAAGTTTCATTTAAATCATTTATCGACTTGCTCAAAGATTGATAAGTATTAATCTTATCGTTGATTAAATTGAATTTATCAATCGTTTTTTGAGCAGCTCTTTGATTACTCCAGAAATTATCTGAATTAATTTCTGCATTTAATTCTTCGCTTTGACTTTTTAATTTATCTAAGTCAAAGTGAATCACCTAACTCTTTCAAAACAACTGATAAACTCTCCAATTTATTTCTAATTTCGAAGAGCTCAGCCATTACTTATTTTCCTCCGCGGCAGGTTTGTTTTCTGCTACTTTTTCTTCTGTTTTTTCACCACTATTTTGAGCGACTGCTTCTTTCTGCGCCTCAACGCGTTCTTTAGCTTGCTCTGGTGTTTCTGTTCTTAATCTAACTTGCGCTCTAATTAAGCCAAGAGTAACTTCATCAGAGATAGTTTCAATCATTTCATTAAACATATCCCAACCTTCTTTAACATAATCTTGAAGAGGATTGGTTTGTGCGTAACTTCTTAAATGGATACCTTCTCTTAATTTAGCCATTGAATCAATATGAGTTGTCCAGTTGCGATCAATTCTATTTAAAGCGACCATTTTTTCAACTTGATCAGCTGAACCTTCTGGCCAAGTTTTTCTCTTTTGATTGTAGTAAGAAAGTAATAATTCAGCGATATCTTCGCTAGCTTCATCAATCGGAGCATCAGTATAACCTTCTTCGTTAAATGAACCAACTGGTAAGTATTTAGGTTCCAAAGTCGCTTTTAATTTCTTACCATCGAGATATTTTTCTCTTTCTTCGCCGGCTAAAGAAGAATTAATAATCTTTTTCGCGGTATTATGGAAATATTCGACAATTGTATCATAGATAGAATCTGAGAAAAGAACCTTATCTCTTTGCTCATACATGATTTTTCTTTGTTGTCTTAAAACATCATCATAATCCATTAATGACTTACGGGTATCAAAGTTTTGACCTTCAATTCTCTTTTGAGCATTAGTAACAAGATTAGTAACCATCTTATTATCAAATCCTTCGTCACCAACTGATTTAAAGAAAGCCTGTAAAATATCAGAATTACCGAAACGTAACATTAATTCATCATCTTGGCAAACGAAGAAACGAGAATATCCTGGATCTCCTTGACGGCCAGAACGTCCTCTTAATTGGTTATCGATACGTCTAGCTTCATGTCTTTCGGTTCCGATAACACATAATCCCGCTGCATGTTTAACTTCATCAGTGTCTTTAATATCACGAACTCCCGGCCCTAATTTAATATCGGTACCACGACCGGCCATATTAGTTGCGATGGTAATTGCTCCCATTTGACCAGCCTGTTCAATAATATGTGCTTCTCTTTCGTGGTTTTTAGCGTTTAAAACTTCATGCTGTAAGCCTTCTTTATCAAGCATCTTAGATAACATTTCTGATTTTTCAACAGAAACAGTACCGACTAAGATAGGTTGACCAAGAGCATGTCTTTTCTTGATTTCTTCAAGGATAGCTTTATATTTTGCTTTTTCGCTGCCATAAACCATATCAGTATCGTCATAACGAATAACCGGTTTATTGGTTGGAATACAAACAACGTTCATATTATAAACTTTTTGGAATTCTTCTTCCTCGGTTTTTGCTGTACCAGTCATTCCGCCGATTTTATCATAAAGTCCGAAGAAATTTTGATAAGTAATTGTCGCCATAGTGATGGTTTCTTGTTTAATCTTGACGTTTTCTTTTGCTTGGATTGCTTGCTGTAAACCATCAGAATATTCTCTTCCTTTTAAAACACGTCCAGTGAATTGGTCAATTAAGTGAATTTCTCCATCAGCGACCATATATTCAACATTTCTCTTCATTACATAGTTTGCTTTTAAAGCTTGAGTAATTCTATGAACTAAATCTTGGTTAGCAGGATTTGAAGAGTCATAGATATTTTTAACATTGAAGGCTCTTTCGGCTGCATCAACACCTGAATCTGTTAATGAGCAAGTCTTTGTTTTGATATCAATTGTGAAATCTTTATCTTTTCTTAAAGATTTAACAAAGCGGTCAGCAAAAATATATGTGGATGCCGAAGCTCTTTCACCACCAGAAATAATTAATGGTGTTCTCGATTCATCAATTAAAATAGAGTCTGCTTCATCGACGATTGCATAATGAAGTCCGCGAAGAACTCTTCTATCAACAGTTTGGGCCATATTATCACGAAGATAATCAAAGCCTAATTCTGAGTTTGTCGTATAAGTGATATCTGCTAAATAAGCTTGCTTTTTAGCTTGAGTATCTTTTTCTCTTAAATTAACGTCTACGGTTAATCCTAAGAAGCGGAAAACTTGTCCCATTAATTCACAGTCACGAGAAGCGAGGTATTCGTTAACGGTGACTACGTGGACACCTTTACCTTCAAGAGCATTAAGGTAAACTGGCATGGTTTCTGTTAAGGTCTTACCTTCACCAGTCTTCATTTCAGCGACATCACCTTGATTAAGGACAATTGCACCTTCAATTTGAACGAAGAAAGGAAATTCTCCTCTAACTCTTCTGTCAGCTTCTCTAACAACTGCATAAGCCTCAGGTAAAATATCATCCAACGTTTTTCCATTAGCTAATAATTCCTTAAAATATGGTGTTTTGTTTTTTAATTCTTCATCGCTTAATTTAGCCATTTCATCTTCATATGAAACAACTTGATCAGCAATGCGTTTAATCTTTTTTAATCTTCTTTCGTCGATGCGTAATAATTTATCAATAAAACTCATTTATTTTGGCATCCTTTCTATACACACTTATTTATTATATATAAATAAAACTCATCTTAAAAGCATATTGAAGATGGTTAAAAATTTTATCGTCTTTTTTTACGATATCTTAGGTTTTAAAATAACTAATTTTTCTATAAAAAATGGTTAGAAATTAATTCTAACCATATGATTTTATTTCAAATAAAAGTCGATAATATCAGAAAAAACATCCTCTTTATTATCTTCGTTAAGTATTTCATGTCTCATATGTGCGAAACGATGAATTTCAACATCGTATCCGAGTTTTCTTAAAAAATCTACAGACTTATCTGTTCCTTTTTTAAATCCCGTGCATGGATCATCCTCACCGACAAAAGCAGCTATTTTTAGATTCTTATTTTTAACCTGATATTTTCTTTTTTTATCCATGTTCGCGGTGAGTTTTATTAAATCTCTATACCCAGCATTCGTAAAAGAAAAACCGCATAAAGGATCTAGCAAGTATGTTTGGATGTTAGACGGATTATAAGACAGCCAATCTAGCTTAGTTTTTGGTGATGTAACCTTTTTATTAAAGCCTCCGGTAGTCATTTTTTTCAAAAAGTGTCCATGGGTTTTGGCCCCTTTAATTAGACAAATTAGATTTGCTAAAGGAACACCGAAATACGCGGCTTTTTGATGGAAAGGTAATCCGGATAAAATGACCTTCTGATATTTATCATCATTGGTTTGCAAAACATTTCTGCAAGTAATTGTGCCCATTGAATGAGCGAAAATATAGACCGGTATCCCCGGATATGTTTTTTGAATGTACTCAGTTATTTGTTTTTGATCATCAATTAAATTCTGCGCGCCATTTTTATATCCAAAGAATCCTAAATCTTCTTTAGGGCAATTTTCACCATGTCCGCGCATATCGCTAGTAACTACGCTCATGCCAGCTAAATTTAATTTTTCCGCCAGCTCTTTATATCTTCCTTGATGTTCTTCCATCCCATGCATTACTTGAACAATAGCTACTGGATTAGTGATTTCATAAACATTTAGGCAAAGAGAGACATTTTCTCTTCCCTTCAAAATTATTTGTTTCATATCTACTCCTCAAATATCTAAATCAATTATAGCACAGTTTTTTGATTTGATTCGTATTGTAAAAGATAAAGTTTATAGTAATAGCCTTTCTTTTTTAATAATTCTTGATGATTTCCTTGTTCAACGATTTCACCATGCATTAAACAGATGATATTATCCGCGTGCTGGATAGTTGAGAGTCGGTGAGCCACTATTAGCATCGTACCTATCGTTTTCATTTTATTTAGAGAATCTTGAATTAATCTTTCTGTTTCAGTGTCAATATTTGCCGTTGCTTCATCAAGTATCAATATTTCTGGTTTACGGATAATTGTTCGCGCAAAAGATATTAACTGTCTTTGACCAGACGAAAAATTACTGCCATTTTCTGAAACTTCAGTATTTAATCCGTCCTTTAAATGTGAAATAAATTGATCAGCATTGACGTATTTTATTGCCCTATTAACTTCTTCATCAGTAATCGTTTCATCGCGTAAAACTATATTATCTTTTACTGTCCCAGAGAACATAAAAACATCTTGAAGCATCTGGCCAATTTTTCTTCTCAAAATATTTAAAGGTATATCCTTTATATCGATATCATCAATAAGAATCTGACCTTTTTGAATATCATAATTTCTGACAATTAAAGAAAGAATCGTCGTCTTACCGGCACCAGTTGCTCCAACAAAAGCTACTGTTTGATGCGGTTTAACAACAAACGAGACATCTTTAAGTATCCATTCTTCATCTTTATAAGCAAAATAAACATGTTTAAATTCTATTTTTCCATTAAAATGTTCAATTTCTTTTTTTCCTTCATCAACAATTGTTGAGTCCATATCGAGTATATTAAATATTCTACCCGATGAAACTATTCCAGCTTGTAACTTATCAAATTGCTCTGCAATATTTTGAATCGGTCCAAAAAACGAATCTGTAAATTGGTAATAAGTTGTTAATCTGCCAAACGTAAATAGTGAGCCAAAGAAAACTCTTCCATCGACAACCATTTTAAATCCTAAGAAAAAAACTAATGCTAACGCTAAATAGTAAAGTAAAGTGATGGTTGGGCGATAAACAGCAAAAACAAACATAACAAATTTATTTGCTTTAACAAGTTTGCGATTACCATTTTCGAATTCTTGATACTTTCTTTGTTCTTGATTAAATATCTGAATAATTTTCATTCCATTGAGATTTTCAGATAAAAATGTATTCAAGTTTGATACTTCTTTTCTTTCGTTAGAAAAAGCTTTTTGGGAATAATGACGATACATAAGCGTCACAAAAATAATTAATGCAATAAAAATTAACATATACAAAGTGATTAAAGGATTTACATAGATCATAAATGCAAAAAATCCAATAATCATCAAAATGTATTTAAGAAGATTTACCAAAACGTTTGTATATAGTTCGTTTAAAGCATTGGTATCACTATTAACCCTTGTAACTAATCTTCCAATTGGAATATTGCTTAATTGGTCATGAGAAAACGATTCAATTTTTTCAAAAACTGCCTGACGTAAAGTAAATACCACTTCTTGTCCCGCTTTTTGAATAACCATTACTTCATAGTATGTTAAAACAACATTAGCGATAATGACTAATAGATAAGATCCACAAAAAAGACAAATATAGATTATTGATTGAGTAGCTAAATTTTCTACCTTCAAAACATCCATATATGATCCAACAATAAATGGAATTAAAATGTTGAGAATAACATTAATAACAATCAACAAAAAGCCTAATATAAATTTTCCTTTAACCGGCGAAATATACTTAAAAGTTCTTTTTATAATATCTAAATCGCTATAATGTTTTGTCAAAGTGATATCAACCATGATAATCACCGCCTTCTAATTCATTCTCTAGTGATTGAAGTCTAACCATATTGCTATATGTAGGAGAATTTTGCATTAAATATTCATGTGTACCATATGACTCTAAACATCCATTGTTTAAAACAATAATTTTATCTAAATGTTCAACCGTAGAAACACGAGATGCAACGACAATCGTTGTCATGCCTTTTCTTTTTTCACGTAAATTAGATAATATTTTTTCCTCTGTTTTAACATCAACAGCTGAAACTGAATCATCAAGCACCATTATTGGACTTTTTTTAATATACGCTCTAGCGATAGCTATTCTTTGCTTTTGTCCGCCGGATAAAGTAACTCCGCGCTCACCGACAAGAGTTCGATATCCTTCAACAAAATCAACAATATTACTATGTACATCAGCGAATTCAGCTGCCTCAATTGCTTCTTCATCACTTAAATCCGTATTATTGAAGCATATATTATCTTTAATTGTGGTTGAGAATAAAAAGCTCTCTTGAGGAACATAAGCAACATTGTCGCGTAGCTGCCTTAAAGGAATTGTCATAATATCTTGGCCATCTATAAAAATTTCACCGCGGTTATAATTATCTAATCGAAGCAATACTGAAGCTAATGTTGATTTTCCAGATCCAATTTTGCCAACTATTCCAACTCTTTCTCCAGCCTCAATAGTCAGGGAAATATCGTGCAAAGCTTCTTCACCATCGCTATATTTATAAGAAAAATGTCGAAATTCAATTTGACCTTTTATTTCTGGTAAAAAGCTAACTTCGCCATCTTTAACATCTTCGTCTGCATCGAGTAGAGCAGTTATTCTTTTCAAAGATGTCTTCGCACGAGAACGTAACGCAATTATTTGTCCTAAAGCAATCATCGGCCAAATAATCGTATTGAAATAACCATTAAACTCAAATAAATCCGCTCTAGAAAATTTTATATTCCAAGTTCCAGTAAATGTATAATAAATAAATAATCCACCAATAAAGAGGGCAATTACAATCATCCCTTGAATCAATAAAGAAATCAAAGTGTCTAACATTGCCGAAAATCTTACAAGTGAGATATCTTTATTTTTAGTATTTAAATTAACTTTTTTAAAAGCCTTAGCCTCAGCTATTTCTCTAACAAAAGCTTTGATTACCCGCAACCCGGTAAACATTTCCTGTGTATAATCCGACATTCTTTCAAATGCATTTTGTCTCTGCAAGAAAATTTCTTCAATTTTCTTATCAATAAAGTATGCAGAAATGCAAAGAACTGCTAAAGGAATAAGACAAATTAGAGTCAAAATTACATTTACCTGGAACATTTTTATCAATGTGAGTATTGATAAAAAGAAAGCGTCAACCAGCATGACTGTACCCCAACCAAATGACTGATTTATCGTGTCCAAATCATTTGTATAATAGGACATAATTCCGCCAACTTTATTATTTTTATAGTAATTTTGCGATAGTTTTTCATTTTTCGAAAACATTTCTAAGCGTAAATCCGATTGGATATTAATCGCTCCAGACAATATAAAAGTTCTCCAAATAAATCTGCCAATTAACATGCCAAAAGCGATTAATACAATATAAATGCAATTTGTTGTTAGATATTGAGTAGTCAATGTACCATCATCATAACTTCTAGTAATATTAGCGATTACTTCAGGAACAAAAAGTTGAATAACGTTAACAAATGCCAAAAAGATGATCCCAATAAAAAAATGAAAGAAATATTTTTTATAAAAACGGTTAATGTATTTACCAAAAATCATTCTCTCACCTCAATTATTATTAATACTATCTAAATAATATTTACTAGTAAAGATAAAGAGATTAATTTTCTTTTTGCTTCAGCAAGGTATGAGACATTGCTAAAAATTTTAATTTCTTTGTAGGTAGAGATTTAAGCAAATTTAAACAGCTATGTATAGTTGAGCCTGTTGTTATAACGTCGTCGATTAAACAAACTTTTTTATTAGCTAAATATTTAGCCTTTTCTGTAAGAACAAAAACATCTGAATTTTTTTCCCTACTTGCTTTATCAAGATTGGCTTGTTTGACGTCTTTAACTTTTTTTAAAGCGCTAATGTAAGTAAAATTATGACTTTTAAGCATCTCTTCGACATGATTAAACCCTCGTTCTTCATCACTATTTTCATAAGATGGCACAGGGACGAAAATATAGCCGTGAAAATAAACTTTTATTAATATTTTTTGATAAGAAAAAAAGATTGGAGCTAATGGCAAATCATAACATCCTTTAAACTGATAGAGAAGGGATTGAATTTTATCATTATAGTCATAAAAATAATATCCTTTAATTCCATTAATTAGAATTTTTTCTAATTTTGGATTCATTTCTTTATAGCATCTTTGACATAAAGAAAGAGGAAAACAAAAAATAGAAGAAAATGTATTAAATGGTATGGTTTTTCCGCATATTTTACAATAAGGTTTGGTTATATTTTTTGATTTCTGCAATAGCTTTTTCCATTTCTGATGTAACAAACTGACAAAGAAAAACAACTTTTCCATCATAGGCATCTATCTTCCTTCCTACCCTTCCAGAAATTTGAATCAGTGATGCTTTATCATAAATACTATGTTCACTTTTATAGATAATTACCTGTAAATTTTTAATTGTAACTCCGCGTTCTAATACAGAAGTTGTTACTAGATAATCATATTTGCCCTCTTTAAATTTTTTTATAATGTCTTCGCGTTTATCTCTTTTAGAATGAACGTATTCACCATGAGATAAAAACTTGTTTAAAAATCCATAAACATCTTCACAATCTTCAATAGTCGGAGCAAAAATTAACAACGGCAATTTTTTTAAAACAAAATATTTTACTTCGTCATAAAGAGCGGGTTTTAAAATAAATGGTCTGCGTTTAATAATTGGAACAGGTAATGGATGATGATGGTATCTTTCAAATAAAGTCAAATACACACCTTTCGTGCTTGTTATAATTTCTTTCATTCGTTTTAAAGGTGTCGCACTAAGCATTATAAAAATTCCTCTGATTGATTTTTTGAAATAGTATTCAAGCACTTGATTCCCATAAAAAGGAAAAGCGTCAGTTTCATCAATAATTAATAAATCAAAATAGCGATTATAACGATAAAGTTGATGAGTTGTTAATAATACGATATCTCCTTCTAAAGAGTCGGTATGATCACCATAAACCGCAACAATTTTAAATATTGGGAAGGCTTCTTTAAAGCGCGGATATAAATCAATTACCACATCTTTTCTCGGCACAGCAAAACCTACTTGTTTACCATGATTAAGCGCATAATTAATCGTTTGGAAAACCAATTCAGTCTTCCCGGCTCCGCATATTGCATGAATCAATACATTTTTATTATCAATAAAGGCTTGCAATACTTGATTAGAAATCTCTTGTTGCTTTTCGGATAATGGATATTTTAATTGTATTTGAAAATCATTTTCTGATATCTCATAAAACGTTGCTTCTTTACCAATAAACGTTATACATTTTCGACAAATATATTTATTTTTTAATTTGAAAAAATATTTTTTATCCTCATTGCCGCACCTTAAGCAACGCATTCTTCGATTTCACCTTTTTTAATTAACTTTTCTTTTTTGAAAAATAAGCCTGATTCCATTATTAAAACCGCCGCTAAAAGATAAGCCATCGCCTGATATCCATCAGAATATAGTTCATCGCTGTATTGTTGATAATTTAAAAGGTAACGTTCATAACTGTATACTTCTTCACCATTAATAACTAAGCTATAGCAAAACACATTATTACCCGAAGTAAAATCTTTAACTGCTCGCTGATCAATCATAAAAATTGCCTTATCTTCTGGGGAGTAGGAAATAAGCGGACCATTATTAATCGACATCGTTCCATCGACAATAATTGTTCCAGAATTATTCATGTCGAATCGAATATAGTAATAGGGCTTTTCCGCATCATGAGCTACCTCTGCAACATTCATCTCATAAGTTATCAAATTTTGATAATTGACGCTTCCTAAAACAAAATCGTTTTGAACTAGACTCGCACATTTAAAAACGGCCATTAATAAAAAGACGATGGCCGCTATTAAAAAACTAAAATTATATCGTTTAAAAAAGCCCTTGATTTTTGAAAGCATTTTTTAATCCTCCTTCAATAATCTAATAGGGCTTTATTTTTTATTTTAATTAAAAATTATCCTTCAATCATATCAACGCGAATTTGATGTCTGCCGCCTTCAAACTCACTACTTAAGAAAATATCAATGTAGCGCTGAGCTTGTTCTTTAGTTGTATATTTTGCTCCCATCGACATCATATTTGCTTTATTGTGACGAACGATTAAAGAAGCAACATCATCGTTATAAACTAAGCCGCATCTAATACCTTTGACCTTATTTGCAGTCATCATCACGCCTTCACCAGTCGTGCAAATAACGATGCCTTTACTGCCTTCATGCTCAGCAACAAATTCAGCCGCTTTTTTAGCAAACTCCGGATAATTACAAGATTCTGTTGAATTAGTTCCAAAATCAATAACTTGATAACCTTTGCTTTCAAGATAAGTTTTTACGTCTTCTTTTAAAAGAAATCCACCATGATCACAAGCTAATGCTATCTGTTCCATACTTTTTCTACCTCCTCAAAGCTTAAAGAGCCTTGTCTGATTAATTTTAATTCATCGCCATCAATTAATACAATCGTTGATGGAAGATTTGAATGACACTTACCTTTAACTACACCTCTTAATTTACCATCGAATTTTTTTAAGCAACTATCAGAATCAAGAAGAGGGGGTTCGCTAGATAAGTTTGCTGATGTAACTAGCATTGGTACCCCTACTCTAGCAATTAAATCAGGTACTTCTTTTAAAGCAGCAATTCTAATTCCTACCGACTTACTAGATAAAGTTAAATGGTGAGCAAGATCTTTCTTAGCCGGGAATAAGAATGTGACTTCACCTGGCATAAATACATCAATTAATCTTTCCATTTTTTCATTTAAATCAACAAATCTACCAATATCTTTTTTATCAGAAACCATAATTGTAAATGGTTTATCAGGAGTTCTTTGTTTCAATGCGCAAAGTTTATTAAATGCTTCTAACGAATCATAACGAACACCGAAACCAAAAACCGTCTCTGTTGGAAAAGCTAAGACATCACCATCTTTAACTATTTCAACACATTTTTCATCTTCAAAATTTAATAATTCAGTTTTCATAATCGCCTTTCTAATTTCATAAACCTCACGTTTTTATTCATATCACAAATAAATTCATAATGATAACCTTTTGCGTATTTCTCAGCTAATTTCTTTAAAATATCAACTTGTTCAGGAGAAATCTCAAAAAAGATTAATTTAGGGAATGCTATTTTCTTGAGATTTTTAAGCATATTATGATAAAAATATGTTCCTTCTTCTGATGCGAATAAAGCCGTATTAGGCTCATTTGTCACCACCCGCATATCAGCTTGTTCTTGCTTAGCGATATATGGAGGATTAGACACTAATATATCAACATTTTCATTAATATTTTCAAAAATGTCACTTATAAAAAAATCAACATTACTACCATTTTTTTGATTATTAATTTTTGCCACATCCAAAGCATCATTCATCTTATCACAAGCGATAACTCTATGAGGAATATTCTGATTTGTTAAATATAAATCTAAACTAATCGCGATACATCCCGAGCCTGTTCCCATATCAAGAACAGTAATATTTCTTAGCTTATTTTTTTCAATTTCTTTTTTTACTAGATATACTAGTTCTTCAGTCTCATCACGAGGTATTAAAACTCTTGAATCAACATAAAACTCATGCTGATCGAAAGTTCTTTTATTAAGAATATAGCTTATTGGTTCAGATTTTAATCTTTCAAATAAAGGTAATATTTTACTTTCATCAAGTTCAATATCTTTCTTCATGATGATCTCGTATCTTTCCAAATGAAAAATATCTTCGATTAAAATGAAGATATCTTCCTTAGTTATTTGATCATTTATAAGTTTTTTTCCTTCTGCAAGAATATTACTTAATTTCATCATTCATCTTTTTAGCTTCTAATGCCATCTTATCTTGTTGATCAGCATTAATTAAAGCATCAATAATTTCATCGAGTTCACCTTCCATAACTCTGTCGAGTTTTTGAATAGTGAATCCGATTCGGTGATCGGTCACTCTGTTTTGAGGATAGTTATACGTTCTAATTTTTTCACTTCTTTCACCGGTTCCGACTTTTAATCTTCTTTCAGCTTCAATTTTTTCGTTTTGCTCAGCTTGCTTTAATGCATAAACACGCGCTCTTAATAAATTCATCGCGATTTCTCTATTTTGCAATTGAGATCTTTCAACTTGGCAAGCTACAACAATACCAGTCGGAATATGCGTAATTCTAACAGCTGACTCTGTTTTGTTAACGTTTTGTCCACCAGCTCCTGAAGAACGATAAGTGTCTATTTGTAAATCTGCCGGATTAATTTCAACCTCAACCTCTTCGGCTTCCGGCATAACAAGAACCGTCGCAGTTGATGTATGAATTCTGCCAGCTGCTTCAGTCTTTGGAACTCTTTGCACGCGGTGAGCACCTGATTCAAATTTTAAACGGGAATAAACTCCTTCCCCTTTAATCATGAAAGAAATAGAAGCAAAGCCACCCATCTCTGATTCAGAAGAGTCTAACACTTGAATTTTCCAACCCTTACTTTCAGCATAACGTGTATACATTCTAAATAAATCACCGGCGAAAATATTTGCTTCATCTCCACCAGCAGCTCCGCGGATTTCACAAATAATATTTTTATTATCGTTTGGATCCTTCGGAATTAACATTAATTTCATTTCTTCATAGAGAGTTTCTTGCTGCTTAGCTAATTCTTTTAAATTTTCTTTAGCAAATGCTGCAATTTCAGGATCTTCATCGGTTTCCATAATTTTTGAATCCTCAATATCGCTAAGAATTTTTTTATATTTTTTATAGCTTTCAACTGGTTCTTCTAGATTAGCTCTTTCCTTATTTAATTCAGTCATCATTTTGATGTTGGAAATAACTTCATCTTTACATAATAATTCATCGATTTCATTAAGCCGCTTTTCCATCGCGGTTAATCTTTCAATCATCTTGTCTTGCTGCATCTTTTTTCACCTTCAAATCACATATTATATTAACAAAAAATATCTTGTTAAAAAATAACAAGATATCAAAGGTAAAAAAAATCTAGCAAATTTTAATATTAATGCGCTTTAAAATTGTAAAGAGGTTTGATTATTCTTATATCGTCTATTAGTAATGGAAGGTATTTTAAAATATCATTTTTATTTTTATATGCCTGAGGCGCTTCATCAATAGTAGTTTCTCCAACCGAAGTCGAATAAATATTTTTCATCTCCTCTTTAAAATCAGCTAACGATATTTTATCTTTAGCATTCATTCTGCTAAGAGCTCTACCTGCTCCATGCGGCGCGGAACTATTATACTCTTGAATGCCTTTGCCAATTCCTAAAATACAACCATCGCGCATATTAAGAGGAATAATTACTCTTTTTCCAAGCGAGGCATCAATTGACCCTTTACGTAAAATTTTTTCTTCTAAATCAATATAATTATGAATACAAGTAAAACTATCGACTATTGCACAGTTTAAAAATTTGACGATTTTTTCCGCGATTAACTGGCGATTTCTAGCAGCAAATTTTTGAACTATCCCCATATCGTGAAGATAATTATCTAAATCTTGTCCTTCAAGATAGCATAAATCTTTATTTGGATAGACAATATTTTTAGCTAAGTTTTTCAAATTTTGGAGACGATCATTAATCAAGTTTTCTTGATTATGCAATAAGCAATCATCAATTATTTTCTGAGCTTCTAATCGATAATTGAAAATTTGATTAAAGGTATGATTAACCGCGATTTTTTGATAAATCTCGCAAACCTGTACGCCGAGACTACGCGATCCACTATGAATAATAAGATAATGGTTACCTTCATTATCAACATCGATTTCGATAAAATGATTTCCACCACCGAGAGATCCTAAAGAACGAGTTAAATAATTAATATCTCTAAGCTGACTAAAGCATCTTAACCCCTCTAAAGGAAAGTCTTCTAAGACTTCATCATTCACAGAAAATCCTGACGGAATATTCTGGTTAATAAAATCATCTAAAGAAGGAAAATCAATATACTCTTTACCGAGATTAATCACCTCCATTCCACATCCGATATCGACACCGACTAAAGAAGGAACTACTTTATCATTAATCGTCATAGTTAGTCCAATAACTGAACCTGTTCCTGAATGAACATCGCTCATAACAACAATATTTGATTCTTTTGAAAATGGCTGATTGACTAACTGCTGAATTTGCTGATAAGCTGTATCTTCTATAATATCTGCTAAAACTATTGCTTGGTTATATTGACCTTTAATTTGCATAGTAATCATCTCCTCACTTATATTATCTTGTATCTATTTCTTCGAAAAAATGGTGAGATTAACCATTTATTTGACCCCTTTTTCTCTAGTTTTTTAATTATTTTTTCTTTATTTATGACCCCTTTTAATGGTATATTAACTTTGAGGTGATAAAGATGGAAGAAAAAATTAAAATAAATATTTCTCCAATGACAATGGAAATATTAAGTAACGACATGGAAAAATTTTCGTTTTCTAAAAACAATAAACTGCAGCAGAACGCTTTTCTTAATATTTTGATTAATAATTATTATCAAGAGTTTATTAAGACAAAAGAAAACCAAATAAATTTAATTGAAAACGTATTAAGAGATTGCGATAAGGACTCAAAATCATTAGCAGCTTTAATTGCAGAAAAATTAGCTAAAAATGATACAAAAGATTTAAAGCCATTTTCAGTTACGCTTAATTTTAAGCCTTCGCATATCGCTTCATCAGCAATTGAATATATTTGCTATTATTGTTTAAAAGATTATTCCCTCTCGGAATTCTTAAGGATGCTATTAGTAAGTTATACCCGTCTCCATCCTCTAGTACGAGAAAAAATAATTTTTAAAGATTTCGTTGAGAATATTAATCAATCTATTAAAAAAGGAGTTAATATTATCTATCGTTTAAAAGAAAATTCTTCACTTAAACAAGGCCGTCCAATCGTCATGGTTAATAGCAAAGAAGAACTTTTCAATTATGTAATCTTAAAAAAAGAAGATGCTATTATTTCTGTAAAACTATCCAATTTCAAGTATATAAACTTAATTAAAGAACATTATGATCTAAGTCAAAAAGACTTAGATATAGTTGAAAAAATGCAAACTAATAATCCTTCTTTCCTCTACCAAGGAAACGAAGAAGAAATCCATGTTAAATTAACTTATGAAGGAGAAAAAATGTATTTGTCGCATTATATTCATCGTCCTCCTTACTTAAGAAAAGAAAACGGGAATTATTACTTTAACTGCAGTTATTTTCAAGCTTATATCTATTTTCAACGTTTTGGGAAAGAAGCAATAATTATTTCGCCTAAATCTTTGCAGAAAAAATTATTATCTTTTTATCAAAAAGCAGTTATAGCAAATTCAAAATAAAATTGAAAAAATATTACACCAGCTATATAATAATTGTATTATTAAATTGTGAGGGTGTTTATGAAATCTGATTCGCGAATCTTTAAATCGAAGACAGCTTTAAAGAAAGCGCTTGTTATATTACTTGCTAATCAGCCTTTTAACGAAATTACTGTTCAGGATATCTGTCATACCGCCAATGTTACAAGAGTAACCTTCTACGCACACTATCATGATAAAGAAAGCTTGATGCACGATCTTATTGAAGATTCTTTAAACGATATTTTTTCTTTCGGTAAAGAGCTTAATAGTTTATCCTTCAAAGAGCAAATATCCTATATTGTTACAATGATATTTTCAAATACAATCGATAAAATCGCTCAATATAAAAGCATAGAAAAAATTTTTGATTGCCAAGGTGATTCCTTAATCGTTCATATGCTTCAATTAACCGCTATGAATAAAATTGTAAAAAATCTTGATGCTTTCCTAATTAAAAGCAACGAGGAATTTGCCTACCATTCATCATTAATCGCTTCGTATTTAATGGGAGGAGTAACTGAAATGATTCACTATTATATAGTTAATCACGATAAAATCTCCGTTGACGAATTAAGAAAATACGGAGCGTTAATTATCAATAGAAGTTTAAAAGCCTTACTTTCCTAAAGCAAATAAAATTTGATTTTTTAACGGATTATGCACTAAAGCATCATCCGTTTTTTCATATGTAAACTTTTGGTAAACATTACTATCATAAGTGATATAAAACAGTGAGAAATCATCTATATCATAGCATGAGGAATAGACTGTATACTCAGGGTTATCTCCATCATATGCCTCGCCTTTTAAAACTTTTACTTTTGCTAGTAAATCAAAGTATGCTTTTCTTTCTTCATCAATCGACGTTTTTTTATCTTGATGATACTTATAGAAAAAAGCTCTAATAAATCTCGAAGGAGAAGAGGCATCACCTGGTAATGATAGGCTGCCCATACCCAAAGAATGTGGTATTAAATTCAAATCTGGCGAAAAGCGATTTTCAATTTGTTTACTAGATAATCCCATATAATTATTAACGTTTTCTAAATGATAAGAAAAAGGTGGATTATTTGTTAGTATTTGATATGGATTATCATAGATTTTTAAACCTTCTTTTGATTGTTCAACAACAATAGCTCCGCTTTTATCTGCGATTAAATAATGAAGAGGAGCTAATGGTAAATTATCTAGGAAACGAATGTCGGTAATATTTAATTTATCAATATCTTTTTTAACATCGTCGAGCGATTTATAAAGGCTTAAAAAATAAGTAATAATTTCATAAGGGGCTAAATTTATTTTTCCATTTTGAGGTTTATTAAAAACAGCATTACGCGGAAAATTCAAGGAAGCCACGCCTAATCCTTGATCATTAATACCCTCAAAAAGCAAAGGTGTTTCGTTAATGACAGTTCCTACTCCAAGAATTTGATAATGTTGCTTAATTGCATTTTCGTTTTTAAAATTTAAAATAAATTTAGAAGGGATATAGATGCTTTCGCATTGCAACGGATAAGCTAAATCAAGATTTCTTCCAAAATAGCTATGACTAAACTGCAAAAAAACTGATGTGCACATATTTTTTCTCCTAATCTTTTGTTAATTTTATTATGACACATTTTTTCTAAAATAGATATTTTAAAAATCTTGACCTAGAGTTATCTCTAGATGCTATCTTATTAATCAGAGGAGAATATTATGAAAAAACCTTATATTATCTGCCACATGATGATCTCAATTGATGGCAAAATAACCGGCGATTTCTTTTCTTACAAAGAAAGTCAACAAGCCGGAGAATATTATGATTCTAAAGCTATTATATACGGCAAAAAAGCCTGGCTATGCGGAAAAAATACTTTTATTGATAATTTCCCTCATAAAGGCAAAATTGATTTATCTAAGTATAAAGATGTAGTTTCTAATTATGATAATTATTATCTGCCAAGCAAAGAAAACTATGCGATTTGCTTAGATAGAAGAGGAAGTGTTTTATGGACTAGCGATAAAATTGAATATCCTAATAATCATTTAAACAAAATTTTACAAGTCGTAACTAGACAAGCTTCACTTGAATATTTAGGTTATTTGAAATCTTTAAACATTCCTTATATTGTCAATGGGGAAGACGATTTAGATCTAAATTCATTAATGGATACTTTATTTTCTCAATTCAACATTGATTTATTGTCTGTTAACGGAGGAGGAATTATCAACGGATCTTTCTTTAATGAAGATTTAATCGACGAAATTTCCTTAATAGTTTCTCCGATGGTTGAAGGCAATCAAGGTGGATCAATAGCTGACTATAAGGGAACATCACCTAAATTTTCTAAATCTTTCCATCTCGAAAAAATCAATCGCTTTGGCGATAGTTTAGAAATCATTTATAAAAAAGAAGCTGCTACTAAACGGTAACAGCTTTTCCTTTTTCTAGAAGAATGTGCCTCTAGCGGCTTCTTTAATTTCTTTAGATGCTGTAAATGGAACTCTAGTTGTATAACCATTTTTAGCAGCAACAATCATCTTAGTTGGCCATTCTTGAATTGCAGCATTCCATTGGAAGACGCTATCGTTATAAAGTTCTCTTGCAGCAGTAATCTCTTTTTGTAAAAGGGAGTTTTGTCTTAAGCATTCTTCAATCTCGTCATGAGCTTTTAAATTAGGATATTGCTCAAATGCAACATTGATTTGTCCAAACAATCTATCAACTGCTTGACTTGTTTCATTTCTTGTCGCATCACTAGATGTATTTCCTCCGCGGTACATTGCAACCTTAGTCATAACGTCTTTATCGAGATCAATTGCCTTATCAAGTAATTTTGCAGCATTTTGCAAAATAACAACCCTTTGTTCAAGATAGTTATCGATCTGTGAAGCATTATGTTGGATTTTTTGTTGGAGTTGACGTAGATACACACCAGCTTTTATTTTCATAAATAAAAAGATAAGACCTGGAATGATACCTGCCACCCAAAGAATAATTTCGAAAATAGTACTTCCGAAACCAACTTTCACAGGGATTTGTTTTTCAATAACATTTACATCTCTTCCTTCAGGATTTACAACACCATTAAGTTCATCTAATTCGTTAGCCATAAATTTTCTCCTTTCTATTTATTTTTGACGAATCTGTCTTTAATATATTTTACAAAATAATTATCGTCTTGTTGAGTATATTCTTTACCTTCTTCAATATAGAAACCTACAAAATTCTTATTGCGAATTGAACTTTGCAATACTTCGTTTCCTTGAGAATCATCTCTTACTAATGTAGCATCATCGCGAAGATCAAATTGTCTTATACCTACTCGAGACGTTTTATTAACCGGAATAAAGTCAAACCAATTAACTGCAACATCGTAGAGTCTGCCATTATTCGCCATTACTGGTACTACAGTGACATTTGGAATTTTTTGATAAGAATAGGCAACTACGTCGAAGATATCAGTTTCGCCAACTGAATTTTGATAATTTACTTTTAAAATTAACTTCTCAGCAGCCTCTTGAGGACGGAACACTAAATCGGCAACTTTAGCCATTTCGTTAACAAAACTTTCAGCTTCTAATGTTGAAACATGATTAAGAATCTCACCAGGATTATATAATCCAGCATCAGTAGTTTGATAAAGCGGTATTGCTAAAATTGGAGCTAAATCAAAATAAAGTGATCCGAATAAATTTTTCAAATAAGCTAAGTAATCTTTTTTTAGAAGATCATAATCGTAATATAAATTAAATATAGTTGGATCATAATCAAACATATCTTTACCATGAAGAGTAGAAACTATATTCAATTTCTTATCTTTTCTGAAGTAAAAATCATCACCATAAGGTTCTTTAGCCGTGATAATTTCTACCATATTTTGTTGAGCTAAAGGTGTGAATAATAAGCGATACTGCACTTCATTATCACGATTGAATGCACCAAACAAAACATCAAATTCAGAATTAGTTAACGCCTGAAATCCTCTTCCTTGTTTAGTAGCCTTTTCGGTTAATTTTTCTAATTGCTTTTCACCTTTTTTTACTAGGTTATCAATTTGCTTTTCGGTGCTATCAGTCTCTACACCAGAAGGCCTACGGGTAAAGGATAAATCCGGCGCTGCTTCATTTCCGTAGATGACAGCAGAATCAAAATAATATTTAGGAACTGGTTTTACAACAGTTGCAGTTAGTGTTTGACTAACAGTTCTAGTATAAGTTCTACCATTGCTATGATATGTTTCTGCCCAAGACACTGTTCTGCTGCCGACATAAGTAAAATTCACCATTTCGGTAGCAAAAAGTTTAACTCTTATAAATGGATTACTTGAAATATCTCCGGATTGAACCGAACATACCGAGACATTTTGATTGTAACGATAATTATAATTATAAAGCGAATGTAGCATTAATAATTTTTGCGGTTTTAATTCCTCATCTAGTTTAATAACATCTGTTGTTCTATTTACTAAACGGATAAAGTCTTTATAAGTAAGTAATTGCCTAAAAGGATTAAGCATGGCAATACCTTGATTTAACGCTTGATAATATGCCGCTTGATGCTTTTCAAAAATACTATTTAGGTTTTTTATTTTTTTATTAATTACTAAGAAAATCAATAAAACCATTCCAATAGCCACTACTGCACCGATAGCTATAAGAAAGATTTTTGTCAATATTTCTAAATCTAAACAAATACCGACAATTGCCATAACAACTCCTGCGACAAGCAAGAAAATACATAAGGCTAACAAAAATTTAAAACCAACCAATGTCTTTTGAGTATCTTCAATTTTTTTCTTTAAGCGATTAATTTCAGCAACAATTTTTCTGTTTGCAGCTTCATCAATATTAGCAACGCGAACTAAAGCATTTAAAAACTCTGCGGCATTTTTGTCATATTCCGCTTTCAGCGGTCCCTTATAGAAATCTATCGGGTCAAAACTGAGAGGGTCTTTTCTACTAATCATATTTTAATTTTACTTTATTTAACGTTTTTTGCAATATATCTTTCTATTTGCCCGATATGCAATCATCCATCATAAATGCTAATTTCCGTTTATTATAAGAATTATTGATTGTGATGACTTGATAAATAGCAATTAAAGCAATACCTGCAGCTGTTAAATATCCACCTTTCTTAAGTTCAGGAGTATAATATTTTAATTCGTAATGATAATTTCCTTCATCGCAGATAAAACCAATAAATCCGCCCTGCATTTGATAAATATCTGGGGAGGATAATTTTTCACCATCTAATGAATATCTTTCAAGCGACCAGCCTTTATCATATGGAATTTGCAAAACTACAATCTTAGGTGATTCATAGTTAGTATCAAAAGCAAAATAGTTAATGTCGTGTTCAATATTAGTAAATTGATTTTCTTTTAGAGGCTGTAAATTTGCTAAATAAGCATCTTCATATTCATATGTGATATCCGGCCACATCAAATATTGGGTTTGATTCATCGTTTCATTAACTTGAATTTTGATTCTTGTAACTTGATCATCAACATAAAATCCACGTTCTTTTTTCCATTCTCCATTACTCCGAGCATACCATTGAACCATATGGGTATCATGGGTTATGACATACTCTTCGCCAGTAGGCTTCCGTCCATAGAGAGTAATATCTAAGTTTTCGCCCATTCTCGCTTGAACGGTTACGTAGCACTTGCCGCGAGTCGCGCAATCTGCACCGATTTTATAAGACGATGTATCAATATCAATATAGGAATTCCAAGTTAAAGAACGCGCCGCTGATGTTGAAAAAGGAATTGGTTCTTCATAACCAGTAAAGCTACCATTTTCCCAAACAGCTTTATAGATTTTAGTTTGTAAGCTGCTCGGATGAATAGAAGTATAATCGCTTGAGATATCTTCTACATTTAAAACGTTGAAATCTGAATTATTTTGATAATCTTCACCAAATAATGCTTCAAGATCATCTTCATACATAACCGCGCCTTTAAGATAAGCATTTTCATTTCTAACTGTATCATCAGTCATCAGCTTTGCCGGAACAATATTATCAAAAGCATATCCTAATTCAATATAATTTTCATTCCGGTAAACCGAGTGATCATCGGTTGATAAATATTCATTGAATCCAAACGGAATATTATTGTCATCATCTTTCAAAATATAATATTTGATTCCGAGGAATTCATCAAGATTAATTCTCTTTTCATGAATGCCCATCGACCAAGAGCCATTATATTTAACATCTGACCAACTTAAGAAATCATCAAGATTTGTATCATAAATTGAATGGAATGTTCCAACACCAGGTGTTCCCATCATCATCGCAAAGTTATTATTATCTCTATTCGCGGATGTTGAGAAGATTCGGAAATAAGTATCGTCTTCTTTTTTTATTGTATCTGCTAAAGCCATTTCTTCACGGAAATTATTCGGTCCGCCATATAGAGATGAATATGAAACTGTCCCTTGTCCCATCAAGACGGTTATGTTGCACATCACAATCGCTTCTAAAGCGACAAAATACCGAAGGTTGCCAGTTAATGATACTTTTTGATAATTCTTTCTCAGATAAAGATACATCACGATAATATAGGCTAATTCAGCAAAGACATAAGCTCTTCTATCCGCTAAATCTTTTAAATTATTCGCGCCTTCCATATATAAAACGTCTGCTTTATATAGCATTAATCCAAACAAGAAGACAACTACTGCGACAGAAATATCTAAATAGTAAACTTTCATCTCCGCGCGATTATCGTATTCTTTCGCGATAAAGATAATCAAAAAGGCGATGATAAAGATATACCATCTCGCATAGGCAACTGAAGTAAATCCCGAAAAGCAATAATAGGCAAACGGAGTAAATAATCCAAGTAAGCAGAGGAATAAGCCTACTAATACCGAAAATTTTTTCTTTTTTAAAGATGAAATAATACTCGGAATAAAAAAGAGCATAATCGGTGTGAAAATGAAAAGTGATGCATAAGTATTGTCGTAACTATTAACCGCGATAACCGCTGAATCAAAGCAAGAGAAATTCGGAGTTAAAAATCCGATTAACGGATAAAGAAGTCTCTTAGAACCTTCATCTTGCCAAACAAATAATACTGAGAAAAAGTTCTTTATAGCTTCTGAAAAAGATAAATCACCTTTACCAAACAAATTTTTGCAGGCATCTAATAAATCGGTTAAATACGTTTGACTTGTAACTCGAGAATTGCCTAAAGCGACAGAAAAACATGGGAATAAAACAAAAGCTGAAAGCATCAATCCGCAGGCAAAAGCAAAAACACCTAGTAAAATAACTTCCGCGCGGACATCAATCATCCTAATTTTGACATTTGTTCTCTGATAACGTTTATCCGTAGCTTCTTCCATCAAAGTTTTATAATATTTTAAATTTTGGAAATAACGGAATATCGCATAGAAAGCCCCGATAAAACAAAAAGCGATTAAGAAGAAATAATTAGTTAATCCAGTAATAAAAATTGTAATTATTAATAATAACGGTTTTTGATCTTTAATAATCTTTTCAATGCCAAGTAGCATCAACGGGACTAAAACGGCGATTTCTAAGAAGTGGTTAAACCATAAATAATATAAATTCCAGCCGCAGAAAGCATAAGCGATACCGAAAAGCCAAGTCGTCTCTTCTTTAACGCGGAACTTTTCCAATAATAACTTCATCGTGACACCGGCTAAAACCATTTTTGTCATCATCATGAAAGCTTGAGCCTGAATTAACCAGCCACGCGGCACTAAAAGCAAAACTAAAAAGAAAGGATTAAATAAATAATAAAAGGAATTCGCACCGATGTTATTAACGCCTAGCATCGCCGAATCATCCCACATGACAAATTTTCCGCTGGTCAATGAGGCCCACCAATCATCGTATCCATTATAATAAAAAGGAATTTGTTGAAGAGTAAAATCGCCAGACATTGGAATCGTAAATGAGTTTCTAATTAACGTAACTAAAAACATTAAAAAGACAATTACGTATAGAAAGATGACATAGCAAAAAAAGCGATTCTGAGTTAGCTTGCGAAAAAGAGTTTTCAATTTGCTGAAAAATGGTTGTTCATTAATTGATTTTACTGCTTCGAAAACGTTTTTCATGTTGCCTCACTTATGATAAATCTCATTGTTATTAATCTTAAATACGCGATATAACTGTTCAAGAACAATCACTCTTGTTAACTGATGTGGGAAAGTTAATTTAGATAAGCACCATCTTTCTTTAGAAAGAGACCGTAATTCATCACTCAATCCGAGAGAACCCCCGATAACAAGAGCTATCGAAGAATGCTGACTAATTATTTTTTGAAAATTTCCAGCTAGCGATAAAGAATCATATTCTTTGCCATGTAAATCAATCAAAACTAAGTAATCTTGATCTTTTAACTGCTTTATTACCCTTTTCCCTTCGTTAACTAAAACCTGTTCTTCTTCTTTTTTTGAAGCCTTAGGAGAAGATGCTTCATCCTTAACTTCAATTACATTTATCTTACAATATCTCGACAATCTTTTTAAATATTCTTTAATAGCATCGCTTAAAAAATTTTCTTTGATTTCACCGACACAAATTAATTTAATATTAACCATTGATTATTTCCTTTGCGATATTTCCGCCTTCTAACTTTTGATGTTGGCTCGCGCAACGGACATTAATATTGCTAATATCAACATTACGCTTATGCATGATTTTATTAAATGCACTTAAAGCTAACTCTGGAGTATCCGCTTCTTCAGAAAGATGCGCTAAAGTTACTTCTTTAGTTTTTGAAGTAATGAGTTCAGAAAGATATAACGCGCTATCTTCATTAGAAAGATGGCCTTTAGGCCCCATAATCCGATCAATCAAGCATTGAGGTCTTCCGGTATTTAACTGCATTCTAACATCGTGATTAGCTTCAAAGATATAATAATCCGCGCCTTTTAAAAACGGCAAAACGCGTTCATAAATATATCCAGTATCGGTAATATAAACCATTTTTTCATCATCATAAGTTATAACAAAACCAATTGATCCCTTCGCGTCATGGCTAGTTGGAACAACTAAAACATGAAAACCATCAAAATCATATTCATGATAAGGTATCAATTCATGTTGCTCATCGACATCTAAAGTAACATTAGAAGCATATATAACATCTTTAGGAAAGATTTTTAAAGAAGCAATATGATCTGTATGGGAATGCGTTACTAAAACCGTTTTGATTTGATCTAGCATCACGCCGGTTTCATCAAAATATTGTTTAGCTTGTTTTAATGATTTTATTCCGCAATCGATAACCAAATAATGATGATTAGCTTCTATTAATGTGCAATTTCCTTTACTTCCAGATTCAAAAACATAGTAACGCATGTTTATTCTCCTTGTTTAAAAGAATTCGTAGTTAGTTCGACGAATTTAGAAATATTCATTAAGAATGATAATAAGAATTCACCTGTCGGACCTTGTCTATTTTTTGCGACATTAACGTGAATTGTATCATTATTGGAAAAATCATTAGCGTCATTAGCTTCAATGGTATTTTGATCCACTTGATTGGTTTTTTGATAAGCGTCGCGGTGCAAGAGCATAACCACATCGGCATCTTGCTCAATAGAACCAGAATCTCTTAAGTCGGAAAGCATAGGCTGTCTTTTACCTTTTTCGTTATCACGAGATAACTGCGAAAGTACGAGAATTGGTAAATCTAAATCTCTAGCAATCGACTTTAATGTTCTCATGATTTCATCGATATTATCTTTGTTGCTAGGTAAAGGATTATTTAATCTAACCAAACCTAAATAGTCGATAACAACAAATCCGAGATTAGGGTCGCGAGATTTTAATTTACTTAATTTTGTTCTAATATCTCCAACTTTAATTCCAGATGTATCATCAATAAGAATTTTTGTTGTATTAATCCGCGTTTCAGCCTCACTTAAAGCGATAAGATCGCTGTCGGTAACATTACCTTTGCGGAACTTTCTAGAAGATACAGAAGAAACCGAAGAAAGAATTCTTTCAACGATTTGCTCAGCATTCATTTCAACCGAAAATAAGACTACCGTCTTTTTAGTCAAATAGGCAACCTGCCATAAAAAATTAAGAGCTAACGCGGTTTTACCTACGGAAGGACGCGCGGCTAAAATATAAATTGAACCATTTTGCCAACCATTAATAAGCGAGTTAAGAATCTTATATCCCGTATCTAAACCTGTGACATCGTTTTTATCTCTTTGACGATATTTAGCTTCAATCTTCCGGTTAAGGTTTGTGACAACATCAGACAAGTCCACAAAGTCGCCAGTCGCTCGATTACGAGTTATTGAAACAACTTTATTCGTATACTCTTCCAAAAAATCACCGATATCGCTGGTAGTCGGCTTATTAAAATAAGCTTCTTTTAAATCATCGGTAGTTTTAAATAACGTCCGAATAATTGAATAATCTCTAACAATTTTAAGGTGATATGAGGCATCACTTGAGGATAAAGAGATATCCGAAATATTAAGAAGATAATCAATTCCTCCAATCTTATCGAGAGCCTTCATCGCATTAAGTTCATTAACCAAAGCGACATTATCAACTTCAATATTTTTCTTATAAAGACTAATCAAAGCTTTAAAAATAACTGCATTTTGTTTTTGATCATAAAAATCAGTTGGAGATAACGTATCAATTGCTTCAATTAAAAAGTTTCGCGAAGCAATCATCGCTCCGAGAACAGCCTTTTCTGAATCAATTGACGCAGGAACAGGTAAAGTGGCCATAATTATTTTTTCTCGGAAACATGGACATTAACCGTTCCGATAACTCCTTTATACAATTCAATTCTAAGACGAGTAAATCCAAAAGCATTAACTGGATATTTATCAACAAATTTTCTCTTATCAAGAACGATTGAATACTTTTTCTCCATTTCCTCACAGATTTGTTTAGGAGAAATATTACCAAACATTCTGCCATCTTTACTAGTTGAAGCGGTAAATTCCAAAGTAATAGTTTTTAATTTTTCAGCGATTTCTTGGGCTTCTTGTTTCTTTTGTTCGTTTTCTTCTTCGCGTTTAACGATTTCATTATGTAAGAAGGTTGCCGAACCTTGAGTATATTTAATAGCTAAGCCGTTTTTAACTAAATAATTAGCTCCGTATCCATCACTAACTTCACAGATTTGATCTTTTTTACCGACGTTTTTCACATCTTTTAATAAAATAACTTTCATTTTAATCTCCTCCGATAATCTTCTTTTGTCTCAAGCCATTAACGTATTGCTTTATGACTTCTTCAACTCTTTTTCTAACAATATCAACATTTGTTGAATCTTTAAATTTTGCAGCCGCGGCTGTGTAAGATCCGCCGCCTTCAAAAGTTTCACATATTAACTGGCAAGAAATCGATCCATCGCTACGCGAAGATAAACCGATAACTCTATCACTAATTCTGCCGATAACAAACGAAGCATTAATGCCGGAAATTTGCAAAGCTTCAGTTGCAACTCGAGCCAGCATTGCTTGTTCAACAATCTCATCATTACTTGCATATGTTAATAAAACACCCGCGCAAGGATATGTCGCTCTCGACATAATCGAGTTCTTTAATGCGTATTCTTCTAATTCGACTTTTAAGAACGAATCAGCTAAATTGTTATCCGCGCCGAAGGTCTTAAGAATATATGAAGCATCATATGTTTTCGCTCCAATATGATTTCGATAATAGTTAGTATCCAAAATAATACCGGCAAGCATAAACGTTGCGATATCTTCTGGAACATCGATTTGACATGACGCATATCTAATCATCTCAACAACTAATTCTGAAGCAGATGAAGCACTAGGTTCAATATATGAAAATTCTGGATTATCAATTGACGTCATACTTCTTCTATGATGATCGATAATTGCGATATGTTCAGCTTTCTTAATCAAATTTGGATACATCGCTGTTTCTAAGGAATGGAAATCAGTGACGATTAATAAATCTTTTGGTTCAATTTTATCGAGGGCTTCACTAGGTGCGATACACATTTCATTAATTTGTTCTTTAGTGAATGTAGCTTTAAAGGCTTTCTTTGTTTTATTTTCTAATTTGAACTCATCATAGATAATTTTAACTGGAGTATTTTTTGCTACACCTTTTACAAAGCAATATAAACCTAAGGCAGATCCAATCGCGTCGAGGTCAGCGATATTATGACCCATGATATAAACGTTTTTAGCTTCTTCGACAAGAGCTTTTAATGAGTTAGACATAACCCGGGATTGAACAGAGTTTTTCTTTTCTTTTGTCTCGGTTTGTCCGCCGAAAAATTGTAAATTATCTTCATAAGTGGACGCAACCGCCTGGTCACCACCTCTTGATAAAGCGACATCAAGGGCCTTTGAAGCCATTTCAAACAAGCGATTATAATTATCTATGCCTGAAGCGATACCAATTGATAAAGTAAAATCATTATCCTCTTTTTCTTCTTTTAAATCATCAAGCAAAGAGAACCGGTCTTTTAAAATTTCATCATAATCTTCGCGATTACATAAGAAGATATATGAATCGTTTTTATATTTTTTAAGAAGCATATGATGCTTTTTTGCATAATCGACGATAACTTTTTGAATTACCGCTAAATTATCGTTAATTGACAAATCATCGAGCATATTAGCCATATCTTGATAGTTATCAATAGTTATGATACCGACGCTTGGACGATGTTTAAAAGTCTCATCATAAACATTTCTTAATTCAGTTACATCTTTAAAAATATATAGATTTGCTTCTTTAAGATATCTAACCAAATAATAACAGCCGTTAAACTCGATACTAGTCTCATCAGTGTTACCGTCTTTAAAACGCGTAAGTCCGTTAAAATAAGAATATATTTCACTATCGACTAATGATTTTTCGACATCCCTAAAAAGATTATTAACCCATATAACATTATCGTTATCATCGGTGATAATCAAACCGATCTTACCAAAATCATATGCGGCTTGAATATCATTACCTAAAACCTTTAAAGTTGATATATCTGATTTATTTTTAGCATTTGAAAGCTTTGTAAAAGAAATCAAAGCGATCATCAAATTAACCAAAATAATGATTGCTGTAAAAGCGAAAATCAATTCTGTCTGAAAAGTTTCAATATAATTGCCATCGACCACGAAAAAGAGGACAAGGCAGATAATTAACTCAAAAAAGAAGATTAAACCGTTAGCAACCAAATAGCGATGAATTAATTTTTGCATATTCTCTAACCTCTACTATGTTTTATTATACAATAATATATATTCTTATACACTTAAAAAGCAAAATAAAATAGCCCTTATTGGGCTATTATTGTTTTTAAATTTAATCCTTTTCAGAATTCTTAGCGTTTAAAGAACTTCATAAGGACTGCAATAGATCTGATTAAGCACATAAATATATTCACCTAATCCTTTCTAGTTAAAGCCTTTATCCTTTAACTGAGCCCATTATATATAGACATATATCTGAAAAAAAGATGTTGAAAACGTTTTCTTTCTATGAAAACGTTATCATTTGTGACAAAAATGAAAAACAGCTGCATTTTACAGCTGTTTTGCTTTTCAAATTAGTCAGCAATATATGGTAATAAAGCCATATAACGTGCGCGTTTGATTGCTTGAGCGACTTCTCTTTGATGTTTTGCACAAGCTCCAGTTGCTCTACGTGGAGAAATTTTGCCATTTGGAGCAATGAACTTCTTTAATGTTTCAACATCTTTATAATCAATCACCGCATTCTTGTTTTTGCAAAAAATACAGAATTTCTTTTTTGCTCTAACTTTCTTAAAAGCCATGGTAATACCTATTCCTTTCTAAGCGATTAGAATGGTAAATCGTCTTCTACAATATCAATGCTATCAACATTTGTGTCTTCGCGGTCGTTAGCAGGTGCATCTTCACTATAGCCGGAATTGTTATCATTACGGCCTTGAGATGAACTCTTGCTTTCTAAGAACTGAACTGAATCAGCGACGACTTCGATGACTGATACCTTACGGCCATCCTTGCTTTCGTAGCTTCTTTGGACTAATCTACCATCTACACCGATAAGCGAGCCCTTCTTTGTAAACTTATAAAGGTTCTCAGCTGCTTGATTCCAAACAGTGCATGGAATAAAGCTGGTGCTCTTTTCACTATTTTGACCTCTCCAGTTATCAATAGCTACTGTGAAGGATGCTACCGAAGTACCTGAATTGGTTTTTCTTAATTCTGGGTCGCGGACTAAACGTCCGACTAACACTACTCGATTAATCATTTATTTCCTCCTATTTAAGGATGAATAATTATTTTGCAATAACTAAGCTACGAACAACGCTAGGATTGATTTTGCAAATACGATCGAATTCGTTAATATTTGCGACATCAGTAGTAACGTTGATTACGACATAATAACCCTTTTTATCGCCATCAATCTCGTAAGCGTAATCTCTTAAGCCCCATTCGTCAACGTTATCGACAGTTCCGCCATTAACTTGGAGAATTTCGTGTAACTTTCCGATTAAGACATTGCGATCTGCATCTTCAAGATTTGGTTTAAGGATATACATAATCTCGTACTTTTTCATGTGTACACCTCCTATGGTCTTCTGGTTGATCTACTTCATCAACAGAAGGTGCCGCGGCTCCTTCACTGGCCGTGCAACAATTATTCTACTAGACCAAACGGAAATTGTAAACGAAAATTGCAAAGTTTATCTCCTTATATTTATTATATAAGGTTATAAATTTATTTTTAATTAATCTTCTTTGTTTTGTAAAAGAAAAACTGCCTTATGGCAGTTAATCGCGATCTTTCATTGTTGGGAAGAGTAAGACTTCACGGATGTTGGTTGAATTGGTCATCAACATAACAAATCTATCAATACCAATTCCGATTCCGCCCGTAGGAGGCATACCGTATTCCAAAGCTTCAACGAAGTCTTCATCATAATCATTAGCTTCTTCATTACCTAATGATTTTTCTTTTAATTGTTCAATAAATCTTTCTCTTTGATCAATTGGATCATTTAATTCTGAATAAGCATTCGCGTATTCTGTTGTTCCGATATAAAGTTCAAATCTTTCGGTGAAACGCGGATCTTTGCTCTTCTTTGTTAAAGGCGAAATTTCAATAGGATGTCCGTAAACAATTGTCGGTTGAATTAATTTCTCTTCGCAGAATGTTTCAAAGAAAGCATTCATGATATGTCCAACTCCAGTAAAGTGTTTTTCAACTTGGACATGGAATTTTTCGGCTAAGGCTTTTGCTTCTTCAAAAGTATAGTGGTTAGAAACAAAATCAACTCCAGTTGCCTCTTTAATTAACTCAGCCATGGAGACTCTCTTAAATGGTTTCTCCATATCGATAGTGTATTCGCCATACGGAATAACTGCTGTTCCGTTCATCTTAGTTGCCACTAAACGGAAAGTATTTTCGACTAAATCCATCATATCGGATAAATCGCCATAAGCTTGATAGAGTTCAACTGTTGTGAATTCTGGATTATGTTTAGTATCCATTCCTTCGTTACGGAATAATCTACCGATTTCATAGACTCTTTCCATGCCGCCAACGATTAATCTCTTAAGATTTAACTCAGTAGCAATTCTTAAGGCAAAGTCTTTATTTAATGCGTTATGGTGGGTCATAAATGGACGAGCTGACGCACCGCCGACAACAGAAATTAAAACAGGTGTTTCAACTTCAACAAACCCTAATGAATCGAAATAGTTTTGTAAAATACGAATGATTTTTGGACGGGCAAAAGCAATTCTCTTAGCATCATCATTCATAATTAAATCAACATATCTTCTTCTAAATCTCTCTTCGACATCAGTTAAACCATGATATTTTTCTGGTAATGGTCTTAGAGCTTTAGTAAGATGGGTATATTCATGAACTTTGATGGTTAATTCACCGGTGTTGGTCTTCATAACTGTGCCTTTAACACCGACAATATCACCGATATCAGCAATTTTAAAAATCGCGTATTGTTGTTCACCGACGCTATCTTTAGAAATAAAGCATTGGAAGTAACCAAAGCGATCTTGAGCATGGAAGAAAGAAGCTTTTCCCATTCTTCTAATGGTCATCAATCTACCCGCCATTGTCACTTCAATATTTTTTTCTTCTAATTCTTCTTTAGTGAATTCTTTATACTTTTGAATTGTTTCACTGGTATCGCTTCTAACAAATTTTTGTCCGAAAGGATCGACACCTAAATCTCTTAATTTTTGTAACTTGTCTCTTCTGATTTGTTCTTGTTCAGAAATTTTTTCTGCCATATTTTCCTCCCTATAAATAAAAGAAAACCTTTCAAGGCCCGTTTATTATTTTATAAAAAAGCCAGTTTCTTTTAAAGTTAATTTAATTAAACGCGTTGGATTATTTCATCTTTGAGAATTAAAGAGCAAAGCTTGAAGAATTCTTTGGCTTCTTTGATAGTTGAAAACCTTACTTTATAATCTCGAACATTTGAAAATCCTTTTAAATAATGAGTCGATATTCCTCTAATTTCCTGCACGGCATGAAATTCACCTTTGAGCTCCATCAATAAATTAAAATGCTCTTTTAAATATTCAATTTGCATTTCAATTGTCGGAAGGGGCAATCTTTCCCCTGTTTCATAATACTTTTTAATCTGCGTTATCAAAAACGGATTTCCCAAAATTCCTCTTCCCAGAGCTACACCGTCGCATCCGGTATAATTAAGGACTTCGATAGCTTTATCTAAAGTATTTATATCGCCATTAGCGATTACTTTAATTTTAACGCTTTCTTTGGCTTTTTTAATATAATCGTAATCGCTCGTGCCTTCATACATCTGCGTTCTTGTCCTGCCATGGACAGTAATCATTTCCACGCCAGCTTTTTCTAATATTTTGCAGGTCTGTTCGACATTAATCGTATCCTTGCTGATACCTAATCTAATTTTCGCGGTAACTGGATGTTTAGATGCTTTAACTAATTCAGTCATCATATCAAGTAATTCATCTTTTCGGGAATTATCGAGCCAAGCTGACCCCGCATTATTTTTAATAACTTTATGAACGGGGCACCCGAGATTGATATCGAGATAATCATAATCAGCTATCTCTTGTAATTCCTGTAACCCACCTAATAAAGACTCTTTGCTGCCACCGAATAGCTGTAAGGCTACCGGTCTTTCATCTTGACTTGTTTCAGTCATCTTTTTTGTCTCTTGATTATGATAAATTAACGCAAAATCTGATATCATTTCTGATACCACTAAATCACAGCCAAACTTTTTTAAAAAGCGGCGATAAGCTAAATTTGTATAACCGGCTAATGGCGCGGCAATAATCAAAGGAGATTTCTTTTCCATAAATGAAATTATAAAGGTTAGTGATTAAAAATTTCTAGCAATAAATTCTAAAAACATTTTTCTAAAAACTTTTTTTAATCATGTCACAAAAATAGCTCCGTTTCCGGAGCCTTAATTATTTTGTTTCACTATCTTGAGGTTTATTTTCAGCATCATCTTTCTTTTCAGTATCAGCTGGTTTTGCCTCAGGCTTAGTTTCATCATTTAATTCGGTTTTTGGAGCAACTTTTGCTGGATTAACCGTATTAGATGATGGAGGTAATTCACCATGTTCAACTAAGTAGTGAATCTCTTCTGCAGTAATTGTTTCTTTTTCAATTAATGTATTAGCAATCAATGTAACTTTATCAGCATATTTTGTAATAGTATCAATCGCTACTTGATGTGCATGTTCAATAATTTTTCTAACCTCTGCATCAATTTCATTTGCAACTTGTGAAGAGAAATTCTTTTGGACGTTATTGTAATCTCTTCCGAGAAAGACTGAGCTTTGATCAGATTCATATTGGATTGGTCCAAGGCTCGACATACCATATTGAGTAACCATTGCTCTAGCAATTCTTGTAGCGACTTCAATATCGTTGCTTGCACCGGTAGAAATATCTTTAAAGAATACTTCCTCACTAGCGCGGCCACCTAAATAACCAATAATTCTTGCTTCTAATTCGTTTTTAGTCATTGTGAAGCGGTCATCTTCTGGTGTCATCAGAACATGTCCACCCGTCCGTCCACGAGGAATAATTGTAACCTTTTGAACTTTATCAGAATATGGAATCATTAAACCGATAATCGCGTGACCAGATTCATGGTAAGCAATCATCTTCTTTTCTTCTGCTGACAATGACTTATTTGATTTAGCCGGTCCAGCAATTCTTCTATCAATTGCTTCATCGATATCACGAATTGTGATTTCGTTTTCATTAGTACGAACCGCTAAGATAGCAGCATCATTAAGAATTGTTGCTAAGTCTGCACCGGAGAAACCAACAGTTCTCTTAGCAATATTTGCAAAATCGACATCTGGAGAAATCTTTTTATTTCTCGCGTGAACTTTTAATATTGCCTCTCTGCCCTCTTTATCAGGAAGATCAACGGTAATCTTTCTATCAAAACGTCCCGCTCTAAGTAAAGCTGGATCAAGGACATCATCACGGTTTGTCGCAGCGATAACAATAATTCCTGAATTATCACCGAAACCATCCATTTCAACTAATAATTGGTTAAGGGTTTGTTCTCTTTCATCGTTTCCGCCTCCGAGACCAGCGCCTCTTTGACGACCGACAGCATCAATTTCATCAATGAAGATTAAGCAAGGTGCAGTTTGTTTCGCTTTCTTGAACATGTCTCTAACACGTCCAGCGCCGACACCGACGAACATTTCGACGAAATCAGAACCTGAAATAGAATAGAATGGAACTTTTGCTTCACCAGCAACGGCTTTTGCAAGTAAAGTCTTACCAGTTCCTGGTGGCCCAACAAGTAAGACACCTTTTGGTAATTTAGCACCAAATTTCGAATACTTATCCGGATTGCGGAGATAATCAACTAATTCAACCATCTCAGCTTTGCATTCATCGCAGCCAGCAACATCATCAAATCTAACCGGTGAGGCATCTTCTCTTCTAGCGCGTGAACGATTGAAATCTAAAGCTGAATTATTAGATTTATTAATCGATGAAGACATTCTTGAGAACAAGAAGATGACTAAGGCGATTCCACCGACCATTAAGATAATTGTCGGAAGATAGTCTGTCCAGCTCGATGCGTAGGGATCTGAATAAGATAAATTTTGTCCAACTACGTAGTATGCATTACCAGTAGAAGTTTTTCTTAAACGAATAATTTCACTGACGCAAGTAATGGAACCAGAATAATCCATATCGACACTAAATTGATAGGTAATCTCTTTGCCGCTCTCATTAATATCAGTATATGTTCCAGAAACATTCATCAGTTCTGAACTAGGTTTAGAAACAACGTTTAACTGTTGAACGTTTGCTGAATACAAGAACGATTCTGAAAGTAATGCCATGTATTCATCACTCGCAGTTTGTCTTTCTTCATCAGTTTTTGCGCCGCTTGCTAATATATAATCATCTTCACTAACAGTTACTGTAACAATATCCTGTTTAGATAATTTAGCAGTAGGTGTTGTCCTAAAATTACCGAACAAAACGATAATTATGATTATGACAGCAGCTACGAGCAAATATGGGACAAAATACGAGAGAAAATTATTTTTTTTCTTGTTATTCATCTATATCCTCCTAAATATTTTGATATATTCACCATCATAGACGATCGTTAAATCATAGATTTACGATTATCTTATTATAGCATATCATCAATTTTTTTTACAATATATCGACCTTGCTTATCGACAATGCTTCGCGGTACAAAGATAATTTTTCCATATCTATCGATAACCTTTGGATAGTATCTTCTCATCAATAATGGAACATGGCTTTCTGACAATATATCTTTTACCTTTTTATTTATTTTTCCAATTCTTACTTTGTCAGATGGTAAGGCGTTTGTAATAGTTAAAGGAAAACTATCATCTTTTAAATAAAAGTATTTCGGATCAACGATAAAGTCGAAACAGACATATTCGTTTTCAACTTTAGAAAGCGAAGACACCTGCAATACATAATTATAATTTCTTTTTTTAACTAATTTTAAACAATCAATATCTTTGATTAATTCATAATCGCCTTCATCATGAGAAAAAGGTCCTTCTTTTTTTGAAATTTTTTCAATTAAGTCACGCGCCTTACCGCTTTTTAAAATATATCCAGGTATGCATTGATATATTTGAAACAACGCTCTTATTTGATTTTCTTCATCCAGATTTTGAAAATCCGCTAAATTAATAGCATTGTTTTTGATTATTCTATTTAATTTTTCATCTTCTAAAAGTAAGCGAGAGTTTTCCCCATCAATTGATAAAACCATTTTCTTTAAATCATCATCGCTATAATCTTTCATTTGCTGACGAATTTTATTACGGCTATACCTAGTATCAAAATTACTTTTATCTACATAAAATTGATAATTGTTTTCCAAACAATATTCTTCAAGTTTTCTTTTAGAAACATTAAGAAGCGGTCTTAAAACTTTTATACCTTTAATAATCGTTTCTCTTTTTAATCCGTAATAAGACACCAATCCGCGCCTTTTCTGCAAATAATAAGTTTCAATTAAATCATTTAAATTATGAGCGACAACTAAATAGTCAAGTTTTTCTGAATTGATAATTTCTGCAAAAAATTCATAACGGACATTTCTTGCAAAATCTTCAAAATTGCCTTTATCATAATATGAGTGTTTTATAAAATATTTTATATTATTTTGTTTACACAATTTAATTAATGCTTCTGTTTCTTCATCTGCTTCTTTACGGTGATGATAATTAACATGGGCAACGCAAAAATCATATCCTTGCTTTTTTAGCAAATAAAAAAGAGCCAAAGAATCACTGCCCATAGAAAGGCCGAGAAGATATTTTTTATTTAAATCTAAATCAAGTTTCATTAACGGACTATAACGATATCGTCGCCTTCACCATAAATAATTAATTCGCCATCTGAATAAACGTTATAATAACCATCCTCATCAATATTCCCAACAATATCCTTAATATGTTCATATTCTTCTACGCGGTCTTGGTAAGCTTGCTGAAGTGAAATATTTTCTTTGTATTGCTGATAATAAAACACAAGAAAAATAACCAATAAAATAATACTGGCGATAAAAATAGATAAACTGACAATTGAGATGACTCTATTTGTTTGGCTAGATAATCTTTTTTTCATAACTATATTATAATTTATGAATTTAATGATGGTTAGTTTTATTTTTCAATATCAAAATTCTGATCTATGGCCAGTATTTCTTTTTTGTTGAGCCTCGAATAATTAACAAGCATATATATGCTCATCATCAGAGATATAACTCCTACAGCAAAGCATATTGCCATTGTTGAATAAATAATGACATCATAACTAGCATCTTCAATTATTAACACCGAATGCGTTAATGCAATTGCTGCAAGGGCTGATGAAAAATTTACAAATTTCAATCCTGAGAAAAGAATATTGTTCACTTTAAACATCTTTCTTAATCCATAGATTGATAAACCGAGTTCTAAAAAGCTAACAGCCGCTATAGATATTCTTATTATTAAATGATATGTCGGCAATGATTCATTAAACAATAAGCGAAATGCGTATCCGATATATATTATTGAAGAGAAAGCAAGCGACAAAGCCATTCCCAAATAATAAATTAGTTCTTCATTAATTGCTCCCTTGCTCTTAATAAATCCGCGAAAATAAAACTGTCTAGCTATTCCCATGCCAAATGAATAAAAACCCGAAACAACAAAAAATATCGACAGTGAAAAAAATCCTATTAAAATTTTAAAAAAGGAAACAATAAAATTCACTATCATCGAAAGCAAAGCACGAAAATGAATTCTTTTCAAATAATCGCTTTGTTTATATTTTCTGATAAAAGATTTAATTCTTCTGAACATAGTTATCTCATACCATCTTATCTAAACAAACATCTATTTCTCGAATCTTTCGGTCATTTTTAATTAATTTATTAAATAAAATGCGATAAATAAATACATTAAAAATCAAGATTATAAACGCAATTAAAGTAATAACTACCCCTATAATATTCATTATTTTATTTTTTGTTAAAAGGAATAATCCGCTGCCGACAAAAAAGATTAATAGCGACATCACACCTATAATCCATGCTAAAAGTTTGCTTCTTTTTACTTTTTTCTCTTTAAGAGGCAAAACGCTTTGATACAGGTTCATATATTCATCAACTTTTACACTTTTAATTTCAGATTCAAAAAATATTTTTATAAATTCTTTTTTATAAAAAGAAATTTTTACTGGTTGATAATTTTCATTATAAAAAAAGGTCAAAACATCATTTTTATCATTAACAAGTATAACGAATTCTGTTTTGACCATAAAAAATTAGAAATCTAAATGGAATTTTTTCCGAGCAGCTTCAATTATGACATCAACGCATTCTTCAATTCCAAGAGATGAATTGAGACAAAGATCATAATTAGTTGCATCTCCCCATTTTTCATCAGTGAAATAGTTATGATAGCTTTCTCTCTTGCGGTCCATTTTCTTAATCGCTTCTTTAGCGTTCTTTTCTGGAAGATTATAATAAGTTACTGCACGTTTAATTCTATCTTCAATTGGAGCATGAATAAAAACATTAAGAACGTTTTGGTGATCTTTTAAAACGTAATTAGCGCATCTACCAACAATAACGCAAGATTCTGTATCTGCTAAATTGCGGATAATTGCAAATTGAGCATTAGAAACTTTCTGTACCGCAGTTAAAGTATTATCAATATCATTTAATCCCATAAAAGCAAAAATGGAATCTTTTTTTTCTTCGTTTGCTTTAATATAATCAACTGAAAATCCTGTTCTTTCAGCTGCTTTTATTAATAATTCATTATCATAGAAATTAATTTTTAATTTTTTTGCTAATTCCCGCGCAATATAACGTCCTCCTGATCCATATTGTCTTCCAATTGTAATTACATATGACATAAATATTGCCTCCTCGTTATTAATATTATATATCAAAATACATTTCTTTGTAAGATGATAAATTTTTAGATATTCCAATCAATATAAATTTATAGAATGATTAATAAGTTAAAAAAAGGTATCAATTAAAGTTCCAGTCTGTATATAATTAAAGTATCAAAGGAGAACAATATAATTATGAAATTCTATTTATGTGAAAAATGCAAAAACTTAGTCTATATGGTTGAAAAAGCATCATGCTGCACACCTTCTTGCTGCGGACAAACCATGACCGAATTAACACCTAATACAGTTGATGCCGCTTTAGAAAAACACGTTCCAGTTGTTACTATGGAAGGCAACACTGTTCACGTAGTTGTCGGCAGCACTCTCCATCCAATGACCGAAGCTCACCTCATTTCATTTATCGCAATTGAAACAACAAATGGTGTCAGAATCAAAAAACTCACACCTGCTGATGAACCAAAAGCTTGCTTTGTTCTCGCAGAAGGCGAAAAACTTCTTGAAGTTTATGAATACTGCAATCTCCACGGTCTTTGGAAGGCAACTCTTTAATTAAATAGCTATAGTTTAAAATTCACTTGATAAATATTTAGCCTAATTCTTTATAGGATTAGGCTTTTTTAATAAAAAAGTATTTATAGATGCATATCCATAAACACTTTAATTCTTCATCTTTTTACTTTTCTTAATTCATCAATAGCAATCATATCGATTTTTTCTTTTTTGATAGCCTTAGTAATATCGTTTACTAGAGGAAGATATTTTTTTAACTTTTTATGATTGCTCATTTGATAACGAGAAATAATATTAATTGCTTCTTCGCGATAAGGAAGATTTTCTAAAACTTGATACTCCTTTAAAACAACCTTAACATCTTGTCCATGATAGTTGATAATTAAAGAATTTAAATCATATTCTTTACCTTCGTATTGCATTTTTCCTTTTACCACATCTTCAAAGGTAATTTTAATTTTTCTTTCTAGAGACAATAATTCTTTGTTTCCCTCGGCCGTCATCGAAAAAAGAATCTGACCTTCACTTTCAATTTGTTCCATTTTAATAATTACAAATTTTCTATCAATATCTGGCAAATTATCGCCTTCATCATCATAAAAAAGAAAACTGCCATTACCATGAAAGAGTTTAATTTCTAGGCCTTTTTGATAATTAAGAGAATTGTCATCATCTAAATAAAGAGGGATAATACTGCCGCTTCTAGCTAAAACTATTATATTATCTAAATCTCTCGCCAACGTATAAAGGCCGCCTTGATAAATTCTTTTATTAAAAATATCTGTATAAGTTCCATCAGGGATATAAACATCTTCATAAGCTAAACCAGTTTTTTTATCAATTCGATGAGTAATCGGCATAACTAATAAATTACCGAAAAAATATTCGTTTCGATATTTCATAACATCTTCATATTTTTCGTGATAATATAATGGCTCGATTAATGGTCTGCCATATTTATGTGTTAGATAATTATAAGAATAAATATAAGGAATTAATCTTTGCCGTAAGCGCAGATATTTTTCCATAATTCTTTCAATATAACTTTGATATTTCCATGGCTCTTTTCCCATGAATTCATTTGAAGTAGAATGCAGCCGATTAATCGGTGAAAATACACCTAACTGTAGCCACCTCAAAGCTAATTCATCATCTTTGATCCCTCTTTGATGACCTCCAATATCATGGCTCCACCAAGTATAACCCGCATTAGAACTCGTGCTAGTAAAATAAGGCTGAAAGTTAAGTGAAGCCCAAGAAATAATCGAATCGCCAGAAAAACCAATTGGGTAACGATGTGATCCTAATCCGGCATATCGAGATAAAATTAATGGTCTTTTCTTTTCACTTAACATATCAACAGTGTGATAATGGTTTAAAGCCCAAAGGGGATCTAAGCCTTCAACATCAGATTTTTTACCTTGCTGCCAATCAATCCACCAAAAAGATACACCATCTTTTTCGTAAGGGTGGTGCAATAAATCAAAATAATTTGCCCAGAATTTTTGATTTCCAACTTGAAATTTAATTTCTTGCTTACTCTCAGGATTAATGCCCATATTTTCTGCAAAATCAGCGTATTGTCGTTCAAAAAATCTAATTCCTTGTGATGGATGAATATTTAAAGTTATATGATAATTCATCGCTTTTAATTCTTTGAGTAATTTTTGATAATCAGGAAAAAGTTCCTCATTCCAAGTATATCCCGTCCATCCAGGCAATCTCAAAGAATAGTAAAATTTATCAACTATATTATCCGTACCTTGAGGTTTAGCTTCTTTACCAAATTTAGATATAACATCAACATAATGCCAATCCATATCAATCGTAGCAATAGTAAACGGTATTCTTTTTTGCTTAAATGTTTTCATCAAAGTCAAATATTCATCTTGAGTATAAGCTTTATATCTGCTCCACCAATTGCCTAAAGCATACTTAGGAATAAGCGGAGTAAAACCGGTAAGTGAATAAAACATATATAAAACTTTTTCAAAAGAATCTTCACAAGCAAAATAATAATAGTCTTGACACTTTTGACGCGGCAGCACCTTCTCATCTTTTAGCAATAAGGACTTTGAATCATCAACCATGCTCAATCCATCAATAGATAAAATTCCTTTATCTAAATGCGTATCTCCGTTAACCATGTCTAATGTTCTAGTTGTTCCTAATAAATTATTTTTTGGGTTATATTTAACAACTTTCCCGCTTTTTAAAAATTTTACTTTTAAAACAACACCTTTTTTTAAATCTATATAAAATATTACTTCTTCTGTCGTAAGAAAGAGTGTATTTTTAGTTTGTTTAATTGAAAATTTATTAACAGCTAAATCGCGGTTAATAACTATTTGAGTAGCATTATCCGTAAATTGTTGTTTTTCAATTCTTAGTAAGTTTGGCAATAAAACCGAAATCCGGACATCATTAAAAATTATTATATTTTCTTTTTTTGTTTCCGGCGTCATTTCATAAAAAAATCTTCCCATAACTGACTCCTATTATCTTTAATTTCATTATATAAAAATAAAAAACCAATTTTAATTATTTTAAACCCTTTAGCAAAAGATTTAGATTTTTTTAAATTTTATTTGTGTCATAAATATTTTTTTAATATTAAAATTATTTTTCTTAATATCACAATTGTAAAATTAAAAGTAGTATAATAAAATTATCCAAAGGACGTGAATAAATTATTATGACAGTAAACTTAGACTATCTCTTATCTAATTTAGCTAAAACTATAAAGCTGCCAGTTCGGCTTTATGAAGACAAAAGATTAACTACTATTTTCTTCAATGCTCATAAATTAGATAAAGATCCAATCGAGCCGTTTCTCGATAAAATTTTATCCTTATTCAATGAAGTTACTTATTTTTTTACCCCATCATTTTATTACTATGCAATCATAAATTTTGATGGTAAGAAAATAGCGATTGGTCCGACAAGCGAAGTCCCTCAAAAAAGAGAAGAAGTTATCCATCTTCTTAAAATGATGAACTTAAATCCCGAAGACAATGATTCTTTAATCACCACATTATTGTCATTACCTTCTTATAAAACTCAGGATTTGAACAACGCTATCAGCATGCTGATGTATATGCTTAAAGGAGAAGAGTTTAATCCAAGCGAAATCATCATTGATGATAGCAATATTCTTGACGGAACATCACTTTCTTCACCAAACACTTTTCAAATTGACGGAGATTTAAATAATTTTGAATACGAGAATCTCATGCTAAGCCTTGTTTCTTCAGGCGAAGAAGAAAAACTCAAATCAATTTTTACCTCTTTCTTCAATCTGATACCTGCGCAATTCTCAAAAGATCACTTACGTCACTTAAAAGATGTCTTCATCATCGCAACAACATTAGTATCAAGAGCAGCTATCCGCGGAGGAATGAACTCTGAAGAAGCACATCACATCGCTACCCAATACATACAACACGTTGAAATGCTCAGCGATGAAACAAGTATCAATACTTTGCAATATCAAATGGTCTTTAATTTTGCTCACAAAGTTTATTTATTAAAGAACTCTGAAGACTTATCTAGATTGATTATTGAAGTTAAAAATTATATTCAGCTTCATATCTATGAAGATTTGCGCGTTGAAAAAATTGCTGAAAACTTTAAGATTAATCGCAGCTACCTTTCAACAAAATTTAAATCTGAAACTAATCAAACTTTAATTGATTACATGTTAAGCGAAAAGATTAATAAAGCTAAATACCTTTTAAGATATTCTAAACGCTCACTTGCATCTATCGCTTCATATCTTTGCTTCTCAAGTCAAAGCCATTTCCAAAACACCTTTAAAAAGTATGTTGGCATGACACCAAAGCAATTTAGAAACGCTCCTTACAGCGAGCAAAACAAAGATAAATAAAGAGCTATTACCAAATTCGGTAATAGCTTTTTTATTAATCAAGAGTGAGGCTAGGTGCTTGATAAGTTCTGCTCTTAAGTTCGCTATCAAGGAGATAAAGCGATCTTGGATCGGTTCCGAAGAGTTCATATTTTCTAATCATATCTTCAGAATTCTTTTCTTCTTCCCCTTGTTCTTTAACAAACCAATCTAAGAACTGCATTGTCCGATAATCCTTATCTTCATGCGCAGCATCATAAATATTGTGAATTAACGATGTGACATATTGTTCATGTTCAAGTCCAAAAACTAATGGATCTTTTAAAGATTTCATAACTTTATCTGGTTTTTCAATTGCTTCAAGAGTAATGTGGCAAGAATTATTTTGCAAATATTTGAGCATTAGCATCGCATGGTCTCTTTCTTCTTGAGCTTGGACATAATACCAATTAGCAAAACCTTCTAATCCTTCTTCTTGATAGTAATTTGAAAACTCTAAATAGAGATATGCGGAATAGAGCTCTTTATTAATTTGCTCATTGAGTAGTGTTTTAACTTTTTCACTTAACATGAAATTGTTCCTCCTATGTTTCTTTTATTATAAACTATTTTCTATAAAATAGCAGATGGTTATTTTTTTATATACTATAATAAAAATTTATTACTACATTTTGCTTAAATTTAGTCCATATAATTTATAATTACATAAGAGGTAAATTTATGATTCCAGTTGCTCCTTTAGAAGATTTAAGAAAATGTGATCAAGAAACATCCGCGGTAAAAGGTGAAATCAATTTAATTAAAGAAGCAGCGAATTTGCTTTTTAACAATAATTCATTTACCGGGAAAATTCTTGTCGTGGCCGGAAACGGAAATAATGGAGCCGACGGCTTAGCTCTTGCTTTATTATTAAAAGAAAATAATTATGACGTTGATATCTACCGAACAAGAGGAAATAAAAGCCAAGCAAACGAATATTTTTTTAAATTAATTGAAGAAAATAATATAAAGCAAATTTCTCTTAATGATGACTTTAACGGATATGATGTGATTGTTGATGGATTATTAGGGATTGGTTTTCATCCACCTTTAAAAGAAGAAGTATTTAATGTTATTAATAAAATAAATGCTTCATCAGCAAAAGTTATTTCTATTGATATCAACTCTGGCTTAAACGGCGCAAACGGATTAGGGGACATTGTTGTAAAATCAGATTTAACCTGCTCTTTATCTTATTATAAACCTGGTCATTTTTTAAATATGGCCGATGATGTAATGAAGCAAAAAATTAATCTAGAAACTTCAATAAAACTTAATTCAAATCCATATTACTTACTAGCCGATGATGATATAAAACAATTTATTGGAAAACGTCCTCATTTTTCTAATAAAGGAAATTATGGATATTTATCTTTAATCGGTGGTTCTGATAATTATCAAGGAGCAATTAAACTTTGCAATATGGCTGCTTCAGCATTAAGAAGTGGGGCTGGAGTTATTAAATTGGCTGCTCCAAAAGATTTGAAAGAAGCAATTTTACCGCATCTACTAGAAGCGACTTTTTTTCCTTTAAGCGAGATAGATGGTCATCTTTTATTTAATCAACAAGAAATAACCTCTTTATTAACAAATTCGCCTGTTTGCGTCTGCGGAATGGGACTAACAAATAATCATGAAACTCAAAAATTAGTTTCTTTTCTTTTAAAAAATTATACTGGAACATTATTGTTAGACGCTGATGCTTTAAATGCCTTAGCCAATCTTAACAAATCGATTATTTTAAATAAAAAATGTCAGTTAATTATTACCCCTCATATCAAAGAATTTAGTAGATTATCCTCATTAACAATAGATGAAATATTATCTTCTCCTTGTGAAGTTGCTAAAGAATTCGCTAAAAAATATCAAATCATTTTAGTCCTAAAAAGTAATACAACCATCATCACCGATGGTGAAAATTTATATCTTTCTAATAAAGGCTGTCCAGGAATGGCCGTTGGAGGATCAGGTGATGTTTTATCCGGTATAATTGGAGCTTTAGTAAGTCAAAAAAGAAATAACATATTAATGGCTGCGGCTGCTGGCTGTTATATTAATGGCTTAGCCGGTGAATTAGCAGAAAAAGATATTAATGAATTATCCCATTTACCAAGCGATACAATAAATTATCTAATAGCTGCTTTGAACAAACTATTATTCTAACCATTAAAAAACCCGTTAACTGAATTATTAACTGGTTTATTTTTTACTTTTTAAATTTTTTGAAAGCACTTATCACAAATAAAATCATAGACAATGTTGTGAGTACTAAAATTGTGATTGTAAATACCGAAATAATTGCATAATTTATCAAAATAATAGTACAAACGATTGATACTAATAAAATTCCCGCGGCGACAAATGATAATATTTTTGATTTAACTATCAAAGACGCTATTCCTAAAATCAAAGCTACAATAGTCGCAATAGCTGTAATTATCGGATAAACTATTCCTGAATCATAAACGTTTAAAGAAAATATCCATAATATCTAGTAATTGTTTCATTTGCTGTAACATAATCAACAATACCGACAGAAACAGGAATACATTCCAAAATTAAAGATACAAATAGAAAAGAAATACCAACAATTAGCAATAAATTCGTTTTAATACTATTTAATAATTTATCCATATGATTGACCCCACCCATTTATAATATAAGTATATTGTATTATCTGTGTTATAACAAGTTTTGTTTTTTTCATAAGTATGACTATTAAAATTAAATAAATATAATTATTTTTCTTTTTCTCTTGTTAAATAAACAAAAGGTACTTTACAATAGTAACAATAAAGGGGAGTCATGAAAAAAAGTTTTTGGCTATTAAAATTGGTCTAGAATTTAACAGGCAAAACATTTTTTATGACTAATAAGAGACATCGCGTTTTGAATGCGATGTCTTTTATTATACCCATTTTTAGGAGGAACCATGGAAAATCTCATTAATTTAGTGGAAGGTTTAACCTTCGATGACATCTTACTTATCCCTCAACGGAGCGAAGTCTTACCTCGTGAAATTTCTCTGAAAACTAAACTTACAAAAGACATTGAACTCAATGTGCCTATCGTTTCAGCAGCTATGGATACAGTTACTGAATCAAAAATGGCAATCGCTTTAGCAAGAGAAGGTGGCATCGGATTTATCCATAAAAATATGTCCATTGAAAAACAAGCTTATGAAGTCGAATTAGTCAAAAGAAACGAATCAGGTATGATTTCTGATCCAATCACGCTGAACCCTAATCAAACTATTGCGGAAGCTGAACATATTTTGGCAACTTATAAAATTTCTGGATTACCTGTTGTTGATGAAAATAAAAAATTGGTTGGAATTATCACTAACCGCGATATTAAATATTTATCAAAAGACTCATCATTACCTGTATCAGATATCATGACAAAAGAAGGATTAGTAACTGCGAAAGTCGGAGTAACCCTTGATCAAGCAAAACGCATCCTTTGGGAACATAGAATTGAAAAATTACCAATCGTCGATGATAATTTCATTCTTAAAGGTTTAATTACTTCTAAAGATATTGATAATGCGAAAAACTTTCCAAACGCTTGCAAAGATAAAGACGGAAGATTGCGCTGCGGAGCGGCGATCGGTGTTAACGATGAAGCTCTTGACCGCGTTGCTGCTTTAGTCAAAGCTAATGTCGATGTTATCACTATTGATTCCGCACATGGACATAGTAAAAACGTTATTGAATTAGTTAAAAAGATAAAAAAAGCTTATCCATCTTTACCGGTTATCGTCGGCAATATTGTTACTAAAGAAGCCGCGAAAGATTTAATCGCGGCTGGAGCTGATTGTTTAAAAGTCGGAATTGGTCCAGGATCAATTTGCACGACTAGAATTGTCGCCGGTGTTGGAGTTCCGCAAATTTCAGCTATTCTCGATGTTGTAAGCTATGCAAAAACCAAAGATATTCCGGTTATTGCTGATGGCGGAATTAAATATTCTGGTGATATTGTTAAAGCCTTAGCCTGCGGTGCTAATTTAGTTATGCTCGGTTCTCTTTTAGCCGGCACTAAAGAAGCCCCTGATGAAGAAATCGTCTACCAAGGCAGAAGATTTAAAACCTATGTTGGCATGGGTTCCTTAGTCGCAATGAAGAGAGGCTCAGCTGATCGTTATTTCCAAAACAAAAATGTTGAAACAAAGAAACTAGTTCCAGAAGGAATTGAAGGTAGAGTAGCGTATAAAGGCGAATTAGCTGATACGATTTATCAACTTTGCGGAGGTATCCGTTCAGGCATGGGTTACTGCGGAGCTAAAGATATCAAAGCTCTTCAAGCAAACCCTCACTTTGTTAAAATTACTAATGCCGGCCTTAAAGAAAGCCATCCTCACGATGTTGAAATCACCGTTGAAGCACCTAATTACACAAAATAGTTATGAAATCCGATTTAATTATTGTCCTTGACTTCGGCAGTCAATATAACCAATTAATATGCCGACGCATCCGCGATCAACATGTTTATTCTTTATTATTACCTTACTCTACGACCGCGGAAGAAATCAAAAAATACCCTGCATTAAAAGGTATCATTCTTTCAGGTGGGCCTAATTCTGTCTATGATAAGAATTCTTTTATGGTCGATAAAGATATCTTTTCTTTAGGTGTACCAGTTTTAGGAATTTGCTACGGAATGCAGTTAATATCTTATCTAAATAAAGCAGAAATTATTCCTTCTCAAGAAAGAGAATATGGAGGAAGAGAAATAAAAGTTGTTAAAGAATCCAAGTTTTTTATCGACACTCCAAAAAAGCAAATCGTTTGGATGTCACATGGAGATAAAGTTAATTCTCTTCCTGAAGGTTTTACCTTATTAGCCTCTTCAGAAACGACAAAATATGCCGCGATTGCTGATGAGAAAAGAAATATTTATGGAGTGCAATTCCATCCAGAAGTAAGAAATAGTCAATACGGTTTACAAATCATTCATAATTTTATTTTCAATATTTGCCAATGCAATCCTAATTACACGATGGATACTTTTATTGAAGAAAAGATCAAGGAACTCAAAGAAAAAGTTGGTTCAGAAAAAGTCTTGCTCGGTATCTCTGGAGGTGTTGATTCAACAGTTGCCGCGGTTCTTATTAACAAGGCAATAGGTGATAATCTCACATGTATGTTTATCGACCATGGTTTATTAAGAGAAAATGAAGCTAACGAAGTAATGAAACGCTTTGATCAAAAGTTTAATATTAAAGTTATTAAAATTGATGCTTCTAAACGTTTTCTCAATGCGCTTAAAGGTATCACCGAACCAGAAAAAAAGAGAAAAATCATCGGCAATGAATTTATTAAAGTCTTCGATGAAGAATCTGCTAAATTAGGTGATTTTGCTTTTTTAGGTCAAGGCACTCTCTATACCGATGTAATTGAATCCGGGACTAAAACCGCGCAGACAATTAAATCACATCACAATGTCGGGGGATTACCAAAAGACATGAAATTTAAGTTAGTCGAACCATTAAATACTTTATTTAAAGATGAAGTTCGTCAGTTAGGTTTGAAATTAGGAATCGATGAAGATTTTATCTATCGCCAACCTTTCCCAGGTCCAGGTATTGGAATTAGAATCATCGGAGAAATTACTCCTGAAAAACTAGAAATTGTTAGAAAATCCGATTTGATTCTTCGTGAAGAAATAAAAAATGCTCATTTAGAAAGAGATATTTGGCAGTATTTCACCGCCTTACCGGACTTCCGTACTGTCGGTGTTATGGGTGACCAAAGGTCTTATTTCTATGCTGTTATCATTCGCGCGGTTACTTCAATTGACGGAATGACTGCAGACTACGCAAAGATTCCTTATTCCGTTCTCGATACAGTATCAAGAAGAATTGTTAACGAAGTTAATAATGTTAACCGCGTTCTTTACGATGTGACAAGCAAACCACCTGCCACGATTGAATTAGAATAATCATTAAGAAATTAATAATTAAAAAGCAGCAAGCCATTTGCTGTTTTTTGTTTAGTAAAAGATATTAAATTATGTTATATAATTTTAATATGCCTATACTACTTGATCATCAATTATTAGAGAAAGATACTCGTAAGAATTCCGATTTCCCCGTTGCTTATTATCAAAACGAACTAGAAGCGTTACCAAACTGGGAAGGTCCTTTTCATTGGCATCCCGACTTTGAAATAGCCACCGCTTTAAATAATTCTTTAGAATATCAAATCGATCAACAACAGATTATATTGAACGCTGGCGATAGTATTTTTGTTAATGGCAATATTTTGCATAAAATTAAACAAATATCCGGAAATAATCCTGATTCCGTTCCTATCATCGTTTTTTCTGGAACATCTATCGCACCTGAACATAGTCTGATTTATAAAAAATATATTCTTCCAATCTTAAACTGCGACAATTTGCCGTTTATCATATTTTATAAAGACGATAGTTCTTTTGCCAAAATTAATGCATTGATTCAGAAAACTTATAATTGTTTTATTAATAATAACAATAGTTATGAAATGGAAGTCCAACGCAATCTCAGCAATATTATGGAATACATCTTTTTAAATTTAGATCATTTTCCAAGAATCAAATTACCGCGCATGGAAATTAAGCATCAAATAAGGATTCAAAAGATGCTTTCATATATTTACGAAAATTATATGAAAAAAATTACATTAGAAGAAATTGCAAAGGCTGCTAATATCAGCCGTAGTGAAGCTGGTCGCTGTTTTAAGACATACTTAGGTTCACCTATTGAAGTGCTTATTCAATATCGATTACAAGTCGCACATAAAATGCTCAGCGAAAAAACTCATACTCTTCAAGAAATCAGTCTCGCTTGCGGATTTAATTCAGTAAATTATTTTAGTCGTCAATTTAAAAAATTTTACAAAACCACACCTGGTAAAATCAGCAAATTGGGTAAATAGTGCAATTTTTAGGCATAATTATGCCTTTGTAAAAAAAATTGTGAATGTTATAATTTTTTAAACATCGGAGGGTATTTTATCATGGATTTCAAATGGCTAAATAAAAGCTCAATAAGCCAGCATGGCGAGCGTATTGAAATTATGGCGCCAGCTAAAACAGATTTTTTCTGTGGGAGTATTGATGAATGTCAAGAAGGTATTTTACCAGAATCTCTTTGTAATGCACCATATTATTATACAGAAATAGAAGGTGACTTTGTCCTTAGAGTAAAAGTCTCGCATGCTTTTAAAGATACTTATGATTCTGCCTCAGTTATGGTTATGAAGGATTTAAAATGCTGGGCTAAATGCTGTTTTGAATTAACAGATTTTGGAACACATGCTGCAGTAAGCGTTGTTACTAAAGGTGATTCAGATGACGCTAATGGATGCAATCTTGAGGGAGATACGGCTTGGTTACAAGTTTGTCGTGTCGGCAATAATTTTGGTTTCCATTATTCTTTAGACGGAATTAATTTCTATATGATGCGTTTTTTCCATTTGCCAGCAGATCCAGTTATTAAAGTTGGTCTTCTAGCGCAAGCACCAGTAGGTGAAGGTGGTATTCGCGTCTATGAAAATCTTACAATTGAGAAAAAAACAGTAAAAAATATTCGTGCAGGTAAATAATTTTATATTCCTTACCATCTATTTTTAACGAAAAAAAATAACCATCAGAAAACGCAAATTAAATTTTTACGATAAATTTTCATCAAAATTTATAAGATTTGTGTAGTTATTTCCTTTTTTTATAAAAAGTATCAATATATTTCTTAAAAATTATTGACATTTGTTGATAAAATATATAGTTACATTTAAGATATAGTTGAAAGAGGACAGGATTTATAATCACAATAAAACTCCATAGTTATCCCTGTCTTCATTTCATACCTAATTAACTTTCAAGATTAATCCCCTCTTGGAAGCTAGAAAGAGAGCCCTTACCCTTTGAGCTCTCTTTTTTTTGCTTTATTTTAATAAATTATCCCATAAAAAAACTCCTAGTTCATAACCTCTTCACTTCTTGCTAATTGAACTAGGAGCCCTATTCGACATCACATCAAGATTCAATAATTTTATTCTCTAAGCAAATCTTGTTACTTTTTATTTGATTACCAATCTCTCAATAATCTGCCAATTCTTTTTACTAACCATTGCTAAGATAAGAACCTTATTGATGTGAAGTTTGATAGCTTGTCCTTACACTTGCATATTAATTGATTTTATAAGTAAAGGCAATACCCTAAGTTAAATTTATAGGTACATGTCAATAACTTTTTTAATTTTTTTGCTATTTTTTGCTTTTTCAGGATAAATTCTACCTATTTTTGCTCTAAATTTTGAAAATTTAACGATTAAGGCTAAAACAATAAAGAAGATTTGTTGTCTCTTTATAGCAAAGCACATAGCTTTCCCCCTCAATTGATTCATTATAAAGTCGATTATCAGCATCATAAATTAAATAATAATCATAATCTTTAATTGTCAATTGATAAGATACCGGCAAATTCATATAGATAGTAGGTTCAAGCTGTTTAGTAAATGAGGAGGAATTAATAACTTTCATCACTTCGCTTTGATCAGAAAATCTAACCATCATTTGAAAATTACCTTTTCCGTCAACGACTAAATAATCGCAGTATCCTTCATCTGGAAAATCTAAATGGACTATCTCGGAAACTTCATCAACATATTTAAAATCCGTTTTAATTGCCGCCTCTGGAGAGAAACTCATCGATGCAAAAATGAAGGTTATTATAAACATTATAATTCCTCCAATTATATTCTTTTTGCAGCGATATCTTTTTCTAAGAGCAACCCCTAAGATAATCGACAAAGCAGGTATAATTAATAAAAAGAAGAAAACATAAATAAATTTTAATGTTAGATACGGAAATTCTGGAATAGGGGAAGCCGCCACCATTAAACTTATCAAAATAATACCGATAAAAGGTGTAAGTAACGATAAAGTAAACAATGCAATTAGCGAATAATAAATTCCATCTTTTGTGATTGATATTTTATTGGTTTTAATTAATGTTTTTAAAATAGCTTCTTGATGAGAAGAAATATTCTTTTTTTCTAAAGCTATAACAACATCGTAAAAAAAGATATAGATATTATCTTTATCAGTAAGCATTTTTTTGATTTCATCATATTTTTTTTCAAAAGAGAACTTTGAAGTATCAGAAATAAGTTCTCCAGAAAAATCGCTATATGAAAAACGATATATTAGTTTGCTATTCGGTTTAGTAATAAGTGATTCCTTAACCGCTGTTTTAATTCTTACAAAATAACTTACTACTAAAATTATCAAAAATATAATCAAGAAAATAGGTATTAGTACAAACAATTTATTAACATTACTTACCGAAATAAATACAATGGCTAACAAACAAATAACCGCGCTTATAACAAATGGTAATAGGGCTTGTTTCATCAGCGAAGTATTCGTTTTTAAAAGATATTTCTCATCGTATGAGACTTCACCTTCTAAAAAAATATTATCCATACCCTTTACCTCTTCTATATATTTAAAGTATAAAAAAACTCCTCGTTCCTTTCAAGACAATATTTTTTCTCTACGAGGAGTCTTTTTCTAAAACACCTAGTCCTTTTTTCAGAAGATTATTACTTCACGTAACATCGGTTATCTCCGCCTTTTCTTCAGCTTTCAGAACTCGTGTAATATACTTCTCTTTTCTAACTTCATGATATAAAGCATTTTTGAAAAAAGTCAACATGCTTTTTAATATTTATAGTCATGTGTTTATATTTTTTAGCAAATTTAACCTGTTTTTCAAAAAATTTACTTATTTTTTTATAAAAAAGCATGGCCGAAGCCATGCTGATTATCTACAAAGAGAATATTAATAGTTATTTGCGTCTGCAAGTTCAAAGTATGCTTGTGGATGTAAGCAAACTGGGCAAATCTTTGGTGCTTCGCTTGCGATAACGAGGCAGCCGCAGTTACGGCATTTCCAAGTATGGATACCTGTCTTCTTAGCAAAGACTTCAAGGTTTTCAACATTCTTTAATAAAGCGAGATATCTTTCTTCGTGATGTTTTTCAATTGCAGCGACACCGCGGAATTGTTCTGCTAATTCATGGAAACCTTCTTTATCTGCTGTTTCAGCAAATTCTTTATACATTTCGGTCCATTCATAGTTTTCACCAGCTGCTGCAGCTTTTAAGTTTTCAGCTGTTGAGCCTAATTCACCTAAAGCCTTGAACCATAATTTAGCATGTTCTTTTTCGTTGTCAGCTGTTTCTAAGAATAAAGCTGCGATTTGTTCATAGCCTTCTTTTTTAGCAACTGAAGCAAAATAAGTATATTTGTTTCTAGCTTGTGATTCACCAGCAAAAGCTGTTTGAAGATTCTTTTCTGTTTGAGTACCTTTTAATGATGGTTTTTCATCAATTACTTCGAGAGCGTCTCCGCCTTTTTTGCAAACTGGGCAAATTGGATTAGCTTCATCTGATTGGAAAACGTGTCCACAGACTTTGCATCTAAATGTTTTCATAAACTTAAATTCTCCTCCTATGTTACCTTAAGTTTCTGAACTGTTCTAAAGTTTCTTTTGGCAAAGATAACATATTCCATAGTATAGAACTTGTTTTTTATGGTAATAATTACCATTTGCATCGAAGAAGTTTAATTTTTCCTCTTGGCTTGGAACATCAATCAAATTTCCACATTCTTCACATAGTAAATGATCATGCGGTTGAAGATTTCTGTCAAAATGATCAGGTAAGCCAGGAATTCTAATTCTTCTGATGTATCCATTCTCTACTAAATAGTTCAAACTGTTATAGACGGTTGCAAATACCATCGTTGAATTATTTTTTTTGACTTCGCTAAAAATTTCTTCCACTTTTAAGTGGTCCGGAGTCGAATTAACAATGTTATAGATCAACTGTCTTTGCTTTGTCATTTTTTAGAACCATTCTAAATTTATTTTACTCTCATAACCTAATTAAGTCAACTTAAATCAATAATAAAAATGGTAATAAAAAATTTAAGATATAGTTTTTGTAATCTGTTTATATTTTATTAAAGATTTTAATTATAATTAAAGTAATTGAGGGATTATTCTATGAAATTAAAAAACATTTTTCTTCTCAGCTTAACGTCAATAATACTTGTTAGCTGCCAGCAACCACGTATCGACTCTAATGTTATTTCAGTGGATATGCCTTTTTATCAAATGGCGGAATTACCGGAATTTCAAGGAGTTTTTGATGACTTATTAGTTGGTAACGACTGGTTATATAACGAAACGCCTAAAACCGCGCAGATATCGCAAAAGGCTTGGAATCCCGATGACTGCGTATATGGTTTGACAGCTTTATCAAATCAAGCAAAAAGCGGTGAAACAATTCATTATGAAATCTATAGCGAAGAAGAAAGACAAGCTAACAAAGATTTAGACATGGCTTCTCTTTACTGCCTTCATAGCGATGAAAAGAAACCATTCGTCTTACTCCTAGCCGGAGGAGGTTTTTCTTCTGTTTGTACACCGTTTGAATCGCTTCCTGCCGCGGCTTACTTTAACGAATTAGGTTATACAGCCTTCTGTTTAACTTATCGCGTCGCGAATAATTTTGGAAAACCAGTTCCTACTTTAATGGAAGATGTCGCTGCTGGTGTCAAATTTATTGTTGATAATGCCGAAAAATTAAATGTAGAAGTAGACAATTACATAATCGGTGGTTTTTCCGCTGGAGGAATGACAGCAAATATGTGGTCAAAAAAAGATAATGGATATGGAAAATATAACTTGCCAAAGCCTGGCATGTCGATGATGATTTATGGCTATGATGAAAATTATCTTGATGAAGATTTTCCTAAAGCTTTTATCCGTCAATGCAATAATGACCAATACTTTTCACATGATGCATATTATAGTTATTTAGATAAATTAAAAACTTTAAATATCTCATATGAAGCAAAAATGGTAAATTGTATCCACGGATTTGGCTTAGGAACTGGAACAGATGCTGAAGGATGGATAGACGAAGCGTTAGCTTTTTATAATAATTAATGTAAAGTTTAAATGTTTATGATTAAATTATAATTAGAGATATAAGAGGGATTAACTTATGGTAAAAAAGAGCAAAGTAAAACTTGTATTAAAAATAATTTTATGGATTTTGATTGTAATAATCTTAATTCCAGTCATCGGATTTTTTATTCTCTGCTTCATTGATCCAAATCCATATCGCCCTAATAAAATAGATAACCCTAATGGATATGTTCAGGCAGTAGGCACCAATCTCTATGATGGCGAAGGCAATATTTTAAGACTTGAAGGTGTCAATTTAGGTGACTGGTTTGTCCAAGAAGCATGGATGGCTTCTGCGACAGTCGGTGATTATGATACAAGTTTATATACTCAAAAAAGAGCTTTAGAAGCTATGGCGGATAATCCAAATTTAACCGCGGAACAAATCGATGCTGTTGAAAAACTCTATATTGATAATTTCATTACAGAAGATGATTTTAAAACTATCGCCGATTTAGGAATGAATACAGTTAGAATTAATTTTAGCTATCTCAATATCACAACCGATGGAGAAACAATTAAAGAAAATGGTTTTGAAAAATTAGATTGGGCAATTGAGATGTGTAATAAATATAATCTCTACTGCGTTGTCGATCTCCATGGAGCGATTGGTTCACAAAACCAAGATATCCATTCCGGGGATGATTCACAATGGGCTCTATACACCACGCCGGAATACCGCGAAAAAACTATTAATCTTTGGAAAACAATTGCAACGCATTTTAAAGACGAAAAAATTATCGCTGGTTACGATTTACTTAATGAACCACGCCGCGCTCCAGGTAAATACGCTGGAAAAATCAATTTTGATTATTATGACGAACTCTATGAAGCTGTAAGATCAGTTGATCCTAACCATATGATTTTTATGGAATGCTTCACCTTCCCAATTCACGGAGTAAACCCAAGAACTTATGGCTGGGAAAATGTTTGCTACGAATACCATATCTATAACCAAACAACTCTATCACAAGAAACAACACTTTATTTCTATAAGGCTCTACATAATTTAATGGATTATGATGTCCCTGTTTACATCGGAGAATTTAATGCTTGGGATGATTTAGGTGATTGGCAAGCTACCTTAGATTTTTTTGAAAAGCTTGGATGGTCATACTCTTCTTGGACATATAAAACCAATAAATATATGTACAATATTATTCCTGCTAATAAAACAAGAGGTTCATGGGGTATCTTTGAATTAAACTTAGAGCCCGTTGATTTATCAACAGCAACCTATGAAGAAATCGTAAATACCTATAGCCAAGTCGGAACAGAAAACGCTGAACCAAGTTATTTATACTCATTCTATAAAAATTACTTTGCTAATAGAAAATAAAAAAAGAAACATCAAGGTTAATCCCTTGATGTTTTTATTTCTTCTATTGTTTTTTTGGGGTCACCAATTAATAAGCTTTCTAATTTCTTTTCCGCTTCTTCGATTGGAACTTCATAATCACCAATGATTACCCCAATAATAAATCCAGAACTAGCGCCTCCATAATAATATGCTTCTAATTCATTTATTTGAGAGTTTCTACCTAGATTCTTAATTCCTTCGTAGCAGACATTAAATAAAAATCTTTGGACTCTCTCTATTAACCCTCTTCGCACGAGCAACCGAAAGAATTCACGATAATCATAAAAAATTTCTAAAAATCCTCTTATGGTTGATTGAATATTAAAATTAAACGATTTTTCTTTACGCATTTTTGCGAAAATACTCAAAATATAATCATCAATAACTTCATCTAGCGATGAATAATAACGGTAAAACGTCGATCTAGCTATCCCGGCTTTTTCTGTTAAATCAGTAATACTAATCTCTTTTATTATCTTTTTATTTAATAATTCAATCAAAGCTTCTTGGATATACTCTTTATATCTTTTTATCATAAAATCTCATTTCTTGATTTTATCTTAGCAAATGTAAATCAAAAAGAAAAGAGAGCATAAACGCTCCCTTAATCCATAGAAGTTTGTTTAACAATATAAGGAATAATTCTTTTTTCTTTTAAAGTTGACGGTAAATCAATTAATCTTTGATTTTCCGATCCGCGATACTCAAGCATTAAATTTTTTTTACTTTCAATAAATGGTCCATCGACTAATACATCTATATAAGACAATATCTCATCGGTAAACTTTGTATGCTTTCTGCCGTCTTTTGGAAGAATATCTTGATCCAAAATATAGCCGGTATAGCACCAAACGCTTTTAGCTGGATATGTTTTCTTTATTCTTTTTAATAAATTGCAAACTGTTTCTTGGTTTTCTTCTTCAAAAGGTTCGCCGCCTAATAAAGTAAATCCATCGATATAATCAGGTTTAAGTAAATCTATTATGTAGTCTTCAACTTCTTTAGTATAAAGATCACCATAACGAAAATCCCATGTCTGTTCATTAAAGCAACCTTTGCAGTGATTGCGGCATCCTGAGACAAACAGAGATACTCTAACTCCTAATCCGTCTGCAACATCACAGTTTTTAATATTTCCGTAATACATTATAAATGCAATACTCTATCTCTAATTTCCTGAGTACGTCCTTGGTTCCAGAATTGCGAACCGATATATCCGCATGTTCTTCTAGCGACGTTCATCTTGCTTTGATCTCTGTTTCCGCATTGAGGGCATTCCCAGAATAATTTTCCATCTTTATCTTCTTTAATTTGAATTTCACCATTGTATCCGCAGACTTGGCAGTAATCGGATTTAGTATTAAGTTCTGCATACATGATGTGATCATAGATATAGCGGATAACTTTTAATACTGCTGGAATATTGTTTTCCATATTTGGAACTTCAATATAAGAAATTGCTCCGCCTGGTGATAATCTTTGGAACTGCGATTCAAATTCAAGTTTCTTAAAGGCGTCAATATGTTCAGAAACAACGATATGATAAGAGTTAGTAATATAGTTCTTATCAGTGATACCTTTAATAATACCAAATCTCTTCTGCAAGCATTTTGCAAACTTATAAGTAGTTGATTCAAGCGGTGTTCCGTAAAGTGAGAAATCAATATGTTCCTTAGCTTTCCAATTCGCACAGGCATCATTCATATGCTGCATGACTTCTAAGGCAAATGGTGTTGCTTCTGGATCGGTATGTGATTTTCCTGTCATATACTTTACACATTCGTATAATCCAGCATAACCTAAAGAAATAGTTGAATATCCGTTATAGAGGAGTTTATCGATAGTTTCGCCTTTCTTCAATCTAGCTAAGGCACCATATTGCCAAAGGATTGGAGCGACATCTGATTTAGTTCCTTTTAAGCGGTTATGACGGCACATAAGCGCCCGGTAGCAGAGATCAAGTCTCTCATCAAAAATCTTCCAGAATGAATTAAAATCACCTTTACTAGATAAAGCTACATCAACGAGGTTAATCGTTACTACGCCTTGGTTAAAGCGTCCATAGAATTGATATTGACCTTTTTCATTCTTATAAGGTGTTAAGAAAGAACGGCAACCCATGCAGGTGTAGCAATTACCTTGTTTTAATTCGAGCATGATCTTTTCAGAAATATAATCTGGGACCATTCTTCTCGCTGTGCACTTTGCAGCTAATTCAGTGAGGTAGTAATAAGGTGTGCCTGGATCGATATTGTCTGGTTCCAAAACATAGATTAGTTTAGGGAATGCCGGAGTAATCCAAACGCCTTTTTCGTTTTTAACGCCTTGAATTCTTTGTCTTAAAATCTCTTCAGTTATTAAAGCGATATCTTTCTTTTCTTGCTCTGATCTCGCTTCATTGAGATACATAAAGATTGTGACAAACGGGGCTTGTCCATTTGTTGTTAATAAGGTGACTATTTGATATTGGATAGTTTGGACACCTCTTTTAATTTCTTCATTTAATCTCTTAGCGATGACTTCTTCGATGTGTTCTCTTGTAACATCGACACCTGCGAATTCTTCTTCGACAGCTTTTCTAATCTTTTGACGAGAAACTTCGACAAATGGCGCTAAGTGAGTGATAGAAATCGATTGTCCACCATATTGGTTAGATGCGACTTGAGCAATAATCTGTGTTGCAATGTTACAAGCCGTGGAGAATGACTTTGGTTTTTCAATCATTGTTCCCGAGATAACTGTTCCGTTTTGTAACATATCTTCAAGGTTAACTAAATCGCAGTTATGCATATGTTGAGCAAAGTAGTCAGCATCATGGAAGTGGATAATACCTTGTTCATGCGCTTCGACGATATCTTTAGGAAGTAAAATTCTCTTTGTGATATCTTTACTTACTTCACCAGCCATATAGTCTCTTTGAACAGAGTTAACTGTTGGATTCTTATTTGAGTTCTCTTCTTTAACATCCTCGTTATTGCATTCGAGTAATGTTAAAATTTGTTGGTCAGTCGTATTAGCTTTTCTAGCTAACGCGCGTTGATAACGATATGTAATATATTTACGAGCGACTTCAAATGCTTTATGGTCCATTATCTGATTTTCGACAAGATCTTGAACTTCTTCAACTGTCAGAATTCTTCCTTTTTCTAAGCAGAGCTTTTCAACGTTTTCTGCACATTTTAAAACATCTTCATCAGATAATCTCTTTGTTGGGGTAACCTCGTGGTTTGCTCCTTGAATAGCGTTGATGATTTTTTGGATATCGAATTGAACTTCGGCTCCGCTGCGCTTAATGATTTTCATAATGAACCCTTCTTTCTCGAAACGTAAAGGTCATAAAAAGAATAGAAAAATATAATCCCTTCCATCTTTTTCGGGTTATTCCCTTCCGTTTCAGTAAGGCTATCTTATCACAAGGGAATAACAATGGGAAGAATAAAACGTTTTTTATTATTTTTAAAAAATATTAATACTTTATATTAATATAAAGTATTAACTTTATTTATACTAAATAAATACTAATAATTTTTAACCAATTATTTTTTATCCACAAAAAAGTCTATTTTGATACGAAACACCTATACTTTACCTAACTATTTTTATAAAAACGAAACAAATTAAAAAGACCTGCTTTTTTTACAGGTCTTCTTTAGTTTTCACAATTAATGAAACTTTTATTTTTTAACTTCAATTTTGCTCTTGCCGCCCATATAAGGTCTTAAGACTTCTGGGATATTAACTGAACCATCTTCGTTAAGGTGATTTTCAACAAAAGCGATTAACATTCTTGGAGGAGCGATAACCGTATTATTTAAAGTATGCGCGAAATAATTTCCTTTATCGCCTTTAACTCTAATTTTTAATCTTCTCGCTTGAGCATCGCCTAAATTTGAGCAAGAACCGACTTCAAAGTATTTCTTTTGACGTGGAGACCAAGCTTCAACGTCAATTGACTTAACCTTTAAATCTGCTAAATCGCCGGAGCAGCATTCAATTGTTCTAACTGGAATATCTAAGCTTCTAAATAATTCAACAGTATATGACCAAAGTTTATTGAACCATTCCATGCTATCTTCTGGTTCGCAGATGACGATCATTTCTTGTTTTTCGAATTGGTGAATCCGGTAAATACCTCTTTCTTCAATGCCGTGAGCACCTTTTTCTTTTCTAAAGCAAGGTGAGTAGCTAGTTAAAGTTAAAGGTAATTTATTCTTGTCGATGATGGTATCAATAAATCTACCGATCATTGAGTGTTCACTAGTACCGATTAAATAGAGATCTTCACCTTCGATTTTGTACATCATTTGATCCATTTCATCAAAGGACATAACGCCGTTAACAACATTACCATGAATCATGAATGGAGGAATAACATAAGTAAATCCTTTATTAATCATGAAATCGCGAGCGTATGTTAAGACAGCTGAATGGAGTCTTGCGATATCGCCGGTAAGATAATAGAAACCATTTCCGGCTACCTTACGCGCAGATTCAAGATCAATTCCGTCGAGTTTTTCTAAGATATCGACGTGATAAGGAACTTCAAAAGGCTTTTCTTTTGGTTCACCAAATTTTTGTAATTCAACGTTTTCAGAATCATCTTTTCCGATAGGTACGCTCTTATCGATGATGTTTGGAATCACCATCATCTTCTTAGTTAACTCTTCGGTTAAAACGCCTTCTTCTTTTTCGATATCGACTAATTGATTATTGATTTCGACAACTCTCTTTTTAATTTCTTCAACTTCGGCAAGTTTCTTTTCTCTCATCAAAGAACCGATTTTAGTTGAAAGAGAATTTCTTTCTGCTCTTAAGTCTCCGCCATTATTTTTTAAATCGCGGATTTTCTTATCAAGGTCAATAACTTCATCGACTAAAGGCAATTTGTGATCTTCGAATTTCTTTTTGATATTTTCTTTTACAATATCCGGATGTTCTCTTACAAATTTAATGTCTAACATTTTTTATTCCTCTTTCTGAGTAGTTTCCTGATTTGCTTGATTTGCTTCATCTAAGACTTCTTCGTCTTCATGTTCAATAGTTGTTAATGAAGAGACGCTTTCATCATCTCTGAGACGGATAATCTTAACGCCTAAAGTATTTCTTCCAGAAATAGCAACTTGCGATAATGACGTTCTAATAACCACGCCTAATTTAGTAATGATTATGATATCCTCATCACCATTAACCGCGCGGGTTGCGACTAATTTACCATTTCTTTCGCTGATATTCATCGTCAAGACGCCTTTTGATCCTCTTGAGGTTAAACGGTAATCTTCAAGAGGTGACATCTTTCCGTATCCTTTTTCAGATAAAGCTAAGATATATTTTCCTTCTAATGAGGTGGTAATAGAGATGACGTTATCATTTTCGCCGATATCCATACCTTTGACGCCGGCAGCCATTCTGCCCATTTCTCTAACGTCTTCTTCATGGAAGGTAACCATCTTATTGTTATCGCTAGCTAAGGAGATTAAAGCATGACCATCAGTTAACTTAACACCGATTAATTCATCGCCCTCTCTCATTGAGATAGCAATCTTACCATTTTGACGAATTGATTCAAATTCCATCAAAGAAGTCTTTTTAACTACACCTTTTCTCGTAGCGAAGAAGAGGTAAGCATTCTCATTGTAATCATCGACATTGATAATGGCTAAAACTTTTTCATTATCTTCTAAAGCTAAGAGATTTTGAACTGGAATACCTTTGCTAGTTCTAGAGAATTCAGGAACTTTATAACCTCTTAAACGATAAACCTTACCAACTGAGGTAAAGAAGAGTAAATCGGTATGAGTCTTAGAATAAGTAATGATGGATGTAACATCTTCTTTATTCATCTTACCGCCGGAAACACCAACACCTCCGCGGTTTTGAACCTTGAAAGTATCGACGTTCATTCTCTTAATATAACCAGATTCGGTTAATGAGATAACAATATCTTCCTTCGGAATCAAATCTTCATCATCGATATCGCTGTTTTCATTAGAGATTTCAGTTTTTCTTTCATCGCCGTATTTCTCTTTGATTTCTTTTAATTCATCAATGACAGTTGCCAAAATATGTTCATGGGAAGAAAGGATATATTGAAGGCGATCAATTTCTGTATGTAAGGCTTGAATATTGCTTTCAATATTGTCTTTTTCTAATCCGACAAGTCTAGCTAATCTCATATCGAGAATAGCTTTTGTTTGCGCTTCGGATAAAGAGAATCTCTCCATTAATTTGCTCTTAGCTTCATCGGTTGTTCTCGCATTACGGATAATTGAAACAACTTCATCAATATTATCAATAGCGATTAATAAACCTTCGAGGATATGTAATTGATCGAGAGCTTTCTTTAAATCATAACGAGTTCTTCTTTCGATAACTTCGCATTGGAAATCGAGATAGTGTTTTAAGATTTTATTAATTGGCAAAATCTTAGGTTCGCCTCCGACGAGGCAGAGCATAATAATGCCAAAGGAAGTTTGTAATTGAGAATTTTTAAATAATTGGTTAAGAACGACTTCTGGAACGACATCTTTTCTTAATTCGATGACGACGCGGATGCCTTCTTTATTTGATTCATCGCGGATATCGGTAATGCCTTCGATAACCTTGTTATGGACTAAGTGACCGATTGCTTCAAGCATCGCGGATTTATTGACTTGATAAGGAATTTCCGTAACGATAATTCTCTTCTTACCATTTGCCATCTCTTCAATTTCCGCTCTTGAACGGATAGTAATCGATCCTTGACCGGTTTCATAAGCTTTTCTGATCCCGGAACGGCCTAAAATAATGCCGCCAGTTGGGAAATCTGGACCATAGAGATAATTAGTCATTATTTCTAATGGTGTGAGATTTTCATTTTCCGAAATCGCGATTAAAGCATTAATAACTTCTGTTAAATTGTGAGGAGGAATATTCGTCGCCATACCGACAGCGATACCATTTGACCCATTAATCAAGAGGTTAGGAATTCTTGACGGAAGGACAGTTGGTTCTTCTTCTTCACCATCATAGTTAGGAATAAAGTCGACGGTATCCTTTTTAATATCGCGGACCATCTCCAAACAAATTTTGCTCATTCTCGCTTCAGTGTAACGCATAGCCGCGGCTTCATCACCATCGACGCTACCGAAGTTACCATGGCCATCAACAAGCGTATATCTGATAGAAAACGGTTGAGCCAATCTGACTAAAGCTGAATAGATAGCTGCATCGCCATGCGGGTGATATTTACCCATAACATCACCGACGATACGCGCACATTTTTTATATGGTTTATCAGGCTGCATGCCTTGTTCGTTCATACCGAAGATAATTCTTCTATGAACAGGTTTTAATCCATCACGGACATCTGGTATTGCTCTAGAAACGATAACGCTCATCGCATAATCGAGGAATGATTGCTTAACTTCGTGAACGAGTTCTCTTTCACTAAGTCCTGGGACAATACCTTCTTCTAATTCTTCAATCTCTTGATCAGAAACTTCATTTTCAGAATTTTCTTCATTTGAAGTTTCATCAAGATTGAGATTATCTCTTTCTTCGTCTGCCATGTGACCTCCTAAATATCCAAGTTATTAACAAACTTAGCGTTTTCCCTAATGAATTCTTTACGGCAAAGAACATCTTCACCCATTAATTCATCAAATACTTTATCTGCTTCCATTGCATCATCAATGGTAACTCTTAACATCTTTCGCTTATCTGGATCCATTGTGGTTTCCCATAATTGTTGAGGATTCATTTCACCAAGACCTTTATAACGTTGAATCTTTAATTGCTTGCTAGCGGTTGGACCGAGTTTAGCTCTTAACTGATTAAGCTGTTCATCGTTATAGCAATAATAATCTTTGTTGCCGCGGCTAGCTTTGTATAGAGGTGGTTGAGCGATATAGATATATCCTTGTTCTACCAATGGTTTCATAAAGCGGTAGAAGAAAGTTAAAAGTAAAATTCTAATATGTGATCCATCGACATCAGCATCGGTCATAATGATAATCTTGTGGTATCTAATCTTGCTAACATCAAATTCGTTACCATATCCTCCACCGATAGCGATAATCATATTACCGATTTCCGCATTAGCGAAGATTCTCTTTGTTTGAGCTTTTTCGACGTTAAGGATTTTACCTCTTAAAGGAAGAATCGCTTGATATTCTCTGTTTCTACCAGACTTAGCAGATCCACCTGCGGAATTACCCTCAACGATATATAACTCGCATTGTGAGACATCTTTTGATGAGCAGTCAGCTAATTTACCAGGTAAAGAAGTAACTTCAATTCCGTTCTTTCTCGTCGTCTCACGAGCTTTTCTAGCGGCGATACGCGCATTCGCGGCTAATGTTACCTTAGCCATAATCATCTTCGCTGAGCGAGGGTTTTCGTTAAGATATCTTTCGAGTTGTTCGCCGAAGATATTTGAGACGACCGCTCTAACTTCAGAGTTACCTAATTTGCCTTTAGTTTGACCTTCATATTGCGGATTAGGATGCTTAATTGAAATAATCGCGGTTAATCCTTCTTTGCAGTCATCTTGAGTTAATGATTCGTCGTTATCTTTCAAGAATTTATTCGCGCGGGCGTATTTATTAATAACTCTTGTTAACGCTAGACGGAAACCTTCTTCATGCGTTCCGCCATCCGCGGTATTGATGTTATTACAGAAAGAATAAATCATTGATGTATAAGAATCGTTATATTGCATAGCGATTTCGACTTTGATATTGTCTTGTTTATCTTCGCAATAGATAACATCATAAGGATTTTCTGTAGATTCTTTATTGCGGTTAAGATATGTAACATATTCTTTTAAGCCGCCTTCATAGCAGAATTCTTCGTGGACATGGTCTTCTTCTGGTCCTCGTTCATCATTAACGAAGAATCTAACACCTTTGTTAAGAAAGGCCATTTGACGAATTCTATCGCGGATAACTGAATAATCATAAACGACGGTATCTGTAAAGATTGTCGCATCTGGTTTAAAAGTGACAATTGTTCCGCTATCGGTACAATCACCAATTCTCTTAAGCGGTTCGACTGTATGTCCGCCATTGACGAATTTAATGTAATAAATTCCTCCGTCTTTATGAACGGTAACCTCTAACCATTCCGATAAAGCATTAACAACAGATGCACCAACGCCGTGCAATCCACCAGAGACCTTATAAGCATTTTCTGAGAATTTTCCACCGGCATGAAGAATGGTATAAACTGTTTCAACTGCAGATTTTCCAGATTTAGAAACGATATCAACCGGGATTCCACGTCCGTTATCTTTAACGGTAATAGTATTGCCATCATTGATTGTTACATGGATAGTATCACAATATCCGGCGAGCGCTTCATCGATAGCGTTATCGACAATTTCCCAAACGCAGTGGTGAAGTCCGGTAGAAGAGGTTGTACCAATATACATACCTGGACGTTTTCTAACGGCTTCAAGCCCTTCGAGAACTTGAATATCATTAGCGGTGTAATCCGCTTTTGATTTCTCCTCATCAGGGATCAAATTGCGCGTTTCTTTTTCTAGTTCTTCATTTTCCATTAAATAATCCTCCTAACTTGATTATCCTGAACTTGGTAACGAGCCACATCGCTTTCTTTGCAAGTGACTCCGGTAATAAATACTTGTTCGTAGTTTTTAAGTATTGTTAATAAGCGTTTTTTATGTTCGGAATCGAGTTCTGATAAGACGTCATCGAATATCAATAACGGATCTTGACCATAACTCTTCTTAATCAATTGGGCCATCGCTAGTTTTAAAGCGATCACTCCGAGTCGATTTTGCCCTTGCGAAGCATACTTTCCCGCATCTCTTCCTTCATAAGTTAGCTGCATATCATCAAGGTGAATCCCGCGTACTGCTAGCTTATCGTCTTTATACACCAAACTATCCTTTAATTTTTTTTGATAATCATCAACATTTTCAGAATTAATATTTGCTAAGTAACTTAATTGTAGTTTGGCATCACCTAGTAAGATTTGAGCAATCTCTTGAAGTTCTTGATTTAACCGATTAATTATTTTCCTTCTCTTTTGAGAGACGCTATTTCCATATTCTGCTAATTTAGAGATAACGATATTTTGATAATCTTCATCATGAAACTTATAGTTATCTTTTAAAGCTTTCAGATAATAACGATATTTTCCAATCTCTTCGATATAGCTATGGCTAAGCGTAGATAAGGATAAATCGAGAAATCTTCTTCTCTTATCTGGTGTCATGTGGAAGAGCTCACTCTCTTTAGGTAAGAAGTAAACCAATCGGCAAGCGGAGATGATATCGCTAATCTTTTTTACTTTTTGATTATTGAGAGTAATATTTTTACCTTGTTTAGATATCGAGATTAAATATTCTCCAACATTTTCAACATTTGCTTTAATAACAGCATAATCATCGCCTTCACGGATTAATTCTTCATCATCGCTGCCGCGAAAAGATTTACCGAGAGATAGAAGCGATAATGATTCTACCAAACTCGTCTTACCTGCTCCATTCTCACCGAAGACGAAATTGATTCCACTAACGAATTCAGCTTCCGCCATCAAATAGTTTCGGAAAGAATTAAGCTTAAGATAATTAACCTTCATTATTTAGTGAGCAAGAATTCCTGCTTATCTACTTCGACTTTATCGCCGGCATAAAGTTTTCTGCCCCGGCGCGTTTCCTTTTCTTCATTGACTTTGACTTCGTGTTCGGCTAAGAAATATTTTGCTTGTCCACCAGTTGAAGTAAAATCTAGAAGTTTAAGGAAGTTTTGTAAGAGCAATGGCTCTGTAGTGATTTTGAATTCTTTCATAATCTTCTTATTAACCTCTAGGGCAATCATACCACATTTATTTATTTTAATAAATAAATATCGCCTTTAAGGCAAAAATAACCCCGATTTTAGCCCGCTAGAGCGATGTTTTTCTTAAGTAAGTATATTTTGTCTATTTGTTTCTATTTTTTTAATTTGGCTATTAAATGACCGACAACAAAAAAGAGGAGAAATACTCCTCTTAAAATTCTTTTATTTTATTTTTTAGTAAGAATAGGTTTGAACCGGTGTTACTAATAATAAAAGATCTTCATCATTTGGATTGCTGACTTTAAATAACCCAGCTTCTCCGGCGAAGGTTAAAACGACATCTTCGCTTTGGCAAGCTTTAATAGCATCGAGAACAAATGAGCTATTGAAATGGATTTCGAAATAGTTTCCTTTGTAACGGTATTCGCTTAATGAGATATCAGCTGATCCAACTTGGACAGTTGATGAAGAAAGATGGCATTCATCTTCAGAAACAGCTAAAGTAACAACATTGATTTTTTCAATTGCAAATAATGTTGCTTTTTGAATAGCTGAAATCAATAAATCGGACTTAGCTTGTAAAACATAGTTAGGAGCAATATTTCCGTATTTCTTAGTGAATTCATATTTACCTTCAATTAAACGAGAATAAATTTTAGTGTCGCCGTAGCTGAAGATAATTTTATTTTCTTCAATTGATAAAGTGATTTTTCCTCCATCGATAAGCTTTGCAACCTCAGTAATGGTCTTGCTAGGCACAGTAACAGAAAAATCGTATTCTTTATCAGCGTGATAAGTTTTACGGGCGAGACGGCTATTATCCGCGGCTGTGAAGTCGATTTCATTTCCATGGCTAGTCATATTAATGCCGAGCAATGTTTGACGAGCATTTTCTTTAGTAGCTGCTGCGAAGGATGTTTGATTAATAATATTTTTAAAAGTTTCTCCCTCCATCTCGACGATTTGACCTTTTAATTCAAAGTCGACTTGAGGATAATCTTCAGCTTTTAAAGCATTGAGTCTAAATTTAGAATAGTTATCACTGATATCAACGATGACTTCATCGATAATATCGACTGTGACTGTATCACTTTCTAATCTCTTAACAATTTCTAATAAGAACTTAGCTTGGATTAAGGTAACACCTTCTTCGTAATCGCTAATATAGATGTTATCGCCATCTTGATAAGGAAGGAATGTTTGAATAGTGAGATTACCATTAGTGCTAATTACTGTTAAACCTTTTTCATCAAGATCTAATTTATAGTTTAAATAAATAGGTGATGGTGACTTTTGCTCAATAGCGATTGAGACAGTGTTTAACATTTTGAGAAATTTGTTACGGTCGATTGTGAATTTCATAATTGCTCCTTTTAATTTAATTTATTTTTTTATTTTTTATTAACAATAATAATAATAAGGCCTGTGGAAAGTGTGGATAAGCGTGTTTTATTTAAGGATTTCCTTGCTTTTTCAGACAAGTATATTATACCAGAAAATCCCATCTTTATCAGCATTTTACGCTGCTTTTAAGCTCTTTTTTATGTCGCTTACAGCTTTCAACATTAAGGTGTTAGTTTTCAACTCTTTTTCCACTTTTGAGACAGCAGTTATCACAGTTGAATGGTCTCTAGAGAAGACCTTGCCGATGGTTTTTAACGATGACTGCAATAAATAACGGCAGAGATACATCGCAATACGTCTAGCTAAAGCTACTTGAGCTTTTCTGTTCTTAGATTTAATAATTTCACTATTGAGATGGTAATAACGGGCCACTTCATCAATAACATCATCTTCACTAAGGTTCTTTTTATCGTTGCTTTCAATTCCTTGAAGATATGAGAAGGTGGCTTTGACTTCATCAAGAGAAACATATTTATTCTCATTTGATGAAAGAGAGAATAATAAGCGGTTTAGCGCGCCTTCAAGTTCTCTAACGTTATGTGAAAACTTTTCAGCGATAAAAATTAAGCCTTCTGGATCAAATTTCTTTAAGTCTAATCCGCGAGAAACAATCTTTCTTTTTAGGATTTCAAGTAATGTATCGGTATCAGGTGACTGCATATTGACTGATAAGCCCATATAAAAACGAGAAACAAGTCTCTCTTCTAGACCTTTTAAGTCTTTAGGATGACGGTCACTGGTTAAGACGATTTGATGTCCGTTATTAAATAACTGCGAGAAAATGTAGAAAAACATTTCAGCAGTCTTGGTTTTATCTGATAAGAACTGGATATCATCGACTAATAATAAATCGACATCGCTAAAGTAATCCTTTAAAGATTGGCTTTCTTGCGATCCTTTAACATATTTGACGAATTCATCGATAAAAGCATCGCTGGTGATATATAAAACTTTAGCTTTTGGATGCTTTTCGAGATAAAAATTAGCGATTGAATGCAATAAATGGGTCTTGCCTAAGCCAGATTTTGAATAGATAAAAAGAGGATTATAAGCAACACCTGGGCTATTAGCGATTAATAAAGAAGCTCTAACGGCATCGCGGTTACAATCACCGACAACAAAGTTGTCGAAAGTATAATTTGGATTAATTTTGCAGTTAGAGAAGAAGTGTGAATTTGTTTGCGGTTCACCATAGCTAGTAACTTTCTTTAACTCGGAATGATTTCTTAAAAGTTTGGCTTCATCAGGAGTCAAATAAGAAATATTTTGATAATCATGTCCATAGACATTGCTAATAGCATCTTTCAAAGTATTAGATGCATCTACAGAATGAGAAAAAAACTGTTTGGCTAAAGATGATGGCACGACTAAAGTTACTTGATTATCGGTTACTTCATCAAGTTCAATTCCTTCAAAAAAACATTCAAAAGTATGTTTATCGACTTTATTTGAAACCATCTTCAAAATTTGATTCCAAGCAGTAGCTTGTTTTGTTTTCATAGATACCATAGTCTTTCCCTCTTAGTAATTAAGATAATAACATAACTAAATCTAAAAAAAACAAATAAAAAATCGCGTTTTTTACTTATCAACATCAAAAAGTAAAAAAAAGCCCATGGAGGTTATATATTTTTAGTTATCCACATTTTTCCACGTGGATAACTTGTTGATAAATATGTGGATAATTATCAACGTTGATAATGTTTATACTTTTCAACAATCATCTTTTCGATGTGGAGAAAAAACTCCCATGGAGATATAGTTTTTTTAATTTTATCAACACCAAAAATAACGTTATTAACATCGATGTTATAAAGTTTATAAACATAAATTATTTTCTGAATAAAAAAATCTTTGCTGAATAAAATAAAATAATTTATTCATTTTCGCTTATGTGTTGATAACTAGTATTTAATAGCTTATGAAAACCGCGTAAAGACGACTTTGATAAAATTTATTAATTGATACATTTTTATTTGACTTAATATATATATAAAATTATAATAACAAGCGTATGTTAGTATAAATTCGGAGGTGTATCAATGAAAAGAACGTATCAACCAAGTAAAAGAAAACACCAAAACACCGCTGGTTTCCGTGCTAGAATGGCAACCCCAAACGGTCGTAAAGTGTTAGCTAGGAGAAGACTTAAAGGTAGAAAAGTCCTTTCTGCTTAAGCTAAATGTTACTTGTTAAAACCACTAGGGTTAGCCTTAGTGGTTTTTCTACAATGGAGGAAAAACGATGGAAAAAAAGTTGAGAGTTAAATCAAAACAAGATTTCCAAAAAGTTATTTCATCCAAAAAGAGTTTAGCTAATGACTCATTTGTAATCTACTATCTTAAAAACGAGTATCCCGATCCTCGATTTGGAATATCGGCATCGAAAAAAGTTGGAGGAGCTGTTATTAGAGTTAAAGTTAGAAGACAGATCCGCGCGATGATTTGGGATTTATTAAAACAAGGGATAATCGAGAAACTTGATTATGTGGTGATTGTCCGTAAAGGGTTCCTCAAAAAGAACTATCACCAAAATGAAGAAGAATTAAGTAAGTTATTTAAAAAAATTGGAGGAATAACTAATGCAAAAAAAGACTAAATGGAAGATAGCCGCCCTGTTTATCGGATTAGTCGCTTTAACAGGATGTACTAAATCTTTCTGTACTGTCCAAGATAAGGCCAATATGATGGTTACTTATGAAAGGGCAGATGCCGGCAATGATAAAACAAATCTCCAGGTGATAATTGAAGACGTTAATAAAACAGATCTTTATTTTGCACCAAGTGAGACATTCTTCGTCTATATCGAAGAAAAAGTTGCTGAAACCGTCAAATCTTATTATTCAAGCACAGAACTTACCTATACCGTTGAAGGTGAGGAAGTCACTAAAAAATACTCTGATATTCAAGTGACAGAATTAACTTCAGAAGGAGCAGTTCGTTCAGCATTCATCGAAAGTAATGAATATGCATTAACTAAGTATGCAAAAGAAGGAACAACTTCTCTTAATGATATTTGGTCAAATTATCGTCTTTGGAGAAATGAAGCTCTTAATAACGGTTTAACTATCGATGATTTAGGAACTAACTATTTCTTTACTTCCTTAGAAAGTAAGTTTAATACCTATACAAATTCAATAACTGCTTGTATTACACCAGTTGATGGAGTATTCGATGGGTTGAAATTAGAAGGCAAGTCTTGGGGTGATGCTTTCCATTACGGAATCCTTGAAGGCTTATTAGTCTGGCCAATCTCAGCGATGTTATATTACTTCGCGACAGGAATGCATTCATTAGGTGTCGGAGGAATTATCTTATCTATTTTCTTCGTTACCTTAATTATCAGAGGTGTCTTGATGCTTTTAACATTAAAGCAAACAATGAGCCAAACAAGAATGCAGGAATTACAGCCAGAGCTTGAAGCTTTACAAGCTAAATATCCACACGCACAAGATAATCAATACGAGAAACAAGCTCTTGCTCAAGAACAGATGAAATTATATAAGAAATATAAGATTAATCCGTTCGGAATGATTATTACCTTAGTTTTACAGTTTATTATCTTTATCCCTGTTTGGGGAGCTATGCAAGGATCAGCAATCCTTAGAGACGGCGATTTATTCGGCTTGAGTTTATCCGCTCAAACCGGTAACTCTATTCTCAACTGGTCAGGTTGGGCAAGCGGAGTAGCTTTAATTCTCTTTATCGTAATGGCTTTAGCCCAAGCAGTCGGTATGTTCCTTCCGCAGTTCTTACAAAAGAGAAGAGCTAAGAAGAATGGTAAAACCCCTAAAACAGCAATGATGTCTCAACAAGCTAAAACGATGAAAATCACACAAATTGTTATGTTCTGTATGATTTTATTCACCGGCTTTATGTTACCAGTTGCTATGGCAATTTATTGGACTATCGCTGCTATCATTACTTTATGTCAATCTCTTATTGTTCAACTTATCGTAGCAAAGCACTCCGATAAGAAAAAATTTGCAAAATATAAAACCAAATAAGGAGTGAAACAATGATTTACGAAGGAAAAACATTAAACGAAGCAATTAAAAATGCTGCAGAAGCTGAATATTGCTCAGAAGAAGAAATCGAATATCTCTTACTTGAAGAAGATGATGAACACGCAAAGATCGAAGTTTTCACAATTATGGATGTTATCGCTTTTGCTCAAAAATATGTCCATGATGGAATTGAAACTTTAGGTTTTGATAACAAAGTAACACCATCTTTAAATGACGGAGTTATTAAATTAAGAATTGAATCAGACCGTAATGCAATTTTAATCGGCAAAGAAGGTAAATCATTACAATCTCTTAATGAGTTAACAAAAATTGCAGTGAACAACCGTTATAAAAAGAGATATCGGATCTTACTCGATATCGGTAATTATAAAGTTGAAAAGTATGAAAGAACTATCCGTTTAGCAAAAAGACTTGCTCACGAAGTTCAAAATACTAAAAATGATGTAACGCTTGATTATTTAACTCCAGATGAAAGAAGAGCGGTTCATAATGCTTTAGCAGGTATGCCGCATATCAAAACCGAGTCTGACGGGGTTGGTAAAGAAAGAAGACTTTCAATTAAATATATCGATTAATTATTAAGGATTGCAAAAAGGCAATCCTTTTTTCTTGAAATTATAGTTTTTCAAAGTTATTTTACTTAATATAGATGTTAGATTTATGAGTAAAAGATACGCTGAATTAATCAATCAGATTAGAAATGAAAACAATATGTCGCGTGAACAATTCTCAGAAGAGTTGTCGGTTAGTCAGGCGACTGTTATCCGTTGGGAAAAAGGTGTTAGTATACCTAGTTATGAGAGTTTGATTAAAATCGGTAAGATGAGTAAGAATAAGAATTTTAATTTGTTTAAAGAAATTAAAATTAATTATCTTAAAGATATGTCTGCTGTTATGAATGCTCAGATAATGAATATTACAAGCATTGTTATAAGTGGTGTCTGTCTAGCTATAGTAATATTTTTCAATATATTTGCTTGGATTGTATCTGGGGTACTTTTTGATAACTCTGGTCATACAAAAAGTTACGATTTTTCTTCGGTAGAAATAATAATTTTTGTTATAATATTGATTTTTAATATTGCTTGGCTAATTTTATCAATAAGAAAACTTCTTTATACTTTAGAATCAAAAAGAAACTTAAAGGCTTTGATGGAGAAAATTAAAGATGAAAACGCAAGAAATATCTGAGTATATCCATAAATTAAGAAAAGGCAAGGGTATAAAACAGGAAAAACTTGCAGAAATTCTAAAGGTATCTAGACAAACTATCTCAAATTGGGAAACTGGTAAAACTATTCCAACAACAGAAAATGTTGAAGCAATGTCAAAGTATTTTAATGTTCCGTTTTCTTCTTTTGGCTTGGTTGAAGAAGAGGAAGAAAAGATATCAGAATTAGAAATCATTAGAATATTTAAGCGAAATTATAAATTACTTTTAGTAATATTAATTATCATAAGTATTATTGAATTTATTCTAATGTTTATTGGTGGAATAACATTAGGCTCATCTTATCATTCTGATTATATTGAAGATGGGATTGTTAATGACATTCCATATTATAGTACTTTTTATATAATTCTAATATTCATTATTCTTGATTTGATTGCTTTTATAGTAGTTACTATACTTATTTTAAGGCTACATAAAAAAATTACTAAAAAGGAAATTTGAGGAAGGTTATATGGTTAATTTTTTATTGTTAGGTTTGTTTGTCGGGGGAATGACAACAGGATGCATTACTCCTTTAACTATTGATAAACCTATAATGGTAACAAAACAAGAAAGTGTTGATATAGAAGAACGAGCGTTCACTAATTTAGATATTTCACTTGATTGTATTGATAAAACTACTGTAAGAGCTACGATAAAAAATACATTCACAATTTTTCCATCACTAGTTCCGGTTGATGCATATCTTTATTTTACGTATTATTGGCCGGATTCGTATGAAGATATGGATTTAGTTGATGAAGTTCATGTTGATGATTTAAATATGGGTGAAAGTCTATATCTTGAATATCCTGCAATTAAAATGACATACTATATGTGCAGATGCGTATATATGGAGAGTGGTTATTATAAAGAATTGATAACCCCTCTACACTATATGAATTCAAATATGGTTATTGGCGAAATTGTTCAATAGTAAATGTAAAACGCATGACAACAAATGTCAAATGTATGATATTGTCAAACAATGTCAAATAATGCACTATTTATTTGGATATAGTATCTAGGTACTATAGTGGGGTTATGATTATTTCGGTTGTTAGAACTGATATCAAATAAAGTTATTGAGTAACTTTAGGTTGGTGAAGCTTTATCAATTACGCAACAGTTGATAATGTTTGAGATCAATAAGTAAAATATTGCTTTTGATATTACAATAAATCAATTGGTAGCCTTGTTGAGTAAAACGAAGTTATTATAAAAGAAACTTCTGTGAGTTGATCACGGAAGTTTTTTTTGTTAGAAAAAAGTTCTAGCATTTAACTAGAACTGTTATTTCTTAATTTGAGAACTTTGCAAAATATAGACTTTTTCTTCTCCGTTATAGGAAATAGCTACGCGGTCGTAATTCTTAACGATAATCGACATAACTTTGATTAAAGCGATACCTAAGATTAAAGAAACAACCGCTAAAGTGATAACAACGTAAATTAATTGATTTCCTTTCGTTGTTTCTTGAGTGAATAAACTAAATAAATCAGTTACTGAGAATAAAAGGTTTAAGATAACAATTACGTTGAAACGGAAGGATACTTTCCTCGATGAAACTTGCAATTTATCATCGAGATGGATTAGATGGGCAATCATCGTTTTATTGAATGTATTGAGTTTAACTCTAGGTTTTAAGAATAGTAATGAGACGATGGTTGAAAGGAAAATCAAAGCTGTTAATAAGTTAAAGATAGATGGAACTGACCAGAAATGGTCAAGGTAGATAGTAATTGATGATTGAGCGATAATTACTCCGGCAATTATTAACGAAAGAATAATTCCAAAGAGTTTATGGCTTAAGAAATGAGAATTATTATAAACATAATATTTATCGCCTTTATCAATTAATTCCTTCTCTTTTTGCTTATTTTCCGCGGCAGTCGGTTTTACTTCTTTTTTTATTAATGATTCTTCATCAATATTATATTTTTCGCAGAAGCGGTAGAGTTCTTCTTTGCTAGGCATTACTTTTGCCTGATTTAATGTCCATTTTTCTAAATTCTTTTCGTTTACAGAAATAGAATCCGCTAATTCTTTAATTGATAAATGCTGATCTTTTAAGACTTTTTGTAAAGCTAATGATAAAGCTTTTCTATCGATTATTAAATCTTTACTCATGCTTATCCCCTCCTAATAGTTTTATTTGATAATTCTTTGATAATTCGAGAATATTCAATAAAAATAGTCTATAAAAAGGCAATATGTCTTCATTTATTGAATAAGATAAAGAATTAATCATTTCTTTTTCTCGTGATTTTTGAAAAATAGGTAATGATTTTGATTTTTTTATTAAAGCTATTTGCTTAACGATTTCCATCCTTTTTAGAAATAAGGATTTCATTTCTTTATCAATATCATCAATCTCTTTTCTTAAATCATCTAACTCCATAGGTTATTGCCTCTTCTTTAATTATAGATGAAAGTTGTTAAGTAAGAAGCGATTAATGCAGCAAAAATTAAAATACCTAAAATTAATAAGATATGTTTACGTCCGTCTTTGCTTTTTAAAATATATAAAATACCTAAGCCGGCATTAACCATTAATCCGCCTAACAAAGCTCCAAAACCTAAGCCGTCGAGCAGATATAATTTAGTTAAAACAACTGATGAGGCACAGTTAGGGATTAATCCAACGATAATTGATAATAAAGGCGCTAAATATTTTGCAGATGATAAGAATGATAATAATCTTTCTTCTGTAACAAAATAGATAATCGTTCCAAAAATTATATTGATGATAAGAACATAAAGGAAGATTTTTAAAGAATGGATTAATGGATGGAAAAGATGTTCTTTCCAAGATGATTCTTTTTCTTCTTCAATTTCATGATGGCAGCAACCGATATGATGAGCGTCTATTTCTTGATCGTTAGCTTCAACATATTGCTTTTTTAAACCTTCAACGAGGATAAAGTCGGTTAAATACCCAACAGCAAAGCCTAATACGAGTTTTATCAATAACAAAGGTAAGATTGTCATTAAGCCTTTTTGAGAAGTAAAGAGTAAAGGTAAAGCTTCATCGCTGCAGGCGATAAAAACTGCGACAATCGTGCCAACAGAGATATGTCTTTTGATAAACATATCCGCGGCAATAATAGAAATCCCGCATTGAGGAATTAAGCCTAATGAAGCACCTAAAAGAGGCGAGACAGCTTGATGCTTAGTTAAAAGGTGAACAACTTTATTCTCGCAGAAAGATAATATCAGATGGAAGATGAAGACGACCGCGAAGACCTTTAATGAGTCTAGTAATGGGTCGATTAATATAGCGTCTAACATAAAAATTTATACAACGTAAATAATATCGGAAAGAGAGGCTTCATTCTAGTATTTTTCTTCTTTTGTAATAAAATAAATGTATTGGAGAAGAATATGAATTTTATTAAATATAAGTTTTCTGATACATATAAATATGGTGAAACATATTTTGCAGATTTAAATTTTGAATATCAACATAAAAGAATCTATCGGAGAATTCGAGTCTTTTTGCCAGAAAATTACAATCAAGAAGAAAGATATCCGGTTTTATATATGTTAGACGGACAAAATCTTTTTGGTGATAATGACTGCCAGTTTTCTTCTTGGTACATTGAAAAAGAAATGCATAAATGGATTTCTTCTGGTCATAAAGGCTTTATCGTTGTCGGTATTGATTCACCGAAATCAGCGCTTAGAGAAGATGAATTATGCCCATATAAGGTCAATAAAAAAATTAATGACGGAATGAATCATCCTTATGGAGAAGTTCTTGGAGAATTTATCGCTTATAAAGTAAAAAAGGTTATCGATGAAAATTTTTCAACGTTAAAAGATAGAAAAAATACTGCGATTGGAGGTTCTTCTATGGGAGGATTGATGGCTTTCTATATTAAGAATTATTATCCTCAGATATTCTCTTATTCGCTTTGTTTTTCTCCGGCTTTCTTCCTTTATACGCGTAATAGATTAAATAAAACCTATTTAGGTGAAAGAGAAAGAAAAGATCAAGGCTGCTATTTCTTCTATGTTGGAGGAACTGGTTTTGAAAAAGATTTCGTGGATGATACAATCTATGTTTATCAAGAGATAGTAAAAAGAGACAATATCGCCGCAAGATTATTTATTAAATCCGATGCTGAACATAATGAAGAAGCTTGGGAAAAAGTATTTTTAATTTCAATAGAGGATTGGTTAGAGAAGTGATTGCTTATTAATGCAGAGATGGAAGGTTAAATTAAAATAGGCCGCGGCTTTTTTGCAGAGCATCATCCGCGATAAAAAGATTTCGAAATAATCCATGATTGAACAAATCGTATTATCAATTGTTAAATTTAATGTGAAAGTTTTCTTCTCTGCATCGAGAACGACTTTTGATTCCATAACGGCATAGTTAACTCTGTCATGGATACCAAATTCGCTGATATTCTTTCTTACCCGAGAACGACGGACATCGGTTTTATCTGCTAAAATAAGCGCGGAAGAAACGACGTTGACCGGATAAGCTGATGATTCATCGTGATTGCCAATTGCCATAATAATTGAAGCGATATCTTCTGTTGGCATACCCATTTTATCAAGTAACCGGAAAGCCATAATGGCTCCGGTTTTTGCATGGTCTTCTCTATTGATAATATTGCCAATATCATGCATATACGCGGCTATTTTGGCTAATTCAATCGTATGCTGATCATAGGAAAGATTTTTCAAAATGTATTCAACGACATCGACGCAGTGGCCGACATGCGCGAATGAATGTTCAGTATAACCAATTGCCTGCAAATAACGGTCAGCAGAGCTAATATAGGTAGCGATTTCTTTGTTTTGTCTTACTTCTTCAAATGTCATACTCTTACTCCTTAAATTCTTTAAATGAAAAATTAACATCGTTTTCATCGATGGTTATAACTAGATAAGTACCATAGTTATTATCTCTTGGCCGAGATAAAGAGCCAGGATTAGCTACATAATGCTTGTCATCTATTTGGTAAAAATATCTTTTATGGGTATGCCCGGATAAAAAGATTAAAGCATTTTTGCTTAAAATGTATTCTTCATCGATATAGTGATTGCCGTGTTCTAGATAAATATCGCCGTATTTGGTGTGAATAATCCGTGAAGGCGGATAATTATAGCCATAGTCGTTATTCCCTTTGACAGAAACAAAAGGAGCGATTTCATACGGCATTAAACAGGAATCGCCTAAGTCTAAATAATAATCAAAGTCTTGATTATATAAATAAAGGAGATTCAAAGAACTTGAATCTCCATGTACATCTGAAACAACCAGTAACTTAATCATCTTTCTTCTTATCAACAATTCTGGATTCGATTTTTGCTTTAATTAATTCAAAATCCTGTAATGAGAATCCATCGTTTTCATGAAGAGAATAAAGTTGCTTAATAGTTTTATCGGCTTCTTCTTGTGTGTACTTGTCTTTGACCAGATATTCGGTACTGATCTGAATGGTGCAAGTCGGTGACATTGTTTGGCGTTTTCTAGCTTTGATAATGTGGATAGAATTTTTATCCATCTTATCTTGACGGCAAACCAAAACAATTACCATAATCAAGGCGATTAAGGCAATGACAGTTATTATTGTAAAAACAATACCTAATGTAGTGCCTAAACTCTCAATAGTAAAAGAGAGAATCGCTGTGACAAGCGAAACGAGTAATATGCCCGCGGCAATCGCACCTAAAATTAATAAGTTATTCTTTTTCATACCTTTATAATACAACAAAATTTGTAATTATCAAGTTTTATGAGGCTATAGATGGTATGATAACAGCGAAAGGAAAGAAAAAATGAAGTTATCACAATTAAAAGAAATTGCTAAATTAGCAGTCAATATCGGTATCAATCTCCAAAAAGGACAAGAGGTTTGGGTTTATTCGTCCGTTAACCAAGCTAAGTTCTGCGAGATTTTAACAAAAGAATGTTATGATAAAGGAGCAGCTAAAGTAATCGTTGAATTTCATGATGAAAAAATTGAAAGAATGAAATATCAATATCAGGATTTAAAAACGTTATTAGATATTCGTCTTTCTGAAAAAAATAAAATGAAAGAGAGAAGTGAAATTTTACCTTGTCTAATCTATATCGACGATGATGATCCTAATCTTTTTGATGGATTAGATACATCAAAAATTGATAAAAGCAATCAAAAAAAGAGAAAGGTCTTTAAAAAATACAGAGATCAAGAATCAATGAAAAACCAATGGTTAATCATCTCTTTACCTAGTAAGTCATGGGCTAAACAAGTTTTCCCAGGCGATAAACCAAATGTCGCTTTTAAAAAGCTAGAAGACGCAATTTTATTAACGATGCGGGTAAAAGAAGGAGAAGATACCATTAGCAAATGGAAAGAACATATCTCTCTTTTAAAAAAACGCGCGGATTATCTAAATTCTTTAAATCTTGATTATTTAAGATATCAATCAGCAAATGGCACAGATTTAATTCTTCATCTTCAAGAAGGACATCAATGGTTATCCGCGGAAAGCGTTAATTTAAAAGGTATTGCTTTCACCGCGAATATGCCGACAGAGGAAGTCTTTACTATGCCGAAAAGAGAAGGTGTTGATGGAATCGTTTACGCGGTTAAACCTCTTTCTTTAAACGGTAAAATCATCAAAGATTTTTCTTTAAGATTTGAAAAGGGCAGAATTATTGAAGTCCATGCTAAAGAAAATGAAGAGACATTGAAAAAAGCTATTGATACTGATGAAGGATCGCATTATTTAGGTGAAGTAGCTTTAGTTCCGTTTTCTTCCCCGGTTAACCAAACAAATATTCTTTTCTTTAATACTTTATTTGATGAAAATGCTTGCTGCCATTTAGCTTTTGGACAAGCCTTTGAAGATAATTTTAAAGACTATGAAAAGATGACCCGTGAAGAAATGATAAAAAAAGGATTTAACGATTCGTTAATCCATGTTGATTTTATGATTGGTTCCCGCGATTTAAAAATCACCGGTTATGATTTTAAAGGAAATGAATATCCAATCTTTGTAAACGGTGATTATGCGTTTTGAGACATTAAAGAAGAAATAGCTACGACATAACGGCGCTTTAATGTTTCCATATTGATATGTGATGGACGATATTTTGTATCATGATTATAAGATTTAATTAAGTTGATAATGACGTGGATTGATTCGTAACTGTTTTTTATAAAAACGTTCGCGTCATTGCAAGCTTTAATAAAAATCTTACCAGCTTTATCGTAAAAATTATTTAATGTTTTAATGATATAAGGCGATGTTTCTTTAACAAGCGGAGAAGAGAAAAAAGTATCGGATAATTTTTCTAAAATATTTCCGACAATTAAAGATAGCTCAACTGAAAAAGATTTTAATTTGAACTGATTATAAAAATAATTATCGCATCTCTTTAATAAGTCATCTAACCACATCTCAAGAAGTTCATCTTTGTTCTTGAAGTAAGAATAGACAATGCCGACGGAAACGTTGGCTTTTTTTGCGATAATAATCGTATTTGTTTTTTTATAGCCGTTAGTAAAGAAAAGTGAATATGCAGCTGATACAATTTTTTGCCTAGTTTCTATGGCCCTGTTTTGTATAGGTGTTTTACTTTCATTCATATCAATTTTCTCTCACTACTATAATATTATGTATAAAAAATCTAATTTTATCAATATAGAAACTTATGATAAGATATAACAAGAGGTGAAAAATATGAAAATAGCATTAATCGCACATGATAAAAAGAAAAACGACATGATTGATTTAGCTCAAAAGTATAAAGATACTTTGAGCCAGCATACTTTATACGCGACTGGCACTACGGGAGCATTAGTTATGGGTGAGACCGGATTAAAGATTAACAGAATGAAGTCAGGTCCTTTAGGCGGTGACCAACAAATCGGTTCGATGGTCGCAAACGGGGATATCGATTTAGTGATCTTCTTAAGAGACCCATTAACCGCGCAGCCACATGAACCGGATATTTCCGCTTTATTAAGACTTTGCGATGTCTTTTCCATTCCATTAGCGACTAATGTTGCTTCAGCAGAAATTATGTTAATCGCTTTATCGCGCGATGAAATACCTGCCCATATTAAGTAATATGCTTATCGAAGAAATAATTAAAATAGTTAAAGATGCTTCTAAATTGATGAAGGTAGATTTTTCTGTTGAGGAAAAAGGCTCATCGTCAAATTTAGTAACATCCGCGGATAAAAACGTTCAAGAATATTTACATATAGAATTAAGAAAAATTGTTCACGAGGCTAAATTCTTTGCTGAAGAAAATGCTTTAAAAGAAACCTTTGGAAAAGAAGATAAAATCTTTATTATTGATCCGATTGATGGAACGGCTAATTTTGTCCATAAATTAGGACTTAGTGTCATTTCAGTGGCATTAATGATTGATAATGAGATAAAAATAGGTGTTATCTATAACCCATTTACCGATGAATGTTTCTATGCTGAAAAAGGTAAAGGTGCATATCTTAATGATACACGGATACATGTATCAAACAGAGAATTAAAATATTCTTTATTAGCCACCTCTTTTTCTTGCTATGAAAAGCAATATGCAAATATCTGCTTTGATGTTTTAAATAATTTATATCCGTTAATTTCTGATATGCGCAGGCTAGGATCATGCGCGTTAGAATTATGCTATATCGCCGCGGGAAGATTAGATCTTTACTATGAATACTGTTTGCAAATTTATGATTTTGCCGCGGGTTATTTAATATTAAAAGAAGCTGGAGGATACATTGAAACAATTGGTAATTTATCCTTTACTTCAGCTAATCAATTAATCGCAGCAAATCGGCTAGATAATTTTGAAATATTAAAAAAACAAGTTATTGAAAGCAATGCGAAATATCAAAAATAATAATACCTGAAAGCCCTTTAAAATAGTATAATTATACTGATTAAAGGACTTTTTTCTTTTAAGCAGAAAATAAGGAGGGATTTTATGCTTGAAAAATTTAAAGACGGTAAACGGGTCGATTTAATATCGTTTATCGGGTTTTGCCTAGTGGTTTTACTAGGTGTAATCGATGTGACTAGATATATCGCTCTCGGTGATGATTTAGCTACTTTGACAATGTTTACCCTATATTTAATTTTTGCTTTGATTGGATTGATTGCTTTTAGAAGCAGATTACCGTATTTATACGCACTTAATACCGGTATTAGTATTTGGTTAACTTTTTTCCTTGTAAATGATATGTATCCATTTAACAATGCGATGATTTATTTATTGATTATAGTTAACTTTATCATTTTCTTGGTCGGTTCATTTTTAGCAATTTTTTCTCATACCAAAATAAAAAAAGCTAATCCGATTGCTTCAATTGTTTTAGCAATTATTGTTATTTCTTCCTTAGCTACTTGGGGCATTGCTACTTTAGTTAGCGATTCGCATCAAGATGTCATGCGGGAAATTTGGTCAGTACCTAATAAATACGATAAAGTTGAATGCCCGGAAAAGGGAAAAGTAGTTGAAGAAACATATTTAACTTACCATTATGCGACGAATAAAGAAGAATCAATTGAAAAAAGATGCTATGTCTATTTGCCATATGATTATGATAATTCTAAACAATATAATATTATCTATCTTTTACATGGCACCGGCGATGATGAAAAATATTGGTTAATTGAGAATCCTTATAATGTAACAATGCTCGATAATTTAATTTATTACGGCGACATTGATCCAGTTATCGTTGTAACTCCAACTTGGTATGTAGCTAATGACTGCGAAGATGATTTAGATCAATTAACTTACTCTTTCAAAGATGAGTTAAGAAATGATTTGATGCCGTATATTGAAACTAAATATTCAACGCATGCCGGAATTGTCGGAAGAGAAAATAATCAATCGTTCACTGAAGAATTTATCGCATCAAGAGATTACCGCGCTTTCTGCGGTTTATCTAGAGGCGCGGTGACAATGTATCATTCAGGATTATGCAATAGTTTAGATTACTTCTCTTATTTCGGAGCTTTTTCCGGTTCGAGAACTGGCAGAGAGTATTTAGAAGAAACTTTAATGAGAGAAGAATATGATCAATACGACATTAAATATCTCTATGTCGCGACCGGTAATTTTGATATCGCTTTAACCGGGCAGGTTGAGGATTATAAAACGCTTCTTGATGTTGCATCTTTAAAAGTAACGGAAAATGTCAACACCAATTTTGATACATTCCCAATGCGTTATCACAGCATGGGCAACTGGCATTTAGCACTTTATAATTTCCTTCAAAAGGGTTTTAAATATTAATTTTAGTTATTGGAGAAATAATTATGGAAGAAAGAATTCGTAAAATAAAACCAGTAGATATTTTAAATATCTTTGGATTAATATTTGTTTCATTGTTTTGTATTATTGATGTTATTAAATACGCCTCACTAGGCGATTCGATGACGACTTGGACTTATTTTGTCATTAATACTTTATTTATTCTTGTTTCATATATGGCATATAAATTCAGAATGCCGTATTTATATTTATTAGTCGCCGGATTTAATATTTGGTTAAGATTCTTTATCGCTTTAGAAGCTAATTTTACCTTTGGCCAATTATTGTATGGAAAAGCTGCGATTGCCGCTTTTGTCGCTATCTTTGGAACGATAGCTTTAATCGCAGATAAAACCAAACTCAGAAAAGGATGCCTTATTTCACCTATTTTAACGTTAGTAATTATTGTTTCTTGCTTAGCAACATGGGGCATAGCTACAAAGGTTAGTGATTCTCATCAAGAAGTGATGAATGAAATTTGGTCAGTCCCTGATAAATTTGATAAAGTTGAATGTAAAGAAAAAGGACAAGTGCTTGAAGGTACATATAAAAGTAAAGCTTATGCTACCGATGAAAGAGAAGTCACTAAACCATATCTTTTGTATCTACCATATGGCTATGATGAAAGCAAACAATATAACATACTCTATTTAATGCACGGAACAGGTAACGATGAAAGATATTGGTTAGAAACCTATTCTTATAATGTTACTATGCTTGATAATTTAATTTATTACGGGATTATTGATCCGCTTATCGTAGTAACTCCGACTTGGTATGTTGAAAATGACTGCGAAGACGATTTAGATGTATTAACATATACCTTTAAAGAAGAGTTAAGAAACGATTTAATGCCGTATATTGAAACGCGTTATTCAACATACGCGGGCATTTTAAATAAGGATGACAGCTTAGATTATTCTAAAGAATTTATCGAATCGAGAGATCAAAGAGCCTTTGCGGGATTATCGCGCGGGGCATTTACAACAATTCATTCGGCTTTATGCGAATCACTTGATTATTTCTCGTATTTTGGAGCCTTCTCCGCCATTGATGCTGATACAGAATATTTAAATAAAACCTTATTAAGACCAGAATTTGATCAATATAAAATTAATTATCTCTATGTGACATCGGGAACATTTGATTTCTTATTGCCGTCTCAATTACAGCAATATAGCAATATGTTAAATGTTGCAGGGTTGAAACTAAGATTAAATTATAATACGAGTTTTGATGTTTTCCCAATGCGTTATCATAGTATGGGAAGTTGGCATTTAGCGCTTTATAATTTTTTGCAGAAGATATTCTAATATCTATTAAAATAGAAAAAGTCCGACGAAAGTCGGCTTTTTTTAAATTTTTAAACATAAAATTCTTTTATAAAGGAAAAATATATTAGTTTTTGATATAATAATTGTATCTGGGGATTGAGGAGGTACAATGTTTGATATTGATCAAATCGTCGTAAAAAAAGATACAGGGGTCTATTTAATTGTTGGAAAAGAGAACATTGATCTCGGTCTTGGCTTACAGGAATATCTTGTATTAAAACCATATTTCCGGACTAATAAAGGATCAACTTATCTCCCGTCCATTAAAGCCGATGAATTCTTGCGTTATCTAATAAGTAAAGAAGAAGCTGAAGATGTTATAAAGAGCATACCTTCACTTGAAAGATTTTGGATAAACGATCCAAAGCAGAGAAAAACTGAATTTGATCGTTTAGCGAAAACCGGTGATTTAAAAAACTATTGCTTAGTTATTAAATCAATTTATTTACAAGCTGAAGATCTAAGGCAAAACAGAAAAATGTTATCAACTAATGATCGAAATATCTATGATAAATTGAAAAATGCGATAAACGAAGAATTATCTTTAGTTTTAGACATGAAACTTGAAGATGTTGAACCGCATATCATTAGCATAGTAGACAAAAAATAAAAGAACTCAGCATGAGTTCTTTTATTATGAAAGCAGATAAGATATATCTTCAAGGATAAGGGTTGAAAGTTTATCTTTAGATGAGATGAAGGTTTCTTGAAGTTCTTTTTTGAGCTTTTGTAAATTGATGATCTTTGACTCAATTGAATCTTTTGCAATGAGTTTTATTACTGTGACGTTATTTTTCTGACCAATTCGATGCGCGCGGTCAAACGCTTGCTCTTCAATTGCATTGTTCCACCACGGATCTAATAAGATGACAATATCGCCTCCTATTAAATTAAGTCCGGTTCCTCCAGCTTTTAAAGAGACGAGCATGACACCTACTTCGTCAGTTGGATCATTAAAGGAATTAGCCAAATTTAATCTTTCTAAACTAGTGATGCCTCCATGGATAAAATATGAAGCGATATTTTCTTCTTTTAATAATTTTCTTAAATGCTCTAAGCATGATTTAAATGAAGAAAAGATGATGACTTTATGATGATTAGATAGAGAACGGCTAACTAATTCAATCGCCCTAGTTAATTTAGATGAGATTTCATTATAATCGTCTAAGAAGATTGAAGGGTCTAGGCAGACTTCTCTTAAACGGGTTATCATTGCTAAAACGCTCATCGACATGTTTTCGCTTAATGATTTTTTAGCTTTGGTTAAATATGCATCATACAAATCTTTTTGGGACTGCGAGAGGGTAATAATGTTGATTTCTTCGTATTTTGCCGGCAAATCCTGTAAAACATCATTTTTGGTTCTTCTAAGGATAAACGGTAATATTTTTGCAGATAACTTTTTTATTGCCTCTTCATTTCCGTTAATAATTGGCACTTCATATTCTTTTCTAAATTGTGAATAAGATAAAAGATAATCAGGTAATAAGAAATCAAATAAAGACCAGAGATCGCTTAATGAGTTTTCTATCGGTGTTCCCGTTAAAACAAATTTGCTTTCGCTTTTTAATTCTTTAACAGCTTTCGTTTTTAAAGCATCGGCATTTTTAATGTATTGACCTTCATCAAGTATTAAAAGAGAAAATTCTTTATTTTGATAAAGAGAGATATCGTTTCTTAAAGAATCATAGGAAGTGATATAAATCTTTTTCCCTTTCATAGAAACAATCAAGGATGAACGCGAGTCTTTATCGCCATCGATTACTTTAACGTTTAGAGAATCATCCCAAATTTTAAATTCGTTTTCCCAGTTATAAATAACACTTTTAGGAGAAACAATCAAAATTGGTTTATCAAAATCTATTGAAGAGATTAAAGAAATCATCTCTAAGGTTTTACCTAATCCCATATCATCGGCTAGAATTCCATTTAAATGATATTTCTTTAGTGTCATTAGCCAGAGAAAAGCTTCTTTTTGATAAGGTTTTAAAACGTTTTCCAAACGCGGATTTAATGGGAAAGTATTATTTTTATAGTTCTTTATATCCATGATGATATTGCGAATTTTTTGATCCATGGCAAAAGTTAGAGGAGAGGCGTTAATTTTGAAGATTTCATAAAGAGGTAATGTAGTATTTTTATTATCTAAAGAATTGATATTGAAGTCTTTTAAAAGGGAATCAACTTCTTTTAATTCATCAAAATCAAGTAACTCCATCTGATCTTTATAAAGAATAAATTTCTTCTTTTCTCGATAAGCTTTCAATATTTTGTTTGCTTCTTCTAAGCTTAAAGGTGAAGAGGTATCATATTTTAGAGAAAGAAAATCTAAATCAAACGATAAAGAGAATTTAATACTTTTAGCCTTGGTTATCACTTTATTACGGATATTTTCACTTAAAAATATTTGACAATACTTATTTAAATCATCTAGATCTTCTTTAAGAATTTTGATTATTTGATCTTGATTACTAATAACCATTGATTCTTGAAGTGAATACTTTTCTAAAGCTTTAATGTAATCATAGATTTTTTCTTTAAAAGCAATATCGTTAAGAGCTTCATTAAGAGAAAATTCTTGATCGTTGATAAAATAATAAGTTTTCAAAGTTAAAATATAGTTATCTAAAGTGATATAGAGATTAATGTTATAAGTAATATTTTGATTTTGCAAAGGTGTTTGTAAAAGTGGTAAAAGCCTTGTTGTGTAAAGATCTTCAACTTTTTTTATATCAAAATCTTTATGGTTAACAAAGAAAGAGAATACTTTTTGTTCACGTTCGTTTTTAAACTTCAAAATGGTAACAGTTCTGTTTTGATTGTTAATTTCTGCTCCGTTTAGGTGATAATAAAGCAAGGTACTTTCAGCTGAAGATAAGTATGAAAAGGAAATATTTTCGGTATTTAGATTTAAAATAATTTCAGTAGTAGCTTTTTCTACATAATAATTTGTTTCATTAATGACAACAATTTCTCCTCTTAAGGCTTTTAGAATGTTTAACGTATTATTAATGTCGAGAAGATATCCGTCATCCGTTTCATCGCTTTTCACAAAGATACGAGAAAGCACGCTGATAAGGTTTTGAGCGCGTTCATTAAATGAAGAGATGTTATGCGAAAAAGAAAGTTCAGAACCATAAGAATAATATCCGTTTTGCCTAATTAATTCTAAAAAATTATTAATTGATTTAATTAAGTATAATTTTTCTTTTCCGATGTATAATTCTAGATAATAATGGTAATCATCCTTTTTAAGAAGATGCACTTCTAAGCGGATTTCATTATGATATTGCTGGGAAAAAAGTCATAGTTATATCAAGTGAGTTTAAAAGACTAAGAAAATCTTCACGCATTTGACTTGATTTATCTATGATGTCTTGCCGAGGTAACAACTCTACTATTGGTTTATAAAATTGTTTATGCGCTTCTTTATCTTTGTGATAGCAGTCATATCCTTTTAATAGTAAATAAGCATAAAAAATTCTGTTGTCCGGGGTATCGGTTTTATAACCGGCAAAAGGTGAATTTAAAATGCGCTTGCCAGAAAATTTAACTTTTAAATAGAGATACGAACTTTGAAAATCTTTTTCTTTTAAAGCATAGGCTTCAAAGACGATAGTCTCATCGGTAGGACTGTAATGTAAAAATATCCGATAACCGTTATTTTGCAAGTCGCGAAAAAGAGGATTTTTGTTTAAATCCTGATTATATAATTCACTTTTAATATAACTTAAAAGTTCGCTTTTAGTGCAGTCACGGACATTAATCGTCATAGAGTATAAGCAAATATCCTTTCTTTTTCGTAAAGGTGATATTTATCAAGAAATTTTAAGTATTCTTTTCTTGCTTGAATGTTATATAGATATTGATTTTTGAATGGATCAAGGTTAATGATTTCTAAATATTTTGTATATGAATTTTCTTTTAAAGAATAGGTTAAATATATTAAATCTTGAATATTTATATTGCCATTTAAATTTTGTAAAATTCTTTTAATTAAAATATCTTGATATTGCTGATAATAATCTTGGTTAAGAATATCGCGGAGATAGAATAAAGAGAAAATTGGTAATTCTTTTAACGGAACTTTGCCAATATTTTGATGATTAAATATCTTTATTTCATTTAAATAGTTATGCTCTTCAGCGCATTTCATTATATAGTTTTGCTTATTATAGATGAGCTTATGATCAATATTTTGGATATAGAATACATAGACATCAAATGAAGAAAATTTTTTGAGCATGTAATCTAAAAGGGAATCGTATTCTTTTTTGCCTTCTTTGAGAATTTGAATTATTTCTGTAAGTTGCTGGTAATTTAATCTTTCTTTGCAATAAGAAGATAATTTAGACATTACATTGACATATTTTTGTTTGGCAGCGATTTGGAATACTTCATCAATATAATTTAAATTACTATATGGTGGACGAATTAAAGAAAGATAAAATCCTTCGGCAAAATAAATATTTGAATAAATAAAATCTTTCAAAAGCAAATTGAAACGTTCATTTGTTTTACTATCATTTATTAAAATGGTTTCAAAACGCGGTTTCAGCAAATCGCTTTTTAGAAAAGTTATTAAAATATCTTCTTCGTTTTCACTTAATAATTTTTGATAGATATAGCTATAGCAAAAATAAGAGTAATTGCCTTTTTTTATTAAATTATCAACATGAATGTATTTTGTTTTTTGATTAATTAATTTTAATAAATAACGATATAAAATATCATATTTATCGTTATCAGACATATAGGATGAAAATTTGTCAAACGATGAATCAAATTCCTCAAGCATCGGTTCATCGAGATATAAAAGGCTAACAAATTCTGTAAAAATTGAATGGTAATCAAGATTATCTTTATTTAGAAAGCATTTAAAACAGATTTCGTGATAAGGATGAACATCACCAAAGGCAGCTAGTAGATTATTTTCGCGATAGATTAGTTTGACTCCGTCATTAAAAAAGATTGCTAATGCTTTATCATTAGCATCAGAAATTTTGTATTTGTCACGGATAAACATTAATTCTCCGCGTGTTTGATCGGTGATTGTTTTCATGCTATTAGATATTATAACATAAAATTTATCTTTTTTTCTAAAAAAGGAAGAATATTGATGTGTTAAATTTCTTGTGTTTTTATATGAAAACGTTTACTGAAAACGTTTACTCCAATTGATAGCGTTTTCTAGCTATTTAAAAATCAAAATAAATAGCCTAATGTGAAGATGGTTAAGGAAGACCTTAATCAAAAGTAAAGGAGGTAAAGATATGGTTTTATTCAGAAGCATCCTTTTACTGATCAGATTCTTCAAAAGATAGATAAAAAGGAATGCATAAATCCGTTATAAGGGAAAAGATATATAAGAAGGCTTTTTTTGAGCCTTTTTTATTTGTTTAATTAATGAATTGTTTAAGAAAGATAGTTTATAATAAAAACGGATTTATAGGTGAATATCATGCGTGAAGAAATTAATTTAAGAGATGATAAACAAACGACATTATTCTTCGATGAAGACATAACTGTTAAGCAATTAGTAACAACAAAGGGATTAGTTATCATGGATGATAACGTAGCCTCATTTTATTATGATGAATTTAAAAACGATTTTGATGTTTTGATTTTACCTGCTGGAGAAAAGAGTAAATCGTTTGATAACTATTTAAAAATTATTAGTTATTTATTTAAAAATGGATATAATCGCAGTGATTATTTAATCGCTGTTGGTGGCGGGGTTATAACAGATTTAACCGCGTTCAGCGCGTCGAATTATAAACGCGGCATGAACCTTATCTTAGTTCCAACTTCATTAATGGGGATGGTTGATGCATCAATTGGAGGGAAAACCGCGATTGATTATCAAAATGTAAAAAATATCGTGGGAAGTTTTTATCTCCCTCAGTATATCGTTGTGGATTTTCGCTTTTTGAAAACCTTGCCGAAGAAAGAATACAGCAACGGATTAGCTGAAATTTTAAAAATCGGAATGGTCGCTGATGAAGAAATTTATCAAATATTTTTAAAAAACGAACAAGACGCCTCAATAAAAGAGTTAGTAAAAAGAGCGATTAAGGTTAAACTTGATTTTGTAAAGAAAGATTTACATGATCAAAATATTCGACATGCATTGAACTTTGGACATACATTTGGTCATGCGTTGGAAAGCTATTATCATATTTCACATGGTCAAGCTGTCGCTTTAGGAATGTTAATTGTTAGCCAAAATAAAGATTATTTTTCTGATTTAAAGAAAATTGTTTTATCTATTGGGTTAAAAAATTCTTTTACTTTTGATGCTGAAGGATTGATGACTTACCTAAGTCAAGATAAGAAAAGAACAGAAAAAGGGATTGAATTAATTGAAGTTGAAAAAGTCGGTACATATTCGCATAGCTATAAATCGCTGAAAGAGTTATATGACTTAGTTTCAGGAGGAAGAATATGAGTTTTTCTTTTTCAGATACTATAAGAATTACTATTTTTGGTGAATCTCATGGAGAAGCTATTGGTTTAACAATAGATGGTTTACCATGCGGTATACCTTTATCGCGCGAAGATATTCAAAAAGAAGTAAATAGTCGTCGCGGAGATGAAAATTTAGCTACTGCGAGAAAAGAGAAAGATATTATTCATTTTCTTTCCGGAATTTATAACGGATTTACTACCGGAGGGATTGTTTCTCTTTTAATTAATAACGAAGATGTCCATAGCGAAAGTTATCAAAAAGGGGTAATAAGACCATCTCATAGCGATTTAACCGCGTATTTAAAATATCAAGGATTTAATGATTATCGCGGAGGAGGATTTTTCTCTGGCCGTTTAAGCGCGTTGTTTTTTGCTTTAGGAGAAATATCTAAAGAAGTTTTAAATTATTATGGCTATGAAATAAAAATTATGTCTCATTTAATTAATGTTGGAAAATTAAATGATAGATTATTTTCTAGCAATTTAAATGAAGATTATCAAAACCTTTTAAATAAAAAAATCAAAGTTCTTGATGACAAGTTTCAGCAAGATATTAAAGAATATATTGAAAAACTAAAAAATCTCGGTGATTCTTGCGGAGGAAGCGTTGAGACAATTATCATTAATCCACCTAAAAATTTAGGTGAACCTTATTTTGATTCTTTTGAATCTAAACTTAGTCATTTACTTTTTTCTTTAGGCGGAGTAAAAGGTGTTGTTTTTGGTGATGGAGAAGAGATGAGTAAATCTCTTGGCAGCGAGATGAATGACCAATTAGAGTATCAAAATGAACAAATCAAATATCTCTCTAATCATAACGGAGGAATTCTTGGGGGAATCACAACTGGTGAGCCTATCATTTTTAAAACTTTTATTAAACCGACATCATCAATTTCTTTAAAGCAAAAGTCGATTGATGTTAACGAAAAGAAAAATATTTCCTTAGAAATAAAAGGTCGGCATGATGTCTGCATCGCTTTAAGAATGCCAAAGTTAATTAATAACTTAGCTTATTATGTGATCCTCGATTTATTTATGAAAGATAAGGTGGCTCGATGAAGCAAGGATTAATTGGCAGCAAGTTAAAGCAATCTTATTCAAAATATATTCATGAAAAAATAAATCATCTGCATTATTCTCTAAAAGAAATAAAAGAAGACGAATTAAAGGATTTGATAGAAAAAAAAGAATATCGTTTTTTAAATGTGACAATGCCTTATAAAAAAGAGGTATTACCGTTTCTAGATAATAAATCACCTCAGGTAATATCCACGCATAGCTGCAATTTAATTGTTAATTCTCATGGCAAATTAAATGGATTTAATACCGATTATTTTGGCTTTTTAGCTCTTTTAAAACATTATCAAGTAGATATAAAAAAGAAAAAGATTTTAGTGCTTGGGACCGGCGGTTCAGCTTATACCATTAAGGAGGCCTTAAGAAGAAATGGCGCAGGTTTGGTTTTGATGGTAACCCGCGATTCACAGAAAACTAATCGCTACGTTATCACTTATGAAAAAGCGATGAAGCAAAAAAATGTTCAGTTAATTGTTAACTGTTCTCCGCGCGATATGTATCCAGAAGATCAAGAGCCGTTAATTGATATTAAGTGTTTTCCTAAATTAGAAGGGATTGTTGATATTATTTATAACCCTTTTAGAACGCATTTGGTAGTAAATGGCTTACTTAATAATATTCCTTCTTATGGAGGATTATATATGTTAACCGCGCAGGCGATAAAAAGCCAGGAACTTTATTATCATCAAGACTATAGCGATAAGTATGATAAGATTTATAAATTGACTAGATTAAAGTATGTAAATATAGTCTTAATTGGTATGCCGGGTGCCGGAAAATCAACCGCGGGTAGAAGACTAGCCAAGATTTTGCATAAAGATTTTTATGATGTTGATAATGAAATCAAAAAAACATTAAAAAAGTCGATTAATAAAATTTTCGAAGAAGATGGAGAGGAAGTCTTCCGTGATACGGAAACAGAGATTATAAGAAAGTTATCTTCGCTTCAAGGCGCGGTGATTTCTCTTGGCGGAGGTGCGATAAAACGCGAAGAGAATATGGCTTTAGCAATGCGTAACTCAATAATAATTTTGCTTAACCGCGATATTGAATTAATTAAAGCAAATCCTAATATTGTAAAAACTAGGCCGCTTATTTCTTCTCAAGAATCGATTGATAAATTATATCAAGAAAGAAAAGATAAATATTTAAAGTATGCAGATATCGTTATAAACAATAACGATAGTCAAGGAAAAACATTAAACTTAATAATGAGGGAATTACTATGAAAGTTTTAATATTAAACGGACCAAATATTAATTTTATCGGCATTAGAGAAAAAGATTTATATGGATCGACGAGCTATAATGAACTGCTTAATGATATTGAAAAATGGGCTAAAGAATTAAATTTATCAGTTGAGGTTTTTCAATCTAATCATGAAGGTGCGTTAATTGATAAAATTCAACAATCGTATAAAAAGGTTGATTATATAGTCATCAATGGCGGAGGGTATTCTCATACTTCAATTGCTTTACTTGATGCTTTAAAAGCTGTTAGTATTCCGTATATTGAAGTCCATTTAACAAAGATTAGCGAAAGAGAAAAATTCCGGCATTTTTCTTATCTTTCATTAGCGGCTAAAGAAGTTATTGAAGGAAAGGGAATCAAAGGCTATCATGAGGCATTGATGAAGATTGCGAGGGAAAAGAAATGATAGTCACCGTAAAAACAACTAATAAAGAAAGCAAGGAACTTTTATCGATTTTAGATAAGGCTAAAATTAAATATTTTTTGCCGAAAAATATTAAGAGCAAATGGGTGGTTATTGAACGTAAAGATGAAGATAAGACCTATGAATTAATTAAAGATTGCTCAGATATTGAAAGTATTTCTTATCATAATCCATATCCATATGAATTGATTAGTCGTTATTTTATTAATAATCAGATTTTAAAATTCCCAGCAGTTGATTTTTCTGATAAGAATTTTGTGCTTATTGCTGGCCCTTGCTCAATAGAAAATTCTCAGCAATGTGAAAAAGTTGCTTCAATATGTGAAAACAATCATCTTCACTTCTTCCGCGGAGGAGCATATAAGATGCGGACGTCTCCATATGATTTCCAAGGATTAGGCGAAGAAGGATTAAAAATTTTAGGAAATACCTGCAAAAAACATCATCTCTATTCCGTTTCAGAAATCGTCTCCACGGATGATATTGATAAATTTAAAGATGTCGATATTATTCAAATTGGCGCGAGAAATATGCAAAATTACGATTTATTAAAGAAAGTAGCTGCTCTTCATAAAGTTGTTCTTTTAAAACGCGGATTTGGCGCAAAAATTAATGAATTTCTCTATTCTGCAGAATATTTAATGTTATACGGAGCAGAATACGTTATTTTATGTGAACGCGGAATTAGAACGTTTGATGATGAGACGCGTTTTACTTTAGATTTAGGAATGGTTAGTTACCTAAAAACCGTTACATATTTACCAATTATCGTCGATCCTAGCCATGCATCTGGAAGAAGAGATTTAGTTGAATCTATGACGATGGCTGCGATGGCTGGTGGGGCACATGGAGCCATTATTGAAGTTCATCCAGATCCAGATAAAGCTTTAAGTGATGGAAAACAAAGCTTAACCCTTGAAGGGTTTGAAATCTTGAAGAAAAAATTAGATAAGTTAGGAAAGGCCATCGATGATGGAAAGAACGTTTTGTAATTCAACTATTGCGGGTGAAATAACATTACCGGGTTCGAAAAGCTATTCTCATCGAGCGTTAATCGCCTCTTTTATCGCTAATAAAAAAACGATAATAAAAAATATTAATTTTTGTGATGATGTAAAAGAAACTTTAATGGTTTTAAAAGCTTTGGGAGGAGTCTTTATTGAAGAAAATGGCGACATTGTTTTTCTAAAAAGAGAAGCGGCGGCAAATAAAATTTCGGTGGAAATAAAGGAATCGGCTTCGACGCTTAGATTTTTATTACCTTTAATGATTTATTTGACTAATGACGTTGAAATAACTTTATCGGAAAGATTGTTTAGCCGCGGTATAGCTGGATATAAAGACTTTTTAATAGCTAATAATATCGAAATAGATGTTAATAAAACTACTTATCATTTCAAAGGAAAAATTTCTGAAAATGATATTATGGCCAAGGAAACAGACTCTTCTCAATATCTCAGCGGATTTTTATTTTTGCTTTCGCTTTTTGAAAAAAATTGTTTTCTGCGTCTTCCATCTGTAATCCATTCCCTTCCATATTTAGATATGACAATTGATACCTTAAAAAGATTTGGTATTTATTTTTTAAGAAAAGATAACCTATTGATAAAAGAGTTAGTTTATCCATCTAAAATCGTTTACCATGTCGAAAGCGATTATTCTGCATTAGCCTATTTCGCGGTTTTAGGTTCAATTAAAGGAATGATAAAAATTAATGATATTAATTTAAATTCTTTGCAAGGCGATAAAAAAATATTATCTATTTTGATGGATATGGGTGAACTATTTTTTATTGATAAAGATTATTTAATCTTTTCTCAAAAAATCTTACATGGCATCTCTATCGATATTGATAACAATATTGATCTAGGACCAATTTTAATGGTTTTAGGAGCTTTTGCTTATGGAGAGACAATACTTCTTAATACTTCTAGATTAGTTAATAAAGAATCTGACCGCTTGCATAATATGGTTAAAGAATTAACAAAAGCTGGAGTAGATATTCAAATCGCTGATGATAAAGTAATTATCCATGGTAAGGCCTCATATAAGGGTGATAACAATTTTTCCACATACCATGATCACCGAATCGCGATGAGCTTAATTATCTTTGCTTTATTAAATAACGGAGTATCAACTTTTGATGATTTAGAATGTATCAAAAAATCTTATCCTCGATTCCTTGAAGATATTGACAAAATCATTTTAAAATAACTTAGGTGATATTATGAATCAATTTAATCAAACGATTATTAGTTTAATTACACCTCCTTTAATGGGAGCAATCGCAGTTATCCGTTTATCGGGCGATGACTGCTTAGAAATTACTGAAAAATTCTTTTCAAGAAAAATAGATAAGCCAAGATATGCTTATTTTGGTGAAATTAGAAATGGGAAAGAGGCTATCGATCAAGTCGTATTAGTCTATTATAAAGGACCAAATTCTTTTACCGGAGAAGATGTTATTGAAATATCTTGCCACGGATCGATGTTAATTGCTCAAGAAATTATTTCCTTATTTGTTTCTGCAGGAGTTCGTTTAGCTGAAAGAGGAGAATTTTCTTCTAGGGCTTTTTATCATGGCAAAATTGATTTAGTCCAAGCCGAAGCAATAAATTCTTTAATTAACGCAGTTACTCCTGAACAAAAGAAGTTATCTCTTTTTTCTTTAGAAGGTGAAACAAGTAAACTCTTAAGTCCTCTTCTAGAAAAAATGGGCGGATTACTTGCTAATATTGAAGTTAATATCGATTATCCTGAGTATTTAGATATTGAAGAAGTCACTAAAGAAAGAATTGACGTTGAATGCGAAGAAATGATTAAAGTTTTAAATGAATTACTTGATAAGTCCGATAGATCGCAATATGTTATGAACGGAATTAACATTGCTTTAGTCGGCTCACCTAATGTTGGTAAATCTTCTTTGCTCAATGCTTTATTAAATCAAGATAAAGCGATTGTTTCTTCTATTCCTGGCACGACAAGAGATTATGTTGAAGGCAATATTTCTTTAAACGGATTACCTTTGCATTTAATTGATACCGCGGGAATTAGAGAGGCTAATGATCCTTTAGAGAAAATGGGGATTGACCGTTCTTTAAAAACTTTTGATGAAGCGGATTTGATTCTCTTTTTACTCGATGCTTCTAGTGAGATGAGCCAAGAAGAGAAAAAGTTATTATCTTTAATTAAAGAAAAAAACAAAAAGTACTTATTGGTTTATAACAAAAAAGATTTAATTAAAACTTATGACGAAAATAAGCTTTATATTTCAGCTTTAAATAAAGATATAAATAAATTAAAAGAAGCCATCCTTAAAGAGTTTGATCTTAATTTAAACGCCTTGTCTCCAACGTTATTTTCTTCAAGAGAACGCGGGTTATTAAATAAAGCCCGCGATAACCTTGTTAAAGCTAGAGATGATAATAAATATCTATCTTTAGATTTAGTTTCGGTTAGCTTAAAAGAAGCATACGATACATTAAAAGAAATCTTAGGACAAAGTGTTAACGTCGATTTAGAAAAAGAGATATTCTCTCATTTCTGCGTAGGTAAATAAAATGATTTTTGATACGCATACTCATATTTATGAAGATCAGTTTGCTAATGATTATCAAGATGTAATCAAAAGGGCAGTCGATAATAATGTTAAGTTAATAATGCTGCCTTCAGATAGCATATCTGAAGCAAAAAAAGCTCTTGCTTTAGCTAACCAATATCCGTTTATTTACTGCGCAATTGGTATTCATCCTTCGGAAACAGAAGGATTAGATTTAGAGACTACTTTACTTGAAGAAGAAAAATTGCTTTTATCTTCACCTAAAGTTAAAGCTTTAGGAGAAATTGGCTTAGATTATCATTTTGAAAATAGCGAGGAAGTAAAAAATAGACAAAAAATATTTTTTATTAAGCAAATTGAATTGGCTAATAAATTACATTTTCCAATCATCATTCATTCCCGTGATGCTGCCGCGGATACATTAGCTATTATCAAAGAACATAAACCATTATATGGATTTGTTTTCCATTGCTTTTCTTATTCTTACGAAGTGATGAAAGAAGTCATCGCTTTAGGCGGATATATCGGCCTTGATGGTCCAGTTACGTATAAAAATGCGGTTACTCCCAAAAAAGTAGCAGTCAATGTTCCTCTTAACCGTTTGCTTTTAGAAACCGATGCTCCTTATTTAGCTCCGGTTCCACATCGCGGAGAAAGAAATGAGCCTTCGTTTATTGTTAATGTCGCATCGATGATTTCGCAGTTAAGAAACATGACATTTGATGAACTTTGCTTAGTGACCTATCAAAATGGAAAGGATTTTTTCCATGTCTAAATATGTGATAGTTGTTGAGGGGACATCGGATATCAATAAATTAAAAAATCTTATCGACGCGGATTTTGTTTCAGTTAATGGATCGGCTATTTCTGAAGAAATTCTTCAATATTTAGAAGAGTTAAGCAAGCAAAGAGAGATTATTGTTTTAACTGACCCTGATTATCCCGGCGAACAAATCAGAAAGAAAATTAGTCAAAGGGTCAAATGCTATCATGCTTTTGTCGATAGAAAACATGCCTCAAACGGAAAAAAATTAGGAGTGGCTGAATGCGATAAAGAAGAAATTATTCGCGCGTTAAAAGATTTTGTTTTTCTAGGCGAGGATAATCATTCGATTAGTTTTAATGAATTTTGCTCATTACAGTTAACGGGGCCTAATAGTCAAGAAAGAAGAGAAAAAGTCGCAAAACATTTTTCTTTAGGTCACTGCAACAGTAAGACTTTATTTAAAAGATTAAATATGCTAAATATTACTTATCAGCAAATTAAGGAGATTTTATGAGAATAGCTAGTAAAGAATTCGTCATTAAAAAGATGACGGAATTAATGATTTCCCCAAAGAAAAAATATTCCCAAAATTTCTTAGTTAATCTCGATGTCGTCAAAGATATCGTCGATAATTTAAAAGAAGAAAATATCATTGAAATCGGCCCGGGATTAGGTGCTTTAAGCGAAGAAATCTTATTAAGAGATAAAAACTTATTAGCTTATGAAATAGATGAAGAGATGTGCAAACATCTTGAATCATATTTTTCTTTCTATAAGAAATTTCAACTGATTAAAAGTGATTTTTTAAAAAACAAATTTACATTAGATGGTGAATACGATGTTGTCAGCAATCTTCCTTATTCTTTAACTACACCGATTATTGAAAAAGTTTTATTAAGCGATAATCATTTGCATAATTTTGTCTTCATGGTTCAAAAAGAGGTTTATAGCCGTTTAAAAGGTACTGATAATAAAGATTATTCTCCTTTAACGATTTTGATTGATTACCTAGGCGGATTAAAGATTGTGACTAAAGTAACTAAAGATCAATTTATCCCATCTCCAAATGTCGATTCAATTGTTTTAAAGATAGAATTTAATGAAAACTTTCTTTCTAAATCTAAAAAAGAGTTTTATAAATTTCTTAACGCTTGCTTTGCTATGAGAAGAAAGACTATTTTAAATAATCTTATCGGATATTTTAAAGATAAAGAAAAAGCCCTGCTTTTATTAAGCAAAACAGGACTTAAAGAAAATACTAGACCGGAGCAAATCTCCTTAGAAGAATATTTAAAAATGTTTAATGAATCTCTTTTAATAAAATAACTGTTTTATCGTTATAGAGGCATTCATAAAATTTACCTAAGTATTTGCCTGATGAAACGTTAGAAAAATAGGCGTTGGTATCGAGAGTTTTCTTATTGATTTCAACTTTCATGCTAACAGAGAAAAATAACGGGAACTTATCTCCGCGGCCAACGATTTGGCAGCGACCTTTGGAATAAGTTCCTTTTTTGACGAAATGAGCCATTTTAAAAAATAAAATAAGATAATAGATAATAAAGAGTAAGAAGACAATACCTAAAATTATATATAGTAAAAAGTTAATTAACTGAGGATTTTGACTAGTAAAAAAGAAAATCAAACCAATGGTTAAATCAATAATAAAGAAGAAGAGCCAAACCGCTAAAGCGGAAATGCAGAGTTTATGGGAAAATGTTGAAAACATATATTCTCCTTTCGTTAATAAGATAATAAAGATTTTTTGGGCAAAAGAGAAGAAGATATCTTCATTAAAAGATAAAAATAAATAGGCAAAATGACTTATTTTATCTTCAATTGCTGATATAATAATTTTTAGCAATGGATTTTAGGAGGATTATCTATGGCTAATTATGTATTATCATGCTGCTCAACTGCAGATTTAACAAAAAAACATTTTGAAGATTTAAATCTATCATATATTTGTTTTCACTTTGAAATCGATGGCAAGCAATACCAAGATGATTTAGGTGTTAGTATGCCTTTAAAAGAATTTTATGACATGATGAGAAATGGTGCTATGACAAGAACAAGTCAAGTAACCATGGGTGAATATTATGATTATTTTAAGAAGATTCTTGAAGAAGGAAAAGATATTTTACACGTCTGCTTATCATCTGGTATTTCCGGTAGTTTTAATTCAGCTAGATTAGCGATGGAAGATTTAAAGAAGGAATATCCAGATAGAAAAATTTATGTTCTTGATTCCTTAGCAGCTTCATCGGGATATGGTCTCTTAATGGATAAATTAGCTGAATTAAGAGATAGCGGCATGGGAATTGATGAATTAGCTGCTTGGTGCGAAGAAAATAAATTACGCGTCAATCACTGGTTCTTCACTACGGATTTAACATATTTAGTTAGAGGTGGAAGAGTTAGTAAAGTTGCCGGTGCGGTTGGTTCATTATTAAAAATTTGTCCGTTATTAAATGTTTCTGTCGACGGCAAATTAATCGCTAGAAAGAAATTAATCGGTGGAAAGAAAGCAGCTCAAGCGATGATCAATCAAATGGAATTACTCGCAGATAACGGCTTTGATTACAATGAAAAATGCTTTATGTGCCAATCAGATTGTTTAGATGATGCAAGAAAAATTGCTTCAACTGTGGAAAAAGAATTCTCACATATGAAAGGTAAAGTTGAAATTAACGATATCGGTACAACCATCGGCGCGCATACTGGTCCTGGAACTATCGCTTTATTCTTCTGGGGCAAAAAGAGAGAAGATTAATAAAAATACCTGCATCGTGAACTGCTCCTTGTCAAGTAGACAGGAAAAAGTATAAAAATAATTAATTAAAAGTAAATATAATTTGAATAGGAAT
>CALVJL010000005.1 GCA_944332075.1 uncultured Bacilli bacterium
TGGATGTTATTTTCCCGTGGGAAAAGATACTATCTAATGTTTAATAAATTATGCTTGACTAATGTTATCAAATTTTTGTTGCTGAAAATTTATTAACATCCTTACTAAATTCGTATAGAATAAAGATAAATGGGTAACGGAGGAGTTTTATGAAAAAGAAAAGCTTGATAATTGGGGGAGTGACCGGAGGGGTAATAATTTTAGCTCTTGTCGGTTTGATTTTAGCTGGCTATTTTGCTAGTTTTGGACCATTTAGTTTTTTATTTAATAATTATTTGATGACGAAGGAAGGAAATGCTGAAAAATATAGTGTAGCAGAAGTAATTCCTGATGAAAATTCTTCTCTTAAAGGCAAAAAAATCGCTTTTCTCGGATCATCTGTTACATATGGTTATGCCGCTCTTGGTGAATCATTTGCAGATTTTTTAGAAACTAAAGATGGTGTTATTAAATATAAAGAAGCAGTCTCCGGTACAACTTTAGCAGATATTGATAATCAAAGTTATGTCTCGCGCTTTTCTAATTTTTCTACTGATTTAGACCTTGATTTATTTGTTCTTCAATTGTCAACTAATGATGCGAGTAAGAGAGCTGAACTCGGCGATATCTCTTCTAGTGATAAAACAACATCTTTTGGAGCGATTAACTATATTTATCAAAAAGTTGAAGAACAGTATAATTGCCCGGTTTTAATTTATACCAATCCTTATTACCAAAACGAAACTTATCAAAATATGGTTTCTTTAGCTGAAGAACTCTGCAAAGATGAAAATGATAATCTCTATCTTTTAAATCTTTATGATGATGAAGAATTTAATTCCATTACCTCTGAAGAAAGAAAGCTCTATATGTTTGATAATATTCATCCGACGAGATGTGGATATCAAAACTGGTGGTTACCGGAGTTTGAAGAGGTAATCGCGGCAATTTGTCAATAAATAAAAAAAGTTTTATAATAGTTTTGGAGGATATAACAAATGGAAGAAGTCAAATATATTTATGACACACAGATGTTAATTGAAGGAAAAAATCTTTCGGAAGATGCGATTAATGATTACATTACCAAAAACATTGAAGGCGACTGCTTATTAGCTGTCGGTGATGATGAATTAATTAAAATTCATTTCCATACCAATGAACCTTATAAAGTTTTAGAGTACGCTTTATCTTTAGGTGAAGTTTACGATGTTGTAATCGAGAATATGAAGAGACAAGCTGAAGGTCTTAAGGGTTAATTATTGACTTTTATAAACAATTCTTTTACACTAAGTTCGTTAATAAAAGGGAGTAGCTAACACTTAAAGTGTTATAGTAACCGTCAATCACGATAAAGAACTCTTTATCCGGACTATATTAATTAGCGAGACTTTTATTGCATTTTTGCAATAAGAGCCTCGCTTTTATTGTAGAGAAAGGATTAGATATGGAAATTTATAATTTATCTGAAAAAGAGGTTAGAGAAAAAATTAATCATAAAGAAGGACCTCTAACCGCGGAAGAAATCAAAAAGCGGCAAATGGAATATGGCAAAAATGAAATTGAAGAAACTAAGAAGAAAAATCCGTTTTTAATTTTTTTATTACAATATACTGATTTCTTAGTTATCATTTTGATTATTGCCGCGATTGTTTCAGCTTGTTTAAAAGAAATTGAAAGCTCAATTGTCATTTTCGTTGTCATTACGATAAATGCGATTTTAGGGACAGTTCAAGAAATTAAAGCTGAAAAATCTCTCGATGCTTTGAAGAAACTTTCTTCTCCGAGCGCGAAAGTGTTAAGAGATGGAAAAATTATTCAGATTGATTCAAAGGATGTAACTCTCGGCGACGAAGTCATTCTTGATGCCGGAGATTATATCCCGGCTGATGGTAGAATTTTAAAATCCTCTTCTTTGAAGGTTGATGAATCTGCTTTAACAGGTGAATCGGTACCGGTTGAAAAAAATAATTATGTTATCGACGGAAAAGTAGCTCTTGGCGATCAAAAAAATATGGTCTTTGCCGGCAATTATGTTACCTATGGCAGAGCTAATTATTTAGTAACTGCGATTGGCATGCAAACAGAAATTGGTAAAATTGCTACTTTACTAAAACAAGCCAAAAATAAGAAGACACCTCTTCAAGAAAATCTTGATAAATTCGGCGTTAGATTGTCGATTGGGATATTAGTTTTCTGCGCGATAATCTTTGTTGTGCAAATTATTAATAAAGCGGAAATTATTGACGCATTTATGTTTGCTATCGCTTTAGCGGTTGCCGCGATTCCAGAAGCTTTATCAAGCATCGTTACTATCGTTTTAGCTATCGGTACCCGGAAGATGTCTAATGAAGGCGCGGTAATGAGAAAACTGCAAGCTGTTGAGGGATTGGGTTCAGTTTCAATTATCTGCTCGGATAAGACGGGTACTTTAACTCAAAATAAAATGGTTGTTGAACATTTTTATCTCAACAATAAAGATACTGACGTTAAGAGAGATAAAATTGATGATAATTCATTACGCTTAATGAAAGATGCTATTCTTTGCAATGATGCTTCAAATGAAAATAATCAAGAAATCGGCGATCCAACCGAAGTAGCACTTCTTAATTTAGGAAGATTTAAAAATCTTTTAGCTAGTGAAGTTAGACATGATGAGCCGCGTTTAAAAGATTTGCCATTTGATTCCGACAGAAAATTAATGACAACTTTAAATCTTGTTGATAGTGAGTATCGCTTAATTACTAAAGGTGCTGTTGATGTCATTTTAAATAGATGTAAATTCATCGATATCAATGGTGAGATTAAAGAAATTAATTCTGAATTTAAAAAGAATATTGAGAACATGAATTTATCGTATTCCGAAAGTGGCTTAAGAGTTCTCGCCTTTGCTTATAAATATTTAGATTCTGACAGAGCTTTAACTTTTGACGATGAAAATGATTTGATATTCCTAGGATTAATCGCCATGATGGATCCACCTAGAGAAGAATCTGCGGAAGCTGTTAAAAGATGTAAAGAGGCGGGAATTACTCCGATTATGATTACCGGCGATCATATTATTACCGCGTCAGCTATCGCAAAGAGAATTGGTATTCTTAATGACGGGGATAAAGCTGTTCTCGGAAGTGAAATCGATAAGTATAGCGATGAAGAATTAAAAGAGTTTGTTAAAGATATCCGCGTCTATGCGAGAGTCTCCCCAGAACATAAAATTAGAATTGTTAAAGCCTGGCAAGAAAGAGGTAATATAGTAGCTATGACCGGTGACGGAGTTAATGACGCTCCAGCCTTAAAGCAAGCTGATATTGGTGTTGCAATGGGTATAACAGGAACGGAAGTTAGTAAATCCGCCGCGGCTATGGTCTTAACTGACGATAATTTTGCAACGATTGTTAAAGCGATTAATAATGGCAGAAATGTCTATGCTAACATCAAAAAAGCTATTCAGTTCTTAATTTCGGGTAATTTTGCAGCAATTATCGTCGTTATGGTTTGCTCTTTAAGCTTCCTTCCTGTTCCTTTTGCGCCAGTTCATTTGTTATTTATTAATTTACTTACTGATTCATTACCGGCTATTTCTCTTGGCTTAGAACCGCATAGCGATGAGGTTATGAAGCAAAAACCGCGTCCAATTCATGAATCAATTATGAATAAAGAGTTCTTAATTAATGTCGGTATTGAAGGATTCATTATCGCATGTGTTGTCTTTGCAGCATTTATGACAGGTTTATATTGGGACGGAACTCAAAACGCCTTATTAGCATCAACTTTTGCTTTCGCTGTTCTTTGTTTAAGTAGATTGTTTCATAGCTATTCAACAAAACATAAAGATAGTTGCTTCAAAAAAGATATTTTCAATAATTCAATGATGCAGATTTCTTTCTTAATTGGATTTGTTTTGATAACATTGATTATGGTTGTTCCATTCCTTGATAATATTTTCTCTGTTCAAACCTTAAATATCTTCCAGCTTTTAGCTGTTTATGGGTTTGCGATAAGTTCTTTCTTATTAGTTCAATTAGAGAAAGTTATTCGCACTTTGATAAGAAAAAGAAAAAATAAATAAAATATTAGCCCGTGATTCGCGGGCTATTTTTTTGCCTTGATTAAAAATGATATAAAAACAAAAAAAGTTGTTGATTTTACTTTTGGCTTATAGTATTATAATCAAGCGCGATGGGCCTGTAGCTCAGCTGGTTAGAGCGCACCCCTGATAAGGGTGAGGTCGAAAGTTCAAGTCTTTTCAGGCCCACCATCAAGTATTTATTAAGGTTGCTAATAACAACCTTTTTTATTTATAAAAAAACCATTTTATTCATATTTTCAAATTAAAAAAAATCAAAAAAACTAAAATTTACGACAAATGCCATTAAATTAATCTCTTTTTGTAAATAATCTGTAATAAAAAAACAAATTATTTTTTTCAAAGTAAAAATAGAATAATAGCCTTGAAATGGTAATGTCTTTTTTACTAAAATTGACACGGCAAGAGAAGTTTATATTATTGCTTGAGCCATTTTGTTTTTAACTTAAAGGAGATTTAAAAGATGAAAAACAAAAAATTCTTGTTACTCTTAGCAATGCCATTATTATTAGTTGGCTGCGGAGGAACCTCATCAAGTGGTAGCAGTGTTACACCTTCCGTGAGCACATCTACACCAGAAAGTTCAACTTCAGTTGGTAGTAGCACAAGCGTTTTTGACCCAGAAGAAGGTGCTCACTTAACTGTCGCTCAAGTTAAGTTATTAGTACCAACTAATGGTGATGAAACAACTAAAAAATTCTATGTTACTGCAACAATTAAAGAAGTAACCGATGCTACAAAGGGGTCACATGGTTATCGAAGATGAAACTGGTGAAATGGAAATCTACTTTTCATTCTCTGAAGATGGTGAATATAGATATGGTGAATTAATTAATTTAGGATGCGATGTTCCTGGTGAAGGCGATGAGGCTACATTCTATGGTATCTTAAAGAATTATAAAGGTACTTTCGAAATGGAAGATGCTAAAATTCAGGGATGCAACTATGTTCCTCCAGCAATTAGCGAATATACTGAAATGACAGTTGCAAAAGCTAGAGAAGCTGCTGATAACGCTTTAGTTAGAATTAAAGGTAAAGTTATTGCTGTCACCAAAAATGACTCATTAGATTCAATTGGTGCTTTAATTGCTGATGAAACTGGCTCGATTTATGTTTATGATGATATCTGCTCACAATTATCAGTCAATGATGAAGTTGATATTGCTGGTAGAAAAGAACACTATATTTCTAGCAGTGAAGCAAGCTATGCTGAAAAGTTTGGATATAAGGGTTCTAACCAATTATCTATGTGCCAATTAGTTTCTAGAGAAGCAAGCACAGAAGAAGCAGATTTATCTTTTGCTACCGAAGCATCTGTTAGTGACATTATCGATACTGATTTCGCAAATGATATCACCGGTAAACTTTACAAAGTTAATGGTTACATCATTAAAGACGTTCATGAAGGTGCTGGTGGATATACAAACTACTATATTCACGGATTAGATGGAAGAGATTCCTATGTCTATTCTCAAGCATCAGGTGCAGATTTCACTTGGTTAGATCAATATTGCTCAGAAAAAGGCAGCGAAAAGATCTATACAATCTATCTCACACCTCTAAATGCAAAGAGCACTTCTACAGGATGCACTTGGAGATTCTTACCTGTCAAAGTTATCGATGAAAACTTTGAATTTGATAAGAATGAAGCTACTAAGTTTGTTCTTGATTCCTTCCTTTACAGCCAATTTGAATCATTATATTATGCTGATCCAAACAAAGAATTAATTTCTACTTACTCTTCAACAATGCTTGGCTTTGAGAATGTTAAAATCGAATATTCTTCCAGCAATACCGCATCTGTTTTCTTTGAAACAAAAGATGGTAAGACCTACTTACATACTGGCACTACTGGTAAAGCAACAATTACTATTGATGTTACTTTAGCTGGTTTTGCTTCTGCTCAAGGTACTGTTGAAGTAGAAATGCAAGAACCAGATGATATTGAAGCTCTCAATGTCAAAGGTGCAATTGATGCTGCTGATGAAACTCCAGTAATAGTTAGAGCTATCGTTGGTCCATCACTTATCAATCAACCTGGTTTCTATTTAATTGATGATACTGGTGTTATCGCGGCTAGATTAGCAGTTGATGATGATATCGAAAAATTCAATCTCGGCGATGAAGTCATCATTAAAGGTAAGAGAGATGTTTGGGGCAATTCCCAATATGGTGGAGCAGATTTCCCTACCCAAATTTGTATTTCAGACGTTGAATTAATTGCTAACTTATATGGTGAACATGATTATTCAACCGCTACCTTCATCGAAGGTAAGAATGCAAAATATGTTTCAGACCTTGATTATCATGAAATCATCCATACTACTGAAGTTTACGTTATTGAAGGTCAAGTTGAAGTCACTGGTTCTGGTCAATCTACTCAATGGCAAATTGTTGATCCAACTGACGGCTCTGAACTTTCTCTTTATGCAAGTGGTGTTGCACAATATAACTGGTTAAAAGGTTATGAAGATCAAACCCTTACTATTGAAGTCGCTCCAGTTAACTGGAATAACAAAGCGTATATGAGAGGTTGCATCTTATCTATCACTACTGCTGATGGTGAAAAGGTTGTTAACACTTATAACTTCCAATAATTAATATTTAATCATTTAAAGAGGACCTACGATTATTGTAGGTCCTTTTTCTTTTGTAATTTTACTTATATTGTAGTATTATTAATAAGCGATGGACGCTTAGCTCAGCAGGGAGAGCGTTTCCTTCACACGGAAGAGGTCGTGGGTTCGAACCCCGCAGCGTCCACCATTTCTGACGAACACCTATAATGAATAAACATTATAGGTTCTTTTTTTACCAAATCTTACCAATTCGTGCTCACTATGTCGTATCCTAAAATTTTATGGTCCTGTCATGGCCATCGAAAATAGTCAAAAATACCCCTAAAAGTTCGAACCACCGCAATACGCACACCGCAATAGTACAACGGGCTCGAACATTCGCAAATTATAAATATAAATAAGGATATATGGGGGAAGCATTGTTAATCGCATAGGTTAGTCATTAAAAGTTAACGTTTATCAAAAATTTTTGTTTTAGTCGAAAAATTAGCCAAAACCTTGGCTGAATCTAATTTATATGTACCAAACAGTCATAAATTATCGATATTGAAGAAACTTAAAAGTTAAAATGTATACTATTTTCTGGTTGTTTTCTGGTTGTTTTCTGGTTGTGGTAGAGCTATAATAATTAGCGAGGTGATATTGAGATGCTTATCGATGAAAATGACAAATTAGAATATAAAGAAAAAGTTTCAAATTCTTTACCAAAAGAGATTGTTTCGTTCTTAAACTCTGAAGGAGGAACAATATTAATTGGTGTAAGCAAAAATAAAAATCTTGTTGGTATTATTAATATCGATGAAACTATGCGAGAAATCTCGGATATCATAACCGATCAAATTTCACCACGTTGCATTTCTTTTGTTAAACAATTTCATGAGATAATAGATGGGAAAGATATTATTAAAATTGAAATCAAAAAAGGCAACCAGTTATTTTATGTAAAGAAATATGGTTTATCAGAAATGGGGTGCTATATAAGAATAGGATCTTCTTGCAAAAGTTTAATGCCAGAAGAAATAAAAGAAAGATTTATCAAGTCGTTATCAAATTTTACAACGAATATTGTTGATATTCCTTCTAGAAAAAATAATCTGACATTCCAAATTTTAAAAAACTATTTATTGTCGAATAATAACCATATTTCAGACGATACTTTTTTAGAAAACTATCATTTGCTAACAAAGGATGGACATTTTAACTATTTAGCAGAACTTTTGGCTGATAAAAATGACATTGTTATAAATGTTGCAACATTTGCATCCTCGGATAAAACGAAATATTTAAGAAGAGAAGAATTTGGTGGGAAATGTTTGCTACTGGCAATGGAACAGGCGAAAAATTATGTGAATTCAATTAATCAAACATTTGTAGATGTTACAACAACACCGCGAAAAGAAAGAAAAATGTTTGATACTGAGGCGTTTGAACAAGCGTGGATCAACGCATGTGTACACAATAAATGGAGCGAAAGCAATCATCCGGGTATATATGTTTATAGTAATCGCTTAGAAATTGAATCGTTTGGTGGAATACCTAGCGTTTTAACCAAGGAACAATTTCTGCGTGGCAAAAGCGAACCTGTAAATAAACAACTATTTGATATTTTTAGAGCGTGTAATTTTGCTGAAGAAAGTGGCCATGGTGTCCCTTCTGTTGTTAAAGTTTATGGTGAGGATGCATATATCTTTTCTGAATATTTCATCGATGTAGTAATCCCGTTTAATAGAGAAGGTTTTGATAAAACAACCAGAAAAACAACCACAATACAACCAGAAAACATAGAAGAGGAAATAATTCAATTAATTAAAAATAATGAAAAGATTTCTAGAAAAGATATAGCTATTGTTTTGCATAAAACAGAGGGAAGCATTAGACACCATTTAAAAAAATTACAAGAAAAAAAGATTATCAAGCATTCAGGACCAGACAAAGGTGGATACTGGGAAATAATCAAATCAAAATAAGAACAGAAGGCTTTTGCCGAAACATTAAAGGCGTTCGCTTATTGATTTCGAGGGCATTTAAGGCGTTTTCCAAGCACATTTAAATAAAACAGACTATAATGGTTAACGTTATAGTTTTTTTTATAATTTGTAAATAACTTTATCTGATCCAGTTAAGGCTGATTTCTTTCGCATTATAATGAACTTTTCTAATAAAAAACTTAAACCGATTATTAACAGACAAGCGAATATCATGATATAAAATACACCGAAATGGTGATTAGAGACGCTGATATCAAACCAGCTTAAATATGTATAATCAAGGAATGGATATGGGACAGCTTGACCATTATAAGTTTTTCCGTTTGTAGATAACGATAAAATTACAATCGCATATATTAATGGATAAATAGCACCTAAAAGATAAGATTTCTTTTGAATATTAAAATTGTAGTCAAAATAATAGAAATCGAATAAAGCGATTAAAGGTGAAAATAGATGAACAGATAAATTTTTATAGGTAAATAGCATTTCAACTGGATAAAATGGAGCAATAAAACATGAGAACACAAAGAATGTCACCGTAATATTAATAACAACTAAATATTTAAGATGGTATAGTTTACTATTATTAAATTTTCTTAATGTAATATATGAGTAGGTATCTAATATTAAACAGACCGCCGCGGTTAAGAAAACTAAAATATTTGATTGGATAGTAAAAAAGAAGAGATTATCAAGATTTATTGGTGTTTCCATAATTGAGAGCAAAACACCTGATAAACTAATACACATTAATAAAAGTTTTATAAAGATTTTTTTGAAAAATAAACGACTTTCCTGATGCATACATACCTCTAAATTTATTATAGACAAAAGCAAAGACTTTCAAAACAAAAAACATTAATTGCATTTATCAAAAGCAATATTTAATATATAATCTATGTAGGAGTTATTATGGCTAAAAGTACTAGAAGAGTAATTGAGAATCAAACATATGAAGAGGAGAGATCTCTTTATTTTTTGTCTAATGCCGATGTTGTTAATTGCACATTTGCCGGAGAAAAGGACGGAGAGTCAGTTTTAAAAGATTCACGTAATGTTTCGGTTAGAGATTGTAAATTTTCGCTTCGTTATCCTCTTTGGCATGCTCAGCAGTTGCAGATTAACCATGTCACAATGGATGATAAAGCAAGAGCACCTTTATGGTATGGCGATAGTGTTGTCATTGATAACTGTGATATTCAAGGTATCAAGTGTTTACGGGAAACTAGTAAGATTTCTATTAGAAATAGCAATATTATTTCTGATGAATTTGGTTGGAAGTGCCATGATGTCAATATTGCTAATTGCACGATTGATAGTGAATATGCTCTGTTTGAATCGGAAAACGTTACAATTGACAATGTAAAATTAACTGGAAAATATACTTTGCAATATATGGCAAATGTTAAGGTTACTAACTGCGTTCTCGATACGAAAGATGCCTTTTGGCATAGCCATAATGTGCTTATTAAAGACTGCGTTGTCAAGGGTGAATATCTTGGCTGGTATAGTGATGGATTGACCTTTATTAACTGCAAAATCATATCTCATCAACCATTAGTTGATTGCAAAAATTTAACTTTGGTCAACTGTACGATGGAGGGATGTGATTTAGCATTTGAATATTCGGATGTCAACGCTGATATTATCGGAAGTATTGAATCAATTAAAAATCCGCGTTCAGGAATCATTACTGTCGATAGCGTTAACGATGTTATAACCGGCGATGAAGTCATTCCTTGTAAAGGTAAAGTAGTAATTAGATAATTTAGGAGAATAATTATGGAAAAAGTTGCAAAATTTGAAAAAGTTTCTTTAAAACAATTTGAAAAGGATTATCTTAATTCTTTTCCAGAATTAAGTTTGAGTAATATTGATTTAATTTATAGTCATATCAAACTTCCAAAAAGAGCAACAGTTGGCTCGGCAGGATATGATTTCTTTGCACCATTTGATATTGAATTAGCTCCGCATGAAACAGTTAAAGTTCCAACCGGCATCCGTTGCACGATGAAGGAAGGCGTGGTATTACTTGTGTTTCCGCGTTCTGGGTTGGGGTTTAAGTATCGTCTTCAATTAAATAATACCATCGGCGTTATTGATGCTGATTACCATGGCTCATCTAACGAAGGCCACATATATGTAAAATTGACTAATGATACTAATGAGAACCTTCATATTAAGATTAAAGAAGGTGAAGGTTTTGCACAAGGCATCTTCTTCCGCTTCGGCATTACTGAAGATGATGAAGTAGAAGCTTTACGCGATGGCGGATTCGGTTCTACCGACAAATAAGTTTCCACAGTTTCTTAAAGAAGTCAGAAATGGCTTCTTTTATTTTGTCGAGAAGAGTATATTTTTCTTTTTGTTGCTCTTTAATTTCTAAAGTAAAATTAATTTCAGTTGGTCGATAATGATAATCTAAAGTTTCAAAAATAATATTCATAGGATATTTACCAATTTTGGTATTATCAAATGAACTGTTAATAGTTAACGATTTATATGGCAAAGCTTGAAGATAATTATTTTGAATTAAAAAATTATAAAGCTCGTAAGGAGAAATTAATTGTGAAGGGGCTAAAGTCAATGTAAAGTTATCGATATGTGGAACTTCTCTTCTATTATCTATAACTTGAATAATAAATGGTTTTTCAATTAAGCGATATTCATCTTGATAGATTACTTGGCATTGATAATATCCTTCATCGCTAGGGGATTCGTAGTATTGTGTAGCATTTAACTGCAGTTTTGGTTTACTTAAATAATTATCAAAAACTGTGAAATTATTGAGAATCTCTTCTTCTTTTAAAATTTTACTAGGTGAAGCGTAGATAAATGTTGGTCCGTTTATAATTACTTTATAAGGATTAATAATTTCAACAGTCACTTGATATGAACTTACGCTTATGCCGTCACTAGCTTCTATTACAATCTCTTGCTTAGATAAAACTTTAGTATCAATGCTTTTATCGATAGTTATTACTAAATCTTCAAAAGGTGTATCTTCGTCAAAAATAACAAAATTTGCGAGTATTCTTTCAGAAGTAACCTCTTCACCAAGGTAATATTGCAAATAAGTTGGTCCAATTATCATCGGTGAGGAATTATTGGAAGCTAATATACTAAAAAGTAATAATAATTTCATATACATCCCCTATAAATTAAATAGGGATAGGAAGATATTTCTTAGTAAAAATAATGCTAAAATAAATCTATTTTGCTATAATTTATCTACCGGAAAGGTCAGGAATAAAATATATGTACGAATTTAAGACTGTCAGAGAATTATATGAAGCATCCTATTATGGCGATGCTATCTTAAAAGATTCTATCGATGAGGTAGGTCTTGAAGGATGGATTAGAACTAATCGCAATAATGGATCAATCGGCTTTATCGAACTAAATGATGGTACTTATTTTAAAAATGCTCAAATCGTTTACGATAAAACCTTAGCTAATTTTGATGATGTAGCTCGTCATCTCACTGGATGTTCAGTTTCAGTTAAAGGCAAATTTGTCTTAACTCCAGAAGCTAAACAACCTTTTGAAATTCATCTTGAAGAATTCACTTTAATCGGTGATTGCGATAATACTTATCCTCTTCAAAAGAAACGTCACTCTTTTGAATATCTTAGAACTATCGCGCATCTCCGTCCAAGAACAAATACTTTTAATGCTGTGTTCCGCTTAAGAAGTGTTTTATCAATGGCTATCCATGAATTCTTTCAAGATCAAGGATTTGTTTATGTTCACACCCCGTTGCTCACCGGTATTTCTTGTGAAGGTGATGACATGTTCCATGTCGTAACCGGCAATAAGATGGATGAACTCGATAATTATTTTGGTAAGAAGACTTTGCTTTCAGGATCTGGTCAAATCCATGTCGAAGCTTTTGCAATGGCCTTTAGAGATGTTTATACTTTTGGACCAACATTCAGAAGTGAAAAGTCGAATACTAGAACCCACGCGGCAGAATTTTGGATGATTGAACCAGAAATTGCTTTTGCTGATCTCGGCGATGACATGGATTTAATTGAAGACTGCGTTAAATACTGCATTAAATATTGTATGGAGAATGCACCTGAAGAAATGAATTTCTTCAATACAATGATTGATAAAACATTGTTAGATAGATTAAATCATGTTTTAAATTCTCCATTCAGAAAAATGGAATATACCGAAGCAATTGAAATCTTGAAAAAAGCAATTTCTGACGGAGTAAAATTTGAAGACAATAATATTTTCTGGGGCAAGGATTTAGAAAGCGAACACGAGAGATATATTACCGAACATGTCGTTAAAGGACCGGTTTTCTTAATTAATTATCCAGAAGAAATTAAATCTTTCTACATGAAGAGAAATGCTGATGGTAAGACCGTTGCAGCTTGCGATTTATTAGTCCCAGGTATTGGTGAACTCGTCGGAGGTTCTGAAAGAGAAGAAAACTATGATATTCTCAAAGAAAAGATGATTAAAGCCAATTTGAAATTAGAAGATTATCAATGGTATCTCGACTTAAGAAGATACGGAGGATGCAAGCACGCGGGCTTCGGTATCGGTTTTGAAAGATTCTTAATGTATATTTCCGGAATGGAAAATATCCGCGATGTTGAAGCCTTCCCAAGAACCTATAAAAACTTAGATTATTAATATGCCGAACGCAGAGAGAAAAAATAAATTAGGTTTATTAAATATTATCCTTATCGGATTAATCTCTTTGTTGTGCGTTGCTTTAATTGTTGATGTGACCACCTCTTTCTTTGATTTGAAGAAAGAAGGTGGTTTTATTTCTTTTAACGGCTATGATGAAAAACAAAGCCGTGAGATTTATGACCGTTATTTAAAAAAGAAAGGTAATGGCTATGATGTTTTACCGGTTTATGATTATGGATTATACGGCCATTACCTTCATTTAAATCAAGAAAAGATTGTTTTACCAGAATACACATCTTTTTCTTCTTTAGCTCTTTATAATATTGATAAAGAGATTATTTCATTGCAGGATATAAATTATTCGTTTGACGGCAAAAAGAATATTCTTAACGGAGGAATTGATTTATTTTCTTTAGATGAAGGTAATTATCTCGTTCTTTCTTCTTTAGTAATGAACGAAAATTTAAATGGTCCATTTACCGGGTTAAAGGTGGTACCTTATGATTTTGATATAACAATTTTCTCTTTGCCGGAAAACGGGGTTAGAAAAAAAGTACAAATTCAAAATCAACAATCTTCACCTAATTTAGTTATTAAGGTATCCAAGGTTTCTTTCTTGCCGTCCGCCTATTATGATTTAATCTTAATTGGCGAAAAAGAGGCTTGTGAAACATATAGAGAATCTTTACCTGATAATTTAGCCGTCAAAATAACTTCTTCTCTTGGAGAAGCTTATAAAAGCAATAGTACCTTAGCATTATGTATCGGTGATGAAGTCTTTACTACTTCTAAATATTATTCTTCTGATATAAATAAAGATGATGTTGTTGTGGATGATATACGTTTATTAAATGCGGATAAAAATGATTATATTCGAGAATTAGGTGGTTATTTGACTTTAGGTGGCTCAGCAAGTTCTTCTTGTCCGAGTTCGTTTGAAATCATCCCCTATCAAAAATACCATCAAGGTAAGATTACATTCTTAGTTAATAGCGAAGTAAGCTTTGAAAAAATAAAAGAAATTTATTAAAAGATCAGAGAAAATCCCTATTAGTTTTATAGGAGGAGATATGAAAAAAATTCTGATCTTTTTTTTATGCTTTTTACTTTGTGCTTGCAATAATGAAACTTCATCGTTTGAGAGAAAGAAAATTTCCTTTGATAAAATATTTCAAATCGATGAAGAAATGTATTATATCTTTTTTTATCTTGATGGCTGTTTAGCTTGCCGAAATATTGTTTTATATTTAAAAGAAATTTCTGCTTTGATTAAAGAAAATATTTATTCTGTTGATCTTTTAGAATGCTCATTTGCAGAAAAAAATGAAAGTAATATCGGTGTATCAGAAAATGAAAAACTTTATATTCCTTATGCTCCGTATATTTTAAAAATTATTGATGGCGAGGTTAAAGAGGAATTAGCCGGTTATCAAGCTATTCGCGAGAATGATAATTTTTTCTCACAATTTTCATAAGTGTTTTTTGCCATATATGATATAATCATTAAGGCGAATAAACATGAACTTTATTAATGATTTAAATCACGAACAGCTGACGGCTGTCACAACTGATAAAAAATATGTTTCGGTCATTGCCGGGGCAGGGTCTGGAAAGACTAGGGTATTAACTTACCGCATTAGCTTTTTGCTTAGTGAAAATATTGCTTTACCAAGTCAAATTTTAGGAATTACATTCACCAATAAAGCGGCGAAAGAGATTAAGGAAAGAGTTTTAAAACTGATTCCAGGCGCGGAGAGAATGACTTTATCAACAATCCATTCTTTTTGCGCGCGTTTTTTGAGAATTTATATTGATGCTTTAGATATTTATCAGAAGAATTTCACCATTATCGATGAAGAAGATCAAAAGACGATTATGAAAAATCTTTTCGTCAGCAAAGGATTAACAAAGACTGATGAAAGAATAAAAGAAGCGATGAATTTTATTTCTTCAAAGAAAGGTGAAGGTTTAGAATACCAAGATATCGCAGATAAGGTTTATCCTAATCATGAACTAAATTTTTATAAGGAGTGCTTTGCAGATTACGATGCTTATTTAAAGAAGACTAATTCCTTAGATTTTGATGATTTAATTTTGTTAACTATTAAAATTTTGGAAGATGACGTCAACGGAATTAGAAAAGAAGTAACAAAAAAATACCATCATATTTTAGTTGATGAATTCCAAGATATTGATGATGTGCAGTTCCATTTAATAACTTTATTAATGAATCAAGAAACATCGCTTTATGTTGTTGGTGATCCTGATCAAACTATCTATACCTGGCGCGGAGCGAATAATAAAATCCTCTTAGATTTAGAAAAAAATCTTTCTTATCAATTTAGAAATGTCACTTTAGAAACAATAGTTCTTAAAAATAATTATCGGTCGACAAAAAATATTCTTGACGCCTCGAATGCTTTAATTTCTCATAATAAAAACAGAATAAAAAAAGATTTAGTCGCGGTTAACGGAGAAGGTGATAATATCACCGTCTACAACGCTTATGATGGAGAAGAGGAGTCTTCATATGTTGCCTCGATGATTGATGAGCTTGTGAGAAAAGGTGAAGAATACAAAAATATCGCAGTTCTATATCGGTCTAACTATCTTTCTCGAGAACTTGAATCGCAACTTAATTTAATGCGAATCCCTTATCAAATTTTCGGAGGCATTCGCTTCTTTGCAAGAAAAGAAATTAAAGATTTATTAGCTTATTTTAATTTATTTATCAATCCGAGCAGCGATATTTCTTTTGACCGAATTATCAATGTTCCAAAGCGGAACATTGGTCCGACGAGCCTTGATAAAATAAAGATGGGGGCTAATTCTGCCTCGCAGCCGATTTATTATTTCTTAAAAGAGAATCTTTCAAACTTAGAGTTACCAAAAAGCAAACTTGCTGAACTGGAGAAGATGATAAATATTATCGACGCGACTAGTGAAAAATTGAAAGTTGCATCACCATTAGATTTTGGTGATGTAATTAAAAAATTTATCGATGATATTCATTTTTACGATTCGTTTAGCAAAGAAGATGATAAAGATGAGAGAATTGATAACGTTAAAGAATTAATCGGTAACATTAAATTATTCTTTAATAACAATCAAACTTCTCCATTTGCTGATTTTGTTGAAAATGCTTCTTTACAAGCGTCTGGTGAAGAGATTAATGATGGTAATTATGTTTCTCTTATGACGGTCCATTCAGCGAAAGGCTTAGAGTTTAACGAAGTATTTATCTTCGGCTTTAATGACGGGGTCTTCCCGTCAGCCCGTTCCGTTAGCGAAAATGCAGAAGCTATGGAAGAAGAAAGAAGACTTGCCTATGTTGCCTTTACCAGGGCGAAGAAGCATCTTTATGTTTCTTTTAATAACGGATTTTCTTATGTTCAAGGTCGAACTTTAGTCCCGTCACCTTTCTTAAAAGAAGCTGGATTAAAGGTTAAAGAAAAAATAGTTAAAACTCCTTATAACGGAAAAAATATCTATAAAAACGAATCATATAGTTCTTATGGAAACAAAGCTGCCAGTAAGGTAAATATCAATAAACCGATTATTATTCCTCAAGGCAGCAATAATGTAAAATCTTGGAACGTTGGTGATTTACTAAAACATGCTGATTACGGGGTAGGGAAAGTTATCGAAGTCGTATCTGATAAGATTATAAAAGTAAAATTTGAAAATAAAGCGTTCGGAGAGAAGACATTGCTCTCGACACATATTAAAATAAGTAAGTTAGAAAGTTAAGGAGGCTATTATGCAGGAAATTACTTTAGAGCTTCTAAAAAAATGCGCGAACAATTTAATGTTTGATATGAAGGAAACGGAGTATGAGACTCTGCTTCATGAATTTGATGTTTTGACCAAGCAAATGGATTTGATTGGTAAAATACAAGGAATCGATGATGAAGAAGAGATGACTTTCCCTTTTCCATGCGAAGTTACTTATCTCCGCGAAGATGAACCGGAAGAGCCTCTTCCACGCGAAGATGTATTAAGAAATGCTAAAGACGTAGTTGACGGACAAATCCGTCTGCCAAAGGTGGTTTTATGAGTTATTTAGATAAGAATATTGTTGAACTTCATAATTTATTAGTCGAAAAGAAGGTTACACCTTTAATGTTGGCTACTGAAGCTATTGAAAAGGCTAAAAAAGACCCAAATAATGCTTTCGAAACTATCTTAGAAAAAGAAGCTTTAGAATTTGCTAAAACCTTAGTTGAACCGGAAAAAGATAATCTTTTCTGGGGTATACCTTATGTTGCAAAAGATAATTTTTCAACAAAAGATATTTTAACTACAGCATCTAGTAATATCTTAAAAGATTACGTACCAGTTTTTGATGCGACAGTTATCAAAAAATTAAAAGAGGCAAAAGCTGTTTTAATTGGTAAAACCACCCTCGATGAATTAGCTATGGGCGGAACCGGCACAACCGGACATTTAGGTACAACCTATAACCCATATGATCCTGAACATAAGTATATGGTTGGCGGTTCTTCTTGTGGCTCGGCTGCCGCGGTCGCGGGAGGAATTGTTCCATTTGCTTTAGGCTCTGATACTGGTGACTCAATTAGAAAACCAGCTTCATATGCTGGATTAGTTGGCTATAAACCGACCTGGGGAAAAATTTCCCGTTATGGATTATTCCCATTTGCTCCATCACTTGATCACGTCGGATTTTTTACCCGTTCAGTTCTCGATGCGGCTTATAGCTTAAATTTATTGCAAGGGAAAGATTATAACGATTCAACTTCATCTTTCTTGCCAAATGAAGATAATACCGAAGACATCGATAAAGGCATTGAAGGAATGAAAATTGCCGTTTTAAAACCAATTATCAATTCAGTACATGAAAAAGTTATTCTTGATGCCTTTGATAAGACTGTTGAAGGCTTAAGAAAAGCTGGAGCAATAGTTGACTATATCGACTTTGATGAAGATTTACTTAACGCTATTTATCCGACATACATGGTTATTTCCTGTGCAGAAGCCACCTCAAATAACGCGAATCTCGACGGCATTAAATTCGGTCCGCGTATTGGAGGAGAAAACACTTATCAAGAAGTGATGATGAAGGCGCGTACTGCTGGATTTTCTGAATTAATTAAAAGAAGATTTGTCATCGGTTCATATTCACTTTTCAAAGATAATCAAAAGTATCTTTTCTTAAGAGCTCAAAAAGCCCGTCATATGATTGTGAGAAAAATTAATGAAGTTTTCGAAACATATGATGCGATTTATTTGCCTTGCGTAGCTAAGGTTAGAAATCCATTTGAAGGTGGATATTCAGATAAATTATCATCGACTTATCTCGTTGCTGAAAATCATTTAGCAATTGGTAACTTTGGCGGATTACCATCGATTTCTTTACCAATTGGTTTAGATAATAAATTCCCATTTGATAGCAATTTAACAGCGAAAGCTCATGAAGATAAAAAACTTCTCAGAATAGCTTATGCGCTTGAAAAAATCACATCCTTAAAAGATTTATCGGTAGAAAAGGTGGTGAAGTAATATGAATTTTGAAGCAGTTATCGGAATTGAAATCCACGTTGAAATGAAAACAAAAAGTAAAATGTTTTCCGCTTCGCCTAATCGATTTGGCGCTTTGCCTAATACCTTAGTTACCCCATTAGATATGGCATTTCCTGGTACGATGCCGAGATTAAATAAACAAGCGGTTATCAAAGCATTAAGAGTTGTTAATGCTTTGCATATGGAAATCGATCACGATTTGTATTTCGATAGAAAAAATTATTTCTATGCTGACTTACCGAAGGGTTATCAAATTACTCAAGATAAACGTCCGATTGGTAAAAATGGCTATGTAGAAATTGAAACTAGCCACGGCGTGAAGAGAATTAGTATTGAAAGATTACATATGGAGGAAGATACTTGTAAACAATTACACTTAGCTTCTTATTCTCTTCTCGACTATAACCGCGCGGGCACTCCGTTAGTTGAAATTGTTTCTCGCCCAGAGATTAGGAATGGTGAAGAAGCGATGAAATATGTCGCTAAAATCAGAGAAATCGTTATTTATTCTTTAGTTAGTGACGGCAAGATGGAAGAAGGATCTCTCCGCTGCGACGTTAATATTTCTCTCCGTCCAGCTGGCAGCGATGTTTTTGGTACTAAAGTAGAAATTAAAAACCTCAATTCGCTTTCCAACGTTCAAAAGGCAATTGATTTTGAAATGCACCGTCAAGAAAAGTTACTTCTCAGCGGACAAAAGGTTGAACAAGAGACGAGAAGATTTGATGAAACGAAAAAAGAGACAGTTTTAATGCGTAAGAAAACCGATGCTGTCGATTATAAATATTTCACTGAGCCAAACTTAGTCCCGGTTCATCTTAGCGATGAATTTATTAATGATGCAATTGCCTCTTGCCCGGAACTCGCTGATGAAAAATTAGCTAGATATACTAAGATGGGATTAGGTAAAGAGGAAGCTTTACAAATTCTCGATTCCTACGATATGACGATGTATTTTGATAAGACTCTTGATAAAGGCGCGTCGATTAAAGGATTATGGAACTTTTTAACGGGTGATGTCGCTTCTTACTTAAAGAAGAATAATTTAACGATTAAAGAGTTTAATGTTTCACCGGATCACTTAGTATCTTTAATGAAGATTATTGAAAAAGGTGATGTTTCCTATCCTCAAGGCAGAAAAATCTTTGAAGAAATGGTTAAAAATGATGAAGATCCATTAATACTTCAAGAAAAGTTAGGATTAAAGCAAAATTCTAACCAAGATGAAATTCTTACATTATGTCAAACGGCGATGAAGAATAATCCTCAGTCGATTATTGATTATAAAAACGGAAAAGACAGAGCTTTAGGATTCTTAGTTGGACAAGTTATGAAAGCTTCAAAAGGCAAAGCCAATCCTCAAATGGTTAGTAAGACCATTAAAGAATTGCTAGATAAGGAGTAATAAAAATGAAGGGTTTAATTATTTTAGGCGATAGTTTTGAAGATACAGAAGCCTTATCTTCTACAGATGTTTTAATTAGAGCTGGTGAACAAATCACGAGAGCTTCAGTTATGAGTTCACTAGATGTTCTTAGCCAATGTAAAGTACATATTAAAGCGGATATTAGCATCGATGATGTTAAAGAAAGCGACTATGACTATTTAATTATTCCAGGCGGAAAAGCCTCATTTACAATTTTAAATAAAGATGTTCGCGTTGAGAGATTAATTGATGAATTCTTAGCTAAAGGAAAACTTGTCGCGACCATCTGCGCAGCTCCGCATTTATTGAGCCGTAAAGGATATTTTGCTAATCGTCAGTTTACTTGCCATCCAGGATTTGAAACCTACGCGGCAGCGGGAACATACCGTCGGGATTTAGGTGTCTACCGCGATGATAAGTTCGTAACTGCTAAATCGATGTATTATTCTATTCCGTTTGGATTAGAAATCATCGCTTTCTTATATGGCGAAAAGAGAAGAGACGAAGTTGAAAAACAATTAATGGGCGAAGGCAGATAAGCCCATTTTTGTCCACGTAGCTCAGTGGATAGAGCGACCGCCTCCTAAGCGGTAGGCCGGAGGTTCAAATCCTCTCGTGGACGCCATTTAGAAAAAGCGCCTATAGCCATATCGGTTATAGGCTTTTTTATAGGATTTTATTAAGTTATTGGCATTTAATGCAAAAAAATGCCTTTATAGGTAAAAATTTGCATTAAGGTCATTTAAAAATATAAATTTGATAAACAAATTAAACTTTATTTTTTAGATATGCTGAAAATATATTTTTTCCTATTTTTTATTAATCATTTGATTTTAAATATAATTGCCTTTTTATTACGTTATTAATTTTAAATTATTGTTTGCAACAATTACTTCATATTTCTTTGCTAATTCTATCGAAGCTGCCTCATCATTACCGATTATTTTATGACTAGAATCTAGGCCTTCAATCAATTTATAATAGATTTGATGTTCATCAGAGAAAATAGAAAAATATTACTTTTGATGTTTTATAAGATTTATTTAACTTTAGATTTTATCTAATTATAATATTCTTTGTTATGGTCAAAAGAAGAAGTCTAGATTTAGGAAAAGATAACATTATTCAGTTAATTATCAAATTATGCGTTCCCGCGGTAATTGCTCAGATTATTAACTTTTTATACAATCTTGTCGACCGCATTTATGTTAGTAATATCGCCGGAATTGAAATGCAGTCTTTAAGCGCTTTAGGCGTTGTTTTACCAATTACTTCAATAATCGCCGCCTTTGCTAATCTCGTCGGTTATGGTGGATCGCCTTTAGCAACTATTAAATACGGCGAAAATAAAAAACAGGAAGCCGATTATATTTTTAATAATTCTGCAGTTTTATTGCTGATTTTTGGAGTTTTAATTGCAGTTATAACGTTTATATTTGCTGGAGATATAATTAATTTGTTCGGCTGCCCGGATGCTTCTTATGTCTATGCTGTTAATTATTTAAAAATATATTCTTTAGGATCGGTTTTCGTTTTATTATCTTTAGGTCTTAATCCGTTTATTACCGCGCAAGGAAAGGCTTTAATTGCAATGATTAGCGTTGCTTTAGGTGCGTTATTAAATATCGCTCTCGACCCGCTTTTCATCTTTGTTTTTGATATGAAAGTCGATGGAGCAGCTTTAGCAACGGTGATTTCACAAGCCGCTTCATTTGTTTTTATTATTTGCTTTTTCTTTAGTAAAGGTGCGTTATTTAAATTCGATGTCCATTATTTAAAATTAAAATGGTCTTACGTTTCTAAAATCTTATTGCTCGGATTATCACCTTTTATCATGCAGGTTACCGAAGCCGCAATCCAAATTGTTTTTAATGTTAATTTGAAGATGTATTCCTTAGGCGATGAAAATTACACCGCGGCAATGACAGTTATGCTATCCGCTTTGCAGATTATATCTTTACCTTTAAATGGATTAGGGTACGGAATTCAGCCATTTATTTCTTATAACTATGGATCAGGGCAAGTTGACAGAATAAAAAAAGGACTAAAATATATTGTTATTATTGCCTTTATTTTCGCGTTTATAACTTGGCTACTATCATTGCTTTATCCAGTGATTTACACATATATATTCAATTGCAGCTATATTGTCGCTTCCTTAGTTGTTAAATATACTCCGATTTTCTTGATGGGAACAATTATGTTCTTTGCTCAGATGACATTGCAAAATGTTAATATCGCCTTAAATGAAGCCAAAGTATCAATTTTCTTAGCGCTTTTTAGAAAAGTTATTTTATTAATACCTCTTTGCTTTATCTTGTCATATTTCTTCGGTGTTCAAGGAGTCTTTTATAGTGAAGGTATCGCTGATTTAGTCGCAGGAACTGTGACGATGACGGTTATCTTTATTAGAATACCGAGATTATTAAAAAGACGTGTTGAACAAATAAAAAAAGAGCACGAGGCTCTTATAGATATTCATTAAGTGAATGATTGAGAATTCTTGGTGAAACGATAAATCCTATTGTACCTGGACCGGCATGAGCGCAGACGTTAATAGCGATAGGTAAGACTTTAACTTCCAATCCTTTAGTATCTTCTTTAATCGAATCTTTAATAGAAGAAAGCAATGCGTCATTGCCGTCAAACGAGACAATAGTATAATCGTATTTTTCAAGAGGATAGTTTTTAACTGCAAAATCGATGATTTCTTTCATAGATTTTTTAGTGTTTCTAGTCATGCTATCTTTACCAAGTCCACCTTCAAATAAGGAAAGAACTGGTTTTAAACCGATTAAATTACCTAATGCTGCAATAGCTGGGGAGATTCTACCTCCATTTTTTAAAGCTGTGAGATTTTCTGGAATAAACCGGACATAGTTGTCATTTAATCGATTTTTGATTTCTTCGACGATAACATCGATATCGATGCCTTCATTAAGTCTTTCATGAGCATAAAGTACATGAGAGAGCATCAAAGAACAAACAGAATAAGAATCAATAACGATAACTTTATCATCAAAGGAGTCATGTGAAATATTGGTGAATAATGAGAACATTGATGAAAGTTTACTTGAGATTGTAAAATGTATAACATAATCAAAGCCTTTATCAAATAAGTCTTTAAAATATTCAACAATCATCGCTGGAGGAGGTGTTGAAGTTTTAATTACTTTTCCTCCGCGCATATATTCGCAAAGCTGGTCTTGATTAATCGAGATTCCGTCGAGATATTCTTCCCCATCAACAATAACATTTAACGGAAAAACATTAATATTGAGCTTTTTAGCTAATTCTTTACTAATAGTGCAAGAAGAATCCGTTGATAAAGCAATCTTTGCATTATGTATATTTATATTTTTTTTCATAAATACCTCCGCATTTGATTATAACACAGATATTAATATTAAAAAATATCTGTTTATAATGGGCATGTTACGCTTATAATAATATTTAGCGAGAGATAAATGCAATCTCTATGTTGGTTTTGAATTATTTTGGAGGTGTAAAAAATGGCGGTTTGTAAGTGTAAATGCCCAAATTGCGGGAAAATAATTGAAATTGATGATAAAGAATTCATGGTTAATTGCCGTTTTTGCGGTGTGCCATTTTTACCTCGTGAAGGAAAGGCTGCTTACCAAGAATATCTCCTTAATAATGTTTCTGTTGATACGGTTTCTTACGAAGGCGATATGAGCAATTTAAAAGTTCTAGGTCTTCAAGCATTGAAAGAAAATAATCCAGAAAAATGCGGTTTTTATTCTGAAGATATTTTAAAAAGAGATGCTTTATCTGCTGAAGGATTGCTTTTAAAAGGATTTTTTGCCGCGGACAATTATTCAGTTGAGGAAGGTATTAGATGCTATTTAGCAGCTTATGAAAATGCAAAAACGGCTGATTTGAAGAAACTTATCATCGATACTTTTATCAAGGGCTTTGAGAAATATAAAGCGGAGAATTTTGCATATTTATTTTCTGTTATGAAAAAGAATCTGCCTCATGAGTTAAAAGAAGTTTACCTTACAGCATTAACTCATCTTTCAACATCGTTATTAACAGATCCAGAGATGCTCAAAAAATTAGAATTACCTCAAAGTACTATTGATGGTTTAGTAGAAGATTATCAAACAAGAATTATTGATAATAATACTTTTCTTTTTAGCAAAGAATTTATTGCCGTTAGCGAAAATGGTAAGTTAACGCATTTCTTATATAGTAAATTAATAAAAAAGACAGTTGAATGCTTCCATAATAAAAAAGATAATACATATCGTTATGTCTTTTATTACCCTCTTGATGAAGAACGCGTCGATGAAATTGTTTTAAGCGATAATTCTCTTTCCGATATTTTAAAGTCAGAAGGATATGAGATAAAGGAAATTGCAAGTGGCTGTTATGTCGCGACCTGCGTTTATCATGGATATTCGAAAAATGAAGTTAATGTTTTAAGGCGGTACCGCGATGAATGTTTAAATAAGCATTTTTTTGGACGTATTTTTATAAGATGTTATTACACTATTTCTCCATCTCTTATCAAGTATTTGGAAAAATATCCGCGTATCAATAATGCAGTCAAAAAAATATTAGACAAATTTGTTATTTCTTTGAAAAAGAAAGGCTATGAAGGTAAGATATATCACGAGTGATGAAAATGGAAAAGATTAATCTTGAACAAATTAATGACCCGTCGTTTATTAAAAACCTCACCCCTGCAGAATTAGAAGAACTGGTTAAAGAAATCAGAACTTTTATCTTAGAAAAAGTTAGTAAAAATGGTGGGCATCTCTCTAGCAATCTCGGAACTGTTGAACTGATTGTGGCGATGCATTATATTTTTGACTGCAAAAAAGATAAGTTTATTTTTGATGTTTCCCATCAAGCTTATACTCATAAAATTTTAACTGGGCGGGCTAAAGATTTTGATACATTAAGAAAATTTGGCGGTTTATCAGGGTTTGCTAATTATAAAGAATCGGAATACGATGTTTGGGAATCTGGACATTCCTCAACGTCTTTAGCAGCTCAATGCGGATTTTTATTAGCGAGAAAAGATCCTTCAGAAAAAGTTGTCGCTTTAATCGGCAATGCCTCAATTATGAACGGGGTTTCTTTTGAAGCTTTAAATTATATGGGTAATTTAAAAGGTTTGAATCCAATTATTATTCTTAATGATAATAATATGTCAATCTCTCCATCTGTCGGAGCGGCATCGCGTTCGTTATCGCATTTAAGATCTTCAAAAGCCTATCAAAAAGTTAATAACTTTTTTGCTAGACATACCCCAACTTTTGTTAGAAATCTTTTTCATAGATTGAAAAAATCTTTAAAAGGCTTTATTTTGCAAGAAAATCTGTTTGAGGACTTTGGCTTTGATTATATGGGTCCATATGATGGAAATAATTTGGCTATCTGCATTAAATCGTTAAGAGCCGCGAAAATGTTAAATAAGCCATGTGTTATCCATTTTGTAACCAAAAAGGGTAAAGGTTACAAATTCGCTGAGGATGATAAAATCGGTATCTATCACGGTGTTGGGCCATTTGATTTGAAAGAAGGAGTACATGTTTCTAATGCGATGACTTTCTCTAAAGCTGCCGCGGAAACTCTTTTAAATATGCGTAAAGAAAAAGAATTTTATGTTATTACTCCAGCGATGATTAGAGGAAGTGAGTTAGAGGAGTTTGAAAAAGCTTATCCTTCTTCTTTGCTTGACGTTGGAATCGCCGAAGAATTAGCCGCGGTGGTTGCTTCAAGCATGGTTAAAGAAGGCAGCAAATGCATTTTAATGCTTTATTCTACCTTTGCTCAAAGAGCATATGATTATTTACTTAATGATATCGCAAGAAGCAATATTCCGGTTCTTATGTTAATCGACCGCGCGGATATTGTTCCAGGTGACGGGGAAACTCATCAAGGAATTTATGATATATCGATGTTCAGCGCGATGCCGAATGTTGAAATTTATCAGCCGCGTAACGGCGATGAATTAAACGCTTTGATTAATTATTCATATACTAGACAAAACCCTATTGTTATCCGTTATAACAAAGGTAAAACAGTTTTAACTAACCATAAGGTTGATTTAACAAATATGACCGAGACAGTCGTCGAAGGAAGAAACGGATATATAATAACCTATGGAGAAAATGTTAATTATATTCAAGAACTTATGGATAAAAATAATCTTGATTACACCTTGATTAACATGCGTAAAATTCATCCGTTTGATCGAGATAAAGTCGATGAAATTATTGCCAGTGGAAAACCATTATTAGTATATGAAAATTGTGCGAAATCTGGCTCTTTAGGTATGCATATCGGCGATTATTTAATTGAAAAGAAAGCTCATAACCATTATATAGCTATGTCGATAAAAGATTCGCTTAATCTTCCATGCGGTTCAGTTGAAGAATTAAGAAAATTTGCTTCATTAGCTGAAGAAGATATTATAAAAGCCATTAAAAATTTAGAAAATATGTAAAAATCTCAGTATCACATTTCTTGCTTCCTTGAATGTGATACTTTTTTCTTGCATAATGAAACTGAGGCAAGGACATGAGATTTATTGAAAACGCGAAAAATTACCTAGAACTTAGTTTAGTTGATTCTGGTAAGGAAAAATGCATTCCTTTAAAGGGAGTGTTTTTTCATCCCCGCGATTATTATTTATTTCATTATGTTATCGCCGGGAAAGGCGTGCTGGAATTAAATAATCATAAATATGAATTAAGCAAAGGCCAAATTTTTATGATACCTCCTTTAACTGAGGCGCGTTATTATCCCGCTAGCAGCAATCCTTGGACTTATCTCTGGGTAGGTTTTAGCGGAGCTAATGTTGAAGAATATTTAAAGATTTGTTCTCTAAGTATTAATCAGCCGATTTTTAATGATGATAAAAATCTCACATTTAAAACAATTTTTGAAAGAATTGAATCGCATGGATATGAACGCGGATTTTCCGATTTAACATCGCTTGGATATACTTATATTCTAATCCAAGAAATGATTAATCATCTCGGCAGAGAAAAGAAAATATCGACGATAGCTCAACATACTTATATGGCGATGGAATTTATCAAAAATAATTATAAAGTTCAAATCTCTGTCAGTGATATCGCTTCTTCTCTCGGGGTAAACGTTAACTATCTAGCAAATATTTTTAAAAAGGTAGCCGGAATTTCCCCAAAGGAATATCTAACAAAAACTCGAATGGAGAAAGCCGGAATTTTATTGCGGACTAATCGTTATAAAATCAAAGAAGTCGCTGAAGAGGTCGGATATCCTAATCAGTTACATTTCTCATCGCAATTTAGAAAATATTATCATTGTTCACCAAGTGAATTTGCTTTGAAAGGAGAAAAAGAAAATGAAAGAAGTGAATGAAGTAATTGAAGAGTTATTATTTTACGGAAGAAAGCATTTAGATCTTAATGATTTAGATGAAGTCTATTTGAGAAATCTTTTATTGCATAGACTTAATTGCTCTGAGCCATTTATGGGAAAGATTGATGAAGATAAAATAAGCTCTTTAACTGTCGCTGATAGTTTAATTGAAGATCTTAACGAAGCTATTAAAACTCGTGACGGCGAAGTTTCACCTCTTCTCAATGTTGAAATCTTAGGTTTGTTGACACCGATGCCAAGTTTTGTTGCTGATAAGGTTAATCGCTTAGAGAAGGAAGAACATGGCAAAGGGCTTGATTATCTTTTCAATTTAGAAATAGCTAACAACTATATTCAAAAAACCGCGATTGATAAAAATATTTATTTTAAAAAAGATTTTGGCGATAACTTTGTTGAAGTCACAATTAATTTATCGAAACCGGAAAAGAAGAATTCAGATATCGCGAAATTATTGACTAAGGAAGTTAAAGAGAAATATCCTAAGTGTTTGCTTTGCTTAGAGAATCTTGGCTACAGCGGTAGAAGTGATCATCCAGCAAGAGGAAATATCAGAATTGTTCCAATGACTTTAAATAATGAAAAATGGTTCCTTCAATATTCACCTTACGCTTATTTTGATCATCACGCGATTGTTATTAATTATTCGCATCATAATATGGTCATCAATCACGATACCTTTAAAAAATTATTAGAGTTTGTTAATCTTTATCCGACTTTCTTTGTTGGCAGTAATGCTGATTTACCTATTGTCGGAGGCTCAATTTTAAACCATGAGCATTACCAAGGTGGACTTCATCTATTACCGGTTTTCTATTCAAAAGATAGAAAAGTTTATTACAAAGATAAAGATATCAAGATTTCTTTATTAAACTGGTATAACACAGTCATTAGAATTGAAAGTGAAAATCTTGATAAAGTTGTCCAGGCGGCAAGCAAAATCTTTGATACTTGGAAAGATTATGATGACGAAACTTGCGATATTTTATCTCATAGCGGAGAAACACGTCATTCAACAATCACTCCGATTGCTCGGAAAATTGGTGATTTGTATCAATTAAATTTAATTTTAAGAAATAACAGAACTTCCGAAAAATATCCTGATGGCATTTTCCACGCTCATCCAGAATATTTCCATATCAAACAAGAAGGTATCGGCTTAATTGAAGCAATGGGATTATTTATTTTACCTCCGCGTTTAAAAAGAGAAATGGGCTATGTTGAAGAAGTTTTAACTTCTGATAATAGCTTAGAAAGTTTCTTAGAAAAATATCCGGATTTAGTTAAGCATGCAGAGATGGTTAAAGAATTAAGAGCTAAGGCTCAGAAAAAGTTATCAACTGTTGAAGCTAAAGAATATATTGATGAATATTTAGCAGAGACTTGCAGAAATATTTTAATGAATACTGCGGTCTTCAAAGATGATGAAAACGGCAGAGCCGGAATCGATAGATTCATGAAAAAAGTAGGTGAATAAAATGGAAGAAAGATTAGAAAAATTACAACGTAAATTTAAAGAGAGATTTTCAGTTGCTGCTACGGATGTATTTTCTTCTCCTGGCAGAATTGAATTATTAGGCAATCATACCGACCATAATAACGGCAAGGTTCTCGTCTCGTCAGTTAACGTCAATATTCTCGCGGTTACTAAGAAAAATCCATCTGAAATTATCTTCATTTCAGAAGGTTATAAAGAAATGCATGTTAAGCTTGATGAAGTTGAATATGATCCAAAAGAAGACGGAACATCTTTAGCCTTAATCAAAGGTACGGTTAAGAAGATGAAGGATCTTGGATATAATGTCGATGGATTCCTCTGCTATTGCGATTCAACAATTTTTAAAGGTGCTGGCGTTTCTTCTTCGGCAGCCTTTGAAGTCTTAGTCGCTAAAATCATTTCTTATTACTATAATGATGATAAAATTGCTCCGTTTATCTTAGCTACTATCGGTCAATTTGCTGAATCAGTTTACTTTAATAAGCCATGCGGATTACTTGATCAATCAGGTATTGCTTTAGGCGGAGTTAATTATATCGATTTTAAAGATACAACCAATCCGTTTATTAACCACTTAGAAACAGAAATTCCAGGTTATCAATTTATTTTAATTAATACTGGAGATGATCATACTAAGCTAACTTCTTGCTATGCAGCAATAAAAGATGAAATGGCTGATGTTTCCCATTTCTTTAATAAAAAGGTTCTTCGTGAAGTTGACGAAGAAGAGTTCTATAAGCATGAAAAAGAAATTATTGCTGCGACTAGTGAAAGAGCATTCCTCCGCGCGAAGCATTATTTTGAAGAAAATAAACGCGTAGAAAAAGCTTATAATGCTTTAAAAGAAAAAGATTTTGTCACTTTCTTAGAAATGATGAATGCATCAGGTAAATCTTCTTATTATCAACTTCAAAACTGCTATGTCTCTAGTGAAGATGAGAAGCTTCCTTCAGCTCTTCGCTATACTAGAGAGCTTGATAATCAAGCTTATATCCGCGTTCATGGAGGTGGATTTGCTGGGACAATGCTGATGGTAATTAGCAATGATAAAATACCTACCGATGTTCCAGTTTTAGAAAAGCATTTCGGAAAAGAAAATGTTATGCTTGTTTCCTTAGCTAAAGAAGGAACAATTCACGTTAAGTCTTTATAAAAAATAATACCGCCTCGAGGCGGTATTTTTAATTATGTTTCTTTTTATCTTGATAATAAAACACTAATCCAATAGCGAGAATTATTAAGAGAATAGCAATTACCACGTCATAGATATAGAAGATCCAATGAGCTTTATGACCATATCCAATGCTGAGATAGATAATAGATAATATTAAATAAGGTAAAATTGTTCCAATGATAAAATAAGGATTTTTATGGAAGAAAAATAGAAGGCTGAAAGTGAAAGAAACAACTAAAGCAAAAATCATAATTGAGGCCAAATCGATATCATCGAGTATGACATAAGTGAGTATTTCCCCTAAACCGACCAGCGCTGTGAAAATTAAGGTAAGATATGATAAAATCTTAAGTTTTCTTTCCATTTCGTATATCCTCTATAGCATTTATAATATCATTAGTTTAGAAAAATTGATAGAGCAATGGAGATAAGATAAAAATTTCTTTCTTTTAATTATTAAAAAACATGTTACAATATAGTTACAAGTAAGCGGTTACATGCATAATTTATTAGAAGGAGTTTAATATGATTGTTAATCCCGAAAAAATCAGAAATATTGTCGTTTTGGGCCATCAGGGCTCCGGCAAGACCTCGTTAGTGGAAGCGATGTATCAAATCGCTAACGAATTAGGCGAAAAAGGTTCTATTGAAAAAAAGAATACTTTATCGGATTTCTTGCCGGAGGAAATGAAAAGACTATCTTCGGTTTCTACAGCGGTTATTTCTTTCTCATATCAAGGAACTGAGATTAATTTGCTCGATGTTCCTGGTAATGATGATTTCGTTACTGAGGCTATCTCTTCAATTAAAATGGTTAAGGGGGCAATTTTAGTTATTGATGCCTCATCTTCAGTTCAAGTTGGAACAATCCGTCATTATCAAATGCTGAAGAAAAGAAATATTCCGACGATTATCTATGTTAATAAAATGGATAAGAGCGATGTCGATTTTGAAAAAGTATTAGCCGACATTAGAGAAAAATTAGGAAAAGAAGCTGTTCCTTTCTCTTATCCGCTTGGACATGAGAATAAATTTGATGGATTTGTTAATGTAGTCGAACTGAAAGCGCGAATTTATAATGGAAAAGAATGTGTCGATGCAGAAATTTATGAAGATAAGAAGTTAAAGGTTTTTGAACTCCATAATACAATCTGTGAAGCCGTGGCCACGACTGATGAAGAACTATTAGAAAAGTTTTTCTCTGATGAGCCGTTAACCCATGAAGAGATTTCTCGTGGTTTGCGAACTGGCGTTCTTAACGGAGAGTTGATGCCAGTTTTAGTCGGATGCGCGTTGAAGAATATCGGTATCCATACGTTGTTATCTATGGCGATTGATTATTTGCCGCGTCCAAATGATCTTAAGCCGTATTTAGCTAAAGATGATGCGGGAAAAACTGTCGAAATACCTACCGTTTTAGATGATTATTTTTCCGCGTATGTCTTTAAAGTCACTTATGATCAATTCTCGGGATATCTTTCATATATTAAAATTACTTCTGGTAAGTTAAAAGTCGGTGATGAAGTGATGATTTCTAATTTAGGTAAAAAAGTCAAGATCACTTCAATGTATCGCTTATCAGGCAAAAATAAAGTCAATATTGATGAAGCCGGAGCTGGGGATATCGTCGCTTTAGGTAGAATTGATGAGCTTAGGAACGGAATGACTTTATGCGATGATAAGCGCATGGTAATCTTTGATACTATTAAACTTCCGACCGCCGTTTACTACCGGGCTTTAGTCACTAAAGATAAAGATGATGAAAATAAATTGATGAAAGCTCTCGATTTCTTAAAAGTTGAAGATCCAGCTTTAGATATCAGGAGAAATGTTGAAACTCATCAACTTCTTTTAGGCGGATTATCCAATAGTCATATCGATTATCTTTTAGGAAAAATTAAATCGACATATAAGATTTCTGTTAGCGACGCTGATGTAAAGATTGTCTACCGCGAAAGCATTCTTAAAGCAGCTGAAGGCGATGGGCGATATATTAAGCAAAGCGGAGGTTCAGGCTTCTACGGAGTCGTCAAGATGCGGTTTGAACCTTATGAAGGTACAGCTTTTGCTGAAGAAGTATTCGGTGGCGCGGTTCCTAAACAATATTTCCCGGCTGTTGAAAAAGGTTTCTATGAAGCCCTTCAGCAAGGATTATTAGCAGGATTCCCAGTTATTAATGTCAAAGCGACATTATTAGACGGAAAATATCACGATGTCGATTCTAATGAATTAGCCTTTAAGATGGCAGCGATTTTAGCTTTCAAAAACGCCTATGAAAAATGTCATCCAATTATTTTGGAACCAATTATTCGGGTAAGAGTTTCGGTTAATCAAGAATTTATTGGAAATGTTTTAAGCGATTTAACTTCGCGTCGCGGCCGCGTGCAATCTTTTGAAGAAGATGAAGGTGGTAGACAAGAAATTATCGCTTTAGTTCCAGAAGCTGAAATCTTAGATTACGCTTCTTCGTTAAGAGCGTTAACCCAAGGATCAGGATTCTTTACTAGAAGCTTTGAATGTTACGAACAAGTTCCAGAATATCTTAAAGACAAAGTCATTCGGGATAATTCTTTGTTAAACAAATAAATAAATTTTAATCTTCAGCATAGCAGGTCCTTTTATTTAAAAGGGCCTGTTTTTCTTGAAAAAAAATCAAAAAAAGTCTTTAATAATGTAGTGACGGAAGTGTGGCGCAACTGGTAGACGCGTTGGTCTCAGAAGCCAATGCCTAACGGCTTGGGAGTTCAAGTCTCCTCACTTCCACCAAAAAAATCGAAATGTAGCTTAGCTTGGTAAAGCGCTTGGTTCGGGACCAAGAGACCATGGGTTCGAATCCCATCATTTCGACCATTGAAATAATTTCCTATAGTGCTGAGCATTATAGGTTTTTTAATTTTTGCAACAAAAAAACTGCCAGATTAAGCTGACAGTTTTAATTGTTAAGCGACGATTATTGATCCATCTGAGCAAGTAACTGAGCCATTAGTAAGCGTTGTTCCCAAATGCCATTCTCCGTTGCTGCCGTGGAAGTTAATTTGTCTAAATTGCGCGGAAGTTCCGAGATAGACAATTGATAAAGTATGTCTTTGACCATCGGTTACATCGGTATACATTGAAACAAAAGCTTCGTTGATGTCAGCGACGGAAACAGGGATAGTTACAGTCGCCACAGAACGTTGATAGATGAAAGCATCTTGGGCTAAAGTTGTAACTCCGTCAGGGATAACATATTCTTCTTCAATTTTGCCAATTGGATAACAAATTAAAGATCTATTGTCTCCTTTAGAGAAAAGTACTCCGTCGATAATTTCAAAATATTGGCTTTCACCTCTGATGGTGAAGGAACCATCTTCATACCCTAAACGGGTGATGCCGGAGAAAGGATTAATACCAATCGTGGTGACAGAAGACGGAATTTCAATTGAAGTTAGAGAATAGGATCTCGAGAAGCAAAGATCGCCGATTTCTAATAATCCATCATTCATTTTTACCTGAGTTAATGATGAACAGGTTTCAAAGACATGACCTTTTAGATAACGTAGGGAATTTGGCAAGGTTACTGAGACAAGCGGTGTTGAGATGAATGCTTGTTCTTCAATCGTCTCTAATCCCTCGTTAAATGTGACTGATTTGAGACTTTTGCAGTAGTAGAAACAATATTCAGAAATAGTTTTTAATGATGACGGGAAAGTTATTGTAGTAATTCCACTGGTATAGAAAGCTCCATCGCCAATAGATGTTAAAGATGTTCCTAAATCGATAGTTTCTAATTCTTGGCAGTTTCTAAATGCAAATTCTCCAATGGATTCAACTCCAGATGGAAGATTGCATTCTCTTAACCATTGATCATAATAGAAAGCATAATTTCCAATAGTTTTTAAACTAGAAGGTAAAACAACTTTTTCTATTGATAAAACATTAGAAACAGAATAATCTGCTAAGGCAGTAATCCCTTCTTTAATGGTTAAAGTTTTATTTTGATAGTTTAACGGGACTCTGACGAGTTCGTTATCTTTTGAATAGAGAAGACCGTCTTCAGCAAAGAAAGTCTGATTTTCCTCATCGACTTTAAACTCTGTGAAATATGTCATATTAGCAAAAGCTAATGAAGTTACCGAAGAAATATTCTTTCCTAATTTTAAACTAGTTACTTCTAGATTTGAGAAGGCGTAATCAGCAATTCCGGTGACGTTATATGTAATACCTTCAGAAACAACTGTGTCAGGAATAACGACAGGTGAAGGTATTTCAATGGTTGAGCATTGATAACCGGTGATAATTGCTTGTCCGTTTTCAATTGAGAAGGTAAAGTCTTTAGAATTAGTTTCTATAAGTGAAAAAACTACAGAAATATTGTTATTTCCCTCGACCGCGGTGAATGTATAAGTTCCGTTTGAACGGATAATATATTCACCATTTAAAGAAACCGAAGTTGTTTCATAACCTTTTGAAGGAGTGACGACAAGAGTGATTGAATCACCGACTTGTACTTTACTAGCAAAGTTATCTTCAGTGATTGTTTCACCGTTTTTATAAGCGGTTACTATTCCTTCTCCAGTGATACTAACATCATAGGAGAAGGTAGAAACTTGAGAAGTAATACTTGATGAAATAGATGAACTTGATGAAGGTGTACCATTGCAGGCAGTAACCATGAAAGCTGATGCTGCAAGAAGCGATAGGACAATAATTTGTTTTCTCATGCTTAAGCAGTTAATCCTTCCAGGGTTACATTACCTAATTCGCTATAGGTAACAACGATATTTCCATCATAGATAATTCCATTAAAGCTATCAGTATAGTTATAGATGATATCAATTTGTGAAATATTACCTGCATCATCAAGAGAAATCTTTAAGGTATCAGCATTCTTGAAACCATCGTTATTGAACGGTCTTTCATTGATGATGAAGCAGTTAGAAAGATAACTAATCATTCCGTCTTTTGCATAGAAAGCATTTTCGTCAGCATTGTAAGTGAAGAAGGTACCAGAAACTCCAGCGATAGTTGGAAGTAAATCTTCATAGAGATAAGTTCCGCAGTAGCCTTTAGCAAATCTAACACTGCCATCTTCGTCATAATAACCTTCTCTATTAATGACCCAGCTTCCTGTTGCGGAATCATATCCATATGGATAGAGATAAGGATCAGCTTCAGAAGCAGGTGCGAGATAATAGTCAGTAGCCTTATCTAAGACTGTTGATGTTTCATTTCTGCCTCTTTCGTGGATATAGATTTCTTCACCGGTGAAATAGTAATCTTGAGTATAGTTGATTAATTGTTCGACTTCACCTGTATAAATATTAGTACTTTCATAATTTTCAACAGTGGTCATCTTATAGGAAGTATCAGCAAATTTGCTAAAAGCAGCCTCTAATTTAGCAGAATCAGCGGTAGCTTCATTTGGTTGAAGGTGAGTAATAGTCTCTTCGCCAATATTGCTAAAAGTGAAGGTGACAGTGTTAGTAATCATTGTGATTTGACCGGTATAGATATCGAGTGATTGAATTGGTGATAAAACGATATTAAGAGAAGTAAAGATACCATTATCAACACGGACATAGGCTTCTTCAGGTAATGCGTAAGCACCAGAGTTTAAAGAGTAAAGCAAGTTATTAGAAATAATAGCGGCTTTATCAATATTTAAATCATAACGGGTAAAAGCAACTGTACTTTCATCTTTAGTGAAATCATCTTCTAATAAGATTGTCGCAAAGTTATAGAAACCATTATCAGCAAAAGTTAAACCGGCTTGGGTTGTTGCTAATGATGAATCATAATCTCTAATAATTGTATTAGAATAATCAATCTCTTCAGTATAAGCATATCCATTTTCATCTTCAAAATAGGTATATGGTCCTTCAGCTGGGATTGTGACACCTTCGACAGTACGATAAGAGTATTTATAGAAAGCTTTCTCAGTTTCGCTATTGAAAGCGACTTCGGTTACATAGCGGTTTTCTTCAATTGGTTCACCGACTGGGATATAGTTACCTTGATTATCGACTGAAGAATTATAACGTTCCTGTAAGACGTTACCAGTCATCTTAAATCCTTTGCGGAGATTGTCGATATTGGTTTTTAAAACTTCATCAGCAAATGGTTCAATTTCAGCATCAGCAGTAGTGCCTTGTGAAGTAGAAACGGATGTTTGAGCAGAGGTATTGGAAGTTACTTGTGAGGAAGTAGTTCCTCCGCATGAAGCGAGAGCCAAAACACCGAATAAAGATATTAATAAAATATTATGTTTTTTCATTGTCAATCATCCTCCTTATTCATCAATTACGATATCAAAGACTGGTTTAGAATCACCTAAGTCTTGATAAGAAATGGTCATTAATCCGGAATAGCCAACAAAATCAGCATATTTGATATCAATATGATCAATGCAAGTAGCATCTTCGTTAACATAAACTCTTACATCGTTAACATATCCCATATCAACTGGGGTGAACATATCAAAAGTAGACATAAATAAGTCTCTGGTGATATATGGAAGATTATCGACATTTGGTGAATATGATCCATCTTCATTTTTAGTAAAGATATCAGCGCTGAGAACTGACAAATCGTATTTAACATCGTCATAGAGGAAGGTGTTATCAAGATTACCAAAATTAGCGCTATTCATTGAGAATTTATTAGTTGTATCGTTTAATTGATAAACTCTTAATAAAGTATTAGGTGTACCTTTATATGGCTTTAAGATGTAGTCATTTGTTGTAGCGTAAGTTGGTTCACTATCACCTTCAGCTAAATCAAATGATTGAGAATAAATACCTTCGCTTTCGCCCATATAATAAACGGTTAAGCAGTTATCATATCCAACGTATTCACCATCAATATAAGGAGTTGTTCTTCTCTTAACGGTAACTTCTTCTTTTTCGACCATGTTAGCAAGAGCAGATCTTAAAGGATCGTTTTCTTCAGACACTGGAAGAGGAGCAATCATATCACTGCTCTTTGCAGTTCCGATTTCGCTGAAATCGAGGTGAGCTGTGAAGTTATATCTAATGAATGTTTGGTGATGTGGATCTTCTTCGGTTTCGACAGTTGATGCTGATACCGAGTCGACATTATAAGAAACTAAATCAGCAGATGTTAAAGTATCCTCTGTGAAATTGAAATTTCTTGTTTCAAAAGTTATGTTTTGACGGTAATCTTCAACTTGAGCAAATAAAGTCGTGAATAATAAAGTCGTCTTAGTTGGTGATAAAGTAAATCCTTCAGCTGTTTGCTTGAAATCTTCACGTTGTAGAAGTTTAAAAGGATTTAATAATCCGTTGGTTCCATAAGGAACTAAGTCACCATTTGAATCGACTGCGAGTGATTGAGCGACTGTATTATCGTAGTCGAGATAATTTAAAGCCGCATAACCATTATCGTTAAAAGAATTTTCACCATAATAATAGGTTTTTGTATCGCCTTCAAGTTTATAGAAGCGTCTATCAAGACCGGTATATGTATCTGAATCTTCGTAGTTGAATTCAAATGTATAGGTATTTGTTTTTTCTTCGACCATTGTATCTGGTACTTGGAAGGTAGAATCGGTGAAATAAGAGTAATCGACTGTCAAAGTTCCGGTCATTTTAAAACCTTTTCTAAGAGAAGCAATTACATCGTTAATTTCAATAGGTTCAATAGTTTGTGAAGGTGTTTGTGATGTTTGACCAACACTTGATGTAGTTAAACTGGTAGATGTACCTCCGCAGGAGACTAATGTCCCGACGGTAAACAGCAGAGTTAATGCATTAATTAATTTTTTCTTCATGTTTAATTCCTTTCTAAATCATAGTAAAGCGAGTGAAAAAATCACTCGCCTTAAAATCATGCCCATTCAGCAGTAATAACAACGTTTTCAGATCCTAAGGTCAAAGAATAAGTATATCCGTCAGCACCGATATGTAATTCTTCACCATTAGCATATAAAGCGACTAGTGAACTTTTCATCGACCATAAGTCAATGCTAAATACTTCTCCTGTTTCTCCGAAATATTCATCTTCGCTTAATGTCTGCCAACCATTGCGGTTAACTTTGACAGATAATTCGTAATCAGCTGGCCAATTAGTTGTGTCAAAAGCGAATGTATAAGTTTGACCTAATGATTCTAATTCAATATCGATATGAATATCTTCGTCAACAACTGTGAATGTATAATGTCTGCTTCCATCATCAGCCCAAGCTTGAGAAACGGTTGTTCCATCAATCTTGACGCTGCTGATACCATATCCTTGAGGAGCAGTGATATCAAAATAGATAACATCGCCATAGTGGGCTGTAGTAATTGGATCACCAAAGACATCAGTATAGAATTCAACAGTTGTTTCTGCTGTTAAGTCAGTTGTGCCTGCTTTGGCGGTATAGGTTAAGTTATAAGCTGTTGTGGTATCGGCAAAAATTGCGGTAACTTCGACTTTTCCGCTGCTACCATATTTTGGTACATCAAATGTACAGCTATTACCATCATAAACAGCATTTGTAGCATCATAGCCGTTTACTTGTACATTATAAAGAGATAATCCATTTGGAATGTTTGAGAAAGTTGCAGTAACTCTTGATTTATATGGAGCGGCAGTTACTGTTTCTCCTTCTTCATTAGTAAAGACGCATGTCGCACCAGTACTATCATTATCTTTAAAGACTAAATCCATTGGAGTTGCTGCTGATTCAATTGTAATGACAACATCGTGGTCAGTGACGGTAAATGAATAGTATGGTAATTCAGAACCTGCATCACCAGTTTGACCAACTGGATCAACTTTGACACCATCGACTAAAACATTAGTTAAAGTATATAAACCAACATATGGTCTAGATAGTTCAACTGTGAAATACATAGTTGTTCCTGATTCAAGTTCAGTATAATTAGCAACAAACGTAGTTGATTCAACAAATTCGTTATTTGTACCTTTTAATGTTCCGAAATTTAAATTGAATACTTGAGCTTCATCTTCGACTTTAACAACGTATGTCGTATCTTCTTCAATACCTTCCTCCGCTGTATCAATAGATAAAGTAATTGTTCCACTTGGCATTGTAAAAGAATAGAAACCACTACTGCTCATTTCAATTGGCGAACCATTGATTTTGACAGCAGTAACAATGAAACCATCATTAAGAGTGTATTCAACGTTTACAGTTGCACCGACTAAGACAGATGTTGCTTCAACCATTGTCTCGCCAACAACGAGATAAGGGGCTGTTTCAAAAGCTTCGGCATCATAATCGAGAACGACAACTCCGGTTTCTTTTTGTTCAATGATGATTGTATAGTTTTTTTCTGGCATCGTGAAAGAATAAATACCATCTTGTGAAGAAAATGGCCAATCTTTATATCCTTCTTGATAGATAAGAAGGTTATTATTTCCTCCAGCAACTGAGATGTAATATGGTTGATTAGCTTTTAGAGTGTAAACATCGTTTGTTCCAAATATTTCATTCATTCCTGAATCTAATAGATGGAACGTGACATCAGCTCTATTAAGAATAGTTAATTGGTATTCGGTAGCTACTTTGTCTTTCATTATGACGGAAATGGTTACATCAATATTTGGCATAATGAAATAGTAAGTAACATTATCTGTAGTCATTACGTCGACACCTTCAATTCCAGTTGTTACTTCATCGATAACTTTATCTTCTGGAATATTAGTGATGGTGATTGTGACTTTTTCTCCGGCTGCCGCTGTTTCTTTATCAAAAGTAACAGTTGCTCCTCCGGTTTCTCCAACAGAAATTGTGTGCTTAGTTACTGTTTGAGATGTTCCACTTGAAGTAGTTTGACTTGTGGAGACTGGTTCAGTTGTGCTAGATACGGATGAAGTTCCCCCACAAGAGGCTAACATTCCTACGGCTAGTAAACTGACAAGCAAGATTTTAGATTTTTTCATTATTGTTAGAATCCCCTTTCTTTAATAAAAAAGGAGGTAATGTTAAAGTGCACTTCCTTAAGAATGTGTACATGAATATCAAATTTAACTAAGTCCCCTTTTTTAATTGATTTTATATTAAAGTCTTTTTTTCACTATTTCAATAAATTTTTTTATTAATTAATGATTTAAAAGAGTTTTATTTTTAAATTTTTTTGAAAGAATAAGACAGTTGCTAACTAATAGTAAAATAGGTTTTTTCTCAAATAGAAATTAGTATATATATTTTATATATTTATATATATAAAAAAGAAAGCTCTTTCAACAAAAATCTTGTTGACTTAAATAAATTTCCAATTAAAATAATGTAAGGAATTTGTTAGCATCCTAACAAATGAGGAGATTATGGAGAGAACTACTGATATTTGGCTTTTAATTCGTGAATGCAATATCTTGCTTGACCGTTTCTTCAATGAACTTTCTCTAACCTATGATGTTCGAGGAGGGACACAAGGAAGGGTGATTAGATATTTGTATCGCCACCGCGATGAAGACACCTTTCAAAAAATTCTTGAAAAGCGTTTTTCTGTTCGCTCATCCACTATGACCTCAATTATTGCTGCTTTGGAAAATGATGGTTTTATTTGCCGCGAAAAATCTAATGTTGATTCGCGTTTAAAAAAAATCACATTAACCGAGAAGGGAATTGAAGAAGGGTTGAAGATGGATAAACAAACGCATGCCTTAGAAAAAAAGGTTAGCGAAAATCTTTCAAAAGAGGATGTTAATAACTTATCAGGCTATCTGATAACGATTATTTCCAATTTAAAAGAAGCGAGAAAGGAGTAAAACAGAACATGGATATTATCAAGACGCTTGCAAAAAGTATCCGAGAATACAAGAAACAATCAATTTTAACGATGATTATTGTTTTCTTTGAAGTTATCCTGGAAACATTAGTTCCATTCGTCATGTCTATTTTGCTTGATCAAGGACTTAAAAAGAATGACCTTAATTTATGTTTCTATTTAACTATTGTCTTAGTCGTTATGACAGTTATCTGCTTTATCGCTGGTGTGGAAGCTGGTTTTATGGCTTCAACTGCTGCGTGTGGATTAACTAAAAATTTAAGACATGATTTGTATTATAAGTTGCAGAGTTATTCATTCAAAAATATTGATAAATTCTCTTCTGCATCTATCGTTACAAGAATTACAACAGACTGCACTAACGTTCAAAACGCTTATTTAATGATAATTAGAACAGCGATTAGAGCTCCGATTATGTTAGTTTTAGCATTAATTTTAACATTTATCAGCAGCTGGATTATTGGCTTGATTTATCTAGGAATTGCAATTTTACTCGGTGGAGCATTAATTTTTATCATTTTCAAGGCCCATCCTTATTTCCATAAAGGTGTTACTACTTACGACTGGTTAAATGGTGTTGTTCAAGAAAACTTACAAGGTATGCGAGTAGTCAAATCTTTCAATAGAGAGGAATTTGAAAATCAAAAATTTAATAAAATTTCCACGACTATATATAAATTATTTTCTACAGGTGAAAAAATTTCTGCATTCAACTCACCATTTGTTCAATTCGCAATTTATGCGATTATGGTTGTGTTAAGCTATTTTGGAAGCAGATTAATTGTTGATCCAAATACGACTATGACAACCGGTGTATTATCTTCCTTAATCTCATATGCTTGGATGGTTCTTAATACACTTATCATGATTTCAATGATTTTCGTCACTATCATCATCGCATCTTCTTCTGCGGAAAGAATTTACGAAATGCTCGTTGAACAAAGTGATATCACCTCTAAACAAAATCCAGTTATTGAAGTTAAAAACGGCAATGTTGAATTTAGACATGTTAACTTTGCTTATTCAGCAAAAGCTAGCAAATTAGTATTAAACGATATTAATTTCAAAGTTAAAGAAGGTGAAGTCGTCGGTATTTTAGGCGGCACTGGTTCATCTAAAACTTCACTTGTCAATTTAATCGCGCGTCTTTACGATGTCACAAGCGGCGAGGTTTTAGTCGGTGATGTTAATGTTAAAGATTATGATTTAGCCGCATTAAGAGATAAGATTGCAGTCGTTTTACAAAAGAACACCCTTTTCTCTGGTACGATTAAAGATAACCTCCGTTGGGGAGATGAAAACGCAACTGATGAAGAAATGATTGAAGCTTGTAAATTAGCTCAAGCTGATAGCTTCATCGAACAATTCCCTGACAAATACGATACCTATATTGAACAAGGCGGTAACAATGTTTCTGGTGGACAAAAACAAAGACTCTGTATCGCTAGAGCTTTATTAAAGAAACCAAAAGTATTAATTCTCGATGACTCAACATCTGCCGTTGATACAAGAACAGATGCTTTAATTAGAGAAGCATTCCGCGAAAAGATTCCAAATACGACAAAGTTTATTGTTGCTCAAAGAATTACTTCAATTCAAGATGCCGATAAAATTATCGTTTTGGATGATGGTAAAATCGATGATATGGGAACTCATGAAGAACTCTTAGCACGTAATAAGATTTATCAAGAAGTTTACTATACACAAAACAATAAAGGAGGGGACAACAATGAATAATGCAAAGAAAACGCAAGTCCGTCCATCAGCCTTTAAAATCTTAGGCAGAATTTTCTCCTATATTTGGAAAAACTTCCCAAAAAGATTTATTGTTGTTTTAATTGCGATTATCGTATCCGGTGTTGTCGCAGCAATTAATACGATGTTTATTCAAGTATTAGTTGACCATTATATCGATCCGATGGTTGCTGATCCAACTTTAGTTGATCCTTTAATGAAGGAACTCAGCATCGTCATCATTATTATCGCTTGCATGTACTGTATCGGTGTCGTCGCGATGTATATCTACACGCGCTTGATGGCCGTTATTTCTCAAGGTACATTAAAAGCTATTCGTGATGATATGTTCTGGAAAATGCAGAAGTTACCTATTTCCTATTTTGATTCGCATACACATGGTGAAATTATGTCTTATTATACCAATGATACCGATACATTAAGACAGTTAATTTCCATGTCATTACCGCAGATGATTAACTGCTTTGTTATGATTGTTTGTAACTTAGTAGCAATGTTCGTCCTTAACTGGGCTTTAGCTTTAGTTGTTATCTTCTTAACATCGTTTATTGTCTTATTTACTAGATTATTAGTTTCTAGAAGCGCTAAATACTTCAAAGAAACTCAATTATGCTTAGCAGAAGAAACTGGATTTATTGAAGAATATACCAATGGTCAAAAAGTCATCAAAGTATTTAACCATGAAAGAAAAGCTGAACAAGCTTTTGATAAGTTAAATAATGAACTTTGTAAAGCTTCAACAGCTGGTAATAAATATACAAATATCTTAATGCCTGCTGCTAATAACCTCGGTAACCTTGCTTATATCTTTGTCGCTTTAATCGGTGCTGTCTTTGCAATTAAAGTTCCGTCATTAGATGTTGGAATTGGTACAATTATTGCTTTCGTTAACTTTACAAAAGCTTTCATTAACCCAATCGGACAAGTCTCTCAACAATTAACATTCGTTATTCTCGCTTTGGCTGGTGCTGGCAGAATCTTCAACTTCATGAGCGTTGCTCCAGAAGTCGACAACGGCTATGTCACATTGGCAAATGTTGAAGTATCCGAAGATAAAAAGATTACTGAAGTTGATCACTGGACTGGTAAATGGGCTTGGAAACATTACCATAAAGACACAGGAAAAACAGATTATATTCCTTTAAAAGGCGATATTGTATTTGAAGATGTTTGCTTCGGTTATACCAAAGAAAAAGAAATCTTACATCATATCAATCTTTATGCTCGCCCAGGTCAAAAGGTAGCATTCGTCGGTGCTACGGGAGCTGGGAAAACAACTATTACCAATTTAATTAATCGTTTCTACGATATTACTTCTGGCAAGATTCGCTATGACGGAATTAATATTGATAAGATTAAGAAAGACGATTTAAGAAAATCCTTAGGTATTGTTTTACAAGATACTAACCTCTTCACAGGAACTATTATGGATAACATCCGTTATGGTAAATTAGATGCAACTGATGAAGAATGTATCGCCGCGGCTAAATTAGCTAATGCTGATGGCTTTATCCAAATGCTTCCAGAAGGCTACAATACGATGTTACTCGGCGGAGGTATGTCATTATCTCAAGGACAAAGACAGCTACTTGCTATTGCCCGTGCCGCTGTTGCTAATCCACCAGTTATGATTCTTGATGAAGCTACTTCATCAATTGATACTAGAACTGAAAGATTGGTTCAAAAAGGTATGGATGCCTTGATGGAAAATAGAACGGTCTTCGTTATCGCTCACCGCTTATCAACAGTTCAAAATTCTGATGTAATTATGGTTCTTGATCACGGTAACATCATCGAAAGAGGTACCCACGATCAGTTAATTGCTCAAAAAGGAGTTTATTATCAACTCTATACTGGAGCTTTCGAACTCGAATAATTATTAGCATGAGGTTCTGCCTCATGCTTTTTGTTTGTATTTTATGTCTTTAAATAAAAAAATAGATTATGTAAAATAAACTTATGTTGATATACGGGATTTTAAGTTTAATTTCACTTGCTGTCTTTCTAGTATTGTATTTCTTTTTAAAAGGAAATTTTAAATATATTAGTTTAGTGTTTTTGCTATTAGAAGGTATATTTTTATCTTTATTTGCTTTTGAGGGATTATATTTAGATCCATCAGCGACGAATATCTTGCTATTCAATAGCGTTTTATTTATTTTTATAGGTTCATTTGTAAGTAATATTTTAAAAAAATATGGATTGCTAATTGATAAAGTACTTAGTTTGTTATCGTTTATTATGATAATTATTGCTGAGTTAATTTATTTAAATGGGTCAGATTTAGTTTGGAGCAATCTAGATAATAGTTTATATTTATTAATCGTTTTATTGTTAGTAGCAATATTTTTCTCATATCAAAAAATTGGTGCGTATCCACTTAAAACAGTTTTAAAAATTTTATATTTGGTATTACCGATTTTTTTGATTATTTTTAATTTCTTTTCTTACCAAGGTCAACCGGCTATTACCTTTTTTATTCCTTTTTCTGTATTTATTGCTTTCCGCGAATTTAGTTCGTTTAATCATGAGAAAAAAGTTTTCTTTATTATAGAAGAGATAAGCACATTTTTGGCTTTAATTTTTATTATTGATTTTATGTGCCTTCCTTTGATGGTGTATTAATATGAAAAAGAAAAGTTTACTTTTATTATCTTTATTTGCTTTACTTACTAGCTGCGGGTCATTGCCATCTTTTTCCCGTGATCAAACAGTTCCATATGACTGCTTTGCTCCTGGTGATATCTATAATGATACAGATGGTAATCTCATTCAAGCACATGGGGGACAGATTTCTCAATATACTTATCAAGAAAATGGGAAAACTGTTACTAAATATGTTTGGATTGGCGAAGATAGAAAAAACGGATATTACGCCGAAGTTAATGCCTATTCTTCAACTGATTTATATAACTGGGATTTTGAAGGAACAATCTTAAAAAGAGTTCCGTCGATGGAAGCTATTGATGAAGATAGTTATTTTAATTCGTTATATGGCTCATTGACATCTCGGGAAAGAGAAGATCTTTTAAAAGCCATTGGACCGACTTCCGTTATTGAAAGGCCAAAACTACTATATAATGCCAAAAATGATAATTATGTCTTATGGTTTCATCAAGACGGATACTCATCAGTTAACGATTATTATCGCTACGGAACGGGTAATGCCGCGGTAGCTGTTTCGGATAGTATTTTTGGCCCATATCGTTTTATTGCTTCGCATCGACTTAATTATGTTACAGATGGCTTTAATGCTAATCCCAATTCTTTAGGTGAAGCAAGAGACATGAATTTATTTCTTGATGATGATAATCAAGCCTATATTGTATATACTTCAGAGAATAATAAATCGCTTTTTATCTCGCGTTTAAATGAAGATTATACCGATTTAGCTGTTCCTGCTTCTTTAGCAAAGGAAGGTAAAGACTTTACTAGAATTTTCCCAAATGCGATGAGAGAAGCACCGGTTTTAACTAAGTATGATGGAAGATATTATTTAATGTCTTCATCGACTACCGGCTGGATGAGTAATTCAGCGCGCGTTTATTCTAGCGATACGATTTTTGGCAAATATGTTAATGACGGAAATCCTTGTGTCGGTAACGGTAAGATGGTAACTTTTGATACTCAATCGACTTCAATTTTTAAATACGGGGAGCAGTATATTTATTTAGGTGACCGCTGGAACAGTCAAGATCTTAGAGATTCGCGTTATGTATTTTTACCAATTACTTTTGAAGATGCTAAAATGCAGATAAGATATTATAGTAAATGGAATTTAGAAGGAGAAAGAATATGAATATCGGTGATAAAATTGAATTCGCTTTACCTAATCAAAACGGAGAGATGATTTCTTCAGAAAATTATCTTAATCAAGGAATAATCATTTATGTTTATCCTAAGGATAATACTCCAGGCTGTACGAAAGAAGCTTGTTCTTACCGCGACAATTACCAATTATTAGAGGCTAAAGGTTATAAAGTTTTCGGATTAAGCAAAGATTCAGTCAAATCTCATAAAAATTTTGAAGAAAAATATAGTTTACCTTTTACTTTGCTAAGCGATGAAAATTTAACTTTGATTAAAGAACTCGGATCATATCAAGAAAAGAGTCTATACGGCAAAAAGTTTATGGGTGTAGTTAGATCAACCTTTATCTTTGATAATAATCATCAACTAGTCTATCAAAATTTTAAAGTTAAAGCGGCTGAAGATGCTGTTTCAACATTGAAAATATTAGAAAAATTAGAAAAGTAAAAAAAGAGCATATCAGTTTCTCTGATATGCTTTTTAAAATCTTTCATTTGTGAATTCTCTTAATGTGGCATCAATGTTTTTTAATTGCTTATACATTTTGAGATAGACTTTTTCATAAAGTTTTTGATATAGTTGATGATTTTCTTTTATTGGTAAAAATTCTTTTTGGTAATGGACCATTGAATCTTTAGCTTCTTGATAAGAAGAAAAACGTTTTAAAGACATAAAGCCAACAATTGCCGCGCCTAAGGATGATGTTTCCGTTGTTGGCGCGCGGTAGACTGGAAGATTAAAAATATCTGCGGTAATTTGTAAAACGATATCGGAAGTTGAACCTCCTCCGGAGCAAACTAAATATTTAACTTTTTTATCTTCTTTTTTCTGAATTCTTTCAAATCCTTCTTTTAAGCAGTAGGCAATACCTTCAATAATCGCGCGGTAGATATGATACTTATCGTGGCGTTCAGAAAATCCGAGGATCGCTCCGCGAGCATTCGGCCTTTCTAGGCATGGACCCCAATATGGCTGCAAGATTAAGCCGTCATCTCCAGGAGGTATTTTTTCAATGACTTGATCGAGATAATCAAAGAAAGCATGCTCATTTGAATATTTTTTGATTTCATCCTTACAAAATTCATCTTTGAACCAGTTAAGCATCCAATAGCCGCGGTAGATTTGTAATTCTGAATTAAAGTAACCTTTTTGCGCGGCGGTGTAAGCCGGTAAAAACGGTGATGGTTCGACATATTTTTTACTGGTAATTGTCACAGTTGAAGCTGTGCCGTAGGAAATAGAAGCAAATGTTTCGTCAATGCAGCCGTTTCCTAATGATTCGCATGATTTATCAGATCCGGATCCGATTAAAGGAATTTGATAATCAATATTTAAAATATCTAAGATATCTTTTTTTAAGTATCCAAGAATTTCACCAGGCTTTTTTAACGTGCAATATGTGGATTCTTTGATATCAAAAACCCCATATTTAATCGAATGATGACTATACCATTTTCCGGTTCTATATTCTAATGGATAATGTCCGATAACCGCGGCAGGAGTATCCACTAATTCCCCGGTTAATTTATAATTTAAATATGTTGATATGTTGACATATTTTTTTGTTTTATCGTAAATGTCTCTTTGATGCTGTTTTACCCAGTGAATCGCGGTTTTCATCTGTTGAAAGCGAATAAAAGATGTCATATGGACAAGTTTAAAAGCTAATTTCTTCCAAAGAGGAAATGTCGGATATTCAGTAGCAATTCTTTGATCAAGCCAAAGAATGCAAGGCCTTAAGACTTCATTATTCTCGTCTAAAAAAACAGCTGTATCACGAAATGTTGTTAATACGCAGGCCCCTATGTCTTTTAAATATTCTCCCCCGTTTTTCTTTAACTCCAATAAGGCTTTTTTGATATAGTCAAAATAGACATCTGGATGTTGTTCGCAGACTCCTTTTTCGTCGGTTAAATATAACGGATTATATTTTACTTTTGATAACGCTTTGATATTGCCGTGATCATCAATTAAAGATGCGCGCGCTGACTGCGTCCCTAAATCTAGGGCGAGAATGAGCTTAGATTGCATATGGACCTCTTATTTCTATATGTTAATTATAACCCATTTTTTTATATAGTCAAAATTATGAAGATAAAATATAATTAAGGCTACTTTTTTTAGAATAATTAAATAAAATATCTTTTAATTTAGTAAAAGTGTTATAATCTTTAGAAAAAGGGAGGACATTATGAAAAACGTTACGATAATCGTACCTTGTTATAATGAGGAGGAAATGCTTCCATTATTTTTAAAAAAGGCTGAAGAACTTTTTATTGATAATGATAAATATAGTTTTGATTTTATTTATGTTGATGATGGATCTAAGGATAAAACATTGGAAATTTTGCGTGAAGCAAGCCTTAAATCCGAACGTATTTCATATATATCATTAAGTAAGAACTGCGGACAAGACCCAGCTTTATCAGCTGGCTTAAAAAAAGCAACCGGCGACTGCGCAATTATGATTGACTGCGATATGCAAGATCCACCTGAATTAATTTTTCGGCTCTTAGAAAAATATGAAGAAGGATATGATGTGGTAAATCCTCAGCGGAGTAAAAGAGAAACCGATACTTATTTTAAAAAGACTAGTTCGGGAATATTTTATCGTTTCGTAAATAAAATGGCTAAGAAAGAGGTCGTACCTCCAAATGTTTCAATGTACCGCCTTCTTTCAAGAAAAGCTTTAGACTACCTTAATTCATTACCTGAAAGCGATAGAATCATTCGTAGTGAAGTTCCGTTTATTGGACTTAAAACTTGCTATATTAAATTTGAAAGACAACAAAGAGAAGCCGGAAAAACTAAATATAATTTCCATAGAATGTTTGATTTAGGCGAGAGAACCCTTGTCGATTCTACAACCGGCTTATTAACGATGGTTTTGAAAATCGGATTATTATTTTCTTTTGTCGGATTTTTAGGAATGCTTGGCTGCATTATCGCTTATATAATAATTAACACTAATTTAGATATTGGTACTGGATCAACATATTTTCATTTAATTTTTGCTTTAATAATTTTTGTTGGAATTTTGATTGTTGGGGTTCTATCAATTGTAGTGTACATCCCATGTATGTATTTAAAGGTCATTCACATTAATACTCAAAATCGTCCGACCTATCTTATCGGTGAACAATTTGATTCAGTGAGGTCTATTGCCCATGGAGAAAAGTCTGACAAAAAATAATCTACAATCAATAATTAAAGAAATATTCATCGCAATATTAATTTTACTTATTCCGAGCATCATGGTTATTTTCTTATTTTATAACCATGATTTTTATCCTTTTAATGAAAACGGATTAACAATGTTAATGATTGATGCCCAAAGCGAATATGTGGCTTATTTTCGTTATTTAAAGGCTATTTTAGTTAATGATCAATCACTTGCTTATACTTTAGGAAAAGCTTTCGGCGGAAATTTCATGTCGATATACGCATTTTATTTAGCATCCCCGTTAAATTTATTAGTCGCTTTTGTTAATGATAAAGATATTCCGGGATTTATGTTAATTATAGGGATTGTTAAAATGATTTTAAGCTCGGTGAGTATGTATTTACTTTTAAGATTTAAAACCGGACATGCTAAAGTTGGTTACTTAATGTTTGCTTGTGGATATGGACTATGCGCGTATTCGTTTATGTATCTTTCAAATATTATGTGGCTTGACGGAGTCATGATTTTGCCGTTAGTAGTTCTTGGGTTAGAGCGGTTAACAGAAAATAAGACGCGGTGGCTTTATCCTTTAGCACTTATGTACGCGCTGATTTGCTCTTGGTATATCGGAGCATTTATTTGCATGTTTAGCGTGCTTTTTATGGCTTTTAAAGTCATCAGCAGCTATGGCGAATACAAAAAAGACTTACATTTAAAAAGCGATAAATTTCCTTGGCAAAAACTAGTAGGACGATTCATTACTTATTCGTTAATCGGCGGTCTTTTATCTTCGCCGGTTTGGTCATCAGCATTTATTCATTTTGGTGGAACAAAGGCGAGCGGATTTTCTTTTTCTTATTCTCCTTTTTCCTTTGATACTTTGGCAATGTTATTGCAGGGATTTTTTGAAAATAGTTATTCTGCAAGTGAGATTAAGATATACGATGGGTATGCGAATATGTTTACTTCAATCTCTTTACTCACTTTTGTCGTTTTATATTTTTTCAACCGTCATTATTCTAGGCAAGAACGCTTCTCTGCTTTAGGATTATTACTTATTTATCTTTTAGCGGTTTTAAATTATGGACTATATGTAATTATGCATGGTGGAAAACCACCTACGTGGTTCCCGACGCGCTTTTCCTTTATCATTTCCTTTATGGTTTGCTATTTTGGAGGCAAACAATATGATCAGATGGATAAAACGCGTTTAAGCGATTATTTAGCTCCACTTTCTTTAACCGTTATAGCTTTAATCGTTATTTTTAATCAACCGATTAATGATAAGGGTGAGATGTATGATTTTTCTTTAATTAGCTTTGCAATTTTTGCTTCAACATTACTGCTTTTATTTATAAATAGTTTAATTACAAATAAATCTAATTCAAAAGCAAAATTTGTTACACCGGTTATAACTATTGCTATTACTGCATTGAGTTTAATCTCGACTTATCGCGGCGATGATAATATTTTAAAAAGCAATATTGAAAGCAATGAATATCAAAAATACCAAACTTATTTAAAAGATGATGAGTTCCAAACAGTTGTTGATGAAGTAAAAGCGTTAGATGTTAATAACGCTTATAGAATGGAAAACACCTTTAATAGGCCAGGTAATTATAATCAAATCGATAATGACCCTTTATTTTATGACTATAACGGGATTTCTCATTTCTCATCGTGCGAATTAGCTGATGTGATGTCTTATATGGGAAAACTTGGATTTCATGATAATGGATTCTTTGAAGGATATGATGGCGGATCGACATTAGCAGCGAATTCTTTTTTAGGGATTCGTTATCTTATTGATGATAAGGATGATTATTCAGTTAATAAACCACATTTTTTAACCTCGATAGATGATATTACCAGCCAACTTAGTTCTGAGAATTTAAAGATGAGTTACCGCGATATTTCTGTTTATGAAAATCAATATGCTTTACCTTTAGGTTTTAGCGTTTTATCTAACTCTGCGACTTTTCTCGGAGACGGGTATTATATTGGTGATAATATTTATTGGTATGATCATTTTGAGTATCAAAACTCTTTATACCGCGCGATAACAAATCAAGTAAACGCAGATATTTTCTCACCTCTTGATTACGATATTTCGTATAGTTCAGGAGTAGAGGATGTCACTTCATCACATCAAGAATATCTTCATCCAGGTGAACGTTATTATAACCTTAAACCTAATGCTCAGATAACGATTACTTTTGAAGTTCCAGAAGAAGTATATTCACTTGGTGAAGATGAATATAATTTATATTTTGCTTTAAAAGATATGTATAACGATGTTTTACAAATCAGAATGGACGGAAGAAATTATGAGATGACTTCCTATTGGCATCGCGGGATTAGATCTTTTGAGGATAATAGCCGTCATTATCATACTTTAATTCTTCGTAATAAAAGCGGTTATGAATTAACCAACTTTAGAGTTCAACCAGAAATATATTATGAAAACGTTGATGTTTTAAGAAAGTACGCGGAATCAATTAATCAAAGTTCTCTATTTGATGCATCATTTTCTTATCAATTACAAAGCTTAATTTTAAGCGGTAAATTTAATAAGGTAGAAGGGTTAAATGAGTTTTTATTTACTTTGCCATATGAAGATGGAATGCAGATTTATATAGATGGTAAGAAAATGAATACATATGTGCGTTTTAATATCTTCTCTGCCTGCGATATTTCATCGCTTGAAGAAGGTGAACACATGGTTAAAATTGTTTATACCGAAAAAGGTATTATCTATGGATCATTGTTTGCTTCTTTAGCTTTAGAACTGCTTTTGGCTTTATATTTTTCACCTTTATTCACTTATAAAAAAAGACAATTCCCATTAGATGAAGTGCGCATATATAAATAAGTGAAAGTTCAGAAAAAATTATTCATTTAGTCATTTTATTTAAAAAAAATAATTGTTATACTAAAAATAGATATTAAAAAGAGGGTATGAAAATGGCTTTTAACGCGGCAAATTTATTAATGACTAATCTTGAAATTGCAAATCTAACAGTGGTTATCGTTTGCTTTGTTGCTTTTGCTGTTCTTAATATCATTATTTTCCGTAAAATCCCTGCTATTTATGTCTTATTGACAGTCCTTTTATTAACAGTTATTTTATCTTTAGTTGGCTTAGCGACAGTTGCTTTATTTCTCGGATTACTTTCAATTATTGGCTTTGTTATTTTCTATTTTGTTAATGTCGCTTCAATTCGACATTTTCTTTCATTGCCGATGAAAAAAACCAAGTCAAATCAGTTGAAATACGATAAGACTGATTTATATAGAAAGATTGATGATACAGTTCATTCTCTTTCAAGAAGTAAAACCGGTGCTTTAATGACATTTGAAAGATCGACTAATCTCGATGAATACATGAAAAACGGAACCATTATTAATGCACCAGTTAGCCAAGAACTTCTAGAAACAATTTTCTATGAAGGGACGAGATTACACGATGGTGCGGTTATTATTAGAGGTAATATCATCGTCGCAGCATCTGTTTATTATACCCCGTCAACTCGTGCGGTTAATGGTAAGTTTGGCTCTCGTCACCGCGCGGCATTTGGTATTTCGGAAGTCACAGATTCTGTTACAGTTGTCGTTTCAGAAGAAACAGGAAGAGTTTCTATCGCTTATAACGGCTCATTAGAAGTTGTCCCACTTGATACCTTCCTTAGCGAATTTAGCGATTTGATGTCGATAGATGATAAAAAGCGGGCTCAAGAAGAACAAAACAAAGAAACTAAAAAGAAGAAAAGATTCTTCCATCATAATGAAGATTAATTGAAGAGGAATAAAATTCCTCTTTTATTTTGTGACAAAATCTTTGATATATTTTTTATTTGCTATTTTTGTGATAGACTAAAATAGGTTACATTAATAGGAGGAAATCAAATGTCAACACCTCATAATCAAGCAAATAAAGGCGATTTTGCTAAAACAGTTTTATTCCCAGGCGATCCTTTAAGAGCTAAATTTATCGCTGAACATTTTTTAACTGATGTTAAGCAGGTTAACGGAGTTAGAAATATGTTAGCTTTTACCGGTTATTATAACGGCAAAAAGGTTTCAGTCATGGGTTCGGGCATGGGGATGCCAAGCGTCGGTATCTATGCGACGGAATTATATAATGAATATGGCGTAGAAAGCATTATTAGAATTGGCTCAGCCGGTTCTTATCAAGCTGACTGCAAATTATTTGATGTCGTTTTAGCTGAAGGAGCTTGCACAAATTCTTCTTGGGCTCATCAATACGGACTCCCAGGAACATTCTCGGCAATCGCTTCTTTTGATTTATTAAAGAAAGCTTATGATAAAGCTCAAGAATTAAAAGTTAGAACGCATGTCGGAAATATTTTATCAAGTGATATTTTCTATAATGATCGTCCAGAAGTTTGGAAAAATTGGGCGAGAATGGGCGTTATGGCTGTTGAGATGGAAACATATGCACTTTACTCAATCGCTGCCTCTTTACATAAAAAAGCTTTAACGATTTTGACCATCTCGGATTCTTTTATCGTCTCTGAAGAAACAACTGCAGAGCAAAGAGAGAAATCATTTACCGATATGATGAAAATCGCTTTGGAAATCGCTGAATAATGTTTATCTTTTTGATTGTTATCATCGTTATATTTTCTCTATGCGGATTACTTTTATTGTTTTATCATCCGTTATCTTTGCTTTGGGAAAAAATAACCTTTAAGAAGAAAGTCTATAAAATATTATATAAAATAGCTAAAAATTATGATTTATATCTTCTTAATAAAGTAGCAATCAAAGTAGGTAATAAAATTATTCACTTCGACCACCTTCTCTTTGGCGATAAATATATCTATTGCGTCGGTAGAAATTATTATTCTTATGGTATTGACGGGAAGATGAGCGACCCATCGTGGTTTAGCTATAATCACCGCGGAAAGAATAAAATTATTAATAATCCGATGAAATTACATCGCGAGAGAGTTAATTACTTTGCTTCTTTAATCACTTCTTCCAAGGAATTGTTTGTCGCCTGTGTCATTGTTAATAATTCTTGTTTATTAAGAAATGTTATCGACGGAGAAGATAAATATAGCAAAGTTATAAATTTAAAAAATTTCGAAAAATTGGTCAAAAATTATGAACGCGACAATTCAGTTGCTGAAATTGATCCGCAGCTTCTTTCAAGACTAGTTCTCGATATTTACAAAAAAGGCGTTGTTCATTAAAGAAGATTAAAAATTAATCTTCTTTTTTTACAAAAGATAGAAAGTTGCTATAATTAATTTATTATGAGAAATGTTCATTATATTTTGTTTGATTTCAATGGTACGATTCTTGATGATGTCGATGTCTGTTTAGATATTCTTAATCAGATGTTAAATGAAAAAAATCATCCTTCTATCGATAAAAAAAGATATTTAGATATTTTTACCTTTCCGGTGATTGAATATTATAAGAAAGCTGGTTTTGATTTGCCAAAAGATGATTTTGACGCATTAGCAAAACACTTTTTTGCTTTATATAACGAAAAAAGTTCAAAATGCCATCTTTATCCAGGATTAGTCGAAACTTTAGACAAATTAAAAAAACTTAATAAGCATCTTTATGTTGTGTCAGCTTCAGAAAAAAATATGTTAATTAAGCAGCTAAAACAAGCTAATATTTATGATTATTTTGAAGATATTGTCGGCCAAGATGATATTAAAGCCCAAGGGAAATTAGCTTCATTAGAAGAATTTTTAAAGCGTAAAGAATTAAAACGCGATGAAACAGTAATGGTCGGTGATACTTTACATGATGGAGAAATCGCTCAAAAATGCCATATCAATTATTTGTTAGTCGCGGATGGACATCAAAGCTTTCAAGTATTGTCTAAGATGGGTAAACCTCTGCACCATATTGATGAACTGCTTGAAGTAATAAAGGAGTAAGGTAATGTTTAGAGAATATTCATCAAATATTTTTTTGACATATAAACGGAACTTCCGTTATTTTTTTGCTTTTTCTATCGCTTTATTTTTAATGGAAGTTTTAGAGCTTGTCCTTTTTTATCTTATTAGTCCTTATGATGGAGGACTGATAAGTGTTTTAGTTGGCTGGCTAATCTTTTTTCCATTTGTTTTTGATTTTCTCTCAGTTATCGGTGAAGCTTCTTCAGGAGAAAAGATAACTTATAATAGTTTTGGAAAACATCATAAAGAATATTTTTCTCCGCGTTTTAGAGGTATTTTTAATTCGTTATTAACGTTTATTTTCTTTGTTTTAATTCAATGGCTTTGCTTAATTGTTTTTACGATGATCTATGTTGCTTTTAATCAAGAAATTATTCTTAGTTTATATGAGCAAATCAATAATAATGGCGTAACTGCGGATATTTATAATCAAATTGTTAATTTACCGAATTATATCTATGTTTATTTAACTAGCGATATTGTTGCCTGCTTATTTTTCTTATATCGGATTTATCGTTATTCTTATGATGCTTTTTCTTCATTTGCCTTACCTCTTCCTTATCGCTTAGCGCATTTGGGCAGCAAAGTTGGCCGTCAAAAAATAAGCCCGGCTTTAAAAAAGTGCGGATTGATTTACGGACTTATTTACGCGTTACTTTTTATTATTGGCTGCGTTATTGGAATGTGTATTTCATTGTTTTGTACAGATATTGCTTATCTTAGCTTAATTGAAGTAATTATGATTGGTAGCGGCCTTCTTTTAACTTTCGTCCTTAACCCTTTTATGGGTATTTTAACTGCATATCAAGCAGATTACGGAATTATTCCTTATCTTCAAGAAATTAAAACTTTGGTTAATCAAAATAGCTCTTTGATATCGCAAAGCGAAAATAATCCTTCACTTCAAGAGATTAACACGCTTATTGATAATCGTATTAAAGAGATAGAATCATTGCGTTCGACAAATATTTTTCACGGTTTGAAACCAATTAATAAAAAGGTTTTAGCAAGAGCTTTAAAGGTTTTAAATGCGGATTTGAAAAAAGAATTTGAAGATAGCTTTAAGCTTTTTGCAGCAGGAAAATTTGCAGAGCATATGGAAGTTATTAAACAAATTCGCGAAAAATATCTGCAAGGCGACAAAATAGATAATGATATATTAGAATTATTTAATACCATCATTGAAAATGATGAATTTCTGCTTAAGGCTGCTAAACATCAATAATATTTGTTGTAAATTTCAATTAAACTTTGTAATACTCTAGTGGAAACTTCGCTTTGGAGATTGTTTTCAGTTTCCAAAATTGAACCTTCAATTTGAGTAATACCTTGACTGATTAATGTTTCAAAATCGAACATATTATTAACATCGGTGAAGATCGCTTCTTTTTGAAGATTTAATAATTTATCGATTAAACCTGGGTAGAGAATTTTGTTTTCCTTTATTTTTGAAGCGCGAGAATATTGATCCATCGGGCAAATAAAACCGTTTGCGCAAGTGACGATGTCGTTATCTTTAAGAAGTGGGTTAGTTAATTCAATATAATAATTGAATTTTGAAGATGAGACATCTTCTTGTAAAGAGAATACTAAGTCATTGTTGATTTTTAGAGTTTCGCCGATATCTATGTCAGTTAAGATGATGCTGATTTCTAGAGATGTCGGTTCAATGTATTTTCTTAAATTTTTAAATTCACCTAAAAGCATTAACGGAAGTGGGATATAGATGTGTTTTTCGTGAATGTTTAATGCATCTTTTTGCAAACGTTCAGCGATTAATTTGAAAAAATCTTCAGTTAAATTTTCTTCCTTAATAGTTTCATAAAGATAATTTCCTTCACGAATCATTTTATTATTAGGAATTATATTTAGAATATATCCGGAACGGGATTTTTCTTTGATATTAAATATTGTTTTATAGATGAAGGAAAAATCTTTTTCGACAATTAATGCCTTAACATCTTGATTGATTCTAAGTTGTAATGTTTCTTTAAATTTGATTTCGTTATTTTGGTTATAGTAGTAAGTTTCATTATTATCCTCGCGCATTGCGATATGGTAATTAGATAAATCGCGGGCTTTCTTAAGGAGGACTTTATAATTGACTTTGTTGCCTTTAGCGTAGATGACTGACATATTGAAGGCTTTATCGTTTAAATTATTGATGGCATAAAATCTCTTTAAAGCGCTTTGGAGACGTTTTAATAAGGTATTGTCGCTTGTTACATTATTAATTGAAACAATTGCTAAATCACCATTTTTAAGAACAGTGATATAACGATTTTTCTTTACATTAACCATTTTAGATAAAATATCAATTAATCTTCTTTGAGTGATTCTGTCAAAAGATTGCTCATCTGATTTAATTCTTGTTTTTGAATAGAAACTGATTAAATTCAGCATTAAAGTTGAGTTCTTATGGAGTCTTTCGATGATATTTTCAATTTCATCATCAGTTTTAATTAAATTTGACTCATCATGGTTTTTAACTAAACGCGGAGAGCGATATATATCGAGATGGATTAAAGTTTTCTTTAGATTAATTTTTGTTGCATGCAAAATCACTAATGAGTAATAAAATGATTTAACTGGAACGTAGATTTCTAAATAATGCGATGTTTTGATGTTTGGGTTTAAAAGATTTAATAGCCATTGATTAATTAAAGAAGCGTTTTTAGCGTTGCCATATTTTTTTAAATAGGAATCAAGATCAAGTTTTTTTGATGAAGTGATATCGACTAAATTAAAAGAATTAACCATTCTGTTTAATAAATCGACAGTTAAATGACTAGTATTATTGCATTCAGCGATAGCCTTGTTCATCTGTTCGTTTTTCTTATGATAAAAATAGGTAAAAATAGTTGCTATTGCAATAAAACAGATGACAAAAGCGAGAAGAATGATTATATGTGATGTTTCTAATGTAAAGGCTAAAGAATTTATTTTCATATTAAGTTCCTCATGAACGTATTTTACTACACTTTGAAAAATTATAATAGCATTTGAAATCAAGTGTTGTTATAATAATTTTTGCTGGAGGAATACCCAAGAGGCTGAAGGGACTAGTTTCGAAAACTAGCAGTGGTTTCACGACCAGCGGGGGTTCAAATCCCTCTTCCTCCGCCATTGGAAAAAGAACTTAGATGGTGCATTGCATCGTCTTTTTTATATTTGAGATTTATAATAATCACCAAATTCAGCCATCGTATCTAATAATGTTTTTAAATGTTTTCCTAAATTCGTTAATCCATATTCAACTTTTGGAGGATTAGTTTGATAATCTTTACGGTAGATAATCCCATCGCTTTCTAGTTCTCTAAGGCTTGATGTTAAAACTTTTTGCGATATTCCGTCAATGGATTTTTTTAGTTCATTAAACCGCCAATCGCGTTTAACTAGGTTTCTAATAATTAATAATTTCCATTTACTGCCAATCAAGCTAACAGTTGTTGCAACTGGACAAGAAGGTAATTGATCTTTTGTTTTCATGTTGATTCTCCATATGTTTATTTTATCACGTATTTATAAAAGTACATGTAGTTACTTTTTTGTGCGTACTACAAATATTTTTTACGGTTAGTAAAATTAAGCTTAGGAGGAAAAAATATGATTAATTATTCGATATTTAGAAAAGAAGAAGGAGCAAGAATTGAACTACATGATAAATTATCTTTAACTGGTTCAGAAATTAGCATTAATACTTTACCTGCTAATGCATCAGTGCCATTCATTCACGCACATAAACAAAATGAAGAAGTCTATTACATTGTTGAAGGTAATGGAAAAATCGTTATTGATGATGAAGATGTTTTGGTGAATGCTGGTGATTTTGTAAAAATTAATCCAGAGGCTAATCGACAAATTTTCGCTTTTGAAAACGGCATCAAATATATTTGTATTCAGACAAAAAAGGGTTCTTTGGAAGAATTTACAGCAGGCGACGCAATTATTAAATGAGTCTTTAATATAATAATATATAATAATCTTAGCCGATAGTTTAATTTAGTCTGCGGGCATTTATAAATAAAAGAGGAGAGCTTTATGAAAGATATAATAGTTAAAGAAATAAATGTAAAAAATGTCTTAACAAAGTCTAATTTGCCTGTTTCTGATTATTCAGTAAATCCTTATGTCGGATGTCAGCATGGCTGTAAATATTGCTATGCATCTTTTATGAAAAGATTTACTAATCATAGCGAGCCTTGGGGAAGTTTTGTTGATGTCAAGTATTGGGAACCAATTAAAAATCCCAAAAAATATGCAGGAAAAGAGATGTTTTTTGGCTCGGTTACCGATCCTTATCAACCATTAGAAGAAAAGTATGAAAGAACAAGAAATCTTTTAAAAGAACTGCAAGGCAGTGGCTGCAAAGTCTCTATCGCGACAAAATCGGATTTAGTTTTACGCGATCTCGATTTAATTAAAACTTTTCCTGAAGCGCGCGTTTCTTTTTCTATTAATACTCTTGATGAAGAATTTCGCATGGAAATGGATGATTCTGTATCAATTGAAAGAAAAATAAAAGCGATGAAGATTCTCCATGAAGCTAACATTCGGACGACTTGTTTTATTTCACCGATTTTTCCAGGAATAACAGATGTTGAGGCGATTATTAGAAAATGTAAAAATATTTGTAATTTAATCTGGTTAGAAAATCTAAATTTACGCGGAGATTATAAAGAAGTAATTATGAAGTATATTAAAGAAAAACATCCGGATTTATTACCTTTATATGAAGAAATATACCGTAAAAATAACTATCAATATTGGTATGATTTAAATGAAAAATTAAAAAAGTTTTGCTTAAATGAAGGACTTGAATATGTTAGAGATGATGATTCGATGAAAAGACCATTCTCTGCTAAACCAATCGTGGTTAATTATTTTTTTCATGAAGAGGTTAAAAGAAAACCAACTAAAGAAAATTCTCTTGATTAAAAGCAACATAGATCATCATAAAAACAATTAAGCAAAGCCATTGAATTAAAACAAAGAAAATAAAGGTTAATAAAGAATTAAAAATACCTCTAAAACGCGGAGAAAATATCATATCATCAACTTCTATATCTAATAGCAGTATCTTTTCATCTGAAAGTAATATTGGAGAAAATCTTAATGCAAATGCTTTAGTCGTTTATTTATCTGCAACTGGATATACAAAAGAAGTTGCAGAGATTATCTCTAATTATATTGCTTCACCTTTGCATGAATTGCTTCCAATTGATCCATATACCAATGAAGACCTTGATTATCTTGACTCTGATTCGCGGGTTAGTCAGGAGAGAAATGATCCTAATCATTTAACAGAGTTAATAAATGTTGATTTCTCAGAATTTAGTGAATCTGATTATATTTTTATCGGTGCGCCTGTTTGGTGGGGAGAGTTAAGCTGGGTAATTAATGATTTTGTGATTTCTAATGATTTTACTAATAAGACTATTATTCCTTTTGCGGCAGCTTCACCATCAAATTTTTTTATTGATGAACTAGAAGATTTGACCCCGGAAGCAAATGTTTTGTAGGGAAGAAGATTTCGCCATAGTGAAATTGAAGAAAATGTTATTCATTCTTGGATAAATAGTCTAGATATTAATTTAATTTAAAAATGTTATAATTAATTAGATGATAGTATGAATAATATAAATGGTTTAATAATTAAAATTACCTATCCGTTTCATGGAGATGGAATTGCTCGGAAAAAAGAGTATGTTATTAATTTAGATAAAATTGTTTTTAATGGAGAAACACAATCACCTAATTTATTAAATTACGGATACGAATATTATTTTAGTGATGATGAAAAAACTTTAATTAATGAATTATTTATTGCCGCGGATAAATTAAACAACGTCTGCATGACTAAATTATTTGACGGATTAGTTTATCAAATTACAATATTTGATAAAGAAAATAATCCAAAAGGAATAAAATATGTATCAATGGTCAATTCATCTTTAAATGATTTTCTAGCAAAATTAAATGCTTTAACTGAAATTGTTAAAGCATTAATTAAAACAGAAATAGAATAAAAAAAGTAGGTCATCAACCTACTTTTATTTTACTTAAGCTTTATAGAAATAAATTCCATCAAGTGAATCACTACCGAAAGAGATAACTACTCCGTTTTCTTCATTAATATATGTATCTAAACCTGCGTATTCTTCGGCATAACTTCCGAAACCTAATAATTCAGCAATTACTAAGACATCTGCTTCGCTATTGCTTTGAATATAATCATTACCGGTTAATTCGGTAGTAGAAATTTTTGTTGCTAATGCTGGTAAGCCGTAGAGTAAATCTTCAAATTCTGCATATCCTGTTTCATTTTCAGGTCTGCCTTCTAAGGCGATAGAGTTATTATCGACAGAATAAACATAGATTTGCTTTTCATCTTTATAAGGTAAAGTTATATAACCGGATTGATCATAATCGATATAAATATAGCCTTTTTCAATATTATAGATATCAGTAAAATCTTCGCCGTCATAGTTATAATTCATTGAGAAACTAGTGCTTTCTGCTAATGCTTTCGCGGCAGAATGAATTTTTTCATCAATTGTTAGAGATGAGATTGATGAACTAGGCGATGAAGTAACATTTGTACTTGGTATAGGTGTAGAAGTCACCGGTGAGGAAGGTGAACTAGTAGATATTCCTAAGCTAGTAGAAGAACTAATTGATGAAGTTCCTCCGCAAGAAGCTAAAATTAAACTGCTTGCCATTAATGAAAATAGCAAAAAAATGTTTTTTCCTCATAAAAATCCCCCCTTTATTGTATATTAAAAATATAAAATGACTTTTTAAAATTTCAATATTTGATTTTAATACTTTTTTATTTTGTAACAAAATTATTTAATTTTTCCAATAACTATAAAAATAGACTGATTACACATGTTTATTATATTTTTTTAATCTTACTGAATGTGTATTATTTTAAACATTCATTTGTTATAATCTAATCAATAGGAGGAAACTATATGGATAAGGCATTTATGCGTTTACCGCGTTTAATCCAAATCATTTTGCTTTTGATTCCTGGCGTCAACTGGATTACAGAAATAATCGTTAGATGGTCCGCTTTCCTTTCTAAAGGTGGCTTGTTACGCTTAATCTTAGCAATTATCGTCATCTTTGGTGTTGGCATCATTCTTGGCTGGATTGATTTGATTTGGTGCTTATTATTCAAGAAGTTGTTCTTACAATAATGAGAGAAAGGGAGGGTGACCTCCTTTTTTTTCTGCAAGATTGATTAATCTTTGTTTTATAAAGTTAAAATATATATAATACCTAAAGTATGAAAAGAATTTTTATGTATTTATCCAGAACAAAAAAAGAAGCGATATTAGCTCCTCTTTTTAAGATGCTGGAAGTAGTTTTTGAATTGTTAGTCCCAGTTATAGTTTCTTTAATTATTAATAAAGGAATTAATGAAGGAGGACAAAGCGATTTAAAGTTTATATTTTTAATGTGTGGAATTTTATTTGCTTTTGGCATTTTAGGATTGCTTTCATCGGTAACTGCGCAGTATTTTGCCGCGGTAGCATCTAGCAAATTACAGTCAGCATTAAGAACAGATTTGTTAAAGAAAATTAACTCTTTAGAATATAAAGAATTAGATGATGTTGGAACGGCTTCATTAATTACTAGAATGTCAAGCGATGTTAATCAAGTAACTACTGGAGTTAATATGGCTTTAAGATTACTTTTACGTTCTCCAATTGTCATTATCGGCGCGGTTATTGTGGCTTTTTTCTTTTCTAATCTTGCCGGGATTACTTTTTTAATTACTGTACCGGTTTTATTTTTATTAATTTTTTTAGTAATGGTTTTTACCATTCCTCTATTTAAGAAAAGTCAACAAAAATTAGATGTTGTCGTTCGTTTATCAAGAGAAAATCTTAATGGGGTTAGAGTTATTAGAGCTTTTAATAAGCAAGAAGCAGAAATTGAGAAATTTAATAAAACAAATGATAAATTAGCAAAATATCAGCTTTTTGTCGGTAAGATTTCTAATATCATTAATCCATTAACATTTGCGTTAATCAATATTTTTATCATTGCTTTAATCTATGTTGGCGCATTGCAAGTTGACGTAGGCAGTTTAGAAAACGGGGATGTTGTCGCTTTATATAATTTAGCTAGCCAAATCTTAGTCGAGATGGTCAAGTTTGCTACGTTATTAGTTACCATGTCAAAATCTTTAGCTAGTAATAAGCGTATTGAACAGATATTCTCAATTAAATCAAATTTAAAACATCTTGATGTTATTGATAAAATTAATACCGATGATCTATTTGTTTTTGATAATGTCAGTATGTCTTATAACGGACAAGAAATGGCATTAAATAATATTTCCTTTAAAGTAAAGAAAGGCCAGATGATAGGTATTATTGGGGGTACTGGTTCAGGCAAAACGACTTTAGTTAATTTAATTCCGCATTTCTATGATATATCTGAAGGTAAAATCTATTATAAAGGCTTAAATCTATTAAATTATGATGAAAAGACACTTCGCTTCGAAATTGCTGTTGTACCTCAAAAATCACAGCTTTTTAAAGGAACTATACGGGACAATTTAAAATTAGGCAACTTAGCTGCTGATGATGAAACGCTTTATAACGCTTTAAAAATTAGTCAAGGATATGACTTTGTCATGGCTAAAGATGGCGGGCTTTCTTATCCTGTCGAGCAAGAGGGAAGAAATTTTTCTGGCGGACAAAAGCAGAGATTAACAATTGCTCGAGCATTAGTTAAACAAAGCGATATTTTAATTCTTGATGACTCATCTTCAGCTTTAGATTTTAAAACTGAATCGGAACTTCGTAAGGGATTAAAGAAACTTAATAAAACTATCTTTATCGTTTCTCAAAGAACGGCTTCATTAAGAGCCTGCGACCAAATTATTGTTCTTGATAAGGGACATATGGCTGGTTTAGGTACCCATGAAGAACTCTTGAAATCCTCGCAGATTTACCGCGAAATCTATTTCTCACAATATAAGGAGGAAAAAGATGAAACTTTATAAGCAGATTTTTAAAGATCTGGGAAAAGATAAATTTTTCCTGTTTTCCTCAATTATTTTAGCAATTATTTACGTTGTCGCATCTTTATATTTGCCAATTTTAGCAGGTGACTGCGTCGATTTAATTGTTGAAAAAGGTAATGTTAATTTTGAAAAGATTTTTCAGATATTTATAATTATGGGACTTCTTTTGGTTATCGCCGCTATCGCTCAATATCTTTTAAATCTCTGCAATAACCACTTAATTTATAAATATGCTGCATCTTTAAGAAAAAGAACTTTTGAAAAACTTGAACGCCTTCCATTAAAGTATCTCGATTCACATCCTTCAGGTGATATTTTATCGAGATTATCAAGTGATATTGAAGTTGTTAATGATGGCTTATTAATTGGCATGAATCAACTATTTATTGGAGTCTTTACCATCGTAATGACTTTAGTATTTATGTTTATTCTTAATTACATTATGGCGATTGTTGTAGTCGTTCTTACACCGTTATCGCTTTTTGCCGCGCGGTTTATCGCTAAAAATATTAACCGTTATTTTTATCAGCAAGCTTCATATCGCGGCGAGCAAATCGCTTTTATTGAAGAGATGATGAATAATCAAAAAGTCGTTAGAGCTTTTAATTATGAAGATAAAAGTGAAGAAGATTTTTCAATAATTACGGATAAGCTAGAAGATGCGACGAGAAAATCATCATTTTTCTCAGCCTTACCTAATCCGGTTACAAGATTTGTTAACGCATTAATTTATGCAGTTATTATTTTAATCGGAGCATTATTAACAATTTATAATTTAGGCTTTTCTGTTGGATTATTGATGACTTTTTTATCTTTTGCCTCGAAATATGCGACACCTTTTAATGATATATCTTCGGTTATAACCGAACTTGAAAATGCTTTGACATGTTTAAAAAGAGTCTATGAATTGCTGGATGAAGAAGATGAAGTATCTGATAAAGGTAATAAAAATTTAGAAGCTGTTGAAGGCAATATCTCTCTTAATGATGTTTCTTTCTCTTATGATGTTAATCAAAAACTAATTGAACATCTCTCTTTGAATGTTAAAAAAGGTCAAAAGATTGCTTTAGTTGGGCCAACTGGCTGCGGAAAAACGACATTTATTAATTTATTAATGCGTTTCTATGATGTAAATAAGGGTTCTATTTCAGTTGACGGACATAACATTAAAGCTATAACTAGAGATTCGCTTAGAAGAAACTACGGCATGGTGCTTCAAGATACCTATCTTCGTTATGGAACGATTGAAGAAAATATTACTATGGGTGATAACTTTACTCATGAACAAGTTGTGGAAGCGGCGAAAATGTCGTCTTGTGATCACTTTATTTCTTTATTAAAAGATGGATATAATACATTAATTGATGAAAACGGAGGGGATTTCTCTCAGGGTCAAAAGCAGTTAATTGCAATATGCAGGGTAATGCTTAGATTACCTCCGATGCTAATCCTTGATGAAGCGACTTCTTCAATTGATACCCGGACTGAGATTAAGATTCAGCAAGCATTTAATATTTTAATGAAAAATAAAACATCATTTATTGTCGCTCATCGTTTAAGCACGATTAAAGATGCCGATATTATTTTAGTGATGAAAGATGGAAATGTTATCGAAAGCGGAACCCATCAGGATTTATTAAAGAAAAAAGGCTTCTATTACGAACTTTATAACTCACAGTTCGTTAATGAAGATAGTTAAGATTGTTTAAATAGTTATTTAATGTATAATAGAAGTTAGGAGGAACTAATATATGTCATTATTACATTTAGATAAATCAACTTTTGATACCGAAATTAAAGAAGGTAAGACCTTAGTCGACTTCTGGGCACCTTGGTGCGGACCATGCAGAATGCTTGGACCAGTCATTGAAAGTATGGCTGAAGGCAGAACTGATGGAGTAAAGATTGCCAAAGTCAATGTCGATGAAAATCCAGAAATCGCTCAAAGATTCCGGGTTTATTCTATCCCTACTCTTATCTTATTTGAAAACGGCGTCGCTACTAAGCAGACAGTTGGTTTCCAATTAAGAGAAAAACTCGAAGACTTCATTAAGTAATTATTAAAAAAACCTCTTCAAAGCGTTACAATAACTCTAAAGAAGAGGTTTTTTATTTATGCAGAATATTAATCAAAGAATTGATGAATTAAGAAATCTGATGAAAGAAAAAAATATCGATGGAATTTTTATTCCAAGCGATGATTATCACTTAAGCGAATATGTCGGTGATTATTTTAAAGAAAGAGAATTTATCTCTGGTTTTACCGGATCGGCTGGTTCGGTATTCTTATCGCAAGACGAAGCCTATCTCTATACTGATGGAAGATATTTTCTTCAGGCGGAAGAACAATTAAAAAATACTTATTTAAAGTTAATGAAACTCGGTGATAAAAGCGTAATTACTCCTTTTGATCTTTTAAAGAGCAAATTACATATTGAAAATTATCACCTTTGCTTTGATTTTAAGGTTGTCCCTTATCAATTCGGTAAAGCTTTAGAAGAAGATATTAAAAATAACAGTTTAACTTCAAAGTTAGTTAATGAAGATTTAGTCGGAGAAATTTGGACTTCCCGTCCGAAGATGAAAAGCAGTGAACTTTTTGTTCTTGAAGAAAAATATGCTGGACAATCATCTAATGAAAAATTAAGAATTGTTAGAGACAAAATGGCTCTAGATTCTTTAACTGTTTATATTTTATCTAGCTTAGAAAGCGTGATGTATCTATATAACTTAAGAGCTCACGATATCGATTTTACTCCGGTTGGATTATCTTATTCGCTTATTTATCAAGATAGAGCGGTTATTTATCTTCAAGATGCGGCCGTTAATGAAAAAGTTAGAGAGTACCTTTCTTCATTAGGCGTCGAGATTAAATCTTATTTTGAATTCTATGAAGATATTAAGAATTTGCGCTTTGAAACTGTTGGCGCGGATAAGCAAAAGGTTAATTATCAGACATTAGAAAGTTTAGATCCAAGCAATAAAGTCTGCTTTGTTAAAGAATACGTCGCAGACATGAAAGGCGTTAAAAATAAAGTAGAAATTCGTAATATTAAGAAAGCTCATTTAAAAGATGCGGTTGCGATGGTGAAATTCATCTATTATCTAAAAACTAACCATGATAAGAAGAGCGAGATTTCAGTTGCAGATAAATTAGAGAGTTTCCGCCGGGAGCAAAAAAACTTTGTCGATTTATCGTTTGCTACTATCGCGGGATGGGCCGAACATGGGGCGATTGTCCATTATGAAGCGACAGAAGAAACTAATGCTGAGATCACCAATAATAATTTCCTTTTAGTCGATTCCGGAGGACATTATTTAGAAGGAACAACTGATATTACTAGAACTATTGTCATCGGCAAAGTTTCATACGATATGAAAAAAAATTTCACGTTAGTTTTAAAATCGCATATTGATTTAGCTAAAGCAAAATTCCCTGAAGGTGTAACTGGTAATCAAATCGATATGATTGCTAGAGAGCCGTTATTCGCTCATCATTTAAACTTTAATCACGGCACAGGACACGGAGTAGGTTATCTTCTCTCAGTCCATGAAGGTCCGCAGAATATTTCTTTATCTAGAGCTAATAATGTTCCTTTAAAAGAAGGTATGATTACTAGCGATGAACCGGGTTTATATTTAACTAATAAATATGGAATCCGTCACGAAAATCTTGAATTAACTGTTAAAGACGTTACTAATGAATTCGGGTCTTTCCTCCGTTTTGAACCTTTAACTTTAGTGCCGTTTGATTTAGATGCGATTTTACCTTCATATCTTGATGAAGATGAGAAACGTTATTTGAATAACTATCACGCATTGGTTTATAAAAAAGTTAGTAAATATTTAAATGAAGATGAAAGAAAATTCTTAAAGAAGGCGACGAGGAAAATTTAATGAATTATATCGGCAGTAAATTATCGCTTCTGCAGTTTATTGAAGAAGCAATGGATAATGTCGTTAAAACCGACGTTCATTCATTACTTGACATCTTTGGTGGCACTAATGCAGTTGCTTCTTATTTTAAAACAAAAAATCTTGATATCTATGTTAATGATATCCAGTATTTTTCCTATGTAAATGCTAAAGCAATTATCGAAAATAATCATCCATTAACTTTTGAAACATTAAAAAAAGCTGGAATTGCTGATCCTTTTGAATATTTAAATAATTTAAAGGGCAGAAAAGGTTTTATTTATAAAAACTATTCTTTTGAAGGAACAAAGGAAAAAGAACATCAAAGAATGTATTTTAGCGATGAAAATAGTAAGTTAATCGACGCTATTCGTTTAAAAATTCGCCTCTGGCAAAGAAATGCTTTAATCGATGAAAAAGAATATTACTATCTATTGGCTTGTTTAATTGAAGCGAGTGATAAAGTTGCTAATACCGCGTCAGTTTATGAAGCTTTCTTAAAGAAAATTAAAACTTCCGCGCAGAAAAGAATGATCTTAAGGCCATTAGATTTAAATATCGTTTCTCAAGGCGAACATATGTATTTAGCCTTTAACGAAGATGCTAAAGAATTATTAAGCCATGTTAAAGGTGATATTCTCTATATGGATCCACCTTATAATAACCGTAAATATGACACGAATTATCATCTTTTAGAGACTATTGCTTTATATGATTCACCGAAGATTAAGGGTAAAACCGGAGTTCGCGTGGAACTAAATAAAAGAAGTAAATTCTGCGTGAAAAATGAAGCCGCGGATTATTTAGAAGAATTGATAAAAGCTGCGCAATTCCGTTATATTTTCTTATCTTATAACGATGAAGGAATTATTTCTTTAGATGAAATTGAAAAGATTATGTCTAAGTACGGAACATATTCGCGGTATGAAAAAAAGTATAAACGGTTTAAGGCTGATTCAAACCGTCAATATGAACGCGATTATACGGTTGAATACGTTCATTGCTTAGTAAAAAGATAAAATTTTCAAAAAGATGCCGCTTTTGACGGCGTTTTTTTGTTTTTAAACAAAAATTGTGATAATTTACCCAAATATAACTTTTTTACAAAATATTAAAACAAATATTAATTTAATCCAAAATAGGCAATATTATTCTAAGACTAAATTTATTTTTTAAAGAAAGTAACAGATTTACTAATAAAATATTAGAAAAAAACATATTTTTTAAGAAAAAAGGTATATAAATAGAAAAAATGTAAAGAAAATTAGAATTTTTTAACCATAAAATACATTTATTTAGACTTTTTAGGTATATTTTCAAAATTTTACAAAAGATGATTTTATTGTGCAAAAGAAAATAAAATGATATTTTTTATTTGCTAAAATGAATAATTGTAGTGGGTTGAGAAACAAATTATTCTAATTAGTTTTCATGACCTGCTTTATTTTAGCAGAGAGGAGAACTGAGATGATATTTGCTAATAAAATAAAACATTTACTCTTAGGAACTTTAATTCCTCTTTTTGCTGCTTCCACATTAGTTTTGACGGGATTTTCTTTATGGCAGTTTGATATTAACATTGAAAAAAATATTGAATTTTCTTCCCAACCTGTAGTTGTCAATCCATATGTTGATGGCGATTACGGAATCATTACTACAGCGCAAAACAATGTTCTTTATCCAAAACATTGGCGGTTAGCTTTTGAAGAAGGTGTGGAAGAAGACATTTATGATAATACTACTGGTATCGACTTTACACCTGATATTGATGTTAACATAAAAATCACAATGGATGATTATGCTATAGAAACTTTTAGATTAGAAATAAAAACTGAAATTATTTCTGATAATTGTTCAGTTAATTTAAATGATTATATTTATCCATCTGGATTTATGGTTAGTGGAGTAAATGCTCGATTTCCTCATTATTATGAATTAAGCAGTGCTGAAGAAAAATTAGCTGCTGAAAGCAGCGGTGGACTTGACTTAATGATTACGCCTATTTTTTACTGGGTCAGCGGTATGAAACCAAATAATACGGCATCATATGGAGAATTCTTGGGTGTTATGCGCGAATGCACATGCATGGTTAAGGTTACTATGACATTGACGATACTCGGCTTTAATTCAACCGATTTTTCTACAACGACTAATACAGGAGAAACATTATGAAGAGTATATTTAGAAAATTTTCATTTTTAGCTTTTATCGTTGTTGTATCACTTGGCGTTTTAGTTGGTTATGGTTTTTCCGACTTTCTTTTTGGTGGAGTAGCAACTGCTCCATCAACAACTATTGAAAATGTCGATTCATTTGTTGATCCTATTAGACAAAATGCTGTTTTTAATGAACCTGGTGACGTTGGATCTGTTGGCACTAAATATTATGATGTTTATTTTATGGCTCAATCAATAAATGGTGGTGCAAAGGATACTAATAATGATGGTGTTTTAAATAATTATTGTTATTATGATGTTCCTGACGGATATTCCACTAGCGAGAATATTGCTCACTTTGGAGCTTTTTATGGTGAAAATGATGATGGCTCATTTTATGATTTACCATCTAATATTGCTTTAGATACCAACCGGTATTTTAAAAAACTTGAAAATGTTGCTGAAGTATCAACATATCAAATGGAAGAAATAGGTGAGCCAAAAATAAATAATGTTTATGATGGGAATTCTAAAGAGAATGAAAATGAAAGTTGGCCACTTGAGTTTGTTTGTTGGACAACAAATTATGAACCTATATATTCCTATTTTACCACTCAAAAAGAATGGTGGTGGGATATTAATACATATGTAGAATGGCCAACCCCTAGTGAATTTTACGATGGATATCAAGTTTGGGGGTGGTATCCTGGAACCGACGATACAAATTTTGGTACATTCTATACAAATAGTTTATTGTCAATATATGACAAAGAGGATGACGTTAAAGACGAAAATAATGATGGAGATGCAGTTTATTTAATAAATGGTCGTAAATCGATTTTTGTGTATCCAGTTTATTCGGTAGGAAAAGATTATGCTTCTGTTAGGCCAAGCGATGAAGGTGGCGAAGGAAATGAATCTTCTATTGTTGATAGCCTACAACTAAGGAAATACCCTGAGAATGCTACTCAAAGTTCTACATATGAATCTAAAATGCCAATTTATGATGGTCAATTGACAAGTCAGTTACAGTCGGCACTTGGTGGTGATAGTGGTAGTTATAAAATTTTTAGATTTGACAATATAAACTTCACTGATGAAGATGTAAATCAATATAAGTATGTTATCACAGTAGATCGTGCTGAACCAGGATGGGTTGGTGACAAAATTTTAATTACTGATACAGATAGTGGATATTTATTAAAGACTTGGAGCGGATCAGTTGATCATACATTTGAAATATTTAACGAAGCATTTAAATTTAATAGATATTCTGGCTTATATAATATTTATATAGTTTCCAAATCTTATGTTACTAGTAGTTCATTTTCTAGTTATGATGATGCATTAAATAACCTCAAATCTTCAAATAATACTTTTATGGATACGGAGAAAATAAAAACATTTTTTAATAATAATAGTATCAATATTTATGATTCAATAGATTGTGATGTGCTAGTACCACATGGAATAACGCAATCTCGTGGCCAATACAGATATACATATTGGGATTATTACATTGTTTACGAACGTGTCTATGAACCTAGATTAGTAGGTGGTACTACTACAGGAGGCTTTGATTATTCATTAAATAGTGATTATGCATTTATTAGAGTTGGAGCAACTGGTGAAGATAAAGACCGGTATGTTTTAAGAAATGTTTATTTAACATCGCAAAGAAATGTTACTAATAATGAGACATACCCTAGTAATAATTTTGGAATCCAATTATTAGAAGATGCAAATATTACATATGAATTGATAACTAGAGATGAAGCACAAAATACAGCTGATGATTGGCCTGAAATAATTACTGCTACTAAAAATGATGGCGATTTTGTATATGAAAAATATTTATCTGAGTCTATTTTGAAAAGCGTAAGTGACGGCTTGATTAAAACTGCAGATAACGATAACAATAATTTGGATGGGGTTTTTAATTTATTTATAGATGTTGAGTATGGCGATGTTAATGGAGTTACTCAACCTACTAACATATATGTTTACGCTTATCAATTTAAAAACTTGTTTGTGAATCTATATGAGCAAACATCAGATATTAAATACTATACGGGCAACTATTCAGACTTAGGTCAAACAAATAATTATGTTGTAACTGCTGCCTGTTATATGAGAATACAGGATATTAATCAGGGTGATTTGTTATCTTCAGACATGGTAATAAATAAATATACTTATAACGTTATAGATGCAGCTACTGGTGCAGTAAATGCTTCTGAAACAGGTGAAACAGAAACTCTTGGAGAATATGTTTCTAGATTACAAAGTTCAAATAAATGTTTACAAGAGTTAACTACAGGAAGATATATTACGACTAATACTCTTAATGGAAATGATGGAGGATTCGTAATAAATAAAAATTATGCGTTTATTGTTTGTGATATGCCATCGTCATTAGTGAGTTAAGGAGGTGTGACAGCATGAGTAATTTATTCAATATATTAGCGACGTCTCAAGCTATTGAGTCTATCTCCTTAGCTGTATCGATTACCGTCATTGTCTTATTATTTATCACCTTGACCTCATTATTCTATATCTACTATCGCTACTACAGAAAATGTATTGATAATACTTTAGAAGACGATCCAATTAATAAAGAATTAAGATCTGAACATAAAAAGTATTTCAATGAAGCGGATGTTGTTATCGCTGATGAAACATTAACCAAAGAAGAAAAACATCAAAAGATTGAAAAATTCTCGGAATATCTATATAAACGGAGAAAAACAGCAAAAGTAGTTAATGGATTAGTAAATGCTTTGTTAATTATCTTTGCTTTATTAGTCTTAGGTATAACCGGGTTCTCATTATATGCAAGAGCCTCCGGTGAATCCTTCCCATTAGGTGATGTGCAATATGTCATCATTCAAACTGGGTCAATGGAAACCAAGAATGAAGATAATACTTATCTCTACGACAATGATCTTAATAATCAAATTGAAGCTTTATCGTTAATCGGTATTGAGAAAGTGACTAATGAAGATCAATTAGAGTTATACGATATCGTTGCTTACTATAACGATGAAGGTAAGATGATCGTCCACAGAATCGTCAAGATCGAGGTGGAAGATAATCAAACTCTTTATACATTAAGAGGTGATGCAAATACTTATTCCGATCCTCAAGAAATCGACTTAACCTTCTCGGAAATTGTCGGTAAATATAATGGATTCCAAAATTTCCCATTAGGCATTTCTCTTAATTATTTAAGAAGTAACATAGGTATTATTACCTTATCTCTCGCTATCTTATTAATTGTTATCTATAACATCTTCGATTCAATTTTATTAAAGAGAATCGATGAACGTAAAAAAGTTATCGTTGTTTATATTGAAGAAGAAATTGATGAAAGAATTGATAATTCTATCTGTGCATCAAGCAAAGAAGGCATTCTTGCTTTAATCGCAGCATTAAATGATATTATCGAATCTTCTGAAGAAAATGAACGCGAGAAACGCTTAACCTTTATGGAAAGATTAGCTTTAGCTGATGAAGAGTTAATTAAGAAATATTACATTCTTAGAGATTATCTCTTAATTCATGGAGTTAAGTCGAGAGTATCAAATTCTTGCGATACATACCGTTTAAAGAAAGTTAAATATGTAGTTATTACTATTCGCGGTAAATCTCTTGTACTCCACTTGAAACTTGATTTATTACCGGTTCAAATGGAAATCTTACACGTTAAAGAAGATAAAAAGGAAAGATATCAAGAAGTGCCAATTCTCTTCAAGGTTAAATCTGATTTATCACTTAAACGCGCGAAAGCTCTTATCGATATGTGTTTAGCTGATCACGGGGTTATCTCAAAAGATGAAGCCCCAGTCGGCGATAAATATAACGAAGAAGAAGATAACATGCTTGAAGAAGATGTTTTACCTCCTGAAGAAGGAGAAACACCTCAAGATGTCATCTTAGAAGAAGCTAGTGTATCTGAAGATGATGCAGCCCCAGAGGTTATTATTTCCGATAGCATTGAAGAAACAGATTCGGAAATTAATAATATACCTGAAGAAGTTCAGGAAACATCAGATGTTGTAACTGAAGAAAGCGATTCTCCTGCAGAAGAAAAACCTGCTGAAGAAGAAAGCATAACTGAAGAAACAACTGATGGTGGAGAGGAGGATACAGATATGTTTAAGAAGAAAAAACATGAATTAGCAGAATCTGAAGAAAATGATTTCGAAACTGTAGAAAAGCCTCAAGAAGAAACTGATCTTGAAGAAGACAAACCAGTTGAAGGTGAGCCTGATCAAGAAAGAATGGAAGAAGAGATGGCCCGTGAATCAGCATTTCACAGTCCAGAGAATATGGAGGAAACCTTAGAAGAGGTTGAATCCGACGCAGAAATGGATGAAAAGTCACAAGGTGATTTTTAGAGGAGGGGAGTGATGTAGATGAAAGTAAAAAAACTGTTCACTCTTGTCCCCGCGTTAGCGGTTTTAACTCTGGTGGGCAGTGGTTTCTCAGCCTGGATGTTTAATGAAGCAAAAACTGAGACGTTTAATTTTAATGGCTCGTTGAATGTCGTGACAGCTAGTAATTTAAATCTCATCACTACACCTGAGGCTCCAAAATTTAATGTTATATTTGACCAAGGCGGATTTAAGAACGCAAATGATGTTACTAAAGGTATTACAGTAACCGGAATTGATAAATATACATTTACCTTAGAGGCTACTGATTTATCGTTGGATAGTAACAAACAAATTGATTGGATCAGTAATGTAATTAATGTTAGTTATTCTTTAGCAGTTACTGATGGCAGCGATTATGTTGAATCCAGTTTAATGGTCAAAACAAATCAAGCAATATCTTTTAACCTTTCAAACACGGATAGTGTTGAAGATTATTATTCCTACAGAATTACAAATACTAGCAATGATGGTGTCACTGGTAATGTAACCTTTGAAATAACTGTTGATTTATCTTATACAGACGGAACAGTGCTCTATTATAAGCAAGGTAAGAAACCAACAGATGTTAGTAGTTGGAATGCATTGAATGATAATGTTAAAAGTATTGGATTAAAATTAAATATTTCCGCATCTTTAAGTTAAAGGTGAAACGACATAACTTATAGCAAATGATAAAGGGAGGAATTTAAAATGAAGAAGAAATTATTAATTGCTATGATTCCAGTTTTAGGAATGGGAGCTTTAGTTGGATCAGGATTTTCTGCATGGGTATTCGGTGATGCTGCAACTCAAACATATGGATTCGGTGGATCTATTACTGTTACTCCAGCTACAACTGGTGAATTAGAATTAGCATGTACAACAAATACTTTTACTATTACGCTTGATCAAAATGGTGAAGGAAACAAAGATGCAACAAAAGGTGTTACTGTTAATGGTTTAGATGACATAACATTTACATTAAAGTCAGCAGAACAAACCGTTATAGGTGAAGATGCTACTCATAAGGTTCAGTTTAGTTTTTCAATTTCATTAGCTTATTCTGATGAAGCTAGTTTTGATAAATATTTAGTTACTACAGCTACTATGGATACTTTTGTAGGTACAAAGGTTTCTAATGCAGATTTATTATTGGGTGCCGGAACTTTGGTAGAAAATACCTTAACATATACTTATTCAGCAGGGACATGGACATTTACTTTGAAAACACCTACTGACACTACCGATATATTAAATTATTATGGAACATATGAAGCTTTAACTTCAGGAAAACCTCAGACATGGGAAGATTGGAATGCTATGAACCAAGCTTTGTCTGGTGATAAGTTTACTGTTAATCTTAATGTTACAGCAAAAGTTGTTGCAAAATAAGATTATAATTTATAGGTGGAAATTATGAAAAAGAAGATTTTAGCGGCATTCTTGCCGGTATTAGCAGCTGCAGCTATCGTCGGTAGCGGCTTCTCTGCTTGGGTCTTCAATGATAAGTTAACAAATTCAACAACGGTCGGTGGAACTGTTTCTATCGATCCAACTGTTGATGGTTATACAGTTACTGCTTCTCTTTCGTCTTTACGCTTAAGATTAGATCAAAATAGTGTTGATGAAATTACCGATAACACTACTGGTATCAGCGTCTTTGGCAAAGGAACTGGAGAAGAAGCCACTGAAGATATAGTTGAAGACTTAGATGTCACAATTAACATTACTCATTTTGATGCATCAGTTTTCGATGTTATCACTTTTAACTATACTTTGAAATTTGAATTAGTTGATGGAGCAAACTGCCCAATTAACAAATATGTTGATATTGCTGCTGATGAAAAATTTAGCAACTTCGTCGTTACAGATGATGAAAAAGGCAATGCTATCGGCACTGTCAAAGGAGTTTTAGCAGCTCAACAAAGCCAAACAATTAAAGTTCCTCTTGTTTTCTATTACGATGATAAACCAGATACTTATGATGATCATTACAACATGGTTCAAGATTTAGTCGGTGAAGATAAGAGCTTTGATTTTAAGATTACACTTACTGTAAATCCTGTTGATAAATAAAATAAGGAGTTTTATCAATGAAACCTCGGACTGTTTTCCTAACAATGTCGTTACTTGGATGTGCAGTCATAATCGGTACGGGGTTCGCAGCATACTATGATGATGAGAATAATTATCTAATAGGTGATATCGCTATGACACCTCCACCTTCTGGGGATAATCTTTATATTGAATCAAATATTAAAGAAGTTTCTTTAAATTTGGGTCAGGGAAAGAGAGAAGATGTGGAAAATAATTTAGTAGGCATCACTTGTTATAATGGGGATGATATCGTCACTTCATTGCCTTTTGATGTTATGGCTAATGATGATGCTGTTTTCGACACGTTAACGATTTCTTATCGTTTAACTTTGACACTGGAATCTGTACGCGACTGCCCAATCACAAAATATCTGACGCTTGGTGAAAGTGTTTTTGATGGTGTCCTATCTAAGAGTAAAGAGATAGTCGTGCCATTATCTTTTCACTATGTCGATAAACCGACGACATATGAAGAGTATGAGGTCATGATGAATGATTTTATAAATTCAGATAAAGCGTTCAAGATATCTGTCGATGTTGATTTCACTTATCAAGATTTTGAAATTTAAGATGATGGAGAGAGAAATCTCTCCTTTTTTCTTTATGGTTATAATTTTGTGATATAATCATGTTATGAGTTATCGATATAAATTATTTCATTTAAAAGATCCTTATAAACTAGAAGGTACTGATGATCTTTTTGTGAAGGCGATGAAAGAAAACTGCCTTTATCAATATCAGCATTGCCCGGATTATAAAAGAATATTAGATTCTTTTCATTTTGATATTAATTCTTTAAAGACTATTGATGATTTGGCCTCTTTGCCGTTTATTCCGACTTTGTATTTTAAGCATCATGAATTATATTCAATGTCAAAGAAAAGAATGATTGTTAAGGCGACATCTTCTGGAACTAGTTCGGGGATTAAATCAAAGATAGGTTTTAATGCTGGTTCGCTTTTACTAGCTTTTGCGATGGTCAGAAAAATTTTTGCTTATCATCATATCTGGTCATTAAAACCGACGCATTTTATCATTTTTGGCTATGAGCCGAAGAGAACTAATCAAACGGCGATTAGTAAGACTGGGTATGGTTTTACTTTTACTGCACCTCCATTAAGCAAAGACTATGCAATTAGATATATTGACGGAAAGTATCAAGTTGATTTAGAAAATATTAAAAATAAATTAATTAAATATAGTAAAGGTAAAGCACCGGTTAGAACATTAGGTTTTCCGGCTTATACGTATTTCTTGCTTCGAGATATGAAAGAACAGGGAATATTTTTAAAAATGCCAAAAGGGTCAATGATTACTATTGGCGGAGGGTGGAAACAGTTTTACGCTGAACAAATCGATAAAAGGGCTTTTTATGCATTAGTTAAAGAAGTTTTAGATATTGATGAAGACCATATCATTGAATTCTTTGGCGCGGTTGAACATCCAATTCTATATACCGATTGTAAGGCGCATCACTTTCATATTCCGGTTTATGGCCGGGTGATTATCCGCGACGTGAATACCTTAAAGCCAGTTCCTAACGGGCAAATGGGCATTATTAATTTATTAACTCCTCTAGTTAAATCAGTTCCTTTACTTTCAATTTGCACGGATGATATCGGTATTTTACATGATGAAAAATGCGCATGCGGGTTAAATACTCCGTATTTAGAAATTGTTGGCAGAGTCGGCTTAAGCGATATTAAAACTTGTACAGCTGGAGCAGAGGATTTATTAAAGGAGATGAAGATATGATTTTATATCATGGTGAAATCTTAAATAATTCTTTGCAAGATAAGATTATTGCTTCGCTTGGTGATGAATTAAATAATACTTTAGCTAAAGGTTATTTTCCTTCGCCTTTTGAGGTTTTAGAAGCGATTGAGGTAATTTATCAAGAAGTCATCAATCATAAATATGACAACATCATTTTGCCTTTATTGAAGCAATACGATATTCCGGAAAGTATGTTTTTGCATTACGCTTCACTTTTTTCTCCGGAAAGCTTAAAAAGAAAAATTGAAATAGAATTAGGCGATTATTTAAATCTTACTTCTAAACTTGATAATAGCACCATACGCGAAAGATATCCGTTAGGGGTATTATTTCATATCGCTGCGGGAAATGTTGACGGATTACCTTCTTATAGCGTTATAGAGGGTCTTTTAAGCGGAAATATTAATTTATTAAAGCTTCCTAGCGGTGACAACGGATTATCGATTATGATTTTAAAAAGATTAATCGATGTTAATCCGCGTTTAAAAGATTTTATTTATGTTTTTGACGTTCCTTCAACTGAGGTGAGCAGCATAAAAAAGTTAGCAGATCTTTCTGATGCCATAGCTGTATGGGGAGGCGATTTAGTAAATAAGGCGGTTAGAGAGTTTGCTGACGTTAAAACCAAGATTATTTCTTGGGGTCATAAAGTTTCTTTTGCTTACGTCGATAACTATGTTTCTGATGAAGAATTAAAAGCTTTAATGCATGCTTTAGCTTCTTCAGAGCAGCTTCTTTGTTCGTCAGTTCAGGGCATTTATCTCGATACGGATTCTTTAGATGAATTATCTGTTTTTGCTAAGCGCTGCTTTGATATTATCAGTAAAGAAAATTTAAAATTAAAACCCTCTCCAGTCGCGGCTAAAGGTAAAAATGCATTGCTTTTCTATAATGAAATTTTGGAAAGAAAAAGCGCGAAAGGTCTTTATTTAGATAATGGAGTCAGCGTCATTGTTAAAGAAGATTATGAATTAGAGGCTTCTTGGCAATTTCGAAATTTATGGATTAAGCGTTTGCCTCATGAAAAAATTGTTTCCGTTTTAAAAAAGAACCATGACCATTTGCAAAGCGTTGGGGTGTCGGTAAAAAAAGAAAATATCGCATTAATTCAAAATCTTTTAGCCCAGGCAGGACTTTCTAGAATTACTAAACTCGATCAAACATCGAGAATGATTATCGGGGAAGCTCATGATGGGGTTTATCCTTTAAAGGTTTATTCGCGGATTGTTGAAAAAGATATTTCGGATTTATAAAAAAAATCTGACCATTGGTCAGATATCAACTTATTAATGGAGCGAGCGACGGGAATCGAACCCGCATAGCAACCTTGGCAAGGTTGTGTTCTACCACTGAACTACGCTCGCGTATCAGCATTACTTAATATAATCGAAAGTTAATACTATTGCAAGCATTTTTTTAAGAAATTTATTTTATTTTTAATTAATTTATAGTTAGTTTAAATTTATATGTTTTATTATAGAAGTAGAAAGAAGGTGCAATAATGTCATATGCTATACTTACTGATTCTGGATCGAATTTAAATGAGGAATTATTAGAAAAATATAATATCGATATGATTTCTTTTAATAATCTTATCGATGATAAAATCGTTCCATGTTTTAATAAGGACGAAGGATATAAAACACATGGCAAAGAGTTTTACGATATGATTAGAGAAGGCAAGTTTATTAAGACTTCTTTAATATCGCCTCAAGCCTATTATGATTTTTTTAAAAAGCATCTCGATTTAGGTGAAGATGTTCTCTATATTTCTATTTCATCCGGTATTTCCGGAACATATAATTCAGCATGCAATGCTCGAGATATGTTGCAAGATGAATATCCTAACCAAAAAATAATGATTCTCGATTCAATGTGCGCATCGTTTGGTCAGGGCATATCTGTTATCAATGCTAGTAAGTACCGCGCAGAATTAAAAACAATTGAGGAAACTTATGATTTAGTCGCGGCTCAAAGATTAAATATCCATGGCGAATTCGTCGTCGGTGATTTAATGTACTTAAAGAGAACAGGAAGAATTTCTTTATTGACTTACTCAATTGGTAAACTTCTCGATATTAAACCGATTTTAGCGGCTTCCAAGAAAAATATGATCGAATCATTTATGAAGGTTCGCGGTAGGAAAAAAGCTTTATTAACCTTAGTTAAAATTATTCAAGACAACATTATCAATCCAGAAGAGCAAACAATTTATATCGCTCACTGCGACTGTTTAGATGAAGCCAAAAAATTAGGTGAACAGATTAAGGCAGCTGTTAAGTGTAAAGATGTCTATATTGAATATTATGATTTCTGCACTGGCGCGCATGTCGGACCTGATACCATCGCCGTTTTCTATGAAGGCAAGGAAAGAGCTATTTAGCCAATAATTAGTTTAATAATATATAAAACAATTAAATGTACGGGGTAAAAAGCGTAGCAGCCCCATTTGAAGAGAGGATGATTATATCCTCTTTTTCCATTATAAAACATTAATAAAAGCAATGCGAAGATTATAAAGCTTTGGATGCTGTAATCAACTAATGAAGCATCAAAATAGAGATAGAGATAATTTTGAAAGATAACGCATAAAGCATTAAAACCAATTAATAATAAAGCTGCGCAGAGAACGTAATAAAACGTAAATGTGCCTGATTTTTTATAGGCTTGATAATCAATATCGTATTGGGTGCAGGTTAGTTTTCCATAAACATCAATTAAAACATAACCAAGATAAATAATTAATACTGTTAGCATTCCGTATGGTCCATATTCTAAACGGATTGGAAAAAAAGAAAACCCGGATAAGATACCAATAGCAAAAGGAATAAGCGCGAAGACTTTTAAATAAATTTCTTTTTTCATTAAAAAATAGATTGTAAGCCCGCTGATGACGAAGGTATCGAAAATCGAACCGCTATATTTTTTAAGAAAAATTATCTCTCCGATATCGACAATTATCCCCATGATGAAAAGCTGCAATAAATATTTTAATTTATTATGGGAATAACGCATTCCTTCAACAATAAAGAAAGCATAAAGCGGCATAGCGATTCTGCCAATTACTCGCATCGGATAATAAAAAGGACTTTTAATCGGTACTAAATAAGCACCGATATGGTCGATTAACATAGTAATCATGGCAATAATTTTTAAATGAAATGACGCCAGTATTTGAAACTTATATTTTTCTTTATACATAGTTATTGCAGAAATGATGCGATGATGGTGGTGATAACCGCGGTTAAATTATTGATTAAATGTGCGGTCATCGATGTAGCTAAGGAAGTATTTTTATCATAGGCATAGCAAAGCATAACCGCGGCAAAGATGTATGTTGGTAAATTAAGTAATTCGTTAATTAAAACGGCTTGATCAGTAAAGTTAAAATCAAAGTGGATTAACGCAAAAACTAAAGAAGTAACAATATAGGCTAAAACTCGTGAATATTTTCTGATTCCGGCAAATAACCCGTAGCGATAAGTTATTTCCTCGACTAGAGGTGCAAATAAAACGACTGTGATAAAACTTAAAACGGGATTTATTAAAATCATATTGTCGACGCTAGCTTCATTATCATTTGAACCAAATGAAGGCATAATTAATGATAAAAGCAGATTATATGACATCGTCACCGCTAAGATAATAACTCCAATAGCAATTCCGTCTTTAATATTTTGAGGTACTTTAAAGCCTTTAAAAATATTGATTAATTCGTTTTTCCAAACGATTAAGCATAAGATTATCGCTCCAATAAAATACACGATAAAGTTGAGAAAAGCTGAAGCTTGATCGCCCATTGCCGAAACGATAAGTTCTCCAAATGCTAACTGAACAATTGTCGAAATGATGCTTAAGCCGAGAAATCCGACGAGAAATAAGCCCATTTTTTTCACAAATACAAAAATATCTTCGTTTTTCATAATGCCTCGTTAGTAAGAGTATAACAGATTAAAAACAAATTAAAGATAAAAAATAATTTATATTTTTAAAAAATATAATATTATTGTTTTGTAACTAATAACTGTGGAGGTTGTTTTATGGATCCAGCTCAAATTACCTTGATCTTGAATATAGTCGTTTATGTTTTAATTGGCTTAATAGTCTTAAAGATGATTTTTGGATTGTTTAAAGGCGTTTGGAAGTCTTTGACCGCTTTTATCATTTCATCGATTCTCTATGTCATAATTATTGTTTTCAATACAAAATTTGCTGAATTATACTATGGAATCAATTTAACTTCGCTTAATTTAGCAATCGGAATTAACGGACAAGTTTTTCCGGTTACTACAATCGGTGAAACTTTGAGAGATATTATTATTTATTTCTCAAGTAATGGTGCAGGTTTAACTCCGTCATCTGAAGCTTTTGTAATGTGTGATAAATTAGCGACTTCAATTATTGCTTTAGTTGTATTTATCCTTCATTTCATAATTGTTTGCTTTATTATTTCACCATTACTTTCTTTCTTGATTTATAACCTTTTAATTAAACATCTTTTAGGTAAAAATTTGACACAAAAGCATAAAATCAGAGTTGGCGGCTTTTTTGTCGGAGGCGTTAAAGCTCTCGTTTCTTCAGCGTTGTTATTAATGCCGTTTACCGCGTTAGCATCTAATGTTGTTAATACCGTGAATCAATTTGATTTTGAATTGAATAACAGTAAAACAAAAGCTTTGCAAGAATATGTCGATGCTTATAAAAATTCTCTTCTCGGACAAACTTTAACCAGCTTAAAAGTTGGTGATACATCTTTAGATATTCAATTAGCTTCTTATTTGACTTCATTTAAGTTAGGTGATGAAACTACATCTTTATTTAATGAGATGGAGGTCTTTTTAAATATTGCTTGCTTAGGCATCCAAGAAGGGGTTATCGATTTAAGCAATTTCTCTTTCAATCAAACGGCTGCGTTATCTGAAGCTTTTGTTACCGGCTCACTTGATTTGTTAGCAAATTCCCCATTTGTTACTTCAATCTTGCCAGTAGCTTTATCAATTGTCGTCAATATTGATCAAATTAAAGATAATGTCGATTTGTCAGCGGTTAACTGGAATGATATCGATTGGAGCGATGAACTTTTAACTCTTTCCGATATCTATGATAATTTCTATGAGACAGGATTAATCTCTCAAGCTCTCAATCCTCAAGGAATTGAAAGCTATACCTTTAGCCGCGAGAATTATACTTCTTTCAAATTAACTTTTGAAAATTTAGATGGTTCATCAGTTTTAAATAAAGTGATGCCGTATCTTTTAACATCATTAGCCACATATGTTAATGATCAAGCTAATAATGAAATTTTGCCGGAAGATACTTCGGCTTATCAAAATATCGATCTAGGCAATGAATTGCTCTCTCTTTATGATACTGTGATTAATCTTTCTGATTTAGCTCTTTATTCACCGATTCAAAGAAATCTCACCGTTGGTGATTTCATGCATTCTAATGAACAGAATAGTGCAATAATGCAGGTAATCAATTATTCATTAACAGAAGAAGCGATTAATGGTGAAAAGAATGATGGCACGGAGTTATTAACTTCTCCGACAAGCATTGATCAAAATCGTTATCACTTATCTACTAAGAGTTTATTTGATGGTGTTTATAAAGATGACAATTCTTTAGCGTATAAAGGAATTCTTGATTCCGAATTATTACTTAGCGAAATCGGTAACGTTTTAAAATATGCAACTTCATTTGAAGAGTTACAAAACTTAGGATTAAGCCAAGCTATCGACGAAGTCGCGGCCGAAGTAACAACAAAAGAGGAATGGAGTCATGAAATTTCTTCATTGCTTGATACAGTTCATTTAATTTACAATAACCCAGATTTCCCTCTTCAAGATATTATTGATAATAAAGTTAATATTTTGAAAGATGAAAAAATTATCTCAATTTTGCAAGAAGTCTCTTTAAATATTGATGATTCCCGAATTCTTTCAATTTGCATCCCTGATTTAATTGAAAATCAGTTGGGTAATCAAGAGTTAATCTATGGCTTAACCTTTAAAGATCTTAATTTTGATGTTGCTTCCTTCGGACAAGAACTCTATAACCTTCTTGACTTAGTTCCAGATATCAATGCTTTAAGTGAAGCCTTAAGTTCAAATGATCCTAATGCTTTCCTTGATAAGACCCAATTTGATGTAGAAAAACTCGGACATATTTTAAAGACTGTCGAACAATCACCTTTAATTAATCCTCAGCCAGCTGCTGGTGAAATGAGCAATTTTGAAACAGTTTTATATAATATTTTCCAAGATCAAAACTTGACCAACATGGGTTTTGCCGTCAGTGAAAATACAATTACCTCAATCTCTGATTGGAACGCAGAAATTGATAATATCGTTACAGCTTTTTCCACTTTACAAGATTCTTCGACAATTAAAAATTTAATTAATGCCGAAGGAGAAAATATTGATTTAAATAAAATTGATTCACAAGAAATTCAAAATATTTTCTCTGATTTAGCTTCATCTACGATTATCTCTTCATCAATGGGTAATATCCTTAATTATTACTTACAAGAACCATTAAAGCAAAGCGGATTAAAAATCAATTTTAATAACGTTTCCGACTGGGATAAAGAGGCTAGTGAATTTGTTAAAGTTATCGACGCGGTTAAAGCCTTCGGTAACGACGGCATGGATTTAGCTAATATCAATATCGCATCTCTAGATGCTGCTGATATTGATAATCTCAGTACAGTATTAAAATCAGTTTATAATTTATCTTCATTTAACAGTGAACTTGTTAACGGAAAATATGAAATTACCGGCAAACCATTTGCTGAATTCTTCTATGATAATGTCACATCAAAGATTGAAGAGTCATTAGGTGAAGCTGTTGATTCTGAAAATGTTAAAGAAGACCATATTAGCGCTTTTGCTATCGGTAATGCTCCAACTGAGGAAGGCGGAGAAATCGATAAGATAATGAACTTATTAAAAGAATTTTTGAAAGAAGAAAACGGCGAAAAGATTTTCTTTGATAATAATGGAAATATCACTTTTGAAAAGGTTTTAGAAAGTGATAATAGAATGGATGTTCTTTCACCAATTCTTACAGATTTTAATGAAATTGATTCCTTCAGAACCTTATTTAGCTCATCACTTAATAAAGTGTTCTCAACCACGAACTTTGCTTTCGGAACGGATAATCCAGATACTACTGTTGATGAAAGAGTAACCGTTAATGACCTTTATTTTGAAGCTTTCTCGGTTGATTATAACTATAAAGATGGCAATAACGTTCTTTCTTCAAAGGGCTATGATGTTTCAAGAAGCGGTGAAATTGCCGCGCGTCAAGATCAAATCGATATCTTTATGGATATTGCTGATCCGTTGATGGACTTATTAAATAATGATGGCTTAAGCAACGGCTTAGAATCGTTAAAAGGCGATATGACCAACGTTATTGCTCCGATGCTGAAAGCGATGGAAGAATCAGCCTTTACAAATAATTCAAGAAAAGTTAAGAATATCTACGGCGAAGGTTTAACTTTCTTTGAACAGATGATTAATTTCTTGATGGATACCAGCGGACTTGATGAATTATCTTATAATCAAAATAGAGATACTTCTTATTCTTCTGCTGAAGCGAAAATGGTTAAAAATATTTCTAAGATTTCTGACTGGGATAAAGAAATCGATAATATTACCTCAGCGGTTAATGCGACAATTAAAATGTCGAGTTCAATTAAAGACTTTAATGATTTAAGCAATGCTGAAACATTAAAAGCTCTTAATGCTCAAGAAGTTAAAGATCTCTTAGTTAGCGTTAATCACTCATCGCTTTATCACGATGCTTTACCAAAGATTTTTGATCAAGTCTTAACTAATATCAACGGCTTAATTGTTGATGAAAATGTTGTTATCAGCGGATACGCGATTGAAGATAAGACTATTTCTCAAGAAGAAAAAATTAATCTTTGGGATGAGGATATCTCTACGTTATGCGATGGCGAAGATTCCTTATTTGAGGCAATTAAAGGCGGTGTTGATAGTTTCTTTGTCAAGAATACCGACGATAGCGGAAATATCACTTCTGTTGAAGTTAATAATTTAAGCACATTATTTAATTTAATTGGCAAACTGCATACCTTTGACGATGTCACAGTCGATGACGCGGTTATTTCTGTTAGAAGTTCATTAATCTACGGAGCTTTAGTAAAAGCTGATATCGCTGATGAAATTTGGGCTAGTGATGATAAAGTTAGAAGCAATCAGTTAGCTGAAAAAATGATTAGCTATATAGTGAAAAATCATGTTGAAGATGAATCATTAGAAAATCAATGGGCTTTTGAAGGTGAAAGATTAGAGTACTTTATTAATAATCTTTATAGTAGCCTCTTTAATAACGGAGAAATCGTTAGTAGTATTACTGAAGTTTCCTCATCTTTAGTTGATGATTTATTTAATTCAGTGTATACGTTAAATGATGTTTCTAATCTTGAAAACGTTACTGATAAAGATTTATATAACCGTGCTTATTTATTAAGCGAAGTCTTAGCGAGATTGTTAGACAGAATTATTTCTCAAGATATATCTACTCAGGATACAAATTATGTTTATGACTTACTCGCTCGGACAAATGATGCTGCGATTGATAATGACTATATAACATTTAATACTTATGAAAATGATGGATTAAAAGGACTTATCGATTTTGCAGGTAATATGGCTACATATATAGGCGATATGGTTAACAAATTTGCTAATATCAACGATGAATTCTATGTAGGTATGGACAATAATATCAGCATGATGGGCAACAAAGATGATGAGATATTTAAGAGTATCTATATCAAAGAAGAATATTACTTGAATTCTATGATTGCTAGTATTGGCTTTGAAAGTTTAATTACTCCAACTATTACTGAGATTAACAAACAATTAGATACTTTAGCGATTGTAATTCCAGAATTAGCAAATAATAAACTTGATTTCAGCATTGATTTAGCAAGTGAAGTTTTCGCTGATAAAGCTGATAACTGGACTATGCAGTTAAAGACTATTGCAGATATTTTGAGAAATTATACAAATGCCTAACTATGTTTTAGAAACCTTCACCTTTGAAGAAGAAATAAAAAAAAGTCAGTTCATTTCAATTTTATTACCTTTGAAAACTAAAGATGAATATAAAGATCACTTAAAAAGTTTAATGAAAACTTATCCAAAAGCGACGCATTATTGCTATGCGTATGTTTTTGATGAAGTGAGGAAGTCTAATGATGATGGTGAGCCTTCAGGAACGGCAGGTAAACCGATTTTAGAGGTTTTGTTAAAACATCATCTTAATAAAGTTCTCTGCGTGGTTATCCGTTATTTTGGCGGGATTAAGCTCGGCGCGGGCGGATTGTTGAGGGCTTATGTTAGCGGCGCGGTTAATGTTATTAGCAAAGCTGATATTTATCATCAAGAAAAACGTTATTGTTATCGTTTAGTGACAGAATATAAAAATATTGATGTTTTAAAAAAGTATCTCTTAACGGAAAAGATTGAAACGCGTGACGTTTTATATCAAGATAATGTTATCTATGAAGTGTTATCTTCTAGAAAATTAGATGATTTGATAAATTATATGCAAGGACAAATTGCCATAGAGTTAATTGCGGAAGAATTTGCCTTGGTGAAAGGAGAAAGCGATGAGTAATGAAAAATATAAGCAATCACCGGCATGCGATGGGGATTGCTCACATTGCCAGGAAGCTAATGACTGCTCCCAAGCTTCATTTACTGTAAATTTAAATGAATTTTCAAAGATTAAAAAAATTATCGGTGTCGTTTCCGGCAAAGGCGGAGTCGGTAAATCTTTTGTCTCTTCTCTTTTAGCGGTTTCTTTAGCTAAAAAGGGATTAAAGGTCGGCTTACTTGATGCGGATATAACCGGGCCGAGCATTCCAAAGACTTTTGGCGTGAAAGAAAGAGCGTATGGACAAAACAATTTAATCTATCCGTTTATTTCCCCAGAGTTAAAAATTAAGATGATTTCTTCTAATATGCTTCTTGAGCATGATGATGATCCAATTATTTGGAGAGGCTCGCTTATTTCTACAATAGTCAAACAGTTCTATAGCGATGTTTTATGGGGTGAACTCGATGTTTTAGTTATCGATATGCCTCCAGGAACTGGCGATGTCGCTTTAACTATTTTCCAAAGCATTCCAGTTGATGAAATTATTATGGTAACAACACCTCAAGATTTAGTTTCCTTAATCGTTAAGAAAGCGGTCAATATGGCAAAGATGATGCATATTAAAATTAGAGGTATCATCGAAAATATGGCTTATATTGAATGCCCTAAGTGCCATGAGAAGATTTCTTTATACGGAGAATCTTCAACTGCTGAATTACTTAAAGATGAAGACATTAATTTAATTGCTTCCTTACCATTAGACCCTGCTTTAACTAAATTAATTAATCACGGGGAAATTGAAAAGTATGAAGGAAAATATCTTGATGAAGTTGCTGAGAAGATTTATCAAGAGTTAAAAAATGAAGAAGCTGAATAAGTTATTGGTAATCGGATTATTGTTTTTATCGGCTTCTGCTTGCCAGCAGACAGCTGTTTTGAAGGAGGATTATATCTCCTTCTTTAATTATGTTTTGACCTCGGGAAAGGCCAATTTTAACGATTCATTATATAATTTATCTTTAACTATCGATACTAATTCCTATATTGATAATAATACCGAGATTACTTATTACTATCTGCCGTTTATGAAAAAGTATCAGCTTTATGATGATGAGGTAATTAAAGTTTCTGATGAAATAAATTACGGATTAGATTTATATAAATTAGTTAATATTGTTAATACTAGCGATTTTATTTCTTGTCAAGATGGATATGAAATTAAAGAAGATAAGCTTACAAATTATCAGCTTAGTTATTTTGATAAGGACGTAACAAGTTTAAATTTTAGTTACGATAAAACTAATGATTCCATGACTTATAATTTTCTTTTTTCTGATAATCAAATGGATAAAGTCGTAATCTTTACAGATAATGTTCGCATCCATAATTTTTATTATGTAAGCGAAGAAAATTTTTATTTTAATAACATGCTTAATCAAACGGAATTAAGACAAAAAATAGCGCGAGATGAAGATTTTATCTTAGTGATTTCTAATGACACATGTTCAGCTTGCCAAAGAAGCGAAGAGGCGTATTACGAATTTACTTTAGAATATCCAGATACTGAAATCAAAATCATTGATCTTGATGATTTAACCGGTGAATACCGAACATTATTTTTAACGCAGATTCAAACTGTTTATAATCAAGAAGATCCGTCTTTGCATTTAACGGGTTATGACATCTATGATAACTATTTAACTCCGACCAATATTCGTTTTAAAAACGGAGAACTCAGCTTTGTCACTTTAGGTATGAGCATGGGCAACGAACAATTTGCTTATATTGCCTTAAATTGATATAATCCTTTATTTTTCCCACTTATGACCCATTTATTGAAAAATTCTTTATTAGTGTTTATAATTATTTTGTTTTAAGGGGGATTAAATATAGATGGAACGTGGTTCAGGATTGCTTGTCCATATCACATCGTTACCTTCTCCACATGGAATTGGTACCTTTGGTAGCGCGGCAAGAAGATTTATTCGTTTTTTAGTGTCTGCAAAGCAAAAATATTGGCAGATTTTGCCTCTCAACCCAACCGGATTTGCAGATTCGCCATATCAATCATTTTCAGCATTCGCTTTGAATCCGTATTTTATTGACTTAAATTATTTGGTTAAAGATGGGTTCTTATCACCAGAAGAAGTCAGAAATTTACGCGGCGGGAACAATGCTTCTTTTGTTAATTATGGCAAAATATATCAACAGCGTTTCCCAATTCTCGAAAAAGCCTATCAAAGAGGCTATCCGATGATTAAGGAAAAGGTTGATAACTTCTACAGAAAGCATAAATTCTGGTTAGAGGATTACGCGGTCTTTATGATGATTAAGAAACTCCATAACGATGTTTCTTGGCAGGAATGGCCGCATGATGAAAAGTTTAGAAAGAAAGCGGTAATTGAAGAATTAAAAGAAGCTCATAAAGATCTTTATCAATTCTATATCTTCACTCAGTATTTAGCGTATAAGCAATATGCTTCATTAAGAAATTACGCGAAGAGAAAAGGTATTAAGATTATCGGTGATATACCTATTTATGTTTCAGCTGACTCAGCTGATGTTTGGGGGCATCCTTCATTATTCCTTCTCGATAAGAGAAGAAGACCAACTGAAGTAGCAGGTGTCCCACCTGATTACTTCGCTAAAGATGGTCAGCTTTGGGGCAACCCTCTCTATAACTGGGAAAGAATGAAAAAAGATAACTATCTCTGGTGGAGAAGACGCTTTGATTTAATGAGTAAACTCTACGATTTAGTTAGAGTTGATCACTTTAGAGCTTTCGATACTTATTGGGCTGTTAAATTCGGTGAAAAGACCGCGCGTAATGGCGTCTGGAAGAAAGGCCCAGGCAGCGATTTCTTTATCGCTTTAGAGCCTCAGCTTAAAAAGATTCAAATCATCGCTGAAGATTTAGGTATTTTAACTGATTCAGCAAAAGAATTAAAAGCAGAATTCAACTTCCCAGGCATCAAGCTTTATCAATTCGGCTTTGATGATTATCAAAACCATTTAAGAGGCGAATACGGCGAAGATTATGAAAAGTTTAAAGAAAGACTCTCTAATCATTATGATGATGTCCGCGAAGATACTTTAAATAAACTCTGCAATGCTTATTTACCTCATAACTATGAAGAAAACTGCGTCGCTTATTTAGGGGCTCATGATAATGATGTCATGACAAGTTATCTCGACGAACATCCTTATCTTTATGACTATATGCTCGACTATTTACAAATCGGCAGAGTCGAAGATATTCTTGATACTTTAATCGGTTCGTTAATGCGCAGTAATGCCGATGTGGTTATCTTCCAAATCCAAGATATCTTACATATGGGTAAAGAATCGCGGATGAACGTTCCAGGTAAACCATATGGTAACTGGACCTTCCGTTTCAGAAAGAAAGATTTCTCACGTCCTTTAGCTGAGCATTTAGCCGCGATGGTAACTGAGGCTGGAAGATAAAATATTGAATATTCCCTACCTAGATAATATAATTATGTATATAGATAGAGAGGAATTATTTTATGGATGTAGAAAAAGTAATTGAAGAGACATTCGGAGAATTAGTCAAAGGTAAAACTATCTCTCAAGATACCGTGATTAAAGATTTAGGTCTTGATTCTCTTGATTTAGTCGAATCTTTAATGAAATTGGAAGAAAAACTCAATATCGAATTTTCTGATGATGAGATGCTCTCTTTCCATACAGTTAGAGATGTTTATACTTCCATTAACAAAAAACTTAATAAGTAGAAAATCTTCTCTTCGCGAGAAGATTTTTTATTTATAAAAAAATGAATTTTTTTGATTTTTTTCTTGCATTATTCCTCACTTTAAGATATTATCATACTTGCCTGATAAATCAGGAGTTAAGACGCTCAGCTAGCTCAATGGCAGAGCAATCGGCTGTTAACCGATCGGTTGTAGGTTCGAGCCCTATGCTGAGCGCCATTTATTTTGGCCCGTTGGAGAAGTGGCTTAACTCACATGCCTTTCACGCATGCATTCATGGGTTCGAATCCCGTACGGGTCACCATATTAGTGAAACTTCCCCCATTTTTTTGCCCAAATAGGGTATGATAAAAATGGGGGGTTTTTTACATGAAGTACACATTAAAAGAAAAGCTTCACATCGAAGAGAACGTACCAATTTATGAAATCGAAAGAAAATATGGTTTTCGCGCGGATGCATTGAAATATTTTTGTCGATTATACAAAGTACATGGAGAAAAAGCTTTTCAAAAAGAAGAAAATACACGGCAACCATTATTTTGCACAACCTTGCACACCCCTAACAACGGCAACGGCACACCCTATCTTTATTAATAATATTGATTGACCATCTAGTTCTAACTGAGCCAGGTGGTCTTTTTTTATGCCCAGAAATATTGAACTTAATAGAAGAAAGGAAATGGGCTATACATATTCATTTAAGAATCCTTTCAGCGGAAAGCTCATCTGCGAAGACTGCGGTTCATATTACGGAAAGAAGAAATGGCATTCGGGTACTATTCACGAAAAGGAAATTCTTCAATGCAATTTCAAGTTCAAGCATAAATGCAAGACTCCAAATCTAGATGAAGAAGAAGTGAAGTCGATGTTCCTTAAAGCCTATAATGAAATGATTAGGAGCAAGGATGTTCTTATTACCAATCTTATAGAAGCAGTAAGCAAAGCTCTTGATACATCATCTTTGGATAAGAAAATAGAAGCATTGTCTAATGAACTTAAAGATATGAACAAAGAGTTTGAATTGCTGGTTAATAATGTCGACAAAACAATGAGGGAAATAAGAGACATCATAAGAGATCAGATTCTTCCATCAACTGAAGGCTTATGTGAAATAGGTTCATTACTTGAAGATGATAAAACAGTCATCACGATCAGAGTGACTAAAGGAACCAAACTCTATTACATCAAGAAAGAAGGAAGAAGTGCGACTGGTTGTTTTTATAGAGACGGAACTTCTTCAACACCCATGAGTGAAGAAGAGATTGAAAGAAGATTCATAAAAACTTATTCAAAGCATTTAAGTATGATTGAAACTCCAAGTAGTCAAAAGGATTTTAGTTTTAACCAACTAAAGATTTATTATTCTAGCAAAGGATATCATTTAAACGACGAAACTTTGGTAGATAATCTTCGTTTAAAAACTGATGAGGGTAGATATAATTTTCTTGCAGAGCTTTTATCTGATGAAAATAGAATTTCAATTAAGGTAGCTAGATTTCAAGGTGAAGATAAATCTGTTTTATTAGAAAAAAGTGAATATGGTTATCAATGTTTATTAGTCGCTATAGATAGGGTAATTAATAGGCTAGAAGCAGAAAATATTACTAAATCTAGAATTGTTGGTGCTCAAAGAGTTGATAAAAGACTCATGGATATGGCAAGTTTAAGAGAAGTGTTTATAAATGCCATTGCTCATAATGATTGGTCTATTGTAGAACCGGCTGTTTATATTTTTTCCAATCATATCGAAGTTATATCTCATGGTGGATTGCCTGATGGTGAAACCAAAGAAATGTTCTTCAAAGGAATAAGTACTCCTCGAAATAAAGAACTGATGAGAGTTTTATCTGACTTAAAATATGTCGAACAAACGGGTTATGGAGTGCCTGAAGTTTTAAAACATTATGATAAGAATGTATTTGATATTGAAGAGAATTATATAAATGTTTCTATACCATATGATGCAGAAGTGATGGCCTCTATGCATGTCACTGATGTTCGTGCAGAACATGATACAGAAAATGATACAGAAAAAACGATTATTTCAGCAATTAAATCAAATCCATACGTATCACAAGAAGCTTTAGCTAAGTTATGTAATAAGTCGCGTATCACAATTTCTAGAATTATTAAAAAATCAAATAAAATTAAACGTGTTGGCCCTGATAAAGGTGGTCATTGGGAAATCATAGATCAAAATATTGATTAATAGTTTAACCCAAAAGTTACCGTTGTTGCCGTTGTAAGGGTGTGCAATGTATCAAAAGCGTAGTATGTAGGCAAATATGATGAAACTTCCCCTATTTCTTTGCCCTTTATTTCATTGATATCTTCATTACTAGTTAATTCTTTTACACCACTTATTAAAGCTTCAATCCATAAAGATGGATCTTGTTCACTCCATCCATCTTGCGGATAAAAGACTGGATAAGAACGGGAACATTGTTTATCAACGTTCCCTTCAATATCAACTAATAAAAATTTTGAAGAACTAGTACCTAAATCTACTCCAATATATTTATTCATACTAATACCTATTTAAATAAAATATTATTAACAATTGATTCTAATAATTCTTGTTTTCCACTGCTAGGTAATTCGGCTTTTCCTAATTTTTCTGCATAATTTGCTAATTCTTGTAAATTAGTTTCATCATTAATAATTTTCTTATCTATTTCAGTATTATAGAATGAAGCATAACGATTCTTTTTAAATTCATCAATTCTACCATCTTCAATAATTGCAGCAGCTTTAATTAATCCTAATGCAAAAGTATACATACCTAATATATAACTTTCAAACATATCTTCATATGTATATGAAGGTCTTCTACTTTTAGCATCAAAGTTAAATCCACCAGTTAAACCACCAGCTTTAAGGACTTCATACATACATAATGTTGCTGAATATACATCAAATGGGAATTCATCAGTATCCCAACCCAATAAATAATCTCCTTGGTTAGCTTCAATATTCATTTTAAAATCTTTATCAAGATGGTAAAAAGATAGCGATAAATCAATCCAAGATATCGCTTCATTATGTGGTTATAATTCTTTAAGAATTTTCAATCGTAATTTTTTAAAATTCAAAAATCAAAATCCTACTTCATATCGAAAAAACAACACTTAAAAAGCAATCGGCTATCAATACCGATTGCTATTTTAATATTTAATTATTTTTAATTTGCATATGGAACATAAGCAACCCATTTATAACTTGCTGTGGCGGGAAGGGCACTTTCATCAAGAGGTCCGGTCCATTCATCAATACCAGTACAATTCCAAATATTCATCATTATTTGTTGAGGATATTCAGGAATACTTTCTGTCGCAGTATATACTGCTTTTCCATCAACATACCAAGTAATAGAATTACTTTTCCAATCAAAAGCATAAACATGGAATTCAGATGAAGCATCAAAGCCAAGATCATAAAGTTTTTCATGGCCTCCGACACCATCAATATAATAATTAAACTGAACTTTAGTTGTGTCTTTACCTAAAAACTCAATATCAATTTCATCCCAGCGTGGATTATTAGTATAAGTGAAAAATGATGAGACTAATCCTGATCCTTTAGCTGGTTTCATACATACTTCATAATATCCATAAGAATAAACATTATCGGTTCGATATTCAGCGCCTAAATAACCAGTAGGATTTGTATTGTTTGTATCTTTTTTCACGGTCATATTAAGCGTGCTATCATTAATTTGAGCACAGGTATTACTCCAATAGCAATTAAACATACCTCCATTAGAATATCCATTAGCGGCATAGAATCCTTGATATCCAGATTTAGAAAAATCAAGAATGCGATAAGATTCATCAACAAAGACATCATCGCTTGAAGTATTTTCTGAAGCAATTTTCATATCGCAAATTTCAATACTACCATTATAAGCTTGAGCTAAGTTAGTTGAAGAATCACTCATAAATTGAACTGCATAAAGAGTCCGTGAATTATCATAAATGATTTCAATATTAGCTGTTTTCCCAGCTTCAATATAAAAGAAAGAGCCACCCCATTCTGAATCAGTTCTTACTACTTCACCATCCATAGTTGCAGAAATATTACAAGAATCATTATTTCCAACTTTATTTGCAGTAATATTAACTCTTAGATTTACTGTTTCATCACCATTATTTGTTACTTTTGCAGTAAATACATTTTTTTCTTGAAGATATGAACCAATACCTTGAAGTTCTACAACGTGATAAGAATTTCCATAAACTCCTTCATAATCAATCTTAAGTGTATCATCCGTTTTATCAACTACATATTTAGGATCATAACCATTCGCTGGTTGTCCACCTAATAAATTTCCGCCAACTTCAATTTTCTCAAGATGGAATACGCCATTTTCATCAACTGGATCTTTAATATTTGGATTAGACACTCCATCTCCAAAAATAGATTCAATCCTTTCACGATCTTCTTGAGTAATTTCACTTAGACTATATAATGCTTGACTTGATTTAGAAATATCATTTACATCTTCTTTAGATGCAAATAACCACAGAATATTTCCGTCAATTTTTGCGTAACAAACAGATTGGCTAACATTATTAGTAATAGTAATTACGCCATTATCAATGGTATATGTACCTGCACCATCAAAATCACCAGTGCCATCTTTGTTAAAAATAAAAGCATGGTTGGCATTAACAGCCCAACCAGTTGGACTAACCGTAACCATATAATATGTTGCATTTATAGTTGTAGTTTCTTTTTTATTAACAGTAACATTACATGTCGCTCTTTTTTCTCCAGCTGAAGCTATCACAACTGCATTACCAGAAGCTATTGCAGTTATTTTACCATTATCTACAGTAATTACTCCTGCTGGTTCAACATTCCAAGTCACAGTTTTATTAGTTGCATCATTAGGCATAATCGTTGCAATTAAAGTTTCTTCTTCACCTACTTCAAGAGTAAGTGAACTCTTATTAAGTGTAATACTTTCCACTTCAATATTTTCTATTTCGCTACTTACGCTCGTGCTAACACTACTTTCACTACTAGGAGTAGAACTATTTATACTGCTAACATTACTAACGCTTGATGAAGTAGAATTACAAGCACTTAAACCAACACCACAACCTGTAACACATACTATTGTCGTTAAAATTTTTAAATAATTTTTTTTCATAAAATCATCTCCTTAAAAATATATTCCATTTATCCACTTTTGCAAAATTATACATGCTGGTAGATGTTTAAACAAGAATTATAATATATGCATTAGAATTATTTGTTAATATATTTAATATCTCTGCTTATACAAGTTCAACTGTTTTAGATGCATTAGAGGAAACATTTAAATGTGGGTTTGACAAGAAAAAACTTAAGCCTTCCTACTTAGAAAGATTAGTAAAAAAGAACTAAAAAAGTAAAAATTTTACCACGTATTACTACATTTGATATGTGTTAACTGAAAAACTCGAGATTCTATTCGAAAAAAATTCGTATTTCTACCTATTATTCGAATGATGTTTGATAGATTCGCTGCTTGCTTTAATCATAAATCACTAGTGGAGTTATGTTTCCAAAAAAAGATTATTCAAGCTTTCCAAATTCAAATCTCCTATAAAGAAAAAAGAATGATTACCATTAAAGATTCAAAATAGAAGGATTGAAATTGTGTCAAAATTGGTAATTCTTGTTAGCTATGCGCTTGATACTTAATCATTAAAAAAATATAATAATATTAATCTGATGATTGTATTAATTAGCATAAAAATTGAAGAGATAAAATGGTGATAATTTTTTATTTAAATGTAAAATTTTTTAGGCGGTGATTAATGTGAAATCTAGATTTAGCTTATTTATTTGTTTAATTATTGGAACGATTATTTTAACTGGGTGCGCGTTCAATCTTGGTTTTGAACCGGTTAAACTTTATAAATTTTCTGCTGAACTAAAATATAATAGCGATAATAATATTTTTACGTCTGATCCAACAATACAGCTATTTACTAGTTATCCGCAAATGTGTGATTGGTTTGATGAATTTACTAATCCTTATGGTGCAGAGAAGAATAGAGAAGAAGCTTATAAATCAATTTTGGAAGATGTTAATTTTGATACATATAATTTATTTGGTTATATGCGATATGACGGAACAGGTTCAACAAGAAGAGCGGTTTCTTTGATTGATAATAAAATAACCTTTTATGCATATACTCCAAATGTTGTCACTGATGATATAGCCTATAAATGGTATATCTTTAAAGTTGATAAAAAATATTCTTTAGAAGATTTTACTATTAAGCACGAAAATATGAGTGAAAAACAGTTGCATTATTTAGTTAATAATTATTCAGATAATTTCTATTTTTAGATATAAGAAAAATAAGGCACTTCCGTTTATTTTTATTGTTAATAACCTTAAATTTTTAAGAAATAAATGGTTTTATTCGATATAGTTGTTTAGTAAATGTATCTATAAGTTTTATAGATGCTTTTTTTATAATATTAAAAAATGAATTATTCAAAGACTGTCTATTATAACGCCTTTGACTATGTAATCGCTTACATAATGTGAAACAGCCGCTACAATTTACGCATTTGATATTGTGCTTTTATTTTAATAAGTTATTTTAATGGTGAAAAATAAGAAACGGAGGAGAACAATGAGAAATATTTTTCATAAAATCCCCTGGGGTATCTTAGCTGGTATCTCTGGCATTTTAACTTTCTATCTTATAATAGGCGTGTACGGAGCATATTTTGTTTTTGCTCAAGTAAACGCACAAACAGGACAAATCGCTACAATTTTTGATTCCTGGTGGCAAATATTGCTTTTTATTTTCGCGGTATTATTTGCTGTAATTTTTGTCCTAACATTAACTTTATTCATCCTGAAAAAGATTATGAATAAGAAAGGAGCAATAACATATGAAGAAAAAAGTAAATAAAATTTTTAGTCGTTCCTTTTGGTCGTTATCGACTATGTTCACCGGAATCTTATTGGCAATTTTATTAGTTGGTGAACAAGTTGCTAAACCATATGAAGGATGGATTAATTCTTTCTTAAACATTAATCCATTTGTTCAAGTAGATGATTCAAGTAATGCGACACCAGATGTCATGTATTATCCATCAGATTTCAGCCAATGGCGTTGGCACTGGGATGAAGAAGAAAATAAATATGTTTATGAAAGACGATGGAATGAAGAAGGTTTATATAGTTATATTCGCAGCGTAACTAAAAATGTTGATACTGAAGGGAGTGTTTTATTAAAAAACGAGTCTAATGCTTTACCTTTAACAGAAGGTTCTAAAGTATCTATTTTCGGTACAGCTCAATTTCCTAGCAACTATGTTGTAACAGGTCAAGGATCTGGTGCACATGCCGCTAATACTAATGATACATTAAGAGCATGTTTGATTAATAATGGCGTAGAAGTTAATGAAAATCTATATAATGCTTATGAAAGAATTGCCCCTTCTTATGCTCCTAAAATGTTTAATACTTTCCCTGAAGGAGATTTAAACTATGTGGAATTTTCAGTTAATGAAATTCCCTATGATAAGATTGAATCTTCGGTTAATGATTCTATTTCTGAGTATGGAGATGCAGCGATTTATATTATTTCGCGATTAGGCTCAGAGAATGGTGATACCAATTTTTCTGCATCTAATCATGTTGATAATAATTACTTGGATTTGAATAATGAAGAAGTAAATGTTTTAAATAATTTGAAATCGTTAAAAGAACAAGGAAAAATTAAAAAAATTGTTTTGGTCCTCAATAGCTGTAGTTCAATGCAATTTAAAACTATTTCCCAATACCCTATCGATGCAATTTTGTCAGTGGGTACTGGCGGTACAAGTTCATATAGTGCTTTAGCTGATGTTTTGACTGGAAAAGCTGATCCTAATGGACACTTAGCTGACACCTATGTATATGATAATTATAGTGCCCCGGCAACGGTTAATACTGGCAATTTTACTTATACTAGCTCATCAAATTTACCTAGTACTGAAACATATGCTCATAACGATAAATATGTCGTTTATCAAGAAGGCGTCTATGTAGGATATCGCTACTATGAAACTAGATACGAGGATATGGTTTTAGGACAAGGTAATGCTGTCGGTGACTTTGGCTCTAAGAATTCAACTGGTGAATGGATTTATTCCCAAGAAGTTGCTTATCCGTTTGGATATGGTTTGAGCTACGCTGATTTTTCTTGGTCAGGTATGACAGTCAGTGAAAATAAAGGAATATACAACGTGCGGGTTACTGTTGAAAATACAAGCGATACTTATAGCGGTAAAGATGTTGTTCAATTATACTTGCAAAAACCATATTCTGAATATGATGTTGAGCATGGCATAGAAAAGCCAGCCGTAGAATTAGTCGGTTTTGCTAAAACTAAATTATTAGAACCTGGTGAAAAACAAACTATCGAAATTATTATCAATGAGAAGGAATTTACTTCTTATGACGCTGATGGAGCAGGAACCTATATTTTAGAAAAAGGTGATTATTATTTAACTTTGGCCAGTGATTCTCATGCAGCAGTTAACAATATTATTGATGCAAAAGTTTCTACAAATTCAAAATATGACGATGCTGATGGTAATCCTGATTTCGTTTATAAAGTAAATATTAAAAATGATGATTTTACAACGTATAGCATTAGTGAAACTACAGGTAATAAAATCACAAATCAATTTGATAATGCAGACATTAATCGCTATGAAAATGCGGGTAATAATAAAGTAACTTATCTATCAAGAAAAGATTGGCTTAATACTTATCCAAATGAACCTGTATCTATTGAATGTACAAATGAAGGTATGATTCAAGATATGCAATATGGACAAGAGATTGAAGAAAGTGAAGATGCGGTAATGCCAACTTTTGGAGCGGATAACGGAATATCATTAATTGATTTGATGTATGAGGATTTTGATTCTCCAAAGTGGGATTTACTCCTTGATCAATTAACAATTGATGAAGCAAAATCGCTAATGCTTTTAGGAGCAAACGTTATTGGAGGTGCAACTTCACCAATTAATGCACCTGGCGGAAATGTTCACGATGGTCCTGCTGGAATTCGTGATGCAGAAGGTTCAGTAGCTTATCCATCACAAATTGTTATGGCTAATACATTTAATACTTCTTTAATTAAACAACTTGGTGAAGCGTTTGGAATGGAAATGCAGTATTTAGGATATATCGGACTATATGGTCCTGGAGCAAATATCCACCGTACAGCATTTGGAGGTAGAAATTTTGAGTATTTCTCTGAAGATCCTGTTTTAGCAGGTCTAATGTTAAAAGCTGAATTATCAGGATTCTCAGATATGGGAATAATCACTTATACTAAACATTTTGTCTTAAATGACCAAGAAAGAAATCGTTATGGTGTTGCAACATTTGCTAATGAACAATCCATTCGTGAAATATATTTAAAAGCATTCCAATATGCAATTGAAAATCAAGAAAGTGAAACCGTTGGCTTGATGACGTCGTTTAATCGTATTGGTTGCACTTGGGCTGGTGCGCATAAAGGATTATTAACCGGTGTATTAAGAGATGAATGGGGATTTAAAGGATCCACGATGACTGATGCTGCTGTCGCTGGATATATGGGCGTAAATGGAAATACATTAGCATTAGCTAATGCGGTAATCGCTGGGCAAACTATTTGGTTAAGCGATGTAAGAACCCAAGGTTTTGGAGGATATGAAAATAATCCAATAGTCGCTCAAGCAATAAGAAAAGCCTGCAAGTATAATCTTTATGCACAACTTCGCTCTTCAGCAATGAATGGAATTAAATCTGGAACAAAAATTATTGAAATAACTCCATGGTGGAAAGATGCCTTACATATTGCTCAAATAGCAGTTGGCATTATAACTATTGCAACTCTTGGAATGGCAATAGCCTCGTTTATCGTAGTAGAAAAATCAAAAAGGGAGATTAGTCATGAAGAATCTAAATAAAAAGATATCAATTGTTGCTCTTCTTCTTTTGCTGGGAGCAACAGCTTGTTCAGGAAATGTTTCCTCTTCAATTACTAGCGGTTCAAGTACTTCACATGGTGATACTCCATGGTCAGGTAATTGGGAAAAACCAGGTGTTTCAATTGATTCTCAACCACCTTTAACTCATCTTTGCGAAGCCGCTTGTTATACTTGTGGAAAATGTTTAACAGATTGTACCGATCCTGTTTGTGCGGAAAAATGTTTTGAATTAAATGGAAGAACACAATATACATTTAGCGCTATTGATGATCATGTTGAAAAGAAGGGCGGAGTTTCTATTGAAGGCGATCATATAGGAAATATTAATATTAATCCAAATGCTAAACTTATCTACCATATTACAGCTGCAGAAGATACAGTAGTGTGCTTTGGAGCAACTATTTCTGAGATGAATGATGAATCACATATTACTTCAGAAACGCCGATTACTGTCAATGGTGAACAATTCTATTCCCGTGGATATATGGAATCAAAAAGCACAAACTGGACAGTTTTCTCTACTGTTTGGCTTGGCTGTTTAGAATTAAAACAAGGTGATAATGAAATTATTTTAGAAAATCATAATACTTCTGGTGTTCAGTACAATTTTAAAGATTTTACTTTCTTATCACCAACTGAACTTACTTGGACACCTATTGAAGAACATATTTGTACTTCAAAAGATGAGAATGGTAAGTGCACGAATTACGATTGCAATGAACTTAATTGCTTAGATAAGGCTGTTGATGGATGGAATAATTTAGTAATTCAAGGATCTGATGAAAAAGTATTAAAGTACTACATTGATAATTCGGGTGAAGAACATTCTTTATGGAATGAAAATGAAGGAGTTATTGGTCAATTAGCTAATTCATCAGTTACCGGTATTTATAATCAAACCATCATCTTCTCTTTTGAAGCTACGGAAGATACTTATGTTGAATTAACATTAGATACATCCACTGTCTTTGGAAATACTCCATACGAAGAGATGTATGACCTTACATTTAATGGTGAACCTATCGCTACAGGAGGAGTATCAGCTTCATCAACAACATCTGGCTGGTCGGATTTTAAAGAATCAACAGTCGCTTTTGTCAAAGCAAAAAAAGGATTAAATACATTCAAAATGGTACATAAACCGGTTAATGCTGGTGATAATATTAAATATTTAAGTCTTACCTATCAAAATGGTGATATAACCATTGCTCAAGCAGAAAAATAATTTAAAAGGAGAAAATATATGAAAAAGAAAATAATCTTAATTTTAGCAGCTTGTTCTATTTTACCATTGGCTTTAACTTCTTGTGGCGGAACAAGCAGTACAAGTTCCTCTTTGGCTAGTACTTCAAGTGAAACTACAGTTTCTGTACCATCAAGTGCTACTACACCTGTTACATCCATTTCTTCAGTTGATGAAGTAATTCATGTTGAATCAGTAAAGATTAACAATCAAGAAGTGTCATTAAAAGTTGGAGAGACATTAACGCTTAATGTCGAAGTCCTACCAGAAAATGCTGATGATAAAACTCTTACCTATTCTTCAAGTAATAACGAAATTGCAGAAGTATCGGATAAAGGAATTGTTACTGCTAAGAAAATAGGTGAGGTAACTATTAACGTCAAGTCTGTTGATGGCGGTAAATCTGATGAAATTAAATTAACGATAGAAAATCCTGATCAAGAAAAATCAAATTATTATTTTGAAGGTGAAGATGCGGTTTTAACATCAGGAAGCATGGGAAATATCTCATTTAATAATAGTGATGCGAATGCTAGAAATGGTACATCATTAGGAAATGTTAACCTTAATAATGGAGCTACAATTACATATTCGGTAAAATCTAAAACAGCTAGTAAAGCATCGATGTATGTATCTTTGGCATTTGGCACTAAAACTAATGACAATATTTTTACATTAAAGGTTAATGATAAAGATATAGATATTACATCTCATTTTGAGGCTAGTAAAGATGCTAATTGGGCTAATTACGAAGAATATTTCTTAGCAGATATTGATTTGATTGTCGGTACAAATACAATTACTTTAACTGTTACTGGAACAACCGGTAATTATGATTATATGAAACTTGTTACCGATGCTGAAATTGAAATGCAAAATACAGTATCAGAGCTTAATATAAGTACATCTTGCGAAATACTTAAAGTTGGTGAAACAGCGACTTTGAGCAAAACAGTTATACCTTCATCGTTATCATCGACGGAAGTTGTTTATACTTCTGACTCATCAATTGTTCAAATAGAAGGAAATGTCGTAACCGCTAAGGAAGAAGGTGTCGCATTAATTACTGGAACTGTTCAAGATGAAGGAAAAGTTACCTCGCAAATTAAAATATTTGTTTCAAATGCTACACCTACAAAATATGAAGCTGAGGAAGCTTTATTAACAAATTGTAATATTGAAAGCGCTGCTCCTGATTTCGTAGGTGGATTCCAAAATCCTGGGGCTAAGGTTACTTTTAATATTAATAGTAGTTCTGAAAGAACAACATTTATGAGGGTTTATACAGCAGTTGTATTAGCTGGTAATACTGATATTAATAGTTATTATGATATTTTTGTAAATTCTTCAGAACTAGATTTATCAAATGGTACTTTCTCTACAACTGGAAACCCTGGTTGGAATACGCATACTGGATTTTATACTATTGAAGTAGATTTGAAAGAAGGAAATAATGAAATAGTTTTAGCGGCAGCGTCAGTTGATACTAAGACAAATTTGGATGGTATTGCTCTTTATTAAATTGATATGTTAAACTAAGATAAATATAAAATTAATTATGATTTCTATTGCTGTCATTGAAGATGAGGATATAATTCGCCAAGATATTCTTGAATATTTAAAGAGATATATGGTCGAAAATGATTATTCATATCAAGTCAAAGATTTTTCATCAGCAGAAAGTTTCTTTTTTAGCCAAGTAAATAGTTATGACATTATCTTAATGGATATTAATTTGCCAGGCTTAAATGGCTATGAAGCTGCTAAACAATTGCGGGAGAAGAATAATTCTTCCGTAATTGTTTTTGTGACTTCTCTTGCACAATATGCAATTAAAGGATATGAAGTAAATGCTTTAGATTTCATGATTAAGCCAATTACTTATTATTCATTTGCTTTGAAGATGCGAAGAGTTGTTAATGAAATAAAGAGAAATATTGAAGAAACAGTCGTTATAAAAAATAAAACACAAATTAATATTATTAAAATAAAAGATATTTATTATGTTGAAGTATCGTCGCATACTGTCATTTATCATACTAAGTTAGGTAATTTTTTTACCACGGGAACAATGAAAAAAATCGAAGAACAACTGACAGATTATCATTTTGTTCTTTGCAATCAGTGCTATTTGGTAAACCTTCGGTATGTTTCATCAGTTGAAGGGATGATAGTCCAAGTTGGGAAAGATGAATTATCCATCTCAAGACCAAAAAGAAAGGAATTTATGTATTCATTGAACGAATATATTGCGGGGCATTTAGGAAAATAATATGTATGAATTAAGCGAATTGTTTGTCTATAAAATTATATTTATGCTTGAGCTTTTAATCGCTATGCATCTTTTTGCTTTCCGCATGAAAAAAAGAAATCATTATGTGATTAGAATTATTATCGGAACAGTATTTTGTATATTAATCTCTTTAGCATTTCCGCTTATAAGTTATTCATCATGGTATACATCAATAATGTTTTTAATTTTATTTTCTTTATCAATGATTTCCATGAAATTTATTTATGATGTTCCGTTTAAAACAATTTTCTTCTTTTCGGTAGCTAGTTATACATCACAGCATTTTGCACATGAAGCATATGCTCTTTTAGCAAATATTACTTCACTTGCTTCTTCAGCTACTATGGGAATGTATGGGGATACTCTTTTTGAAATAGATCTTACTTCTGCAAATACCTGGTTTACTATTTTGCTTTATTTTGAAACGTATTTACTATCATATTGGATTCTGTATAAAGTTTTTGGCAAAAAAATCAATCAAGAAAATGTAATCATAAGCAATTTCTCAATCGCTATAATTTCTGCAGCCATTTTATTGGTAGATATTGTTTTGAACGCAGTCACTGTATATATAGAAAATGGATATAATAAGACATATGTTTTTATTGAGTCTATATATAATTTGGTTTGTTGCTTATTAATCCTTTATATCCAGGTCAGTATGTGCATTCAGAGACAGTTAGAAAAAGATGTAGATACGCTTTCGGTGTTACTTCATCAATCGGAGGAACAATATAAGCAAAGTAATGAAAATATAAAATTATTGAATTTAAAATGTCATGATTTAAAACATCAAGTACGTGAATATACAGAAAAAAGATCGATTGATTCGCAATATATTGACGATTTAGTCTCTTTGATTAACATATATGATTCATCGGTAAAAACTGGAAATGAAGCATTAGATTTAATATTGACTGAAAAAAGTTTATTGTGCCATAAAAATCAAATTAATATAACTTGCTTAGCTGATTGTTCTAAACTCGGGTTTGTTTCTAATAGTGATTTATATAGCTTGTTTGGAAACATTATCGATAATGCGATTGAAGCTGTTACAAAATTAACTGATCCTCATAAAAGAGAAATTAATTTGGTCGTAAAAAATGTGAATAATTTTGTCTCTATTGATATAGAAAATTATTATCAAGGGAAACTTGAATTAGATAGCGATGGGTTACCTAAAACGACAAAAGATAACGAAAATTATCATGGATTTGGTTTAAAATCGGTGTTAATGATAGTAAATAAATATAATGGTGATTTGCATATTAATGTTGATAACAGCATATTTTCTCTATCTATTTTGTTATTAATTCCTTTAGAAAATTAAAAAATAATTATGATATTCTAAATTATTTTTTATATAATAATTTTATGAAAATAGCAAAATCTATTTTAACTAATAAAATAACAATTATCCGCTATGCGTTAACAGCGGTTTTCTTTTTAACCGGTGCAATTTTAATTTTATGTGAAGATAATAGTGACTTTCTTTCTTCTTTATGGGGGATGTATTTTAGTATTAGCTTTATTTTTATTGCTGTTCTTTGTTTTATTTTTATCAGAAGAGAACAATTAGATTTAGTGTTTATTATTTACTTAGTATTGTTTGGAGTGTATCTGACATATCTAATGCCTCTTTTTAGTTATAGAACGCGTTTTTTGATTTCCATAATTTTTAGTGCAATCGGCCTATCGATTTCGTTTTTGCCGCGTTTAATTTTAAAAAGAGAAATTTTTAAATCAAGCCATTCATATATTGAAGTACCTGCGTATATTTTAATAATTATATTAATTAGTTTTATTAGCGAGATTTCTTTTGTTTCGTCTTTTCCGTTTATTTTACCGTCTTTAATTATAGCGGTTATTGCTTTAGTGATATCTATCGTTTATCACGTTAAATTGAAACAAACTAATAAGAAAAATACTAAAAAATCTAAAATAGTTTACGCTTTATTGGCTGGATTTTTAATCGGATTTTCTGTTCCTTATATCTCTCTTTGCGAAATTAATGTTTTATTTGATTACTCTTCTCCAATCATTTTAAATGAAAAAATAATAAAAAAATATATACGATCAAGATATCGCGGACCGACAGTTTGTTATTTTGTCGTGGAAATAGATGAAAAACAATATAAAATAGGTATACCGAGTAATCTTTATGAAGATTATGAAGTTGGTGATAGTGTTGAAATAGCCTATCAAGAAGGATTGCTTGGTGAACCATATTATTTATATGCCGGTTATACATTTCATTAAAATATCATGATTTATTTATATATTTTTTAAAAAAATAAAGCTTATTAAGCACATTCTTTATAATTGACAAGTATTTTATTTTTTAGTTTACGATTTGGTTGACAATATTGAAACTAATTAATATTATTTAGTTTACATGGAGGTTGACAAAATGGTTGATTATAAAAAAATATTTGATTATATGTTTAATAATATTTATTTAACTCCGCGTGATTTAATGTATAACACAAAATATAATTTTTGTCTCAATGTGAATGAATTTAATCAGCTATTAAAATATAAAGAAGAAAAAGTACTTAATAAAGATGATTCTCGTTTTGAAATTCCTAATTTATTAAGCTATAACAATCAGCAACCATTTTTTGTTATCTGCGAGGAATTAAATAGTAATCTTTTAACTATTCAAAACCTTATAGAGGAAGATATAAATCAGAACGGAAATTTAGTAACAACAAGATTTTTTCTAGATATTTTAAAATCGAGAATATATTCAGAAATTGAAGGTACTTTATCTGTCGAAGGTGTTAATACTACGAGAAAAAGGATAAAAGAAATTATTAAAAGCGAAGTGCCATTGAAAGAACATAATGACTATATAATTAAAAATATGTATGAAGGTATTAAGTTTGTCTTAACCAAGCCTGATTTTAATAAAGAAAATTTACATCGCCTTTATCAATTATTAAGCGATGGTCTATTAGAGGAAGACTATCAGCTGCGCGAAGGTGATTACTATCGTTATGATGATGTTGAAGTCGATAATTATATGGGCTGCCCACCTAGTAAGATAGAAATGTGTATGAATTCTTTGTTTGAATATGTTAATAATGTTTTGCATAGCAAAAATTCGCTAAAAAAATTTTTCTTACCGCATATCGCTCATTATTATTTAGTCTACATTCATCCTTACTTTGATTATAATGGCCGGACGGCGAGGATGGTTTCTTTTTGGTTAAGCATATTATCTAATATAGATCAGATGTTATTTATTTCTGAGGCAATTGATCAAACTAAAAGCAGTTATTATATCGCATTAAGAAATAGCCGTGATAGCCATAATGACATGACGTATTTTTTGATTTATTTATTCTCCGTTGCGGTTAATTATTATAATTGTTACAAAAATATTGAAGTAATTGATCAAAATTTAAAAAATGATGGCATCGTTTTAACTGAAACTGATCGCGCGTACTTAAAAAAGATTCTCATATCGTATAATGGCAGTTTTATTTATAGTGATTTTATTAAATGGATTAAATCTGATATGTCCAAGCAAGCGGCATTTAAGATACTAAATAAATATGTCGATTATGGCATTTTAAAAGTGCGTAAAGGGAAATCTAATAATAAACTTTACGAGATTAATACTTCACAAGTTCCATATATAATGAAAAGAATTAATTAAAAAGTACTATATAGTTATGATTATAAAGCTTTATTAATATTAAATGCTTTTATTGTTAAATTGATTATATAATAAAAAACCCTTAAGCTATTTTGCTTTAGGGGTTTTATATTATTTAACTTGATAATTATAAAATAACGATATCGGCTTTGAAACTTCCATAGAAGGTGTTTGATCCTTCAACATGTAAAGTGTTTTCATTAGTTATTGATAAAGTTATTTGCGAAACATTAGTGATAAATGCATCAGCTGGGAAAGTGAATAAAGAAGCGAGTAAAGACAAGATTGCATCATCATTTATGATATAGTCACCTTGCAAAGTTGCTTCGCCTTTTAAATTATCGGCATCGATTGCTGGCATAGTCGTGAAGACATCATTATTTGCCATATCACCTTCGAAAGTTTCACTAAAGATTTCTTCTTCACCATTTAAGGTATATTTGCTTAAAACGCCGTTATTCATCTTATAGCCATAAGATTTGGTGGAGTCGGTTAAGTTTTCTACGAAATAGTTATCAGAAGATACGCTTATTTTTAAACTTCCAACAGAGCTAAGAGCTGGGGCAAAAGATGAGAAGCTGTTAGTTAAAGAAATTTGATAAGTTGCAGCTGCTTGAATCTTTTTGATCATATCAACTAAAGCAGAGATATCAGAGGCATCATGGTTTTTAATTGTTTCGATATAATCGCTGATTACTGTATTTTCAGTTGTCTTGATTTTTGTAATCTTAACATTGAAATCAGCTTCGCTTTCAATATGTAAGGTAAAGGATAAAGAATCATCTTCAATTTCAGTAAAGATTGCATAATCGGTACTAACGTTGACAGATGGGAAGAAAGCAGTTGAATGGACTAAATTATATAAGCTGCTTAAGAATGAGACATTGTTAGCTAATTTAAGACCATCAGCAGTTTGCTCTAATTGAATATCGCTTAAGTTAATGTTTTTGAAATTGTGAACAGAAGAAACATTGTCCCAGAATGATTTTGAAGTTGTAGAAGTATAGGAAATTTCATTTCCGAGCACTACTTCTCCCTCGGACATAGTGAAGTTATATGCGTGATCAGGAACATTGAGATAACCTTTACTGGAAGAAGGTGTATTAACATTTTCGGAATAGTAGTAGTCATTAGTTACGGTATCAATATAGTGATTAGAGGATGTTGTAACTTCTAAAGTATAGTTGTTGCTATCTTTTAAAGTTTGTAAGACCGAGATTAATGCATCAGCATCATTAGTGGCAGCACTTCCTCCGTTAGCGATATATTCGTCGATATGCGGAATTACTGTTTCACCGATGGCTTCTAGGGTTCCATAGCAGCTGCCGGTATATTTATCGTTTCCTTCTGGAGTAAAGGTAACAGTGGAAATAAAACTGTTTTCACCGGTTACTTCGACTTCAACGGTGACATAAGGCATGACGTAAACATCTGCATAGCCAGCTAAAGCGGCAAAGAGTAATTTGTTGCTGTCATCGGTGATTTTGTAATGGTTATCCGCGGACGGGGTATCAGCAAAGGCGTTGATATTAAAATCAGCAAAGCTAATAATTGCGTTAGCCCATAAACCAGTTACGATATTGCCGGTTGTATTACGGTAATAATCACCTGGAACGATTTCATCATCTTCAATAGCAAAGCTAAATACTTGACCTTTTGAATCTTCAGCATAGCCATAATCAACGGCTGAATCAATTGAAGGATTAACGTAGTCAACGTAATAAGCATTTTCGGTATAATACATATTAGTTGTCATATCGAAAATCTCATCATACATTGAGTATGTATAGTTATTTAATGCGCTGATATTGGTCATAACTTCCCTTAATGATGGATAAGCTGGGACGGAAACAGAACTATTAGATGAGTTAGAAGATGAAGTGTTTTCTGAACCACTAGTAACATTGCTAGTTGAACTAGATGAGCCATTAGACGAACTATCAGATGAACCAGACGATACGCTTGGCATAGATGATCCGCTAGTGACAGACGATTGACCGTTGTTACAAGCTGTAAGAGCAAATAACGGTAATATAGAGACAAAAATTAAAGCTTTTTTGTTCATAGAAATCCTCCTTTAAATATTAACTTTACTAATATTAGCAAAATTTAATTAATTATACATAACTTGAGAAAAAATAATTGTTTTTTATATAAAAATAATTAATTTGTCGGAATTTAAATATTTATTTATATTTATTCAAACTATATAATATAGGCGGTTTAAAGCAGAAAAGGGAGAGATTATGGAAAAAACATTAGTTATGAAAATGCTAGACAGCAAAAAGATACCATATCAGGTCAAAGATTATTCTTCGACTCCTTATGTTGACGCGAAAGAGGTTGCAGCTTGTTTAGGACAAGATTTAAATAAAGTTTATAAAACCTTAGTAACAGTGGGAAAATCAAAAAAATATTATGTCTTTGTCGTTCCTGCTGATCACGAATTAGATTTAAAAAAGGCAGCTAAGGTAACTAATGAGAAGAATATTGAAATGATTCATCAAAAAGAATTATTACCTTTAACTGGATATATCCACGGTGGCTGCTCACCTATTGGAATGAAAAAACTTTTTCCGACATATATTGCTTCTCAGGCAGAAAATCTTTCTACTTTCTTTGTTTCAGGTGGAAAAGTAGGTTTTCAAATTGAAATTAATCCTCAAGATTTAGTTAAATTAGTTAGAGCGCGTTTTGCAGATATTATATGAAATACTTTACTCTGGGTGACAAGAAACTTTCAAGAATTTGCTTAGGAACGATGAATTTCGGGCAATTAGGTGAAGATAAAGCAAAAGAAATACTTGAATATGCTTATTCGTTGGGTATTAACTTTTTTGATACGGCTAATTGCTATAGCGAATCATTAAGTGAAATTTATCTCGGTAAAATTATTAATAAGTTTTCAAGAGACAAAATTTTTATAACTAGCAAAGTATATTTTAATGATGGAAAATTATCTTATGGGGGAATTATTAAATCAGTTACTGATTCTCTAAAAAGATTAAACACAAGTTATCTTGATTTACTTCTTTTGCATCGCTTTGATAAAGATACTTCTCCACGTGAAACTTTCAAATCCTTAAAAGAATTAAAAGATGCGGGAAAAGTTAAACATTTCGGTATTTCTTCAATGACTAAAACACAAGCGGAAATATATTTTAAAGAAGCTAAAGATAATCAGTTATCATTAGAAGTTCTTCAGCATAATTACTCTTTAATGGAAAGAGAAGAAAATAATGATTTAATGCCGTTGATTGATAAATATCATTTATTATGCACGCCTTATTCACCTTTAGCAGGTGGACTTCTCTGCTTTTATGAAAAAACAGATAATATCAATGATGAAGTAAGAAAAAGAGTTAAAGAAATCAGTAAAAAGTATAACGTTAATATGTCAACTATTGCTTTAGCTTATTTGCTTCAACAAAATTATGTTAAAGCAGTGATAATCGGAGCTAGCGAAAAATGTCATATCGATGATGCCGCGTTAGCTTTATCATTAACTTTAAGCGAAGAAGAATTAAATTATTTAGATGAGGTGTATATTTCTCATCAACATGAAATAAATACTTAAATAAAAATTTGATAACATTAGTCAAGCATAATTTATTAAACATTAGATAGTATCTTTTCCCACGGGAAAATAACA
>CALVJL010000006.1 GCA_944332075.1 uncultured Bacilli bacterium
TGTTATTTTCCCGTGGGAAAAGATACTATCTAATGTTTAATAAATTATGCTTGACTAATGTTATCAAATTTTTATTACCTTATTTCACTCCTAGAGTCAGCTTGAAGTTGATTAATATCAAATATAATTTTATTTTTTAGTTAGGAGGGGTCATAATGAAAAAACTTTTACCGTTTCTTTTATTGCTTTGTTCGTGCTCAGGTATCACTTCACAAACAAGTACTATAAGCTCAATAGCTTCAAGCTCCCAATCAAGTAACCAAGCATCAATAACATCAAGCGATGAAAGCTTAGTTTCAAATGACGAACAAAATATGGAAATAATTGTTAATAATTATTCTTTTTCATGTCGATTAGTGAATAATCCTACCGTGACAGCATTAAAAGAACTATTGCCGTTATCAATTACAATGAGAGAATTAAATAGCAACGAAAAATACTATTATCTAGATCAAGAATTGCCATCTAATCCTCAAAGAGTTAACCAAATTAACCGCGGCGATATTATGCTTTTTGGAAATAATTGTCTCGTTATTTTTTATGAATCATTCACAACATCATATTCATACACAAGAATTGGAAAAATTGATAATACAGATAATTTAAAAACTGCATTAGGAACAGGGAATATATCTGTAACATTTAGATAGCAAAAGAAAATAATAATTTAATTTTTTGCTGCATTTAAAGTTTCATAAACATAAAAAATCAATCTCTAAAGCTGTTTCATAAAGATAAATAATAACCTTAATCTATGATTAAATTGTTATTTTAACTTTATTTATCATTGTATTTTTTAATACTTTAATTTATTATCTTATTAGTTGCATTTAGGAGAAATTATGAGAAAATCAGTTTATTACTTAGTAGCAAATACAATTTCACTAGTCGCGGCTTTGATTGTTATGGGAGCAATGGGAAATGTTTGTCCATTAGGCGTTAACGGTACTGAAGTAACTGCATTAACCGATTCTTGGTCTATTCCATTAATCATTGTCGTCGCTATTGAGGCATTATCAATTATCTACTGCATCAAAGATGTCAGTGATTATGGTTTATCAACAACCAAAGAAAAAAGCGCTATGACAGTTGTCTTCGACGCAGTTATGGGAATCTTAACAGTTGGCGGTATCTTCTTTACTTGGCTTGCTTGCATCCTTGAAGCTCACAACTATAACATTGGCAATAAAATTGCATTCCCGTTAGTCTACACCATCTTATTTGTCGTAGGATTAGTATTGTTATTGGTTTCTTCATTACTTTCTAAGAAGAACCCAACATCCGCAATTAGTTTAATCTTTGCTTCTATTATCGTTGTCGTTGCTGGAATTGCTTATGACTGCGTTAGCGAACTCTATGTTATTTTACCGGTCTTAGCTGTCGCAATCTTAGTCTTCCTCATTCCAACACTCATAACTCTAAAAAAGAAAAGAGCGTAACAATTAAAAAGCCTCTCGCTTTGAACTAGTCAACAAAAAGTAGACAGTTCAAAAAAATCCCAATACCCCATGTCAGTTTTGTACTGATATGGGGTTTTGTATTTTCAACAATACATCGGACGTTCATAATTGTAATAATTGATATAATTTTTTATCAAAGATAGAACATCATCGCACTTCTTCAAGTTGAAGTCGATAAATAGTTCATCTTTAATCCAACCGTTTAAAGATTCATCAATTGGATTATCTGTCGGAGTTCCCGCTCGCGACATTGAATGAATTATGTTATTATTAGTTAGAAGTTTGTTAAAGACTTCAGAAGAATAAACCGAACCTTGATCTGTGTGCAAAGTAGATAAGTTGGTTTGTTCTTTTTCTTTAATAAGGCCTATAACTTGTTCAAATCCTTCGAAGTATGGTTTTACATCGCCTCGTCGATCTGTTAATCCAAATCCTACGATTTCACGGTTGAATGTATCGAAATATAATGTAAGTTCATAATAGATTCCTCTGGAATAGAATGACGTCATATCTGATACGATGATTTCTAATGGCTCAGATGCATTCCAATTATTCCATATGAGATTTGGATAGATATAACTGCTTTCGCCTGGCTTTTTGTATCTATAATGTTTGGATTCACATATTACTCCTGCATATTTTCTACACCTATAAACATATTCAGCTGACATTATCACACCATATTTTCTTTTTAGAAACGCTGCTAACCAACGATAACCGTGAGCTATATGTTTGTCGGACTCTTCTTTAATGAATTCAACATCCTTTATCCTCTGGATATGTCTTGCTGATGGATGAAGTTTTCTATATTTCCATTTATAATATCCACTTCGATTCACATCCATGACATTACAAAGTAATGAAACAGGATATTGTTTAGCTAATTCATCTAAGACTTCGTATTCAAGTCTTTGATAGTAACGTATTCCTTTTTTGAACCAACTCCTTTCACTTGGTACCCTTTTTTTAATCGGGCAATCTCCACTTTGAGTTTAAGATTCTCTAGTTCGAGCTCTTCTTCTCTAGTTTTATTTTTCTTTAGATGTAATCCAGATAAATGATTTCCTTTTCCTGGGTGTTTTGCCTTTCCTGTTTGACTTTTCAATCCTTCAATCCCAAATTCCAAATATGCTTTTTTCCATTTTTTGAACGTCGAACCAGCAATTCCATATTTATCCGCTGTTTTGCGATAAGATGGTCGCTTGTCGTTTAAATATTCAAGCACTATAGCTTCTTTTTCTTCTGGAGTTCGCATTACATTTTTCTTTTTTGTTCGCATTATAAAACCTCCTTTTACTAGAATAACAAAGAAAAAAGTGGATGGGTGTTTTTTTACCCTTGTCCACTTTTATCCTAGCACTCCACTTGAGAGGTTTTTATTTTATTTAGATTGATTATCAATCTCTTTATCTTTATTCCTTTTCTTCTGTAAATAACGCATATATGCCTTATCGATATAACGAGCTATTTTGAAAATAATAAATAGGTATACTAACGCAACAGCGATTAACACTAAGTAATCATAGAATGAAGTAAATCTTTCAAACGGAATAATATTTATACCGAAGACTATCGTTGCAATTCCTAATCCCCTAAACAAAATGATATAGATTACATGCAAATAGAATTTAATTTTGACCATTCCTGCGATTAAGCATAACGCGTTATCTGGGAAAATTGGTAAAAGATACATAAACGGAAGATAGACTGTACCTTTTTCTTGCATGAGATTATATGCTTCATTATATGATTTTTCTCCGATTAAGAATTTTATAAATCGCGCGCCTCCAAACCTACCGAGCAAATCCATACAGATAGAAGAAAGAATCATTCCGCTATAAACGATTAAAAAGCAGCGATAATTTGCTCCAAATAAAGCTATTCCTAGCATAATAAACATTAACGTGACGCCCGGTCCAAAACATAATAATGTCGTAATAACTATTTGAAGCAATAAAAAGACGATATATAGCCATGGGGAATTTTCTAGAGAAGCAAAAATTGCCTGATTAAAATGAAATCCACCATCATACGTAATGACTTTGGTTAACATTAAAATTCCTAATATTAGAAAAGACAGAAGAATTAAACACGCGAAGAAAATAGCTAATCTAATTATTTCTTTTTTGTGTTTTTTAAGAAAATTTAACATTTTATTCTCCTATTGACCAAACCCCATTCACAACATTAATTTTACTATTATAGAAAACTTTCATCAACTGAGTCATCTCTTCAAGATCTTTTGTGCCAGCTGTTTCATAAAGAGAATGCATCGCAAGTTGAGGTAAGCCAATATCAACTGATAGAAGCGATAATTGTCTTAAAGATAAGTTACCCAGCGTTGATCCCCCGCGAATATCGCTGCGATTAGTAAATGATTGATATGGCAGATTATGCTTTTTCATTAATGACATTAATAAAGATGAAGATAAGCCGTCGGTAACATAGCTAAGTGAGGCATTATACTTGATAAGAATCCCTTTATTAAGCAAAGCATAATTATCAACATCGGTTATCTCTGGATAGTTAGGATGTTTAGCATGTCCGTTGTCCGCGGAAATCATAAATGATGAAGCAATCATCTTCAAAAACTTCTTTTCATCTAAACCAAGGCTAGCTGCTAAACGCATTAACGTTACCTTTAAGAAATCACCCGCGGCTCCTTGTAAAGATGATGATCCGACTTCTTCATTATCAAAAATTGCCATCACATTAATTTTTTCATCATTATGAGAATTAATTAACCCGTTTAATGATGTAAAAACTGATGAGAGATTATCAATGCGCGGGCAGACGAAGAATTCATTTTCTTTGCCAAAAATGGCTCCGCGTTCATAGTTATAAAGAAATAAATCGTAATTTAAAATTTCTCCATCTATTTTTAATTCATCTTTGAGGAATTCTTTAAAATCAACTTTATCACCTAAAGAAAATAATGGCTGTAAATCCTTTTGAGGATTAAATTTATAACAGTTATTGACATCGCGGTTAAAATGAATGCAAAGAGATGGAATGAGGCAAAGAGGACGATCAATATAAACAGCCTGAGAGCAGATGTTACCATCTTTTTCAACAATAACGCGGCCACCTAAAGATAATGGTCTGTCGAGAAATGAAGACATAATCATTCCTCCATATGGCTCAACATTTAAGCTTACATAACCATTTCCTGCATGAATGGATTCCGGCTTTAATTTAAATGAAGGTGAGTCGCAATGCGAAGCAACAATTTGAAAAGAAGAATTTGCATTAATTTTTGCGCCAAGAGTGAAGGCGATAAGCGCGCTGCCATTTCTAGTCACAAAATATTTTTTTCCTTTTTCGAGATGATATTCTTCAGTTTCTGATAATTCATTAAAACCATTAGCAATTAATACGTTTTTGACATTTTCGACGCAGTTATATGCTGTTGGTGATTGTCTAACAAAATCAATAAAATCATTACTAATCATTTTTACCTGCTTTCTATAAATTTCTAATAATTTAAATATAATCTTAACGATTATATAAATCATAAACTAACCACAGATAAAAATGCTATTCAAAATAGTATAATTCAGCAAATCATGTTATACTTTTATTAGGGAAAATTTTTATATGGAAAACAACTTTAAAGTTTCACTTTATATTCAGAATTTACAAGAGAGATTAAAACATTCGCCTCTTTTGTCTTTTTTTGAATATGCATCGACATATCTTAGACTGACTTCAACTCATTATGATCAAGTTTTTCGCTTACTAAGCGAAGGTAAAACATTGTTAGTCGGCAACTTAGAATTAACCAATACCACTTTGTATCAAGCATTGTTAGAATCCGAAAATAGAGATAGCCAATCGTTAAAGGTTTCCCTTTATACCGGCGATGACTATAAAGTTCAAAACCAAAAATTCAGCGTCCTTATTAAAGAAAATAACACTTATCTAACCTTTGGTCTTCTTGATTATTTTATTGATAATCACATGAAGATTATTTCCGCTCCACTTGTTTTATTGCCGATTAAGATTGAGTATTTGAAAGATCAAGATCGTTATCAAATCAGCGCTCTTAACCATGAAGTTTATCTTAATGATTGCTTAGTCGATTATCTTAGCAAACATTTCCATATAGACATATCCTATCCAATAGACAATAATTTCTCATTAATTGAATATTTAACATATGTCGCAAGTAAAGTTAGAAATGCCCATTTTTCAGTAAATAACGGCTGCTTCTTCGCTTCGCTTAATTTGATGGATTTCTATTTCTATGAAGATTTACTAATTCACCAAGATGAAATATCTTCTTTAGATATTATTAAAACAATCGCTTATTTTAATTCAGAATTTTATCATTTTAATAAAGCAAAAGGTGTTCACTTAGATAACAATTATCTTTCCTTATTAGATTTAGATAATGAAGAATACAAAATTTTGAAACGCGTTTCTTTAAGAGAAAACATTTTTATTAGAACAAATTCAGAAGCTAATAAAAATCACATTTTGCAAAATATTATTTATCATTACTTATTAAACAATAAAAATATTTTAATAACTTATAAAACCGATGAACAATATCGAAATATTATTGAATGTCTTCAAAAGGGAGAATTAAGTAATTTTTATTTAGATTTATCGATTAACAACAGCAAATTACGGTTGTTAAATCAATTATCACCTAGCGAAAAAATCGATATCAGCGAAGATTTGCTCGATCAAGGAAAAATCAACGATATCGTCGATGGGTATTATCAAATCAAGAATAGTTATAAACGTTTAATTAACTCGATGAGAATGAATAATGAACCTCTTTCTTTATCGATAAACAGATTATTATTTAACTATTATAATCTTCGGGAATATCCTTTATTAGATATTGAAATTCCAAATATTGATAACTTAAACGAAGAAGGTGTTCAAAAGTATTTAGGTTACGTCATTTCTTTATCAAGAAGTGTTGAAAACTTAAAATGCCCATATCTCGATCATCCATTCTACGGCTTCAACCGACTTGATTTAAAGCAAGAAGATTATCAAACATTAAGAGAAAAAATCATAACATTTGATAATGAATTTGCCCCGGCTCGCCGCTCATTTAATTTACTTCATAATATTTACCATTTGCCTGTTCCGTCGAATATGAAAGAAATGAAATGCATTCTTAATATTCTTTCAGTTATTCCAAAGATTAAGCAGATGCCTGTTGATTTATTAAAACCGATTGACTTTTCAAAAATTATTTCAGCCTTAGATGAGGAAAATAAAGAAATCGAAAATCTAGAAATGATTAAAATGAAACTTATTTCTCTTTACGAAAATAAAGTTTTCAACATCGATTTTAAAATGCTAAAAGAAGATTTAGCTAATCGTCCGTTAAAGAGAAAAGTTATTAAGAAATATCTTCCATATTTTTCTAGCTCCGCGAAAATTGATGAAGAAGTTTTAGTTAACGTTAGCATTACTTTAGACGAATACTATAGTTTACAAAGCAAAATAGAAAACTTTAAAAACATCAACAGCACCTTTAATAGTTACTTAGAAAACGGAAAATATGATACGAAGAAATTAAAAGAAGATTTTGATATCATCAATAAATATTTAACAAATATCGCTTATCTCAAAAAGCACGAAAAAGACTATGATGTCAGTTATCTTAAATACTTTAATGATAATAATCTTCAAGAATTACCGCTTCATAAAAAGCGCGCACAAATCGCTTTTAATCACTTCTTTGACTCTTTAACTTTCTTAAGCGAATATTTTGATAAAAAGAAAATTGATATCATCAATCTCAATCTCGATATTCTCGAAGCTAAAGTTAAAAAGATGGGAAAAGAATTCGCATCGATTAATGATTATCTAGAATTCTATTTAACCTCATTAAAAGGTGATAAAGTTTTACCAAATCTTTCTCATGAACTACTAACCAAAGGAAGATATGAATCATTTAAAAATATGTTCATGCATACCTTCTATTATCAGTTATGTATGAAATTAATTAAGAGAGAACCGCTTTTCAATTCTTTAAGCAAAGATGCTTTTAACTACAATATTACTTCCTATCTAAATTATGATGAAAAGCGCGTTAATGTCATTAAATCAATTGTTAAAGTCAATGTTAAAGCAAAACTTAAACAAAACTCTCTAGCTATTAGAAATAGTGAATTACCATATTTAAATACATTAAAAGAAGAAAATATCCAAATTCTCTCTTTAAAAGAATTATTAGCTAAAGTTCCTTTAACTATTAATTCGCTTTGCCCAATTATTTTAGTTAAAAGCGATGATATCCCATTATTCTTCGCTTCTAGTACTTATCGCTTTGATGCTGCAATCTCGTTTATAAACGATAATATGTCGACTTTAGAAGGTGCATTAATTTCCTATCGAGCCCAGCAAATTATCGCTTTTGATAATGCTTTATTAAAAGACGGCGATCAACTTACCCTCAATTTAAACGATAACGAAAGATTTATTGGAGCTCTATCCCAATGCTATGTCAAAACAGATTATGTATCTAACTCCTATCAAGAGCTCGTATTAAGAGCTAATCGTTATGATACGACATTCAAGCAATATCTTATCGACAAACTAAGAAAAGAAAACTGGCTCACCATCTCCAACTATCAAACCCGTTACGGAGTAATCGATTTAATCGTGAAGATTCCAAACTCTTCACATCCGACAGCTATTGTTATCGATCATATGAAATATGATTCATTAGAAGCCTGCATCGCCTCATTAAATCATAACGAGTTAATCGTCAATGATAAACTGCATTATGCCTATTATCATATAATGCCGATTTTCTTCTTCTTAAACGAAGAAAACGAATATAACAAACTTCGTTCATTTATCATTAAAAATACCGTTGAAGAAAAGAAAATACGGACGAAGAAAACTACAAAACCATTAGTTGATGTCCTCTTCTCTTCCTATATCAAACCATTTGACGCTTACAATTTAGTTAAAGATAAGTCTTTAAAATCAAAAGAAGATATCTTTAAAGAATTCTTATCGTTAACCGCGCCTATCAGCGAAAAAGAATGTCTCGCTGTCTTTAATGAAGACTATTTAAGCGTAAAAGCCTCACTTCAAAGCGAAAATATCATCAAAGTTGAACACGATTTCGTCTTCTTGAACAACTCTGAAATTAAATTCCGCAGAGTAGATAGAAATGCTAATTTCTCTAGAAATCTAGACTTAGTCTCCAATGAAGAAATTGCCGCGGGCATCATCAAAATAAGTTTAATTAAACCTCTATCACAAGATGACATGATTAAACTTATCTTATTAACACTTGGATTAAAAAAGATGAACCATCAACAATATTTCCGTTTACAGAATATCATTGGAGGGCTCATCGAAGCTAATAAGATAACAATTAAAGAAGGAAAGATTTATTCTAACCTAAGCTGATTCTAAATCAGAGATTGTAATAATATCTTGCTCAGGGCAATATTGTCTTTGGTAATCAAGAGGCGATAACCCTGTATATTTCTTAAATTCACCTGAGAAGTGGAGCTGATTCTTGTATCCGACAAGATTACCCACTTCTTTTATTTTAAACTTTTTAGTTATTAATAATTTCTTAGCTTGTTCCATCCGAACTTTTGTCAAATATTTTTTCGGTGTCGTATGCAAATAAAGCTGAAAAATATTTGCTAAATAGTTTGAAGTAACTCCGACATTTCTCGCGACATCGACAATAGTAATCGGATTATGATAATTTTGATTGATGTATTGTCTAGCAATATCGACATGTCTTTCCTTTGAAGCTACGTCAATAAAATCAGAATTTTCACTTTTTGTCAATTCATAAAATAATTCATAAAGAATTCCTAAGCATTTTAAAGTCAAGGCATTAGCTTCATTAAAGCAATACATTAACTTATAGAAATAATAGCCCATATGATTATTATCATCGCCTTGATAAATAATCTGGCGATCGAAAGGTGAATTATCAATTAATTCATCAACAGACGCGCCTCCAAAGATTAAACAGATTGCGTTAAATGTTCCATCAAAAACCTGGAAGCGTTTATGATAAGCCACATAAGCCATCATGCCTTCACTTAATTCGTAATCTTTGTCATCAACCCTAATTTTGATTACGCCATTTCGGCAATAGAAAAAGATATAATTATTTTCTTCTATAATTCTTTCGTCGCGAAAAGTATTCGTCACTTCTTCTATGGACTGTATATTCAGTTCAATATATTTGTTTGCCAATAGTTTTGTACCCATACTCCCTAGCCCCATTCCAAGCAGCAATGTTATTATAAAGCAAAATTATTAATGTGTAAACAAAAGTGTAATCAAATAGAAGACACTTAATGCGAAAGTGCTAATTGAAAGGTAACGATAAAGCCTGTTTTTGCACTTAATTCCAAAATACAAGGCAAAGCAAGAAAGAACCATTCCGACAATGGAAAAGAAAATTATCAAAAATAAAGATAACACTCCGAGAGTAAAAGCTAAATTATCTGTTCGTTTTTCATCTATCTCCATCGTCTGCTCTCCTTTTTATATCTGGTGATAAATTTATTATAACATAAATCATTTTTTCTAAAAAAGGCTGAAAAAAACTTAAATAATAGGCTTGAAGCATTAATTCTCCATCACCTTGTCCATAAATCGCATCTCCGACCAATGGATGATTAATATAACTAAAATGCACGCGTATTTGATGTGTTCTCCCAGTTAATAAAGTCACATCTACTAAAGACATTTTTCCATTTTTAATTACCTCATAACGAGTTAATGCCTTTTTGCCGTTTTTAGAAACAATCATTTTATTGTTGTTATGACGGTCAGAAGAAATTGGCAAAGATATTTCTCCTGTCTTTTTATTAAAGCGATTATGCACTAAAGCATAGTATTTTTTTGTTAATTTTTTTTCGCGTATCAAATAATCAATATAAGAGGAAGCTAATAAATCTTTAGAAAAAATAACTAATCCTTCAGTATCAATATCCAGACGATTATTAATTCTAATTATTCTTCTAATATGATGTTTTTGAAAATAACCTGCAACTTTATTAGCTAAAGTATCATTGCTATTCTCGCTATGAATTAAATCGCCGCGTTTTTTATTAACTATTAAATAATGTTCATCTTCATAGGCAATATCAATTTTTTCATTATTTGGGTAAAGATCAATTTTTTCATTAATAAAAACTTTTATTTCACCTTTGGAGACGACATCATCAATTTTTAATAACTTTTCATCTTGATAAAATTGATAAGTTCCCAAATTCATTAACGAAATAATATGGCTACGCGAAACATAGAAAAAAGAAAGACATTGAAACAGTGTCTTTCCTTCAATAGTCACTTTAAGAGTAAAAGCTGGTCTAGTCAATTTTTAAATCCTTTGTAGCTGCAACCGCTAAAGATCCCGGGCCAATATGGCATGAAACAGAAAGCGATAACGGAGAAATAGCATAATCAATTGCCTTAGGGAAAAGAGTCTTTACTTCTTCTAAGAACTTTTCTGCTTCTTCTCTATTATGAGTGTAAGCAACTTCTAAATGGCAGTTTTCTTCTCCTCCAAAGCGTTCTTTGATATCTTTGCTAATCGCATCTAACATAATTCTTTTAGCAGCTTTCATGCCGCGTGGTTTAGCAAAAGCATCAAGCTTAGCACCTTGAATTGTTAAAACCGGTTTAATACCTAAAAATGAACCTAAAGCTGCTCCTGCCGGAGTTACTCTGCCACCTTTTTTTAAGTATTTCAAAGTATCAACAGTAATATAGATGGATGCATTGAACGCATCGTCTTCAAGAATTTTTTTAATTTCTGCTCCAGAATATCCTTTTTTAACAAGATTTAAAGCATCATAAATTGATTGAGCTTGAGTTACTGAAATACGGCAATTGTTAACAATGAAAACTTTACCATCATATGGTTTTTCACTTGCAAAACTACTCGCTGTTTCATAAGTCATAGATAATCCTGAGGACATTGGTATTTCAACAATTTCATCATATTCTTTTAATAATTTATCCCAGAGATCAGTTACTTCCCCAATCGCAGGCTGTGAAGTCGATACCGAAACATCACGCGCTAACATATCATAGAATTGATCTTGTGATAAACTAATTTCTTCAAAATAAGTTTTTCCTTCAGCAAAAAACGGCATCGGAATAACAATTACTCCTAATTTTTTTGCTTCTTCAAGGCTGATTCCAGCATTTGAATCAGTTACAATAGCTATCTTTTTGGCCATAATGACCTCCTTTATTACTCACACACTTGTTAATTTACCACAATTAAATGGCAAAATCATCATTTTTACCTATAACTAACTATACAAAAAGCTATTTTTTTGTAGAAATTTAAATATTTTATTTTTTTGTTGACATTCAATAAAAAAAGCAATATTATATCAAGTGCTCGAAGAAATCAATTCTTCAAGTAAATCTCCTTTATTTATTGTATAAGCCAGAAATGGGTCTGACGTATCTACACTTAACCGCAAATTAAGTACTACAATTACTATTTTTTAGAAGTGACTGAGCATCACTTCTTTTTTTTGCCATGTTCTATTTTTGACCAAGTAACATCGCGTTTAAAAATAAGTCTAATAGAAATCCATAGAAAATCTAATAAAAAAATTGGATAATAGAAAACCGCCTTAAATTTTGCTTTACGAGTAAAACTTGTTTTCTTTCCTTCGACAAAAAATAATCCAATGGCTAGACAGGCTAAGATTAGATAAATGCCTACAAACACACCAATAATTCTTGATAATGCATTCCACAAAGAATCATAGTTTTGATGCATCGCCGAAACAATAGTTAATCCGACTAAAAATCCTAAATAGAGAACCATCAAAGAAACCATAATAATATATGGAATAACACCTAAGGAATGAGCTTTAGAAATATTTTTATCTTTATCTTTCGCAGCTTTAGCTATTTTTTTAGAGTAAATACTTCTAGCTTCAAAATACCCTTTAACCCAACGTAACCGCTGATTCCAGCTAGTTTTATACGTTGTTGGTTGTTCATCGAGATAAATAGCATTTTCATTATATGTTGAAGAAAGATTTTTCCAAGTTGAATAAAGAGATAACTCATAATCTTCAGTAAGAGAATGGAAAGGATAGCCATTCCACTCTTCTACTAGATCACCTCTGATAAAAAAACCAGTTCCAGTAATATTTACATTATAATTTTTCTTAGCACGTTCATAATTACCGAATACGTTAATCATTGAAAAAATTAAAGCTGAACAAGTAGAAATAACCGTATCATTAGGATTTGCTGGACGACGATACCCGCAAGCTAACTCATATCCTTCATTGAAAGTTTTATTCATTTCAAAAAGATAATTTTTCTCTAAAACATTATCGGCATCAAAAATAAAATATGCGTCATAATGCAAACCACGTCCTAAGATATCTTTTATACATTCATCTAATGCATATCCTTTTCTATGACGATTTTCTAAATTTGTTCTAACAAAATATGATGCTTTATGTCTTTTTACGATGTCAACAGTCGGATCATCTTCTCTTTCGACAATAACATACACATCTTTCATAGATATCTTATATGTCTGTTTTTCGATACTTATCAAAATATTTTCAATGACATTTGATTCATCGCGAGCTGGGATGAGAATTGCATAGTGATTGATTTCATTTGTCGTTTTTTTTATCTTTGCCTTCGTTAAAGAACAAAAAGCCACATAATAAAGAATTATCAATAAGATAATAATTAAAATGACTACGACGATGAAATCTCCCCAAGATAAAATTGTATCTACCATAAAATACCTTATTTATTATTGCATAAATAAAGTCATCTTTCAATTTATATCAATTTGTCATAACAATGCATCTCGATAAATAGTAATTAATTTTTCTAAACTCATCGATGCATTTAGAGGTGAAGTAGATGGCAAAAAAATGGCTTTATCGACATACTGAGGAAAATGTTTTTTAAATAATTCTCCGGCTTTGCCTCCATTAAGAATAATTTTATTAATTGACGAATTGTTAATTATCTTAGCAATATCTGCAATTTTGGGATTAATTATTGAACTATCTTTAGATCCTTCAATTTCACATTCTTCAATAACATCATATAAAGCTATGTGATGTGTAGAAAGCAGTTTTTGTTTTCCTTTTAAATCATTCGGGCATGGCTCATTATATACTCCAGAAATAACCTTATAAAAGCGATTATATGGATTCATATAATAGAATTTTTCTTCACGAGATTTTACACTTGGAAATGAACCCAAGATTAAAATTTGACTATCTTTATCGATAAATAAAGGGAAAGAATGTTTTGACTTAGCAATTACTCCTGTTTTTCTTTTTATATCAATAATAATTTCTTTTAAATACTTTTTAGGATGTTTAATCGCATCGCGTATATCTTTCGCGTATTTAGGATAAATCGCATAGACATTTTTCCGATATTCATTTTCATTAATTCCGCAGACGATGATGACTTTACTTTTATTAGCATGAGATAAAATACCTCCAACAACTTTTTCATTAAATGACTGGTTGTCAAATTTGCCCTCGCCAGTAATAATATAGTCATACTTATTTTTTATTTTATCAAAATCAATAAGGCTTAAAATAAATTCAATTCCTTGATGATATTGGGCTTTTAAAATATGTTTAAAAATAAATCCCAGTCCTCCAGCAGACCCATCACCTTTTGTATCAGAACTATTTATAAGATAATCAGATAGGAGTTTCTTTAATTTTTCAAAACAAATATCCAACAATTTGATATCTTCTTCGCTAGCGCCTTTTTGCTTTGCATAAACATGATTTGCTCCGTTTATTCCAATTAGAGGGTTATCAACATCATTTACTATGTGAATGTTATAACCTGGATAACAAAAATTATCAAAAGTAATTTGATCAGCCTTCATAACATCGTCAAGAAAAGGATTATCTATAACCTTACCTTTTTGTAATAGTTTTGCACCTAAAGCAGTAATTAATCCTAAGCCCATCTCGGATAATCCACTTCCACCTAAGCCGACATATAAATCACGAATAATGTAATTATTTAATTTTAATAAGACTTCACCAATGCCAAATGAAGTACGGTGAAAAATATTCTCTTTATCTATTAAATTCAATCCGACAATCTGACTAGACTCTAAATACGCATTCCCTTTGTTATCAATAACTATTTCAACATTGATTATCTTATTATTTAAAGAATGAACAGGAATATTGATTGTTTGATAAGATTGAAGTAATTTTTTTATGCATTCTAAAAAACCTTCTCCTCCATCAGAAATAGGAAATGCCGTGCTATCAGGTAAAGCTTTTTTAAAATACTTTTCGATATCAGAAGAAGAAATTGAGCCTTTAAAAGAATCAAAAATTAATAAAAATTTAGTAGCCATATTTATTTTTCAAATAGACATCAGCTTTTGCTAAAACCTCTTTGTCTGTATCATAAGTTAATATATTCATTGCTTCTTTGTATGGTAAAAAGTTGATATCAGAAACTTCGCTAAGCTGGCTGATAATATTTCCTGATTTAATTTCTGCAACAAAGAAGACCACATCCTTAATAATACCTTCATAAGGTGAATAGGTGATAACCTGCCTAAAGTTATTATCAATTGTCACTTCAAGATTAGTTTCCTCTTTAATTTCTCTTTCTGCTGTCTCTATTTCCGTTTCACTTCCTTCGACATGTCCCTTAGGCAAAGAATAATGTCCTAAAGCCATGTGCTCTATTAAGTAATAGATAACATTATCACGGAAATAAAAAGTGACAGCGCCACAAGATTTTTCCTTTTTCATAATTCACCTCAATAATACGCTTTAAAAATCCCAAAAATATTTAATTGATACTCAATATATAATAATAAGCAAACAATAATAACAATCATTATTAAAGCCGATAAAATCTTTTTGTCTTTTTCTTTTTTTACAAGTGGAAAAGCTTTGCCATAATAAAGGCGATATTTATCAAGTGCACCATCATCGCAAAGATAAATAAAATCTTCAATAGAAAGAGACTTAATATCTTTCAAAGCTTTTATTTTAATATTAAGCCCATGGCTAGAAAGTTTTTCATCTGGAATGGTTTTAATTCTCTCAAGAATAGAGGTTTCTGAAAAAGTATTTACATAGTCTAAATCATTTTCAAATGCGGGATTCATTTTTAAGAAATTATAAAAGTCTATTTGAAACACTTGGCAATATTTTTGAATATCAATTGCTCTCGCTGATGTTATTCCGTTTTCTAGCAAATAAAAATAATATGGATCTTCATCCATTTCTGTGGCTAAATCCTTTAACGATAGTCTTTTTTTCTTTCTTTGCTCAATTATAAATTCTTTCCATTCCATAATAAATCCTCATTCATTTACTTATATAATTATTGCCTTTTCAAAATATAAAATCAATTTTGACAACGATTAAAATTTGTTATAATTAGTTTGATGAGGAATTAATATGAAACCGAGGCTAATAATTTTAACAGATATCGACAACAAAACAGAAATTGATGATATCCAATCTTTGATACGCCTTCTTTTATATAGTAATGAACTTGATTTAGAAGGAATAATCTCAGTAACTTCTTGCTTTTATAAAAAAATAGATCAACATAATTTAGATATAATTGAAGATATAATTTCACGATATGAAAAAGTCAAAGCAAATTTAGATATCCATGCTCAAGGTTATCCAAGTGCTGACTACCTAAGAAGTATTGTTTCTCAAGGAATTACCGTTTTCGGCAGAAAAAAAGGAAGAGATTTCTGCAATGATATATATGATAATAACCCCGGCGTCCAATTACTCGTCAAACAAATTTTAAAAAATGATTCACGACCATTAAATATATCTTTATGGGGTGGAGGAAATACTTTAGTCCAAGCAATCGATTACTTAAGCCGGACATTACATAAAGAAAAATTTGTTTTCTGTTTGAAAAAGTTAAAAATATATGCGATATCAGATCAAGATTTTTCAACACCATATTTAAGAAAACGTTATGGTAAATATCTATATTATATAGTTTCTCCATCGTATGGAGGTTGGCTAGGTAATTTAACATATTACAAAGCTACTTGGCCAGGTATCTCTAGCGATAAATTTAAACATGGTTCAGAAGATGGTCATCATAAAGGTGGATTCTCAGGGGCTGATTACTCACTTATCGATAACACTTTTATAAAAGACAAAATTAAGCCTTTAGGTATATTAGGTGAAGCTTACCCATATACGAAATATATAACCGAAGGAGATACTCCATCATTTTTATGGTTAGTCCGTAATGGATTAAACAATCCTGAACATATTGAATACGGATCTTGGGGAGGACGTTATGAAAAAAGAATCCCGACAAGATCTGAATTTCATACAAAAGAAATCTATCCAATTTATACAAATAGTTATGATTTAGTTTATGGTAAAGATCAGAAATTCCATTATTCACCTCAAGCGAGCATTTGGAGATGGAGAGAACACTTTCAAAATGATTTCTTGATGAGATTAACTTGGTCAACAACAAATGATTACTCTGTTTGCGATCACCTTCAAGAATATGATGATTCTGAAGTAATAATTGAAGCAAACAGCGATGAAGAAAAAGAAATATTCTTATCAATAATAGAAAATGCTTCATATGAATATGCTTATAAATTTTATCAGTATCACCTATCAGATAAAGAAAGTGAAATATTGATTAAAAGCGATAAAAATAAAGCACTCATCAAAAGCTCTAAAACGGGAATATATCACATAATATGCGAATTCTCACGAAAAAAGAATTTTAAAATTACTAGATATAAACGTTTCATCATTATAGTCAAATAATTCAATGCACAATTGCACATTTTATAAAATGGTTTTTTCATAAAAACCATATCAAAATCTTTTAAAATAACAGAGAGGTACAAGTTATGAAATTTCAATGCACAAACCCATATTTAGGAGAATGTCTTTATATTCCAGATGGAGAACCACATGTCTATGGTGAAAGAATATACGTTTATGGTTCCCATGATTATTTTGGCTCTATGCGTTATTGTCCTGGCGACTATCATGTTTTCTCAAGCAATTTAGATTTTTCTGATCCTTGGAAAGATGAAGGTGTGACTTATAAAAGGAAAAACATCCATAATAAATCTGGTTTTCATTGTCTTTGGGCACCTGACTGCATATATAAAAACGGCAAATATTATCTCTATTTTTGCTATGAATGGCAAAATTATATAATGGTCGCTGTTAGCGATAAACCATCTGGTCCATTTACATATATTGGCGATATAAAGCATAAAGATGGAACATTATATGGTCATAAAGAAACTGACATAATGTGTTTCGATCCAGGCGCTTTTGTCGATGATGATGGACGTGTTTTTATCTATACCGGATATTCTTGTAATGAAGAACTTAAAAAAATGCTTAAATGGAAAGGTATTCATAACTGCGATGGAACAGGGAACCAAGTTATCGAACTTGAAGATGATATGTTGACAGTTAAAGGTGAACCAAAAAGATTAATCCCTGGATATAAGAATTCTGCTGGAACTTCTTTTGTCGGGCATGAAATGTATGAAGCATCATCAATGAGAAAATTTAATGGGAAGTATTATTTTATTTACTCTTCGCGGTTATCTCATGAATTAGCTTATGCGATGAGCGATTATCCAGACCATGGCTTTGAATTCAAGGGCGCGCTTATTTCTAATGGCGATATTGGATATAAAGGAAATAAAGAGCCGGTTACTTATTATGGTAACGTTCACGGATCTGTAGAGAAAATCGGCGATAAATATTATGTTTTCTATCACCGTCAGACAAACTATAACGAACAATCTCGGCAAGGCTGCGCGGAAGAAATAACCATGAACGCAGATGGAACATTTAACATGGCTGAAGTTACTAGCCAAGGATTAAATGGAAAACCATTACTCGGCGAAGGAACATACAAAACATATATCGCTTGTAACTTAATGTCCGATAAAGGTGCGACAAAATGCCAATACGGTCCATTCGCGCGGCATAAGTATAAACTTCACCCAGCCATATCCGAGAAAAAAATAGATGGTCAACGTCATCAGTTAATTATTAATATGCGTAATAATGCTGTTGCTGGCTTTAAATATTTTAAATTAGAACACCTTAAAGAGATTACTATAAAAGTCCGCGGAAGCGCTGGAAAAATTATTTTGTCAAACTCTTTAAGAGGTATGCCGTTAAGCGAAACAACTATCGATAAGAGTAAAACTTTCAAAGAATACAAATTAAAAATAAATGATTTATCACATGAAAAATGCCCGTTATATTTTACATATATCGGGCAAGGTAAAATCGATTTTCTAGAATTTACTTTAAATAAATAATTTATCTAAGAATTTGAAGAGAATGGACGGAATAATTGACTCCGGCCTTCTTTTCATTTGCAGTGAATTCAATTTTACTTTTCATAGTAATTAAAATTCTATTTGCTCCATCGCCGTTTAAATTAAAGATCATATATCCATTAGAAAAATCTTTTGAGTATGCTGGGACACCTGGAACAGATTGATTTTTAACATCTTCTTCTGTCAAAGTATATGAAAAGATTTCTTCTGATATTGTTTTATATTCAAATGTCTCAACATTAAAATCAACCGCGGCTACTGATAAAGTAAAAGTTTTACCGACTGCAGTTTCATTTAAATTATTTAAATTAGTTAAATGTGAAGTAAGTCTGATTTCAATATCGCCTGCTAAATCAGCAATTTCACAAGTTCTAATATATCCATCAAAATCAATTAAATTCAAATAATTATCACCGAATTTAGAATTGACCGTCGAATAACCTTCACTAAAAAAAGGAAGGCTATCTTTTTCATATCCCGAAAAATCTTTTTCGAAAATAATTTCTTTTTCTTCTGCGTTAGAAGAAACCGTTGAAGTAGCAGCTGAATCACTAGTAGATACTATTGAAGAAATATCTGACCCATTAGAAGATAATTCCGTTGTTTCTCCTTTAACATTACACGCAAACAAAAATGGTAATATTAATAAAATAGCTAATTTTTTCATTATTCCTCCTTTAAAATCTGTCTTTCATACTCATTGTAGACTTCATCGATTAAGTTTTGATCTTGTTCTAAGACTATGGATAATTTTTTCTCTTCATCCATGTCAATTCGATAAACAAGTATCTTTCCTTGTAACGACGGAATCGTCAATGGTTCAAGCAAGACAAAAACATTCATGACTCCATCAACAAAATAAGGTATTACAGCTTTTTGGGCAAATTTAATATCTTGTCCATCTGTATTTTTCATTACGATATCATCATGGTTATTTTTATCTAATAAAATATCAAAAATTGTTTTTTCCATTTTATTTACCTCGTAAATATCTTAGCAAATTTTTTCTAAAAAATTAACTTTCAAAAGATTAATCATCAATTACTAAGTCTAAGATATATTTTTAATTTATTTATATGTATAATTATACAAGGTGGTAATAACAATGTCATATCGCGCGTTATATAGAAAATATCGCCCGTTGACTTTTGAGGAAGTAGCGGGTCAAACACAAATTGTTCAAACATTAAAAAACGCTTTAAAAGAAAATAAAATTGCTCATGCTTATCTTTTTGCCGGACCGCGAGGCACGGGGAAAACAACAATGGCTAGATTACTTGCCAAAGCTTTAAACTGCCAAAACGGATTCGGGCATCAATGTAATAAATGTGAAAGCTGTATAGCGATAAATGAAGGTACACATCCAGATGTTATCGAAATCGATGCTGCGAGCAACCGCGGAATTGATGATATCCGCGATTTAATTAGCAAAATTAAATACTCACCTGTATTAGGAAAATATAAAGTTTATATCATCGATGAAGTTCATATGATGACCACAGAAGCATTTAATGCACTTCTTAAAACTTTAGAAGAACCACCTGCAAATGTTGTATTTATTTTAGCAACTACCGAGCCATACAAATTGATGCCGACCATCTTGTCGCGTGTTCAACGTTATGATTTTGATAAAGTCAGCGACGAAAATATCTTAGAGAAAGTTAAAGATATCTTAGTAAAAGAAAATGTCGCATTTGAAGAAGATGCTTTAAAAGAAATTATTTCTCTAGCCGATGGAGGAGTCCGCGATACCTTATCAATGGTTGATCAAGCAATTGTCTATTCCGACATGAATATCACTATGTCTAGCGTAGAAGAATTATTCGCGTTAACTTCAAAAGATGATAAGTTAAAACTTCTTCTCGCAATTCAAAATGAAGATGTAGCAAAATTAAATGTTTTATTAGACGGTTTTGTTTCACGCGGAGTTGATATTAGGCGTCTAACAAGCGATTTACTTTTGATGCTGAAAGATCTTCTGATTTACAAAATAACTAAAAACGCGGATCTAATTCATTATATCCGTAAAGAAGACTGCGAAAAATTACTATTTAAGACCAAAGAAATAAATGGCTTTATTGATGTTTTGATCAATTTAACAAATCAGTTTAAAACAGTTAATAATCCGCGTTCTCTATTTGAAATATCTCTCTTAAAAATGGTTTCTTTAAGTCAGCAAGAACAAGTAGAAATAGTTAAGCCAATCGTATCTGTAAATAAAGAACCAACAAAAGCTGTAGAAACTTCAAATACTGGATTAAATATCATTAATAATGTCGACTTTTCCTCGACAAAAGAAATTGTGGATGATGGTCATAAAATTGAATTTACTAATGAAGACATTCTTAATATCATGGTTCAGGCAAATAAAGAACACAAAAACAAATTAAATCAAAATAAAAGTGTTCTTGACCGCCTTCTCACCATTCCAAACGTTGGGAAGTATGTCCAAGTATTAAAATCTTCTGATGCTGCGATTGTCTCGTTAAATGCCATTATTTATGTATCGCGGTTCAGCGATAATGTTAACAAAATAAATTTAAAAGAAAATCAAATCATCTTTAGCAAAATTCATCAAGCCATGCTCGGTCATCAGGTAACTATAATTGCTTTGAGCTTTGATAAATACCAAGAAATGATTAATAAATTTAAGAATCTCAGCCAATTATCAAAATTACCTGCACCGCATAAAATTGAAATTGATACAAAATTAGTTCAAGAAGAAAGTTCAACTCAAAAATTAGCCGAAGAGTTATTAAAATAGGAGGAATAACCATGAATATTCAAGCTTTAATGCAACAAGCCAATAAAATGAAAAGAGAAATGGAAAAGAAACAAGCTGAAATCGAAGCTACAGTCTTTGTTAGCGAAGCTGGCGGAGGAGCTATCAAAGTTGAAATGAAAGGCAACCATCAAATTGAAAAAATCACAATTGATGAAGATGCTTTAAACCCAGAAGATAAGGAAATGCTTGAAGATATGCTCAAAATCGCTATCAACGATGTTAATAATCAAATCGATCAAGCTTTGTCGGCAATTACCGCCGGTTTTAATATGCCAGGATTCTAATCTATGTCTCTACCAAGTATTGATAAGCTCAGCGCTAGTTTGAGATTACTTCCTGGCGTTGGCAGCAAATCATCAGAAAGAATGGCGTATGAGATTTTAAAATTTACGCCTGATCAATTAAATAACCTTATTACCTCTTTACAAAGCGTTCGCGACAATATTTCGATTTGTCCTCATTGCGGAGCTTATATGGAAAACAATATTTGCTCTTATTGTTCAGATTCAACTAGAAGCAAAGAAACATTATTAGTATTAGCTAGCTATAAAGATGCGTTGTCTTTTGAAAGAATCAACAATATGCATTATAGTTATCATATTTTAAATGGTGTGATTTCCCCGTCTAAAGGAATATCTGCAAGCGATTTAAAATTAAATATGCTCTACGACCGCATAGGTGAAGGATATAAAGAAGTTATTTTAGCTTTAAACCCAGATATTGACGGAGAAACAACTTCATTATATTTAGAGAAGATACTATCCACTAAGTTCCCAGAAATCAAAATATCGCGTTTAGCTTATGGATTACCGATGGGCGGTAATTTAATATATGTCGACGAATTAACTTTAACTCGCGCGCTTGAAAATCGAAAGGTGGTAAAAGGAGAATGAGTCTTTTTATAACATTAGAAGGAACTGAAGGTTCTGGAAAATCTTCAGCAATGGAAATTGTATATAAGCGGTTAATTGATGAAGGCTATTCCTTAGTTAAAACTAGAGAACCTGGCGGAACACCAATCAGTGAGCAAATTAGAAATGTTATTTTAGATAAAGGTAACACCGCGATGGATGGACGAACCGAAGCTTTACTTTATGCTGCATCAAGAAGACAGCATTTAGTTGAAAAAATTTGGCCGTCTCTCAAAGAAGGTAAATTAGTTTTTTGCGATCGCTACCTCGATTCTTCTTTAGCCTATCAAGGTTTTGCTAGAGGATTAGGTATTGAAGAAGTCTTAAATATTAATCTATTTGCAACTGAAAATACTTTTCCAGATTTGACTTTACTTTTTAATCTCGACCCAAAAATCGGATTAGAGAGAATCAGCAAAGACAACGGGAGAGAAGTTAATCGCTTAGATTTAGAGAAACTTTCTTTTCATCAAAAAGTTCATCAAGGCTATCTTCTTTTAGCTAAGAGATATCCTGAAAGAATAAAAGTTATTGATGCTTCTTTGCCGCTTGAACAAGTCGCAGAAATTACTTATCAAATAATTAAGGAGAAAATAAAGCAGAATGGACATGAATGATTATCTAAAAAATAATCAGCCAATCATTTATAAAACTTTCGTAAACGGTTTAAAGCTTAATAAAATTCATCAAGGCTATCTTCTCGTTGGAGATAGCGGGGCACCTTTAATGGAAACCGCGCTTTTTTTAGCGCAGTCTCTTGTCTGTGAGCATGATAATCCTTTAGCCTGTCAAGAATGTTTAACCTGCCAAAGAATAAAAGATAACGCCTATAGCGATTTTTATCTTCTCGACGGTCATAATCAAAACATTAAAGTCGGAGATATTGAAGCTCTTCAAGCCTTCTTTGCAAGAACGCCTATTGAAAAAGCCGGGAAAATGATTTATATCATCAATGAATTAGAAAATTCTAATCAAGAATCATTAAATGCCTTATTAAAATTTTTAGAAGAGCCAAACGAAAACGTCTATTGCTTTATTATTACCCATAATTTGAATGCTTTATTACCAACAATTATTTCCCGTTTAGAGATTTTAACTTTATTACCTTTAAAAAAGGATATCTTAATCAAAGAAGGCGAAGAAAATGGTGTCAGCAAAGATGACTGTGAAATCATCGCTAATTTTTCTTCGTCGCTTGAGGAATTATTGAAAATTAATAACGATAAAAGCTATTTGCAAATTAAAGACTCTGTTTTTGATTTTCTTAATGCGTTAGATAAAGACTATTACTCAGCTAATTATCTTTTAGAAAAAGATATCATACCGATTTTAAAAGACAAACCAGCGATTAGGTTATTTCTCGATATTTTATCACTTTGTTTTCTCGATATGATAAAATTAGATAATCAGATACCGATTACTTTGACTATGCAAAGCTCATTATTGCAGTCTTTAAAAAGCAAATTAAAGCATGTTGAAGATAGTTATATCGAACTGATGAATGCCAAAAGCAAATTAGAAATTAACATAAATACAGGCTTATTACTTGAACATTTAGCCTTTGTTATTGAAGGAGATTAATATGGATTATATTTTTGGAGTAATGTTTCCTAATCAAAATAAATATCAATATTTTTTAGCAAACTATGAAGTTAACCAAGGCGAATTAGTTATCTGCAATTCTCCACGCGGTTTAGAACTAGGAAAAATAACCACATTAATCAAAGAGTATACCCTTCCTGCCGAAGGCGAAGAAATCCCTTTTACATATATTGAAAGAATCGCTTCAGAAGAGGATGTAGAAAATTTTAAAAAGAACCAAGACGAATGTTTAACTATTCTTAAAAGCGTCCAAGAACAATCAGATAATTTAGCATTAGGGATGAAGATTACTTCTACGGAATATACATTAGACCGTAATAAATTAATCATTTCTTTCCTCGCAGATAACCGCGTCGATTTTCGCGATTTATTAAAAGTTTTAGCTTCAATGTATCACTGCCGAATTGAATTAAGACAAATCGGTTCCCGCGATAAAGCTAAAATGATTGGAGGATTAGGCACCTGCGGATTACCTCTTTGCTGTTCCACATTTTTAAACGAGTTTGATGGAATATCAATAACTATGGCTAAAAATCAAATGTTAACTTTGAATATTCCTAAGTTATCTGGTCAATGCGGTAAGCTTATCTGCTGCTTAAAATTTGAAGACGAGATGTATACCGAAGCAAAAAAAGATTTTCCACGTGTTGGTTTAAGAGTTAAATACGAAGATAATATCTATAAAATTACTTCATTTAATATCATGACAAAAATTGTCCGTTTAGAAGGTAATAACACTATTCTCAATTTACCTTTATCGCAAATTGAAGATAAGATTCTCTATAATTATAATCCAAATCAAAACCGTCAAGAGAAAAAGGATAATAAAAACAAAGATGAAAAGAAGTAGAGATTTTTTGTCGGGAACTTTGTATTTAGTAGCTACTCCAATAGGTAATCTTAGCGATATTTCTTCTAGAGTAAAAGAAACTTTATCATCAGTTGATTTCATCGCTAGTGAGGATACCAGGACAACGGAGAAAATTTTAGCTTATCTAGGCATTCATAAACCGATGATTGCCTGCCATGAACATAATGAGCAAGAAGCCAGTAACCAAATAATTAATTTATTAAAAGAGCATAAAAATGTCGCTTTGACAAGTGACGCTGGTTATCCCGCTATTTCCGATCCCGGAGCGATTTTAGTTCGTCGCTGCATTGAAGAAAATGTTAAAGTATCGGTTATTCCTGGGCCTAATGCTGCTTTAAATGCTTTAGCAGGCTCTAATATCGATACTTCTCATTTCTATTTTCATGGCTTTTTAAACTCTAATCCTTCTGTTAGAAAAAAAGAATTAGCTGATTTAAAATCTTACAAGATGACTTTAATCTTTTATGAATCACCGCATCGAATCAAAAAGACTCTTAATGATTTGTATTCAATCTTTGGAAATAGAAAGATTACATTAGCTCGAGAACTAACTAAAATGTTTGAAGAGTATATTTATGGAACTCTTGAAGAATTAGCTTCTATTGATGAAACTTCAATCAAAGGTGAAATGGTTTTAGTTGTTGAAGGCAATAAAGAAGAACTAGTCATCGATGATAACATTATCTTAGAAGAAGCAAAAAATCTTAGCAATTCTTATTCTTTAAAAGACATTGCTAAGATTCTCAGCGATAAATATAATCTTAAGAAAAATTATGTATATGATCTTTTATTAAAGAAGGGTGACTTCTAGATACTTTCCCTTCAATAATTGATCATCGACATCACAATATAAAAAATCCTTGTTATTATCACGGTTTATTTTAAATTTTTCAGTAAAAAGACGAATATTTTCAAGTTGATAACCATAATATTGATCTTGCTTTTGATAAAGCGGATAGTATTCGGGATCAACTTTTTTTATAGTCATATATTTTTCAAAAGTTAAAATGTTAATTTGCTTTAAATCTGCAAGAGCATAAACGCAATTTTCTTCCATTGAAACAAGTAAAACATCACCGGAAAAATCAACCGGGATAGTTTGAGCTAAAATATATGTTTTAGATTCTAGAATTTCTTTGAGTAATTTCTTTTTAACAATTAAAGCTTTCATATATTTATTATAAATCTTTCGTTAAAAATCTCTAATAAAACAAGCAAGATATTGTTTTAGAATTTTATCTTTTTATTTTTTATTTCATGATACGTAATACACTTTTCTGCTAATAATGGGTATTTTTCCTTAAAAAAGTTTTTATCCGTATCGCTCGCGACAACGATTTTTGCAGCAGTTTCATAATCATTTGTTCCATAATAATTATTTTTTATAATCCAATCCATCATATCGCTTAATAAATCATAATGCTTTCTAATAGAAATGGCTAAAGCGATTTTATTATCAGAATTAATATCCTGCTTACAATAATTGTTCCATTCGTTTTTTAATTTATTATGTAAAAACCTTCTTTCGACTTTTTTCTCATTTTCTAACGCATATTCTAGAGAATTAATCTTGCAAGAAGGCATTTTTTCAATGATTTCATCAACTGATAAATTTAATTTTTTTAAAAGATATTCAAACACTCTCATTGTCATAAAAGCGTCATCACGCGATAAATGATGATTTAATAAAACACCTTCTTTACGTTCATCAAAATATTCAAAAGCTCCACCTAAACCATGAAAAGTTAAATTATTAACCTTCTTATAATGTTCAATAAACCGTTGAATGTCATAGCAAACATAATCGAATAACTCTAAATTATATCGTTTCATCTCATGGAAAAGATGAAGTACATCATTATTAACCGCAAATCCAAAAATCATTAGATTTTCTTGTGTCATCAAGTTTTTTATCCGTTGATAAAAATGCGGAAATAATGGTGATTTATAGTAGTAATCAAAATCATAAGCGAACTTAAATGTTTTATCGCGTTCAAAAATCGACTTATCAAATTTTTCGTATTTGCCTGGAGACATTACAAAAACATCTTTTTGCAAAACTTCAAATTTTTCATTTGTTAATACATACCCAAATTCACAAATTTTACCTTTGCTTTGGTAGTTATTTGCGCACTCAATATCAAAAAACAGATACTTTCTCTCGTTCATACATTCTAATTATATTATTTTATTAGCTAAATTGTTATTTTTGTTTTATTGAACGAGAATCATGACAGGTGAAATAAAGAATTTGTAAATCTTTTAATGAAGTAATAATTTTTTTACTTTCTTCAAAGTTTTTCTGATCAAGCGAAACGAATGGATCATCTAGTAATAAAACAAATTCATTTCCATATATTTGATGGCTCAAACTCAATCTAAAGCAAAGTGATAGGGCGCAGCGTTGCCCTTGAGATAAATGGTTAAACGGATGTAATTCTCCATTTTTTTCAAACAAAACATTAAAATCATTATCAATTATTAATTTTGTTTTAAAAGATTCTTTAAACAATTCGATGAAAGAATCGAAATTTTGTCTTAAAGGCAATAAATATTTTTCCTTCAAAGTATTATCAGATTTTATAAGATAGTCTTTTGTAATACCTAATAATTGATATGTATGTTCACTTTTTTCAATCTTTTCTTTTAACTCGCGATTTAAATTTTCTAAATAAGGCAAATTATCGAGCTGTTGTTCATAATCGCTGATTTCATTAACCAGTATTAATTTTTCATGGCTTATATTATTAAATTCTTGTTGAATAACTACAATGTCTGGACAATCAATCTTCTCATCGAGAGTGATACCTTTTTCATTTAAGAAAATATCTAAATCTTCTTTTTTGTTAGATAATTCTGCACTTAAATAATCTATTCTTTCTTTAGCTTTTTCTGCACTATTCAAAATTTCTTGATCATATATTAATTGATGATTATCGAGAATTTTTTTCCTTTCTAATTTCAAATTATCAAGCTTGTCACTTAAATTATTTCTTTCCTTTTCAATTCTTATTTTTTCTTGACTATAAGAAAGATATTTTTCATAGCGGCTAGTTAATTGATAATAAAGTGAAAGATAATCTTTGCCATTAGAGAAATGTTTAGAGAAAAAGAATTCAAGCGTTTTATCAAGTTCCCTTTTCTGAGTTTCTAAACTCTCAATTTCTGTATTTAGCTTTGCTAATTCTGTCTTGTTTTCTACATGAAGTTGATAATCACGGCAAAATGAAGCATAAGCGTATAGGGTGTCATCATAATCATATCCCTGCCTTTTTAAAGCTTCTTTTAGCATTTTTTCCTTTTCATCATAATGTCCATCATAAAAAGTAACTTCAGAATTTCTATTTTTATTCAAAGATAAGATAATAATAAACGTTAACAATAAAATAGCCGCGCAGGCAATGAAAACATAATTATAAGGAGTGAGTTTCATTAAAAAGCAAATAATGATTCCAACGCATGAAAGCAATATCAAAATTGGTAAAAGAAAAATTATCACCGGTTTCTTATTTTTTATTACTTTCAATGCCTTAGTCGCGCTTTGATCCTTTAATTTTTCATATAGTTCATTGATATTTTGCGAATTATCAATAATTCGGAACTTCTTTTCTTCATCAGAATTTTGAATAGCTATCTTCCGTTCATTAAGATTTTTTAATTGTGAACTAACTAAATGTTCTTCATCAACATCTTTTTTAATAAGCGAAAAATCAATCTTATCCGAAAATTCATTTTCAAGATTTTGTAATTCTTCTCCCTTATCAAAGGTTGAATAATAAAGCTGTTTTTCTAAATCATATATTTCATCGCTTAAGGTTTTAATTTGTTTAAATTCTTCTTCACTAGGCAAAGAAGGATAAGTTTTATTAATATTATTTATTTCATCAGTCAATTTATTAATTTCCTGCATCTTTGATTTTGCATTTTCAATAGCTTCTTTTTTTGCATTTAATAAATTATATTGATTGATTTGTTCATTGAAAGATTGTTCTTTTTTTGAGAGATTATCTAGTAAAGAATATTTAGTATTTAAAGAGCTTTTTATTATTTTTAAGTTATTAATTTTATTTATAACATCTTCTCTTTCTAATGATAGATTGTTTATCTTTCCCTTGTTTCCGCGGCTCTTAAATTCTTTCATCGCCTCATCTATTTTATCAAGCGATGTTTTTAAATCATTTTCAGAGATTGAAGTTAAATCTTTTCCCAATAAAGAAACAATATTTCCCGTCGGAGAAAATTCTAAATCTTCATTAGTAAATAAGGCGGTTCTAAGAAATGATTCTTTGTCGACATGGAAAAGAAAATTGCCTACATCACTTATATCTATCAATGTATTATTTTCATATATTTTTAAGGTGTCTTCACTTTGCTTTAAACGGGAAAAGAAACGTTCTATCCGATATTGCTTGTTATCTTTTTCAACAATCAAATTTCCTCCAAAAAGACCATTATTAAATGGAGAATAATGCTTTCTTTCCGTAAATTTACTTTTGCTATTTCCATCTAATCCATAAAACATGGCCGTGATAAAAGAAATAAGCGTTGATTTCCCTTCGCCATTTGGTAAATTAAATTCATTAAAATCAGAAAAAAGATAATCCTTATTAGAAAACATTCCATAGTTTTCAATATGACATTTAATCAGTTTCATCGACTACCTCCTGATTGTTCAATGCTTTGAAAGCCATCATGATAATTTGCTTTTTATCTTCATCATTTATCGTTTGATCAGCGATTACTTCTCTAACAAATTCGCCGCGTAAAGATAATTCATTTTTATACGCTAATAAATCAATTTTTTCTTGGCATTGATTAATAATTTCAAAATAGAAATACTCGCCTTTTAATTCATTGTTTAAAAGAGCTGGCACAGCATCTTTATCAAAATCTACTTCCCCTTTTAAAACAATTCTTAAAAGATTATTTTTATTGAATTTTAATTTTGAAATAACCATGCGAGATGCTTCATAAGCATCGTGGAAATCACTCAAAGAAAATTCTTCAATTAACCATTTTCGTAAGGAAAAAGGTACAAATGATGCATTTACCATTAACGAATTAACTGTGATAAGTGCGAATCCTTTTTCATCTGTCTCATCAAATCCGCGTCCTTCAAGACATCCAGGATAAACATAAACTCCTCGAGAATCTATTTTACCTTGTTGGTAAGTATGTTTATGGCCGAGAGCTAAATAATCAATATTTTTGCCTGACAATTTCTTTAAATCAATATAATCTTTACCCGTAGAGAAGATATCGCCGTGTAGCATAACAATATTGATTTTATTTTTATCTAAGTTTAAAGATGCGTAGAGGCTTTCTTGGTTATTATTTAATTCAATTCCAGTTATTACTACATTATCCTCAATTTCATAACTTTTCCATTCATTACCAAAACATTTTAAATTAGGAAGTTCTTGTTGATTCAAGTCGTCATCATGATTGCCGCGAAGATAAAAGAAAGTAATATTTTGATGATATTTTATCGCCTCATAAAAGAAATCCTTATCCTTTTTAAAAGGCTTATCACTGTCAAAAACATCACCAGATAAAAGAATATAATGGATATTATTAGTCGTAGCATAAGCCAAAAGTTTATTGAAAGATAATTTTATTTCATCACGAAGAAGTTTTGATTGCTCTAAGGTAAGATGAGCATTTATCTTTGATGAAAGATGAATATCCGCGCAATGGATTAACTTCATAAAATACCTCCAATTTTTCTTTATTTTAACATATTTATAATTTACTGCGATTAAATATTGACCTTGAGTTAACTCTAGCCTATATCATTTTTTCAATAGGAGGATTTTAAAATGTCAGGAGGATATATTTATCCATTATCAAAAGAAATTACAAGACGCCATGTAAGATTTGTAAATCGTTTTAGAATGGCTGTTGCCGGAGATATTTATTATCGTAACGATTTAGATATATCCAAAAAATATCCAACATTAATTGTCGGAGCACCTTATGGAGGAGTTAAAGAACAAGGTCCATGTATTTATGCCGATGAATTAGCTAAACGCGGATTTTTCGTCTTAACCTTTGATCAATCGTTTATGGGTGATTCTGAAGGTGAACCAAGGAACGTTTCTGATCCATCAATTTTTGTTGAAAATTTTTCTGCTTGCATTGACTATCTCGGAGTAAAAGAAACATTAGTCAATAGAGAAAAAATTGGAATTATTGGAATATGTGGATCTGGAGGATTTGCTCTTTCATGCGCGCAAAGTGATACTAGAGTTAAAGCTATCTGCACTTGTTCAATGTATGTTATGAGCGATGCCGCTAGACTAAATATGGATAAAGAGGCTCTCTATGCCCGTAAAGAACAATTATCAAAGCAACGCTGGATAGACTTTGAAAATAATAAACCATCACTACACCCAGCATTTGGAGAAGAAGTAATAGATAAGGTTCCTGAAAATATGCCTGAACCTGCTGCTGAATGGATGAGATTTTACGCTCTAAAAAGAGGTCATCACATTAACGCTATTGGAGCGTTTACCGATACTTCAGATTTATCATTTATCAATTTTGATTTACTTTCTCATATTGAAGAAATCTCACCACGTCCAATTTTAATGATTGTCGGTGACCGCGCGCATTCGCGTTTCTTTTCTGAAAACGTCTACAAGAAAGCTTTAATGCCAAAAGAATTATATGTTGTTAAAGATGCTGAACATATCGATTTATATGATAGAATCGATCGCATACCATTTGATAAAATAGCTGATTTTTTCCAAAAGAATCTCTAATGAAAAAGCGTCTTATATGAGACGCTTTTTTTATTCTTCTTTTTTCGGCCTTCCGTCAGCATCGTAATTATCGCTATCGGAAATTTTATTTGGATCGATATACATCAGTTTATTAAAGAAATTTTTAATCTTGCTATTGCGTTCTTTAGCTTTAGCTTTATTTTCAGCATGCTTTTGTTTAATATCTTCTGGGATTAATGCCGCTAATTTTGCTTTAGCCATTAGCAAATCCGCTTTTTGCTCTTCGCGGAATTTTTCATAATGTTTTAAAGTATTGGAATTCTTTGCCAATTTCACAATCTTATTAAACACATTAAGAGAAGTAATAAAATCAATTATTAAAATTCCATAAACAATTCCTAAAGCAAAAATAAAGAAAACATTAACGATTGTTCCCTGGCTGCCGCCTTCAAACATGAATTTGTATAAAGATGAAAACATGTTATAAACATAAGGATTCAAGCCGTAATAATATATCAAATCAACAATTAACCAAATAATAGAGAACTGCGGACAAATTATACCGAGAATATTGCCCCTAAGATTAGAATAATCCCATAATCTTACTTTGAATCCCTTAACAAAGATTAATCCTGCTAGAAATTCCAAGAGAATCAAACAAGCAAAAATAATTGCAATCGGAATTAAATCATAAACAGTTGGACCGCATTGATTGGTATTAGTAAATAAATGTCCTAGAGGATTGTATAACGGCATCGACTCCGGTAAAGCATTAATAATAATGGCCGAAATCAAAAACATACTAACTAATCCAAAGCCATAAAGAGGCAACCAAGGCCCGCGCATAAAACCTGGATTAACCCATTTCTTTGCCGAATAAAATCTTCGGTATAAAACCTCCATACAGTAACCAATCATGCAACCGATTAAAAACATTAATAAAATCGTTAAAATGTAGCCTGATGCCGCTTTTACCGAATCGGCTTCAGCATATAAATAATCCACTTTCATCATATACCTCCAAAATCTACATTATAGGCAGATTCATCCATATAACCCTTAATCCACTCATATTTATATTTATAATATCAAAAAAAGTGAGAGATGATTACTTTGTTAAATCATTTATCTCACTTTTTATTTTTTTTGCTATATGCTTATTAATTTTTAAATAAAGAAATCATAAGTACCTGATTTAAGTTCATAACTTTGATCAGCAACGCTAAAACTACATATTACATTTGCCGGAATTTCTAAATGATATTTAACTTTATCATTATTTTTTTCCCATGATGATTCAATCATTCCATATACGCTTTGATAACAGCATTTAGCAAAAGAAATATGTCCGCCAACTTTTGGAGCAATCACAATTTTGTTATTCGGTAAAATATCAATGCCAGCCATGACTCTAACCATCCATTCTAAGCAGGCACCTTTTGAATAATGGTCAAGCGAAGCTACTCCTTTTTGTGACTTAGTTCCTTCCCAGCTTTCATAAATCGTCGTTCCACCATCTTTAACCATAAAAAGCCATCCCGGCATTTCTTCATTTTCTAAAAGTTTATAAGCATATTCAATATCAATAGAAGTCAAAACATCTAAAATAAACGGTGTTGATAAAAAACCTGTTCCAACTCTAAAATGATAATTTTCCAAAGCCTTTATTAGTCTTTGCCGAGCATAGATTGTTTGTTCTTCATTTAATAAATTTAAATATAATGGTCTAACTAAAACACTTTGCCGATTTGTATCAAGCGTGAAAGCTGGTAACTTTCTCATTTCTTGATAAGCTTCTTTAACCTTTTCAAAATAAAATTGATAACGGGAAGCTGATTTTGTATCACCGAGCAATAAAGCTATTTCGCTCATAAGTTTCATCATGTAGGCTGTATATGCAGTCGAAACCTCTGGATGCGGTAAAATCATGTCGGTCCACTTCATTGGGAAAATATCAGCAGGTTCTGCCCATTCACCATAAGATTGACCATAGTTAACTGCATATTTCCGGTATTTTCTTTTTAAGTGCAATGGTTTAGAAAGAAGGGTTTTCTTGCCAATACGCTTAATTAAAAATTCACTATATTTTTGCATTTGACCATAAAACTCTTTTAGAATATCCAAATCGTTATAACGCTTATAGAAACGATATGGAATTAAAATTCCGCAATCAGACCAACCTGGTGATCCATTCATCGTATTCATATAAAAATCCACTCCGCCATAAGGTGCAATCTGCGGCAAATTACCATTTCTTTTTTGCCAGTCATAGATATCGCGAAGATGCTTTCTGGCAAATGGCGCGTAATTAGTTAAATATGCTGCTGAATTAAAAAATATCTGAGAATCACCAGTCCATCCATGTCTTTCTCTAGTTGGACAATCTGTTGGTACATCTAAAGAATTGTTTTTTAAAGACCATCTAATATTACTTACTAATTTGTTAATTAATATTGAAGACGTTTCTAAAGATAAAGTATCTTCAAGTGAAGAATAAACGCTTATTGCCGTGAAATCCTTGGTAGAAAAAGGAACATCTGTTTTAACTAAGCAATAACGAAATCCCATTATCGAAAAACGGGTTTTATAATCATTAACTCCATCTTTTAAAACACAAATAATTCTTTGAAGAGGTGTAGTCTTTTTCTTAGAGATGCATTGGAAATTCTTTTGAGTAAATTCACCATTGCTATCAAGCATTTCTCCAAATAAAAGCTCAATTTTATCACCTTTTTTTCCTTTTAAAGAGAAGGAAATATATCCGGCGATATTTTGTTTAAAATCAAGAACTTTATCGCCTTTAGGAGTAATAATAAGTTCAGGAGTAAACGTTTCATGTTCGCGCGGAGCAACATTATTAGATGCTGAAGGAATAACTTTATGGGATGAAAGTTTAGCTTTACCTTTATAAGATGGAGCATAATTAAAATCAACAATTTCCCCATCCTTGTTATCTGCAAAGCGAATCATCCCATCATTTGACCAAGAGAATGACTCATCGGAGACTATTTTTGAAATATTACCTGAGTTATCCTCTATTTCTAATTGAAGCAGCAGCTTAGTTTCTTTACCATATTGATTAGTAAGTCCCCAAGCTCCAATACTGCCGCGGTAATAGCCATCAGCAAGCATGATTGAAAGTTTATTTTTACCTTCTTTAAGCAGATTAGTAACGTCATATGTCTGATATTGAACGCGTTTATTATAATCCGTATGACCAGGTGTAAAGACATCTAAACCAACTTTTTTATCATTAATCTTCGCCTCATAAAGCCCAAGGGAAGTTATATATAGGCGAGCTTTTTTTATACTATTTAACGAAAATTCTTTAAGAAAGCAATCAACCGGATAACGATGATGTTTTTTGACTTTATAATCACCTTTAATCCATTTACCTTCCCAATCATTTTTGTTTAATAAACCCATTTCAAAGAATGATTCACTTTCTTCACCTAACAAACCATTTTCATCAAACAAAGAGATTTTCCAAACGATTCTATCTCTAGAATGTAGAAGAAATGGGAGGCGGTACATCATTTGATTGCTATCTACTTTACCAGAATTAAAAATCATTTTTTCATCTTTAAAGCACTTAATGATGAATCCGCTTTGAAATGTACCTCCTTGACAGTTCCACATTAATCGCGGCGAAGTAATATCAATACCCAGAGGTTCTCTTAAATATTCTGTTTTCAAATTTATCGCTTTCATGTTTTTTATCCCTGCTGAGAAAGTCGAGTTTGCATCATTTCATAATGCTTTTGTCCTTCTGCTTTCTCTTTTTTCCAGAATAATTCATCTTTTTCTTTCTTTAGCTCTGCTTTTTGCTCAAGTTTTGCTTTTTGTTCTTCGCTTAATTTTTGCATGCGTAAATCTTGTTTAATTTTTAATTTTTCAGCTTTGATCTTTTGTTTTTCAACATTTTTTAGTTCCGTTAATTTTTGCTTTTCCTTTTTTAAAGCTAATTGTTCTAAGTGTTCATTTAATGCAGTTTGATAATCTAGATGCTTTTTATCGCATCTCTCTTTTAATTCCTTACGATATGCTTCTTCAGCTTTTAACTCTAATTCCTTTTGTTCTTCAGCTGCTCTGACTTCTGGAGCGATATACTTTTCTCCAAGTTTTTCGCAAGCTTCTTTTTGTCTCTCACGAATGACCATTTGTTTTAAGTTAATGGTTTTCTCTACTTTAACAAAGGAAAGCATAAAGGCAAAAACTAAACCTGCAACGGCTTCTAAGCCAACAAAGAAAATAACGAAAACTGTATTAACCGCTTGAGGTTGGTTGAAAATAATTGAATAAGTTCCATCGAGATTAGTTAAAACCTTTTGCATAGCCGAGGTTAATTCCGGCTTTATCGTTAAATTATTTTCAGGAGCGATATATCCAGCTGCCGCAATACCTCCGTTAAATAATCCCGTAACAATACCGGCTGCCGCGGTTGTAATAACTGAATAAGCTGACATCGCTAAACCATCTGTTCTAAATCCGTTTTTCCATTCCAGATGATCAAGAGCGTCGCTAAATAAGGCCATAAAAACATACGCGCAAGGTAATCCGCCAATATTTTTAATAAATTGTCCAATTAAAACAATTACCATATTTGTCGGAGCTAATAAGCAAATAAGCGACCCTAAAGCATATAAGATAAAGCCAACAACTGTAACGTTCTTTTTACCAAATTTTTTAGCTAATGGCCAAACAGCAAAGATACCAATTCCCATTGGAATTCCTCCAATGACTGAGACTAAAGTTTGAGTTATGCCGTCATTATAGGTTCCTAAAACATAGTTACAATAATAAGGTAAAGCAATATTTTTTAATTGAGAAGTCAGTGTATAAAGTAAGAAATACCCTAATAACAAAAGCATATATTTATCAGTAAAAATTGCTTTTAACTGTAATAAAAACGGGATCTTCTTTTCTTCTATATTCGCTGTTTCTTCCGTTACTCTTTCTTTTGTAAAATAGTATTCTATTAAAGCTAAAGGCAAAGAGATAATTGCTAAGATTCCCATAGCTAAAATCCAAATAGATTGACTAGTTCCTAAAAGAGGAATAATTAACATTGGAAAAATTAAAGCGACGATAATTCCGCTCATCATTACTGAGGCAATATTATTGAAAACTGCTAATACACCTCTTTGAGATGTATTTCTCGTTGATAGAGGAACCATCAAATTATGTGACATATTATAAATTGTATAAGAGATTGAATAATAAAGATTATAAGAGAACATGACCCAAATTACTTGAATAGTAATTGATGCCTTTGGTACTAAAAACAGTAATAATCCAGAAATAGCAATTAATGGTGCAGATAATAATATCCACGGCCGAGCTTTACCCTGTTTTGTCTTAGTTCTATTAATAATATAGCCCATGATAACATTAGTAATTGCATCAATTATCTTGGAAATGATTGGGAAAATAACTAAAAATAATCCTCCCCAGACCTTATCAAAGCCCAAAACATCGGTATAAAAGACATTGAGATAAACTGCCATAACAGCATTGAATAATAATGCTCCGCATGGCCCTACTAAATATCCTAGCCATTTCTCTTTGCCTTTTACATTTTGTGAATGCACTCGGCTATTAAACACTTTACTATCTAATATTTTTGCTTTCGCCATTTTAATTTTCTCCTTTCTTTTTATATTCAGAGGCTACCTGCTCAATAGTCCATTCATCTCGCCAATTATATAAATCTTTTGAAGAGTAATAACGTACTCCCCAAGACCATATCTTTCCCTTACCATTAGTTTTTTCTTTATTTTCACCATAAAAATAAAATGTATCATTATCAAAGAATAATGAGCCTCCATGAGCTTGAACTCGTTTTCCATCAGTATCTAATAAAATCTGACCTGGTTTAATATTTTGAGAAAACATTACTTGTCCTCCTTATCTTTTGGCAATTCTGAAATTTGGATTTTTTTGCAAAAACACTTTATTCCTTTAATCAGATTACCATTTGCAATATACATAAATGCTTCAGCAAAGTTATAAGGAAAAGTCTTTCCAGAGGACATTGACATAGAAATTAAAGTATTGCTTTCTAAAATTCTTCTTAAGAAAATTGCGCCTTTTAAGCGGTTATTTCTTTCCTCTCCCTTTGGCATTTTTAAAGCCATTTTTTTCTGTTTATCCGCTACAGACAATACCGTATTGAATAATATTCGTCCTAAAAATGTCCTTTTCATATCTGTAAAACGCGAATCGATATACATATGGTTTTTATTTCGTAAGACAGGTATGTTTAAATTAAATAATTCACTATAAATTTCATTACTAATCGCTGATATATCATAATTCAAATATGGTTTTAATAAAGCGAGATTACCATTATTAATTTTATCATACCCAAGTTCTACAACATTAGAATCAATAACTGTCTCAGCATCCTTATTAATTGAGATAACATATTCTCCATTTGGAAAAATAAATCTTTTGTCAGTTAGAGAATATATTTTTAAATCTTCATAGTCTATTATCAATTTTACATTTTTCGATTCACCCGGATTTAAAGAGATTTTAGTAAAAGCTTTCAATTCTCGCTTTGGTCTAAAGAGATTATTTTTAGCACCCTCTATAAATATTTGGATTACTTCCTCTCCCTTCATTTCCCCAACGTTTTTAACCTCAGCCTCTACTTCCAAATGATCTGATTTAGCACATACTTTGAAATTGTTGTATCGAAAATCAGTATATGACAATCCATATCCGAATGGGAAATTGACTTTAACGCCTTTGCTAACATAATAGCGATATCCGACAAATATACTTTCTTTATATACTTCTTGTTCGTTAACAGAAAAAATTGGATATGGAACATCGTTATAATCTTTTATCCATGTTTCTGCTAAGCGTCCAGAAGGAGAAATTTCACCAAATAACAATTTATAAACAGCTTCTCCTCCGCCTTGACCAGGCAATCCCATATAAAGCACCGCGGCACATTTTTCAAATGGTAAAGTAATAACGCTGCCACCAAACAAAACTAAGATTATTTTTTTACCTTTTTCAGCTAATTTTTCAATTAGTACTTCTTGATTATGAGGTAACGAGATATTTTCTCTGTCACATCCTTCACTTTCAGTGAAATCTGTTAATCCAGCGAATAATATGACTTTATCAAAATCATTACTTTTAGTAATAGCTTCTTCTACTAATTTATAATCAACCTCTACACTATTTACGTCATAGCCTTGGCAAAAATCATATTGAATTAAATGATTATTAAAGCTTGTCTCCGGAGTTACTAATTTATAAGGATTTATCATCGAACTACCCGATCCTTGATAACGCATCTGAGAAAACATCTCTCCAATAATTAATAATTTTTCTTGAGATTTTAACGGTAAAATATCTTTTTCGTTTTTCATTAAAACAGCGGATTTACATGCTGCTTCTATTGCAATTTCATGATTTTTTTCAAAATCAGCAGGAACTTTTTTCTGCTTAGAATACTTATCAACTACTTTCAAAATATTTTTTACTGCATCATTTAAATACTTTTCATCTAAGCTTCCATTGTTTATCTTATCGATTACCATCTTACGGCAATATGCTGTATCACCAGGCATTTCTAAATCTAAGCCGGCTCTTAACGCCTCTACCCGGTCATGCATTGCTCCCCAGTCAGTAAGTACAATCCCTTCATAATTCCATGCATTTCGTAAGATATCAGTTAATAACCATTTATTTTCACAGCAATAGGTGCCGTTTATTTTGTTATATGCGCACATAACCGCGGCAGGTTTACTCTTTTTTATTGTTCTTTCAAATACTTTTAAATAAATTTCATTCATCGCTTTTTCATCACAAATCGAATCAGAAAGAAAGCGATAATTTTCACTATTATTCAAAGCAAAGTGTTTAATGCATGAAGCAACATTATTATCTTGAAGTCCTTTTACTTCCATAACTGCCATTTCTGAAGCAAGCAATGGATCTTCTGAAAAATATTCAAAATTTCTTCCCCCACGAGGATTTCTTTTAATATTGATTCCAGGACCTAAAACCATATTTATTCCATAATACTTAGCTTCATTAGCTATAGAGGAACCAATTTTATACATCATATCGCGGTCAAAGCTGCAACAGGCGATACTCGCGGTTGGAAAACAAGTAGCTACTTCACTACCATTAACTCCGTTATCACCTTCTCCGTTTTGCACTCTTAAACCATGCGGTCCATCTGACATTCTTATTGATGGTATTTTTAAATCCTTAATCGCATAGGTATACATAAAATTTGTTCCAGCAATCAAAAGACTTTTTTCATTAAGCGTTAATTTCGATAAAAGTTCTTCAATGTCCATATTATTACCTCATAATTATTGTAAGCCCTTTCACATATCTATTTCTTATCGTTTTGTAACATGTTAATATATTTTTGTAATAATATTAAATCGTTTTAATTTATGAAAAAAGAAATAAACCTTGATTATATACTTTCAAATATTGCTGATCTAGCTGGTTTACCAGTTAGAGTTTATCAAAGTGGAAAATTAAATTATTTTCATTCGATAATTGATTTTAGCGTTGATCCGATTAATGCTTACTTAGATAAAATAGCAATCGGCAATCAGCATGTCGGATATTATATAACTGAAGAATTATCATATTATGGATTTGTTAACTCAAATAATTTAACTATTATCCTCGGCCCAACATACCAGTGTCAAGCAGACGATAAAAGTCTAAAAGACTTAGCTTTTAGACTAAATATTTCTTCTGAAGACGTAACATCATTTATCAATGCCTACAAATCTTTAGTGCCATTCCCTTTAACCGGTTTATTAAAAATTTTATTAGTTCTTAATAACTTAATTAATGAAGAAATGTTAACGTTTAACGATATTATTGTTATTGACGAAGAACAAGAAAGATTTGAGAAAGCCATTGAAAAAACTCAAATAGATAATCAATATTCATCTCAGCAAGAAATCAATAGCTTTAATAATTCCTTGCTCGCTGAAGAAAAATTAATTTCCATCGTTAGAAATGGTGATATAGATGGATTAAATACTTGGATACAATCTTCGCCTTCAGTTAATCCCGGATTAACTTCATCAAATCAAATCAGGCAGTTAAAAAATATTTTTATCGTTACCGCGACAATTGTTTGCCGCGCGGCCATATCTTCAGGAATGGATCAACAAGAAGCTTTAAAACTTAGCGATACTTATATTCAAAGATGTGATACCTTAAATGATATTGTTTCAATTAATAATCTCTCTTTTAAATTAGTCAAACATTATACGGAAATAATTCATAGTCTCTCAGAAGATATTTTGCCAAACAAATTATCTCGTGATATCTCATCATATGTTTTGCATCATCTGTCTGAAAATATAAAAACAGAAGACATAGCCAATGCTTTATATATGTCAAGAGGTAGATTATCAACAAAATTTAAAAGCGAATGCCATGAAAATTTATCGACTTTCATTATTAAAATAAAATTAAAAGAAGCTAAAAGACTGATTCGTTACACGGATAAATCTCTAACTTCTATTTCAGAATATCTCGGTTTTTCAACTCCAAATCATTTTTCTGCAGTTTTCAAAAAATATGAAAAACTATCCCCGTTAGAATACCGGAAACAGTTCATAAATTTTCCAAAACATTAATTAAACCTTTAATGGTCCTTTGATTAGCTTCCGTAAAGTGATTTCCTTTATTATATTCAAATTGATATTTAATATTTTGTTCTTCGAAAATTTTTAAACATTGTTTATGGCAATTTTCTGTTTCTTTAAGATACTGATTACGCGTATTTTTTTCTTTATCGCCTAATGATAAATATATAAATCTTATATTTTCAGAAATTTTATTATTTTTTAAATATTCAATAAATCCTGGATACCATAACGATCCCGAGCAAGAAAAAGCACCGGAGAAAAGATTAACTTTTGTTGAAGAATATAAAGCAAAAAGCCCGGCTAAAGAATATCCTCCAATAATAAAGGATTCAGGTAATAATTCATATTTGCTTTTAGTATTTGGTATAAGAACATTAACTAAATAATTTAGATATGTATTAGCTAAACCCTTATATCCTGAATCGCTAGAAAAAATATCCTCAGCTTTCCAAGGAGTTAAATCATCATTCCATGAAAGATTACTGATGATTAATAAATGAAAATCTTTTTTGCATTCATTGCTTAATTTGATAAGTTCATCACCTGAATCAAAACTATTAATTATCACTAAAGGTGATTTCTTATCTTTTCCTTTAATAAATTTAATATTTAAATCATCCATTTTTAGATTACTTCCGCGCGGTATAAAGCATAAATCCTAGTCCAAAGACAAAATCTTCAGACATGAAAGCTTCATACATGTCATCAATATTTTCTCTGTACCATGTTACCGAATCTTTTAATTCCCAATTATCCGGATATTGCTTTAATGACCATTCAATCCCGTCAAGAATCATTTTTATATACATATTGAAAAATGAATCCTTTTCATCATAACTCATGCCAATCGTCGTTAATTCACATTTTTCTAAGGCAACATTTTTAAACCCTGAACGCGCTAAAACTGTATATACTCTTCTACCGGATTCTCGATTACCCGCGGTTAAATCTAATTTAGCCATACCCCAAGCTTTTTCAAATATACCATCTTGATCTGGATAAGCAAAATTAATTCCGTCATCGATATCTTTTATGATGATAACCCCATCATCTTTAAGAATTTTCCGTAAATTTCTTAATAAAATAGTTTTTTCTTTAATATGCAAAAGGACCATTGAAATGTTGATAATATCAAATTTTTCAACTTTATATTTTTCTAAAATAGTTTGCAATGTATTGGCTAACTGCTTATCTGTTATATTGACTTGCTCAAACACTATATTTTTATCAGAATATTTTTCTCTTCCGCGTTTAAGAACTTCTTCATCTTTATCAACAGCGATTATCAAATAATCATCGCTTACCGAAGAAACACGATCAACAATTAAAGTTCCATCACCAGACCCAATATCGAGGACAACAGGCTTTTTATAACGGCTTAATTCTCTTTGATAAACAGAAAAATCAAATCCTTTTAACAAAGCGTTTTGAACATTAATTCTTTTTATTTCATTATCATCAGCGAAATAACGGCTTTCCTTATCTTCACTTTGTTTTTTTGCTGGTATACGTAATAATGATTTATTAACGTCAATAAATTGATCTGCTAGGTGGATAGGTTCATTACCTTTATCCGATTGAATAAAATTAATTCTGCGGATATAATACATAATTTCATCAAATTCTGGCGAATCAAGATTAAGTTTATCTAGACAAATTGTTTCAATAGTTAACGCACCATTGGAAGCTTTTCGTTTATTATAGGCCATCTCAACTTCGTTTAAGACATGTTCGGAAACAGCAGAATATTTAGAAAGCATTAATAAAAAAATCTTGCAGTTTTCAATACCTTCGCAAATAGCTTTTGCATACCTTCTCGCTCCAACATCGCGAGGAGCATACCAGCACTCAACACCTTGTTTTTCTAAACATTTAATTATTTTTTCCACGCGTTCTGCGTCTTCATGCGCATAACTAACAAATACTTCCTTATTCCCCATATATTCCTCTTATAACTATTTATTACTATAATAAAATTATATAACATATCTTCCTAATACGAAATCAGCAAATTTATAAAATATCTGTTAAAATAAAATTATGAATAAAAAAATATACAAAAGTTCGATTGAATATCAATATAACAAAACTAAAGCGTTATTATTTTCATTACCGTCTATAGCTATTTTAATAACCTTATTTTTTGCAATTATATATTTAAAAAACGAATTATTCATAATTATTAATAGCGTATTGCTGATTATTTTATTAATTTATAGCTTAATACCTTTTCGTATAATTTTTAATATCATAAAGCAAATCAAAAACTGCGATAAATATTTAATCGCTAATGCTTATGTTTATTATGATGATGACACCTATAAGCTAACATACCATTTGCTTGATCAAACAATAATAGTTACTACATCAATAATATTGATTAACTATTTAAAAAAGACTAAAAGAAAAGCTGATAGTGAATTATATTTTATTATTTTTTATGACGAAAATAGTCCTGAAACAGTAATTTTGATTAAAGAAATTCAAGGTAAAGCAGATTTAATAAAAAATTAATCATCAAGCAGCATAGCTAAAAGATTGCCCTCTCCGACTTTTATTCCGCGAGCATCACGTGTTATTTTACCATCAAACTCACCTTTTTTAATTCCCCGAGCATCGCGGATAATTTGTCTTCCGCAAGATTCTTGAATTTCACCGATTTTAATGCCTTTTGCATTTCTTAAAATTTGTCCCATATATTATTAATTCTCCTTTTTGATTAATTAAATTTTAACATAAAAAGTAACCATTTTCAAAAAACAAAAAAGTTGTTTCATTTAATTATCAATATTAATATTATATTTTTTCAAAACTACATTTTTTACATTGCGCGCAGCCATTACAAATTAATTTACTGCCGCAGGTAGAGCAGTGATCTTTAAAATATGGAACATATAATTTTTCTTTTTTTATAATATTTCCAAAATCATCTTTCAAAATAAAATTAATTTCTTTGCCTTGGTAATTCATTTTAGACTTAAAAGCCATCTCGCTTTGGATACGTTTATTTTTCAATATATAAAGTTTATTGTCCTTTATAAAGCGCGTACCTGTTTCAATAAAGCAAAATGTTACATCATATTTTTCGCATTGTTTTCTTAAAGACTTTATCCATTCAAAATTACAAGGACGATCCCCATCATAATTTTCACCTCCGCAGACGACGCGTTCAATTTGATTTGTCGCTAAATACTTTTCAATATTTATTTCACCAATAAAAGGTGCACACATTATGCCTTTATGTTTAAAAGGCAATGATAAAAGTATTGGTATTCTTTCATCCGCGCGTTTTTGATTTTCACAAGTTACATTGAAAAAAACATTTTCGTAACCATCACCCCAATTACTAGGTAAGCATTCTTTTACCCTTTCTGGTCTTTTAGTCAAAAGGAAAAAAATAACATCCTGGCGATGATTAATAATATTCCAGCAAGCATCTCTCCACTTATCAGCTTCATTTAAAAAGAAATCGCTTGTCATACAGACTCTTAATGTCTCACCGCTTTTAATTTTATAAGTTCCGTCTTTATTTTTGCTTAATGGATAATTTAAATTATTCGTCAAAAAAATATCTTCACCATCCATATTTCTAAGATGATCAAGATAGTACATATAGCAATGCTCACAGCCTTCACTTTTCTTTATACATCCATGCCATGGATTCCATATATCATGCATATATAAATATTATCATGTCAAAAATTTTAAGGAAAAATTATTTTTTATCTTTGAAATACATTGTAACTAAAATTATATAAAAAACTAAATTTTGCATAATATATACGCTTGTTTCATCAAAAAAACTATATTGCAAAAAATTTTGTAATATGGCTATAATGTAATCAGTAATGGGGTTCTTCTGCTCAAGCAGAAATGTTCTTCGCACACATACGCGTAAAATATTTATATTACATATATATTTATATAATATTTATTTTTTATGCGCCTGAATGGAGGTGGATGTATGTTAGGAGGATTTCTCGATATCTATGTCAACAATAGTTATGGCTTAGGTTTTATTTTAGATGAACTTTATTTTGCGATAGTTCTTAACTTCATCCTAAATCACCCAACGAATAATAAAAAAGACATCATTAGAAAAATAATTGAAGTCCTTGTCGGATTTTTATTAATATCATTTATTGGAGTAATATATGCAACTATTCTCCGCGGTGTATCTTATTATGATGCAGTTATAACTGTCGTAGATGCTACCACATTATCTTTTACTTTTATTTTAGCTCTATATAATGTTTTAATATTAAAATTAAATTCAACAAAACAAATAATTATTTCAGCGTTGTTTTTAACAACATTTTATGCCGAATCAGCTTTTTCTGGATGGTTAGGAACTATGCAAGAATATTATTGGCAAATATTATCAGGAATAGAATTTACTTTAATTTCAAATGTTTTAATGCTAATAATTATAACTATTTTTCTCTTTCTCTATGATTTTAGAAAAATTTCATTTATACCTAAGACAAATATTGTATTAGCCAGTTTCTATCTAATTTTTATTTTTTCTAACCTATCAATCATTCGATTATACTTTTTAAAAATTGAATCAATTAAATATAACAACATATTCTTTGCAGTTTATATTTTTTACGTTCTATTTGCTTTAATCATTTATCTCAATATTTATTATTCATCTAAATCCTATTCCGACAAAATTTATGAACGGGTAATTCTCGACTATAGTAAATCTTATATTCAAATGATGGATATCAGTGAAAAATCATACCAACAAATAAGAAAGATTAATCACGATATAAAAAATCAATTTGCAATGTTAAACCTACTTTTAGAAAATCAGCAATACGATGAATTAAAAAAATATTTAAGTAAATATCAAAATGAATATTCTAAAGCCAAGCTACTTATTCAATGTGGCAATCAAGTAATTAATAACATTCTCAATATTGAGATTAGCAAATGCTTAATGAATAGCATAAAACTTCAACAAGAAATACTCGTTCCTTCGGAATTAAATATAAATCCTATAGATCTTTGTTCTCTTTTAAGTAATCTTATAGATAATTCAATTGAAGCCGTTTCTATTCTGCCAATGGGCAAAAAATTTATTACACTGGAAATAAAATATATAAATGAATACTTGATTATTACAACTACAAATCCAACTGATAAAGAATTTACCAAGCAAGAATTAACTTCTATGAAAACAACTAAAATTGACAAAGAAAATCATGGATATGGATTAAAAATAATCCAAGCAATTTGCAAAAAATATAATGGGCATTTTGAATTAAATTATCAAAATCACAATTTTATAGTTTCAATTATGATTGAATGTAAAGGAGAACAAAATGAAAAAAGTAATTAATATTGCGTTAATTGACGATGAAGAATCAATATTATCAATACTTGAAAGTATAATTAGAACTCTCTTCGTTGAAAAAGAACAATTAGTTGAAGTCAAAGCATTTAATAACCCTCAAGATTTAATTAATTCTTGTAAATCAATTTATTACGAATTTATTTTTTTAGATATTGGTCTAGGTGATTATGACGGGATAACCATAGCACAAGAACTAGTCTCACTTCAAATCAAATCCAAACTAGTGTTTGTATCGTCTTTCAGTGATCGAGTATTTGATTCTCTGCAAGTTCACCCGTATGGTTTTGTAAGAAAAGATAATTTGCTAAATGATTTAAAAAAATTAATAAATTCATATCTCCAAAGCAATCAAGAAATCCAAAAGCCAGATAAAAAACTTATAATTGAAGGGAAAGATACGTACTGCATTGATATCAAAAATATTATATATATAGAAAGCGATGGTAAGCATCAACTTATCCACATCAATAATGGAGAAAATTTACAAGTCAGAAAAAACATGGAATTGTTTGAACAAGAATTAAACTCTAATGACTTTATTAGGACTCATAAATGTTATTTAGTTAATGCTAGATATATTAAAAGCATCCATAGCGATGAACTTATCCTTGTTAATAACGAAAAATTAATACTTAGCAAACGTAAAGTTCAAGAAATTAAAAGTCAATATCTAAAATACCTTCAGAAAGAAAATTCTGTAATCATCTCTAACGGCATATAAATCACAATATGCCGTTTTTTTGTCATTTAATACCGCTTAGAAATAATCATGATACCGCTTTCATTGATTAGAAGCCGCCTTTATTGAGCTCTTTTATTCGCTTTTCTAAAATTGAGGCAGAAAAAGTGAAAGGAGCTTTTTATGAGAAAAAGCATTTTAAAAGTTACTACATTAGTGACCAGTTTGCTTTTTGCCTTTGCTCTCGCGGCCACGGAAATGACCTTTACCTGGCAGATTGCAATTGATAGATATTTGCCGGGCAGCACTACATCTGGTGTTGATAACGGAACCTATCAATCAACCTATGCAACCGCGAAAGATCTTGTCGAAGCAAAAAAAGAATTGATTGCTGATGAAGTTAGAGAAGGAACTGTTTTATTAAAAAACAACAATAATGCTCTTCCATTATCAGAAGGCAATAAAGTTAGTCTCTTCTCTCGTTCCTCGGTTAACCTAATTTATGGTTCATCATCTGGAGGTGGTAAGGTTACTTCTCCTTATGAAGTCAAAGACGTATTTGAAAGTGATGGTTTAGAAGTCAACGGAACACTCTATAACTATTACGACAATATTAAAGGTAATTACCGTACTTCTGGTTCAGCTGGATATAAAACCGGCGAAGTCGATCCAGATGAATATCCAAATGAAGTAAAAAGCAGTTATAGCCAATATGGTGATGCTGCAATTGTCTTCATTTGTCGAACCTTTGGTGAAGGAAATGATGCATCTACCGATCCTGCTAAAGTTCTCGATGGTGATGGAGTACATAACGCTCTTGAATTACAAGATGTTGAAAGAAAAGTTATCGCAGAAGCTAAAAAATGTTCAAGCAAAGTCATCGTCGTAGTCAATTCAGACTTCATGATGGGCATTGACGAATTAAAACAAGATGATGAAATTGATGCAATTCTTAGCGTTGGTTCTCTTGGTTATTCAGGTATCTATGGCTTAGCTGATGTTATAACCGGAAAGGTTTCACCTTCAGGACATTTAGCGGATACTATTGCTGCTTCAACTTTATCAGCTCCAGCAATGCAAAACTTTGGTGATTTTACATTCACTAATGCTGATGAAATCGATGCAGCTTCAGCTACAAAATATGTCGTCTATCAAGAAGGTATCTATGTTGGTTACAAATATTATGAAACCCGTTATGAGGATACCGTTCTTAAACAAGGTAATGCCTCATCCTCAACTGGAGCTTTCATGAGTGAAAATGGCTGGGACTATAATGATGAAGTCAGTTATACTTTCGGATATGGTTTATCATATACGACATTTGACCGGGAAATTACTTCTATTGAATGGGATGAAACAAATAAAGTTGTTACCTTAGGTCTTAAAACTCAAAATATTGGAGAAGTCAGTGGAAAAGATGTTTTCCAAGTATACGTCAATTCTCCATACACTCAATACGATAAAGATAATAATGTTGAGAAAGCTGCAGTATCATTAGTCGGATACACTAAATCACCTGAACTTGATCCTCAAGAAATTTACGAAACAACTATTGATATCGATATGAGTTTTGTCGGTAGTTATGATTCACATAAAGCTAAAACATATATTCTTGATTATGGAACATATGTCTTCGGTATCGGTGATAGTTCGCATGATGCATTAAATAATATTCTAGCTAAAAAAGGTTATACCACTGCAGACGGAATGGATTATACCGGTGATGAATCTCAAGCCATTACTTATGAAAAAACTGCTGAAGGTGATAAAGAAGTTGATGATGTAACTTTATCAACAAGTGAATACACTGGAAATAAGATTACTAATCAACTTGATGAAGCTGATATCAATCATTATGGTGACATGGTCACTTATCTTTCAAGAAAAGATTGGGCAGGCACTTGGTCAGATGGTGTTGAATTAACTGCTACAGAAGAAATGATTGAAGATATGCATGCAGGTTCTTCTTATACACCTTCTGCTGAATCTAGTGATTTATCTGATGTTGTCGAAGGTGTAAATTATGCATCAACTAGCACCTCTGTTGAACTTTCAGAACTTTCAGGAAAAGATTATGATGATCCATTATGGGATGATTTATTAAATCAATTAACTCTTGATGAAATGTCAAGATTAGTTGGTTTAGCTAACAGTGGTGTTATCGAATCAATCAACATGCCAGAATATATGGCATTTGATGGTCCTTCAGGTATATGTGCCTCATATATTACCGATGATCCAGAATATCAAATATACGCAGCTATGTTCCCAAGTGAAGTAGTTCTTAGCTGTACATTCAATCAAGAATTAGCCAACGATGTTGGAGAAATGTTTGGTAATGACGGATTATGGACAGGTTATCACTGCGTTTGGGGCCCAGGAAACGATACCCATAGAACAGCATTTAATGGTAGAAATGGTGAATATTATTCCGAAGATGGAACATTAGCATATTATCAAACCATGAATGAAGTCACTGGTGCAGCCAAATTTGGCTTATCTATGGGACCAAAGCATTTCGCTTTCAACGATCAAGAAACCAATCGTAGCGGAATTTTAACCTTCTCTAATGAACAAGCTGGACGCGAAATATATTTAAGAGCTTTTGAAGGTGCTTTAACAACTGGAAAAGCTAATTGCACGATGATTGCTAAAAATAGATTAGGCTGCAAATATATCGGTGCAATGCCTGGCTTAATGTTAAATATCTTAGTTGATGAATGGGGTTATCACGGCACAGTTATCGCTGATTCTGCTAGTGATGGCTATGTCAACGGACCAACTTCGATAATCAACGGAACAACTGAATTCGATACAAACACAACTGAATTCACAACTGGTTCTCTTTCACCTCAAGCCATAGGTTCTGATAGCGTCTTATTCAAAGCTGTCAAAGAAGCTTGCCATAGAAATCTTTATTTATGGGCAAATACTTGGTTAACCGCAACTGTTGAAAAAGGAACAAAAGTTCATCAAGAAATGCGTTGGTATCAGACATTAGGCATCTCAATTTCTGCAGTAACAGGAGCGTTATTTGCCGCTTCCTTAGGTCTTACAGTTTTCTTCATTATAAAGAACAACCGTAAGAGAGAGGAGAATAACTAATATGAAATTATTTACTCTAATCAAAACCGATTTGAAATCCTTTATCCTATTAGCTATTTCAATAGTCTTAACCCTCATCGGTATGATTATGTATATAGTCACAACAAAACAGATGAATACACACATTTCACCGCTTATGATGATAGTTTCTATTATCGGTTTGCTCTGTTTATTAGAAGTAATTATCTACCGCGATTTTAACGGAATAATTACTATTATTGGAGCAGCAGCAGAACTCTTGGCTTTAGGATTATTCGTCTCAAGCCAAATGGGTAATTTAGGTTATTACTTTGCCGGAATCCAAGATATTGGATACGGGATTATGCCGGCATTTGTAGTAGGAGGGATTCTTTATATCTTATCAGTGGTTACCACATCAGTAGCCGCATTCTTAGAAAAATAATTATTAAGGAGAAAATTTAAATGAAAAGAACATTATTAAAAATCGCTATGCCAGTTTTATTAGCAGCTTCTGCATTCACTATGTCAGCTTGCTCAACTGGGGGAGAGACACCAACATCATCAGCACCTGGTGAACAAGAAATCGCTTTAGGATCTTCTGTTCTTGGAAACTGGGATTACCGCAATGCTGATGGCGGAGATAAAACCGAAGAAGGTTATGCAGTTGAAGTTTATGTCGATACAGAAACAAAATTCCACTTCACAGTCACCGCTTATTATGAAGATTTTGCTCCATCAGTCTTTACTTTTGAAGGTCAAATAACTTCTGTCGAACAAGGTTTAGCGCATTGCTATCCAGTATTTATGAATGCTTATCTTGATCATGGTGCAGTAAATGAAAGTGCAACTACTGCCGCTCAAACACAATACTCTACTTATCGTGGAGGTCTTGCAGATCTTTATGAAGGACAACAAGAATTCCAAATCACCTTCCACAGATTAAGTAATGACGAGATGGATAATGGATATATCACTATCGACAATGCTGATATGGATATTTCCTTTGGAGTCTTCACAGCAGTCTTAAACGCTTCTCAAGCATAATTTACCCTATCACATAAATATCCTTTTGAAAAAAGTAGCTTACTAAATTCCCTCCAGTTAGGCTACTTTTTTTCTTTATTGAAATATTTTTATTTGTCATTATTAATCATATAATGTCATTATCAAAGGAGTAAAATATGACTATTGAAGAATATATTAATTATATAAAAGAAAATCCGTATATTGAGGCAGATTCTGAAGCTCATAAAGTTATGCATAAAGCAGCCTTAGAAGCTCGAAAGATTACTTCTGAAATCAATAATTCTTTCCATGATGCTGAAGAATTAAGAGATTTATTCTCTAAGTTAATCGGTAAAAAAGTTGATGATTCTTTTGGTTTGTTTCCACCTTTCTATACTGACTTTGGAAAAAATATAACTATTGGAAAAAGAGTATTTATCAATGAAGGTTGCTGTTTTCAAGATCAAGGCGGAATTGAAATCGGTGATGATACATTAATCGGACATCAAGTAGTCTTAGCTACAATCAATCACGATTTAGATCCTTATAAAAGAGGTAATATGGTAATTAAACCAATTAAAATTGGTAAACGCGTTTGGATAGGCGCACATGCTACTATTTTATCAGGAGTTACAGTTGGCGATAATTCAATAATTGCCGCGGGAGCTGTAGTAACAAAGGATGTTCCGGCAAATAGTGTGGTTGGAGGAGTTCCGGCAAAAGTCATAAAAACCCTTTAATTGAAAGCATTGAAAGCATTGAGAAAACATCTATTTTTTGCTAGATTAATATATAAATTAGAAGTATTTATGTTAGATAACTTAGAAATAAACGTCCATATTGCTTCAAATAAAAATATTGAGACTTCTAGTAAAAAGTCGATGTTTTTTGTTTTTTTTATTTGTCTAGTTATCGCATTTATATCAATTACTATCGTATCTAAATGTTCATTTCTTTATTCTTTTCACGATGGAAATGATGTTAACTGGTTCTTAACCATGGGCAGAGGTATGGTTGAAGGAAAAGTTCCTTACCGCGACCTTTTTGAGCAAAAAGGCATCTTATTATATATGCTTTTTGCTTTGAATTATCTTATCTGCGGTGACAACTTATATTTTATTTATTTCGTTGAAATAATTTGTGCAGCAGTATTTTTATTTTTAAGTTTTAAAATTATTAATTTATATTTACCTTATAAATCATCATTATTAGGCGTTTTAATTACTGCGATTATCGTTTTTACATCTAGAGCATTCTGGTGCGGAGGCGGTGAAGCAGAAGAATATTGCTTGCCTTTATTTACTTATGGAGTTTATATCTTTTTAAAAAGCCTTAATAAAAATAAAGATATCTCACTAATCGAAGGTTTTGTCTGCGGATTATTTGCCGGGATAATCTTTTGGATAAAATACTCTATGTTAGTCTTTTATGCAGCTTTAGGCATCTGCATTTTCATCGACTTTTTCATTCAAAAGAAAGCGTCAAAAGCTATTCTTTTCGCATTGTATTTTTTAATCGGTATGACGCTTATCAGCATTCCGATGATAATTTATTTAGGGATGAATCAAGCTCTTGACGATATGTGGAATATCTATATCTTATTCAATATTTTTGGCTATGCTGAAGGAAGAGATGTTTTAACTAGAGTAATAGAATTTTTTATCTCGCTAGGCCAAGTACCTTTAAATTTCTTCTTATATATAATGGTCGTCTTTAGCTTAATATATATGTGGAAAGTTTATAACGTTAATCTTCGTTATAAAATATACTATAGCTGTTTAACTCTTTCCACATTTTTAATTCAATGCTTAATTATGGGTAATATTGGTTATTACCATTTAGTTATAGGGACGTTTGTACCATTTGGAATAGTAGCTTTGCCATATTGTTTAGCAAATATCATCGCTTTCTTTAAAACTTTATTTGTTTCTAAAAAAGAAAAAACAGAACCTTTTAAAATCCGTTTTGAAATAGCTTATAAAAATTCCGATGATGCAATAAATAAATTTTTAAATGATTTCAATGAAACAAAAGAGAAGAAAAATAATATAAAAGTAATCAGTATTTCCCTTTTCGCTTTAATATCAACAAGCTTATTATTCGGCAATAATACCATTGAGCTTTTCTATTCAAAATCTTATTATCCTCAATTTTTAGTCAAAGAGATTATTGAAAGTTACGGCAAAGAAGATTATTCTCTTTTGACTTATAAAATGTTTGACCGCGGGTTTTACACCGTCTGCGATCAAACACCTAAGTTTTATTATTTCGCTCAAAATTTAGTTTCTGAAGAGAGTTATCCTCAATTATTTGAAGAACAAGAAAGCTATGTGATAAACGGCGAAGCTGATTTTGTTGTTACCGAATTATCCACATGGGAAAAAGAAAAAGCAGATGGTCAACCATTAGCTAAATACGAATATGTTGCTGATTTAAGTTACGTCTATATTAGAAGTAATTTAGATAGATTAGATCTTAAGCTTTGTTTATTAACCATTAAATAAAAACCAATCAACTATTTACATTTTTTATAATTATCTAAATATAAATGTTGTTAAATAATATGGATAAGTAATTATTTCCCCAATGCATCCAACGTTTTGCGATGTCAACTTAACTAATTTTTTTACATTATATTTTTCTTTATCTTTTAAAACGGTTTTAGCCGACCGAGTATTACCTTTGTTTGCTTTGACTTCAATAAGAGTTACTTCACCACAATATTTAGAAATAAAATCTATTTCTAAGCCACTATCTTTATGAAAATAATACATTTTTTTGCCTAGTTTACTAAAAGCATCGGCTACTATATTTTCATATATCGCTCCTTTAGCTAATGATAACTTATTATTAATTATTAAATCTGGTACATCATCTTCTAACATTGAAATATACAATCCACTATCATTTATAAATATTTTATAAATGCCTTCATCAACAAAAGAATCAAAAGGCAATTCAAGTGACTTCAAATTATAGCATTTTGAAATTAATCCATAATCTTCAAGCCAATCTATTGCATTTTCATATTCACGACTTTTAGCATTTTTAGCGATAACTGAGTACTGAAACTTTTGATTTTCTTTTGCTAATTGGCGTGGAATTGAATTAAAAGTTGCTAAAATTTTGGTTTTTGCAAACTGATCAACTTTAATTTCATAATCATCATTTAAATGAGTTCCAAAATCAGCCTCGAACCCCATCAAAATTTCCTTTTGTTTTTTTCTTACTTGATTAAAATCATTAGTCTTTATGTACGTATCTACAACTTCAGGCATTCCACCGATACATATATATTTGTTAAATAATTCCAACATTTTATTGTGAATATATATTGGAATTTGTTTTGTTTCTTTTATACATTTGATTAAGATATCTATTACTTGTTTTTGAACTCCATTGGCCCATAAAAACTCTTCAAAATCCATGGGTTTCATCTCTAAATATTCCTCAAACCCTACAGGAATACCTCTTGATGGATATTTTGTTATTCTATAATTTTTAATTCCAAGTAATGAACCAGTACATATAACATCATATCTACCATCTAATGCAAAATATTTTAAAGATGCCCTAGCGTTAGGACAATCTTGTAGTTCATCAAATATTAATACGGTTTTATTAGGAATAAATTTAATATCTTTATATTTTATAGTCAAAGCAAATGTTATTGAGTCTATATCAAAATCACCATTAAATAATTCTTGCAAACTAACATCTTTTCTAAAATCCAATTTAACAACTGAATCATAATTTTCTTTGGCAAAAGTCTCTACGATTGTAGTTTTTCCAATTTGTCTTAATCCTTGAATGATTAAAGGTTTATGATTTGGTTCATTTTTCCAATTTAACATTTCATTATATATTTTTCGTTTGAACATAATTATTACCTGCTGATTATAGTTTACACCTTTTTATAGCCTTTATCAAACAGCATTAACACTTTTTTCTACCATATTCTATTATAGATTTACACTTTTTTCGAACTTATTTTATGGTTATCTTGCACTTTTGCCAAAATTACTATCTCAATATTTTGAATATTAAATTCTAAAAACTTTATTACTAATCGTTCAAACAGTTTATGAATTAATAAAAAATGCAAAAATATTGATAGTTAAAAAACAAAAAATAATTTTCGACAATGATATTCAGTACTTATTCTAATCTATTTATTCAGTGAAATAATTCTAAGTATATCTTCGCCATATAATTCAAATTTCTTTTCGGCAAATCCATTAATAGCAAGTAATTCTTCTTTATTTGAAGGAAGTTTTTGCACTAATTCATTTAACTGCTCATTATTAAAAATCATATAGGGTTTAATATTATTTTTAACAGCCATAGCATAACGATATGCTTTTAATTTTTGATAAACTTTGTTTCCTTCTAAAGCTTCTTTTTCTTCAACTTCTTTTTTTGAATGAGAGACAATTATATTAACAATATCTTGTCCATATAATTCAAATTGTTTTTCATTCAAAATTTTATAATTAGATAACGTTTTAATATCTAAAGGTCTTTTTAAAATTAGTTGTTCAAGTTGATCATTGTTGAAAATATAATAAGGCTTATAATTTAATGCTTTTGATTTGTTTGTTCGATATTCTTTTAAGCTCTCATACAAATCATCATTTTGAGGTACTTCAACTAGTACTTCTTCTTTTACTGTTTCTTGAACTTCATCAGATTTAAATATCGTTTTTTCTTCAATTTTTGTTTCCATTAATTTTAAATGTAGTTTGCTAACATAATCTGTTTCGCGTTCAACGATATGTTCTGATATGAATTCAACAACTTTTTCGAGCTGTTTCTTTTTCATATCAAAATCAGCATACATTTTATAGTATGTACTTAATTTATTTGCAATCTGATCTGTCTTAATAACTATGTCTTGAATTTCTTTAGGTGCATAGGCTTTTTTAATCATAGCTTTACTATTAGAGCAGCAAATCAATGATAAAACTGGCAATTCTCTAATAAGTTTATTTGATACTAATAAATTTCTTAGCAAATCGCAATGTTTTTTATTTTGCATAACAGGCGAATCCATTCCCTCTTTTTTATAAACATTACCTTTTGCATCAATAAATGATCTGACAAAATTTCCTTCACTGTCAATAGTGATATTGCCATTTAATTTTTTTGCTTCAATAACACAGATAAACTTAGGTGTAACAATTACAAAATCCATTTGAGCTGTTACATCGTTATATTTTAAGCAAATATCATGAAAAACATATCCTGGTATGTCATAAATATTTTTTAATTCATAAGCAACTTTAGATTCACCTTGCAATCCAATGTTAACTAAATTTAATTCTTTTAAAACAATTTCCTTTTGGTCATCACCGACTTTTAAAAGCAAATTCTCTAATTGTTCTTTTTGCTTACAAGTTCCTTCTTCAAATGGTTTAATAAAAACCAATTTTTTTGTTTCATTATTTTCAAAAATAAAATTAAGTAAACCCATAACGCTTCTCCCCTTTGTATTTACTTTCACTTAAAACTTTACATCATGTTCATTAATATTTTAAGTTTAATTCTTTCTTAATATTACATTAAGCCATTTTTCATTCCCTCTATTAGTTCTTACATCAAAACTTAGCTTAATATCTTCAATAATTAAATCTGTTCCTTCAACATATTTTTTTATGGAGTTTTCATCTAAATCAATATTATATCTTCCATTTCTAACGCCTTCAAAATTACCATACTTAAAAGAGCAGTACATTATGCCGTCTTTCTTTAACGCTACTGCACATTTTTCAAATGCATTAGATAATTTTTCTTTATTAATATGTAATAACGATGCACAAGCCCATATACCGTCAAATTTATCTTTAAACGTCATTTCATTAGCTTCTTGACAATATATGTTAGTAAATCCTTTTTCTTTTAATAAATCACAAAATTTTTCAACAGGATCAATACCGTATACTTCATAGCCTTTGGAAACAAAATACTCAAAATCACGTCCACTTCCAAAGCCTAAATCCAAAATTATCGCATTAGGTTTATTTAAATGTGATTCAAAAAACTGATACATCAAAGACATGTCACATTGATAAGTGCTATCGATAAATTCTTTGTAATGGTTTACGTAATATTCTTTAGTTTTATCCATATAAATCACCTATTTAAAATCATATCTGCAGCTATTATAGAATTTATCAACATAATTATTCTCAATTGCTTCTTCCATAGAAATTTTTAACTTTTCATCATTTAATAAATTAACCAGTTTTTTATTTCTCTCTTTTAGTCTTTCAATTACATCTTCTGAAGGAACAATATTACTTTTTTTACTATTATTTGATTTAGTGGTTAATACTAAATTCCAAATATCATCAGAATACATAAAACTCCATGGGATAACATGGTCTACTGATATATCATCTGAAGCCAATTCTTTTCCGGTATAAAAATCAATAGGTTTATTGCCAGTGATTAAAATAAGAGACGAAATAAACTTTTTTAAATTATTTCTTCTAATTTCAGATTGACTGGCTCCTGCAACTTTTTTATTAATCTTAGGCGCGCTATTGTATTCTTCTAATAACTGAGCCCATTTATAGTTAAGAATTATTGTTAAAATATCTGCATAATCTATTAAATCTTTTGAATTATCTTTATTTATAAATATCTTATTATCTTTTAGATAATAGATATCACTCACTCTGCCATCTAAATTTAAAAAGTATTTGATTGGATTTGCCTTTAGATTTACTCCTATTTTAGAAATACAAGCATCATATTCTTTTAATTTTTTCTTTCTGATTTCTGTTCTAGCTAAGTCAAACCAAATCGGATATGTAGATTCTGTTAATTTTTGATAAATAGATATTAGTTTTTTTACTTCTTCTAAAATGATAGCTTTATTTTTGCTAGCAGGTCCAGCTTGTTTAAGTTTGAAAAAATAATATTGATTCCAATAATATTTCAAAACATTCTCTGAAATATCATATAAATCAACGTAAACTTCATCATCAACATCATGAAAAAGCTTGTTTTTTAAGCATTCAATGACACTTCTTCCAAAAGCGAGTTTATATGTTGTGACATTTTTCATTTTTTCAATGATATTTATCCATTCATTTATGTATTTTGGAATCATAAATACCCCGTATTAAATATAATTATTTGTATAAATATTATATAACGAAGTATATTTTTTTGAAATATGGATGATATAAACGTGAGAAAATATATTAAAACATTTTAAAAATGTATAATTTAATTCTAATAAAAATTTTTAGATTTTTTATAAATATATGGAATGGAAGAAAAGGTTTTGTATTTGGTGATTTTCTTGTCAATATTTTTAAAATATCAGCTATTGCTCAATAACAAAAAAGTATTTTTTAATTATCTCCTTCATTTATTGTATTTTTATAAGCATTTATAAATTTATCTCGATAATTGATGCCATTGATTATAAAATCGAACTTATTTTCATTATGAAATTCACAAATAAGAATATCTAAAAGTTTTGCCGCTATCAAAATTAAAGAATGACTATAAACTATTGCATTATTAATATCAGAAGCAAGATTGATAAAACAAATAACTCCATGAGTCCATAGATTTAATTCTTTTTTCCAACTTTGAATAGCGTCATCTTCTTGGATTTTAGACAATTTGATTAACGAGTAGATTCCATACCCTTCATCTAATGATTTTAACCAACCATAGTCTAAAAAATTTAAAGGATTTTCTTTATTTGGATTAAACTTTCCATTATAATGCTTCCTTATTAATTTATTTTTATCATCATTATTTCTTATCTCAAATCTAAACTTCTGATGTTCTATATAATCATCTAATAATTCTTTATGCATTTCTAAAATCTTAATAGTTGCAATTTGTTCAATGGCCATTCTAAGAATGACACAGGCTTGCGAAATTAACAAACCATTGCCAAGCAACAAACAAAAACTTTTTATAGAATTAAAAGACTCATAATAAAGACTGTAAAGATATTTATTTTTATCAAAATATTTTGTAAAGATTATGTCTGGCATCTCATCACATAATTCAATCATATATTCCAAAAGTAGTTTGAATTTTTCAATTTGTAGTTCCTTGTCATACATATTTTTTTACCTTATTAAATCGTTATCTTATTTTTCCAATAATAGAAATATTCGGCTTATAATAATTATATGTTGTAGTTTGGTTTCACTTACTTGTTCTTTTAAGATATCGAAGAAAATTTAGAAAATCCAGTTGAAGAATTGATAATTTGGTAATTAAGTTACATAATTTTCATATTTTAGAACTTCTTGTGAACATATTCTGATACAACCAATCAATATATTCTTATCTTTTTTATTATTTAAGTTATAAAGACTGTGCAACGATTAAATTTAAGCTATAGTCCTTTATATGAAATCATCCATTCGACCCATGCTTTTATAGTCGACGCTCTTCTACGAATTGTTGCTGGAGCAAGATTAATTTTCATATGCTCAATTTCATTAACAATGTACTCTATATTAACATTTTTATTTTTAGATATAGCATCATTATAAACATCTGAAAATAATTTGTTTTCAATTAGTTGATTGTAGATATCTTCTTTGATTTTATTTTCATCATCATAGATTGCAGTGATTCGTTCTGTATATTCTGGCAACTGATTGATGAATCTCAAATATTGTAATGCTTGCAAATAATAAAGAACTTGTCTCTCTGTTGTAAGATTCAGTTTTTCCATAATTTGTTTTTTATCTTTTAATAATTCGTTATCACAAAGCATAGCAAATTTAATAATTCTTTCCATGCTATTTGCTTGAGGAAGAATATTTTGCATACCCAAAATAATTACTTCACGTCCAGATTGTCTACCATCGCCATTTGAATTAATGCTTCTTAATGTAGACAATTTTTCAAAGAGATAAAATACTTTGTATTTAGGATCTTGATTAAACAAATTAATCACTTTTTCTGTTGCATTATTACTAATAATTACTGTAGCTCCTCGGTTTATTGCTTTATCTAAGCTTTTCTTTAATTTTTCAAAATCTTCAAAAGTAAAACCTGACATTTGATATTTAGTAAAGCCATCGTCATCTTCATAATCATACGGAGGATCAGCATAAATAATATCTCCTCGCTCTGCTTTATCTATTGCTTTGTCATACGTTCCACACATTATGCAAATATTGTTTTGTTTATCCGAAAAATAATTATGAATTTCTGTTAGATTATCTTTATCACAAATCAAGGGATTTTTATATCTTCCAATAGGTGTATTAAATTGTCCTTTACTATTAACTCTGTATAATCCGTTATAGCATGTTCTATTTAAAAAGATCATCCTAGCGGCCCGTTCTACATCAGTTTTGTTGGAAGGCCATCCATCATCACGATCATATTGTCTTACTTTGTAATAATAATTCTCGGCACCATCTTCATCTTCTGGATTATTTAACTTGGAATGATATTCTTGTTGATATTTAGCTAATAAATTAATTAAATCCTTATATGAATCACTTTTAATAACCGAATAAGCATTCATCAATTCGGAATTCAAATCATTGATAATAGCCTTTTGTGGATGTAAGTCAAAAAAGACGGCACCGCCGCCTAAAAATGGTTCAATGTATGTAAAGTCATTTGCTTTATCACCTTCATCATCGTTGTTAAATGACTTAGACGCTTCAATATATTCCTTAATTTTTGCTAATATTTGCCTCTTTCCACCAGCCCATTTTACAAATGGTTTCATCAAAATACCTCTTCGAAAAAATTATAATTCTATTTCTTTATAGTATTATAATATTCAATCATCTTATCATAAACTAGTGTTTCTATATCTTTTTCTTCAATTACATCAAGAAATTTAACACTACCAATTCTAGAAACATATTTTGCAATACTTGGGTAAAAAGAAGCATTTTCAAATCCAATTTTTTCAACCGCTTTCTTTTCTCCTGATATAATTCCTCTAACCAGGTGCTTTTCTGATGAATAAACTCTCCAAGTTAAGTTTCTATATCTTTCAGGCAATTCAACAATCCACTTTGTGAGTTCAAATTTATCTTTTCTACTTTCATCGATAGTTAATGAAACTCTAAAAAAGCACCTGGAAAGAACACCAAACATTAAACCTCTTCTTATACCTTGTCCAAACATCCAGTGATCTCTAACTGTTGAAACACCTTTAATCTCCATCATCGATTTTGTAACTTTATAAAATTTTTCAAAATATAGCCAAAGCCAAAACTTTTCATTAGTTATAATAAATGTAGGAAGATTCTTTAACGCATTATATAGAGTAACACTATTTTGAAAATCTAATTTTTTATCTGAAGATTCTTTGTTTTCTTCAAGCACAAAATCTTCAATTTCATATTTTTTCTCAACAAATGGATAGTCTATAAATTCATCTAATACCCATGAATTATCATCATTGTCTTTGATTTTATTAGCAATAACACCTAAGTTTCTTTTTAAATGTTCGTATGCTCTATCTGTCATCATTTTTATATATATCTTACTCATTATCAGAATCCCCTTCTTTGTTGTTTTTTACAACATCTAAAATATTACATAGAGATGTTGCAAAAGGTTTTCCAAGTATTTCTTGTGCTATTTGAATTGGTGACCATTCAAGTATGTCATCTTTAGTTAATTCATGATTCTTTAATTGATTATATCGATATTTAATTGAATAAAACCATCCATATTGTGTACATATATCTTCAATATCACTAAATGTATCTAACTCAGTTAATTTTTTTATAGTTGTAAAAGCTTCTGTTAAAACTGGCACTAATAACATACTGAAAAACACTTCCTTAAAGCCAACAGAATTATATACAACTTTATAATTTTGATATTCATTTCTTGATAGGTAGATGTTAATTTTTTTGCCACCTTCATATTTAACTTCATACATTCCATCTTCTTCAATATTATTATCAAAAGTAATATTAAAAATTGATTTTGCAACATTTTCTTCAGTCTCTAAGTGTTCGAATTTGGCAATAAAGCCATCATTGATAGCTATTAAATCATACTTATCGATTTCAAACTCCATTCCCTTGTATTCATCGCTGAATTCGTCTGAAAATAAAATAAAGTTTTCTTTAGCATATGCAAAGGAAGAAATTTCTACTTTACCATCAAAATCGTTTTTATCAAGCAGTATATTATTTCCATCTTCAGTGGATAATTCGTATGTTCTTCTAAAAACTGTGTACGAACATTCAATGACACATTTAACACCTATTAAACCATTTCTAAATAAATCTAAAATATAGTTACTATCTGTTTTAAATTTTATATTTCTTAACAAAATACCATTTTTAGAATCAACACGTTCAAAAGATAATTCAAATATCTTATTAAAATATGATGAATTGATAATATTGTGATTGAGCACAGGATATGGGAATAGCTTACTTCTGACTTGCATAAATTCTTACCTCACTTGCAAAATAATCATTTTGATTAGTTTTAACATCAAGATTAATTCTCTGCCCGTCTATAATATGAAATGGGCCATAATCTTTATTACTTATTGAAGAAATAGGTACTCCGTTACATGTCATACTTAATATTTCAATATTTTCTTTATTAGTTATTTCATCTTGAATCATTATTAAATTCAAATAACAATTTTCATACGATTTTGGTGCAATAAAACTAATTCTGTACTTTCCTGATTTTTTATCTAAAGCTATTACTTTATAACGAATTCCAGCAAGGTTTACTTTTTGCATCACTATATTGTCGCCATCTTTAACTCCGGAAGTTTCGTCTCCTTCGCCATATCCGCCACCACTAGTATCATTGTGTCCTTCCGGATGTAAAGTATCTTCACCTTCCTCTATAGAACTTCCAACATCTGGTCGTACACCTTCGCCATCATCTTGTTCAATATAAGCATTTCTTTCAATTTGTTTAACTTCTTTAAATGGCGAAACTTCAATTTCTTCTAAACTATTATTTTGCTTAATAGCATTATTTGTTCCTTCAATATCAGAGACGTCTGGTAAAAATTCCCCAGCCCCATATGGATCAATTGTATTAGTATCGTCTGTCTTAAAACATTCTAAAACATATTTATCAATTTGAGATTTAATATCAGAAATGATAAAAGCCATTTCATCACGTTCAGGTTTTGGTAATCTCTTTGGTTCCCAACTATTGTGTTGTGGATTTTCAATATTTCTTAATTTTTTACCTAATTGATCTTCTCCAATAATCAATAATGCTGACACATTGAAGTTCCTTGCCAATGGATAATCAAAAATCTTCATGTATGGATATCTAATAATTGAACATTTATGAGTTGCAATCCATTTATCATCTTCTGATAACACCATAACATATAGCTCTGCCTTACCATAAGGTGTATCAATATCAAAAGTTTTAACATTATCCATGTCATTAGATAAAATCTTATATTGTGATAATAAATAAGGTTTTTTCTTATAGTTGACAAATGTTTGATTGTTAATAACATCCAAAAGTGTATCTTTTTTTATTTCTATATTGGAAATCTTAATAATTAAATTATTTTTAAATATGCTTACCATAAATGATTCGAGTACACTATTTAATATTTCAATTGACCAATCATTTTCTTTATTTAGACCCAATATAAAAATATCTGTGCCGTATTGTTCTGATCTTCTAAAAAAATCACAGTCCAAAGAGCATAAATCAGTCAAAGGATCATTTATTTCATTTCTTGTGTAATAGCCTTTTCCTTGAGTATAATCTCTGTTTGGATTTTCAACATCATCATCACAATAACCAGAAATTAAGTCGGCTACACCAACTGAACCTTTTTCATTATCTTTTGTTATAGTTGAGTAAAAAATCATTGATAACTTAGATAGCAAAAATGCGGCATTTTTACCAACACCTTTTGAGCCACCAGCATTATCATTAGATTTATCTGAAACGCCTGTAGATCTTGTTAATGCCAAAAAGTTGTTATTTTGTCCATCATTAACTCTACTAATCCCAGTTAATCCCGTTGTATTAAAATCACTAATTCTTAAACACTCAATTTTAGGGCAATTAAGATAATTAAGTATCTTGTTGTATTCCTGATAGAATTTTGGTTGAGAGTCTTTCCAATATTCCATGCATCTTCTAATTGCAGTTTTATAACCACCAATATCTGGAATATCATTTGGATTAATCTTAAACAATTTAAATTCTACAGTCACTGGTTCTTCATCAGAAAATCTAGCATCTATTGAATTTTGTATAATTTCACGACCGAAGTTACCAAAAGGATTCTTTTTAAATGTTTCTGTATCACCAGAAGTCATTCCAGTTCTCTCACCATGATTACTAGGAGCAAATCTCCATTTTAAATTATCTTTTTCCATAATTTATCACCTTTCTATAATTCAATTTTCTTATTTTTCTTTTCATTATTTTTTAAAAGTATTTTTTTGCTTTTTTTCAACTCTTCCTCGAGTTCTTTAAACATATTTTCTATTTGACTATCTGAATATTCATAGAAAGATGTGTTTGTAAGATTTGTCAGTTGTTTTATCAAAGCAATGATTTTTGAGACCCTATTTTCTGAAATACGTTTAAAATTAGATTTTTTACTTTCCATTTGTTATACCTCAATTAGATTATAATATTGGAAAATATAAGAAATCAATAATAGATTGATAATATTTTGGTAATATTTTTAAATTATTTTAAATTTACATATGTTTTATTTTAATCTTTGCCTATAAAAATCATCAAGCAAACTCAAAGAAATACGATAATTTTTCAAATTTTTTGGTTTATTTATTAATATACGTTTCAATTGTTCAATAATTTCATCGCGCATCTTTGAAAAAATATAATAATCATCTAAGACAAGTATATTGTCATATCCTTTCTTTATATATAATTTTGGACATATTTTTTGATTAATTGCTATTAACTTTTGCGCAATAAAATTTATTTCCTCTTGTGAGTATGAATGCGTAAAACTTACGTACTCTTTAAAATCTTTTATTGTCTTTTCTTCATAGTAATCAAGTACTTCTCTTTTTTCACCTTTAGGCATCCGATGAATATACAATTCACATGTAGAAAGATCGACATTCCATTCTTTAAGCAAAAGCTGAATTGTCCAAAGCGAATGAATCGATGTATGATTAACATTTATAAAAAGTCCATAATCAAACTCCTTGTAATTACTCTTTTGCACTTCAGAAAAAACATCTTGTCTTCCCCAATCATTTTTTATATTCAAAAGTTCTTCTTTTGATTTAGGTGACAGCTTATTTAAGTATTTTGCCAAGGAATATATCATGTTGTTATAGGATCCAACTTTATGATAGTAAGTCCCAACTTTTATTGAATAAGGTGAAGAAAATTCAAAGCCAAACTCTCTAGTAGATAAGTCAACTTTATAGACTCTTTTACTGCCAATATATTTTATTTTGTATTTTTCTTCTATTGTCATAATTTTCCCACTTTTCTTTTAATTATCACTTTTTAATAATGATATTTACCCCACTATTGATTATTACTTAAATTCATTTTACCACTGCTATATCATATATCAACATGAGTTTCTTATATATTTTATTTATAAGCATTTAGTTTTAGACCACCAAATTTACACATAGATTGATGCATTTTTTACTATACATTTTTTCAAAATGTGTGAATTTTCTAATAATCAAGCGCTGTAAATATTGATATAAAAATGCAGTTTTACGGTGAAAATGTCAGTTTTCTACAATTATTTCAACAAGTACAATATATTTATATTATAGAACATTGAAATTTGTTTTTGCTGAAGTTTAAATTTATTATTAAAAATTATTATCAACAATATATGTACATAGAAGATATCAAAATTTATATTAATTGCTTTGCCTTTTTAATTTATTTGCACATAGCACTTTCATTACCGATTTATCATCAAATATCATATCGTTTGTATTATTTAAGCAATCAATATAATCATTCTTTATTTCTTCATATAATTCTTGATCAAATAGTTGACAAAAAGAATTTGGTTTCCCATCTTCAATAACATCAAAAATAACAGCTAAATTACCATCGTCATCATAACAAAGATAAGAATCTTCTAGTTTTGGTAAATTATTTTCTTTTGCATACTCTTCATACTGTTTTGCCATAATATATCTATAAATTGAAGCTATACGATGATCTAAATTATTCTCTAAAGCCACAACTTTTTCTCTAGCTAAAATTGTTGTAGTAGCACCTGTTTTTATATATAAAGATGTATCTATGTCTTTATCATTATAGTAAAAATTATAGACATCACTTAAAGATCCAAATTGAACTATAAAGTGTTTCTTTTGATTTATATATTTTAATGGATAAGGTACAAAATGGATATGTCCGCAATAAGGGCATTTAAAAATAAACAATTCATCAAAGATAAACTTTTTTCTTAAATCATAGTCTTTATCCCCATCAATTAAATCATACACTTTAACAAAGAAGTTTCTCTTACATTCCTTACATGTCATCATTTTTATTTTACTAATCGACATTTTATTCTCCTTCATTATTTTTACATCTTTTTTTAAAGTCATTATCTATTGTTTTTCTCCAAGCACTTGAGAGCTTTTTATCAATTCTTAAAGAATCAATAGCAAAGCCTAATGCACAATAATTTAATGAAACCCCGCTGCTATCATTTTTATAATTGACCGCTTGTTTTTTATCAATTCCTAATCTAGATGCTTCTTCTTCTAAATCAATGTTTGCTCCGATAAAAATAAACTCATAACCATTTTTCTCTTTTGATTCTGATATCATCTTTTTAATAGTGGGGTAATCATATTCTTTTGAAGAATTTTCCATTCCGTCTGTAACAATCATGAATAATGTCTTACTTGGACGTTCTTTCTCTGTTAATGAGCTCTGCACATTTTTAATATGATTAATTGTTTCGCCAATGGCATCTAGCAAGGCTGTGCAGCCAGATACTCGGTATTCTTTATTTGTTAATTCTTTTATATCTTTGATATTGACTCTATCATCAATAACATTTATCGAATCATTAAAAAGTATAGTCGAAACAATAGTATCTAAATTATTTTTTTGCTTTTCAATTAAAGAATTAAAACCGTTAATCGTTTCTTTTTCTAGCCCAGCCATTGATCCGCTTTTATCAATGATAAAAACTAATTCAGTTAAATTTTCGTTCATGATTTACTCCTTTTAGATAGTAAAACTATCTATTATGATATTAGTTAAAATCAGACTGAATTTGGTAACTTTGAAAACGACTTTGATATAAGTTAAATCATTATTAAAACTAACTTTTTCATAAAAAATGCAACCAGACCTAAATCTGATTGCTTATAAAAAAATAACTCTTTTTATTTAAAAATTCTTAACTTTAATTTATCTAACACGATATTTAAATCCATCATGCTGTATTCTTTATTCTCAATAAAATATTCAACTACTAATTCCCTTTTAATTGATGGCGATAAAGTGTATCCAGCCATATTTAACAAATTTAAAGTTTCATCAATGTTTAGCTTTAAACCAATACATAACCTAATCGCTGTATCTTTATCAGGGTGATAATTCTCATCACTTCTAATTTTAGAAAATGTTTGTTTAGTTACTCCGCAACGTTTATAAACATCTGAATCTTTATATCCTTTTTTATCGATAAGTGCAAATAAGGCCTCTTGCCAGGTCTTAGATTTTCTTGCCAAAATTCTTTTCTTTAATTCTTCAAATTCCTCAAAATCACATCCATTGACTGGCATTTCATTTTTATGATTGCGATGGACAAAATTCTCATCTATATATTGTTTTATTTGTAATAATTTTTTGTCAGAGATGCTCATATTATATTCTCCCCTTATTCATTATAAATATAATTACTTTATATTTCTCATATAAATTATAATCAAAGAAATACAAAAATATTGTAAGATTTTTGATTAATTCTTGTATTACTATTAAAAATTATCACCTAAATCTTGATAATTAAAATCTCTATTTTTCACATTTTTTGAATAACGTGCTTCAAAAGGATTTACATAAAATTCTGTATGAAAATCAATATTCAATTTTTCTAGCAAACTTTCAAGATTAATCAGTAATTTCGTAAATTCTAAATATGATATTTTTCGATTAAATATATCATCATATATACTTATTAATTCTTTTAATGCTTCATCATCTTTATCATTGTTATACTTTTCATGCATAAAAATAGCCTCTTTTAATGAATAATATTTATCTTCAATCTCATCAAACTCAATAAATAATGTATTTATTAAATAAGTTGGAATTAATAATTCAAATAGATATTTACAAAGATCTTCAATAGACTCTGAGTGAATCCAATCTTCAACAAATGGTGAACACATAAATGGTGGAATATTCATTACATCTATCGTATAAAAAACCATAATACTATTTTCATTTATTTTCACATGAGCATTTTTATCTATTAAATCTAAACTTTCCATATATCGCCTTTCTTTATTAACTAATAAGCAAACCGATAAGAGAAACACTCGATTATGACTTGTAACAATAGGGAAGAAGGAAAAAACATGTTTCTCTTATCGATTTACAAATGAATTATATAAAACAAAAGAATTAGATTGGTCACCATCAAAGCGACTTCATCTAATTCTTTTAAAATATTAGTATGACATTTAAATATATCATAACTTCTATATGCATATCGAATGTTTATAAAGAAGAACTATTTTGGGCAAGTTTAATAGTAAATCCTACAATATTTTCACCAAGCTTCAGGCATTTACCATTAAAAATATCACCAATTTCTAAAATATGTTTTTTATTATCATAAAATCTATTGCTCAAAGACTGTTTTCCATTCATTTTCTAGTTCATTTTGATTTTTATATTTTTTACTATAACCCCTTATATTTTGAGGTAACAAAATAATATTTGTCTTTTGACACGATTATCGATGCGCACCATTTCTCGTTTTCATCAAGAGAAAGCATATTGTCTATCATAATGACATTAGAAATCATGTTTGTTTATGCACAATTTATGTATTAAGTATAGATTCTACGCACGATTTTTGTCTCTTTTAGCACCGATTACAAGGTTATGGTTTATATCTGTATAACCAAGAAACGATTGTAATTAAGCATAAAATCATCTTTCTCACATTTTATGAGCGAATAAATACGTTTTTATCACATTTTATGAGCTAATTAAGATAAAAATTTATTTTACTAATAAGATAACCATGTATTTATATACTTTAACCATACAAAATAATTACAAGTAAGACCTACACATAAAAAATTTATAAAATTTTTATGATTATTGATCATATAAGCTTTACCACTAGTATAAACATAAAACTTCATCATATTTTTGATATTTCTTCTTTCTTTGAAACCATATTGAAAAATACTATTTTTTAGAAAGTAGTACTACCGTCTCAACATGGAATGTCTGAGGGAACATATCCACAGGTGTGACACTCTTAATTTCATAATAATCTTTTAAATATTTTAAATCTCTAGCTAAAGTTGCAGGATCACAAGAGACATAAACAATCTTCTTAGGTGATGTTTTAATTAAGCAGTTAAGGAAAGTCTCTGTCGATCCTTTTCTAGGTGGATCCATAATAACTACATCATAATTAATATTATTTCTCTGCTGATTAACAATAAATTCACCCGCGTCACCTTCATAGAAATAAGCATTTTCAATATTATTATTTTTCGCATTCTTAATCGCATCTTGAACCGCGGAAGGTTCAATTTCTACTCCATGAACAAACTTAGCCTTTTTACTAGCTATTAAAGAAATCGTTCCAATTCCGCAATAGGCGTCAAGGAGTAAATCATCCTTACTAATTGAAGCTGCTTCAATAGCTAAATTATATAATTTTTCTGTTTGAACAGGATTAACCTGATAAAAAGACTTAGGTGAGATTTTAAATAAGATACCATTTAAACTATCTTTAATAAATCCTGGTCCTTTTAAGATTCTTTCCTTTTCACCTAAAATAACATTCGTGTCGCGAGAATTAATATTTTGGGTGATAGTCGTTATCTCTGGATGCAATTTTTTTAATTCTTTAATAAAATCATTTCTTCCAGGGAAAGCATCTACTGTAGTTACCAATGTCACCATGATTTCTTCAAAATAATGAGAAGGTCTAATTAAGACATGTCTAAAGATACCTGTTCTTTTATCTTCATCATATGGTTTTAATTTAAACTTTTTAATTAATAAGCGAATATCTTTAAGAATCTTTTCCGCGCGTTCATCTTCAATATAACAGTTTTCAACCGGGACGATATCATGGCTTTTTTCTTTATAAAATCCTGAGACGATTTTACCTTTTAACATCTTTAAAGGTACTTGAACTTTATTACGGTATTTATAAGGATCATCCATTCCAACCGTCATATTGACGTTAATGTCCTTAAGCCCTCCAATTCTTGTCAAAGCATCGTGAACTTTCTTTCTTTTATATTCAAGCTGGCCTTGATAAGAAAGATGCATCAACGCGCAGCCTCCGCATTTTTCAAAACTTGGGCAAAGAGGAACAACCCTTTTATCTGATGATTTTTCTAAAGAAACTACTTTACCAAAGAAAGTATCTTTCTTTTCATAAGTTATTTCTACTATTGCTCTTTCGCCAGGTAAAAGGTTATCAACAAACCCGATTTTTTTATTATAAGAAACGACTCCCTTGCCGTCGAAAGAGAGATCATAACAATCCATTGATACTTGTAATTTATTCATCATTGCCTCCAAAAAGTTAAAACTGAGTTTAAATATAATTAAAATAAAGTTAACAAATATATTTTAACATAAGACCATCAAAGTTAGAGATAAGCTTTGATAAAACAATTCATAAATTAATTCCCTTTCTCTCCCTACAAATAAATATATCAAATAATAATGTTTATCTCACTTGCCGTGATCACTCACGGCATTTTATTTGCAATAAAAAAGGTCATCCCGAAGGATGACCCTACCTATATAATCAACTTAAGCCTTATTTGCGATAAATGAACCGAAGAAATAAGATGTCTTATTTGTTTCGTTATTCTTAATTTGCATTGAGCAAGTTGTATTGAACTGAATATGTCCATCAGCAATATAGAAATCAACATATCTAACATTGGTGAATATCATCGCAAATTTGCCAGTACCAGCAGTAAAGGATGTAATGTTATATTCTCTATAGTATTCTCCACCCATATCGCCTGCTAAAGTATATTCAAACGTTGAAGGGGCATATGCAACACCATTGCTATCTGTAATAACAATTTCACCTGTTCCATCATCTTTGAAAGTAAGTTTGATATCGACAAGCTCACCATTAGAATTTGCTGAACTTGTATATACATAATTTTGAATATTAACTTCTGAAGGATCGCTGACTTTTTCTAAATCAACACCGGCTGTATAAGAATCTTGTTGTCCACCGGTATACATTCTTACAGTTGAGAAATCTCTAGCAACTGATAAAGGTAAATCAGTTCTTAAATACTTAACAAAAGGACCATTTCTGCCATCATAAGATCCAGAGGTTGCTTTCTCTCCTAATACAAGATAAGTTCCCTCAACTTCAACATAGCCAGCACCACCGGGCATCTCGTGATCAAGTATACCTTCTGTTCCACCTTTAAGCATAATTTTACCGTCTTCAATTTCAAAATCGATAGTATCGGTATAAACAGCCCCGCTATTAGTTTGAGTAATAATTAATTTCTTATCTTTAGTGAAGCGGAAATTAGATTCAATACCTAATCCTTGAGTAAGTCCTGGATAGTTATAGCCTCTTTCACCAGTAATGCCATTAAGAATTTCTTCTTCAGTTAACTGAGGAATAATTTCAATGTGCATTTCAGGAGTTTTAATATTATTGTAGCCAACAATATGGATTGTGAAAGTATAGCTTCCTTCCTTTAATCCTTTAATACCATATCCCTTCTTGCCATCAGGATTTCCATTGTCATAATGATAAAGCTCTAAAGCATCGGTAACTTTCTCACCGGTTTTATCATCTGTAACATCTAATGCAAAATCTAAAGCAAGAGTATCTGGTTGAGAATTGAGTAAGAAGGTTTCAGATACATCTCCGACAGCAACTTCATCAAAATAATATTCTCCAGCGGTTTGAGTAATATTTGGAGCATCGATAATAATAGCTGTTGGATCCGAGTGATCATTATATCTGACAATAAAGGAATTAGTATAACCTTTTGTAGATGTAAGAGTAACTAAGACTTCTCCTAATCTTTCATTTCCTAAATCATCAAAATTATTAGATATGTTATATACTCCACCTTCGAAAGCTGTGATCTCACAGATATCTTCTGCAGCAGATTCACCGCTTGTAGAAATTGGAGTAGTCGTAATTGTAACATTATCAATAGCTAACGAAGCATCTCTATTACCTAAGCTTGTTTGATCAATAGCAAAGGCAAAAGACTGATCTGGTGTCATTTCATAAACTGGATATTGTTTTCCATCGTAAGTTTCGCTAGTAGGTTCGTATTCTTGAGGGATAAATTTAACATAGTTTTCTGTGTTAGTGAAATTAAATCCATCTCCAGATTCACCTTCCATATTTTTAATAGAGAAGTTTTGAGCGATATAATATTTTGATAAATCAAGCTTGCCTTCGTATCCGCTATCATCGGAAGCTTTCGCTGCAGAATAAGTAAAGCTCATCTCTTCATTAAGAGATTTAGTGACACCGTCATAAACATTTGTAATTGAAAGTTTATAACTAGATAATAATTTTTCATCATTGAAATTAAGTTCTAATGATAAAGTATATTCTCCAGCATCTTCTGTGCTATTAGATGCATTAAGAACTGTTTTACTTGATTCCTCAGTAACTTCAATCTCACTTCTAATTGCATCATTATTGAAGGCATATAATCCAAAATAGGTTTGACCTTTAATAACATTATTCATTAAGTTAAGAATTAATCCAGAAGTATCAAGTTGATAATCATAAGCATATTGATAATTTGTTGAATAAAGATCTTCCTTTGATTTACTAATAACCGAAATTGATGGTGAATACATTAAATTATAGTAATTACCATCTTTATTACCATTGAAATAAAGACTTGTTGTCTCTTCTTCATTATCTACTACCTCAACATAAGAACCATTGCCGAAAAGACGATAATTAGCATCTATATCAGAAATACTAGTTCCCTTAGTGATTTTTCTAGAAAGAGATATTTCTGTCATTCTTGTCATTTCAGCATATAGAGTTGTTTCCAAAGTAGAAGCAATTTCTGATGGTAATGACAAATTATTATCGATGATATCAATATTAACTGAGCCGATAATTTCTTCAGAAATTGATAATCTATAAACGACTTGTAAAGTAATATAAGGAGAACCGGTATCAGCAGAGAAAGCTCTAATAGCCCGGCATTCACCGGTTTCAGAATCGACATCGATATAATTAGAATACGCTATTGAAGAAGAACTGCTTTCAGCAACGCGATAGAAGACTTCAAAAGCAGGGACAGGATTAGGTACATCGCAAACATATTTAAGGTTGAAAACAGTGTTCGCATTAATTTCATATAATCCTTTTTCTGAATTAAAGATAACGTCTTCATTTTCATCGATAGAAACAGTGATTGCTGTTGGCTTGCTAGTTGGTGCATTAACAGTTAATGACCAAGTTCCGCTCACTGTAGGATTGATAACGCTAGTAGCGGTAATAGTAACACTACCCGCTTTAACGCCTGTTACGACTCCGCTATCAGAAACAGTAGCAATTGTATCATCAGAGCTCGACCAAGTAACGGAATTAGTTTCATCACCGGTAACACCAGCAACTAATGTTACAGTTTGACCAACATTAACAGTCTTTGGTCCATTGATAACAACCGAAGTAATTGAATCTGGATTCGCACTAGTTTGGGTACTACCCGAAGAAATACTAGGAGATGATGTATTTCCATTACATCCCGCTAGCGATGTAAGTGCAGCTACGCTGAGCAAAGCGATAAATAAATTAGATTTTTTCATTGTAAATCCCCCTAAATTATCTATTGATTAAGATAATTATCAATGACATCAATATTGGAATGTCCAACATCAAAATAAGTAAAGCTAGTCCAAAGTTCGTTTCCTGTCGAATTTTCATAAACGAAGAGATAGAACGTAACTTTATTCATATCATATTGAACTTCGTTATCGGCTTTTTTGCATGTTTGGAATCCAACCATGAATGGTGTGTAGTAGTTTCCAAGAATTGAAGCAAAATATGTATTAGCCCAAGCTAAGACACTTGATTTAGTATTAGCCCAAACTGATAAATCACCAACTGATGATACGACATAACTTTCCGGATTATATAAATCTTCTCTAACTTGAGCAGTGGCTTCTTCATCAACAGTAGTACTATTTTTGTAGACTGTTGGAGCAGACATATAAGCTAAATCGTTTGATGCGTTAAAGCTATAACCAGTACCCGGTAATACGGCATTGAAATTGCTTTGAAGTGATACTTCAAGGTTGTCATCATCGCCAGTTGAAAGAGTAAATTCTTTAACCCCATCACTATTAATGTATCCAACACCGCCGCTTAAAGAACTATTAGTATGCGCATAGTTATAATCTTTATTGTAAACATATTTAGAAATATCAAAATTACCTTCACCATAAAGATATTCTGAATAATTATGGGTTGAGAATAAATTCATCATTTCCATGAATTCATCTTTGGATTGAGTTGAGGCATCTTCACCAGTTTTAAGCAATCTATCGACAGCTTTAACATTAGTTTTATTGAGATCTTTAAATGTCAAACGACCTGTGCCCTTATCAACTTTACTAGCTCTATCGTAGTAATCAAATTCAACAGAGAAAGTATCTGCATTCATATCATCGACAGTGATTGTAATATCGTCGACCATATAAGTATCATCATATGGAGCAGTAGCTAAATTAGCAATTGCAGAAATAAATTGCGTATCGGTAATATGATAGACAGTTTTATTACCAACAACATCTTTATATCCAATTAAATTAGACGGGGAAACGCTAAGGAATGACGTACCAATTCTTTCATTCCATAAATCTGTACATACTTCACTAGATGAAGCCATATATGCAGAAACGAAATCAACATTGTTTTCTTGATCGACGTTATATTGCATAACAACGCCTTGATATTCAACATAACCAACGCCTTTTCTTTCATCATCGCCGTTAACGTGGAATTCAGTGTCATCAGTATAACGGATATCAACTGTGCTGCCCGGACCATATTCAGCAACGTCTTCTAAATCGACATGAACTGTATAATTTGTAGAAACAAACCATGGAAGCATGAAAGCAACAAAGCGGTCATCAACATAATCTTTTGCTGTTCCGCCATTATCTAAATATTCTTTTACATCTTCAATTTCTGTATTTCCGATGTTATAGAATCTTGCAGTGACTGTATCTTTATGTGTTTCATCATAAACAATACCAACACCTTCACTTACAAGAGAGTTGCCGACAACTTGGAATCTTAAAGAAGAAGGGTTAGCAGATCCTCTAGAATAAAGCATAGTTAAAGAGTTTAAAGCCTCATTATTTTCTGCAGTATTACTGGAGTAATCATAAACGAAATATCCATCTTCTTCAGTAACAACTATTTCATCGATATTTAAAGATTTAAAGGTTACTTGATAATCAGCAATATCCATGTAACGAAGTCCAGAATAGTAATCAACTACTGGAGCTAACGAATTAATTTTTCCGTCTGCAGATCTTGTATAAGGGAATACTAATTCATCACCTTGAGCAACGCTATGAAAACCTAAATAACCATCCGATTCAATAGCATAATCGGTGTATTTTACTTGTTGGGTAGTAATACCGGATTGAGAAGCATAACTCCTCTCATAATCAACTGTGAAAGAATTATGTGCCAAGGTATAAAACATTTTTTGAAGGCTATTATATCCTTGGACAGGATCTGTTGTCGAGACAGAAGAATTTGGAGTGGATGAAGTTCCTCCGCAGGCAGTGAACAGAAATATTGAGGCAGCAAATAAAGTTAGAATTTTTTTATTCATTCTAGTTTCCTCCTAATAATGAGTTGTAAACATCAGTAATATCACTGACATTAGTCGTTCCAAAGTCAGTTAAGTGATAAGAATATGTGCTATCGCCATCTGGTCCTTGGAATGAGACTGAAAGATCAGCGCCGGTTATCTTTTCACCATCTTTTTCAATAATTAAATCGGTTTGATAGATATAATCAATCCATGTTGTTGTCGATTGGAAACCATAACCGAATAAAGTAGAAGCTATCGCATAGATAACATCATCTTTTCTTGAATAATAATGATTATCTTCATGTACATCTTTTTCAAAATAGTAACGACCTAACTCTTGGAAAATTGTTGAAGATGTATAGAATGTTGCCGTTCCGTTAATCAAGGTATCGCCAGGTGTAGCAAACCAATCATCATAGAATTTAAAGCCCATTTCACCAGTAGTACCATCTATTTCACCATAGACATAAGCTTTATTAGTTTCCGTAACAATATAGATGTTGCTCTCGTTTAAATCTTCTTCCGGAATATTTTTTAAATCTGCTTCTGTGGCAACTTCAATATATTTTCCTCCGCTAATCTCGTTTGGACCGATAAACGAAGTAAAATAGACCTTGCCATCAATATAAGCAAATTCATAGACAGAAGAGTATTCTTTACTGACAGTTTCTTTAACTGTCATAGTATTTAAATCATAGAGATCAACTTTAGTATTGGCAGGTAAAAGCATTCTGCCCCAGTCATTGTATCCTGATTGATTGTATTGATCATCGAAATCAATAAGGAAATATTTATCGTTAATATATGCTGAGAAAGTTCCCGGATTAGTGCCGATTTCAGTCTTAAGCGTAATATCTTTAATCGTATAATTATTATTTGATAAAGTATTTTCAAATAAGGTAGCTACATCTTGATAATAAGCGACACCTCTTAATTCTCCTGAAGTTAATTGGTCATCAATAAAAGAATATTTAGTTTCTTCATGTGGAGTTAATTTACTAACAATTGTTCCATTTACCCCAAGATCAACAGTTACTTGGCAAGTTAACGCTTCTTCATCAAGAATCGTTAATTCAACTCCAGTCATCAAAGTAGAAATTGAAGTTCCAACCTGTGTCATGAATTGGAAAATTACTTGAGATGAACTTGAATCAATACGATATTCATTTTCACTCATCTTAACACCTACGAGTTCATCAAGTGTTTCAGAATGGAAATTATGAAGCCCAGCAACGCCAAAAGCACCAAATACTTCAGTAATTGGTGATACTTCATCGTTTGATAATGTTGAATATTCATAAAGTGATGGAATAACCTTTATTTCATCGCTTTCGGTTTCTGCGTATATGTAAAAAACGTTTTTATCTGCACCTTCATAAGCTTCTTCAGCATAACCAAAAGAATCATCTGGATAATCAAGATTTTCTTCATAAAAATAATGATTACCATAATAATCAATTACGCTTTCAGTAATAGCTGTTCCATCATCAGAAATGTAATTATAGGTGGTTTCATAAGTATAAGTTCTAACCTTCATTAACTTTTCAAGGAATGATTTAAGTTTAGAAATATCATTAGAAACATTATCGACATCTGTATCGACTTGTCCTCCACCCATTTCATCGTCAGTGACGAATTCTGGTCCTGAAGAATTTCCAGTAGGAGAAGAAGTAACTTGTCCGCATGAAGCTAAAATTAAAAGTGAAGAAGACGCTAAAAGTAATGAGGCTAAAAGTTTCTTTTTCATTAATTGTTACCTCCGTTAATTGATTTAATAGTTACTACTGAAGAAAAATGATCTCCGTTATTAAAAGTATTTTCGTTTAAGAAGAAATTTTCTCCATATTTTTCCATAGAGAAGGAATCTCCAGCTTTAAAAAGACTATTGCTAGTTTGATATCCTCCATAAGAGAAGGTATTAACATTTTTCTTTTCAATCATTCTAATTTCATCACAAGGATAATACTTCAAATCCAAATTAAGATTTGTATAGTATTGATCAGCGCTTATAGAATTTGTAATCGGTGTGATTAAGCGATTATTTTCATCGATTGTCTCACCATTATATTCGGTAGTTATAACTGTATTATCGCTTTGTTTCTCAACCAAGAATTTACGGTTATCAACGTGATAGATTCTTACACCGATATCATCGCTAGCTAAAGGTCTATCTTCAGAAATCTGAATCTGCGAATCTTGATATGAAAGTCCATCATTAGTATATAATTCAATCAAAATATATTCTGAGAATGGATCAAATTCATTATTATTGATTACAGTTTCATCACTAGGGATAACAATGAGGTTATTTTCTTTGCTCATTGATTCTAAAGTAATAGTCGCATTACCAGTGACAATATAAGGCTTAGTCCATCCAAGCAACATCTTTGAATAATTGTTATGATCAATAACGTTAGCATCCATCATATCAATTTTTCCAATAGGGTTATATGTAACCCGGTCTGAATAATAATCATTTAATCCTAAGAAATGACCTGTTTCATGGATAAATGTATGAGCGTCAACCTTATCTTGTCCGTATCCTTCGTACATAAAATCATAAGAAGCCCATCCAAACAAATTGTAATAATATTCATTATTAGCTGGATTACCTTCTTTATCTTGATTACCCCAGGTGGTATAAGCCCAGTAATTTTGATCATCGGTCATTGGTCCGTTTTTAGAATAGTCTTCTGCTGAATAAACGCACCAAACACCATCGATAAATCCATCATTATCGCTATCAAAATCGCGGACATTGAGATTTTGTGTTGATAAAGCCCAATTAACTGCAGCTTCTACAACTTTATATGTTTCAGAAATAGTTATTTCGTTTGCGCTTGAATAAAGAGTTGAAGCATCAAACCAATCAGTGACAGTTCCGCTTAAATTTAATTTTCCGAAAGAACTTTCTTTATAGAAAGAACTGACGCTTTGCCAACCTGTTTCATCGCTAGTTCCAAAGAAAGCTGTTTTGATATCTTCTTTTACAATATCTTGTTTTTCTTCATCAGTAGTTCCTTTAGGGAATGTTCTATTTTCAAAATCGGTATATCCTGGGATTAAAATAGGAATTACCAAAACATTAACATCGCCTGTTGAAGGTAAAACTTGGGTATTGTAATAGCGTTTGCCTTCTAAAGAATGTAAAGTTTCAGAAACTGTAACATCTTCTGGGTTAATAACGCTTCCAGTTTTAGCTTGATTAGTAATTTCGATAACTGCGCTTTTTTCGCCAGTATTAGAAGGCGTTCCCGCACAACCGACAAGCATAACGATACCGGCTAAAGCTAAAATAGGTGTAGATTTACGCATTTGTTACCTCCTTTAATGAAGTTACATCAATATAGAATGGTAATTTTGTACCATCATTATATGTGTTATTTGTTCCTTGGAAGAATTGTAAGCCAAAGTCATAAATGCTAAATGGTTTGGTATCTTCTTTCCATAATGTAGAATTAGTAAATCCATATCCGTAAGAGAATGTATTTCTGCCAGTTGCTTCAATTAATCTAAGTTGATCAAAGGTATTAAAGTCAATACCTAACTTATTACCGACATAGCTATTAACATCGATTGAACCAGTTCCAACAGAATTGGTAATCGCGGTAAAAATAGCTTGCTTACTTGATAATTGTTCACCATTCCAAATATAATCTTCGCTATTAAATAAAAGTGTTCCAGTAGAGGTGACATTGCACTTGAAAATTCTATTATCGACGTGATAAATTCTCACACCGGTTTCTTCAACGCCTTTATTTCTGCCATAGATAATTTTATCACCAGCATCAAAAGCGTTATTTCCAGTCGGAGCATATAAATCGATTAAAATATATTCTGAGAACGGATTGAAATTAATTTTGATTTCGTCAGGTTTAAATCCTTGTTCGGTTTGAAGCTTAACTTGTTCATTAATTTCATTGTAGTTACTTGGTATAACAATAGCTTGATGATCGTTGACCGAAGTATCTTGAAGTAAAATTTCGCTTCCTCCATAAACGACATAAGGTGTGACCCATCCTAAAAGAATCTTCGACATTGTGTCGAGATCACCGACGTTTTGATCCATCATTGTATATTGTCCAGCAGGGCGATAAGTTTGTGAATCAGTCGCATATAAGTCTTCTAAGCCTAATAAGTGTCCAGTTTCATGGATAAATGTATGTGAAGATAATTCAATAGAAGAAAGATCATCAAGAATAGGATTTTCATTGCTATCGTATTCGCAATAAGGTGTGTACATCATATCAAATGATGCCCAGGAGAATCCGGAAGTAGCAGCACCCCATTCAACTTGTTTATTAATAAATTCTTCACTCTTATAGCTTTCATAATCCCAGCTAGTCATATTCCAAAATGATTGGTTAAGAGTAGCACCTGGATTAAGTTTGTTTTCAGTAGTGAAATCAAGTTGATCATAGACAAGCCAAATTCCGTCAATAAATCCATCCTTATCGTAATCATAGTCAGTTAAATTAACACCTTGATCTTCAACTGCCCATTCAATTGCATTATGTAAAATTTCATTAATAATGGTTCCATCAATACCGGTAGTGATTTGGCTAGCATCAGTGATAGATGTATGCTCAGCGACATCAAACCAATCGGTAACTTCACCAGAGAAATGAAGTTTTCCATAACTTGATGTTTCATAATAAGTGCTAAGAGATGGATATCCTAAACGTGTATCGCCTTCTTTTCCGAAGAAAGTTGTTTCAATATCTTTTCTAACTTCTTCAGTGTTATATGTCGAACCAGGAATATGAACAGGAATAACAAGCAATTTAACATCGCCTTCAGAAGGGCAAACTGTTTGGTTATTGGATAATAAACCAGAGAGAGCTTGATAGTCGATTGTCATATTAACGTTACGTGGAGCGATGTAGCATTCATCTAATTGTGAATTTGAATCACGGTAAATTTTTATCGTGGCTGTTCCATCATCTTCTTTGGTAACAAGAATCGGTTCTTGGTTTGAACTGCCAGATGAAGGCTGTTCGTTACATGCTGCCAAAGAGAAGAGGCTAATACCAACTGCAAGTAAAGATACTATTTTTTTCATGGTTTTCTCTTGATAGTTAATTAATATAATTAATTAAATATAACTAAAAATTTCCTCCTTGTTTATAAATATATTTAAAGAGTTAGTAAGTTGCAACCAATAATTTAAAATCTAGAAAATTCTTAGATTTTTATAAAAGGTTACAAAACAAAAAAAACACCTGCTAAGCAGGTGCTAAAATTAATGTTTAGCCATTAAAGATTTGATAAATTCAATCTCTTCATCGGCTTTGAGACGTGGGAAGAGTGGATCGCCTTTAACTAAATGTTCTCCACCTAAAACGTCAAATTTTTCTAAAGAATCATATCCTTGATATTCTTTTTCAATACCTAATTGATTGAAAAGTTTTTCTGTGCTATCAAGAAAGACAATCTTTAACATAATCGCACATTGTCTTAAAGCGTTAGCTAAGTGATTCATAACTGACGCTAATTCGTCTTTTTTACTCTCATCCTTTGCTAAAGCCCAAGGTTTACTTTCTTCGACATACTTATTAGCGCGCGCAATGTAGTCGAAGATAGAAGCAACTGCTTCAGTTACGTGTAAAGTATCCATGTTTGTCTTAAAGGAATTAATGGATGCTTTACCAACGCTTTCCAATTCTTTGTCTAAAGAAGTTAATGCACCTTGATAAGCTGGGATAACTCCGTCGAAATATTTAAAAATCATTCCGGAAGTACGGTTGAGAAGATTACCAAAATCATTAGCTAAGTCGATATTATAACGTTCGACAAACTGTTCTGGAGTGAAGGTTCCATCGCTTCCAAAAATAGTTTCTCTAACTAAGTAATAACGAACTGTATCAAGTCCATAACGCTCAATTAATGGATATGGATCAACAACGTTACCTTTCGATTTGCTCATCTTGCCGTCTTTCATCATCAAAAGGCCATGGACGAAGACTTTATCAGGCAATCTTAAGCCTAAAGCCATTAAGAAAATCGGCCAATAAATGACATGGAAACGTGTAATATCGTTGCCGACTAAATGCAAGATATAAGTATCATCAGACCAGAATTTTTTAAATAATTCATCATTATCAGATAAGTATCCTAAAGCCGAGATATAGTTAAGTAAAGCATCAAGCCAAACATAAACTACATGACGCGGATTCTCTTTTACTTGAATGCCCCAAGTAAATGAAGTTCTTGAAACGCAAAGATCTTCAAGACCTGGTTCAAGGAAGTTCTTTATCATCTCGTTTTTTCTTGATTCTGGAGTAATGAAATCAGGATGAGTTTTATAAAAATCCATCAATCTATCAGCATATTTGCTCATTTTGAAGAAATATGCTTCTTCTTTAGCTTTATGGCAAGGACGTCCGCAATCCGGGCAAAGGTGATCATCACCTTGAACTTGTGTGTCAGTCCAGAAAGATTCACAAGGTGTGCAATACCAACCTTCGTATTCACCGAGATAGATATCCCCTTGATTTAACATTCTTGTAAAGACTTTTTGAACGACATCCATATGACGTTGTTCTGTAGTTCTAATATAGTCATCGTTGCTAATTCTAAGCGTCTTCCAAAGTTTTTGGATACCAGTTACGATTTCATCAACGAATTCTTGAGGTGTCTTTCCAGCAGCTTCAGCATTTTTTTGAATTTTTTCACCATGTTCATCAGTACCGGTTAAAAAATAAGTCTCATCACCTTTTTCGCGATGATAACGAGCGATGACATCGGCTAAAGTCGTGCAATAAGCGTGACCGATATGAAGCTTAGCACTCGGATAATAAATCGGTGTTGTAATATAAAACTTTCCCATATCTTCCTCCTAAAATAAAAAGCCATCCGGCAGGATGGCTAATTGTTTGTTTTTTACTTGATTCCGTATTTCTTGTTGAAACGATCAATACGTCCATCTGCTTGTGTAAATCTTTGTTTACCGGTGTAGAATGGATGGCATTTAGCACATGTATCAACCCGGATTTCTTTCATGGTTGAACCAGTCATGAAAGTGTTACCGCATGTAACGCATGTGACTTTGCATTGATAATACTTTGGGTGAATTCCTTGTTTCATCTTTGTACTCCTTCCGCCTTAAATCTCCAATCGATTTAAAGAAAGCTTCGTAAAGCCGTTGATATAATAGCAAATAATTATCTCTTTAATCAAGTAAAAAAATTAAATATATTATTGTTTTTATTACATATTAACAATTATGTTCAAAATAAACCTTTACTATAAGTAAAGATGATTAGATTTATATTCATTTTCAAAATAATAGTATCGCTAAGTAAAACTATTATTTGCAAAACTATAACAAACGTTTAATATTGTCTTTTTTTATATGCTATACTTTGACTAGGTGAAATATATGACCAAAAGAAGCCAAAAAACAAAAGATAGTTTACGTCGTGCACTTTTAGAATTACTCGTTCAAAAAGGCATCGCGGAAATAACCGTTACCGAATTATGTCTGCACGCAAATATTCATAGAAAAACTTTTTATTCCTATTACCATAACACAATGGATATTCTCGACGAACTTTTTCAAGAGTTAATCAGCGATATCTCTGCTATCCATGTCGAACTTTTACTCGGAAACTTTAAAAACTTTGAAGTCTTTTTCCAATATGTTGATAATTTTATTTTAAAAAATATTGAATACTACCAATTACTTTCAAAAACTAATCAATACATTATTTTTATTAATAAAGTTGATGATTATTTTTCAAAGACACTTCTTGAAAAATTTGATAAAGATTTCAAATTATTTTCTTCTGTAAACAAATATACAATTTACTTTTTGGTTTCTGGCATAGCCAACCTTTATATGCGTTGGATAAAAGATCCTAATCAATGTCCGATTTCATATATTTCTTCAACATGCACGGTTATGTGCAATAAGCTTTTATCATTGAAAGGAACAAATTAGATATGGAAAAAATTGCTGAAAAATTAATACGTTACGCAAAGATTGATACAATGTCCGATGAACATTCTTCAACTTATCCATCAACTGCTAAGCAATTAAACTTAGCAAAAGTCTTAAAAGCTGAACTCGATAAAATGCATATTGAATCTTATATTGATGAGTATGGCTTAGTCTATGCAAAACTAGATGGAGATGATAGTAAAGAAAAAATCGGTCTTATCGCTCATATGGATACCTCTCCATCATTGCAGGGAGGTAATTTTGAACCGAGAATTATCAATAATTATGATGGAAAAGATATAATCCTTAACGATACTTATACTTTATCAGTAAACGACTTTCCTTCACTAAAAAGCAAAAAAGGCAAAACATTAATTGTAACTGATGGTGAACATTTATTAGGCGGTGATGATAAAGCCGGTATCTCAATAATTATGTCAGTTCTTGAATACTTTGTTTCACATCCTGAAATTAAACATCACCCGATTAGAGTTTGTTTTACACCAGATGAAGAAATCGGTGCTGGTGCAGATCATTTTTCTACAGAGAAAATGGATGCAGATTTTGCCTATACCATTGACGGAGGTAGTGAAGAAGAAATCTCTTATGAAAACTTCAATGCTTCAGCAGCTCATGTTGAAATTGAAGGTGTAGGAATCCATCCAGGCGATGCAAAGGGTAAAATGGTCAATGCTGCGTTATTAGCTATTGAATTTAACAATCTTTTACCTAGTTTGCAAATTCCTTCATTAACTGAAGGCTATGAAGGTTTTATCCATCTTGATCATATTGACGGAGATGTTGAAAAAGCTGTTCTTGATTACATTATCCGCGACCATGATTACTCAAAGTTAAAAGAAAAAGAACGCCAGTTAGAATTAGCTGCTGAAACCATTCAAAAGCGTTATCCTCACGGTAAAGTTTCTTTAACAATCAAAGAGCAATATTTAAATATGAAACAATGCTTTGATAAGGATTTTTCACCTATTGAGAAATTAGTCAAAGCTCATGAAAACGTTAATGTTCCATATAAATTTATCGCTATTCGCGGTGGAACCGATGGAGCGAGAATTTCCTATATGGGGTTACCATGCCCTAATGTCGGTACCGGCGATTATGCTTGCCACGGCAGATATGAGCATGTCGTCGTTGAAGAAATGGAAGATATGTGCAAGGTTTTAATTAACCTTTTATCTCTCTAACGTTTTTTGCGAAAATAATTACTTATAATTAATGAGCATTTCTCATCCGGGAGATAACTCACTAACGGATAATGATTGAGATTGCTTAAAGAATTTATATCAAAAAAAGTACCAAGCGCACCGGTTTTTAATGACTTAGCCCCATAGATAATCCGTTTCACATGTGCTTGCTGCAAGGCTGAAGCACACATTAGACAAGGTTCTAAAGTCACATATACTTCACAGTTATCTAGCCTCCAAGAATTTAATTTCTCCGAGGCTTTTTTCATAGCCTCAATTTCAGCATGGCTAATAACTGATTTATTTTTCTCTCTTTGATTGTATCCGCGAGCGATTATTTCATCATTTAAAACGATGACGCAACCAATTGGCACTTCATCAATCTGCTCAGCTTTTATAGCTTCTAGATATGCTTGCTCAAGATAATACTTATCGTCTTTCATAAAAATAAAACCACCGCACAGACAATGTTTGCTTAAGGCTGCTACATTCCTGTCCTGACCTGGTTCACATCATTGAATCGCGATGGCATTAATATCATAAACAAAGACTGATCAAATAACAATTATTTTTAATTTCATTTTGTTATAATAATAGCGATGTGAGGTAAAAATATGAATATTGGGATTATCGGAACCGGTTCAATTGCTAGAACAATCTGTAAAACTTTAAATACTTTAAAAGACCCAGAAATTGTTCTTTACGCTTGTGCATCGCGCAGAGAAGAAAAAAGCAAATTATTTGCCGAAGAAAATAATATTAAACATTTCTATGGATCATATGAGGCAATGTTAAAAGATTCTAACGTTGATTTAGTTTATATAGCAACTCCGCATTCAGAGCATTATAAGCATATCAAAATGTCTTTAGAGCATAATAAAAACGTATTATGTGAGAAGCCTTTATGCGTTAACTATAAACAAGCCGAAGCGATGTTTAAATTAGCGGATGAAAAGAAACTGTTATTGCAAGAAGCGTTTTGGACGCGTTTTACTCCTGCTAGTAAGTATTTAAAAACATTAATGGCATCTTTTAATAATGTTTCACAAGTCAAAATAACCTTTGGAATGTATCTCAAACATATTAAAAGGCTGAGCAATCCTTCTTTAGCCGGTGGAGCTCTTCTCGATTTAGGGGTATACCCTATCTCGATGGCGATGAATTTATTAGGAAATGATTGTCAGCTTACCGATTTAAAATATCATCTTTTAAAAACCGGCGTAGATAAAGATGATGACATAACATTAATTTTTAATAACAAAACTATAGTCAATATAAGAATTTCTATGGCTAAGCCTATGTTTAGCAATTTCACTTTAAAAGCAGAGAATGGCTCACTTAAAGTAAAAGGAATAAATCTTCATAAAAAAGCAGAAGTAAATTTTAATAATCATGTCACAAAAGTTAATTTCAACAACATAGTAAACGGCTACGAATATCAGTTTATAAAAGTCAAAGAAGCTTTAAAAAATAATTTATTGCAATGCCAAGAAATGACAAAGGAAGATTCTTTAGCAATTCTTAAAGTTCTCGATGAAATCAGAAAAAAGGAAAATATTGTCTATCCTTTTGAAAAGTTAAACTATGGTTTATAAATATCCTCTAAATTTTTAAAAAGGATGAGTTTTATGAAAAAGAAAATATATTTAGCTTTATTAATTTTACCATTTTTAACATCTTGTGGACTTTTTAGTTCTCCAGCAACCGGTGAAATTGAAATCACTTTAAATGACGATGAGAGTTTTGATAATTATTATTCTCCAGAAGAAGTAAGAATTGTTGACACCTATAAAACTTTACAGTTTCAAACCGGACACATCGTTATGCCTTCAACTGGTGATGTCAATGTTTTAGTTGTTCCTATCATTATTCGCGGATATGAAGAAACAGCGACTGAAAGCTATTTATCATTACTTGACGAAGCATTTAATTCTACCTCTCCTCTAAAAGGAGGGTACCCTTCTGTTCATACCTATTATGAAGAATCAAGTTTTGGCAAATTAAATATTCATGCCGATATATTAAACTGGGTTGATTTATGGGAATACGGTCTTTTATCTAATAATGTAACAGCGGGCAGTCTAACGCAAAATCAATTAATTAACGCGCTTAGAAGATTAATGGAGAATTATGTTTATAAGCAAGATTTAGATTTTTCAAGTTATGATAAAGACAAAGATGGTTTTTTAGATCAAGTGTACTTTATTTACTCAGCCTATGATTATCATACTTTAGAAGATTTACTTCACGATTATGATCAAAACGTTAACCCATCAGCATATAATAACGACGTATTTTGGTCATATACTATAACAACCACGACTTCAACACCATTTACCGATGCATTAGTTCCAGAGCTATCTACATTTACTATTACATCATTTGATACCCTTCTCACTGGATATTGTGATTATGTAACTAGGACTGAAGCTGGAAAGCGTTATGAAGTTCCAGTTATTAGTGAAGATAATAATCTATCACCTCAGACGATAATCCATGAAACCGGTCATGCATTAGGACTAGAAGATTATTATAACTATGGCGATGATGTCTATTATTCACCGATGGGCAGATTGACGATGATGGATCTTAATGCTGGTGATTTTGATACTTATTCCAAATTAGCCTTAGGATGGATCAAACCTTACTTAGTCTATGGTAATAGTAAGATAACTTTAACTTCATCTTCTCTAAATCCTAATCAATGCATTGTTATTGATAATAATCAAACACGAAATAATTTTAATCCATTTGATGAATTTTTATTAGTGGAGTACTATACACCTAATGGATTAAATCAATATGATATAAACACCGTTCTTAACGGATATGTACCTTTGCCTTCTTTAAGCGGATATAAATTATACCATGTCGATAACAGGGGTTTTATTATACGTGGCGGAAGTTTGTATAAGGAATATAATGCTTTAACGGATTCGGTATTACCGCGTTCTGTCGTTTTACCAATTGTAAACACCTTATCCGGGGAACGATGCGAAGAAGAACAATATCATAGTTCACTTTTAAAAAATGAATTTGATCAAATTAGATTAATTGAAGCAAATGGTAATCGTTCTTTTGATGACGGAGGTTATTTTACTTCTTCCACATTATTTCAAGGCAATAATTCATTCTCTGTAAATAAATTTTCAAAATATTTCATCAATAAAACCTTTAACGATGGAACAACTTTTGATTATGTAATCAGTTTTAAATAGATTTATTTTAATATTAATTGATAACTGATAATATTATACTAACGGAAAGGGTTATATTTTATGACTGAAAAAATAAAAAATATCAAGAATTCAAAAAGCGTAAAAAAGGCTAATGGTCTTATGGCTGAATTCAAAAAATTTATTACTAGAGGCAACGTTCTCGACTTATCTGTTGGTGTTATTATGGGTTCAGCTTTTGGGGCCATAGTAACTGCTTTTACCAATATTTTATTATCTTTAGCTACTTGGGGTGTTCCTGGAGGACTAAACGGCTTAGTAACTGTCTTGCCGGCATTAAATTCATCACAGATTTCTCCTCTTGGAAAAGAGTATCAAATTATTACTACTCAACAATTTGTTTCCGGGATTAAAATCGGTGACGTTACCTATAATCAATCAGCTTTATCAACTCTTTATAATTCTATTGGAGGTCGGTATTACTATAAAGGATTAGCTATTATCAATTGGGGCTCAATTATTAATGCTGTGATTTCTTTTATCATTATCGCTTTAGTTTTATTTATTATTCTTAAAGTTTATACTTCATTAAGAAATCTTAGAGAAAAAAGAGCTAAAGCTAAACTTGAAGCCTATTATCAAGCCCATCCAGAAGAACGACCTAAGCCAGAAGTTAAAGGTCCAACCGAGATTGATTTGCTCACTAGCATCAATGAGAGTTTAAAGATTTTAGCTGAAAAAGAAGCTCCAAAAAAAGAATAAAAATTAGGTTCCGTCAAGGAACCTTTTTTACTGAAAAAATATATTCAAATTTATTGTATTTTAATAACTAAAATAATATTATTTTTATCGTAGAAATTTAGGTTTGAGGAAAAAGTAAAGTGAACTACGAACGTCAAAAAAAGACACCTTTGCTAACCGCGATAAAAAAATACGTGGAATCTGATCCAGTTCCATTCGATGTTCCGGGTCATAAAATGGGAAGGATTCATAACGATCTTTCCGATGCAATTGGAATTGATGTTTTTAAATACGATGTAAACGCCCCTATCGGCATTGATAATCTCTACAAAGGTACCGGAGTTATATATGAAGCTGAATCATTGATGGCGGAAGCTTTTAAGGCTGATAAAGCAATCTTTTTAATTAACGGAACTACTTCCGGAATTATGATGATGATTATGGGATGCGTCAACAGCGGAGAAAAGATTATTTTACCGCGTAACGTCCATAAATCAGCGATTAATGCTTTGATTGTATCAGGAGCTATACCAATCTTTGTCGATCCAGAATATAACCATGATTTAGGTATTGCTGATGGAGTTAAAGTCGAAACATATATTGAAGCGATGGATAGTAACCCTGATGTTAAAGCCATCTTTGTTATTAATCCAACTTATTTCGGTGTTAGCTGCGATTTAAAAAGACTAGTGGAAGAAGCCCATAAAAGAGACGTTATCGTCATGGTCGATGAAGCTCATGGGGGACACTTATCTTTCTGCGATCAATTACCACCTTCCGCGATGGAATGCAACGCGGATATCGCATCATTAAGTATTCATAAAACATGTGGATCATTAACTCAATCATCCGCAATTTTAATTAAAGGCAACAACATTGATTATACGCGCGTTAGAAAAGCCTATACCATGTTTGGCTCTACCTCACCATCACATATTCTCTTAGCGTCTCTTGATGCCGCGAGAAAAAACATGGCTCTGCATGGTAAAAAATTCTTACATAACACGCGTAAATTAACTGAATATGCGATTAAAGAATTAAATAAAATAAACGGCATTTCCGTCCTTGATAAAAGTTATTGTAACCATGAAAATTCTGGACGTTATGAATTTGATGATACCCGTTTAGTTATTAGAGTCGATGGATTAAATAAATCAGGTTTCGAAATCTATAAAGAAATTAGAAAAACTTATAACGTTCAGCTAGAACTCGCTGAAACAAACCTCGTTTTAGCTATTCTCGCAATCGGTTCAACCAAAAACGATGTCGATAGATTAATCGCCGCGTTTAAAGGTTTATCCGAAAAATATTACGGAACATCTAAGCGTCACCGCGTCCCAATTCTTAACTATGATTATGGCGATATCGCTATTTCTCCACGTGAAGCATATTTTTCTGAATATAAATCTATACCTCTTTATATGGCAGAAGGCGAAATCTCTTGCGAATCTGTTATGATATATCCACCAGGAATACCAATTTTAATTCCAGGTGAAAAAATCAGTAAAGATGTTATTGATCTTTATAAATTCTATATAAAGTCTAAAGGAACCATTATGCAAGATTCCGAAATAGGCATGATTAAAGTCGTAAAGTAATAAAGGAGTTTAAAAATGAAATACGAAAGAAATTTATCTGTATTCCAAAGCTGCGATGCTAATTATGATGAAGCTAATGTTGTCATCTTTTCTTCACCGATGGATGCAACCTGTTCATTCCGTCCAGGTACTCGTTTTGCCGGACCATCAATTCGTCAAGAATCAATCGGTATGGAATGGTATTCACCATATTTTGACCGCGATTTAAAAGATTATAAAACTTGTGATATCGGCGATTTAGATTTACCGATGGGTGATGTTGAAGCCGACTTAGATGAAATTTCTAGAGTCACCGCGGATATTCTTAGCGATGGAAAGAAAACCATGATGATTGGTGGAGAACATTTAGTCACCTTAGGTACTATCCGTGAATATGTCAAAAAATATCCGGATTTACATATTATTCATTTCGATGCTCATACCGATTTAAGAGAAGAGTTTTTAGGCCGCAAACTTTCACACGCGACAGTTTTAAGAAAATGCTACGACTTACTCGGCGATGGCAGAATTTATCAATTCGGTATTCGTTCTGGAGATAGCAGCGAATTTAAATGGGCTGCCGAAGGTCATACTCATTTAAGAAAATTTGATCTCGTCGGATTAGATGAATGCATCAAAGCCTTAAAGGATAAACCTGTTTATATCACAATCGACCTCGATGTTCTCGACCCATCTATCTTCCCGGGAACCGGTACACCTGAAGCCGGAGGTATCACTTATAAAGAATTGCAGCAAGCTATTCTCGATATGCGTGGATTAAACAATATTGTCGGAGCGGATATCGTTGAATTATCACCGCATTACGACCCTTCCATGGTCTCTTCGCAAATCGCTTGCAAGGTATTAAGAGAGATGGTTTTACTTCTTCATTACCATGATTAATCTTTTATATTTAAGTTTTATAAAAATATCATTATAATGAATTAAGTCAAGGAGAAATGCAACCAATGGTTTTTACTATTAAAGCCTACGCAAAAATCAATCTGGCTCTTAATGTCTTTGAGAAGATGGATGATGGCTATCACGATGTTGATATGATATCAATTCCTCTTGCTTTACATGATGTGCTAGAATTAGAAACTTTGCCAAAAGATTACGATACCTACATCACATCTGATGATGAAGATTTACCGACCGATGAAAGCAATCTTTCATACAAAGCTTATCTCACATTAAAAAAAGCAACTTCTTTAAAATCGCGTTACTTAATTCATATTCATAAAAAAATTCCGATGCAAGCCGGTTTAGCCGGTGGATCTGCTGATGCTGCCGCGGTTATTAATGCAATTAATAAAATGGCAAAACTAAAACTCAATGACGAACAACTTATCGACATGGCTAAAACTATTGGAGGAGATGTTGCATTCTGTTTATTCAATCACGCAGCTAGATGCCAAGGTATCGGAGGAGATTTATCTTTCTTCAATTTAAAGAGACGTTATCACGTCTTACTCATCAAACCAAATCAAGGTGTTTCCACCGCTCAAGCTTATCACGATTTTGATAATTTAGAAACCAAACCGGAAACTAGCAATATTGAAAGAATGATTGAGGCTTTAGAAAACGGGAACGACAAAGTAATCGCCGAGGAAATGAAAAATTCGCTTTATGAGCCTGCCTGTGCATTAGTTCCAGAAATCAAAGAAGTCTTAACAACTTTGAAAAATGACGGATTTGCTATGTCGATGATGTCGGGCTCTGGATCAACAGTATTCGCGCTTAGCCGTGATTATAATGCATTGCTCCAAGAAAGCCATAAGTTTGATAAAAGCAAATTCAAAATTGTCTTAACGCAAACTTTATAAAATAATTAACATGCTAATTCAGCATGTTTTTTTATATAAAATGATATTTATCACGTTGAAAAAAAATATATTATGCAAAAATATAGTCGCTTTTACCGTCTCTGAACAAAATTTTTAAAAACGTATATGTTTATAGTTAAGTTATTTTAAATGATATATAATAATCAATGTTATTTAACAGATGTTTTTTGGAGGATTTATGATCGGAAATAACGCGTTAGTCTTCTCATTAACCGCGAACAAAGCTTTAGCGGAAGAAGTCGCTTCTTTACTCGGAAAAGAAGTATCTCCTGTTACAGTTTCTCACTTCGCTGATGGTGAAATTATGTGCGAACCTGGCTGCTCAGTCAGAGAGAAAAACTGCTATATTATTCAATCAACTTGTGGACCTGTCACCGAACACTTATTCGAAATTTTAATTTTCGTCGATGCCATCAAAAGAAGCTCAGCGAAATCTATTACCGTTATCATGCCTTACTATGGATATGCTAGACAAGATAGAAAAGCTAAACCACGTCAACCTATCACTTCTAAATTAGTTGCAGATTTATTAAAAGCTGCAGGTGTCAACAGAGTTGTCTGCGTCGATTTACACGCACCTCAAATTCAAGGATTCTTCTCCTGCTTAATTGATGAAATGACTGCTATCCCACTTTTAGCAACACACTTCAAACCAATCGTCGATAAAGAAACTTGGATTACTGTTTCTCCAGATCACGGAGGAGTCAATAGAGCTAGAAGAGTTGCAGAAATTCTCAACACTCCATTAGCAATTATCGATAAGAGAAGAAGCCGTCCAAATGAAGCCGAAGTTATGAATATCGTCGGTGAAGTAAGCGGAAAACACTGCTTAATGATCGATGATATGATCGATACAGGTGGATCAGCTGTCGAAGGTGCTAAAGCCTTATTAAAGAAAGGTGCAAAATCCGTTTCTATCGCTTGCTCACATGGTGTCTTCTCACATCCAGCTGAAGAAAGATTATTTGCTAAAGATGAAAACGGAAATCCGGTCTTCCAAGAAATCGTCACAACAGATTCCATCCCTCTTAAGGATGAAATGAAAGCAGCAGGTAAGATTACTGTTATGTCCTTAGCTCCAATGCTCGCTAAAGTTATCGAACATATTGAACTCGGACTTCCTCTTACCTATGTCTATCAAATGTTCAATGATTAATAAAAAATAGCAAAAAATTTTATTTTATCAAAAATTTTCATTCAAAAACTGTAGTTTACTTATATTTATATCAAACTACAGTTTTTTTATTTCATTTATAGTTATACTATAGATAAAGATAAGGATGATATTTATGAAAAAATCTGCAAAAAATATATTGCTCTCTTTTTTAGCTATTTCCTCGTTAATGTCATGTCAAAGCGCTAATAATACATTAGATATTGTTACTGATTTTGATGATATAAGTATCTATAATTGTATCTACGATGATAACCCTACTAAATATAATCACAATTTATATTTAACCGCGGATTATGAAGTGGATTTATCCGCGCAAGAAATCTCCGGAGATATTTGCTTTCCTATCTACTCATCTCTACCGATTGATAATATATTAAGTTTAGAATACTTTGATACAATAACTAACGAAAATATCTCTTTAAAAATTAATTCTTTTTCTTCAAAAAGAGATGTTAAGGAAAGAAAATATTATTACACATTAATCAACGCTTCCTTACCTAAGGAATTTATTACTCAAAAATTTAATATTGACGAAGTGAAAATTGTCGTACAATTCGAAAATCGGCCTTTCAAATATTTATTAAAATATAATGTCGATATATCTAATCACTTTATCAATTCCTATCTAGATATATCTTCAATTCAACAAACATTTAATTTTACCCATTCAATCTATGTTGAATCTAAGCTGGTATATCATAGTGAAGTTTTTCGTTTTTATTTCTCAAACAGCAATGATTTTAATCATACTTTGTCTTTAACAAATTTATCAAATCAAGAAATCTTCAAATCCGTCCAATATGGTAATCAACCTCTGCCAATCATCACAAATAATCTATCTAATGAATTATCTTTTACTTTAAACTATGATAAATTAAAAAACGATACCATCGACTATACACCTCTATATCTAAACTACAATATTGAAGATATGGATAAGCAAGGCAAATTACCTCTATGTAACAAAGGTAACAGTTATTATAGCCCTTATTATTTTCAAGGTTTAGAATATACAAATTATTTTATTGAAATCTATTCAGATACCATTGAACATTTATAAATTATAAGAACTGTGAATTATTCATAGTTCTTTTTTAATCCTTTAATAAACGCGTAATATATAAAAATTTGATACGCAAAATAAAGAGGTAAAAAGATAAATAAATAAAAAATCGGATTAAAATATGCTGAATATCCGCCTTCCGGATAATAAACAAAATCAGTATTAAAATAAGCTGACGTGCAGGCTGCGACATTTAGAAAAAAACTTGGTGAAAGTAAAAAAATAACCCACTTTTTAAATAAATGATATCTATTATCTAAAATTATGATACATCCTAATAAAATCAAAGCAATAATCTCTATAAAAAGCATTTCATAAAAAATAAATAACGGCATCCCTTTATCAAAATTAAATCCGACAAAAGTCGCCATTAAACTAGGAGTGAAGGCTAAAACAGTAATAAAAAATATCATTATTATATAGATGCGCTTAATCTTTGAATTATTTATCTTCAAATTTTCAATATTTAAAAATTTTTCATAAAGCATATCGTTCATCTCTTTTTATAATTTAACTTTAATATATCAGTTAATTTTGTCAATCAAAAACAAAAAAGGCTTATCCATCAGGATAAGCCCTAAAACACTAGGTGTTATTGATTGATTACTTACCAGCGCGTTTTGCTTTAATAGCAGCTTGTGCAGCAGCTAAACGAGCAACTGGAACACGGAATGGTGAGCAAGAAACGTAGTCGAGACCGACATTGTGGTAGAATTCGATTGACTTTGGATCGCCACCGGTTTCACCACAGACACCAACGTGGAGGTGAGCGTTAGTCTTGCGGCCTAACTTAGTAGCCATATCAACTAATTTACCAACACCGTTTTGATCGATTGTTTGGAATGGATCTTCTTCGAAAATCTTATTGCTGTAGTAAGCAGGTAAGAACTTAGTAGCATCATCACGTGAGAAGCCCATAGTCATTTGAGTTAAGTCGTTAGTACCGAATGAGAAGAATTCAGCTTCTGTAGCGAGTTCATCAGCTAAGAGAGCAGCTCTCGGAATTTCGATCATGGTACCAACATGGTACTTCATCTTTTGACCGGATTCAGCGATAACTTTATCAGCTGTTTCAGTAATAATCTTCTTAACGAACTTTAATTCTTTGAGTTCAATAACGAATGGAATCATGATTTCTGGTTCGATTTCGATATTGAGGTTCTTTTGTGCTTCAAGAGCAGCAAGAATGATAGCCTTAACTTGCATTCTAGCAATTTCTGGATAGACAACAGCAAGACGATCACCACGGAAACCAAGCATTGGGTTGAATTCGTGTAATTCAGTGATTCTAGCTTTAATATCATCAGCAGAAATATTTAAAGCTTTTGCTAATTCTTCAATCTTATCTTCTTCTTGAGGTAAGAATTCGTGTAGAGGTGGGTCAAGTAAACGAATATTAACATTCTTTTCTTTCATGGTTGCGAATAAACCATAGAAGTCTGATTTTTGGAATGGTAATAATTCTTCAAGAGCAGCTTCTCTTGCTTCAGTTGTCTTAGCCAGAATCATCTTTCTCATTGAGAAGATTCTGTCTTCACCGAAGAACATATGTTCAGTACGGCAGAGACCAATACCTTCAGCACCGAACTTAAGAGCATTGTCAGCATCGCGTGGAGTATCAGCATTAGCTCTGACTCTTAAGGTTCTGTATTCATCAGCCCAAGCCATTAAGCGTCCGAAGTTACCAGATAATTCAGCAGGAACCATCTTGATAGCGCCTTCGTAAATAGCACCAGTTGAACCATTGACAGAAATAACATCATCAGGTCCGTAAACCTTTCCGTTAATTGTCATAGTTCTCTTTTCTTCGTCGATTAAAGCAGCATCGCAGCCTGTGACACAGCACTTACCCATACCACGAGCAACAACAGCAGCGTGTGAAGTCATTCCGCCTCTCATCGTGACGATAGCTTCAGCAGCGACCATACCAATGATATCTTCAGGTGAAGTTTCTTCTCTAACTAAGATAACCTTTTCTCCGTTATCGTGTCTTTCTTTAGCTTCAGCAGCAGAGAAAGCAAGTTTACCGGTTCCAGCACCTGGAGATGCAGGGTTACCCATAGCAATGTATTGTAATTTCTTTAATTCTGCAGTATCGAAAGTTGGGTGTAATAAATCGTTAAGAGATTTTGCATCAACTCTTAAAACTGCTTCATCAGGAGTAATAACGCCTTCATCGACTAAATCGCAAGCGATCTTGAGAGCAGCAGCAGCGGTTCTCTTACCATTTCTAGTTTGTAAGAAATAGAGTTTACCATCTTCAACGGTGAATTCCATATCTTGCATATCTTTGTAGTGTGCTTCAAGTTTCTTAGCTGTTTCGACGAATTGTTTATAAATAGCAGGTTGTTGTTTTGCTAATTCATCGATTTCTAATGGTGTTCTGATACCAGCAACAACGTCTTCACCTTGTGCGTTGACTAAGTATTCAGCGAAGATCTTGTTTTCACCAGTTCCTGGGTCACGTGAGAAGCCAACACCAGTTCCTGATGTATCGCCCTTGTTACCGAAGACCATTGATTGGACGTTAACAGCAGTACCCCAAGAAGATGGGATACCATTCATTCTTCTGTAAACAATAGCTCTTTCATTATTCCATGATCTGAAAACAGCAGCGACTGCTTCGAGGAGTTGATTCCAAGGATTTTGAGGGAAATCTTCTCCGACATGAGCTTTATACCAAGCTTTGTATTTGACGATTAAGTCCTTTAAATCTTCTGCAGGAACTTCATAGTCGAGTTTATAACCTTTGCTGGCTTTTAATTCATCGAGCATCTTATCCATTTCTTTTCTTTCGAAACCTTTAGCGATGTTCGTGAACATTAAGATAAATCTTCTGTAGCTATCGTAAGCGAAACGCGGGTTACCAGTTTCTTTAGCTAAAACTTCAACAGTTTCATCATTTAAACCTAAGTTGAGGATGGTATCCATCATACCAGGCATAGAAACTCTAGCACCAGAACGGACAGAGACTAATAAAGGATTGTGTTTTCCGCCTAAAGTCTTTCCAGTAACTTTTTCTAATTCTGCTAACTTGGTTTTGATTTGTTCTACGATTTCATCAGAAATCTTTTCACCGTCATCATAATACTTAACACAAGCTTCTGTGGTGATTGTGAACCCCTGAGGAATGAGAATACCGATTGAAGCCATTTCAGCTAATCCAGCACCCTTTCCGCCGAGGAGTTCTTTACCTAAGCCATGTGCTTCAGTAAAAAGATAAACATATTTCTTTGACATATTTTTCCTCCTATATGTTTAACATGGGTATTTTAGCAAATAAATATATAAAATAGAATATTTTATAATATAAAATTAGCAAAATCCAATTAGCATTTTTGCCCGATAATGCAGAAATTCTTCTAACTTTGCAATCTTATCATTAGATAGGTTATAACGCGGATGTTTTTTGAAATGAAAGTTTTCCATTTTCTTTAACATTGCTTCATGATGCGGAGTTAATATATCTTTAGCCATCTCGTCAAAAGAATCGCTTAATGCGTATTGACGGGTTAAAGAATAATTTTTTAAATCAACAAAATCTTTGTCTAAAGCATAGCAAAACAAAGAGACACCATTATCATAAATCGGTGCGAAAGAAACGATTTTATTTGTTTTATTTTTAACAATAAATCCAAAGTTACCTGTATGCCGATCTTGGTTATAAATCAATGCATCAAAAATTAGCATTGAGATAAAATCTTCATAAAATTTTTCATTCATCGCCCTAATATAATCTGCAATTTTTCTATAATCATTCGACATATAAAAACGATACATCGGTACAAAACCATATTTTTTGGAAGTAAAAAGTTTGCAGACGCTGCAGACGGAATTAGAATATTTTCTTAGTTCGTAACCGACATGTGGAAGAGATAGTTGATCAGCTACTTGGGATGCATAAAATTCCATATATGGCTCTCTTCCGGAATTGATATAACCAATCGTTCCACCTTTACAAAGAACAATTTGATTATTTTGTTTTCGATAACATTTTCTAATCATGCCTTCTAAAGTAAATTCAGGTGATAGATAAAACTTTGTTTTAAAATGTCTTTTTCCAAATCCATTAAAAGCTAATTTGCTAATATCTTTATTGAAAGTATTGTCATAAAGATTAATATCTTTAAAACGACTTTTATCTTCTTTTTCAGCAATCCAATAACAATCATTTAATGAAAGTCCTTTACTGATTAAAATTAGATTTTCAATTTCGGTTTTATCGACATTAAAATAACTTAAAAAACTATCAAAATATTCTCGGTTATGCGTTAACCTGCGTTTTAAAAATTCTAATAATGCAGAATCTTCTATTTTTAATCCTAGAGGTAAGAGATTTTTTCTTTTTTCATTAACGGAAATAATATGGCAGTTTAATATTCCATCAATGTCTCTGGACAAAGAAAATTTCATTAAAGAATAATCAAAAAGTTTTAAATTATAAATCATAAAAAAATCACCTACATTATTGATTTTATCAAATGCAGATGATAGTAAAAAATAATTTATTCTTCTTGTTTAGCAAGTTTTTTTAATTCGCGAATTTCTTCTTTGTTTAATAAGCGATACTCCCCGCGATTTAATCCTTCATAAGTTAAAAAAGCAAACTTAACTCTGTCGAGAGTTAGAACTTTTAAAGAGAAATATTGGAACATTCTTTTTACTTGATGAAATTTTCCTTGATGAATTGTTAAATAGGCTTTCTTTTCATCAATTATTTCTAAATCGCCAGGAAGAGTTTTTTCTCCGTCAAGAATAATACCTTCTTTAAAAGCCGTGATCATTTTTTTATCAATTGGAAAATCAGTCTCAATATAGTAGGTTTTATCAACATGAAACTTTGGAGCTAATAATCGATGATTAAGTTGTCCGTCATTTGTTAATAGTAATACCCCGGTTGTATCAACATCAAGTCGCCCAACAGGAACGATATTAGCAAAATCATATTCGCTAACTAAATCTGTAACAGGAGGATATATTTTATCAGTTGTCGCTGAAACATAGCCTTCTGGTTTATTTAGCAAAATATAATAAAACTTTTGATAATCAACCACTTCCGAAAATAAGGTAACTATATCATTTGTTTCATCAACTTGATAACTATCATCGCGGACAATTTGCTCATTAACGGTAACTTGTCCCTTTTTTATATATTCCTTAACAGTCCTCCGCGTTCCTTTGCCCGCGGAAGCAAGATATTTATCTAGTCGCATTTTTCTTTTTCCTATTTTCTATTTTTAAGTTAATAAAGTTATCTACTTTAGGTGAAAGTTTATCAGCGATTAAAGAAGCAATAACACCTGCTAAAGTTCCTAAACCCATACCGGCAATAATATCGCTTGCGTAATGAGCTCCTAATACTAAACGGCTTAATGCGATTAAAATAGCTAATACATAAGCATATGGGGCAAGTTTTTTATCAAATTTAAAAACGATAAAAGCTGCAGCGAAAGAAACTAAAGTATGGTTGGATGGGAAAGAAGCACCTGATGGATATTTATAATTAATTAAATCATATATCGCGGTAAATCCTTCAATTTCTTGATAAGGTCTTAACCTGCCAACCCATTCTTTTAATCCATATTCCGAAAGAGCCCAAATAAGGCAAACAGGAATAATAGCAACGATTAAATAAAGTGAGGCTTTTTTCTTTCTTATTGAATAGACAACTGTAATAACAATAGCTAATAAAAGCCACATTTGTCCAAACGAATTTATCTCTGACAAAAATTTCGCAATTCTAGCAATAAATTCGTTTTGCGAAGTGATATTTTCTAAAACCCAAGTTGAAATCCAGTTATCCGTGTAAAACATTACTTATCCTCTTGTGCTGTTTCTTTTAAAGGCACAGCATTTTTCTTCTGCTTTTTTTCAGCATAAAGCAAAGCAAAATAAGCTGCAAGGAATCCGATGATAAAAAATCCAAGAGCTAAAGAAATTTGAACTGGAGTTAATGAAACATAGTATGTTTTATCGGCATAAATGCCAAACAATGAAGCTGCAATAAATCCAAAGATAGCAAAAAACGTTGCATCTCTATATTTAGTTAAAAGAAATTTCATTATTTTTGAAATAATTACAAATCCAATAATTATACCTATTCCAAAGCATAAACAAACCAAGAATGAAGGCATAATAAACGATGAATTAATCACACCAATAAAATTACTTGAAAATCCTAAATCAAGTGATATACCTAAAGCTGAGCCAAGTGAAGCAAAAAATCCTTTTAACATGTCCATAATTGGATTATAAAAACCAATTAATAGCAAAAACATCGATCCGGAAATGCCAGGGACAACTAAAGCTGTCGAAGCAATAACACCGATAATAATAAGCAATAAATACATCCACCACGGCGCGGATACTAAAGAAACATATTTTCCACCAGTAAATAAAGATGGAATAGTTAACGCTAAGACAAGCAAAATACCGACAATCATACAGGTAATATTTACAGGTGTATTTTTGCCTTTAATATTTTCGTAAAAAGAAGGCAACCCACCAACTAATAATCCAGCGAACAAACTGACTGTCACAAAAGGATAATGATTAATTCCCCAAGTGATAGGTAAAATAAAGAGTAAAGCAAATAAAACTACTCCGATAAAAATTGGTAAAATAGTTTTAATTGATTGACCTGGATGCTTTCTAAATCCAGATATAGCTTCAATAAGCTCATCATAAATGCCTGCTAAAACAGCAATAGTTCCCCCAGAAAAACCAGGTATAACCATCGCTATACCAATTAATCCACCTTGTAATATTTTTAATAAAAATTTCATATAAACCTCTCTCGTACTTTTTCATTATATAAAAATATAAAAAAAAGAATATCTTAAATAGAAAAATATTTTAATTAATAAATAAGTAAATATTCACTTTTTTATTATTTTATTTTGATCTCTATAGACAATTATTAGTTCACATATTTATTTTCAATTTTTAATTTAAGCATTTTATTAACTATAAAGACAATTATTTTGACATAAAACATCAATTTTTGAGCACATGTTGTCAAAAGCAAAATAATGAGTTTTTTTAATATCGATGTAACTTTTTTTCACGTATTTTTTCTATCATTATTTAATGTAAGCGGTTATAATGAAATATGAATGAATAACAAATTCATATATTTCTTTGAGCGCGTTTATTGCGCCATTTCGGGGGTCTAAGATGAAGTATAAAAATTTAATTGATCAAATGACTTTGGAAGAAAAAGTCTCTTTGATGTCGGGTAAGGATTTCTGGCAAACCGTCAATATTGACCGTTTGGGCATTCCGTCAATTTTCTTATCCGATGGTCCACATGGTTTAAGAAAACAGGCAGCTTCAGCTGATCACTTAGGATTAAACCCATCTATTCCTGCTACATGTTTCCCGCCTGCTGCAACAATGGCTAATAGCTGGAATCCAGAATTAGGAAAAGGAATTGAAGAAAGAGTTGGACAAGAAGCAGTCTTCAATGATGTCAGCGTCGTTTTAGGTCCAGGAACAAATATTAAGCGTAATCCTCTCTGCGGACGTAACTTTGAATATTTCTCAGAGGATCCATATCTTTCAGGAAAAATGTCTGTTGCTTATATCCAAGGCGTTCAAGAAAATGGAATATCTGGATGCATTAAGCATTTTGCTTGTAATAACCAAGAAGAGAGAAGAATGTCCTATGACTCAATCGTTGATGAAAGAGCATTAAGAGAAATTTACTTAACTTCATTTGAAATGGCTGTAAAAGAAGGTCACACAAAATCTTTGATGACATCATACAATAAATTAAACGGTCAATATACAAATGAAAATGAGCACTTATTAGTAGATATTCTTAGAAAAGAATGGGGATACCAAGGATTTATTGTTACCGATTGGGGCGGATGTAATGACCGCGTTGCCGGTATTAAAGCCACTAATGCACTAGAGATGCCATCTTCTGGTGGAGAATCAGGAAAAGAAATCATGAAAGCTCTCAAAAATGGCACTCTTGATGAAAACACTCTCAACGAACGCGTTGATGAACTCTTAACAATTGTATTTGATACTACTAAAGCATTTGAAAACAAAAAACCATTTGATAAAGAAGAACATCATGCCTATGCCGAAAAATGTGCAGAAGAAAGCATGGTATTATTAAAGAATGATGGTACTTTACCTTTAAAACCAACTGACAAAGTTGCTATTATTGGTGATTTTGCTAAGACACCGCGTTATCAAGGTGCTGGTTCATCAATCGTTAACCCTACAAAGGTTGATTCTTTAATCGGTTTATCAAAAGATTTCAAATTTAACTTTATCGGTTTCGAACCAGGATTTAATCGTTATGGTAAGAAATCTACATCTTTGATGAAGAAAGCAGTTGAATTAGCTAAGAAAGCAGATACTTTAGTTGTCTTCATCGGACTTGATGAAGTCTCTGAAGCCGAAGGACTTGATCGTCCAAATATGAATCTTCCAGAAAATCAATTAGCTTTAATTGAAGAATTAAAGAAGCTTAACAAAAAGATGGTTATTCTCTTAGCATGCGGTTCTGCTGTTGAAATGCCGTTTGATGATAAGAAGATTAATTCTATCTTACATACATACTTACCTGGCCAAGCCGGTGCAGGTGCAATCGTTAAGATTTTAAATGGTGATGTTAACCCATCAGGTAAATTAGCAGAAACTTATCCAATTAAATATGAAGATGTTCCATCTAGTTTCAACTTCCCTTGCCATGATGAATTTATTGATTATAAAGAATCTATTTTCGTTGGATATCGTTACTTCGATACTAAAGGCGTTAAAGTTAAATATCCGTTTGGCTATGGTTTATCTTATACAACCTTCCAATATGATAATTTAAAAATTTCTAAAGACGGTATTAAATTTACAATCAAGAATACTGGCTCTGTCACCGGAAAAGAAATCGCTCAAATGTACGTTTCCTTACCAGGCTCAGTTATTCTTAGACCTAACAAGGAATTAAAAGGTTTTACGAAAATTGAATTAAAACCTGGAGAAGAAAAAGAAGTCACTATTCCATTTGATGATAAAACATTCCGTTACTTCAACACTGCAACAAATAAATTTGAAATTGAAGACGGCGATTATTTAATCTCAGTCGACGCTTCATTAGAAGATATTCGCTTACAAGGAATTATCCATGTTGACGGAACAACTGATAATTTACCTTACGATAAGAGTGAATTCCCTGGTTATTTAGCTTTAGATATCAAAGCTATTCCAGATCAAGAATTTGAAAAATTATTAGGCAGAAATATTAAACCTAATATCATTAAAGGAAAGAAACATCGTCAAACTGTCGACTATAACACCACCGTTATGGAACTTCGCTACTCACGCGGTTGGACAGGTCGTTTCTTCGCCGGAGCATTGCGCTTTGCTTATAACTTCCTTAACTTCTTCGGACAGCACTCAACCGCTAACACTTTAGTTATGGGTGTATTCCATCAACCAATGAGAAATCTTTCCAAGATGGGAGGAATTATGTCGATGGGACAATTAGATGGATTAATTATCATGTTCAACGGCAAATTCTTCAAAGGATTAAATCACTTCTTCAAAGCTGGCAAAGTTAGAAAGCAAGAGAAGAAGGCTGCAAAAAAGAAAGCTGAAAACAAATAAATCTCCTTTAAAAGCGGAACTATCTAGTTTCGCTTTTTATCTGCCTTTTTTCATTTATAAATCATTTATTGATTTTTTAATATTTATCGTCAATTATATTAACTGCTATAATGTTTTAGAAAAGAGGTCATTATGTATTTATTCGTCGGTTTAGGAAATCCTGGAAGCAATTATCAAAATACTCGTCATAACATGGGTTTCCAGGTTATAGATAAATTAGCTAAGAAATGGAATATCGATCTTAACAAAGACGATTTTCATGGGATTTATGCTAAGACAAAATTCAATAATGAAGATGTCATTTTACTGAAACCATTAACGTTTATGAATTTATCCGGTCAATCAGTAATGGAACTCAGTTATTTTTATAAAATTCCTAACGAAAATATCGTTGTGATTTTTGATGATATGGATACTCCAGTAGGAAAATTACGCCTAAGAGAAAAAGGATCCGCCGGGGGACATAATGGAATGAAAAGTATCATTCAAATGCAGCATAGCGAAGAAATAAAGAGAATCAAAATTGGCATTGGCCGTCCAGCTATTCCGGTTGTTGATTATGTCTTATCTGCACCAAATAGTGAAGAAAGAAAATTAATCGACCAAGCTCAAGATAAGGCTGTTACTTTAATTGAAGAAATATTAACCAAAGGTTTTCATTACGCTTTAAGCAGGTGCTAAATGAATAAAGTTTTTTCTTATCTAAACAATAAACTTTTAAATCAACATCTTTCAGAAAATAAAGGACATTTCGTTTTTCAAAGCGAAATATCGTTTTCTTATGCTTTAGCTTTAAGATTTTTAGAGAATCCTGAAAATAATATAATATTAGCTCCTAATCTCTATGTTGCTCAAAATATTTACGAAGAGCTATCGTTATTAATCGGTGAAGAAAATTGTTTTCTTTTCCCAGTTGATGAAGTATATGTCCAAAACCAATATGCCTCTTCAAGCGAGATGCTTTCCCAGCGGTTATATGTTCTTAATTCGCTCTTTAATAATCATAAGAAAATAATTATTACTCATCCATCTTCTTTTAATCGGTATTTACCTTCACCTAAGCTCTATCAAGATAATATGCTCTTGATAAAAAAAGGCGAAAATTATTCTCTAGATGAAATTATCAATAAACTTTCATCTTTATCGTTTACCCGCGTTAACAAAATTGATCAAGGCTTACAATTTGCTGTCAGAGGTGATATTCTCGATATTTTTCCAATCAATGAAGAAAAACCAATTCGTATCGAATTTTTTGATGAAGAAGTTGAATCAATTCGTTATTTTGATATTGAAACTCAGCTATCTTTAAAAGAAATTGATGAAATCAAAATATTCCCTTCTTCAGATTTATTAATCAACAAAGAAGATTTTTTAGAAGCCAAAACTCGTATTCTAAAGAAACTAAACGAAGATAAAAATAACCTTTCTTCTTTCCTTCAAGACAAGCTTAAAAAGATTGTTCTATCAGATTTAGAATATTTGCAAGAACATCCATTAAGTGAACAATACTATAAGTATTATCATTATTTTTTCAATGATGGTTATTCTTTTTTCTCGTATCTAGATATCGATAATGTTTTTATTTATCAATACGATCAAGTATTAACTGCCGCGGATATAAAAAAAGAAGATTTTCGTAAGTATAATCAAGAACTATACGAAAACGGATTAGCCTTAAAAGAAGATAGTTACGACCTCGATTTGTTTCAAACAATCCGAAAATATAAAAACATAATTTACACTTATTCTTACTATGATACTGATGAAGACAACTTTACTTTAGATTTAAAAGCTGTTCCTTTTTATGCTAAAAACATTTTAGCCACTCTCGATTTAATCAAAGCTTATTTAAATAAAGGCTATAAAGTTATTATCTGTTTAGATAAAAAGTACTTATCATCATATGAAGAATTCTTATCTTCACATGATCAAGAATATACTTACGAAAACATTGATAATAAAGTTCAATTAGTCGAAGACGATTTAAAAGAGGGTTTTATCTGTGATGATGAAAAACTTCTCGTTCTTTCTAAAAAAGAAATTTTTTCCTATCATCAAGATTTAACAATTTTCTCTTCTAGATTTAAAAAAGCGCAAATTATTAATACATTTGATGAATTAAAAATTGGCGATTATATCGTCCACGAGCAAAACGGAATTGGTCAGTATCAAGGTGTAGTCACGATTAAAGATGCAAATGACGAACTCGGAGATTATTTAAAAATTCTTTATGCCGGCAATAGCGTTCTCTATATTCCTTTAGCTAAATTTTCAACAATTAGGAAATACATTTCTCAAGAAGGTGTCAAGCCGCGTTTAAGTAAACTAGGCGGAAAAGATTGGTCGAATGTTAAAAGCAAAATCAAGCAGCAAGTTAACTATCTCGCTGAAAGGCTTATCGCTTTATATGCCGAAAGAGAAAAGATACCCGGCATACCATTAAAAGGCGATCAAGAACTTGAAAAAGAATTCGCATTAGCTTTCCCGTATGAATTAACCCGCGACCAAAAAACAGCTATACATGACATTTATAGCGATATGGAAAAAGAACATCCGATGGACAGATTATTAGCTGGAGACGTCGGATTTGGCAAAACAGAAGTCGCGTTTCGCGCGGCCTTTAGAGCGATAGCCTCCGGAAAACAGGTGGCTTTGCTTTGTCCAACCACCATTTTAGCAAAGCAGCATTACGAAGTAGCTTCTTCACGCTTTTCTTTATTCGGCATTAGAATTGCGATGTTTTCTCGCTTTGTCCCTCTTTCTCAGCAAAATAATTACATTCAAGAAATAAAAGAAGGCAAAATTGATTTGATTATCGGAACACACCGCTTATTATCAAGCGATATCATCATTCCTAAATTAGGATTATTAATCATTGATGAGGAACAGCGTTTCGGAGTTGAGCACAAAGAAAGAATCAAAGAAATTTCTAAAAATATTGATGTCTTGACTTTAACAGCTACGCCGATTCCGCGTACTTTACAAATGTCGTTATTAGGTATTAGAAATCTTTCTACCTTAAACACCCCTCCGCATGCTAGAATGCCAATTCAAACCTATGTTTCGCCTTTTTCGGAAGCTTTAACAAAAGAAGTTATGGCTCGAGAATTAGCCCGCGGTGGCCAAGTATATTATCTTTTTAACTCTGTTTCTTATATCAATACCAAGGCTAATAAAATAAAAAAGCTTTTACCTTCTGCGAGAATTGGAGGTGTCCATGCCAAAATGGATAAAAACGATATCGATTTAGTCATGAATAAATTTTATTTAGGTGAAATAGATATTCTCGTCTGCACATCAATTGTTGAAGCTGGTTTAGATGTTCCTAACGCTAATACGATTATTATCGAAAATGCTGATCATTTCGGATTAAGTCAGCTTTATCAAATTAAAGGACGAGTTGGAAGATCGACAAGAGTTGCTTACGCTTATTTGTTTTATAATAATGAAGATAATTTGACAGAAGTTGGCAAAGAAAGATTAAAAGCAATTAAAGAATTTACTGAACTCGGTTCAGGAATTAAAATTGCTGAAAAAGATTTATCAATCCGCGGCTGTGGAGATTTATTAGGACCTGAGCAATCAGGTTATATCAATTCCTTAGGAATGGATATGTATATCGATATTCTTAACGAGGTTATCAGCGAGAAAAAAGGTAAGAGTAAAGAACAGAAAAAGATTCTTACAACTAATATCTCAGTTGGAGGATATATTCCTTCTAGCTATGCTTTAGATAGCGACAAAATCGCTCTTTATCAAGAGATTGAAAATTGTAAGAGCATCAAAGATATCGAAATATTTAGAAGGAAAATTCGTGATATCTACGGACGAATTCCAAAAGAAGTTGAAAAGATTATTTTAAAGAGAAGAATTGATATTCTGTCTTCATCTAATAATATTAAAAGCGTCTATGAAGAAGATGATATCGTCATTGTATTGAGTAAAGACATTACCAAAAAGACCGGCGTGGCTCGGGAATTAAATGAAAAGCTCAGCAAATATCAAAAAATTTTATCTTTAAAATTCAATTCTCAAGAAATTACTTTAAAATTAAAAAAGAGTAAAGATAACATCGATGCTTTAATTAGCATCTTGGCATTTATCAATACCCTTTAGGAAGGTCATTATGAGATTAGATAAATATCTTAAATTATCTAGAGTTATTAAAAGACGGACATTAGCAAAGGAAATCATCGATATTGGATTAGTAACTATTAACTCAAAAGTTGCTAAACCATCTTCAGAAGTTAATGAAGGTGATATTCTCTGTTTAACTCTCGGCGAAAGAGTTTTAACTATCAAGGTTTGTAATATTTTAGCTAACGCGAGTAAAAAAGATTCTAAAGAAATGTTCGAAGTCATAAAAGACGAAAAAAAGTAATAAAAAACCTGCAGCGATGATATGATCTTTCTAAAGTAGACAAAGAAAATAATTAAAAGCATATATTCCCTAGGGAATAAGGCGAAAAATTAATTCTCTACTTTA
>CALVJL010000007.1 GCA_944332075.1 uncultured Bacilli bacterium
TTTCTTCATTATCTAGCTCCTCCTATTTGTGTTGCCTCTCTTGAACCAAATCTCCATGCTGAACATCCATCAAGAGCGTGAATCAAATGCTCTCTACAATTTTTAAACTCATCACCGATAAGTCCTAATCTATTAAGGTAGGTTCTCATCGCAAACTTCTCATTTTCAACTTGAGGCTTTTTACTTGAAGCGCACTTTTGAGTTAAGGCTTGGTGATTAAGAGCTAAAGCAAGAACGATATAACTTCTAACCTTTCCAGCATGAAGTTCGGAGTTAAATCCTCTAAGTTCAACTGTGTGGTTGCCAGTAAAGAATGAATGAAGATTGAGGAAGTGATATCTAGAATCGTGATAATGTGTGTTTCTATTTCCGTAGTAGCCTTCATACCAAATATCAGCGAGTTGAGACATTGTTTTAGGATGCTTCTTATTAATCGTGTTTACTAAGTGTTCATCCATCTTCTTACAAAACCTCATTCTCTCTTGTTTGATTTCTAAGGCTTTATAAAGAAGATCATTTTTACTAGCCACAATGTTGATGAAGTTTCTAATGCTTCTAACATCGTGATCTTCACCATTTAAATGAACGTGAATACCACAACTTGAATTTGTTAGACCTCCTGCTTTTCTAAGTATCCTTACTAATTCTTGGAGTGTGTTTATATCCTCGTCATAAGTAAGAATTGGACTAACTAACTCGCATGAATAATCTCTTGAAGCACTTATGATTTCGCCATTTCTTTTGGTCTGACATCTTAAGGAACCATCATACATTACTTTCCATTTCCTTCCGTCAGGTGCAGTTATTACCTTAGTGTCGTAATAATCACGAGCATCACTAACTGTTCCGTTTAAGTATTCAGCGACTAGTTTTGCAGCTTTATTTCTAGTGATACCTGTAAACTCAATTTCAATGCCAAACTTCTCTTTAAACATCTTACTTACTCTCCTTTATAAGCTCTTCATATAACTCTTCCATTCTTTCCATTGATGAGAGGTAAGCATCCTCTTGAAGCATGTGTTTCATATCGTCTTCACTAGTTTCACAAGGATTCTCATCATAGGCTTTTTTGTTCTTAAGGTAGTTAAGAGCTTCCTTTAAGATTTCCTTTTTAATCTCTTGTTTTGTCATCGTGTTTTTCCTCCTTGAAGGTGTATTTCTTTACCCTTCGCACATATAGTAATCACTCTAAAAACACACGATATCAACTACATATTTGAGGTATTTTTAAGTATTTTAAAGAATGTTAAAATTATCATTAAACTTGCAAAAAACACTGCAAAAATAAGTTTTTTTACAAAGAAACGATTTAATTCAATTTTTGAGATTTTCAGATTTTCAAAATATTTGGCTCGTATTTTTCGTGAGTCCCCCTTGCTCGGTACCCCAAGGATAATTTAAAGGCTACCTGGGGGGGAGGGTTAAGGCAACAATTATTTATATTTTTCGCCGAGTTTGTTAGCCCAGCTTTCAGTATAAAAAGAATAGTAGCTGATGTTATTCTTCTCTCTATACTTACTAAAACATCCACACCAGATAAGACTTGGTAAGCCAATCACAAATGACCAAACAGGTCCCAAAATTAAGCTTTGAACTGTGTGTCCATATTCGTGTTTGATGAGCTTTAAGTCATATGGTCTAGCAGTAAAGATAAACATCCCTAAACTAAGTGAACTACCTAGCTTCCAAGTAGTAATCACTGCTCCGTGAAACACTCTATGATTTCTTACTGCTAAAAATAAAAAGAGAATCAATCCTAGTAAGTTTTGGATGATTCCCCAAGTCCATTGCACTAAATAAAATAAAAACTTCTTCATCTATTTCCGTCCTCCCTAACTTCAACTAAGTCACCATCTTCATTCCATTTGTATTTTGGTAACTTACCATTAAAACGACCATGTATCTTGTTATGGCATTCTTTGCAAAGCAAGAGAAGGTTATCCAAGTTTAAAGCAATCGATGGATCATCTACGTTATCAAGCGTTAAGTGAATTTTATGATGGACCTCCGTCCCAGGCTTTCCACAGACTTCACATCTTCCTTTTGCTCTTAAGATAACCTCTTCCCTTACCTTGTGCCAAACATCTGACTTATAGAAGTTATGTAGACGCTTTGGCTGTAGCCTTCTTGAGCTCACTGACTTTTCCATCTACATTCTCCCAAGGATAAATGTCATTACCAAAGTGACCATATTCCGCTAGTCTTTGATAAGAGATATCCTTTAATTTAAGTTCTTTTATGATGTTGCCTACCGAGAAATCAAAGTGATCATTAATGAGTTTTAAAAGTTCATCGTCACTAAGTTTTCCTGTGCCAAAAGTATCTATGCTTACGCTTATTGGACTTGCTACACCAATCGAATAAGAAACAGCCACTTCACACTTGTCAGCTAGCCCAGCCTCTACAATTGACTTAGCGACAAATCGCGCATAATAAGCACCGCTTCTATCAACTTTGGTATAGTCCTTACCACTAAAGGCTCCTCCGCCATGATGAGCAACTCCGCCATAAGTATCGACCATAAGTTTTCTTCCTGTAAGTCCACTATCAGCATAAGGACCGCCTCTAAAAAACGCTCCTGTTGGATTAATTAAAATCTCAATTCCGTCAAGCGTGGTACCAAGTAAAGGAATTAAAACTTCTTCTTTAATGATTCTTTTTACTTCTTCAAGTTTTATTCCTTTTTTAGTTTGAGCACTTACCACAATTGTTTTGATATCTTTAGGTTTATTATCCTCATATCTAACAGTCACTTGGCACTTACCATCAGGCATAAGAACATCCATATATTTTTCTTTTCTGATGTTTTCTACTGCCTTTGAAATATCTCTAGCAACCACATAAGGAAGCGGTAAGCACTCTTTTGTTTCATTAGTGGCATAGCCATACATGATCCCTTGATCACCTGCTCCAAGTTTATCTACACCTTTTGCTATATCCCAAGACTGAGTAGATACTTTAGTAATGACGACAAAATTATCAAAATAGCCAATATCTCTTAAAACTCTTTTAGCTACCTTTTCTAAATTCACATGAGCTTTAGAGGTAACCTCTCCAAAGATAATGACTAGGTTATCCTTGATAGAACATTCAATCGCTACTCTTGAGTCTTTATCCTTAAGCAAATATTCATCCAATATGGCATCACTAATCTGATCGCATAACTTATCAGGATGGCCTCTAAAAACTGATTCACAAGTTACATATTTATTCATAATTATTATTTTTCCTTTCAATTAAAAAGGAGCCGAAGCTCCAGTGTTATTTTCTTCAATGTTTAAGTCTTGATACCTTATCCTCTCTCCGTCTCTTAGGACATAGACTTCATCACTTTTACCAACTTGAGCGATATATCTTTTTACCGCTACATCTACAAACTTTTCTTCGAGTTCAATACCATAACAAGTTCGATTTGTTTGCTCGCACGCAATAAGTGTTGAAGCTGAACCTAAGAAAGCATCAAATACTAAATCTTTAGGTTTAGAACTTTGAGCTACAAGATAAGCAATTAATGGTACAGGTTTACTTGATGGATGATTCCACCCTTCCGTAGTTGAATTTCTAATAGAAGCAAAGTCAAAGCAAGCCTTCTGCTTTTGGTCACCATACCAGTGATGCTTTCCGTCTCTTCTCCAACCAAAGATTACTGGCTCAAAATTAAACTTCCAGTCCGTTCTCATTAAAGGTGTATGGTCTTTTCGCCAAACAAGTGATGCTCCAAGTTTAAAGCCAGCATCTTCAAAGGCATCATAAAATATCCTAGATTGACTAGTCGCATAAAACTCATAGATAGAAGCATCTTCACGCATGATTTCTTTTAGATTAGTAAAGGCTTTAAGTAAGAACTCATAGGCTTCTTTACCTTTAAGATTGTCATTTTGAATTTTGCCACTAGCACTATCTAAATCTACGAAATAAGGAGCATCTGTAACTACCAAATTGACTTTATTTCCATCTAAAACCCTTGCAAAAGTCTCTTTAATTGTTGAATCCCCACAAATTACTCTGTGCTTTCCTAAAAGCCATATATCGCCTTTCTTACTAAAAGCTGGTTTTTGAAGTTCACTATCTATATCAAATTCATCTTCTTTGACATTTTCTAGATCCTCAAGTGAGAAATCCTCAAAACCAAAATCACCCATATCTAAAGAAATGCCATCTAATTCTTGTTTTAGTTTTTCAAAGTCCCATTCTGATAATTCAGCAGTTTTATTATGAGCTAAAGCATAGGCTTTTCTTTGTTCATCGGTTAGTTGGTCGAGTCTAATACAAGGCACTTCTTTATACCCTAGTTCCTTAAGAGCTAAGAGGCGGCCATGTCCCTCCACTATGATATTTTTGTCACTCCAAACACCAATAGGATCATTCATACCAAAAGCCTCAATTGATTTCTTAATAGCCTCAACATCTGCTTTTTGGTGCTTTCTAGCATTATTTTCATAAGGAGTAATTTTATTTATATCTATGTATTCAATTCTAAGTTCACTCATTTACTTTCCTCCATTAAAGGCAAACATTACCGTCGTCAGTTTCGATATTTTCTTCATCTTCACTATCAGCACTTTGCCATTCTTCATCATTTACTTTTTCTTTTTGCTCAGCCATAAAGGTCAAATCTTCGTATCTTTCGCTCCATTCCCTACCAAAATGTTTCGTTAAAAGGTAAGTCAACGCTTTATAGTCAGGTCCGACTTGCTTTTTGGTTCTATGAACTTTTTTCACTTGTTGACCACCTTTATCAACTATGTATTGGTCCTCTTCTACCATTTCATATCCAACTGCCTTTTTATACATGGCACTTGCTAAATCTTTTTTAAGCTCATATTTAGCTTTGTCGATTGCTTCTTGAATATCTGGATGATCTTTTTTCATCGATGAGAATGTATTAGCGTTAATTTTCAAAACTCGACACATTTCCTTTTGTGAAACAAGTTTTTTTGCACATTCAGTGATAAAGGCTAATACCTCAGGGAGTTTTCCAGATTCAACCCAATTTTTATAAATATCCGTTCCATAGATTCTTTTATTTTTTCTATTAGCCACTCATGATTTCTCCTTTCTTTGCATGAAAAAAGCCCACAGCATCTATTTGCACTATGGGCTCAAAAATATAAGTTGCTCTAGATATAATTATCTATACTACCATTTTACCCTCTTGACATATTATTTCAATGTTTCACTATGTGTCAGAGCGTTCCACCGTGTTTCAGAGTGTTCCAATTTTTCAAAGCATCAATTTTTATTGAAGATTTTGTCTTTTAAGCCTTGTATACAGCTAGAAAGACATTGTCTTCTTTTGCTTATCTCGTTAAAGACTTTCAAGGTATTAAAGGTATTTTAAATCTAAGACAATGTCTTTTAAAAAATCTTTTACGTGTCTTTTGCTTGAATTTTCTAACGTATCAAACGTATTACTCAAATTGAGACAAAATCTCTTTTTAAGTCTTTACCTTAAATCACCTTAAATAAAACTAACGTATTTAACGTAGCGCCTAACATACCGTAATTTACAAAAAGAAAAGACTATGTTGAATCACCTTAATTCGGTTTAACGACTCTAACATAGCCTCGACATCTATGCATCAAGACTTTTCATTACTTCTTCAGCCTCATTAAGAAGCCTATAAAGCGAACTTCTCGAAACATACATAGCCGACATTATCTCATCATAAGTCATAAAACTGATATGCCTATACATGATTGCAAGTGCCATATCTTTATTTTCTAATTTTTCAAGTGCATTAGTAGCTTTAAGCTTTAGATCAGCAAGTGAATCCTCTTCTTCTTTTATCTCCTTTTCTTTATCTAATGCTTTGATAATCCATTTCTCAAAAGGAGCTTTACCACTAGGCTGTGTGTGTATTTTTTCACCATAGATAGGACCAGGAATCATATCAGCTTGCCTTTTATAAAACTTTAATAGTCCTCTATCCTGATGAATTTTGTTGTTTAAGTCTTTGATTTCATCTAGTACAAGTTTTAGTTTCATTGCCTATTTCCTCCTTTCACATGGGCTTTTACTGCCTCAATTAAGGCATCCTGCGTTCTTTCCTTTTTATCAAGTGCCTTAATGACGTCTTCATCGATAGTTCCTGAACCGATTATTCTTATCACTACTACTGAACTAGCCTTTTGACCTTGCCTATATAATCTTCCGATTGTTTGTTGATAAAGTTCTAATGACCAAGTTAGTGAAAACCAAACTAGAACATTCCCACCTTCTTGAAGATTGAGTCCATGCCCTGCTGATTGAGGATGGATAAGTCCAACATTTATTTCACCTTTATTCCATTTTTCTATCGATTCTGGCTCATCCAAGATTTCAATAGAGATATCTGTCTTATCTCTTATCTTCTTTAGCCTATTTTTGATCCTTTCCAAATCAGATTTAAACCAATAGGCAACTAATATAGGCTTTCCGTTTGATGCTTCTATAATATCTTCAAGTGCATCAAGCTTCTTATCATGAATCCACTCAAATGTTCCATCGTTTTTGTATATGCCTCCATTTGCAATTTGAAGCAGTTTACTAGATAAAACACCTGCATTAGCAATGGTGATATCTTTATCCTCAAATTCCAAAACGAAGTTTTGTCTTATGGCATCATAGATTTCAAATTCCTTCTCACTTAGTACAACTGGATAATCATTTATAATTAGACGTGGCATTTTTAGATGGTCGATCGACTTCATTGAAATGGTGATGTCCTCAATGAGCTTATAAATAGCTTTCTTCGCCCAAGGTAGAGGCTTATATGAGAACACTATCTCTTGATTTCTTTTATCTGGTTCAAAGAAAGATTGTCGGTAATTGCTAATGAATCTCCCTAGCCTCTTTCCTTTATCGAGAAGTTTATATTCAGCCCATAGGTCCATAAGTCCATTACTTGAAGGAGTAGCCGTTAGACCTATGATTCTTTTTACTAGAGGCCTTACTTTATTAAGGGCTTTAAATCTTTTTGATTTACCATTCTTGAAGGAAGAAAGCTCGTCTAGAACAATGGTGTCAAAGTCAAACCGAACTTTACTCTTTTCAATTAACCATTCGACATTTTCTCTATTGATGATATAAATATCTGACCTTTCACTTAATGCTCTTTTTCTAGTTTTTTCATCACCTACACAAAGAGAAAATTTTAAATCTTTCAGATGGTCCCACTTCTTAATCTCATTTACCCAAGTGTTAATGCAAACCCTAATAGGGGCAACGATAAGAACCTTATGAGCTTCAAAAGAGTCAAAGAGTAAATCGTTAATTGCTGTTAAAGTAATAATCGTCTTGCCTAAGCCGACATCCAAAATCAACGCACTCTCTAAATGGTTTTCAATAAAGTGTATGGCATATTTTTGATATTCATGTGGTTGAAATTCCATCTTTTCTTCCTCCTTCAATTTCATCAAGTATCTTTTCAATTTCTTCTTTCTTATCCAGGACATAGACTTTAAATCCTAGATTTCTTAGCTCTTCATGCCTTTTTACCTGTATTGGTCTTGGCATTTTTTTAGGTGCCTTAACTTCCACAAAGCCAATATGACCAAATGCGATGAGAACTAATCTATCTGGAATACCTATGTAACTAGGTGAATAAAGTTTTAATGCTAAGCCGTTTCTTTTCTTAACTGCCTTTATAAGTTGCTGCTCTATATATTTTTCATTCATTTTTAAATCCTGCTTCCCTTTTACATCGACACACAAGTTACAACTACAACGACCAGTTCCTTATATTTATATACGCGCCTATATAAATACATAATTCCTATTTATTTCTCACTGTCGGTCTAATAAGAATTAGTTGTGTTTACTGTGTTTCGTGTTTGCATTTAATCTCTTTTTATATATTCTTTGTCTTCCATAAATAGGCAAATTTCTAATTGTTGAGGTTCTTTCCCAGCCACCTATTTGTTTCATAATTGCAGCAAGTTGATAAGAATCACTAGACTTTAGATCACTTTGTGATTTACCAAAACACTCACACCAAATTTCAGTATTTGAAACTTCCGTTCTTTGAATTGTCCCTTTTTCACAAATAAAATCATCACCATTTAGAAAAGAACGTCTTTTATATAGATCCATTTCATGCCAATTTTTAGGAAGAAGCCTATTAAGATATTGTTCTACAATTCCTACTCTTTCATCTTGCTCTAGTGCTTCATTTTGATAATCAGTCGCAATATCAAGTAAATTGCCTTCAAGGTACAACTCCTCGCCACTTTCATAGATTTCTTTTGCTTCAGACCAAAATTGATCTCTATATTTTTTATCATTTTCATCCCACATTCTCTTTTGGAGTGTTTGATTGCATTTGACAATCCAAAATCTACGATTACCTGTAATGTCTCTTAAATAACCTCTGCCATCACCATTAACCGTAGCAAAAATGACACATTGTCTAGGATGCGACTCTACCACTCTTCCATAACTTGCACGGTACTTGTCATCGGTGGTTGAAACAAAAGATTTAACCTTTTCAATATCTGCTTTCTTCATACCAGAAAGTTCGCCTATTTCAATCAGCCAATTACCCTGTATTTTCTCAGCAGCGGTTTTGTCATTCATATCAGTTAAAGAAAGGTTATCTGAGAAGAACTCCTCACCTGCTAGATATTTAATAAGCGTTGACTTTCCTATGCCTTGAGCCCCGTCTAAAACTGGGATGCTATCAAACTTTGTCCCTGGATGATATGCTCTAGCTACACAGGCAGCAAAGATCTTTTTAGTAATAGCTCTCGTATAGTCATTATCATCAGCACTTAAAAACTTAATGAATACCTCTTCTACTCTTTTAACACCATCCCATTTAGGCAAAGAGTCTAGATAATCCCTGACTGGATGAAAACGCCTATTATCAACAATAGAATTAAATGCGACTTCAAAATTACGCTCTTTAAACTCAATGTATTTTTTATCAATATAAAGCCTTAGCTGTGATTCATCAGCTTCTCTCCAAAACCTATTATCTTTTGGTCTATCCCAAGGAACTCTTCCAATAACCTCAACTCGATTAGATAGTTCGTTATAAGCAAAACCTTGCAGATTCTTATCGTTTTCTAAAATTATTTCTAAATTCTTTGAAGTATTTTCAATTGCTCCATCAATTCCTATTGATAATTTTGATATCCAATCTTTTACAGGTTTAGTTTTACTAACAATAGGACTTTCGCTTTGACTATCAACATTTATTTCATCTTCATCGAATTCCCCATTATCTAAAATTAGTTGTGTTCTTACATGCTCATCATCACGCGCTACTTCTTTCATCTTCTTTACAGCATCGTTATTATCACTACCAAATAGATGAAACATGACTAGTTGAAAGGCATTAAGTTCTCTGCCACAAGCAATATCAGTAGCATGATGAGAAAAGGCATACTTATCATCATAGATAATTAAGCCGCCTTTAGAATCGGCACTTTTTAAGCTATATCTATTACTTTTATCAGTTGGCTCATAAACATCACTTAAATAAGTCTCTATGGCTTCCTGAACTGTATAAGCTCTACAAAAAGCACCTATAACCCCCTTTAGCTCAGTAGGATCCTTTTTCTTCCTCCCTCTTTGAACATTGTTCTTAGGTAGTTCATCAGGAGTTAAAGGAAGAGTAGAAATGTCCTGCCACATAGGATAATCAGCTAAAAACTCATCTGGATTAAGTATCTCTCCTTCAACTTTCTTAAAGATGAACTCGCCGTTTTTAGGAGTAGTTGGATAAAACATTAATTGAGCTATTCTAAAAGAACAAACATCAAACTGCTCAATCCCAAATTGAGACGCAAAAAGTCTAGCGATAGCATTATATTCATCAGGCGTAACATCCCTACTTAAAGGAACGATCACCCTACATCTAGGTTCTTCTTTTGTATGGCTATGTGTAGTGTATAAACAAGATAAATATTTTGATTCTGTAGTGAATTTATCAATAAATTCTACTTTTGCCTTATCTAAATCAAGGGTAAGCATTGAGCGAAATAAAACTTCACTTACACCTCTTTTTGTGCCTTTTAACTTTCCTCCGACAAAGCCACCATTATCTTTAGCCTTATTTCTTTCCTCTTTATTAAAGTGCTTATATTGCTCTATGGTTTCGCTTGTATATTTAGTCTTTGATAATCTTTGGCAAAGCTCATCAAAAGTTACTTCTTCATTTGCCCAGAATTTAGCTTCACAGCTATTTCCAACCGCAATGCTATATTTTCTTTCACCCATTATTAATTACCTCCTTTAATTAATCTTTCTGATAAAAATTGCACTCATATCCATCTGCTCTTAAAAGTAAGTCACTAGCCCATGAAGGTGATTTACTCATTAGTGAAGTCACCTCTTCTAACTTAGTGTCTAAACTTGCTTCAACAACTACTTCATCGTGAATATGCATCACTATGTCGTAGGCTTTTAAGTTATGAATAGAATTACAAAGTATGTCCCTAGCCGTAGCTTGAACGATATTTTCAACAAACTTAGGACCATAGGAATTTATCCTTTCCCATTTCTTGGTATTTCCTATGCCCTCATATGTAATGTCACCATTTATGTCACTGATTCTTGGTCTTATATAAGCAAGAGCTCTGCCACTTGGAAGTTTTATGAATAAGACACCTTTATCAAAATATATGGAAAGCCTATATAAACTAACTTCTCTATGTTCTTTTATGGCCGTTCTTATAGCCTTATCTATATCCCACCAAAACTTAACAATATGCGGATTGGCATTTCGCCAACTATCGACTAGCTCTTGAAGTTCATCTTCTTTTAATCCTGCGTCAAGTGCTCCCATTGCTTTAAGTGCACCTATGCTTCCGCCATATCCACAAGCCAAATTTGCTTGTTTCCCTTTTTGTCTTAGTTCGCCATTAATGCCGTGCTTTACGACAGGTACTCCATACATTTTGCTAGCAGTTGCACAGTAGATATCTTCACCATTTTTAAAGGCATCAAGCACCCAAGTTTCACCTGCATACCAAGCCAAGACCCTAGCCTCAATAGCACTAAAATCAGCTACTATAAACTTATGGTTTTTCTTAGGAATAAAGGCCGTTCTTATAAGCTGAGAAAGTACATCTGGTATATCGTCATAAAGTATGTTTAATGCTTCAATGTCGCCGTTTTTGACAATTTCTCTAGCACCATCTAAATCAGATAAATGGTTCTGTCTTAGGTTTTGAAGTTGCACGAATTTAGAAGCAAACCTTCCTGTCCTCGAGGCGCCATAAAATTGGAACATTCCCCTGATTCTTTGGTCAGATAACTTGCATTTTTCCATTGCCTCATACTTTTTAATTGAGGATTTAGAGGTTTGTAGCCTTAAGGCTAGCGCTGAAGAAATAAGGTTATTTGTAGTAGATTTTATTAAACCTTCAACATTCTTTTTCCCTAGATCTTCTACTTCTAAACCTTGCTCCTTTAACCATTTTTTAAGCTGTGTAACTGAATTAGGATTTGATAAATTAGTTAGATTTTGCAAGGAATTTAATAGATTTTCATTAGTTTTTGCAGCAATATCAATTGCATTACTTACTAGGTCTTTATCTATTAAAACTCCTCTATCATTTATCTTTTCGCTCTCGCTATATTCTCTCCAAATAAAATCTGGAACCTTAATCGCACTTAGCCTTTTAATTATCTCTACTTCACTATCGACATCACGCTTGTTATATTCCTTAAATAAGGTCCATTTACTAATATCATGAATGGGCAAATTCCTAGTTCGCATCTTGTTTGATTTAGTAGGTTTGCATGGAACACTAAAATAGCGAATGAGGTCCTTTCCTTCATCAAGTTTTTGTTTATCTAATTCAAGTACTATCCCTATATCTTTAAGCGACTTTGGTAAGCCTAGCATTGAGGCATAGACCATCGAGCAACGCCATGAAGAAGGATCTAAATATGTGTGTGATGGTAGCCTTAAGTATCTAGAAAGACAAATACGTTCAAAGGCGGCATTATGACTTATTTTGATTATCTTATCGCTTAAAATAGCTTCTACTATTTCATCTGGTATCTTCTCACCATTTGCTAGGTCAATGACTTTTGCTTCGTTAAAATCGACACTATAACCAAATAAAAGGATTTCAAAGTCTTTATCTTCAGCGTATCTATATGCACCACTTTTAGAGATATCAGTGCTTGAATATGTTTCTAAATCTATTATCAAATTATGCATAATAAATTCACCCCTTAATAAGCAAATAGGGTGATAAGAGCTTCCTCCTACCACCCTTAAAACTTCTAATTAAAATAAGTAATCTTCGTCATCGTCAGCATCTTCTAGATTGCTAAAATCACTTTCAGCTGTAGCTTTACCACCAAGTCTCTCGCCATCAGCTATCTTTTGAACGTTATTAAGTCCGCAAGCGATGCCCTTTGACATACCAGTGTTATAGGCATAGAAGGTAATTGATGCCCTACCATAAATTCCTGAATAGATTTCTTCTTCTGGGTTTAAGATAGGTTCACAATTAGCATCGACGATTCCAGGTTTTGTTCTTGATTTAGCATTGACGAAATAGCTGTTTTTATAGGCTTCGTCCCCTGCTTTATCAATATCACCATCACGTAGGACACTTCTAAGTGAAGCAAGAGGAGGTACAACTTTAGAGTTGCCTTTTAATTTATTTGCACCTTCTTCATATGCTGCTTTGATAGCATTATTGATTTTATCGATAGTAAACTTATCATCTTTAGAGATAATAAGAGATACACTATAGACTGGTTCAGCTCCTTCAACAGGGCTTTTTGGTGTTAAGAGATTAGCATAAGAAAATCTCACATTTTTTGAAGTAATAACTTTAGTTTGTTTATTCATAATAATTTTTCTCCTTTTATTCATCTTTAAAATCATTAACAGCTAGATTCATTTCTGGTCTTTTATCATCAATGCTTACTAAGGTTGGCTTACCTTGTGGCTTATAGACAAATTCATCTAATAGCTCGACAAACTTCGCCTTGCCTAGAAGCTTTGTTAGTTCAGTAATGCTACGAAGTTTCTTCTCATAAGGATCATATCCAGCATCCTCTACGATTTTGGCAACTTCGTCTTCTTTACTAAACTTACGATTAGAACGACCTTCAACCACTTTGTATCTAGACCACTTTTTTCCTTTTAATGCTTCATTCAAGGCATATTCTTTAATTGAATTAGCCCACTCGACTAAATCATCAGTTTTACCGATAATCTCTTCGATTTCTTCATCAGTAAGTAAGTCAGCGGTCTTGAATTCATAAGCAGCTAGTTTAAGGTTTTCAAGTGCTCTAGCAGTACACTTGACCCTAGCTTTGCAAAATCTACAATGCTCTCCAGGTACAAATTCCCCTTTACCTTCAAATGCCAACTTTGCCTTTGGTGCTAAGAAGTTATTAGCCCAGTCTAGGAGTTCATCTTTACTCATCTCATAAGTGCTGATATTGCCTATCCTAGGTTGGAAGATAGTCATTGAGATTTTTGGTGTGTCATATAGGCAAGAGAAGAGATTTAAGGCACCGAGTGAGTAAAGCATCATTTGTGGATTTTTCTCACAAGAGATCTTGATACCCGTCCCATTTTTGTAGTCAATTACATGCATGACTCCATCTTCTATAATCAAACAATCACAAGTTCCAAATCCCTCAGGTACAAAGTTTGAAAAGTCCACTTTTTGCTCGATTAGGATTACAGGATCATTGCATCTTTGCTTAATCTCTGAGATTAAATCCATGATGTAATTAACGTACTCATCGCTTGCTTCTTTTAGGTCTTCACTAAACTCAAAGTCTTGTGGCAATTTCTCATCGGTATGGATTCCTAGTAGCTCACATAATCTAATCTCATTTAGCAAGTGAACCATAGTTCCTTCACGACTATAAATTGTCTCAATATCTTCAAAATTAGCTGAGATTGAAGGGGATTTTGTACAATTTAGCCAAATATGAGCACCTGAAGCAGATAGCTTAGCGTGTATTTCACTTGCCATAATTAAAGCCCCTCTGCTTCCTTTAATAGTTCTTCATAGTCATCTGGATTAACCTCTGACAATTTGTTAGAACCATGCTTTTTAAGTAAAGCCTTAACGTCACTAGTCTTACCTGCTCTAGACTTTTCAATTAGTACTTTTCTAACATCCTCTAGCGTAAGTTTGACAGTCTTAGCTTCTGCCTTACCTAACACTTCTTCTGATGCTTCTTTTTCTCCATCATTTAATAGGCTTTTAGCTTCTTTAGCCTTCTCAATGATTTCAGTTAAAAGAGCATCAATCTTTTGAATTTCTTTTTTCTTCATCGTCATTTTTCCTTTCTGCAAGGAAGCTCCCACTTTGAAGGACGATGATTTTAGAAAGTAAAGACAGTAAGTTTACGAACTCTTGGATAGGATTCATGTTTGGTTCGTTCTTATTTTCTTCTTTCACTTTTAATCACCGCCTTTCTTGTGGATTTGCTTAACCCTTACACTTACAAAAGGAAGCAAACTTTCATCTTTGGAACCTTGATGACAAAATTATTTCAAAAGGTATTTAGCTAAAAAGTAATAATCATCTTCACTTATTTCTTCTTTAGCTTTAGCAAGAGCAGTCTTTATAGCTTTTTCGATAGCTTTATGACTAACTCCGTAAATATCTCCTATCTTTTGATAGGTTAAGCCTTCTTTAAAATAGAGCTTAATCTTTTTAAACTGCTCTTCTGTTGAAACGCTTTTTATTACATTCCACAGTAATTTATTAGCTTCATTAAAAAGAGATAGTTCTTTAGGATCGAGGCTACTATCATCAGCAGGCTCAAACTTAGTTTCGGCTTTCATAGCATCAAGTGATGCTGGTTTACCGCTTTTGCAAAATGGACACTTTTCGCAGTCTTCCATGCAACGCTTATAACCAACGCTATTTTTAGCAGGTATAAGGCATCGCTTTTCTAACTGTTCTTTTTTCCATTCTCGCCATATAGGTCTTTTGTAGAGAAGATAATCATGGCGGTCGACATAGATAGTATCTAGGACTTTGCCATGAACATCTTTAAGCTCAATGTAGTAGTTTCTCTCGTCAGTCTGAGTTTTAAGTTCGACTTCTGATAAATTACTACAATGGTATTTTTCATCTTCATTTAGCTCTTCTGCCTCATCAGCAAAAGAGTCAATTTCTTTCTTTATTAAATCGTTATAATTATCGTTATACACCGTGTTGCACCTCTTGTTTGGAAGGCGCAAGCCACAGCGAGCAAAAACTTATGATGTAGTGCTTACTGCGGCCTTTGCCTAACAGAAAGCGCAACTCGATTCACCTAAGTTTTGCCTCTATAAAACTGACAACATGTGAATCGGAGACATTGATTTTCCGGAGTCTAATGTCCCTTATTGTCAGAAAAAATTGTTTGTTAAGACTTGTATCTCTAGTCTTCGTTGTCTAATTCATGAGCTAATTCATCTTCTTTGAAAAGCTCCCAAGAATTAATTGTTAAGTGACCTTCAGCATCATAAGAATCAGGTTCTAATGCGTCAGGTCCGCCATCAGGGACTGGAATTTTCTCTAGCATATAACCACCTACCTTTATTAATAATTCGCCTGTTGCAACTGACTTAAAATCATTCTAAAAGATATCTTTTAAACCCGTTAGGACACCCCTGTCCTTAAAAATTCTGTAGAAAAAAGCCACAAAAAAAGCCTAGAGATATACCTCTAAGCCTTAATTGTGGCTAATTTATAGACACCATTGTCTAAATTTTTATTTATTCTTCAATTTTTATTAATGGTTTGAAGCCCTGCATTATCAAATAATGATTGGCTTCATCAACCGATTTATCATACATATAGCAAAGTATAGTCCTAAACGCATCACCTTCTGGCGTTGTTCTAATACCTCCGCAAGTAAATTTTATGAGAATATTGGAAAGCTTAGGAGGAAGGTTAAAAGATAAGCAAATTGAAACAATACATCTTATATCAAATTGCTTTTCTTTGCTATTTTTATCGAGATACCTAGATATGGTCTTTTCACTTAGCTTGCTTCTTCTAATAAGAGAAGCTTTATTCATCTTAAATTCTTTCATAAGATACTCGAGTAGTTCTCTGAATGTGTTATATGTCGAAATCTCTCTTATCATCCCAGCAATCCTAGCTTGCGATTCTTCCCTCGCTTTTTTAATGTCAGGTATACTCTCTGGGGCTTTAACCGAAACAATTTCATAAGTCATGTCTTCTCTTATTTCGCGGCACAAATAGCAAAAAGTTACAAAAGACGAAGAAATATTATTAAAGGACTTGTCTTTAGCTACTATTTTGAATTTTATGGCACATTCATCAAGATGAACCCTAGCGTAATCCGTTAATTCTCCTTCGTCCGTTATGTACTTTTTATCATTAAGGATTAAGTGGTTTTCGATAAAATGATAATCACCAGAAAACATCAAAGCCAGCAAACTTGCTGAGTTTGATTTAGATAAATCATTAAAAGAAATGGTATAAGTTTCCCCTTCCTTTAATGAATCCTTAGCAAATAAATAAGGTTTGACATATGCGTTATCTGCATAATCAAATACGCCTTTAGCGCTGTTATAACCTAAATCTATTAAGCGCTTCTTAACGGCATATTTTGTAACTCCATATTTTTCAGCCAAATTCTCTATAACATGAGGTGCATAATTTTCAAATTTCGAGCCGTATAGCCTCTGTGCATCAATTAACTCAGTTTCGTAATTTTTAATAAACGAATCTTTCGGCATTAGAACACAGGGGGCAATTCCGTTAGCCTGTATTTCCATCCATTTGGAACGATCGTCATCACTGGCATCAATAATTCCATTCATTGAACACGCTATTCTAGTTATATTTTTGTTGTAAATTTGAGAAAAAATAAAAGCTCTTCTATGAAGATAGTAATGCAAACACTCATGGATGATAGTAAGGCCTATTGTTCCAAAAGAATAAAAGCACATCGCCAAGTCATCAATCACTATGGTATTAGCTTCTACTTCTTCCTCAACATATTCATTGTTAAACGCATCATAAAAAGAAGCCTTAGATTTTTTAAAAAATATTTCGCCAAAAATCGTATCTTCTTTGTTAATTTTTCTTCTTATAAGTTTCAATCCCATCGCCTTAACTATCTTGTAAGGGTTTGGTATGTCATCTTTTAATGCTGACGGAAAATAAGTCATTAAAAATTCAGTTGCTATGTCATCATATTCTGTTTTGCTGATGATTGGCACTAAATCGCCGTTAAATGGTTTGTCGTATTTTTTATATTGATGCTCATAAACGTCCAAAACATTAAAATCGTGAATCGTTTCTTCGAATTTAGCAGAGCATTCGATTATAACCTTGCCTAAGCGCACCAATTCGCTTTCGTAGGATTTATATTTCCCTGAATGATAAACTGAAACTTGAACATCCGGCATCATGACGATATCTATGGCTATGTTGTTTGCTTCAGCTGGTTCGACATGAGCACCCATTTCATTGAATTCGATCTCGATATCATCATCGATTTTTGTGGCATCATCAAACTTATCAAGAATCAGACTCTCATGATTGTTCAATATGTATTTTCTCAGTGCTTTGTATAATTGATCGTAATAGTTGTCCAGCACATATGATAAAAAATTGTTCTTCTTCACAATAAATCGCTTTCTCCCTTACTATAAGTTCCAGTTTTGATATGGAATCTTATATTGTTTTTCTTACAAAAATCAATGACCGTCTCACTACATTCATCATAGAAAGCCTTGTGGTCTTTATATTGAGAGATTAGCTTGTTGTAATGCCACATGCCAAAAACTATGTAATCAACAAATTTTACCCTATTAAGCAGCTTTTTTAGGCTTTGCTTATTAATGTTTGGCGTTGGGTAAGGTTCAATACTAACCCAGGTCTTACATCCCCTTTCGTGAAGGTACTTCAATGCTTTTATTCGATCTTCATATTTACTAGTATATGGCTCATATTTATCTCTAAAAGATTCATCAGTGGAAACAAGTGTTATACCATATTGATTTATCCTCGATAGTTTAGCTAATTCATGAGGTAGGGTACTTTTTGTTAAAACAATAGCTGGAACATTATAATCATTTAGTTTATTTATAATTTGAATTGTCATTTCCCCCACTTCTGGATAATCAGACATAAATGGATCAGTCGTAAAACATAACTGAACACTTTTAATTTTGTCTTTTAATCTTGGTAATTCTTTTTCAAGAAGATCAATGGCATTAATAACTAATTTTGGCTCTAACCATTCCTGATAAGATTTGACATTTCCAAATCTCTTAGCCATGTTAAAAGCATAACAAGGAAACATGCACCCATGGGCACAGCCTTGCACATGATTTATGGTATAGTCGCCATATTCAACTCCAGTTTTATAAAGAAGTGATTTTCTCTCTATCGTTTTCATTAAGCCATACCTCTTTTCACTTGCACCGTCTGCTTCTCTTTTCCACTTTTTTCAGACCAAAAATTGCTGCGCTTTCCTTTCTCTGTGAAGGCAGGCTCTCTTACGACAACAATATCACCGTTTGTTTCAAATTCTTTTAAAAATAAAATTAATTTTTTCTCGTCGCATAAAACCCCATTGTTTGTGTAAAAATTAGCAAGAATATTTTTAAGATGTATAAAGCCATCAGGAATCTCTTTTATTATCTTTTCTTTTATTTCCTTATCATCAATTGCCATATCCTCAACTGTAAATTCAAAGAAAGACATTTGCCCACCATGCCTTACATTCCTATGTTCTAAACTTCTTTTATACATATTATTTGCCATAAGAATGCAACCATCAGTATGATTGCAACAATGAACTAATCTATATTTAGTGCCCTCTTCATCCTTTCTTCTTATAGGCATATTAAGAACATACTTATATCCATTTTTTAAGGTGTTACAAAAAAGTTCGGCTATGTTTCTCTCAGCTTCTCCAGCACTAATTTTATTTTCCTTGTATTTTAAAACTATATCAACCCATTGATTACTTCCTATAATGTTGGTTAATGTATCTTTTGAATCAATCGGAGTTGTATCATATTCTTCTAAAATATTAAGTATATGATTAATTGCATTGTCTTTTAATTTTACATTTAAAACGCGACATGCATCTCTAAAAAATCCATAAGAATTGAAATTTATTAATAATTCAATGCTCTTGAAATAGTTTGCATAATTAACAAAATCTTTAGCATTTAAAGCTTTAATCCCGTATGGATCAATATAAAGAAAAACGGAACTTTCCTTATTTTTGAATAATATATTTTGAATATTTTCTTCAAACGTACCATTGATTACATGCAAATTATATTTTTCATAATCTATTAAATTATTTTTTAAGTCCTTTGCATAATTAACGTCGATAAAGTAGCAATTTATGATGGGTTTTGTAATTGTGTTAAAATGTTCAAAAGACTCATCTATTGTTTTCATTGCAATTCTTGGAGATCCATCTTTCCCATCATCAAATTTGCCTTTGCCAGCAAAAGCATCTATATAACAAATTGGTTTTTTTCTATATTTAATTTTCTCAAGATAGGGTTTCAAATAACAGCCTAAAAGAGCATCTTTAGTTTCAGACCATATTTTCTTTTTAACAAAAAAGTCATCATTTCTCTTGGACATAGTTATTTTTCCCCTTCTCTTGCTTCATTTAGATAATAAATAAGCAAACTATTAATGTCAGCAAGTGGTCTTCCCATTCTTAAAGGACAAACAAAGTATAAAGCCTTCTCAGATTTGCCTTTTTTTATTAATTTCATTAAACTAGCATTTTCATAAAAAGTTTTTTTGTCAACCCAGCCCATAATAATAGCTTTACGAGCATCTTCGTCTATAAAAACTCTGATATACACATCATCAGAATTCTCTTTCTCTATTTTTAGAACATCTTTTATCAAGTCGTTATCAATAGAGCTAAGACCTATTTTATCCTTGACAAACTTACAATAATTTTCAAAGTTTAAATCCCCTTCTCTCAAGAAAAACGGATAAGTTAGAAAATCTAGCGACTCTAATTCGCTAAAAAGACTTTCAACTTCTTTTGGGTTGTTATAATCAGCAAAATGAGCTCTTTCTTTATATTTTTTTGCTAATCTTGTAGATTTTATTTCCACAGTGAAAGCATTAAATTTTCGAATTTGTTTTCTTACTTCAGCGTTAAGTTTAGGCCCATTTTTCTTGACAGAACTATTAATTAATTCTACTAAATCATCTTCTAAACATTCACATAAAAGAGCATCAAAAGGGGCATGTAATTTAAAATTATCTTTTCTAAAAGAATCATATGGATAATAAATAGGTATATTAAAAATTCTAAACGCAGTAGCAACCGCAAATTCAGCAATTTTGCCAATATTTGTGTCAGATTCCTTTTGATACGTAGTTCGCCCCTTTTGCCAGGTGTTGAATGTATTAACTACTAATTTATGAATATTAAGATTTTTATCAGCAATAATGTCATCAAAATTTATAATTATCGCATTATTTATTAATTGCAAATACATTTAAATCACCTTTTTGATATTAATTGGACAAATTGATCAAATGTTAGCGTGCTTTCAAGCCCATTAAAATAACAGCTAATTTGCCACGAATCATCTTTCTTTATTGGTAAATAAAAATAATATCCAGTTAAGCGAGATGCTTCTTTATAACATTTTTTGAGCTCAGCTACTTTTGCAATATAAGAGCCTCTATCAATATTAACATCAGACGAAATATTGACACTTTTTACTTCAAAAAGATGAATTCGATCATAACTATCTTTAACAATAAAATCAGGATAAGAAAAATGACTACCTTTTAAATAATATTCATATTTAATCTCAGAGTTTGAAACGTAGTTTTTTGCCCATAAAAATTTATTTGTAGCATTTAGATATTTTGGCTCTGGCTCGTCAAGTAATGTTGGCTGACCATATCTAGGATTTTTACGGCCAAATAGTCTACACTTCACAATAGTTTGTTTATTTGAATTGATCTTAGAAGTAAGGTCTTTTAATCTTGAAGCCCAGTCCCATTCAGCTTCACTATCGAAAGAAAACTTAACTTGCCCATCTTTTCTTTTCCAAAGCCAATCATCTATAAGTAAATAGTTTCCGTTATCGGTGTAATAAGATTCAATTGGAAGACTACTTAAAATTATTCCTGTGTCACTTTCATTTAAAGTCATGCTTTTTGAATAATCACATAAAAATTTATTTGATTCGTTTTCAATTTCCTCTACGTGGGAAGTAAATTTGATCCATTTTTGAATCGAATTTGAATATTCATAGCACATATTTTTTACATGCTCATCCGATTGCATCAGTCTTCTATATAACGCAAAAATAGATTTGAAATTATCGTCTTCATTTTTTGTTGCGATAAAACTATCTATTGAAAAATTTGCCTTCTTGGATAAATTCTTAAGACGAGTTGTCTTTATTGATATTTCACTTTTAACATCATAGTATTCATCAATAGGCTTAACGGCAAATGTTTTCTTTTTACGTATAGGCAATATGCCCCAGATCCATGCAGTCATTGCTAGTTTTTGTGCGTCAATATTTAGATTTTCAAAATCTAGTAATCGTGGATTTCTTCTTACTCTCCCTATAACTTGTTCATCAAGTTGATCACTTTTTGTATCTCTGACTTGATAAAGCATACACGCTCTAGGAATATCCCATCCTTCTGTTATAACCATTTTAAAAATGATTATGTCTATACCCGATGTATTTTCTTTTGCATAGTCTTTCCATTTTTTTACTGGCATTTTTTTAGCCTTGAAGACATCGTTCGTGTTACATTTCTTTTCATCATCAACAATAAGCATCCATTTTAAATCTTGATGCTCTATTTTATTTAAGGTTGGAAATATAATATTGTTTAGTTCGTAATCTGCTTTATCTTTATTTGAAATTTGTATTATAAGGCAAGGATTTACACCTAATAGATTTCTATAGTTATCTTTAATACTTTCAAATTTATTTATTGCAGCTTCAACAGTGTCGTTTTCATCACCAAGAACAACTCTTTTAATCAAACATGAATTAACTGCTTCTTCATCAGCAATTTGTACATCAGGATTTTGTCCTCGTCTTAAATTTGGCGTAGCTGAGAAATTAATTATTTTTTCAAAGTATTCATCAGAAATACTGTCGAGATTATTGGTTGCAATGTGACACTCATCTTTAATTAAAATAAAGCGTTTACCAAGACCACCTAAAAAAGGATTGAACGTCATCGTGTTTAAAAAATTTTGCATAGCACCTTGCATTAACCTACCACCTTTTTTGAAAAGATCTCGAGGCAGTAAATAAATATTATAAGTAGTCGGTATAAATAGACTTTCTTCGCCACTAATATTTGTGTTTATAAGATATGTGTTAAGATTAGGAAATTTCCCTGAACTCTTATATTGCTCAAATTTTTCGTAGTTTTGCTCCGCTAAATTACCTTTGGATAAAGTGGAAATTAGAAAAACTATATCTTTGTTCGCAGAGATAATTCGATTTATTAAGTCAGCCATCATGAAAGTTTTTCCGCTTCCTGTAGGAGCACGAAAAGTGAATTCGTTTTTCTTTGAATTACTATTTTGTAAAAGAGAATATAACTCGTTAACAGCTCTATTTTGTAAATCAATTGCATCTTGAAGCATATCTATTCGTTCTCCCTTTTGATATATGACTCATCACTTTCAATGATTATTTGTGTAGGTTCAAAGCTGTTACAAACCCATTGTATTTTGTCTTTCAAATAATCAAATTTCTTTAATCCGTAAAGCTCTTCGTCGATTACATCAAATGCAGTTTTACCTTCGGTTTTCTCAAAATTGGCAACACTGTTTATTTCATACACATCCAAATTTTCTTTGTATGGAATAAAACCATCTCGGGCTAACTTAAAATCTTTAGTCCCGTCATAGCAACAGCCAGTCATAATTCTCTTTAAACGCTTTGCCGTAACGTCATATGCAATTCCGTTTGGTGTTGTATCTGTAACTTCGTTTAATTGGCAAAGGATAAATTGCCTTTCACCGCCATCCTTAGAATTTAATTCAAGTACAGACTGAGCAGTCGTCCCTGAACCACCAAAAAAGTCAAGTATAATAGCGTCTTTTTTACTACAAACCATATTAATTAAAGATGTAGTTAAAGAAGATGGCTTAGGATTCTTAAAAATAACACTCCCATTATCAAAAATGGAATCAAGTTCTTTTTTCCCATTATCATTGGAATATTTATTGTCAATAAATGAAAGAGTAGTAAAAGCTTTAGTAGGATCTATAAACTCAATTTCATTTTTGCCATTTTTCTTTCTACATTTAAGGTATGATTTTGTATAAATTCTATTATTTTTAACCACAAGAAAATCATTTTTTATACCCCATTCAACTGCGCTTTTAGACCATCTCCATACCCAGTCAGTTACGCCATGGATACCATTATGTCTTTTCTCCATTTCTTCTTTGTTACCGCCAGGATAAAACTTTTTACCTTCAAACTCGATTTCGTAGTCCATGCCTGTACTATATTGAAGCGAATCATAGTCCAATGTCTGTGTGAGAGCATATTTGCCCCTTGTCTCGACATATTGGTCTTCGTATTTATATTTTGATAAATCAGTTTTTTCTTCTTGGCTAAAAACAATATCAGAAGATAAAGTATAACCCAAAACATAGTCGTTATTTTTTGCAATTGTTTGGGTGGATTTTCCACCTTTCTTAGTAATGCGTGGAACATTAAGAAGAAAACTTGACTCTCCGAAAACCTCATCCATTAAGCATTTAATATATGCTTGATTTCTATCATCAATGCTGACGAAAATAACCCCACTAGATGATAAAAGTTGTTTAGCTAATATGAGTCTCGGATACAGCATTGATATCAAATTATCACGAGTTAAAGCATTCTCATAATTAGTCTGAGCAAATTCACCTAAACTATCCTTCCCATAAGGAGGATCTATATAAATAACATCTATGCTATGTCTATACTGAATTAATAAATTTAACAATGCTGGGTAATTATCACCAATAATTAGTTTATGAGTTGTTTTTGATTGGTTTGTGACAAAGCTTAAACTATTATTTTTCTTAAAATAACTTATAGTATTGCTAGGTTTCTCTAATCTTTTATCAAAATGAAGTCCAGTTCTTTTATAGGTTGTCCCAAGTTCAGCTATACTAATTGCTTCAGTCAAAGATTCTGATTTAATTATAAGTTTTTTTAATAAGTCAGCATTTGATTTTTCTAAAATTTTATCTGCTACTCTTCGGTCTAATTCAGCAATAAGCATGTCTTTACTTGCATTTGTTTTGTTTTCCATTCTCTTCACCTCTATTATTAATCATCTAATTTCATGCCTATCTCATCAAAGAGAGCGACAAGTTTCTTTTTGGTATCCATAGTTGGCTCGAATCTACCCGTTTCCCATCTACAAACGGAAACATAACTAACATTTAATATTTTAGCTAATTCCTCTTGTGTTAAGCATTTTCTTTCACGGTATTCTCTTATTTTCTTTGCATAATCAAACATATGGTCACCTCAAATATTTATCAGTATTTTAACATAAACAAGGTTAAATTTCGATATTTTCGTAGAACTTTGAAGAGATTTTTTCTCAAAAAGGATAAAAAGTTTTTTGTGGGACAAAAAGTTTATTGTGCTATAAAAAGTTTTTAGTGCAAAATCATGAGCTAAAAGTTCACTAGCAGAGGTTAGGATGTTTAGTCGGTTATACTCAATTTATGTTAAAAAAATGCTAAATTTTGCTAATTTTGGCACAAAAAAAGGTTTGACCAGCGATTTTCACTGTATCAAACCTATGCTTTCAATATGGTGATCCTTAGGAGACTCGAACTCCTACTCTTCTCCTTGAGAGGGAGACGTGTTAACCAGTTCCACCAAAGGACCAATGTGGTGCTTAGTTATTACACCACATTTTTTACATCAATGCAATAGCTTTTTCAATTCTCCGGTTAATTTCTTCCTTACCGAGAATTCTTAAGATGTAATAAATATTTGGAGATTGTTTTGATGAAGTTAATGCAATTCTAATCATCTCTGCAACATCACCGACTTGTCCGATATAAAGATCTCTATTTTTCTTTAAGGTCTTCATATTTTCCGCAAAATGATATTTGGCTCCTAAAGCTTTTAAAGAAGCAAACCAAGTGCTTTCATCAGTATCATAATTTAAAGTAGCAGCGAACTCTCTTAAAATATTTTTAATTAATTCTTTATCAAAATTTGGATTAAACGGTAATGGATTGCTTTCCATTAATTCCGAATAATATGGTTCATACATAAACTTAATCTTATCAAAGACTTCAGAATAGGTAACATAGTCTTTTCTTGGATTAGGTTTATCTTTTTCAATATCCATAATCTTCTCAAAATATTCTTCATTAGAAGTAATGAGCTTATAGAAGTTTTGATCATACTTTTCAGTATATTTTTTCATTTCTTCTAACATCTTTTTCGCGGTATATTTTCCGATTACTTCTTTAGAAATATTTCTTAATTTCTCTAAATCGAATAACGCTCCATCAAGAGACATTTTATCAAAGGAGAAGGTAAAATCATCTAAACCTAAAGTTGGATTTTCAATATGCCATTCTTCATAGTTAGAATTAGCAATTGTATATAAATATTCTTTAATTGCTTCAACTGGATAGCCGTCTTGAAGGAAATAGGCAATAGCAGCTTCATTATCTTTTCTCTTTGATAATTTTCTCTTATTTCCGTTATCGAGTTTCATGATAACTGGAAGATGAGCATATTTAGGAGCCTTCCAGCTCATGGAAGCAAATAATTCAAGGTGAATAGGTAAAGATGGAAGCCATTCTTCGCCGCGGGAGACAATCGTTGTTCTCATAAAGTGATCATCGACTAAATGAGCGAAATGGTAAGTTGGTAAACCATCAGATTTATAAATAACGATGTCTTGGTCATTTTCTGATAGGAAAAGGTGACCTCTAACTAAATCATCGACTTCAACTTTATTATTGTGATCGCCCATTGATTTAAAACGGATGACATAAGGTTTGCCCTCTTTAATTAAAACCATAGCTTCATCGACTGATAATTTACGGCATTTCGCGTATTCTCCGTAGTAACCTGGGATAATTTTATTTTCTTCTTGAGTCTTTCTTAAAGCCTGTAAATCTTCTTGAGAGCAAAAGCATGGATAGGCCCGTCCTCTTAATAATAAATCCTTAATTACGACTTTATAAATATCCGCGCGGTGAGATTGGATATATGGTCCATATTTTCCTTCTTCATGGTCACCTAAATAACCTTCATCTGGGACGACATTAAAGACTGCGAGTTGATCGAGTAATTCTTTTCCTGATCCTTCAATTTCTCTTTTAGTATCAGTATCTTCAAGACGGGTAAAGAAGACACCTTTGCTTTGATGAGCGACTTTTTCAGCAACTAAGGTTGTAAAAAGTGAACCAGTATGTAAAAAGCCGGTTGGTGAAGGAGCAAAACGAGTAACTTCGGCACCTTCAGGAAGATTTCTTGAAGGATATCTCTTTTCTAAATCTGCGACAGTTTCTGTGACTTCTGGGAAAATTAAATTTGCTAAATCTGATAATGTAGCCATAAATAAACCTTTCTATTGAATCGGTTTAAGGAAGAATTTTCCATAAACCCTAAATGCGTTATTAACAGTAACGAATGCATGCGGATCAATTTTATAAATAATCTGCGTCGCCTTCTTTAATTCAAATGAAGAGATAACGGTAAAGATAATCTTTTTATCGGAATTATAGAAAGCACCTTTAGCATCGACAATCGTGCAGCCATGCGGGAATTGCTGAATGAGCATCTTAGCAACGCGCGGCTCACTGGTAACGATTTGTAATTGAACCTTTTTATTTCTTGTCGAGATATGATCGATAACCAGTGATGACGTAAAGAAATAAATTAAGGTATATAAAGCCATGGTGAATGAACCCGGGACACCAGGTGATGTCGGGGTATCAACCGCGGCTAATAAGGTATAAGCGATAACAATTGATGTATTGATAATCAAAACATATTTTCCAATTGCGATACCTTTTTTCAATGCAAAGTACATCGAGATGATATCCGTGCCTCCGGTTGAGTGACCTAATTCAACAGCGATAGAAATAGCTAAGCCGTTTAAGACACCTGCAAAAACCGCGCGGGCTAATAAATCGTTTTGGATATCAAAAATTTCGCACCACGATTCCGGTATCACAGAAATAAAAACAGATGTTAATAAAACATTGATAACCGAAAAGATAGCGAATTTCTTGCCGATGCAGAAGAACGCTAAAAGGAATAAAGGAATATTCACCGCGAAATAGATAATAGACTGCATCGTGGCATGACTAATAATATAATCAATTCCTAACTTATCTAATATTAATATTATTACTTGGCCAAACCCGGTTACACCTCCGCCGATTAAGTTATAATGATTAATATTAGGTGGTTCAACAAGTACACCATTTTCAATAACTGGCTCTATAATATTAGCGCTAGGAGAAACTAAAGCCCTATATGAATAAGCCAAAGCAAAAGCGGCAATAACCGTTCCAATTAAAATAAAGCCATTACTAGTTAGAAATTTTAAGACTGGATGTTCTAAGACATAATCATTCCATTTTTCTTTAAGTGCTGCAATACGCTTCATAAACTAATTTTTTCCTCATTAGTATTTTAGCATTTGAAAAATTTTTATCTATATAAAGATAATTGAAATAAGAAAGTCTTTTGTAAAACTTAGTTTCTTTATTAATTTTTGTAAATAAATGCATGACAGAAGAAAAATTTTAAAGTATAATCGCTATTGAAAAGCCCTAATAATAATGGTATTATTATTTGGCTTATGTTTTAACTAATAGGAGGTTCGACATGAATACAAAAGTCGGGAATTTCTTTGTTTCAATCGGTCGCGGAATCAAGAAAGGATTCTTCGGTCTTATCAACTGGATCAAGACAACTGCTTGGATTCAACCATTATTAATAGTTGCAGTTATCTTAGGTATCATTCTTTGCATTAAACCGGTTGGTTCATTAATCGGTAATCTCTTCAACCCAGATACCACCTATCAATTCTATCGTCAACATACCGCTGATATGGATGATGTCTTAACTGTTATGAATAAAGACGGTACTAGCATTGTCTTATTCTACAGCGAGGATTCTTCTAGTAAGGATGCTGAAACAGCTATTATCAATTTCAACGCTGCTAATCCATCAGTTAGTTGGTACTGCATCAATGTCGATGGCACAAGCGATGAAGAAAATGATTTAGGTCAAACCGAAAAAGAACAATTACAAGATCAATTCGCTAATGAATTCCTCGATCAGTACGATAATCTTTATTACGAATTACCAGAAAGCATGAAGGATTCAAATTATCCAACAACCTTAGCTACCGATAGCGCAGCTATCCCAACTCCTCTCTTCGCTCGTTACGATAAAGGTGAATTATACGGAGTTAAAGTTGGAGTTAATTCAACTAACCCAGGTAAAGATCTCGATAACTTCATTAACGGCACTAAAGAAGACTGGGCTAACTTCACAATCTAACAAATAATAGGAACTGACAAAAGTTCCTTTTTTCTTGCTAATAAAAAAAATGAGATAACTCTCATTTTTATTTTTTTATCTTTAATTCTTTTTCCCGAATTGCAAATTGCTCAATGACAATTGGAGGAACTAGCCCAGAAATATCGACGTTATGATAACGGAACTCTTTAATTGACGAAGAGGAAATAAAAGACTTGCCAGGTGAGGCCATTAAAAAGACCATCTCTATACTTTTATCAAGATATTCATTACCCGCGGCTAAAGCGAATTCGTATTCAAAATCAGTCACCGCGCGTAAGCCTCTGACTATCGCTGAGCAATTTAACTTCTTCGCGACATTAACAATTAAGTCTTCAGAAATAATTACTTCGACATTAGGAATATCTTTACAAGCTTCTTTCACCATCAATAAACGCTGCTGAGGGGTAAAGAAGGAGGTTTTAGAAATATTTTTTGCGACGCAGACATAGATTTTATCAAAAAGCTTCGCGCATCTTTTAATAATATCGATATGGCCGTTGGTCACTGGATCAAACGAACCAGGATAGATAACAGATCTCATTTTAAAGTCCTTTCTAAGAGAAGATAAACAATTCCGTAATGATATTTCTTATGATAAACAAAACGTTCATCTTCATTTAATTCTTCATCGCTTTCTTTAACAATTAAGCAATCCTTATTTAGTAAATCTAATTCAATTAATAAATCGACAGCTCCTTGATAATACTCTTTAAATTTATAAGGGGGATCGAGATAAACGATATCGAATTTAATATTTTTATCGCTTAATGATTTTAAATAAGTATGAAAATCACCTTTATTAACATGCGTTTGTTCTTCAATCTTTAAAGTCTCAATGTTATTTTTTATTGTTTGGTACGCTTTAAAGTTTTTATCAAGAAAATAGCATTCTCTTCCCCCGCGCGATAATGATTCTAAGCCTAAAGCCCCAGAGCCAGCGAATAAATCTAAAATCACCGCGTCAATAACCTTTTCACCGATAATTGACATTAAAGCTTCGCGAACTTTATCAGTCGTCGGACGCGTTGTCGTCACTTCTGGAGCTTTAATTAATAAATGCCGGTACTTACCTGCGATAATCCTTAGCATATTTTCTTTTTCCTTCTAAAACGAGAAAGCAAATTTCTTTCTAAATAGACAAAAGGTTCATTAGCCTCGTTATAGACTTTTAAATATTCTTGAACTAAGGGATGGGAGTCTAATGCAAGTTTTTTCTCATGGAGAATTTTCTTTTTTTCTTCGCAGATAGGTGAAGTGCTTTGATACCAACGCAAAACTTCATTATAGGCATCTAAAGCTTGATTCATCTCCTTAGATAAACGTCTAACTTCTTCATTATTAATTAATTTTTTTTCGATTTCTTGATATCTTTTCATCACTTCGCGAGAAAAGATTTTATTAGCTAGTAGAGTTTCTAATTCTTCAAGTTCCATAAGTACCTCTTATATCAGTATTTTACAAATTTATCAATGATTAGTAAATATTTACTTAAAGCTGTTAATCATGCTAAAATAAGCCCAAGAGGTAACTATAATATGCACATTTTAGAATCTGGTCAAGATTATCTTGAACGCATTTTAATGATTAAGAATAAAAAAGGTGTCGTTAGAAGTATCGATATTGCTAATGAGTTAAATTTCTCTAAGCCAAGCGTCTCAGTCGCGATGAAAAAACTTAGAGAAGAGCATCTAATTGAAGTTGATGAGAAAGGTTATATCACTTTAACAGAAGAAGGATACAAAATTGCTTCAGGAATCTTAGAAAGACACGTCATCATCTCGAAAATGCTCATCTCATTAGGCGTTAATGAAAAAACGGCCTTAGAAGATGCTTGCAAAATCGAACACGACTTAAGCGAAGAAACCTTCCAGGCTATTAAAAATCACTTTTTAAATAAGGTTAACAAATAACCTTATTTTTTATTTTTGCTCATTTGATAACGGACAAAAATAATAACTAAACAGATAAAGGCGATAGTAATGCCGATAAGAGCAATCATCCGCGGCAGGGAAATCAAACTATTCATAGATTACTCCTTCCTTCAATAAATAGACTTTATCGCAGTATTGAGCGATATTTTCTTGATGGGAGACAATAATAACTGACATATCTCCCTTTTCTTTTAATAAGGCTTTATAAATTAATGAAGCATTAAGCGAATCAATATTACTTGTCGGCTCATCGAGTAATAAAAGCTTTGGTTTTCTTAAAAAGACTCTCGCTAAACCAATTCTTTGTTTTTCGCCTAAAGAAATATTTAATGCGCTTTCGTTAATAACGGTATCTAACTTATTCGGTAAATTATTAATAAACTCACCTAAAGAAGCTTTTTCTAATGCTATCATGATTTCTTCATCACTAGCGTCGGCTTTAGCGATTTTTAAGTTATCGCGGATTGTTTCATTAAAGAGATAGGTTTGCTGAGAGAACATGCTGACATTATCTTTTAATGATGTATCATCAATAGTACGTAATTCTTGATCGTTATAATAGATTGCACCTTGATAAGGATAATAACGCATTAAAAGTTTTAATAAGGTCGATTTACCCGCGCCGGACTGCCCTTTTAATAAGACAATTTCACCTTTGTTAACATGGAAATTAACCTTATTTAAGATTATTTTCTCGTCATAGCCAAAGGACAGATTCTGAATATCTAAAGAAGTAAAATCAAAAGTCTTATCATTATGAACTTCTTTTACTTTAGCTTTTTCGTCAAGCAAAGCAAATAAGCGTCTAGCCGAAGCAAAGGTTTGATTTAAATTGCCTGGTAAGGAAGCTAAAGAAACCACCGGGCCATAAGAAGTTAATAAAGTAACTAGAGAAACGATAATTAATGAAAAGGCGATTAATCCTTTATTAAAGAGATAAAAGTTTAAAAAGAGCATTGCTAAGGCGGAAAGAATAATTAATGTATCAACGACAATTCTAACGGTTTTAGAGTTATATAAACTTTTTTCGCTTTGCTTTTGTAAGCTTAAAGTTTTTGCTAAATTTTCCTTTTTAATCTCTTCTTCCTTTTGCGAAAAGATAATATCGTTTTTACCTTTTAAAATATCGAGGTAAAAGCTTTGATAAGAAGCCAATTCACTTCGATAGATCTTTCCGTTACGTTTATTAATTTGATAAAAGATTAGAGGAATAACTACGCCGATTAACAAATAGAAAGCTAAAGCTAGTAAGCCAGTTAAATAATGGACAAATAAACTTAAAAAGACTACAATCACCCCATTAGCGATTAAAGCGATTAAAATCGGGGAAATAGTATGCGCGTAGAAAACCTCCAATGTTTCAACATCGCTAGTAATCTGGGAAACTAAATCACCTTTAGAATCGTTATCGACTTTACTCGGTGAAAGGCTTCTTACCTTTTCAAAAATAATATGCCTGATAGAAGCTAAAATCTTAAAGGCGATATAGTGATTTGAATACTGTTCAAAATAACGTAAGACTCCGCGTAAAACTCCAAATAATACCATTAACGATAATAAAAGAGGATAAGATAAGGTGATAGCTAACCCTAAAGCCTTAGCTAAGGTTAACGAAGCAAAAATAGCTACTGACATCGCCAGAAGATTTCCGACAATTCCGTTAATCACTGCTAAGATGACAATTTTTCTAAATCCTTTAATTAAGGATAATAACCTGATAATTAAATTCTTACGCATATAAATCACCTTCTATCTGTTTTTGCTTTTGATAAAGCGAAGCAAATTCTTGATTATCTTTGATTAATGAAGCAAAATTACCTCTTTCTTTAATCTCGCCATGCTTTAAATAAAGTATTTCTTTACAAGGCTGAAGATTTCTTAAGTGATGCGAGATAACGATTACTAATTTATCTTGACTCAGTTTTTGAATTAATGAATTAATTATTTCTTCGCTTTCATTATCGATATTGCTCGTCGCCTCATCAAAGATATAGACCTTTTTATCTAAAGAAAGATAAATCGCTAAGACCATTCTTTGCTTCTGCCCCCCGGAGAGATTAGTTGTATCTTCGCTTAATTTATAATCTAAGCTTAATGACTCTAAACGCACTAATTTTAATAATTTTAAGATCTCTTCATCGCTTAAAAGAGGATTAATTAAATGAAAGTTTTCTCTAACAGTTTTATTAAAAAGATGAGAGTTATAGGAAATAAAAGCTGTTAAATTAAAATAAGAACTCTCTTCGATACTAGACAAATTAATATCATCAATTAGTATCTGTCCTTCATGTATTAAACTTTCTTTGCTAAGCAACCTGACAATTGTCGATTTACCTCCTCCAGAAGCCCCGGCAATTCCGTATAATCCGCTTCTAGAAAAATTAAAGGAAACATTATTTAATGCTTTATTATTGCTGCCTTCATACGTCAAAGAAACATTCTTAAAGGTAATATTATTAATATCATTAATGATGACATCACCTTTCTTTTCTTCTTGGTAATTTAATATTTCTAAAATCTTTTTACCCGCGGAAGCTCCGTTCATGGAAATATGAAACGCTGAACCTAGATAACGCATCGGAAGGAAAAATTCGCTGCCGACTAAGATAATAAAGATTACTAAAGCAAAATTAGTAATGCCCCCGTTAAAGAAGCTAATTAACGCGCATAATAAGCCAACAGCCGCGCCGCCATAAGCAATTAAATCCATTAATGATGTTGAATATAACTGCATTACTAAGACCTTCATCGTTACTTTTCGAAATTCTTCTGCGTTTTGATCAAGCTTTTCTTGCTGACGTAAATCAGCATTAAAGATTTTTAATTCTTTCATGCCCATCAACGAATCATAGAAATCACCGCCCATTGATAAATATTTATCCCAGTACTTATTAAAAATTTTCTTTGCATATTTACTGACTAAGATAATTGAAAGAGGAATTAATGGCACGCAGATTAAGAAAATAAAGGCCGTTAATAAATCGATAAAGCAAAATATAATAAATAAGATAATCGGTCCAATTAACGCGTAGAAAAATTGAGGAAGATAAACGCTATAATAAAGGTTTAATTGCTCTACCCCTTCAATGCCTAACTGGGCTAAAGCTTCAGAGTTATAAGGTAACGTCTTTCTAAATGAAAAAATCTTACTTAAAACATCATTTCTTAATTTTACTTTTACTTCTCTTCCTAAGCTCGCTTCGCTTTTACTAATAGAAAGAGAAAATAAAATCTTCAAAGCGATCAAGAGAAAAAAAGTTAAAATTAGATAAGTAATCGACTCAAACTGGCTATTAGCAATTTGATAGATAAATAATGCTAATAAGGCGTATAGTGAAACAGATATCAGCAGATTTAATAAATTAATAAAGGTAATAAAAAAGATTTTCTTTTTATCTTTACCTAAAAATTTTAACAATGCTTTATCAATCATATTTTTGCTCCATCTGTCTTATTTTGATATATTCTGCTCTCGATACTGTTTTGATTTTGAAAATAAAATAAAGATACTTAATTAAAATCAAAATAGTTAAGCAAATGCTCATATAAAGGTTATTAACGCTATACATGGCCATAAAAAGCATCAATGAAACTAGACTTAATAATATCATCTGTCCATACCATGTCATCACCTTATGCTTAGTGAAATTTTCTAAATGCTTTTTATAAATCTTAGTTGAATGAAACCAGTTATTAAATTTATCTGAGCCACGAGAAAAGAAAAAGGAAGTGAGCAATAAAAACGGAACAGTCGGTAAAATAGGAAGAATTATTCCAACTATACCTAAACCTAAAAAAATAAAACCTAAACTGATATAGATAGCCTTTTTTATCTTGTTCATTTAATTGCTCCTTTCAAAGAGATGTTTAAATAATAAAATTGGATGTTTAAATAACATTCTCGGTCCAGCATAACGCATGACCTTTTTCATCTTTTCCCGGTATTCTTTTTGATAGCAATGAATCTTACAATGGGAACAGAACTTTTTATTATCTTTAAACGGACACTTACTTAACCTAAGTTCGGCATAACGAAGCAAATTTAAACATTCTTCATTATCTTCTAACTTCTTTTTATCGACGCCTTGAGAATACATAGAAATCATCAAGGCAACAATTTTCTTCTCTTTTTCTATTTTCATAACTCAAGATACCTCTTAAAAATATAGAGGTTAATGTTAACTCAGTAGGAGAAGATATAAGTTTAACTATTTCTATTCATTCTAATTTTTAAGAAGATTGATATTTGATTTAGAGAGAAGTAAACAAAGCATAAGAATAATCTAAATATCAATAACTAAAAACTTAAAACGAGAAGCATTAAACCTATCAATAACGGCAGAAAGAATATTTATAGAAGGAAGAAACATAATAATAAATACATTGCCGTTATCTGAGTTAACAATTAACCTCTTTTAATTGGTTAGTAATGACTAACCTATAATGATAAGATAAAGCTGATATTTAAATCAGCCTTTAAGTTAGTTTATACTAACTATCTTTATTTAGCAAGTATTTTTTTCAACTTTTTTATTTATCTTTCATAAAGGCAATTATTGCAAAAATATAATTTAGTCCTATAATTATTTAGTCATTAATATTTATTAATTTGTTATAGGGATATTTATGAAAAAACTTTCACTTCAAGAAGAAGCCGAACTCTTCGGTAAAGAAAAAATTTATAAAATATTATTGAGGACTGCTCCTCCAGTAATGCTCGCCCAATTAATTCAGGCTCTATATAATATTGTCGACTCTTTCTTCGTCGGCCATTATTCAAACGATGGATTAACCGCCTTATCAGTTATCTATCCTCTGCAGTTAATCATTACCGCGTTAGCTGTCGGTACCGGTGTCGGAGTCAACACCTTAATGTCACGTTATTACGCGGCAAATAAAGAAAGCGAAGCGAATAAAGCCGGTGGATGCGGAATTGTTGTATCGTTATTTCTTTGGATGATTTTCTCAATCATCTCAGTCTTCATCTTAAGACCGTTTGCCATGACCAGCGCTGATTCACCTCAGGCAATTGACTATGCCGTTGAGTACGGCATGATCTGCTGCGTTGGCTCAATCTTTATATTTGTTGAAAGTATCTTCACCAAGATTCACCAAGCTCACGGCAATATGGTTATCCCGATGATTGCTCAAGTATCCGGAGCTATTACCAACATTATCTTTGACCCATTATTAATCTTCGGAATTGGCTTTTTCCCAGAACTCGGAATCAAAGGCGCGGCTATCGCGACTGTCTTAGGGCAGTTAGTCGCTGCGATTATCGTCGGCATTAAAGGCTTTAGAAAATCACCGGCTCTATCGACTTATCCAAAGTATATTAAAAATATCTTTAAGCTTGGTTTCCCATCGATTTTCATGCAAGTCTTATATACAGTTTATATTTTAGCCTTAAATATTATTTTAAATGGCTTTTCTGATCAAGCTGTCACGGTTTTAGGGCTTTATTATAAAATTCAATCCTTCTTCTTCATTCCGTTATTTGGCTTACAAACATGTATTGTTCCTATTCTCAGCTTTAACTATGCTCAAGGACGTTATCAAAGAGTTAAATCGGTTTTCCATGAGTCATTAATCATATCGGCTGTCTTTATGGTAATCGGCATTCTCTGCTTTGAATTAATTCCAGGCCAATTAATCGGTTTATTCTCAGAAGATGATTTAGTTAAACAAATCGGTACAACGGCCTTTAGAATAATCGGTATATCTTTCTTACCAGCCTGCGTTTCCTTAATGTCACCGGTATTCTTCCAAGCACTTGGAAAAGGAGTAAAAAGCGTCTTGCTTTCTTTAACTAGACAAATTTTCTGTTTAATCCCAATTTTCTACGCTTTCTCGTTTATCGGCCTAGATTATACCTGGATTGCTTTCCCGGTTGCTGAGACAACCACGACGATTATTGCAGTTATCCTCTATTTCTTAACTGTGAGAAAATGGAAAGCGCTAGGCCACGATCAAGAAAAAATTCTTAATCTTAACTAATAATTAAATTAATGAATACAGTCGCTTATTTATCTAAGCGACTTTTTGTTATATAATTTCAATATAAAAGTTATATAGAATAACTATTTATTAAGAAAGGAGGATTCATAGCCTTGGCTATGGAACACTTTACATGGAATTAAATAGAGAAACTGCAATGCGGATTTGGAACCAGCGTTATGGAAGACAAATCGCAGTTAATGATTTTGCTGGGAGAAAAATTGTTAAATCGGCCTATGAAGATGAGATGAGCCAGTATTGTTGGTCACTTGGTCACATCTTACCTCCAGAGCAAGGTGGAGCGAACATCAACTATAATTTAATCTGCTGCCATAAATTAACCTTAACGGAAAAAGGTGATCATTTTCCTTTATTTTCAGCAAACGGAGAAAATTATGAAATCGTTAGAGTGATGAACCATTATGAAATCCATCTCCACGAAAAAAATGATGAACAAGCTGTCACCATTATAAAAGAAGATAATGAAGGTATTAACTTATTAGACAAAGATAACGCCTTAAATTTATTAAAAGATATTTCAAGAAAACTCAACGAAGAAAGATTTATGTCAGTTATCCAAATCTCTTTAACAAATATCACTAACTTAGAAGTCCATGAATTTATTAAAGAATTATTTAATCAAGATAACGTTATCTTCTCACCTTTATCATCGCAATACCGTAATGATATCATCATCGCTGATTACGATTTATTTTCCAAAAGCGATGTTTCTAACTTATTAGATAAATGCGTCTTATTAAACACTTATCTTTCTAATTACTTTGTACCAAAGGGCGATATTATCACTTATAGTATCTACTTTACTGTTAAGCATTTTGAAAAGGGTAAAGATATGTTTAACCATATCGACTTTGATGAATTAAAAAGATTAGCGTTATTACCTGGTAAATCAACAGTCTATATCGATTCTGAAGCTGCAATTAATTCTAAAGCTCAAAATTATATAAACCGTTTAACACCTGCAGTAATCGGTTATAAAAAATTCTATGAATATAACTTCATCTTTAAAAATCTTGCTGACCAGTTAAAAGCAGAATTAGCTAAAGAAACAAAAAAATAAATGCTCATTTCTGAGCATTTTTTATTATCAAATCCAAGGAAAGACAACTTCGGTATCTTGATTTGATGAAATAGATGAACTGCTGACTGCTTGACTAGATTCAGAAGAAACTGCAACTGATGAAGATTCGCTGACTTGAGAAGTAGTAACTTCACTTTGCGAAGATGAAGTATTGCTAGGCTTATCAGTGCATCCCATTAGCAATCCTAATGACAGCAATATTGTAACTGCGAATATACTTTTTTTCATATAAATCTCCGTAAAAATAGTATCATAAATATTAAGTAAAAAAAAGAAATACTACAACATGTAGACTATTTAATGACATTTATCATATAAAACAAGATTTATCTTATTTTTCTATTATAATAGTTATAAACGGTGGTTATAAAAATAGTTGATTTAGTAACTTTAAAAGAGAGCCAAGAAGCTCGAAGACGCGCGCACAATCTTATTAACAAAGTCAGAAACCATAAAAAAATAAAAGGTCATTATAAATTTTTTTGCAATAGTTATAAGTGTAAAAATGGATGAACGCGGGACAATGATACAAAGATTCAATGGTAACAACGAATTATATGAAAATATCATTTCAGAGCTAGGTAATCTTGATGCTAACAATATTTTGTTTAGTCCTTCTAAAACTTTATTACTAGTCGAAGGAGAAGCAGATAAAGCTGTAATAAAGAAGCTTTCAGATCTACTAAGGTATGACATATCAGACTATTCCATTCATGTTTGCGATGGCGATTCTATCATGCAAGTATCGTATATTTGTATAACTAACAATATAAAATTCATCGCAATAGCCGATTCTGATAATAAAAGCAAAGAGGAATGGTACCTTAATAGTCATAAAAATTTTAAAAAATGTTTAAACAAATATGAACAAGATTATAAGCATTGTTTCTTCGTCGGCAATGGCTCTAATGGATCAATAGAAAATTTATTTGACAGTAATAAAGATAAAATATTTTATAAAAATGGCGAAAACAAGAAAAAAATAAGTATTAATTTAATTTCACAATTATCAAGTAAAGATGCTCTTAGCAATAAAGCTATTCAAAATTTCAATGATTTATTTTTGAAAATAGGTTTGCATAAGAATAATATAGTCAAAAAATCTTAAGGTATATCATCTTGGCTTTTCTTAGCATTACAGCAGTTTTTAGTAATTAAATACAATAGAAAATAATTAAATTAATGTTTTTGAACATTTTTTGCAAAAATTCAAATTAAATTATTTAATTTCACAAATACTACTATATAATATTAGTAATAGGTGGGATGACATATGATTTTAGAATTTAGCATTAAGAATTTTCTATCATTCAAAGATAAGGTCACATTTAGCATGCTAGCCAACGCAACAAAAGGATTAGACGATAATTACGTTATGTATAAAGATCGAAGAATTTTAAAAACTGCTGCAATATATGGCGCTAACGCCTCTGGCAAAACTAATATATTTAAAATTTTAGCTTTAATCACAGCAATGTTAAGAAATTCAAATAATGTTAATATAAACGCTAAACTTCCAATATCGCCATTTAAATTTGATGATAATGCAAATAAACTAAGCGAATTTGAAATTAAATTTATTATCGAGAATATTAGATACGTTTATGGTTTTATCGCTGATGCTAATAATATTTACGAAGAATATCTATATTACTATCCAAACGGAAAAGAAACAAAAATCTTTGACAGAACAGAAATCAATAACTATTCATTTTCTCAAAAAGATGAAAAATTTTTAAGTGAAATAGTTAAAAAGAATACTCCAAATAAATTTTTTATAGCGACTGCGACAAATTGGAATTATGAAAAGACAAGACTTCCTTATAAATTTCTAAGTACCGAAATCAACGTTTTTAATAATTTAGGTGGACTTAGAGATTTTGCTCTAAAGGAATATTTAAAAAATGACGACGAATTAAAAACTTTTGCATTAGAATTTCTTAAAAATGCTGATTTTAATATTGAAGATTATAAAGTTTTAGAAACAGAAGTTCCAGATGATTTGTTTGCAGCTATACCGGATTTTATTAAAGCTGGAATGAATATAAAAGAAAAGTTAAAAGTATTCACTGCTTTATTTAAACATAAGGGATCAGATGCTGAACTTTCTTATGAAGAAGAATCTTTAGGAACTCAGATTATTTTTTGTTTTATTCCTTTTATAAGAGATGCTTTTAATAATAAAAAGGTTTTAATAGTTGATGAGTTAGATAAAAGCCTGCATCCATATTTAATCGAAATGATTGTTCAAATGTTTAATGATCCAGATATTAATAAAAATGGTGCTCAATTAATTTTTAATACTCATGACACTAATTTATTGAGATTAAATATTTTAAGACGTGATCAAATATGGTTTACCGAAAAGAATGATGATAATGGGGTAAGCACATTATATCCTTTAAGCGATTTTTCCGTTAGAAATAGCGAAAATGTAGAAAAAGGATACATGTTAGGACGATATGGAGCTGTTCCGTTTATCAAAAATGATTTTTACTTAAGAGAAGAAAAATGAGCAAAAATAGGATTATCAGCAGTGACAGAGTAAGGCAAATTAGAAAGCCTAAAACTAAAATATTAATTGCCGTTGAAGGCAAAAACAAAACTGAGAAAAACTATTTTAACAATTTTGAAAATGGTCAAAGATCATATAATATTTCCTATGCCAGAAGAACCAATACCGATTCATTAAACTTAGTTACTATGCTAATTAAAGAAATAAAAGAATTGAGACTCAATTTACAAAATGGTGATATGGCTTATTGCGTATTTGATACGGATACTAATCAAGATAAGAACATAATAATCAATAAAGCCATTGAACTAGCTAAAAATAATAGAATAATAGTTATCACATCATCACCATGCTTTGAAATATGGTTCTTATTACATTATGTCTACACAACCGCGAGCATGAGTAATGATGATGTGATTAAAGCTCTCAAACAACATTATCCAAAATACGAAAAGAATATTAATATTTATCCGTATATCAAAGAAAATTTAAATGAAGCTATTTTACGTTCAAAAAGATTAGAACAATATCATCTAAATAACAATCATACAATCGGTAACATTGAAGCCAATCCAAATACTGAAGTATATAAAGTTATAGAATACTTAACAAAAAATAACTAGGAGAAAATCCTAGTTATTTTAATATATTTTTCTAATGTTATTTAATATTACTTATCCCAAACATTTAAAATATCATCAAATGAGAAGGCTTTGTCACCGGCAACTGAATCACCAACAGATGCAGCGATAACATCATCTAATTCGATATTTTCAATTTCAATAATTGGTTCAACATATATTTTTTTCATTTTTAAATATCTCCTTTATTACATTGCATTTAAAGCATTTAAGATAGCTACGCTATTATCAGTTAATGAGCCCATTATTTCTTCATCGGCTAAATAAGCATCAACAACTGAATTAATTGAACGTCTAGCTTCTTTCATTAAATAAAGTTGCCCTTCATATTCCATATAGCAAACAGCTGCGAATGTTTGATCCATATGTTCAAGTAATCCATCAATAACTACTGCAAATTGAGCATATTTAGCATTAGGGTCTGTTTCATCTAAGGCAACTGTTGAGTTAGGTGTTGCAACATATGCAATTTCTTTATCAGCAAATGGTTCTTGATAAACGCTAATTCCTTGTTCTTTCAAATATGCTACATAGTCAAATGCAGAACTTGTATTTGATTCATCAAATAAAGAATTTAAATTATCGTCGCCATCGATTTTAGTAGCATCAGCAAGAATTACACCATAGGAAGCTTCTTTAACAAATTTATCCATAGGAATACTAGTACCAAATCTAATTGAAGCAGAGTTGATTCTAGTACTAATTAAGCCAACGCCAAAAACAATATCATTTTCAACATATACATTATCTTTAGTATCTTTTGGAACCATTAAAGTTACTGACTGTGTACCATTTTCAAAGTTTATATTGCCATTATTTGCGCTAGCACTATATTTGTTGTTCATATCATCTATGATTGTAATAGTACCTTTACTAATATCTAATTTTAAATTATAAATTTTTTCGTCGAGTCTAGTAAATTTAATTTTTCCACCCTTATAAATTCGTAAACTAACATCGTTATCAGAATTTTGCCATAATCTATTTTTAGTACCATCCCCATCTTCATTTAAAATATTCCACTCGTCTGATAAATCATTCCAAAATAATTCACTAATATTGCTACCAATATCATCAATATTAACATAGTAATTTGTGTTCTCAATTTTGCTATTAGGCATCTCACTTACTGTAAAATTATTTAAAGAAATTTCTTGTTCTCTAATGTTTCTATCAACAATACCACTAGCTTTAAGTGATGTTTTAGTTGATAAAGAATTAAAGTAATCTTCACTAGATATTTCATCTACACCAGAAAGTGTAATTGATAAACTTCTAATGCCAATCTGATTCTTTTGACTTGAAAATGTGAATTGTAATTCTGTAGCACTATAAGAGCTAATATCTCCACTATCTATAACAAAGTTATCAGAGCTTAAATTTGGCTCAAATGTGTCAAAATTCAAATTGTCTACAGAATATTCTGCTGTGATTGTCTGTGGTTTAGTATCCCACTGTTTGCAAGTCAATGTAAAAGACTTTACAATGAACCCTTCTTCTTTCAAAGCAAATGTTACTGGTGATCCTTTTGTGACAGGCATATTCGTAATAGTTTGCGATTGTTTATTCGCACTATCAAAAGTAATCTCAGCACTTGGCAAATCTGCAACACCAAAATTTTCACTATTTACGACACGTTCTTTATATGAATTATCCCATGTAGAAAAGTCATCAAAACTAGTGAAATCATAAATGTATTCTCTATTTGCTTCCGCCGCCTTCGCACTAGTTACACCATCTGCTGCAGACAAAGCAAAAATACCTCCGCCCACGAGCAAAGAAGCTGTAACTAATAATTTTAATTTCTTCATTTGTTTGCCCCCCTATAAATAAATTAAAATATTGTTTACATGAAAAATGTTATCACTTAAAAATATAAAAAAACATAAGATATATAAATAAAATGTTTATAACGCAAAAAAGATTAAGTTATACAAGATTTATTCTAAAAACCGCAAATATATTTAGAAAAACATATAGAAATATAACTTAATCTAATATTTTTACAATCACTATCTATAAAATAGTGAATAAATTTCTATAAACCTTCCAGGAATATATAATAAGGGGCAAACAATATTATTAAATTCGAAGGAAGGTAATCTAACATCAAATATGATGAAAGATTTTGATTAATATACATCGTTGAAAATATCATCGAAGGTGAAAGCATTATCACCAACAAAATCATCGCCAAATTTTGAAACAGCAATAACATCATCTAATCTGATATTTTCGATTAAAATTTCAGGTTTAATATACTCCTTTTTCATTTTATTAATCTCCTCTAAATAACTAAGCATTATAATTAAGAATTGCATTTAAGATATCTTTATAATCTTCAGATAAGGTTCCTTCTTCGATATTATTAAGATATTCATTGGACAATGTTTTCACTGAATATGTAACTTCGTTCATAACGTATAAATTATCATTTGTTTCCATATAACAAGCTGCTGTAATTTCTTCACCTATATGCTCCAACATATCTTTAATAACAATTGCATATTGGAAATAAGGAGCTGTTTCTGGATTTTTTGATTCTTCAACAGCACCCGTATCAGTGTCAACCATTGCAATGTTCGAAGCTTGAGCAGAATGAAGAGTTTTGTTATTAATTAGTAAATTTTCAACAGAAGTTTCATTTTCAGCAAGTGTGTTAATATCTTCACCATTCAATCCAAAGATAACACCATAAGTAGCCTTTTCATCATACAATTTTGAACTTAATGCAGTACCAAATCTAATTGATGAATTTGTTACTTCTAAAACATTATCAATATATTCTATTGAGAATGAATTATTGATAGTAGTATTTGTATCACTAGAATTATAAATTGTAAAACTATGATTATTATCTGAAAATGAATAGGTTCCGTTTAGATGACTTACAATATCTCCTTTTTCATCACGTATTTCGATTTTAGATAAATTAGAAATATCTTTGAATGAAATAGAATTAATTATTCCATCATACGACATCGTAAGTGAGGAATGATTTCCTTTATTAGTAAATAACTTTAAATCACCATTAGATATTTGTGGATAAGTGCCTGATCCATTATGCTTTGCATCATAAGACCATTTAGAATCGAATCCTATTGTAGAAAGTTTGTTTTTATTAGGATTAAATGTAAAGCTACTTGTTAGATTTTTAGTAATAATAGATTTTGTTTCTGACACATTAGCAATCAAACTTTTTTTAGTTGTTTGCAAAGCAAATTGCTCTCCAATCGAAAGATCTGAGATTAAAATATATTTAGCATATAATACCAAATCTTCAGTTACTAGAGTATTAACATCGAAAGGAGTAGTGAATTCACTATCAATATACCATCCTTCAAAAACAAAGCCTTCTTTTATAGGATTTTCATCTTTTAAATCTACGAGTTTTCCTTCGTCAACTTCAATGGTATTAATTATCTCATCTCCGTCCATCAATGTAACTGAATATTTATTATTTTCAATAATTTTAAACAAATCAAATGATTCTTGCGTTCCCTTATAACAAGCAAATCTTTCTTGACCACTACTTTTATTATATTCTAAAAATCTATCTTTTCCATTGCTATCTTTTTCTATATTTTGAAAATGAAATGAGCCATCTTTTAAAATAGGTGTCCAATAAATATTTCCATCATTTTTCAAATATACATTATTGCTACTTCCATGGTATTCGACATATTGTTCACCAATTTGCAAAGTATAATAACCGTTAGAGCTATCCTTTTTTATATTAATTATTTCAGCACCATTTAATTCTGTAGTTCTTTGAAAAATATTTTCTCCAAAACTACCTAAAAAATTACCCGACTTGATTGAACTTGTATTTTCATCAAAATTAACATCGTAGCCAAAAATATAATTTCCATCGGATAATGCTTCAACACTATCAATCTTTTCATATTGGCAGTTAGTTAAATCAATATCCGCCGCATTGGCCTTTATTATGTTATTAGAAGAGGAAGCTAATAGACCCCCCCCCACAAGCAACGCAGCACTTGTGATTAACAATTTAATTTTTTTCATGTTCTTCCCCCTAAAAATTAATTTGTTCTTATACGATATTAGTCTAATACTTTATTTAGGAAAATCCCATATCTAAAGGTAAAAAGAACGTAAAGATAGCACCTTATTTAATACATTAAATAAAAATTCATATGGTTATTAGAATTTTTTATATAAATTTTGCTTTTATCCATAAAAGTGCTTATATAAGCGAATAGTTTTATAATTTTATTTAATTTAGCAAAAATAGAAAATTATTTATCAATTTTTTTATTATAAAAATTATTCTTTCCAAACCATTAAATTTATAAAAATAAAGATAGCCATTACCATGCGATAAGGCTTGTGAAATTAAATAATAAGATAAAATCTCTTCTTTATTCTCATTAAAATACTTATCTAAATAATTATTAACTAAAGTGAAATAAGTTTGAGGTTTATCATTCTCTAAAATATTTAACCCGAAATAATTTTTTAAAAACACCTCTTGGAATTTTTCTTTCTTTAATCCTTTAATGCATAATTCATTATAAAGTTCATAGGCTTCATCAATATTAAATTTTTCATGCTGAAAATATTGATATTTAATAAAAGTATGTTCCTTAACTAATTCTCTAGCTAAATTATTTGTTAATTTATCTTCTTTCTTTAAATAAGCAAAGAAGGCTATTAATTCAAGTAATGTTTTAAACGATATTAAAATGAATTCACCTTGATTATAAGATAAAAGTTTGTCTTCGCTTTTTAAAAGATTAACGATAATATCTCTCGTCTCTAAATAATACTTATCATTAGACTGAATATTTTTTAATAGCTGTATTTCTTGATTAAAGACATTATTTTCTTGATAAGGTAAATCTTCAACTTTAGATAATAAAGAAAATTCATCATAGATTAACTTATCAATAACCTTTTCTTTCTCTAAGCAATCAGTAATTAATAATTGAGAATTAAAATGCGGATGAATCACTAATGATAAACATAGATATTCATCAGTTAAATCATGGCTAAGATATTTATTGACGATTTGATGATAAGTTAAATCTTTTTCTTTTAAGTAATCTAGACGGAAATAAGGTAAATTTTCATCAATTTGCTGAACCTTTTTAATTAGTTCATCAACTTCTAAAGAAATATCGTTTTTAACCTTGATTGAAACATGCTGCGATAACCTTTTAATCGAGAGATGTTCAATAACCATGCGCATAGCAAAAACAGTTAATTGACTCTTCTCCTTTTTTAAAAGCAGATAAGCAATCATCGCCGTCACTAAAGAATAATCAATTACATCAAGAAACGAAGGATCATCAGAAATCAAACTTTTTTGGTATTTATAGAGTTTTTTTAATAGTTCATCCATATCTATTATCATTACCATGATAAATAATTGTTACAATATGTAAAAGCATATTTCTTGAATTAAATGCGCGCGTTATTTATTATGTAGTCATTAAGGTATTAAATTATGGAAGAAGAATTAACAACCAAAAAGCCAAGAATTTGGGAAATTGACTTTTTAAGAGGCTTAGCTATTATCATGATGATTCTCGATCACTTTTGCTATGACTGCTTATTCTTACCAAGGCTCTTTTCCAATTTTTATCAAATAAACAACCCTTTTGTTAATTTTCTTTATAATGATATTGGTCCAATTTATTCTAGCGGTGTTAGAAACGTCTTCCACGTTATCTTTGTCGGTATCTTTTTAATGTTAGTCGGTATCTCTTGTCACTTTTCCAAGAATAATCTAAAAAGAGGTTTACTCTTATTATTAGTCCAAGTTATCTTCGGTACCATTATGGAAGTCGTTTCCTTCTTATTAAAAGAAGACTTCAGCGTCTGGTTCGGTATTTTATACGCGATTTCCTTTTCTATCTTAGCGACTGTCTTATTTGATTTCTTATTAAAGAAAGTCAAATACAAACAGTTTATCTATCTCGGAATGGGAGTTATCTTAGTTGCTATCGGCTTAATCTTCCATCAATTCACCCAATATCATTACGTTAGTGAAATAACCGTTTCTAATTTTTTTAAAGTCATTCTCGGCATTAATGCCTATGGCGCGGATTATTTTCCTCTCTTCCCGTTGATGGGCTTTTGCTTTATCGGTAAATTCGTCGGAGAATTTTTCTATAATGATAGAAAGTCATTATTACCAAAGCTCGATAAAGCCTACAATAAGCCGTTTTGCTTCGTCGGCAGACATTCAATTATCTTTTATTTAGCCCATCAGGTAGTCTTAGTCTTAATTCTCGGCATCATCATGCTCAGCTTAGGTTATAAATTAGCCCTTTAGGAGGTCAAATGGATTTATCTCAAACGCTTTTTGAAAACTTTTATCAGATTAATAAATTACATCCAACATTTAAAGCGATTAATTATTTAGGTAAGAAGATTTCTTATCAAGAACTCTTTGCTTTTGTTAACAACATCGCACATTTTTTTAAGTCTTTAGATTTAAAAAAAGATGATTTTATCACCTTAGTCGCTCCAAATATTCCGGAGGCCTTCTACTGCTTTTTAGCCGGAGAGAAACTCGGATTAAAGGTACATCTCCTCCATCCTCTTGCCGGCAAAAATCTCGTTGAGGAAGAAATTAAAGATAAGCATTCTCGATTATTTATCACCGCGGATATCTTTTCTAAAAAATATGAAGACATTATCAAAGTAACTCCGACTTTACTTTTATCACCGGTTGATTCTTTATCATTTATCAAAAAGACTGCTTTTAAATTAGCTAACTTAAAAAACTATACTTCAGAGAAATGCTACCATTATCATAAGATTCCGCATTTTAATAAAGAAATTAACACTGAACATTTTAATAATAAAAAAGGCTGCGTTTATCTTTCTTCAGGAGGAACGACAGGTAAGAGCAAAACCATTGAATTATCTGACTATGCAATTCTTGCTTTGTTAAGTCAAACCTATCATATTCTTGATAAAAAGATTATCGATAACCATTATATGTTATCAGTTTTGCCAATGTTCCACGGCTTTGGTTTAGTCATGGGAATTTTAACTCCGTTATTCTTTAATGCAAAAATTACCATGCTTCCAAACTTCCATACTAAGCCGGTAATTAAGTTAATTAAGAAAAACGAAATTAATGCAATGATCGGTGTTCCGTTAATTTATGAAGCTTTATTAAGAAATCCGAAATTTAATGGACCTTTATTAAAAAATCTTTATGTTTCCTTTGTCGGAGGCGATTTTATTTCTCCGTCTTTACTTTCGCGGTTTAACACTCGCATGGCAGAGAATAACTCTTCTTGCTTACTTTTAGAAGGATATGGCTTAACGGAAACCGTCACGGTCTGCAACGTTAATACCATTGATGAAAACCGGGAGAAATCAGTTGGTAAACCTTTACCTAACGTTGAAAACTTTATTATTGATGAAGAGAATAATATTTTACCTCCAGAAGCTATTGGAGAAATTGTTGTCACCGGAGAAACTTTAATGAATGGCTACTATGAAGGCGATAGCCCATTTATTGAAATTAACGATAAAAAAGGTGTGAGAACTGGTGATTTAGGTTATCTAGACAAAGACGGCTATCTCTATTTCGTTTCCCGTAAGAAAAACGTTATTTCTTATAAAGGCTTTAATATCTATCCATTAGGTATTGAAAAGAAAATATCATTGCTTCCTTATATTAAAGAAGTTTCTTACTTCCAGTTAAATGATAAAATCATCATCTACTTATCTTTAAAAGAAAATAAAGATCATGAAGAAGTAAAAAAAGAAATAAATAAGCTTATTGAAGATAACTTTGCTTCGTATTGTTTACCAAATGAAATCTGCTTCTTAGAATCTCTTCCGTACACGAATGTCGGTAAGATTGATGTAAAAGAATTAAAAAGAATTCATGAAGAAAAAGCTGCTAATTAAAGCAGCTTTTTATATTGTAAATAACAAATTAATTCTAAAAATATTATTCTCCGCGTCAATTTCCATTGAGCCATCATACTTCGCGCAGATCATTTTAACTGATTGAAGACCAAATCCGTGATAAGCTGAATCACCTTTACTAGTTTTTGGTAACCCGTTAACCATCTTTATTTCGCCTGAGAAAGAGTTCTTTGAAGATATTGAAACTAAATTACCAATTGCTTTAATCTTTAAAATAATTATTCTCTTATCTTCTTCAAGTTCCTTAACCGCGTCAATTGCATTATCAATGATATTGCCAAATAAAGAATAGATATCCTCTTCTTCCATGAATGAAATAAGCTGACCATCCGCGACGCAGGAAAACTTAATATTATATTTATTACAAATCAAAGATTTTTCACCGAGAATAATATTTAACGTCTTATTGGAAGTCTTAATCGCCGAATCATAAATATCGATATAACTATTAATATTTTTAATAACATTCTCATCGATATGATTGTATCTCCCCATATCGCGGATTTGATGACGGAAATCATGGCATTTAACGTTAATCATATCAATCGTTTGCTTACTTAACTGATATTGCTCTTTTTCACCTTTTCTAATTGCCTGAATAATTTCATATTTTCGGTTAAGGTTATTACGGTAATAAACTTCAAAAATAAACATAATACCGAAGGCGCAGCAGATGAAATTAATCATGGAAACTAAGCCGATATAAATTCTTTCAAAGTGAATTGATGAATAATAGCTGACCACGGAATTAATTACGACATTAATTAAAATATAGAAAATACCGATAATAACTAAACTATAACGCGTCTCTTCATGGAAACTTTCACCTTTAACAATTCTCCGAGCAAACAATAAAAAGATAATCCAGTAGACATTAATAAATGAAGCTATCCAAAGTGTTAAATCGACAGAGTTAGCAAAAAGTTTCAGCTTATCATAATCATAAAGTCCACCTAAAGCTGAATCGTTAGCCACGATAAAGCAATGAAGCATCATATAAAGTTCATACGCGGCATGTTCAGCGGTATACGCGCAGATAAGCGAAAAAAGGATCATTCTCCAATTTTCTTTAAAAAGCCATAACGCCATCACAAAAGTAAAGGCGAACATAATTAAAAACATCGCCATTGAATAAAAGGCATTGCCGGTTGGAATAGGAAAAGCTAATGCAAAAAGAAAACAAGCTAAAATAGCAATGATAAGTTTAATAACAAATTTATCTTTTCTTTTAAACTTATAGCAAAACATGCCTTCGGCAACGAGTAATGTCGCCATAAAAATTAAGCGATAAAAGAATAAACTATTAATCGGATACAATAATTTTAACATTTTCCTAAATATGCGCTGAGCTCCTTCATAAATTCTTTTTTACGCGGATGAGAAATTAATAACTTATGTCCCTTGACCGTGACATCATAGCCATCTACTCTCTCAACATAATCGAGATTAACTAAAAAGCAAGAATTGCATAAAGCAAAATTAAAGCTTTTTAATTCTTTTTCAACAGCTTTTAACGAACCATATGTCTTAAAATCACCAACCGATGTATGATAAATCATCTGATGACCAGAGATTTCTACATAATAGATATCTTTAATCTTGACCACTGCCTTCATCCCATCATTTTGAAGGAGAATTCTCTCCGATTTTTGGGAATTAATTTTTGAAACAATCGCCATAATCTGCGATGAAAAATCAAAATAGGAATAAGGCTTAACGATATAATTAAAAGCATTAACCTTATATCCTTCAATAGCATACTGAGCTAAATTGGTTGTAAAAACCAAAACGACATCTTCATCAATTTTTCGAAGCTTTTTTGACACCTCAATTCCGTTATCTTTACTGCTTAAATCAATATCCATTAAGACTAAATCAAACACTCCGTATTGAAAAGAAAAAAGAAATTGATCACCGTTTAAAAAGAATGACAAAGCAAACTTTTCTCCGCTTTCTTCACTGAGCCTTTCAAAAAAAGTTTTCGCCTTTTCTTGATCTTGAATATCATCTTCTACAATTGCAATTTTAATCATATATAAAAACCTATAATAAGCATTAAATATATCATATATTATAATATCAATTTATCTTTCTCCTGTCAAAAGCAGGCCTCACGCTAAAGTGAAGCCTGCAAGGAGAAATATAATTTATTTAGAGGATGTAACCTTTCCCTAACGCTTTTGCTGATCAATCAGATCTTTGTGATGGAGGATAATCATCGCTGAAGGGTAGGAGGCGATGACTGAGAGTAAAGCTGCGACAGGGACAAGTATATTTCCTATCTTGAATCCCCAATAGCCTTGGGTGAAACCGAGTTCACTATTTAATTTATCAAGGCCGGAAATAAAGATTCCGCATGAGAGGATAATTGCTCCTCCAAGCGTGCAAACGATGCTTAACACCGACATAACTGTGGTGATAATATCATTGCTTTTCTTTAAAACTAATAAGGCTAATAAAATTAGAGTAGTAATAATTCCCACAATTAATAAGACAAATCCGAAGATTAATAATGGTGATGCTCCAACACGTCCATCACCGAGCATTATCTGGAACAAGGATAAGTCAGGGCGATTTTGTTCAAAATATGCGGGAAGGAAGGTAAAGGCTAAAGCCAAAATTCCAAATAGTAACGCGATACCTTCAGATATGGTATACTTTAAATTTTCGTTAGGCGTTTTCATGATCTTCAATCTCTCTTTCTTTACGAGGTTTTAACCAAGTGAGGTAGATACATAAGGCTCCCCAAGTTAAGAAACCAACACCGACAACACCGTCAACAGAATAGAGAACATATCTCCACCATCTGCCACTAGTATCTTCTCTTCTTTGACCAATTTCTTCACTCATATCGACACCAGTAAACTTTTCTGTTCTATCAATTGTATCAATATATGTATAAAGAATATTATGAGCAGCATTTTGCAAAGCAATTAAAGTAGTATTACTTGGGTTAGCGTAATCTTCAAAGTAACTAGGTCCACCAGAAGGTTGTAAGACCATATCATTACCCGCGCGGATACCTTCATCGATATCGTTAACGTTACCGGCTTGATAATAGTCGGTAATAACCGATCCTCTAAATCCCCATTCATCTCTTAATAAAGATGTTAATAAGGCATAAGAACCAGTTGCTCTAGTCGCACCGATACGGTCAACTGAAGCCATCATGGCATTAGCTTTTCCTTCTTTAGTAGCTAATTCACCAGGTTTTGCCCAAATTTCTCTTAATGACTGTTCGGTCATCCAGATAAATTGACCATTTCTGCCTTCATCAGTATCATTAGCCGCAAAGTGTTTCATATAAGCATAGACGCCATTTTCTGTACAAGCTTTAACAGTTTGAGCGACAAACTTACCGCACATAAAGCCGTCTTCTGAGAAGTATTCAAAGTTTCTGCCGCCTAATGGGCTTCTATGGACGTTACATCCAGGGGCATACCAACCATTAATCTTTAAAGCCTTGCCTTCTTCACCGATTGAATGGCCCCATTTATAAGCTAAATCAATATCAAAGGTGGAAGCTAAGACGTTTGCTGCCGGATATTTAATCGCATGTCCGCCATCACCGCTAACAATGCCGCTTGTAAATCCAGTTCCGCCATCAGAATCGACGCAGGCACCTTTATTAATGTCTGGAATAGCAATTGTACCAAATCCAGCTTTCGCGCTTAATGTTTGCAATTCATTAACTGATAATTGAGAAATTAATTCATCCCATTTTGGATCTTCATAAGGTAAGCCTTTAACATCATCAAGAGTCCAACTTGTTTCAGTTGAATCAGTTAATGGTCTTTCATCATCTTCGTTATTAAACGGAGAATGGACGACGAAGACATTATTAAACATCGCGTCGGACATACTTCTTTGAGCAGTAGCTTTTGGGAATGTTCCCGCAAAATCTGCTCTAGTGAGATAGGTAACATTTTGATTATAGTCTGCTGATTTATCATTTCCGTCTATTGATAAAGGATAGATTGTTTGAGGTTCATCGCAGACAGAAGAAGCTCCGCTCTTTTCATTAGTATAAGTAGTAAATCTATTTTTGACTTCATTGCCGGTAGTTGAATCATTTCTTATTTGATATCCACCATCTTTTACGCGGAAAGAATAAGACATCGGTTTACCATTTTTATCAATTTTAACATCATGAGAATTTACTCTAAGTGAGAAAGTAACTTTTCCGCCTTCAAGTTCATAACCCATGAAACCATTGTTGTTACTATCATATGTATCATATGAAGCTAAATCACTAACCTTAACCGAAATTTCAAGAGCTTGGGAATCACCTGGTTCATCACCGAAACGCGGTTTTAATTCGGTTGTCTTTTCAAAGCCGACTAAATTTTGAGATGCTTTTTCAATTCCGCCTTCAGTATATTCAGGACTAAAGTAGAGTTGAACTGTATCTTTACCATTAAATGTATTACCGATATTTTCAACCCAAACCTTGAAAGTTAAAGTATCATTGATATCTAACTCAGAATTTTCTGTAATTGTCTTTCCGTCTTGGTTAGTAATTGACTCTAAATCCCAATCAAAATCAGTATAGCTTAAGCCGTGACCAAACGGATATTGAACAACGGCAGAATATCCTTTTTTAGTTTCTCCGTTTTCGGTAACTCTAGTTTCGTTATCAAAATAACCTTCTTCATCCGCGGTTTCATACCATTTATAACCGACATAAATATTTTCAGCATAATCTTTATAGTTGCCGCCTTTGCCAGCATAAGTATGAGTTGCATCTGGGCCGGCATTAACATAGCTAGGTGCACTAGATAATTCATAAGCGCAGGTATCGCTCATATGTCCGCTTGGAGTAACCACGCCGCTTAAAATATTTGGAATAGCCATCGCGCCATAATATCCTGGATATCCAACCCAGAGGGCAGCATCGATTTTATCATTATCGAGGAAACCCATCTCCATCGGTGCAGAAGTATTGATTAAGCAGATAACTTTATCAAAGTTTTCCGTAACCTTATCAATCATTAACTGCTCTTTATCAGTTAAAGCTAAATAGTTTCTGCTATCATCAGCATTGCCGTTTTCATCATAGCTAACCTTTGGTAAATCATCACCTTCAGTTGCTCTTCTAGATAAAACAATTACGGCTGTATCTGAGAAACTAACTGCTTCTTCCATTAATTCAGTTGTATAGAAATCTGCACCTGGTTCATAAGTTCTATAATAGACAGAGTGCTGGTTACGGTCAGGTGATCCTTCTCGGCGATAAGATAAGCTATTATAAGCATCACATAATGATTCATTAACGCTAAATCCTGCATCGCGGAAGGCATCATAAAGTGAAATTTTATCCGCGGAATACCCGCCTTCACTAGATCCGCCACCTTGATACATAAAGCCGTTATCACATCCGCCCCAACCAAAGATATTGATTGAAGTATTGTCGACTTCTAATGGCAAAGTATTGTTTTGATTTTTTAGAAGAACATCGCCGTTTTCACAAATTTCCATTGCGAGTTCTTTGCCTAATGTTAAGGCTTCTTCAACTTGTTCCCCATCAAAGCTCTGTGACTTTGAGAAATACTTATCGATAACACCTCCATTGGCGAAGGCAATAGAATTGCCTACCGCCAAAACTGAGGCGAGAAACACAATTGAAGAAAGACAGATGACTGCTGTAGTTCTTTTCATTGCATTATACCCTTTCTTTTTTTAATTATGCAGAAAATTTAAAATTGAAATAATCAACATTAGCACCGCTTTGGAAAGTGATTCTAAATGTATGTGTACCTTTAGCGACTGCTACAGATTCAGTAGTAACCGTTTTGTAATTATAATAATATAGATTATCGACACCAGGTCCTAATGCTACTTCATCAAATTCTAAGATAGTATCATCAATTTGAATCGAAGAAATTTTTGTTTTGGAGGTTGATCCAACATCAGCATTTGAAATTATCGACTCTATGATAAGATTTAAATCGGTTTCAGTAACAAAGTAACCTTCAATATATCCTTTGCTGAAATGTCCAACATTTTGTCCGTTGCTTGATGCTGCACCGCTATTTTCAACTTGAGAGAACGCTGGAGAATCTGGAACGAGATTGCTTAAATCAAGGGTTTCAGCTTCAACTTTGAAGTCACTAGCTTCAGTAACAGTAAACATCGGTGAAATAATATTAATATTTAAAGTTGTTGTCAATTCACCAGCTGTAATAGTAATGACTGAATCATCAACTGTTAATGGTGATGTCTTATCAACTGTATACTCGGTAACCACTTCATCAAAAGAATCAGAATATTTTCCCATGATAACCATGCCAGTTGGATCAAAGGTCTCACCAACTTTATAATCCATCTTATTTGGATTTTGTGAAACATAAATTGATTCTAAAGTATGTTCTTCTTTTGCTTCACCGTATTCATAAGCATGGAAATTGATGCAGTCAAGATTTGGTTTGGCATTGGTAAATGTAATAGTAATTGTATGTTCACCCATGGTTAATTCTTGTGTTCCATAATCAACATTAACCCAGTTATAGAAATCATTATCATATCTATGGCCAAGTTTTGGATTATTTGAAGTAATAACTTCACCATCAATCTTCACTTCAACGCCTTCATCAAAGACGATTTCTTCATAGTTCGCGGCTCTGAGAGTTAAGTGTGTTTTGCTATCGGCTCCAACATAGAATGGGAATTCAATAACCGAACCGACATCATAACGTTCAATAGATTTTCCATTACTTGCACCTGGAGCATCGACAACATACGGTGTTCCTGCTGGAACATCTGCACGAATTTTTAATCCGTCTTGAGGCATGTTTTCAGCTTCAATAATATTATCGCCGAGAGCATTAATTTTTCCAACATATGCTTTACCGACAATAATAGGTACTTCAACAGAGAATCCGCCATAATAAATTGTAACTTTATCATCTGATAATTCTAATGGACGATTTGGTTCGACTGTATAATCAGTGACTACTTCGGTTTCAAAGGTGCTGAATGTTGCTTCAACAACCATTCCAGTTGGATCAAAAGTTTCACCAACCTCATATTGAGTTTTTGATGGAGAAGCAGTTAATTTTAAGCCTGTGACTTCTTTTTCTGCTACTTCATCGCCATATTCGATTACGACAAAGTCAAAGCAGTCGAGATTAGGTCTTCTATTAATTGACTCGAGCATGAAGGTATGTTCTCCAGGTGTTACTTCAACTAAGCCGATATTAAATTCCACCCAGTTCCAAAAATCGCCGGTTCCAGCATAGTAGAATCCTGGTTCATCAGCAGTGAGAACTTCTTCATCGAAGGTAAATTTTAATCCTTCATTGATTGGATATCCTAAATCAGTATCGGACATTCTCGCTCTAATCATGATTTTGGCATCTTTATCAGTTTCAACAGAAATCTTGAATTTACTTCCTGGATTATATCCGCAGATATTATAGCCATTACTTGCACCTTGTCCTGATTCTAAGAAGGTTCTGCCCGCTGCGATAAAGTCTTCTCTTAAGGTCGCTTCACTAGTATCAAGATATTCTGCTTCAATTCTTGTCGTGCCAAGGGAATCAACTTTGACTTTATTTGGGATTGCATTAACAACGATAGTGACCTTAGCAGTAAATCCGCCGTAAGAAATGGTTATTTCGGTATCACTTGTTGCAAGAGGTCCGGTCTTATCAATTTCATAATCAGTAATTGTTTCTGTTTTGCCGCCTTCATAATTTGCTGTAACAACCATTCCGGCTGGATCAAAAGTTTCGCCTTCGAGGTATTCTGTCTTAGTTGGCTGAGAAGTGATGCTGATTCCAGTTAAAGCAGCTTCGCTAACAGCAATCTTTAAAGTTGTAGTCATATCATTATAAGAGATGGTTACAACAGTATCAGCTAATGTCAATGGAGATGTCTTATCATATGTATAGTCACTTGCTGATAAAGCTGTCTTCTTGCCGGCATTAGTGACTGTAGAAACTTCCATTCCTGTCGGATCAAAAGTTTCTCCGACTAAATATGACATCTTAGTAGGATTTTTAGTAACAGCAATTCCAGTCACTACTTCTTCAGTAACGGTAATTGCAACTTTACATGTTAAGTTTTCATAAGAAATAGTGACATATTTATCATCGAGAGTTAAAGGTCCTGTCTTATCATAAGTATAATCACTAATATTTGTTTTCTTATTAGTATTCCAGTATCCAACGACTTTCATTCCAGTTGGATCAAAGGTCTCACCGACAACATAGTTAGTTTTATTTGGTTGAACCTCAACTTTAATTTCAGTAATCTTTTCAACAAAATTAACTTTGATAGGGACATAAGCACGTCTACCTTGATAAGTAATAGTTACTTGAGTAGTGCTCGTATCTAAAGGTGAAGTTGGATAAGTGTAGTCTTCAACAACACGAGAAGTTCCGTCATTAAACTTCGCGGTAACTTCCATTCCAGTTGGATCAAATAAATCCCCAACTTCATATACGGTCTTAGTCGGCATTTTAGTAATTTCAATGCTTTGGACTCTTATTTGCTGCGAAGTTTGGGAAGTAGCACTGCTTGTTTTACCTCCGCAGGCAGTCAATGGCACGCTAATACATGTGAATGTAAGTAAGGCTACCATTAATTTTTTGGCACGTTTCATTTATTATTCCTCCTAACAAAACGCTAGAAAACAATTTACACTAAGTATAATCGTTTTCCTTTTGCTAACGTGAAAGCGCTAACATTTATACTGATACTTTATATTACGGCTTATTTTTTGTGTTGATAATTTGTTATTCTTGAATTTTTAGAGCATAATCTTAAAAATTTTCTCTAAATAGCTACCATAATTAAGATATCTTTTAATTACTCTATACATAAAGATAATTTTTCTTTCATTTAGCCTTAATTATATTATATTTATTAATTATATTATCTAATAATCTAATATTATTATTCATTTTTTAGAATTATCTTATTAATATGATTAAACCATAAATTATTGTATCAATTATAAATAGGGGTCATAATAGTTACTAAATGAGGGGTTAATTACATCCTTCGGGAGCTTTTTTTATTATTGACTAAGTAAAAATATATGCGACAATATTTTTAAGAGGAATAGTCAATGAATAATAATATTATCATCAAGTTAGTTTCTTTAACTTTAAAAGGAATCAAAAATGTCTCAAACGGTAAAATTACTTTTGAAGATTATCGTCATCTTCTTAAAGGCGATTTTACTTTTACCCATCCGGTAAGTGGCATCTACGGTCAAAACGGATCAGGTAAAACCGCGATTATCGAAGCAATTAAATTATTAAGAATTCTTTTGATGGGTGAAAAATTAGCTAAAAGCGATATTAACTACATTAACTATCAAGAAAAGGAACTTTATTTAAAAAGCCAGTTCTATTTATTTTTAAACGATAATCATTATCTCATTAGTTATGAATTCACGTTAAAAGATAATCAAGGTGAATGCGAAATCATTAATGAAGGTTTATCTTATCGCTTCTTTGATTTGCAAAAGGAAAAGTTCTCCGCGAATAAATATCTTTTCCATATGGATAATCATAAATCGATCAACCAGCAATTCAATGCTTATTTTGACCATGATGAAAGATTAACATTACATGTCACCTCTAAAATTTTAAAGAGTGAATCCTTATTATTTTCGCAAGTTAGCCGCGCGTTATTAAAAGAAAAACTCGGTAATTCTTTATTAAGCGAATTAATCGATATCTTTAATTACTACGGACAAATGAAGATGGTAATCATCGGTAATGAATTCTTAGGAAATATTTCTCTAAATAAAATGATGCCGATTAATATTTATCTTGAAGATGATGACGATATCACCTTTAATAATATTTATTTAAATTTATTAGAGCCTTCAACAATTAAAAAGAATCTCTATCCTTATTTAAAGAAGGCCTTAAATGAAGTTGATTTATTAATCAATGCGATTATTCCGCATCTGCACTTAGAAATCGGACGCGAACAACCATTACTCATGAAAGACGGAGAAGAAGGAATCAATTTTGAGGTGGTCACTAGAAGAGAAGATCACGTTGTCCCATTAAAATATGAATCTGAAGGCATTAAGAAGATTATCTCAGTAACCTGCGCGTTAATCGCTTGCTTTAACGATGAATCGCTTTTATTAGCGATTGATGAACTCGACGCGGGCATCCATGAATATCTGCTTGGAGAATTATTAGATATCTTCTTAGATGCGAAGGGACAATTAATTTTCACTAGCCATAATCTGCGTCCATTAGAAAAACTTTCTAGTAAAGATGTTATTTTCACAACTACTGATAAAGATCAAAGATATATCCATCTAAATAAAGTTGGTGAATTCACCAATCTCCGCGACTTATATATGCGGAAATTAATGCTCGGGGAAAAAGATTACCTCTACCATCAAACCGATAATTATCTAATTAAGAAAGCTCTTAGAAAGGCCGCGAAATAATGAGAAAAATTATTTTATTCATCGTGGAAGGAACATCCGATGAATATGCCTTATCGCCGTTAATCGATAAGCTAATCAATCAAAACCTCGTCCGTTTTTCCGTTATGCGCGGAGATATTACGGCTTTTCCAGACGGAATATATAAAAATAAAAGTATTGAGGAGAGATTAGAAATCGCCTTAAAGAAATATTTACTTAAAAATCGTCCATTAAGGAAAAAAGATATTGAAAAAATTATCTTTGTTACTGATACAGATGGAGTTTTTATCCCTGATTCTTTAATTTACGAAAAAGAAGATCAAAAGTCTTTTTATTATCAAGATGACGGCTTATATTGCCAAATTAAAGAAAACGCAATTAAACGTAACCAAGTCAAAAAAGAAAATTTAACGCGGATTGTCGAAATGGAATTTCTCGATGATATTCCTTTAGAAGCTTATTATTTTTCTTGTAATCTCGACGATACATTATATGGAGAAAAGAATCTCTCATCGCGTTTAAAAGAAGATTACGCGGATGACTTTTCCGAAAATTTTTATCTTAAAGAAGAAGATTTTATCAACTTTATCTTTAGAGATGATATCGCTAATCAAGAAGAGTATTATTCTTCTTGGGATTATATAAAAGAAAGTAACCATTCGTTATTAAGAGGAAGTAATTTTCATATTTTCTTTATCAGAAATTATGACGCCTTATCCGATAAAAGCAAAATAAGATTAAGTAATTTTATCTAATTCTTTACAAGTGAGGTTTTTCTTTTTAAAATATTAACCGGTGAAAAACATGGACAAAGTGAAAATTTTTAAGATTTATGATGACAAACAAAAACTTCTTCGCACGACTTTAGATGAAGTTACCCTTCCTTTAGATGCGAAGACCCGTCAAACCATCATTGATATGGTCGACTATTTAAAAGCTTCTCAAGATGAAGACTTTCAAAAAGCGCATCCGAATATCCGCGCGGGAATTGGTCTCTCCGCGAATCAAATCGGAATCAACAAACGCTTTTTCGCTATCTATATGTTAGATGAAGACGGAAACGAAATTAAATATGGTTTGGTCAATCCAAAAATCATTAAAAATTCTTTAAGAAAATGTGCGTTAAGAAGCGGTGAAGGTTGCTTATCAGTTAAAAATGACCGTCACGGCTACGTCTATCGTTACGCGAAAATTACCTTAAGAGCCTTTGATGTCTTTGAAAATAAAGTTATCGACATAAAAGCTGAAGGCTATCTCGCTATCGCTTTGCAACATGAACTAGATCACTTAAACGGTGTTCTTTATTACGATCACATTAATAAATATAACCCGGAAGAAATAATTGATAATTCTTATCTCATCGGATAATGAGATTTTAATTTTTATCTGTATTTCTCTTTGAAAAAAACGATATAAACTTTATAATAAAAGTGATTTCAATCGGTTTTTTGTGGTGAATTTTAATCATTACCATTTAATAAGGGTCTTTTTCAGAAAGGAAGGATTTATAATATGTCAGATTACCCTATCATTTCTTCTCCTGTACGCATTTATGCTTTAGGTGGTTTAGGAGAGGTCGGAAAAAATACTTATTGCATTGAAGATGATGACAATTTAATCTTAATCGATGCCGGAGTTATGTTCCCGGAAGAAAGCGTACTCGGTATTAATTACGTGATTCCTGACTACACTCATTTAAAAAATAATCGTTATAAAATTCGCGCGTTATTTATTACTCATGGCCATGAAGACCATATCGGAGGTATTCCGTTTTTAATTCAAAATGTCCATATTCCGGTTATATATGCACCAAAATTAGCCGCGGCTTTGATTAAGCACAAACTCGAAGAAAATAATATTCGCGATAAAGTCTTAATTCAAGAAATCGATGAGGATTCCTTAATCAATGTCGCTGATGATTTCCGCGTTTCCTTTTTCCATATGACCCATTCCATTCCGGATTCATATGGTATCTGCGTCGATACTCCGCAAGGCAGAATCGTTACCACCGGCGACTTCAAAGTTGACTTAACTCCAGTTGATCATGATATCTCCTTAAGTAAAATCGCCCGCATCGGCGAAGAAGGTGTCGACTTATTCTTATCAGATTCAACTAATGCTGAAAAAGAAGGCTATACCCCATCAGAAAGAAGCGTTATCGATTCCATTAATGAAGTCTTTACCAAAGCGCCGGGCCGCTTAATTATTTCAACCTTCTCATCTAACGTTTCAAGAATTCAGCAAATCGTCGAAGCAGCGGTCGCTCATAAAAGAAAAATTGCAATTATCGGCCGCTCGATGGAATCAATAATCACGATGGCGAGAAAATATGGCTATATCAAAATACCTGATTCAGCCATTCTCTCCGCGGATAATGTTAAATCAATTAAATCCTCTTCGGAAATCTGCATTCTCTGCACGGGTTCCCAAGGTGAACCGATGGCAGCCTTAAGCAGAATTGCTAATGACGAACACCCAACAATTAAAGTTCAACCGGGTGATACCATCGTCTTCTCTTCATCAGCTATTCCAGGTAATACCGCATCAATTAACCGCGTCGTTAATAAATTAACTAGAAAAGGCGCTAATGTCTTAACTAATTCAATTCTTTCTAACCTTCACGCTTCTGGTCACCCATCAAAGCAAGAACTTAGATTAATGTTAAAATTAGTTAAGCCAAAATACTTTATGCCGGTTCACGGTGAATACCGCATGTTAAGAATTCATGCTGAATTAGCTCAAAGTTTAGGAATGGCTAAAGATCATACTTTTGTCTTAGGAAACGGCGATACCTTAGTCCTTTTCCATCACAATGTTAAGCAAGGAACTAGAATCCATGCTGATGATATCTATATTGACGGAAAAGATATTTCAGGCTTATCTACCGCGGTTATCAAAGACAGAAAAGATTTATCGCAAGACGGCATGATCAGCGTTCTTCTCGCTATCGATAGCAAGACCAACAGCTTATTAATGAAACCAAAAATCATCTCAAGAGGTTTCTTAGCAGCATCAAATAAGACCGACTTATTATTAAATAATGCCTTAGATATTCTCGTTAAAGAATTAAATGAATTATTTAAGAGCAAAGTCACCTTTAACGAAATCAAGAATACTGTTAGAAATACCATTTCCCAAGTTATCTTCATCACGACTCATCGGACCCCGATGGTCATCCCGCTAATTATGAATAAGATTCAAAATTATTAGGAGGTAATATCATGGACGTAATCTTAGCATCTTCTTCCCCGCGCAGAGCCAAATTATTAACTCAGCTCTTTGATGATTTCAAAATCATTCCACCAAAGATTGATGAAAGCAAGTATCCAGTTGAGACATTATCAACCGAAAAATGTAAAAAAGTCGCGTTGATGCATAAAAGCAGTTTAGTCATCGCTGCCGATACCTTTGTTTTATTAGACGGCGAAGTTATTGGAAAACCAGAAAACGATGAAGCAGCTTTTAAAATGTTAAAGTTACTTTCCGGAAAGACCCATCAAGTTATTACTTACTATACCTTTATGATGCTTTCTGAGCACCTTCTCTTTACATCATCAGCTGTTAGCAACGTCACTTTTAATGATTTAAGCGATGAAACAATAAAAAATTATATCGCTGCTTCAATGCCGTTAGATAAAGCTGGAGGATATGGCTTACAAGAAAACGATGAATTCCATTTAATCAAGGAAGTGGACGGTTCGTTAACTAACGTCATCGGTTTACCTATTGAAATGTTAAAAATTGATCTTAACCGTTTAGGATTTAAGACTAAATAACAAAGCTTCGGCTTTGTTTTTTTATAAAAAAAGCGAACTATTATTGTTCGCTTAAGAACTGTTCGATTTCTTTAGTTTCTTCACCGATAACTAAGGTAATTTTATTTGACATTTTAATTAAAGAAGCTACGCCGCATTTTTTTAACTCTTCATCATCGACTAAGGTATAATCTTTTAAAGTTAATGATAGTCTTGAACCATTAGCTTTATAAGTTAAGATATTATCTCTGCCACCTAAAGCTAAAATGATTTTATTATCAGCCTCTCTTCTTTCCCGGAAATAAGCCTTTTTCTTATTGTTTTTAACAATTAAGACAACTGCAATTATAATTACTGCGATAACAATAACTGCTCCGATAATATAATAAAGCCAATTAAGGTTAAAATTATTTGCTAAGTACATCTATTTACTTCCTTTCACATATGACATCTTTAGTTTATCATAATAACGCATCTCTTTAAAATGTGCAAATTGAACTTTTTTATCGCTAAGGGTGATGACGATTTCTGAATTTATATCGTCATTAATCGTTTGATAAACGGTATCACCTCCGATAAATGTTCCTTTAAAATTACCTTTTAAAGTTATTTTATCGTCTTTTCTTAATAGGACAAACGAGGTAATTGATCCATAGACATTATGGTTTATCGGAGCGATTTCTCCTAAGATTAAGCCTTCGATATCCGGATGGATTAACGGTCCTCCTAAAGAACGGTTATAAGCTGTCGAGCCTAACGAGGTAGCGACGTTAAAGCCGTTTCCGCGGAAAGTTTCAATCTTCTCATCGTTAATATATAAATCGCAGGTCAACGTATCAAAGATTTTTTCAACCCGAGCCTCATTAACAAAATACGAAGAGAAATAAGGGCTTTTAAGAGAAACTAAGCGATGAGATGAGATATTGCATTTGCCATCTTTTAATAGTGAAATAAATGTTTGATATTCATCGCTAGAGAAATCGCATAAAAAACCTAATTTACCAGTTTTAATCCCGGTAAAGACGATATTATCAAGTTTATCGATATATTTCCTGACCGCGCGCAAAAAAGTTCCGTCCCCTCCAACTGATATCACTAAAGAAGGATTTTCTTCATCTAAGACATAATCATCCTTTAATGAAACGAGAATCTTTTCTTTAATCTCTTGAGAAAGGGGATTTGAATTAGCATAGACAAAATAAGTGTTTTTCATACTTCTAATTCTAGCATTTTAATCAATATTTTTAAATGAATTAATCTACTAGATATAGAATTAAAAAATTAGATATTGTAATATATAGGTATCCTAAGATAAAGGAGTAAATGAAATGCATTCAAATATTGAAATCGAATCAAAAGTTCTCTTAACAGAAGAAGAATACTTAACTCTTGTTTCTTATCTCCATCTCGAGAGATATAAAAGAATCAAGCAGGTAAATCATTATATTGATTCTCCATCACGGACTTTAAAAAACAACGATTTTGCTTTACGTGTCAGAGAATTAGATGATTTCGTATTAACCCTGAAGACACCTTTAAGCGAAGGGTTATTAGAGAAAAACCAATCCTTAACCTGGCGTGAGTATGATGCTTTAGAAGATGAAGGTATTTTCCCTGATGGCGAAATCAAAGACTTTTTGGAAAATTGCGGCTTTAACGTCCGCGAATTAAAAGTTCTCGCTTCTCTAACCACATACCGTATCGAATTTGAATACGAAAATGGCATAGTCAGTTTGGATGAAAACTATTATGGTGAAAATAACGAAATCAAAGATTACGAATTAGAATTCTCATCCACCTCGATGGAAAAAGCTATGGAATACACAAAACAGCTCCTTTCCGAAGCCAAAATCAAATTTAGAAAATTCAATACGCATTCCAAGCAAACCCGCGCGATTGCCGCGATTACAAAATAAGGTGGTAGAATATACCACTTTTTTTATAGGAGAAATTAACAAATGGAAACAACATTATCGGCTATTAAGCCAACTGGTCAATTGACATTAGGAAATTATCTCGGAGCCTTAAGAAACTTCCCTAAATTTCAAGATGAAAGCAAAAATATCATCTTTATCGCTGATTTACACGCTTTGACATTACCCATTGCCCCAGAGGTTTTAAGAGAAAATACCCGCGATGTCGCAGCATTTTATCTAGCCGCTGGTCTTGACCCAAAAAAGACGATTATTTTCCTTCAGTCCATGGTCCATCAGCATAGCGAACTATCAACCATCATCGGCAACTATGCCTATATGGGTGAAATGTCGAGAATGACTCAGTTTAAGGAAAAATCTAGCCATTTAAATGAAAAGAGCATTGGCTTAGGTATCTTTACTTATCCGGTTTTGATGGCCGCGGATATCGTTCTTTATAACGCGACTAAAGTCCCAGTTGGCGAAGATCAAAAGCAGCATGTTGAATTATGCCGTAACTTAGTCACGCGGTTTAATCACTTATACGGTGATATCTTAACCTTACCTGAACCAGTTATCCCAACTGTCGGAGCTAGAATCATGTCTTTATCTGATCCGACTAAAAAAATGTCTAAATCCGATCCAAAAGGCGATATTTTCTTAAAAGATGATGAAAAGACCATCAGAAAGAAAATTATGTCCGCGGTTACCGATATGGAAACTTCCGTTCATTACGATAAGGTTAATAAACCTGGCATTTCTAATTTAATGACTATTTATGCTTCTATTAAAAACATCACAATTGAAGATGTTGAAAAAGAATTTGTCGGATCAAACTACGGAACATTTAAGCGCGCGGTTGCTGATGCAATTGTCGCTGAGCTCACTCCATTCCAAAACCGTTATAGAGAAATTATTGCTTCTGGTGAACTCGACAGAGTCTTAAAAGAAGGTGCTGAGCAAGCTAGTCAAATTGCTGAAGTCACTTTAGAGAAAGTTAAAAAAGCCATTGGCTTATATCAGGTCAAGTAAAATGAAACCATACCTGATTGCCTTAGATATGGATGGAACCTTATTGAAAAGCGACCAGACAATATCATATAAAACAACTTCTTATTTACAAAACTTAGCCGCGCAAGGCCATAAAATCATCATTGCCAGCGGACGTCCGTTAAGAGGAATATTGCCGTATTATCAGCAATTAAATCTCAATACGCCGGTCATCTGCTATAACGGAGGAGTTATCTATCCTCAAGGAAATAAAGATTTCCCGCATTATGAAAAAACCTTTCCAAAAGAACTTATTATCTCGTTAATTGAAGAAATCGGCTTGGAGTATCTTGATAATATCATCTGTGAATCGCATCACGACATCTATCTCTTACATAGCGATGATAGCCTCGATACTTTCTTCAATAAAAAGAAAATGCTCGTCCATATCGGTGAGATGAAAAAGATTCTTAACGAAGATTGCTTGATGGTCTGCATTAAGATTAAAAATCCAAAACACCAAAATTACGTTAAAGAAATCGTTGAGAAGCATGAACATATAAAGCTTCGGTTCTGGTCGGGAAAATGGCTTGAAATTTCAGAAATCTATTACGAAGATGTTAACAAAGGTAAAGCCTTACAAGAAGTTATGAAATATTTCTCAATTCCTTATGAAAGAGCGATTGCCTTCGGTGACGCCTGCAACGATTTAGAAATGTTAAAAGATGTAAAATACGGCTTTTGCATGCTTAACGGAGAAGACGAAGCAAAAAAAGCCGCGTCATATATCACGGAATGCGATAATGATGACGACGGCATTGTTAAAGCTTTAGATAAGTTATTTAAAGAGATTGAATAAATCTCTTTTTTTAATCTTCTTTATCAATCTTCTTTAAATTGACTTCCATCGCACCTTTACGGTTCGCGCTGATGACTTTGAAGACCCATTCATCGTTAAAGAGATATGAATCTCCAGAAGTAGGAATTCTTCCAAGTTTTTCGCTTAAGAAAGAGTTAACGGTTTGATTGAGGTTCATTTCTTCATCGTCGACTTCATAATCGATTTCTTCAAAGACCTTTTCTAAAAGTTCATTGCCCGACATCGAGTATTCATCATCACCGATTAATTTTATACTTTCTTCCATTTCATCAGATTCATCAAAAATCTCACCGACTAATTCTTCGATGATATCTTCAAGAGTGATCAAGCCTAATGCTGAATCGAATTGATCGAGAACAATCGCCATGTGCTTACCTTTTTCTTTAAAAATTTTAAAGATAGTCGAAATCCGCGTATCTTTAGAAATGAATAAAGGTTTTTGCATGACATTAAAAATATTAAATTTTTCATTTTTATTGCTGAGAATATAAGAATAGAAATCTTTAATATGCAAGATACCGATGATATTATCCTTAGATTCATTATAAACTGGAAGACGTGTATATTTGCTTTCCTCAAATTTATTAATGATATCGTGAACAGTATCATCGCTGCTGATACCGACAATATCTTTACGCGGGGTAACAATATCTTTAACTTCGATATCATCAAATTTAATCGCGGAAGTAATTAAATCTTTTTCATATGGTTTAATAATACCTTCATCTTCAATTTCATCGATAATGGTTAATAATTCATCTTCGGAAATCGCTTCAGGTTCAGCTTTCTTTCTAAAAATCTTATTGAATAATTTAGAAAGCTGCTCGAGTAACCAAGAAAGTGGGAGGAAGATATAAATGATTACTTTAATAATTGGGTTAACGAATTTAGCAATGCCTTCAGAATGGTTTTTTGCAAAACCCTTCGGGCAAACTTCGCCGAAAATTAAAACGATAATCGTCATCACAATCGTAGAAATCCATGATCCATTATCGCTAAAAGCTTTGACGAAAAGAATAGTCGCCAAAGAAGCAGATAAAATATTAACGATATTATTTCCGATGAGAATGGTTGAGATGAGGCGATCGTAGTTGTCGATTACTTTTAAAACGGCCTTGGCTTTTTTATTTCCATCATCAGCCTGGGTTTTTAATTTGATTTTATTAACCGAAGTGTAGGCTGTTTCAGATGCTGAGAAAAAAGCGGAAAAGATGATACAAATAACAATAATTACTATATACGGAAGATCGTCCATTAAATAAAAAAACTCCTTATATATATGAATATAATAAAAAACTTTTATTTATTCAAGAAATAATTAAACAGCTGCTTAAAACTAAAAAAATGCACGACTATTCGTGCATCTTTAATTCATCATCTAAATCTGTCAGTCCGCCTTTGAATTCTCTGGGAGTTGATCTGCCTGTTTTCTTTTTTTGTTTAACGCATTCAGTGAGAAGATATTCAATTTGTCCGTTGATAGAACGAAAATCATCTTCTGCCCATGCGGCGATATCGTCATAGAGATCAGCAGATAAACGAAGCGGAATCTGTTTTTTTTCTTTCATTAATATAAGCTACCTGAGTTGACGACTGGCTGAGCATCGTGGTTTCCACATAAGACAACTAACAAATTAGAAACCATTGCAGCCTTTCTTTCTTCATCGAGATTGACGATATCATTTTCGTTTAAGCGTTCAAGAGCCATTTCAACCATGCCGACAGCACCTTCAACAATCATCTTTCTAGCATCGATAATAGCTGAGGCTTGCTGCCTTTGAAGCATTACCGCGGCAATTTCTGGAGCGTAGGCTAAATAGGTAATTCTCGCTTCTAAAATTTCAATTCCCGCATCTTCAACGCGTTTTTGAATTTCTTCTTTAATGCGAGAAGCAACGACTTCACTAGATCCTCTTAAGCTTCCTTCATCAGGAATGCCGTCTCCGGTTGTATCGACATTAGGAGCGATATCATAAGGATAAATTTTTACAACATCTCTTAAGGCGCTATCGCATTGAAGCGATAAATACTCTTTATAGTTATCAACGTTAAATACAGCTTTGGCAGTATCGATAACTCTCCACATAACCGCAATACCTATCTCGACTGGATTACCTAAGCAATCATTGATTTTTTGACGACTATTATTTAATGTCATTATTTTTAAAGAAATCTTTTTTCCTTCATAATTAGCTTTATTAGGAACAATAGCTAAAGCTGATCCGGAAACATCACCGCTTTGTCCAAGTTTAGTATTAGCTGCCGGATTAACCGCGACACATAGAGGATTAACAAAATAAAATCCCTGGTCTTTTAATGTTCCGTGATATTTTCCAAATAAAGTCAAAACTAAAGCTTCACCTGGTTTTAAAATTTTTAATCCAAAAAATGGAAACCATCCTATGCATAAATAAATAACAGCGATAATAACGCCTATTTCAAAGTTAGAAAAGGAAAAATAGCAAACCAAGGCAATTGCTGCTATATATAATAATGAAAAAATCATTAAAAACAGCATTCCATTTCCATGATAACGTAATACTTTTTCTTTCATAAATACCTCCGTATTGATATTTTTATGATATCATTTTAATATCATTTGTCAATATTATTTCGTTATTTTTATCTTATTTATATAAATGAAGGCAAAAAAACGTCATTAAACAATGATGCTTATATTATGAGAAAAATTCTTGGATACATTGCAGAAAAATATGATCAAGACATCACTTTAGAAGAATTAGCTAAAGTTGGTTTTATCAGCGTTACCAAATGTTTAAAACTTTTCAAAGAATACACATCTTTATCGCCGATTGCTTATTTGATAAAATATCGTCTAAATATCGCTTATGAATTAATAAAAGAAAGTGACGATACAATTATCGAAATTGCTAGCAAGGTCGGTTTTTCTTCTCAAAGCTATTTCACGAGAATGTTTGTAAAAGAATATAAAGTCACCCCGTTATAATTAAGAAAAAATAAATAATTTATAAATAAAAATTTGATAACATTAGTCAAATATAAAATTAAAATAATTAAGGATTAATTTTTTCCATTTGGAAAAAAAGGTCAAATGACCATTAAGACTTTAATTTTTAATATAAAAACTATAAAATATTATTGTTGTTTTTCGGAATATAACGTTCCGTTTGATAGCATAGAATAAATTATTCGCAGTAATTTATTACAT
>CALVJL010000008.1 GCA_944332075.1 uncultured Bacilli bacterium
ATTTTGCTCGAATGCCCTAGGGCATTCATTACTTATAAGAAGAATAAAGATATCCTGATCTAATAATAAGAAAAAGCCCATAAATGGCTTTTCGTACTCCAAATAAACAGATTAATATTTTGAGAACTACCAAATACGATAATAGAGAGGTTTAAGTTATTTTGATGCATACCTGTTGCATTTTCTTAATTGCTTAGCACAGAGCAAATCAACATAATTCTACTTTTTTCTAGAACTATTATAATGCAAATATCTATTATGATTACAGTTATTATTTTCTACAGCATAAAAGTCATGTAAGGCGGAATACAAACTATATCGTCTTTAATAGAAAAATTCTTAGGATGTATAACATAGCATTCTCCAATTCGAGTTTTATACTTTTCTTTAAATTTGAGCAAAGAAGACATTGTATATTTCTTACTTGATTTAACCTCAATTGGATATAGTTTATACTTTAATTTACTATTGTTTGATAAAAGAAAATCTATTTCAATATCATTACGATGTTTTTCAATATTGTAATGGGTATAAAAATATAGTTTATGTTTATTCGCAACAAGCATCTGTGCTATTACATTTTCATACAACATACCCTCATTAAAAGATAATTTATCTAAAAGTATTTGTTTATAAACTTTTTTCTCAAGCAACTCATTTTCATCAAAGGCGTGACTAACTAAAAGACCTGTATCCCCTAGATAACATTTCACATAAGTTCTATCTTCATTTATTGATAACCCTACACTTGGGTCATTACATAAAAAACATTCATTCGAAATCATTGAATCTGCTAACCAGAAAAAAGTTTCTTCATATTGATCTGCCTGAGAGCCTTCCTTAATTTCTTTAAAAACTACTCTTTTTTCATGCTTTGATAAAAGACCCGGAATTTGATCAAAAATGGCTAACACCTTACTTCTATATCGAGCATTTATCTTCATGATATCTTCTCTATAAAGGGATAAAATATCTCTTTTTTCTTTATCTGCCTCAAAGAGACTTTTATCATTTTCAAGATATTTGATTACCGGCATAGGCATACCACCAACAAGCATATATTGTTTAAACAGTAACATTGCTTTTTTGTGTAACGATTCTTCCAAAGGCTTTCTTTCTTTAAAACAAGTTTTAATATAGTCAATTATCATCTCTTCATTTAATGCATAACAAAATTCTTCAAAATCTAAAGGATACATTGAAATATGTCTTTCTTCAGAAGGAATCACAATATTTTTAACATTCTCTTTAATAGAAATCAAAGAGCCTGTTTCTATATAATCATACCTACCATCTAATACTAAATATTTTATAGCAGCTCTCGCTTGAGGAAACATTTGAACTTCATCAAAGATAATAACTGATTTTCGTCTTTTAAGATAAACACCAAAATGAGCCTGAAGTAACATAAAAAGAATATCTAGATCATTCAAATATTTATTAAAATACGACTCGACTTCAATATCCTTCTTTGCAAAATCTATCAATATATAGCTTTCATATTCGTTTTTGGCAAATTCTTCAACAATTGTACTCTTTCCTATGCGTCGAGCTCCTTCAATAAGAATGGCTTTTGCGCCATTACTCTCATTTTTCCATTGCAGTAATTGATCATATATTTTTCTTCTTAATATCATATTGCCGCCTTTCTTATTATACGCATTTTTTGTTTTATAATAAAAAAAAGAAGCATTCAAACTTCTTACAAAGTCTAAATACTTATTTGATTTTCTCTTGACGATAAAATTGATTAACGTTTTGAGAATTGTGGAGCTCTTCTTGCTTTCTTTAAGCCGTAGTGCTTTCTTTCTTTGACACGAGCATCACGAGTTAACATGCCTTGTGGTTTCAAAGTAAGACGGTATTCAGGGTTTGCTTCAAGCAATGCACGAGCAATACCAAGTCTTAAAGCACCTGCTTGACCAGAGAAGCCACCACCGATAACGGTTGCTTCAATATCAAAGCGATCAGCAGTACCAGTCATGACTAAAGGTTGCTTTAAATCCATGACAAGTGTTGCGTGTGGTAAGTATTCGTTAACATCCATTCCGTTAACAGTAACTTTACCAGTACCAGGAATCAAATAGACTCTGGCGATTGATTTTTTTCTGCGGCCAGTGCCGTAGTACTTAACATCTTTTTTCTTAGTCATCGTCTATTCCTCCTAGAACTTTAAGGTTAAAACTTCTGGGTTTTGTGCTTGATGTTTGTGATCAGCACCAGCATAAACGAAGAGTTTTCCTTCCATCTTGCGGCCTAAGCGACCCTTTGGTAACATTCCGTGAACAGCTCTCTCGATCATTTCAACCGGGAACTCTCTCTTCATGACACCGCTGGTTCTGCTTCTGATGCCTCTTGCCCAACCAGAAGCGTTATAATAAACCTTCTTGTTTTCAGCATCGCCTGATAAAGCGACTTTATCAGCATTGACGACGATGATGTAATCACCGCAGTCAACATTAGGGGTATAGATAACTTTATTCTTACCCGTTAAATATTTGGCTACTTCTGATGCTAAACGTCCTAATGGGAGGTCGGTTGCATCAACGACATACCATTTGCGTTCAACAGTTTTAGCATTGGCGATAGTTGTTTGTCTTTGCATAAATCTTTTTTCTCCTTGCAATTGTTTGTCTTACCGGGACTACAATTGGCAATTAGTGCCATTAACAATATTAGTCAAGATGAAGATTAAAATCAATAAAATTTTGTTGTTTATTAAGTTTTTTTACTTAACAGTGTTTTAAGATTTTCTCTTATATCTTTTTATTGCTAAAAATAGAAAATTTTAGTAAAGAAAAAGGAGGCTGAGCCTCCTCAATAATTATTTAATAATTATTCCTTGATGATAACGTTATGATAGACGTTTTGAACATCTTCATTATCATCGAGTAAATCCATTAAATCTTGGAACTTTCTAGCTTCTTCACCAGACAATTCAATATATTCATTTGGAATAAAGGTAATTTCGCATTCTTGGAAATCATTAATGCCCATTTGATTAAGGACTTCTTTAGCCTTCATTAAATCGCCTTTTTCAACTTTGACGACAACTAAATCATCTTCTTGTTCGACATCATCAACATTGACATCTGCTAAAACTAAAGCATCAGTAACTTCATCAACATTATTACCAACAAAAGAGATTAAACCAGTTTCATTAAAGTTATAAGAAACAGAACCTGGTGTACCTAAGTGTCCACCTTTCTTAGTGAAACACATTCTAACAGAATCATAAGCTCTTCTGACATTATCGGTTAAAGTATCGACGATAATTGCTGATGATCCAGGTCCGAAACCTTCATAACGACCGGCTTCATAAGCTGTTGCTTCTCCACCTTTAGCCTTGTTAATAGCTCTTTCAATAACTTCCTTGGTAACGCCTTGTCCTTTATACTTTTCTAAAACTGCTCTCAAAGCTAAGTTAGCATTTGGATCAGGTTCACCTGACTTAGCAGCCATATAGATTTCTTTTGATGCTCTCATGTATAGAGCGGACTTTGCTGCTGATGTCGCTGCCATCTTTTTAGCTCTGACTTCATGTGCTCTTCCCATAAAATTTCTCCTTAAAAATTAATACAATACATTTTCAACATTAAAATATTATCACTCTAAAATGATATTTTCTATAACTTTTCTCTATCACGGCAAATTGCTTAACGAACTTTTTTAAAAGGTAAAGTATCAATTAAATTAAAATTCATTTGATTGACTAAGCGATAGCCTTCATCATTTTTATCGCTGATTAGATCATCAGGGCTATGCGCGTCAAGTCCTATAATCACCTTTGCATTATATTTTTTTACCATTTCCCAAAATTTTAAATATGGATACCCATATCGAAGTTCTTTTCCTTTTTGTACTTTTCCTCTTCTAATCAAGGCAAAATTAAACTCTAACGGCACATCATAACGAATCGCAGCTTTAATAATATCTCTTGAGACTTTCTTCGCATGATAATCCCATTTTAAATAAGAATCCATAAAGTAATCGGGATGGGCAATACAAGAGAATAAACCGGTTTCTAAACCTCTTATCAAAGTATCGCGGTACTCATAAAGGCTTTTCTTACTAGTATTCTTTCCAAAAAAAGCTCTTAAAATACCTTTATCTAAAGTGCAGTGATTGCCGAGAATTAAATAATCAATCGTTCCTGATTCTAGTAATGAGCGATAATAAGGGAAATATTCTTTAAGAGGCTCAGCCTCGAATCCGAGATAGATTTTAATTCTCTCTTGATAACGATTAGCTAAATCGCGGATAGAATTAAAATAACCTATTCGCGCGGAAAAATTTCCCCGAACATTCTCTTGGGTAATATTCTCAAGCATCACGTGATCAGAAAAACCAAGATTTTGTAAGCCAAGACCAATTGCCTGCAAAACATATTCTTCATCAGATCCAATCGCGTGACCGCACCGGAAAGTATGAGTATGATAATTACTTCTGATCATAACTAACCTCCATTAGATATAACCCCTGCGGAGGGGCGTTATAACTAGTTACTTTGTCATGAGAAGAATCAAGTCGCTCTTTAATATAATCAAAGGTGATTTGATGTTCATTTAAAGCCAGCAAAGTACCAATTATCATTCTGACCATATAACGTTTAAAGCCGCTACCATAAATATCAAAAATCACCGTATCATTAGATTTTCTCAAAGTAAATTTTTCGATAGTTTCAAAATAATCAACATCATCATTATTTGAGCAAAAATTATAAAAGTCGTGACGGCCGAGAAATAACTTCATCCCCTGCCTTAATAAATTGAAATCGAGTTTTTTTAAATACGTTAAGGAGTAATGAAGATAAAAAGGATTTTTAACTGTGACGATTCGATATTGATAATGTTTACCTATTGCCGAAAGTCTCGCGTGAAAATCGTCAGCAACAATCTTCATATCTTTAATGACGATATCATCTGGCAACATCTTATTTAAAGAGTATTTTAATCTCTCTAAATCCATTTTTAAGTTCTCAACTTCAAAATGAAAAGTTTGCCCAGACGCATGAACATAACGGTCGGTTCTCCCCGCGCCATAAATTTTTATCTCGCGGTGAAAAATCGTTGAGAGTTTCTCTTCAATAATTCCTTGGATAGTATTACGAACATCTTTTTGCTTTTGAAAACCATAATACATCGAGCCATCATATGTTATAGTCGCTAAAATTTTCATTAGATGATCTTTACTCCTAAAATCATCCCGGTTAATAATAATCCAAAGACGATAATGACGGTAATAAAGGAAAATAAATCACCTTTATGGAATTTTAATAACCGGTAGCGCGTCCTTTTTTTATCAGGATCATACCCGCGCGCAATCATCGCATTAGCTAAATCGATGCTCCGCCCTAACGATGAAGCGATTAAAGGAATAATTAAAGAGATAATCGCCCGTATCTTTTCTTTGAATTTTCCATCTTGGAAATCGACTCCGCGCGAAGCTTGGGCTTTCATAATTCTTTCGGTTTCATCAAGAAGCGTCGGAATAAACCGCAAAGCTAGAGAAATTGTCATAGCGAAAACATGAATTGGCACTTTAATCCATTTCAAAGGATGGAGAAGCCATTCTAAAGCATAGGTTAAATCCATCGGCTTAGTCGATGAAGTCAAAATCAAAGTCAGTGATAACATCAAAGCTAATCTTACAAAAATATAGAAAGTATTAATAAATGCCGAATAATAAATTGTCCAGTTTAATCCTGGAATGGTAAAAGAAACACTTCCAAATAATTCTAATGGTTCTTTAACAGTAAATAGATTGATAACAAATAAGAATAACATCATCACCCAAATAAGTTTTAACTGCCTAAAAAGCTGCTTTAAGGTAATATGAGCAACTTTCATTAAAATATAAATTAAAACCATCAACACGCCGTAAACGATTAAATTCGTCCAAGTAGAACCATAAGAAAAGAAAATCATGACCATGATTAAAATCATCGATACGAGTTTCGTCCGCGGATCAAGCCGGTGTAAAAACGTATCATATGGGGTGTAACGACCAATGGAAATATTAGCCATGCTGCACCTCCTTTAATTCGGCAATCAAAGAATCAATATCTTTAATTTTTAATAAATTGAGTTTGATGCCTCTTTTAATTAATCGTTTAGCAAAGGTTAAAACTTCAGGTTCTTTCAAGTTATATTCCTTCTCTAAATCACTCTTAGCAAAGAGTTCTAACGGCGAAGAATCTGAGATTAATTTACCGTGATTTAAAACTAAGACGCGGGTCGCGTATTTTAAAACCAAATCCATATCATGGGTAATCATAATAATATCGGTGCCCTGATCATATAAAGATTTAAAAAGCTTCATCATCTCGCGAGTTCCAATTGGGTCAAGACCCGCGGTCGGTTCATCAAGAATCAAGATTTTTGGATTTAAGGCGATAATCCCGGCGATAGCTACTCTCCGCTTTTGTCCTCCAGATAATTCAAATGGGGAACGAGAGAATAATTCTTCCCCGATACCAACTTTTTTCAAAGCTTCTTTAGCTTTTTCTTCGGCTTCTTGCTTAGAAAAGCCAAAATTACGCGGACCAAAGGCGACATCTAATAGAACGCTTTCTTCAAAAAGCTGATATTCAGGAAATTGGAAAACCATTCCGCAGTAGCTTTTTAAACTCTTTAATCCTTTAATTTTCTTTTTATTTTCCACGCAGAAAACGTTTTTAATGTCTTCTTTTTTAAAAGATGAGTATTTATTCATCAACGGTGATTTTATCGCTATATAAGCCTCTTTGACGTCTTGAGGAAGTAATTCTTGTTTAAGAGATTTTACTTTTTTTATGACCGAGTAAGAATTATTTTCATCTTGATAGGCTACTAAAGTAAATTTTTTGCTTTCGAAAATTAAAATTAATTCATCTTTAATTAATGCTGCAAAGCTTAACTGATGATCGACATAGCCTTCATAAAGATCATAGCCTTCAAATATTCCAGCATAAGCATAAACTCCCTCAGCGAGAGAGGATAATTTCTTTTGAATTTCGAAAGGGATTAATTCTCCGACCAAGACTTTGCCCTCAGTCGGTTTTAATAAAGCGTTAATCTGCTGAGCAAAGGTAGACTTACCTGATCCAGTATGTCCGACTAAAGCTAAGAAATCATGGCTATTTAAACTAACATTAATATCATTTAATGCGCTTGAAGCAAACGGAGAATGAGCTTGATATACATAAAAGACATTTTCAAATCTTACTGGCATAAACCATCCTCCAGCTGCGAAAGGTTTTGGCAGTTTTCCACCGCGAATCCCTCTTTAATAAGGCCATCTTTAAGTTTTTGGAAAAATGGAAGATCTAATCCGATATCCATTATTTCTTGGTGATGAGCAAATACATTTTCCGGAGTATCATCATAGATAACCTTGCCCTCATTTAAAACGACGACATGATCAGATAAGAAAGCTTCCTCAACATCATGAGTTATTGAGATAATTGAGAGTTTTTCATCATTTTTCTTTAACTGATGAATTAAGGAAATAATTTCTTTTTTACCCTTTGGGTCAAGCATAGCTGTCGCTTCATCAAGAATAATAATCTCTGGATGCATCGCCAAAACCCCGGCGATAGCGACTCTCTGCTTTTGTCCTCCGGAAAGGGCAGATGGTTCTTTATCTAAAAATGGTTTCATCGAAACTAATTCAGAATATTCATCGATGATTTTATCCATATCATCATGTTTAACTTGATGGTTTTCCAAACCGAAAGCGATATCGTCTCTGACGGTTGAACCGATAAACTGATTATCTGGATTTTGAAAGACAATACCAATTTTTTCCCGGATTTGCTCTTCCTTAATTTTTTCTCCGTCGAGTAAAATTTCACCATTATCGAGCTCCGGAAGCAATCCGGTAATAAGCTTAGCTATCGTCGATTTACCAGAGCCATTTTTACCGATAATAGTTACGTATTCACTTTGTTTCACATCAAAAGAAACGTCGATGAGCGCCGGCTCATCTTCGACGTAAGAGAAACTAACATTTTTTAAAGTTAATCTAGCCATCTATTTCTTCTTTTCCTGTCTATATATAATAATGCTCATTACTGCGATATATATTATAAACAACCCTCCTGCAATTATAAAGAAAAGCATTCTTCTAAAAGGATTATTTATAATATCAAATTGATAAAGAACTGCCATTAAAGGAATGAAAGCTAAGAAAAAGCAAATAATTAAAATTAAGTACCTCTTTAAATATTTCATTCTTCTACCCTAATATCTAATTTTCTTCCCTCATATAAGCGAAAAGGAATCCCGGCCATAAGTAATAAACGCTTACTAGCTCTATCCATTTGTGAATCCGGATACTTTTCCGTCATATATACTACCTCTTTAATACCTGATTGAATGATAGCTTTCGCGCATTCATTACATGGGAACATCGTCACATACAAAATGCAACCCTTAACCGGGGCATAAGAATTTAAAATAGCATTAAACTCAGCATGGCAAACGTAAAGATATTTATTATCTAAATCATCTTTACCCTCTTTGCCCCACGGCATTTCATCATCATCTAAGCCTACCGGCATTCCGTTATACCCCATCGTTACCACCTTATGATCTGGGGAAGCGACGCAGGCTCCAACCTGAGTTGACGGGTCTTTGCTCCGCATAGCTGAAAGCTGAGCAACACCCATAAAATATTCATCCCATTTAATATAATCTGTTCTTTTTTGACTCATAGTAATTGTCCTCTTAAAAGTTATTCTTAAATAATTTTAGCAAACTTCTTTTCTAAACAATATAAAAACTGCTCATAGGGAGCAGTTTTTAAAAGGAAATCTTACAACAAGAAATTATTCAGCAACGTAAGGTGTATCAGAGATATAAGAAGCAACAGCTGATAATCTAGATAATGATTTAGCTGCAGTAATGCTTTCTTCATCAGCAAAATAGATCTTGAAGCCTTCTTTAACTCCGGCGACAACTCCTTCTTTCCAGCTTGTTTTGAAGAAGCTAGTACCGACATCAATATTGCCAGAATAAGCAATACCATCGAGATTGCTATTAGCTAAAGCATATTCGCAAATCTTATATGTGCTATCGTTTAAAGTAACGATACCAGTTAAAGATTTATTAAAGTAATAGGCAGTTGAATAATCTGTTTTAATAATGGTTTCGCCTGCTTGGCTATCATCGTATTCAGCAATTGCGTAAAGAATTCCGTTTTCAACAATAAAGTCTTTATTGCCTTCGGCAACAGAAATATCACCTAATTCTGGGCTCATATATAAATCTGAACCAGTGGTGTTAACATAGGTAACAGAAGCTGGGATAACGAAATCGCCATCATAAGCATTTGGTAAGTATTGTAAACTTGCCATGGTGTTATCTTTATAAATAGCACCTTGTTCATCAGCATAGTATTTAATTGATGAACCTTCAGCAACTGCATATTTGCTAATCTTTAAATTTTCAAAAGCTGAATCATCAGCAATCTTAGTTAAAGAGGTATAGTGATTATCAAGTGTAAGAGTTACTGGGTCAGTAGTGGTGACACCAAAAGCGTAAAGAGCATATCCAGAAGAATAAGTTCCTTCTTCAGCATTCTTGCTTGAATATCCAAAGAGAACCTTATATCCGTTATAAGTAACAACTTCCATATGGGTATTAGCAGAATCAACAACGACATTTGCTAACGAAGTGCAGCCTTTGAAAATGTCGCTGCCTCTAGAAGAAGCTCCAGCATCTTTACCAAAGAAAACTAAACTTAAATTAGTGCAACCAGAGAAAGTTTCAGTGCCTAAGCTCTTAGCGTTAACATAAATTGAAGTTAAACCTGTGCAGTCTTTGAATGCATATTTTCCTAAAGAATTAAGGTTGATATCAACAGTAGTTAATGAAGTGCAACCTTCAAAAACATTATTGCCGAGGGTGATAAGCTTATCGCTAGTAGCTCCACCTTCATAAACGATTTCTTCAAGGTTGGTGCAGCCTTTGAATGCATCATTATTAATTTTGGTGATAGTAGCAGGAATATAAACTTTCTTAACGACAGTGTTGTTTAAGAAAGCTTTTGCAGCAATTGAAGTAACCGCCTTGCCGCTTTCATCAGTAGCAGCGATATGGACTTCTTCTTGAAGATTACCTAAGTCGATGTTTGCTTGTTTAACAGCTGCTTGAGCAATTGTCTTAATAGCATTTGAAGAAACAGTTGCATGAGCAACGCTTTCAGTAGAAGTACCATCAGTTCCAATTAAACCGAGAGCATCATCAGCAAAGTCTCCATCTTTATTATGTGAAGAAATCTTGCCGTCAAAAGCATAATCAGAAATCTTTAATGTAGTTGTGTCAACCGCGACATAAACATTGATTTCGCTAAGATATGTTCCAACGTTAGTTGATCCTTTATAAACGATGGTCTTTAAGGTACCATCTTGTTTAACATCATAACGAGCTTTAATAACTCCATTTTCAGTAAAGGAAGTGTTTTTAACGAAATCACCAGAAGCAACTTCTGCTAAAATAGTTTGTTCTTCTGCAGTAATATCTGATGAGAAGGTATTATCACCTGTTGAAGCAACTGGGAAATCCTTCGCAGCTTGCTCACAAGCAGCTTTTGCAACTGTCTTGAAAGCTTCTGAAGTCTTGGTTACACCAGTAATGTTATCAGTGACTGTTGTGCCATCAGTTCCAACAAATTTATTTTCCCAGCCTTCAAATGATGATTCATGATTCTCAAACGAAGAAGAAACAACCGATCCAATTGTTTTATAACCAGTGATTAAATGAGAAGCAGTATCAACTGCGACATAAGCTACAAATGGATGCTTTTCAGGTAATGTAACTGTACCTCTATAAATAACTTTGGTAACTTTTCCGTTTTCAGTAACATCATAACGGTCGGTTAATACTTCACCAGCAGTGAAAGTTAAAACCTTTTTATAAGTACCTTTTCCCGCTAAAGCACTCAATGCAGATTTATCTTCTTCGCTTAAACCGAATTCAACTTTTGCATGTTGAACAGCTGTCTTAACTAATTCTTTATAAATAGTTGTAGATTGAGTTAATCCGGTGACACCGTCAGTAATATTTCCGTCGGTTCCAACGAATTTATCATTAAAGTCACCTAAACCTCCCTCAGGTGGAGTCCATTGATCAGCAGGGACTTGTGACCACATAGTTCCAGTAAATTCAACGCCGGTAACTAAGAAGGTTTCAACATCAACGCCGACATAAGCGGTTAAATAAGTACCCCAGCCTTTATCGACTTGAACTTTGTAAATGACGACTTTCAATGTTCCGTCTTGCTTAACATCATAGCGATTGACGATTTGAACAGTTCCATCAGCAACAGAAGTTGATGGGTAATCATATTCTGTGAAATCAGCTTTAGTAAAATCACCTTCAGCAATTTCGATAAGAACAACTTTTTCTTCATCGGTAATATTATCGCTGAATGTAGAGTTTCCAGTATCAACAGATGAAACGCTAGATGATTCTTGACTGGTTTGGCTGGTTCCAGAGCTAACCGATACAGAAGGTGCTGCACTTGTAGTTGATGAGGAAGTTCCTCCGCAAGCAGCTAAAGCGCAAAGGCAACCAAGTGATAAAAATAATAAACTTTTCTTTTTCATATTTTTTTAAGATTCCTTTTTAATAGAAAACAATCTTTCCTACCGTCTATTATTTTAGTAATTTTTTTGAGAAAGTAAAGAGTTTTATCGATAAAATATTATCAATATAATAAAAATAAATTATTTTAGAAATTTATTAATATTTTCATTATCAGGAATAACAACTAAGGGCTAAAATTTGAAAAAGATTTATTTTAGCAATTAAAAAAGCTATTACATCACTTAATCATCTCAAGCTTTGTAATAGCTAATTTATCTTTAATTACTTAACCCAAGTAACGATAGCAGTAACAGCGTTGTCGCCTCTTCTGACGCCTGACTTAAGAACAGAGGTATAGCCACCATTTCTGTCTTTGAAGCTAGGTGCGATTTCATTGAATAAGACTTGTAAAGCTGTTTTTCCTTCTTTATTTGTAACTGTGCTTCTCATTTTAGCAGCTGCTAATCTGCGAGAATTTAAATCACCTTTTTTACCATAAGTGACTAAGCGATCAGCATATCTAGCTAATTCTTTAGCAAATGCGAGAGTTGCTTCGACTTTGCCATAGATGATGAGGTCAGTGACAGTATTTCTTAACATTGATTTGTACTTGCTAGAAGTGAATCCGGTTTTGAAACGGACACCGCCTTTACCATGTACATTCTTACGTCCAATTGTTGCCATGTTAGCCTCCTATTATTCGTATTCTCTGAAGCCAAGTCCGATTGCTGCCAATTTTTCTTTGACTTCTTTGAGAGATTTTTTACCGAGGTTCTTGACTTTCATCATATCTTCCTCAGTCTTTTGAGTGAGTTCCATAACTGTCTGGATTGAAGCTCTCTTAAGGCAGTTATATGAACGGACTGATAAATCGAGTTCATCGATTGTCATATCTTGATACTTGTTCTTCGGTTCTTCTTCTCTCTCTGCTAAGACATCGCTAGATTTAGCAATTTCGGTGAGATTGACGAATAAGTCGAAGTGTGCAACTAAGATTTTAGCTGCGAGTGAGATAGCTTCTTGTGGAAGCATTGAACCATTAGTAGTAATGGTCATCTCTAATTTATCATACGAAGTTTTTTGACCAACACGTGATGGTTGAACATCGTATTGAACTTTAGTAATCGGAGAATAATTCGAATCGGTTGGAATCATTCCGATTGGGAAAGATTTAGTCTTATTGCCTTCAGCGGTGACATATCCACGTCCATTACGGGCATAAATTGTCATAACCAGGTGACCATCTTCGTTGACATGTGCGATTTCTAAATCTTTGTTGATGACGGTTACTCCGCCTGGGCATTGAATATCAGCACCGGTGACAACGGCCGGTCCCTGGACATCGATGAAGAGTTTTTGAGTTGCTTCGCTATCTTCATCAATTTTCAAGACTAAGCCTTTTAAATTTAAGATGATTTCGGTGACATCTTCTTTAATTCCCTCAAGTGAGGAGAATTCGTGACGAGCGCCTTCAACTTCAACAGCGAAAACGCTAGCTCCAGGAAGTGAGGAGAGAAGAACTCTTCTCAATGCATTACCAAGAGTGAGGCCAAAGCCTCTTTCCAATGGTTCAATTGCAAATGTACCGACATTGGTTTCCACATCGTATTGAGCAATAGTGAATTCTGGTTTTTCAAATTTTTTCATCAATTAATCCTCCCTGATGATTTTAGTCTCCATGATTAAGAACTTGCTTAATCAATTCACCTACTATCCGCGAGGACGTTTTGGTGGACGGCACCCATTATGTGGGATTGGGGTCGTGTCAGTGATTGCTTGAATATTTAAGCCAGCAGCTTGTAAACTTCTGACAGCTGATTCTCTTCCTGGGCCTGGACCTTTGACATCGACGTCAACGGTGGTTAAGCCTTGATCTAATGCGACTTTAGCGCAAGCTTCAGCAGCTTGTTGGGCAGCGAAAGGAGTTGCTTTCTTAGCTCCCTTGTAGCCGATAGCACCGGCGGAAGACCAAGCGATGACATTACCGTTTTCATCAGAGATGGTAACGATAGTATTATTGAATGTCGAGTGAATGTGCGCGACACCTTTAGTATAAGCTCTTTTGACTTTCTTTTTTCTTGGAGTTACTGTTTTCTTGTTTGCCATAAATTACTCCTTCCTAACTACGCAGTTGCTTTCTTCTTATTAGCGATAGTTTTCTTTGGTCCTTTTCTAGTACGGGCATTAGTTTTTGTTCTTTGTCCGCGTACTGGAAGACCTTTTCTATGTCTAATTCCGCGATAGCAACCGATATCTTGAAGACGTTTGATGTTCATTGAAACTTCTCTTCTGAGATCGCCTTCAACTTTGATTTTACTAATTTCATTTCTAATAGCGGTTAATTGTTCTTCTGTTAAATTCTTAACTCTGATGTCTTCGGAAATACCGCAAGTAGCTAAAACTTTCTTTGCAGTTGTAGGTCCAACACCGTAGATATAAGTTAAAGAAACGACGACCCGCTTATCATTTGGGATATCAACACCGACAATACGTGCCATATTTTATTCCTCCTAAAAATTAACCCTGTCTTTGCTTGTGCTTTGGGTTGACGCAGATGACCATGACTTTACCATGTCTTCTGATAACTTTGCACTTATCGCAAATTGGTTTTACTGAAGGTCTTACTTTCATGATTAATTCCTCCTCGTGATACTATTTGTATCTGAATGTTATTCTGCCATGTGTTAAATCGTATGGCGATATTGCGACCGTAACTTTATCACCTGGTAAAATGCGTATGTAATTCATGCGGATTTTACCAGAAACATTGGCCAACATTACGACCCCGTTTTCTAGTCTTACCTTAAACATCGCGTTAGGTAAGTTTTCAACGACTACCGCTTCTACTTCTATGACGTTTTCTTTTGCCATTTTACTCCTCTCTCATTTTGTGAGCACTTCATAGCCATCTTTAGTGACGACAATCGTGTTCTCATGATGAGACGCTAATTTTCCGTCCCGTGTTTTCGTTGTCCATTCGTCAGGAAGAACGTAGCATTCTTTCTCCCCTTCGAGGATCATCGGCTCAATGGCTAAGACCATACCTTCTTTTAAGATTGGTCCATGTCCTGGTTCACCATAATTTGGAATCATCGGATCTTCATGCATATTTCTGCCGATTCCGTGTCCGGTGAATTCTCTGACTACCGAATAACCATTTTTCTCAGCATACTCTTGAATAGCATGTGAGACATCGCTAAGGTGAACACCTTCTTTGACGAGCTTTAACCCTTCTTCAAGGCATTCCTCAGTGACTCTGATTAATCTGTCAGCATTTTCCTTAACCTTGCCGACGCGATAAGTACGACACGCATCTGCGTTGTACCCCTGATATGTGACGACCACATCGCAAGAGATGATATCTCCTTCTTTTAAGCGAACTTTGTTAGAAGGGATTCCGTGTACGATGACATCGTTAACCGATGTGCAGATCGCCCCAGGAAAACCATAATAACCTTTGCTAGCAGGTATCCCTCCGGCGTGGCGAATTACCTTCTCAGCTAAATCTGAGACTTGCAATGTCGTCACACCTGGACGAATAAACCGTTCTAACTCATCAAACACTTGCTTAACTATTTTACCAGCTTTTCTGATAATTTCGATTTCTTCGCTCGATTTGATGATAATCATTTTTTATTTTCCCTCAAGAGCGTTGCAGATGTCTAAGAAAACATCTTCGATGCTCTGTAAACCATCAACCTCTTTTAATAATCCTTCTTTTTTATAGAAGTCGATAAGAGGTTTTGTTTTATTTTCATAAGCATCTAAACGCGTTTTTAACGCTTCTACCGTATCATCCGGTCTTTGGACTAAAGTAGAACCGCAGCTATCGCAGACATTCTCAACTTTTGGTTTCTTAGTCACTAAGTGATAAGAAGCTCCACATTTTGGACAGACTCTTCTTCCGGAAATTCTTTCCGTTAAAGCTCCATAGTCGCAGTTGAGATTGATGACGCAATCAACTTCGCGCTTAATTTCTTTGGTTAATTTCTTCAAAGCTTCCGCTTGAGCAATTGTTCTTGGGAAACCATCGAGAAGATAACCATTTTTGCAGTCATCTTGGCTTAATCTTTCTTTGACTAATCCAATGGTGACCTCATCAGGGACTAAGGCTCCTGATTTAATGTAAGATTCTGCTAATTTACCTAATTCTGTTTGCTTAGCGATTGCTTCGCGGAACATATCGCCAGTTGAGATATGCGGAACGTGATAGTGAGAAACGATTCTCTCAGATTGTGTTCCCTTCCCAGCACCTGGTGGGCCCATAATAATCATATTGTGCATAAAATTATTACCTCCTAGATAACATCAGCATGTTCGTTGCTCGCGAGTAAACCATCGATTTGTTTCATTGTTTCCAATGCGACACCGACGATAATAATCATACCGGTTCCGCCTAATGCGAGCGATGACGGAACGACACCAGCTAAGGTGAGCACGATCGGTAAAGCAGCAATTAATGTAAGAGCTGTAGCACCGATAAAGGTAATGCGGTTTAAGACTTTAGAGATATATCTTCTAGTTTCATTACCAGGTCTAATACCCGGAATGTAAGAACCGTTTTTCTGGAAATCATCGCTTAATCTTTCCGGATTAATCGTGAGATTAGAATAGAAGAAGGAGAAAGCGAAGGTTAAAACGATATAGATGATAAGTCCCCATGGCATATACCATGTTTCTCCATTGAACCATGGCATCTCGACTAATGCCGATGTCGAGAAAATATTCAGAATGTTATTGATTGTCGCATTCGTCTCTTCGACAGCAAAGCTGACGATGACGGCCGGAGCCATCAAAAGAGATGAAGCGAAGATAACCGGAATAACACCAGCTGAATTAATCTTAATCGGTAAGAAAGATGTGTTATTAACTTTTGCGTTAAGCGCACCGCCTTTATTGGAGTGCTGAACTGGGATCTTTCTCACAGATTTTTCAACAAATGCGACGAAGAGAATAATCAAGAGATAAGCCAAGATATAGAGAATCATCTGGACTGCTCCGTTGAGGATTAATCCCTGATCGCCTGTCGGTAAGGTTGTTGCGAAGAAGTATTCAAATGCCGAGTAAATCTGCATTGGAAGTGCCGCGACAATACCGATAAAGATAATCATCGAGATACCATTGCCAATACCCTTGGTGGTGATTTGGTCAGCCATCCACATTACCAGCATTGAACCAGCAATTAAGAAGATAGCGATTTCCATATGTCCCCAGAAAGAGGAATCAGCTAAGGTAATCGAATCAGAATTTTCCATCGTCACGGTAATACCATAAGCTTGTACCGCGCCGAGAAGTAAAGTCAAATATCGGGTAGCCATCTCAATCTTCTTCCGCCCCGATTGCCCCTGCTTAGACAAATCTGTCAAGACAGGTAAGACATCCATCGAAAGAAGCTGGATGATGATTGATGAAGTGATGTAAGGGGAAACACCAAGAGCAAACAGAGAGAAATTCTGCAAAGCTCCACCACCCATCAAGTTCATTAACGCCAAGACATCGGTGGTATCCATCGCATCTTGCGAGATGGTAACGCCCGGAACCGAAATTGACGCACCGATACGGAAGATGAGAACAATTCCGAGGGTGAAGAGAATCCGGTCGCGTATATCCTTATTCTTAAAGATGGCGATAAGTTTCTTCATGTTAGAGAACCTCTACAGTACCACCAGCATCAACGATAGCTTGTTCTGCAGATTTTGAGAATTTATTTGCAGCGACTGTGAGTTTGTGTTCTAATTTACCATTTCCTAAAATTTTGACACCGCCATTGAATTCTTTCTTGACTAAACCATTTTCAATCAAGAGAGTTGGTGTGACTTTGGTTCCTTCTTCAAAGCGATTGAGATCAGCAACGTTTACTGTTGCATACTTAACGCTATTGACATTCTTGAAACCTCTCTTTGGTAATCTTCTGTAGATTGGGTTTTGACCACCTTCGAAGCCTAAACGGACACCGCCGCCGCTTCTAGATTTTTGACCCTTGTTACCAGAACCGCCGTTTTTGCCTTTTCCGGAACCTAATCCGCGGCCTTTTCTTTTAGCCTCATAACGGGCTCCAGCGGTGAAAGTTAATTCACTAAGATTCATGGTGCAACCTCCTATTTTCTAAGTGCTTGAACCTGAGCGAAGGTCTTCATTGAGCACAAGCCATTGACTGTAGCTCTAATGCAGTTGATAGGAGTTCTTGAACCATAAACTTTTGAGTAAATGTTCTTGATGCCAGCTAACTCTAAGACCGCACGGACAGGACCACCGGCGATGATACCCGTACCATCACTAGCAGGTTTTAAGTAGACGCGGGAAGCGCCATATTCACCCATCACATCGTGAGAGACGGTTGCGCCTTTGACGATAGAGATGTGATACATATTGTTTTTAGCAGCAGCTAAAGCTTTCTTGATAGCTTCTGGGACTTCGCCAGCTTTTCCGGTACCAAAACCGAAATTGCCCTTGCCATCACCGATAACCATTAAGACAGCGAAGCGGAGGTGACGTCCACCTTTAACAGTCTTACTGACTCTGTTGATAGCAACAACTCTTTCCTCATAGATTTTTTCTTCTCTCTTATTGGAACGGTTGAATTTTCCTTTGCCGCGACCTTTAAAATTCTTGTCGCCTTTAGTTCTAGGAGCACGGGTGGTATTTTCTTTTCCACCAGTCTCTTTAGCGTCCTTGGCGTCTTTGACTTCAGGTGCGCTTGGAGCAACTTTCTTTTGTTCTTCTGCCATTTTCTTTTCCTCCTAGAATTGTAATCCGGCTTCACGGGCAGCGTCTGCTAATGCAGCAACTCTTCCGTGATAGACATAACCGGAACGATCGAAGACGATCTTGCTGATATGAAGTTCTAATGCTGCTTTAGCGATAGCTTCGCCAACTTTCTTAGCAGCTTCGATGTTTCCGCCATTAGCGAGTTTAAGTTGAACGCTAGAAGCAGAGCAGAGTGTCACGCCCTTAACATCATCGATGAGTTGAGCGTGAATGTGCTTATTTGAACGGAAAACGCTCAAACGTGGGCAATCAGCAGTACCAGAGATCTTATTTCTCACTCTTAAGTGACGTCTGATACGACTTACATTTTTAGATTCCTTATTTATCATAATTCATATTCTCCTTATTTGAGCAATCTCATTACTTCTTACCAGCGCGTTTACCTTCCTTACGGATGATAACTTCGTTCTCGTATTTGATACCTTTACCTAAGTATGGTTCAGGTTTACGGTATCCTCTGATTTGAGCAGAGATTTCACCGACAACTTGCTTATCTGCGCCGGAGACCTCAATAGCCTGGATTTTTGAATTACCGACTGATTGCTCAACGACCTTGAAGGAAATTCCTTCAGGAGCAGGGACGGTAATTTCATGAGAATAACCTAAGTTAAGAACTAAGGTAGTTCCTCTTAAAGCAGCACGATAACCGATACCGTTGATTAATAATTTCTTTGTGAAACCTTTTTCAACACCTTCGATCATATTGTGGAGAATTGCTCTCGTAGTGCCATGTAAAGCCTTCATTTGAATCGAATTATCAGGACGGATAACAGTTAAGTGTCCATCGGCTAATTCATACTTCATAGCTTTGTTAAACGGATGAGATAATTCACCCTTAGGACCTTTGACGGTCACAACGCCATCATCAGCGAAATTGATGGTGACATTGGCAGGAACTGAGATAACTTTTTTACCAATTCTTGACATCGTTTTCTCCTCCTAATTACCAGACATAAGCGATGACTTCGCCGCCTAAGTTAGCTTTTCTTGCTTCCTTATCGGTAAGAATACCATTGCTTGTCGAGATGAGAGCGATACCTAAGCCATTGTTGACTCTTGGTAAATCTTCAGCTCTCGCATGAACTCTTAAACTAGGTTTAGAAATTCTCTTTAAGCCGTTGATGACGTGTTCGCCATTAGCAGCATATTTTAAAGTGATAGTTAAGGTTTTCTTGCTTTCGCCTTCGATAGCGAAATCAGTGATAAAACCTTCTTTTTTCAAAACTTCTGCGATGTGTGCCTTGACAGTAGAAGAAGGCATTTCAACAGTTGAAGCTTTGACCGCATTAGCATTGCGGATTCTAGTAAGCATATCTGCAATTGGATCTGTAAGCATTGTTCTTCCTCCTTCTTTCTATTACCAAGATGATTTCTTCATTCCTGGAATTTCGCCTTTGTAAGCTAATTCTCTAAGGCAGATACGGCAGATGCCGAACTTAGAGATAACTGAATGAGGACGACCACAGCGTGAGCATCTTGTATATTCTCTGACCTTGAATTTTTGAGGACGAGCTTGTTTAACTTTCATACTTGTTTTAGCCATGATTTATCCTCCTTATTTAGCAAAAGGCATGCCGAGTAAATCGAGAAGAGTGAATGCTTCTTCATCAGTATTTGCGGTTGTGACCATAACAATGTCCATGCCTCTTAATTTTCCGATTTTATCGTAATCGATTTCAGGGAAAATGATTTGTTCTTTAACACCTAAAGTGTAGTTGCCTCTTCCATCAAAGGCATTGCGGGAAACACCGCGGAAGTCTCTGACACGTGGAAGAGTGATAGTGACTAACTTATCGAGGAATTCATACATTCTGTTTCCTCTTAAAGTGACCTTGCAGCCGATTGCTTGATTAGCTCTTAACTTGAATGAAGCAATTGACTTTTTAGATTTAGTAACTAATGGTTTTTGACCAGAAATTACAGTTAAATCATTAACAGCGTCTTCGAGTAACTTTGAATTTTGAGTTGCATCACCGACACCGATGTTGATAACGATTTTTTCAAGGTGAGGAACTTGCATCACGCTTGAATAATTATATTTTGCCATTAATTGCGGCATAATCTCGCTAAGATATTTTTCTTTTAAGCGAGCGACATATTTTTCTGCCATGCGTTCCCTCCTTAATCAATTTGAGTATTGCTAACTTTGCTGTAACGAACTTTCTTGCCGTCGACAACTTTATAGCCAACTCTTGAAGCTTTCTTTGCTTTTGCGTCGTAGTATGCTACATTGCTAACATCAATTGGAGCATAGATATCAACGATTTGTCCTTCCGGATTATTTTGTCTAGGTTTTTGATGCTTCTTGCGAAGATTGACACCTTCGACAACTACTTTATGTAATTTAGGAAATGCTTTTTGAACAGTTCCGACTTTATCCTTATCAGCACCAGCGATAACGATAACAGTATCACCTTTTTTAATTCTCATAGCCTTTCCTCCTTATAATACTTCCGGTGCAAGAGAGATAATCTTCATAAATTTATCTCCTTGATCACGGAGTTCACGAGCGACCGGTCCAAAGACACGGGTTCCGCGTGGTGAACCATCATCATTGATTAAGACAACAGCATTATCATCGAATCTGATGAAGGAACCATTGCTTCTTTCAATACCTTTTTTAGTTCTGACGATGACGCATTTAACAACATCGCCTTTTTTAACTTTCGCATTCGGGATAGCTGCTTTGACTGAGCATAAGACAACATCACCGATTGTGGAAGATCTTCTCTTCGAACCACCATAGAGACGGAAGATACGAACAGATTTTGCCCCTGAGTTGTCAGCGACAACCATATTTGTTTCAGTTTGAACCATAATGATGTATCTCCTTTCTCTTATTTATTAATATCTTCAGCTTTTGTGACGACTCTGACGAGACGGAAACGCTTTGTGGCTGATAAAGGTCTTGTTTCAGCAATCTCGACGATATCGCCTTCGTGAGCGATATTCTCTTCGTCATGAGCTTTATATTTCTTAATGTAGTTAACGTGCTTACCGTATTTAGCGTGTTTCTTCTGGGTTTCAACTAAGACAGTAATTGTCTTATCCATCTTGTCAGAAGTTACGACACCTTGTACGGATCTTCTAATATTTCTTTCCATATTTAGTCTCCTTAGTTGATACCGAGTTCACGTTCTTTAAGGACGGTATAGCAGCGAGCAATCGTCTTGCGAACTTCAGTGATTTTCTTGCCATTGTCTAATTGACCGGCAGCTTGTTGGAAGCGAAGAGTCAATAATTCTTGTTTGAGTTCATAAATTTTAGATTGGAGTTCTGCATCTTTAAGAGCTCTGATGTCTTGTAATTTCATTTTTACTACTCTCCTTTCTTCACAATTTTTGTGTGAATAGGTAACTTATATGCTGCTAAACGGAGAGCTTCACGAGCGATATCTTCGCTAACTCCACCGATTTCGAACATAACGCGGCCTGCTTTCACAACAGCAACCCACTGATCTGGTGAACCTTTACCAGAACCCATACGAACCTGGGCAGGTTTTTTAGTTTTGGATAAGTGTGGGAAGATTTTGATCCAAACTTGTCCTTGACGGTTTGTATATCTTGATAAAACGATACGAGCTGCTTCGATTTGACGAGCAGTGATGTAGTCGCCTTCAAGTGCTTGAAGACCGAATTCACCGAAGTCGACGGTTGTTCCGCCCTTGGATTTTCCTTCATAGCTCAAGCCATGAGGTCTTCTATATTTAACTCTTTTTGGTTGTAACATATAGATTATTCTCCTTTCTTGCCTTCAGTTTTTTCTTCGGCTTTTTTCTTAAGATCGACTTTACCTTTAGAAATCCAGACTTTGCAGCCTAATTTACCATAGGTAGTCTTTGCTTCAGCGATTGCGTAATCGACATCTTGACGTAAGGTGTGAAGTGAGACAACGCCTTCCTTGTAACCTTCGCTACGAGCGATATCAGCACCGCCTAAACGACCGCTGATCATAGTCTTGCAGCCAACAGCGCCAGCTTTTAAGACTTTTCTAATGGCCATCTTTTGAACACTTCTGAAGGAAGCGCGTTCCTCGAGTTGTTTAGCCATATCTTGAGCAACGATTGATGCATCGAGGTCAGGTTGTTTGACTTCGACAACACTCAATTTGATGTTCTTATTCTTTAATTCTTTGCAAACGAGTTTTTTGAGATCATTGATTCTCTTAGCTTCTTGTCCTAAAACCATACCTGGACGAGCTGTGAAAATCGAGACATTGACAAAATCCTTAACTCTGTCGATTTCGATATGTGAAACTAAGCAATCTTTTAACTCTTTTGTAAGAAGTCTTCTGATTTTGACATCTTCTGCTAAGAAGGAAGCAAAATCTTTGTTATTAGCATACCATCTGGAATTCCAGTCGCGGCTAATGCCGATTCTTAATCCTACTGGATTAACTTTTTGACCCATTGATTTTTACCTCCTATCTTTCTTTAACCACACAAGTGATGTGGCATGTTCTTTTTAAAATTGATGATGCAGAACCTTTAGCTCTTGGAAGATATCTCTTAAGACGTGGACCGTCACCAGCAAATATCTCAGCGATGTAAAGTTTGTTTTCTGCCATCTTGTTATTATTAACTGCATTGGCAGCAGCTGATTTAATTAATTTAGAAACCTCAGTGACACCGGAACGATTGGTGTTAGCAAGAATTCCGAGAGCGACTGCGACATCTTTGCCTCTGACTAAATCAAGGACGAGGCGAACTTTTCTAGGAGTGATTCTAACTCCGGTAACTTTTGCAATTGCTTCCATTGTTCTTCTCTCCTATTATTTCTTAGCAGCTGCAGCAGCTGCGGCTTTATCTTCCGCGGTATGTCCAGTGTGACCTTTGAAGGTTCTTGTTGGAGCAAACTCGCCTAATTTATGACCGACCATATCTTGTGTGACATAGACAGTGATGAATTCGTGACCATTGTAGACAGCAAAGGAGTGTTCCACAAATGATGGGAAGATAGTTGATCTTCTTGACCAAGTCTTAATGACTTCATGTTTATTTGACGCATTCAATGCTTCAACTTTCTTAAGTAAGTGAGCATCAACGAATGGTCCTTTTTTAATACTACGTGGCATTACTTTTTCTCCTTTCCTTACTTACCGTTACGTCTTCTGACGATTAACTTATTGCTGGCTTTCTTAGTGTTTCTAGTCTTGACACCGAGAGCACGTTTACCCCAAGGAGTTCTAGGTGCATCACGGCCAACTGGACACTTACCTTCACCACCACCGTGTGGGTGATCGTTAGGGTTCATAGCAGAACCACGGACAGTTGGGCGAACGCCGTACCATCTGCTCTTACCAGCTTTACCGAAGTTGACTAAGTTCCAATCTTCATTACCGACAACACCGATTGTTGCACGGCAAGTAGATAAGACTTTTCTAACTTCACCGGAAGCTAAACGGAGAATAGTGTATTTTCCTTCTTTACCAAGGACTTGAGCTGAAGCACCAGCAGCACGGCACATTTGTCCGCCTTTCTTTGGTGTTAACTCAACGTTATGGACTAAAGTACCTTCAGGAATGTTCTGAAGTTCCATCGCATTACCGACTTTGATATCGCAAGCGACACCAGAGACGATTTTATCTCCGACCTTAAGGCCTTGAGGTGCGATGATATATCTCTTTTCACCATCAACGTAGTGAACTAAGCAGATATTTGCATTTCTGTTTGGATCGTATTCAACGGTAGCGATCTTTCCGATGATATCATCTTTATTTCTCTTGAAATCGATGATTCTGTATTTTCTCTTATGACCGCCTCCGATGTGACGAGTAGTGATGCAACCCATATTGTTGCGTCCGCCACTCTTCTTTAACGAAACTAATAAACTTTTCTCAGGAGTCGATGTAGTAATTTCACTGAAAGTGGAATTGGTCATATGGCGACGGCTAGGTGTCGTCGGCTTATATGTTCTAATTGACATTTTTGCTTTCTCCTATATTTAATTAATAACTATCTGCTTATTCGTTAGCAGCAGCTTGTTGAGCTAAGACATCTAACTTTTCATCAGGTGATAAGGTGATGACTGCTTTCTTATAACCTGCGACTTTGCCGGTATAACGACCGACTCTCTTATCTTTAGCTCTGACGTTGACGGTATTAACACCGACAACTTTGACATTGAAGATGGATTCAAAGGCATCTTTGATTTCATCTTTGCTTGCAGTCTTTAAGACTTTGACAGTGACTTTGTTTTCACTTTGTTGAAGATGCATCGTTTTCTCAGTAACAACTGGAGCGATGATGACATCTAATGCTTTGAGTGTAGGAGCAGAGAATTTTCTTTCTTCTTGAACTGCTACTTCTTTTTTCTTAGCCATTATTTTAATCCTCCTTCAACTGCTTTAACTGAGTCGACGGTGAATACTAATTTCTCAGCATTCAATAAATCGTAGACTGAGACGTTATTTGACATAACAACCTTAACTGTAGGAATGTTACGTGCTGATCTGACGAAAGCTTCATTCTCTTTGTTAAGAACGATAAGAGTTTTAACGCCTTCGAGATTTAAGCTCTTCAAGACTGAAGCGAATTCTTTAGTCTTGGTTGTGTTGAATTCATTAACAACGATAACGTTCTTGGATTCAACTTTATCACTTAATGCTGACTTTAAAGCCAAAGCATGTGATTTCTTATTCATTGATAATTTGTAGTTTTGTCTACCATCTGGTCCAAAGACGGTTCCGCCGCCAACCCAGATAGGCGAACGTGATGAACCAGCTCTTGCTCTTCCGGTTCCTTTTTGACGCCATGGTTTCTTACCACCACCAGAGACCTCAGATCTAACTTTGGTTTTGGCAGTAGCTTGTCTCATGTTAGCTTGATAGACTTGGACGGCATCAAACATAACTTGTGCATGTGATTCAACACCGAAGACATCGCCATTTAAAGTGATTTTCTTTTCTTGTTCAGCACCAGTCTGATCAAAAACTTTCATGCTAATTCTTTTTGCCATATTCTTTCTCCTTTCCAAGTACTATTCAGCTTTAGGAGCGCTGTAGTCTACTAACTCTTTAACTTCAGGTTTAACTTCGTAACCCTTTGCAGCAGTCTTGAGAACAACGATTGATTTCTTTGGTCCTGGGACAGCACCTTTAACTAAAATTGCATTTAATTCAGGTTTGACTGCGACGACAGTTAAATTTTGAATTGTAACTCTTTCGTTACCTTCGTGACCAGCTGACTTCTTACCTGGGTGAACTCTGTTGTTAGTTCTACCATTAGTAGCGAAGGAACCTGATCCTCTGTGGTAACCAGATCCGTGACCCTTAGGTCCGATATGATAACCATATCTTTGAATTGCACCTAAGAAACCGCGGCCTTTGCTTGTTCCGATAACATCAACGACGTCACCAGCTTTGAAGATGTCGAGTTTGATTTCATCACCGACAGCATAAGTAGCTTCATCGTTGACTAATTCTTTAAGGACATACTTAGGTGAGCATTGAGCTGCTTTGAATTGGCCTAACTCAACCTTTGTACATCTCTTTTCTTTCTTGTCTTCATATCCGACCTTGACAGCATTGTAGCCATCTTTTTCTTCAGTTTTAACTTGAAGGACGGTGTTAGGTAAGACTTCGATGACGGTGACAGGATACATTGTGCCATCTTGAGCGAAGACTTGAGTCATACCCATTTTTCTTCCGACGATTGATTTCATGTGTATCTTGCTCCTTTCATTAAATCTTGAGATCGATATTCACTCCGCTAGGTAAATCGAGGTGTGAAAGAATATCGATTGTTTGTTTGTTTGGATTAATAATTTCGATTAATCTCTTGTGTGTTCTAATTTCGAATTGCTCACGAGCGTCTTTATATTTGTGAACAGCTCTTAAGATCGTATAGACTTGTTTCTCTGTTGGAAGAGGGATAGGTCCTACGACTGACGCTCCAGAATTCTTCGCTGCTGCGATAATCTTCTCAACTGAAACGTCGAGGATGCGATAATCATAGGCTTTTAAGCGAATTCTGATTTTTTTACTTGCCATGTTGTTTCCTCCTGTCTAAATCTGGCTAGACTTTTCCACTCCATGTAAGTGACCTACTTTCCTTGTCTCGTGACAACGGACAACGGCGTTTAGCAATCTTACACTTCAATGTGGTGACAAAAAAATCGTCAACCTTCGTAACTATACCCTATTAGACACTTTAATGCAACTACTTTTTTTAAAAAATATTTTTTTCTTCGGTAATAATATTATTAAACACGCGCATACGCGTATAAATGACAACGGCTATCCGCGTTTCATAAGCTATTTTTTTCTTTCTCACTTTTTTCTAAGTTTTTAAAAATTTTAGAAGTAAAGTAAAAAAAATAACCGAGAAATTCAAAAAAGAAGAAGCATTAACAATTAAATAATTGCAAGATGCGACAAAAACTTTAAAATAAAGAAGAGAAACGATGGAAAAAGCCAAAAGAGAAGTACATTTTAGCCTCAAATGGGGCAAATTAGATATTATTGTGACCTTGCTGACATTGCTCATCGGCATTTTTTTGTCAGTTTTTGTCTTTTTTATGCCAGTTGAAGAGGGATCCTTAGTATCTGTTTACTATAACGGCGATGAACTTATCAGTTTACCTCTCCGCGATGAAAGCGTTAATGATCCTCGTTATATCATTCTCTTCAAAGGCGAAATCACCTCAGAATATGATGATGAGTATAAAACCGAATATAAATTTGCCGACTGCTCTTTATTGATTGAAGATTTAATAATTGAAATCGATAACGGAGGCATCACTATTGTCAAAGAAACTTCACCTAACCACATCTGCTCAGCTCAAGGAACAATTTCTCGGCCAAATATCCCTTTAACCTGCGCACCTAACTATGTGATGGTGATAATCCATTCCGCTGCTATAAGCGACAATCCGGAGATACCTGTATGAAATCATCAAGTATTAAAAGATTGGCCACCCTCGCGATGTTCCTCGCTTTAGCTGTATTGCTTAATTACGCAGAAAATCTCTTACCGATGATTGTTCCGGTACCAGGTGTAAAGCTCGGTTTAGCTAATACGATGAATTTAATAATTCTTTATTATTATGGTAGAAGAGATTATTTTGCTATTGGGTTATTAAGAGTCTTATTGATGGCGGTAATGTTTACCGGCGTTGTTTCATACGCTTTCTTTTTATCATTAACAGGCTTCTTATTATCATCGTTAGTTGTTATCGGTTTAAGCTATATCAAAAAATTATCAATCTTCTCGCTTAGCGTCGCCTCGGCTATTTTCCACGGCATTGGGCAAATTTGCTGCGCGATTCTTCTATATTGGACTAATGATGGAAGCTCAATTTACTTATTCACCTATTTACCAATTTTAATCGTTTCCGGAGCAATAACCGGCGTTTTAATCGCTTATCTATCGTATTTGATAATCACCCGCTTAAATAAAACATCATTATTCCGCGATATTAATTAAATTTATAATCATCAATTTAAATTATTTTAAAGAATGTTCTCATATTACTTCTTTATTCTTAACAAGCGAACCGATGAAACAAAATTATGAGATGTAATTTTTACATTAAGAAATCAACATACAATTAAATTCAAAAGCCAAGAAAGCATGACACTTCCTTGGCTTTTTGTTAATAAACATTTATAATACTCGCTAAAAAATAGATTCTGTTCAAGAAAGCAATGTACCTGCATAACCTGTTAATTCGTTATTAAGGTACTCATCATAAATTTCTTGATATTGGCTTTTAGTTAAATCTTCAATCGTATCAAGTTTGACGTGATAAGCAAAATAATCTTCATTGATATCTTCGCTATGAGAGAAGGAAGAAGTGACATAATAATAGACATCTTGTTCGTCATTAACCACTAAATAATTAATCACATGATAGGTTAATTTTTCACCTAAAAGCTCTTGATATTCAGCATCAAACATATCAAAGCCTTTTTGAATAAAAGCCTTTCCATTGCAGGAAGTAAGGGTCAATAACATTGCTAAAGGCAAAACTAATAATCTATTTTTCTTCATCTTTTCTTTTCCTTTCTAGATACGAATAAACGCATCCGCAATAGAGCTGGTTATAAAGATTATATTCTTTTCTTAACTCAGTTGCTCGATCTATTCCTTGATGCTTTTTAAAATCGGAATAAAAATATTTAGTCTTATATTTTTTACTTAATTTTTCTCCGATATCATTAAGAATAAAAGAATCTTTTTGTCGAGAAATAGTCATCACAGTTGTAAAGTAATCATATCCGTGCTCATCGGCGTAGCGATAGGTTAAATCCATCCGCTTTTCATAGCAAATTAAGCAGCGTTTTCCGCCTTCTTTTTCTAATGCATATGGTGCTAAAGATTTATTATATTCATCATTATCATAGATAAATTCGATTAATTCCACATCTTGGTGATGTTCCTCATTAAAAATTTTTAAATATCTTTTTAATTCGCTAAGCCGGCGGTCATATTCTTCGCGCGGATAGATATTAGAATTAGCATATAATAATTTAACTTGAAAATAAGGCGTTAGAAATTCTAAAGGAAAACATGCGCATGGCGCGCAGCAAATATGTATTCCTAAAATTGGTTTTTTTCCGCTTTTTTTAATTTCTTCAATCTCATCGATTGATAAATCATAATAGAAAGTTTTTTTCTTATTCATAGATAAACATGGCGTCGCCAAAGGAGAAGAAGCGATATCTTTCCTTCACCGCGACATCATAAGCGTGTAAAATAAAATCTTTTCCCGCAAAAGCCGAAACAAGCATAATCAATGTTGATTTTGGTAAATGGAAATTAGTAATTAAAGCATCAATAGCTTCGTATTTATAGCCTGGATAAATAAAAATATCTGTCGATTCTTTAGTCTTTACAAATTGATGATATTTTTTATAAATAGCTTCCAAAGTTCTCGTTGAAGTCGTACCGACGGCGATAATTCTTCTGCCTTCTTTCTTAGCTAAATTCAAGCGATCTGCAACCTCTTGAGTCATTTCAAACTCTTCTGAATGCATGTGGTGTTCAAGAATATTATTTGTCTTAACTGGACGGAAAGTACCTAAGCCGACATGTAAAGTAACATCGAGGACTTCGACACCTTTAGCCTTAATTTTTTCAAATAATTCATCAGTAAAATGGAATCCCGCGGTTGGAGCAGCAGCTGATCCTTCAATTTTCGCGTAGACGGTTTGATAACGAGAATTATCTTGGCATTGCTTATGGATATAAGGAGGCAATGGCATCTTACCTAATTTATCAAGAATTTCATAGAGGATTCCGTCATAATGGAGCTCCATTACTCTGATACCTTCATCGCGGACTTCTACGCAGGTCATAGTTAATAAATCATCTTGGAAATGAATTAAAGTACCAACCTTAATCGTTTTAGCATTACCGCATAAGCACTCATAAAGGTGATTACCTAAATCTTTAAGAAGCAAGACTTCAACATGAGCGTTAGTTTGGTCTTTCACACCATATAAACGAGCAGGAATAACTTTAGAATTATTTCTAACTAAAACATCGCCTGGACGTAAATAATCGATAATATCATAAAAATGTTTATGTTCAATCGTTTTTTCTTTTTTATTAAGAACCATTAACCGCGAATGATCGCGAAGCTGAGATGGTTCTTGAGCGATTAATTCCTCATCAAGAGGAAAATCGAATTGTTCAAGAGAATAATCTTCCATATTAAAATCCTTTCTCGCTGGCAAATTGTTTAAGGAAATCTTCTTTAAACTGCAAGAAGCGGTCCTCTTTAATTGCCTTTCTCGCTTCTTCCATCATATGAATCAAGAAACGAATATTGTGAATGGAAAGCAAACGTTTACCAAATGTTTCATCGCATTTGTATAAATGTCTAAGATAAGCTTTGGTATAGTTTTTGCAGCAGTAGCAATCGCAGTTATCATCAAGAGGAGTAAAATCATACTCATATTTTTTATCGCGGATATTCACTCTGCCATGCGAAGTCATCAAAGCTCCGTGACGAGCAATACGCGTCGGTAAGACGCAGTCAAACATATCAACTCCGTCAGTAATACCTTCTAAAATTGCATCTACTGAACCAACACCCATCAAATAACGCGGTTTATCAAAAGGCAAATAAGGCGTGGTATCGCGAATCATTTTAAACATGACATCCTTTGGTTCACCAATTGATGTTCCCCCGATTGAATAACCCGGAAAATCCATTTTAGTGAGTTCTTCCGCGCAGTATTTTCTTAAATCAGCAAATTCTCCGCCTTGGACGATACCGAATAAAGCTTGATCTTCTCTTTTATGAGCATCTTTACCTCTTTTCGCCCATCTTAAAGTTCTTTCGACGGAATTTTTCATATATTCGTAGGTAGCAGGATAATGTACGCATTCATCAAGCGACATAATAATATCCGCGCCGAGTTTTTCTTCTATTTCAATCGCTCTTTCCGGTGAGAAAAATAATTTCGCGCCGTTGAGGTGATTTTTAAAAGTAACTCCTTCTTCGGTAATTTTTCTTTTTTCTGCTAGAGAAAAGACCTGGAATCCGCCGGAATCGGTTAAAATCGGCCCGTCGTAATTCATAAATTTATGTAATCCGCCAGCCGCAGCTACAACATCTTCACCCGGTCTTAATGAAAGGTGATAAGTGTTAGCTAAAATAACCCCTGCACCGCATTCTTTTAATTCTTCAGGCGACATAGTTTTTACTGTAGCTAAAGTACCAACCGGCATAAACATCGGTACTTCAACATTTCCATGCGAAGTATGTAAAATGCCGTATCTCGCCCCGCAAGATTTATCAACATGTAATATTTCTAAGTAAAAATCTTTCATAAATCACTCCTGAAAATTTCTAAAGTCTTCAATTTGCCAAGTTGGATCTGCACCTAGAGAAATATCGGCAAAAACACCTTGTTTATAAAGATAATGACCGACTTTAGCAATCATCGCGGCATTATCAGTCGTGCACCAAAGAGGTGGAATAACAACTTCGACATCTTTGTCTTTTAAGCGTCTAACAATCTCGCTTCTCAGATAAGAATTCGCGGAAACTCCGCCTGCTAAAACAACTTGTTTAATATTAAATTCATCGACAGCTGGTAAAGCTTTATCTAAAAGATAATTAACCGCATCTTCTTGGAAAGAACGCGCTAAATCAGCAACTTTTACTTCCCGGTGATTATTTCTTTCCTTTGTAACTAAATTAATAACCGCAGTCTTCATTCCTGAGAAAGAATAGTCATATTTCTTTTCGACATGCGGATGCGGAATATGATAGATATGCTCACCGTTTTTTGCTTCTCTATCGATAGAAACACCGCCTGGATAAGGTAATCCGACAACTCTTGCCACTTTATCAAAAGCTTCGCCAATCGCATCATCTTCGGTTTCACCAATAATTTGGAAATCGAGATGTTTTTTCATTAAAACCAGTTCAGTATTGCCGCCAGAAACTACAATAGCTAAGCAAGGGAATTTTAATTCGCTAACATATTCATTTGCATAGATATGTCCGCAGAGATGGTGAACCGGCACAAGAGGTTTATTATATGTTAAAGCAATCGTTTTAGCAGCCTGTAATCCGACATGTAAAGCTCCGATTAATCCAGGTCCGCGCGTTACTGCAACGCAAGTCAAATCATCTAAAGAAATATTAGCTTTTTCTAAAGCTTCTTTAATAACGATAGAAATATTTTCTACGTGCAAACGCGAAGCGATTTCCGGCATAACTCCACCGTATTTTTGATGGACGGCAATTTGGGTAGAAATAACATTGGCTAATAATTCTTGATTATTTTTTAATACTGCTACAGCTGTTTCATCACAGCTTGATTCAATAGCTAAGATCAATTCATCTTTCATAGACATCACCAATACTCCTGATCATGATATAAGCATCTTCACCATCATCGTAATAATGCTTTTTTTCACCTTGTTTTTTAAACTTTTCTTTTTCGTAAAGATTAATCGCGGCCACATTGCTCTCTCTAACCTCTAAATGCGTGAATAAGCAATTAGCCTTATCAATAATTTTTAAAGCCTCTTTTAATAAAGAATGTCCGTATCCATGCCGCTGATACTCTTTTCTAATTGCGATTTTATTTATATCAGCATCTTCAAATAATATCCAAAAATTAATATATCCAACTAATATATCTTCCTGATAAAGAAGCAATGTCGTGGAAAATTTATTTTCATTTAATTCATAGAGATACTGCTGCTCATTCCAGCGATCGACAAATAATTCATTTTCTAATTCGACAATCGCTTTGACATCTTCAGATGAAGCTTTTCTAAACATCAATAATTCTCCTTGAGGTAACGCGGAGTTAATTTATCGACAATTTCATAACTTTCTTGATGTTCACCATTGGTAAATAATCCGCTTACTAAAGAAGGACGTTCGCTTTCTAAACCTAAATAGGCAGCATCTCCGCGTAGATGATAACCTTTTTTAAGATAATCTTCTATTAACTTTTTCGCCTCATCATTACCGAGAACTTGATCTTCGACAAGAGTTTTACCATCGCTATAAATGCCGATATAACTTCTATTGCTCCGCGCATTCATTAAAGCGATATAGCTTTCACCATAATCACCCATAATTTGTAAAGATGATAAAGGTGTCACCTTAATATTTCTAATCGCATAAAGAGTTTTAGCAATTGCTAAAGAAATTCTTACCCCGGTATAAGAACCCGGTCCAATACCTATTACAGCTTCCGAAATATCTTTCATAGAAATTGAGCAGGCTTTCAAGGCTTTATCAATTTCGCTCATCATAAATTCCGATTGTCTTTTAAAGCAATCTTTTTGATAGGAATAGATTAACTTTCCATCAAGAGAAATTCCGACAGAGAGATAAATATCCGAACTATCTAGATAAAGTTTATAATTCATCTTTAATCTCCTTTAAACGATCAAATACCCGTTGATATTTAATGTAATCCGATTGGAAAGAAATTTCTCTTTCCTTTTCCGAAACAATTTTAATAGAAACCTCCAGAGGTTCAAAAATCATCTCTTGAATAAACTTTGGCCATTCAATCACGGCAATTCCGTCACCTTCAATGACCTCTTCAAGTCCGATATCAGTATTGACATGGTCTTCTAAACGATAGGCATCAATATGGTAAAGAGGTAATTTTCCATTAAAATAGCACTTAAGAATATTAAAAGTCGGACTATTAATATTTCCTTTAATGCCTAATCCGCGCCCTAGGCCCTGAACAAATGTTGTTTTGCCCGCGCCTAAGTCACCATCAAGAGTCAGGACATCGCCTTTTTCTAAAGCAGAAGCTAATTTATTTGCTAATAACTGTGTTTTATCAGCAGAATTTGTAATAAATTTAATAATCATGTTATCACCGATAGAAAGTATACCACGCGAAAAGAAAAAAACATTAACCTTTGCTAGAAACTATCAAACTTTTTTCATTAAATTAGACATTTTGTTTAATTTTTTTAAAAAATTAAAAATTAATGACGTATTCTGCATTTTGCCATATGGTCAAAAAATATATCTCGGAGTATAATAATTAAAACAAGCCATATAAAAGGAGACACAAAAAATGGAAGATATCATCATCATCGGAGGTGGACCTGTCGGACTTTATGCCGCGACTCTCGCCTCCCTTCACACCCTTAAAGGAATTCTTCTTGAAGGGATGGATACTTTAGGAGGTCAGTTAACTTCTCTTTATCCAGAAAAAGATATTATCGACTTACCAGGTATTAACAGAGTCCGCGCGGGAGACTATATCAAAGACTTAATCGCTCAGACGATGAATAAGCCAAATCACTTTGATTTACACGTTCACGAAGAAGTAAAAGAAGTTAAAGCTATTGAAAACGGCTATGAGGTCGTCACCAATAAAGCTTCTTATCAAACCCGTTTCATCTTAATCACCACCGGAATGGGAAAATTCACTCCGCGGAAGATCAATCTTCCTAACGAAGATGAGTTCTCTAACATCTACTATTCCGTACCGAGCAAAGAAAATTTTATCAACAAGCGAGTTGCTGTCCTCGGAGGAGGAGATTCGGCTGTCGATGTCGCTAATATGCTTAGCGATGTCGCCTTAGAAGTATCAATTGTTCACCGCAGAAACGATTTCCGGGCGCAAGCACATTCTGTTGACTTACTAAAAGAAAAACGCGTCAAAATCTATAAACCTTATTTAATAAAATCACTTGAAGGAACAGATGGTAAAGTTAATAAACTAACAATCTCCCACCTTGAAGTAGAAAGAGATGATGTCTTACCAGTCGACGCGATTATCGTTCAATACGGAATTACCTCATCACCATCAATTTTCCCAGTTAAAACTAACAAACTCGGAATCGAGGTTAACAATTTCTTTGAAACTTCATTACCGAATGTCTATGCGATCGGCAATAGCTGCTACTATGAAGGCAAAGTTAAAAACCTCACCTGCGGCTTTGGAGAAGCAGTTATCGCAATTACTAAAATTGATCAATTGCTCAATCCGACAAAGAACATTCCAGTCCATTTCTAAGATCTCTTCGGAGATCTTTTTTTATTAAAAAAGAGGCTACTAGCCTCTTTAATAAATTTCATCCTGTTCACGTTTTATTTTATAAAATTCATCGATATATTCATGAATTTTCTTATCATCAAACGGGAATTCATTTTTCTCCATCATCGCTTTAACTCTTTGAAACTCGTGGTTGACAATTAAGTCAATTGAATCAGGATATTGATATTTATCCTTATGGAAAAGATATTCTTTCCTATCGAGTTCCATAATATCGCCGGTTGGGAATAATTTTAAATCCAAATCGTAATCGATATATTCAATTAAGTGATGCTCGATAAGCGATGGAGAAGCGATGTTGCAGTAATAGCAAATATTTTTACCGCGAATCATCGCGATGACATTAAACCATCTCTTTAAAGAAAATATTGAAACCGCGGGTTCTTTGGTATACCAAATACGTCCGTCGCATTCAACTACTCTTGATGAAGATGAACCAGTGATAACATAGTCATCATTAATATCAATAACCATCATATTATCCCAAGTTCGATGCAGAGATCCATCGTGTTTATAAGACTGAATCCGCACCCACTTACCAATTGCTAATTCGCTTTCCATGGTAATCACTTCGCTTCTAAGGCTTTAACGATTTCAACCATCTTTCTAGCATCGGAAGGATATTGTTCGACAAGCTTTTCTTCAAGGTGGTGATCAACGCTGATAACCATCATCTCATCGCTATAAGAGAAGAGGAAAATAGTTCTTTGATTATTGAAAACGAGGAAGAAATCATAGAGATTATCATTAATTTCCATCTTTTCAATTGCCGTGCAAACTTTTTTATTTAAGATTTTTTCATTACCTTTTTCGCTATAGACGACAAATCGTTCAGATAAAGGTGTATTAACAACCTCTAAACCCTCAACATTTGTTGGGGCATCATTACCTTTACCTTTAAGATAAACGACTAAGCGTCCATCATTAATATAACTTTTTTCTAAGAATACGGCTTTACCATAGAAAACTAAAGCTAAGATATTTTTTCCTTTTTCATTTACTTCTTTAGTCTTAATTGAACCATCACCGGCTAAGAAATCAATTCCCAGTAATTTACCTTTAACTAAATCTCTTCCAGCTACGCTATCAACATCTTTAAAAATATCTAAAGAGAGTAAATAAGATGGATCAAGTTTAACGTTATAATCAAAGACTACATCGCTAAAAGCTTCATCATCATAAGCATAGGAATCAGTGAAAGAAAAATAATCATTAAGAATTTCGTTGGCTTTCGCTGTTATCTTCTTTTGATTCTTTTTAGAGAATACTGTTGTTAAAACAAAATAAAGAACAACTCCGCCAATTAAGATAAAGATATAAGCATTACCAATTACTGAGCTAAGAGCGACCGATCCGATGAAAATGATGGCTACAACAATTAATAAAATAATATTAATGCGCCTTGATTGCTTATATTCAACATTGAAAGCATCAACTTTTTTGTTATAGTTTTCCATCTCTTCGCTAACTGAGGAAATATGTCTAGCTTTTACTGGCTTTAAAAATTCATTTTTAACCTCTTCAGAGGTTGCTTCTTCAGTTTTTTCTTCTTTGACTTCAGCTACTTGGCTTGTTTCTTCTTTGTTTTCAACAGGCTCTGCAGTTGTTTCTGGATTTTTTACTTCCGGAGTTTGAGGATTTTCACTTTCTTTTTCCGGAACATTTTTATTTAATTCATCACTCATTTGTCATACCTCATTTAACACTTTAATGATATTATATCGGTTAATCTTCTTAAAATAAACCTTAATTATTTAGATTAAAAAAAGAGGTTAGATAACTAACCTCCTAAATTACTTTTTCACGTTTAAAGGTTTAATATTTTTCTTCTCGCGAATTTTAGTTAAAGGCTTAGAAAGCAGTAAGTCTTCATCGCTCCGCGGCTTACTTTCTTCAGCTTTTAAGAGATAAGCATTCATCGCTCCGCGGATATCTCTGCTCTTTAATGGTTTAATCTTGCCATGAGAAGAACTATCCGACAAATTATTTGCTAAAATACCAGCTTTTTCTTTTTCAATTTTCTCTTCAACAGCTTTTTCTTGAGCTTCTTGTCTCTTTCTTTCTAAAGCGGCTCTTAAAGCTCTTTGTTCAGCTTCTTTTCTATTTTTCTCTTCTTCGCTGATCGTCGCCTCAATGTTATCTAAATACAAATCGTTATTGTCTTGAGCTTTGTCTTCAACTAAATCTAAAGCGACTCCGTCAGTATCTAATGATACGCTGTCGCGGTCAACAACATCTTGAGCGATGATGCCGTTAGATGAAGTAATTTCTTCTTCAGGTTTAACAGTTTCTGTTATCGTTTCTTCAACTGCGATTTCTTCATCTTTTTCTGGAGTAATTTCTTCAGCAATAGTTTCTGTCACTGTTTCAGTTGTTTCTACTTTTTCTTCTGGCTTATTTTCAACAGTTTCCGTTATTGTTTCTTCCTTAACTTCTTCTGTTTCCTGAGGCAAATTATCTTCTTCAGTTACAGATTCTGTTTCTTCAGACGGAACTTCAGAAGTCTCTTCCATTTCTTCTTTAATAGCTTCGAATGGAGTAGAGATAGTTTCTTCATCGCTAGCGACTTCTTTATTTTCTTGATTAACTTCCTCTTCAGCAAGTTGATCATTATCTTCTTTTTCATCAACCATCGCCACTAAGAAACTTTCTTCTTCAACGTAATTAGGTGTGAAATATTGTTCCTTCTCTTCTTCTTTAGCAACTTTATTAGAATTAACGTCTTCGTATTCGTGAATAGCGACATTATCGTCTTGATATTTCACGACATCTTGGTCATCTTGAACAGTATCAACGTTATATTTTCTAACCTTATCTTCAAGTTCTAGAGAGAAACCATTGTCGCTTTGATAATGTTCAAAATCAGAGATTTCATCACTATCTTCGCCTTGATAATATTCTTCCTCTTCTTCAACAGTTTCAATTAATGGTTCTTCTTCAAGTTTGATATCAATTTCTTCTTCGCCAACAAAATGCGATTGACGAGAGAGTAAAGGCTTTTGTAATTCATCATTATCTTCGTCAACAACACCTAAATCGACAATACCCGTTGCAATATCGTCAATATAATCTTTAGCGTCTTGGCTTAAGCTGCCATCATCAGGCAATTTGGCATTAGCTTTATCATCATAAGTTTTAGCAATATTTTCAATTTTCGCTTCTTCTTGAGGAGCTTCGACATCCTGATTATATAAATCCTGAACTTTCTTGGAATTAGCATCTTCTTTCTTAGCCTTTTTCAAAGCTTTATACTCGATGTTTTCCATCTTAATAATATATTTTTTCTTAGCTTTATTAGCTCTCTTTTTCGCATGATGGATTCTAAATGGTTTAGCAAAGATAGAGAAGAATCCCCACCAGATTAAGCAAACTAAGATGAAGGCTACGGCAATTTCAATCCATTCAACATAGGTGACTCCGAGTTTAGCGACAATCGCATTATTTAAACGGATATAAGCGCCCATTCCATCAGAGATATATTGGCCTAAACCGAAAAGATGTGGTTCAATGGTTCCAAAGAAATCGAAGACGCCGTGATGATAATTATCATAACGCGCGCAGATTGTCGTATCGTAACGCAATAAGATAAACAAAGCAAAAATTATAATTGGAATAAGCAGAGATAAAAGTCTTCTTTTTGGAAAGCGTTGCTCATAGAGTTTCCACTCATATTTAGCATTCTCTTCATCGGTGAGATGAATTTCTTTTCCGGCTTGCAAGAGTTTTTTCTGCTTATGTTTTCTAATTGCATAAGCAATAATACCGAACACTATAGCATAAACGATAATGAAGGCGATATTAAACACTATCACTACCAATAAACGCTGAATAAATGACGGCAATGATTGATACCAGTCGAATTTAATTAAACTAGTAAACTGGCTAAAAGCATCGGAAATATGACCATGAATTGTTCCAAACATCGGCCAAGCTGAGACGATTAAATCTCTAACTGGATCGATAAATAGAGCAATTAAAACCACAAGTTCCAGAATTAGGATGATTGACAAAAATATTTTTCTTTTCATAGCTAAAACTTCCCTAAAAAAATTATAACTAATAAATAATATTATTACAATCAAAGAGAAAAAGAAAAAATTAAGGTTACTACCTATATTAAAATTTTATATTAAAAAGATGACCATATGGTCATCGATTGTTGTACTCTTTCTGTTTTGCGAGCATTTCTCTTTGCTGGGACTTATTTTTTAAATCTTCGCGTTTATCATAAAGTTTTTTACCTTTAGCCAAGCAAATTTCAACCTTTGCCCGTCCTTTGGAAAGATAAACTTTTGTCGCAATAAGGGTATATCCCTGCTGAGAAATTTTGCCTTCTAATTTTAAAATTTCCTTTTTATGCAGCAATAATTTACGAGTCCGCGTCTCCGCGTGATTATAAATTGTTCCCTGTTCATATGGAGCGATATGCATTCCGAGAATAAAAGCCTCATGGCCTTTGATAATGACATATGCATCTTGAAGCGAACAGGAATGTTTTCTTAAGGATTTAATCTCTGTTCCGGTTAAAACAATACCGCATTCAATTGGTGAAGAAAGAAAATACTCATAGCTCGCCCGGCGATTAGTCGCGATTAATTTATCTTCTCTTACCATTTCTTCTCCTATGAGGCAAATAGAAATTATCTACTTCTTTTTTGGTCTTTTCTGTAACAAAAGTAATTTGAGCTTTATCTAAATCAACCGAATCGAGAATAACCTCTAAACTATCACCTAGATGATAAATCTTGCCTCTTCTTTTACCTCTAGCAATATAGGTTTCTTCATCAAAAATATAGTAGTCATCTTTTAGTGATTCAAAAGAGATAAATCCTTCAATTCCGTTATCAAGCTGTAAAAACATACCTTTATCGGTCATCGATACGATTTTAGTTAAATACTTTTCACCGATAAATGGTTTCATCAACTTGCAGGAAAGCAAGCTATCAGTTGCTCTTTCAATTGTTAAGGCACGTCTCTCTCTTTGAGAAGATAAATCCGCTCTAAGAGATAGCATGGTTTTAAAATCATCGTTGAAAGATGTATCGCCTTCAACAAAATAACGATCGATTAAGCGGTGGACTAATAAATCAGGATACCGACGAATCGGACTAGTAAAATGGCAATAAGATGATGAAGCTAATCCAAAGTGCTTTTTATTTTGAGTTGAATATTTAGCCTTAGCTAAGCATCTAAGCAATAAAGAAGATAAGATCTCTTTATCATTTTCATCTTTAATTGTATCTAAGTAGACCGATACATCCTTTGGTGAGCAATTAAGAGGGTCGAGATGGCATGGATAGCCTTTAAATTCTGAAATAATTTTATAAGCTTCTAAACGTTTTGCCCGCGGCTTTTCATGGATACGGAAAACCATCGGAAGTTTCTTTCTTTCAATTGTCGAAGCGACGATTTCATTAGCTTTAATCATTAAATCTTCGATTAATTCTTCACCGACATCTTGTTTTCTCTTTTCAACATCATAAGGTTGTCCCTCAGAATTAATCTTAAATTTTAATTCGACTGACTCTAATTCTAGTCCGCCCATCTTCTGTCTCTTCTTTCTGATAATTGAAGCAGCATCAAGTAAATTAATCCAAAGTTTTTCCACTTCGCTATACTCTGATGGATCTTTTTGATAACGATCGACTTTTAAAAACTGATTAACTTCATTATATGTACATCTCTTATATGACTTAATCACGCCTTTACAAATCTTGCTATCGAGAACATTTCCGCTTTTATCAATTGTAAAAAGACAAGAAGTAACAAGTCTTTCAACATTTGGATTTAATGAACATATTCCGTTTGATAGCTGAAAAGGAAGCATCGGAACAACTCTATCTTGAACGTAAAGGGAAGTCGCGCGGTTCAACGCTTCGACATCAAGAGGTTGATCTTTCTTTACATAATGGGCGACATCGGCAATATGGACGCCGATTTGATAATTATCGCCGACTTTCTTAGCTTCAACAGCGTCATCAAAGTCCTTTGCATCGTCACCATCAATAGTAACAATAACATGACTGGTAAAATCTTCACGTCCAACTTTTTCGCTTTCCTCGACATGATCTGGAATATTTGATACTTCTTTCATCACATCATCAGGAAATTCCATCGGCGCGCCATTAGATAAAATAATTCTCGTGATATCCATTCCAATATCGAGTTTATTACCAAGCGCAGTAACTACTTCTACTTCAGCAAAAGAAAGGTTGATATTCACAATTTTTGCTTTAACTATTTGATGGTTAGCTACTGCAATACCATTATCTTTAATTTTAAAGAGATAATTTTTTGGAGCGATTTTATCGACGATAAGATACTTTTTATTGCCAATTTCATCAACTTCTCCGACAACAAATTCATTCGCGCGTTTAGTGACATACATCACTTCATATTCGCTTTTATGATCAAAAAGCGTTGAAATCTTTTTTAATAAAACTCTATCGTTAAGAAAAGCTGTTTTTAAATTATGGAGAGAGATATAAACATCTTCCTCTTCCGAAATCGTCGCAAAAGCAAAACGCGGTTTAATCGCAGTAATCGTCCCGGCGACAAGTCCTAACTCGCGCGGTAAAACATAATTGCTTTTAACTTTGATAATATCCCCGTTTTGTTCAAGAACTCTCAAAAAATAATTTAAAGCTTCAACTTCACTATCTTTAAAATGTTCGACAATCTCTTTATAAGTTGGATGATGTTCTTTTACGAATTCTAAAATTTGTTCTAACATGTTTCTCTCCTCAAGAAAAAAGGTCGACGCGCGACCTTCTAAAAGAAATATTTAACCAGTAATGCGACAAAGAAGAAGAGGATTCCCATAACTAAGGTTAATCGAGAAACGATAAGTTCACTGCCTCTTTCTTTGGTACGAGCGAAAATATTCATTTTGCTTGAACCGGTAATAGCTCCGGATGCTCCATCGCTTTTACCGCCCTGAAGCAAGGTCAAGATAATTAATATAACTGATATTACGAGTAAGACGTATTCCATAAAACCTCCTGCAAGACATAGGTATACCTATTTTACACTATTTATAAAGTAAATAAATTATTTTATTTCATTTTTTCCACTTTATCATTGTTATGATAATCATCAATTATCAAATGGCACAGCTGAGGATAAATACATTGATGTTTTAGAAGGTATTTAAGTAAAAAATATCCTCCATAATTTAAAATCAATAAAACTGGAATTAACTGTAATGGATATAAATAATTGCTAAAGGAATAACCTAAAGCCGAATAAGCTAATAATGTTGATGTTAATGGAGTCATAGTTACATAAGAAAATATTGATATCATTGAAATTAAAACTATAACCGGGAAGAATTCTTGATTTAGATTAAATAGTAAATAAGAGATTTCACAAATTATCATTCCTCCAATCGCACCTAACGCCATCAAAGGAACAACCAATCCACCAGTCACCTTTCCGCTGCCGGTTAAAACAGTCAATAAATAACGCAAAAGCAAGATGCCAAAAAGCAAGAACACTCCGCTACAAGAATAAATATTATTAATAATTTGTGATCCTGATCCCATAAGTTTAAATAAGAATATCGACATTATAAAAATCAAAACAAAGAAAATAATTCCCCGATATTTAATAATTTTCTTATTTTTATATTTACCAAACATCTGGACGCAGAAAATTAATCCTTTAACAAAAGCTAAAGCGATAATGATGTCAATCATAAATAAAAATATAAAGACAAAATAATAATTAAAACTAATTATTTCCGCGTTAGAAATAGATAAAAGATGGTGATGATTTATTAAAGATGTGACAATAAAGGCTGGGACCATCATAACAATTCCGCGAAGAAACAACTTGATATTAATTTTATGAAGGTTTTCTTCAAACATATAGGCAAGACCCGCTAAAGGGGATAAAAATGCCGCGCCAAATCCGCAGCCAGCGGCCATTAAGATATTATCTTTATCATCAACGTGGAATATATCATTAACTAACTTTCCAGTTTTCCCGCCAATAACAACTGATGGCCCTTCACTTCCTAAAGGGAATCCGGCAAAGGTTGAAAGCGAAGAATTAAGAATTAAAAGAGGAATATCATATTTATAATCAATATCCATTAAGCCTTCAACGCCGACTTCCAAAACTGGAATACCTGATCCCTCAACGCCTCTATGACGCGAAATAATCAAATAATTTATCGCGGCAGCAAGCATTACTAAAATAAACATTAAAAGCAGTAAATACCAAGCTGACGACGTATACATATATGTGGAAAACTCAACAACATATTGTAAAAGTAGTTGATAAACACCCACGATTACCCCAATAAAAATGCCGCTAACTAAAGCTGTTAACAACGACAAAAAGAATTTTTTAGTCGTCTTTTTCATAACTATCCCTTTATCTCTTTCATGAAATCAGCTTTATGATAAACTTCATGACAAAACCGGCAACGAGGTTCATATTTTTCTTTCGCACCGACAGAAATAATTTCTTCCTCATAAAAAGCCGGAAAACCATTAACTATCCGTTGAGTACGCGTCGCTTCATTGCCGCATTTAACGCATATCGCAGTTAATTTAGTGACCTTTTCCGCTCTGGCTAATAACTCCATCGTAACTGAAAATGGCTCGCCGCGGAAATCTAAATCAAGTCCTCCGACGATTACTCTTATACCTTTATTCGCTAATTGTTCGCAAAGTGAAACAATATCGTGGTCAAGAAATTGCACTTCATCGATAACCACTGCATAAACATCATCATCAAGATACTTTAAAATATCCTTCGATGAGGAAATTACATATGATTTCTTTTTTGTCATATTATGCGAAACAATCTCATCTGGTGAGTAACGATTATCAATACCCGGTTTAAAACAAACAACTTTTTTCTTCGCATATTCAATCCGGCGGATTCTCCGAATAATCTCTTCGCTCTTGCCAGCGAACATCGGTCCGCAGATAACTTCAATTGATCCATTTCTCTCCATAGATTTAACCTCTAAACGTTCATATTATATCTTGTATCACGGCGAGTTGCATCAATTAAGGCACAAAAAAAGCTATCCCGAAGGATAGCTTATATTTTTTAATTTTCGTTATCGTCACTGAAGATATCGGTGAAGTTAATCACGTTATCATCTTCTTCTGGCAAGGTTGTCGAATAGTCTTTTTCTTCTTCTGTAACCTTGTTATCTTCGCTTTCTTCTTCTTTCTTTTCAAAGAAAGCATCACCAGCAGGGATGAGTTTACCAATCATAACGTTCTCTTTAAGACCATGTAAGTGGTCGACTGATCCCTTGATAGCAGCATCGGTAAGAACCTTTGTTGTCTCTTGGAAGGAAGCAGATGAGAGGAAGCTTTCAGTATCGAGAGCAGCCTTAGTAATACCTAAGATCTTTGGATAGCCGACAGCTGGGCGCTTGCCTTGGCTTAATGCCTTAGCATTAGCTTCAGTGAAGCGAATCGTTTCAACTCTAGTGCCTGGGAGTAAATCAGTGTCTCCTCCATCGACAATGACCATCTTACGCATCATTTGTTTAACAATAACTTCAATGTGCTTATCGGAAATTTCAATACCTTGAGCGCGGTAAACTTTATGAATTTCTTGGACGATATACTTTTCAACAGCTCTAACATCAGAGACATTGAGAAGTTCTTTTGGATTGATAGAACCATCGGTTAAGGCTTGACCGTTATAAACTTTCATGCCTTCGCTAACAATAACGTGAGCGCCGATGACAGTTGTATAAGATTTTTCTTCAAGATCGTTTTTAATAACGATTGTCGATTTATTCTTATCATCAACAGTAACTGAAGCAACAGTACCAGCAATTTCAGAAATAACTGCTTCACCTTTAGGTTTTCTAGCTTCAAATAATTCTTGAACACGAGGTAAACCTTGAGTGATATCGCTTCCGGCAACACCGCCGGTATGGAAGGTACGCATGGTTAATTGAGTACCAGGTTCACCAATGGATTGAGCTGCCATAATACCGACTGTATCGCCGATAGAAGCAACTTTACCTGAAGCTAAGTTCCGTCCGTAGCAGTGGACGCAGACACCATCTTTGGTCTCGCAGCCAAATAAGGATCTAATTTCCACTTTCTTGATACCGGCTTTAATAATCTTATCAGCGATATCTTCATCCATTAAGGTATTACCTTCACAGATGACGACTCCAGTATTTGGATCGACGATATCGTGGCAAGAATATCTACCGACTAATCTATCTTTAAGAGGGACAGTAGCTTCTTTAGCACCTGGTTCACGGATTTCTTCAACAACGAAGCCATGATCGGTACCGCAGTCTTCTTCTCTGATAATAACATCGTGAGAAACATCGACAAGTCTTCTTGTTAAGTAACCTGAGTCAGCAGTCTTTAACGCAGTATCCGCGCCACCCTTACGAGCACCGTGGGTCGCAATAAAGAATTCCGACACAGTTAAGCCTTCTCTGAAGCAAGACTTAATAGGTAATTCGATTGTATCACCATTAGGTTTCGCCATTAATCCACGGAAACCAGAAAGTTGAACGAAGTTAGAGATGTTACCACGAGCACCGGAATCACTCATCATGTAGATTGGGTTACGTTTATCTCTCTCTAATTGCTTAGTCAAGACTGGTTGAATTTCTTTTTCCTTAACATCTGACCAAACGCCGACAACTTTTGTATGTCTTTCTTCATCGGTGATTAAACCTCTGTTGAATAAGCGGTTGATCTTTTCAACTTTTTCATCTCCAGATTTAAGAATTTCTTCTTTGCCTTCAACAAGCGGAATATCCGCAATTGAAATAGTGATACCGGAAATAGTGGAATAGAAGAAGCCTTGATCTTTTAACCTATCGAGAACTTCACTAGTTCTTGGATTGTGATAACGCTTGAAGACTTCATCAATAATAGCTGATAAATCCTTCTTAGCAAATGGTGATTTAAGTGGTAATGAAGCGATATATTCTTTAATATTTGTACCTTTTGGTACGAAGAAGGTATCGAGATCACCGCTTAAATTGTTAAATTTCTTATCCGTTGGCTTAACGTTAAGATATGGGAAATCTTCTGGGAAGATTTGGTTGAAGATAATCTTACCGACAGTAGTGATTAAGTATGAATTATTCATCTTTTCACTGAAGCCGGTTTTATGCATAGCGCTGCCTTTGATAGCAATTCTGTTCTGTAAGTGGATTTGCTTTGTTTGATAAGCTCTCATGACTTCATCGATATCGCGGAATACTTTACCTTCGCATTCTGCATATAAATCGTAACGCGCAGCTTCTTCTTCATCGTGATAGACACTTCTGAGGATTTCAGCTTTATGTTTGAAGTAAGGAACATCAGATTCCAAAGTTAAGTAGTAGTTACCTAAAATCATATCTTGTGACGGAGTGACAATAGGTTTTCCATCCTTCGGACCAAGAATGTTATTTGAGGCGAGCATTAAGGTCTTTGCTTCATATTGAGCTTCATCTGACAATGGAAGGTGGACAGCCATTTGGTCACCATCGAAGTCAGCGTTGAACGCAGCACAGACAAGAGGATGTAAACGAATCGCGTGACCAGTGACAATAACTGGACGGAAAGCTTGAATACCTAATCTGTGGAGAGTAGGAGCTCTGTTAAGTAAGACGTATTTATTTTTGATGACTTCATCGACAGCATCGAGAACCTTTGCTTCGTAATGATCAATCATCTTATTAGCTTGTTTATGGGATGTAGCAGATCCATTTTTGAGCATTTCATGAGCGATGAAAGGACGGAATAATTGAACTGCCATTTCCATTGGTAATCCGCATTGATACATCTTTAAGGATGGTCCGACAGCAATAACGGAACGTCCAGAGAAGTCGACACGCTTACCGAGTAAGTTTTGACGGAAACGTCCAGACTTACCTTTAAGGGATGTTGAAAGAGATTTATATGGTTTTCCAGCAGTAGTCATAACCGGTTTACCCTTACGGCCGTTATCGATTAAAGCATCGACTGCTTCTTGAAGCATTCTCTTTTCGTTCATGAGAATGACATCAGGAGAAGTCATTTCAATTAATCTCTTTAAACGGTTATTTCTGTTGATAACTCTGCGGTAGAGATCGTTAAGATCGCTGGTAGCGAAACGTCCACCATCAAGAGGTAACATCGGTCTGAGATCAGGTGGGATGACCGGAAGGACATCGAGAACCATCCATTCAGGCTTATTTGTTGAGGTCTTGAAAGCTTCAACAGTTTCTAATCTCTTAATGAGTTTAGCTCTCTTTTGACCTTGAGATGATTTTAATTCTTCTTGAATCTTATCGAATTCTTCATTGATATCGACTTCGTGTAAGAGTTTTTGAACTGCTTCAGCGCCAATACCGAATTCACATCCGAGGAAACGAGAAACGTAGTAAGAAGTATCAAAGAAGTTAAATGGTTCGTGCTCATTAAGCATTCTTTCAACTAATTCTTTACCTTCTTGGTAATCATAAGACTCTTGATCGAGAGTTGGTAAAATTTCCTCATTAATAACTTTTGTAAAAACGAGGCGGCCGGTTTTCTCATCAAAAACCTGCTTTTTGAAAATGTTTTTAGACATACCAGCATTGAGGCAGATATGGCTCTTAAAATAGACAATATCCTCAAGCTGCTTTGGTAAAATGTCTAAGACTAATCCCATTTTTGATGGGATGCCTTTTAAATACCAAATATGCGCGCATGGAGAGGCGAGTTCAATTGAACCCATTCTCTCTCTTCTGACGGCTTTAGTTGTAACTTCAACACCGCATTTATCGCAGGTGATGCCCTTAAAACGGGATTTTTTATATTTGCCGCAATGGCATTCATAGTCTTTGGCCGGACCAAAGATTTTTTCACAGAATAAACCATCTGGTTCAGGTTTCTGTGAACGGTAGTTGATCGTTTCTGGTTTTGTTACTTCACCATGAGACCATTCTCTAATCTTTTCTGGTGAGGCTAAACCGATTTGAATAGCAACTAATTCATTTACATCAAACATTCAACTTACCTCCTTAATCCTGATCGTAATCTTCGTCATTAACTAAGCGGATATCGCTAGTCATTTCTCTGACAGAAGAGTTAATCTTTCTAGCTTCTTTTTCTGATTCCTCGGCGAGATTATCAGTTCTGATTTCATTACCGTTCTTGTCGAGCAACTTGACATCGAGAGCTAAAGATTGTAATTCCTTAATCAGGACACGGAAGGATTCAGGCATTCCTGGTTTTGGAATTGGCTGACCCTTAATAATTGCTTCGTATGCCTTGGCTCTTCCGACCATATCATCGGACTTGATAGTGAGAATTTCTTGTAAGATATGAGCTGCACCATAAGCTTCGAGAGCCCAAACTTCCATTTCACCAAATCTTTGTCCGCCGTTTTGAGCTTTACCGCCTAAAGGTTGTTGAGTGACCAATGAATAAGGTCCTGTTGCTCTGGCGTGTAATTTATCATCGACCATGTGGACTAATTTAATCATATACATGACACCGACAGAGATTCTTTCATCAAATCTATCGCCTGTACGTCCATCATAGAGAATGCTCTTGCCATCGCTATCGAGACCAGCTTTGGCCATCAAGTCGAAGATTTCATCATTGCTAAGTCCATCGAAGACTGGTGTAGCGACGTGAATACCTAACTTCCGGCAAGCCATACCTAAATGGATTTCCAAAACTTGTCCGATATTCATACGTGACGGAACACCTAATGGATTGAGCATGATATCAATTGGGGTGCCATCTGGTAAGAACGGCATATCCTCAACCGGTAAAATCTTGGAAATAACACCCTTGTTACCGTGACGTCCTGACATCTTATCACCTTCGGAGATTTTTCTCTTTTGAACGATGTAGACTTTGATGACTTCATTGACAAGAGGTGGTAATTCAGCGCCATCTTTTCTTGAGAAGCGTTTGACATCGAGAACAATACCCGCGCCTCCGTGTGGAACGCGTAAGGAAGAATCCTTTCCGTCTTTAGTCTTATCAGCGAAGATAGCCTGTAATAATTTTTCTTCAGCTGTCGGATCAGTTTGTCCTTTTGGAGTAACTTTACCGACGAGGATGTCGCCTTCTTTAACTTCAGCACCTGGGATGATAATACCGTTTTCATCAAGATTAGCCTTAGCTTCGTTAGAAGTGTTAGGAATATCTCTAGTGATATCTTCATCGCCTAACTTAGTTGTACGGCATTCAATTTCGTACTCTTCGATGTGGATTGAAGTATAGACATCATCCTTAACGAGACGTTCTGACATAATGACAGCGTCTTCGTAGTTATATCCATTCCAAGTAGTAAAGGCGATTAAAACGTTTTGTCCAAGAGCTAAATCACCGTGATCCATAGCTGGGCCATCAGCGATAATTTCACCCTTTTTAACGTGTTGACCAGCATCGACAATTGGTGTTTGATTGATGCAGGTTCCGCCGTTAGAACGTAAGAACTTTTGTAAAATATAGGTTTTGACTGTGCCATCATCATTTTGGACAACAATCTTTTTAGCATCGACTTTAGCGACGATCCCGTCTTCCTCAGCTAAGACTGCAGCACCGGAATCGTGAGCGATATTATATTCAATACCAGTTCCGACATATGGTGCGTGTGGTTTTAATAAAGGAAGTGCTTGTCTTTGCATGTTCGCACCCATCAAAGCACGGTGGTTATCATCGTTTTCAAGGAACGGAATACATGCAGCAGCAATAGAGACGATTTGCTTTGGAGAAACGTCGATATAATCAACATCTTCTCTTCTAGCCATAATGTTATCGCCGTTATATCTAGCGACGACTTTTTCATCAAGAATTTCGTGATCTGGTCCGAGATGAACGTTAGCTTGAGCAATGACATGGTTTCTTTCATCACTAGCTGAGAAATAGACGCTTTCTTCGGTAACAATCATTTGGCCTTTATCGTTTTTAACGACTTTACGATACGGAGTTTCAATAAATCCGTATTCGTTAACTTTAGCGTAGCAAGCTAAGTTATTGATTAAGCCGATGTTTTGTCCTTCAGGTGTTTCAATTGGGCAGATACGTCCATAGTGTGAATAGTGAACATCACGGACAGCCATTGAGGCTCTATCTCTAGTTAATCCGCCAGGGCCTAAAGCTGATAAACGACGCTTATTTGATAATTCAGCTAATGGGTTAGTTTGATCCATGTATTGAGATAATTGCGAAGAGTTGAAGAATTCTTTAATCGCCGCAGTTAATGGACGGATATTGGTTAAGCTCTGAGCAGTGACTTCTTTATCAGGATCACCAGCAGAAACGATAGACATCTTGTCTTTAACCGTTCTTTCCATTCTTGATAAACCGATACGGAATTGATTTTGAATTAATTCACCAACGCAACGGATTCTTCTGTTACCCAAGTGATCGATATCATCGGTATCACCGAAGCCATCCATAACATTCATGAAATAAGAAATAGTTGCGATCATATCAGGCATAATGACGTAATCGAGTTCACAATTTAAATCAGTGCCGATGATATTAACGATTTTTTCTTTCTTATCGTTAGTATAGACTTTAACGATATTGACATTAGTATGGCTATCGAGTTCAGGATTGAGGTCAAGAGAATAGGTGTGAGCACCTTTTTCAAAGAAACCTTCATCCTGTAATTGATTGATAATATCTTTAGTGATTTCAGTACCAGTAGGATAAACGACTTCGCCTTCAGCAGAAATTAAATCTTCAGCGATAATTCTGCCGCTTAAACGGTTATAAATACCGAGTTTTTTATTAAATTTAAATCTTCCAGCTGGGCCTAAATCGTATTGTTTATGCTTCTCTTCAAAGAAACGAGTTCTAAAGAAGGAAGTTGCACCTTCTGGTGTTGATGGTTCACCAGGTCTTAAACGAGCATAGATTTCTTGCATCGCTTGACCGGAACCAGCTTTTAATAAAGCATCTCCATGCGCATCCTTTTCTTTGTTAATTGTGTTAACAAAAGCTGGATTGTCGCCGAAGAGTTCAATCATCTTATCATAGGAAAGAATGCCCAATGCTCTTAATAAAACAGTGATTGGCATCTTTCTTAATCTTTCAATTCTTACCCAAAGGAAATCTTTTAAGTCAGCCTCAAACTGTAACCATGTTCCACGAGCAGGAATCAAATCTGCGTTGTAAGCATATTTACCGGATTTATTATCAAAAGTTGAGGAGAAGTAAGCTCCTGGAGAACGGACGATTTGAGAAACGATTGCTCTTTCTGCGCCGTTAATGATAAATGTACCGGAATTAGTCATCATCGGGAAATCACCCATGAAAACTTCATTATCGGAAATTTCACCAGTTTCCAACTTGAATAAACGTAAAGTGACTCTCAATGGTGAAGAGTAAGTCAACCCACGAGTCTTGCATTCCAAAGCATCGACAGACGGTGCTTCTAAATGAGAAGAGATGTATTCAATCTTCAATGTATTGTTAGGCGATGAAATCGGGTAGATATCCCGGAAAACTTCATCGATACCATGCTTGACTAACCATTCAAAAGATTTGGTCTGAATTTCGACCAGGTTAGGAAGCGGTAACGAACCAGAGATTTTCGAGTAATCTCTCCTTCCATTGTGAAGGTACTTAACATTGTCGTTGTTGATATTTTTGCTCATTACAAGTCCTCCTAGAATTATTATTCGCTCTTGATTGCGCGATAGATGTAGTAACCTTTATCCCGCTTGAGCAATTCGCAATTTCCGAAAAGCGAGATAACTTCCTTCTGAGCGGAAGGAGCTCCTTGATCTTTTCTAATCACGAAATAGAGAGCGCCAAGCTTCTTTAAATGGGCGTATGCTTGCGCGAAAATTGCATAGACAACTTTCTTACCCGCGCGAATCGGTGGATTGGTGACAATATTGTCAAACTCACCATCGACATTATTTAGTATGTCGCTTTCATAGATTTTCACAGTCAAATTCATCCTTCGAGCGTTTTCTTGAGCTAAAGATAAAGCCCGGCGATTAACATCAACCATTTCTATTTCAGAATTAGGGAAAAAATGTTTAAGAATCAAACCTATTGTCCCATATCCGCATCCGACATCTAGTATTCTTCCTCCGAGGGGCTGCATAAATAAAATTTTCAATAAAGAGATAGAGCCATCATCAATTTCATTTTTTGAGAAGACTCCATTATCGGAGATGAAGGTATACTTCTTGTCATAAAGCGTGACAGATATCTCATGCGGTGAGGATTTTACGTTATCATCATTGGTGAAATACTGCCCCATTTTTTACCTCTCTTTTAAAGCGACAAAAACCCACCTCACGTTAAAACGCGCGAGGCAGGTCTAAATAATCATTCAAATTTATAGTTAAAACTATTTGATTTCAACTTCAGCACCAGCTTCGACTAAGGTTGCTTTGTGTCCTTCAGCTTCAGCAGGAGAAATCTTTTCCTTGATGGTAGCTGGGCAGTTATCGACTAACTTCTTAGCATCGATTAAGCCTAAGCCAGTGATAGCTTGAACAGCTTTGATGACCTTAACTTTTGTAGGTCCGACAGCCTTTAAGATTAAGTTGACTTCGGTTGGGCCAGCAGCAGCTGTTTCTTCTTCAGCTGGAGCAGCAGCAGCTGCAACAGGAGCAGCAGCAGTGACACCGAATTCTTCTTCGATAGCTTTAACGAGATCGTTTAATTCAAGAATTGACATTTCCTTGATGGAAGCAATAATTTCTTCATTAGTTAATTTTGCCATTTTCTATTTCCTCCTAATAATTATAATGGACTATTGTTCTTTGTCGGCAACTGCCTTAACTGCACATGCAAAGTTACGGACAGGAGCTTGTAATACTGAAAGAAGCATAGATAATAATCCTTCTCTTCCAGGTAATTTTGCAATCGCCTTTACTTCATCAGCACTGACGACGCGGCCATCGACTAAACCACCTTTAATAACAAACGATGGGTGAGTCTTAGCGAATTTGCTAACCTCTTTAGGTGCGGCAATTGGATCTGCGGCATAAACGAAAGTGTTAGGTCCTTCTAATGAAGAAGCTAAGTCTTCAAAGCCTAATTCTCTCGAAGCGCGGTGAACCATTGTGTTCTTAAAGACGCTGCATTTTGCGTTTACTTTAGCTAAAGATCTCTTGAATGAAATCATTTCATCAACTGTTAATCCACGATATTCAGCAACAACAAATGACTTATTGTTTTTGATAACTTCTTGGATTTCAGCAACATGAGCCTTTTTAGCCTCTAAAACGTTTTGATTCATGTAGGCACCTCCTCTAAAATTGTTAATTTATAGTAACAATATACATCAGAGATTATTAGTCATCAGATTATAACTAAGTTTACCTCGGCAACATAATTAAGGTTTCCCCGTTGCTGTCTATGGTATATTGGAACTATCTAGAAAAATGTTTATCTGCCATCAAAAGTGAAATGGATTGCAGGACCCATGACAGTGTGGATCGCACAATTTTTAATATAAACGCCTTTAACTGAAGCTGGTTTGACCTTCAAAACAGTTTCGCAGACAGCTTTTAAGTTATCAACGATTTTTGAAGTATCAAATGATACACGGGCGATGGAGAAGCAAATATTGCCTTCCTTATCAACGCGGTAAGAAATCTTACCAGCTTTGATTTCTTGAACAGCCTGACCAATGTTTGGTGTGACAGTTCCAGTCTTTGGGTTTGGCATTAAGCCCTTAGGTCCTAAGATACGACCTAATTTACCAAGTTCACCCATCATATCTGGTGTTGCGACGATGACATCGTAATCAAACCAGTTTTCAGATTTAATTTTTTCAAGCATTTCTTTTCCGCCGACATAATCAGCACCGGCAGCAGTAGCTTCTTCCACTTTGTTAGTGATAGCTAAGATTCTCTTAGTCTTACCATTTCCATGTGGGAGAGTTAATGTTCCTCTTAATTGTTGATCAGCTTGTTTAGGATCGACATTAAGGCGGAAAGCGACATCGATAGTCGAGTCAAATTTGACAGTTGAAGTCTCTTTGACTAATGCGCAAGCTTCCTCGAGCGAATAGACTTTAGTCTTATCGATTTTCGCTAAGGCTTCTTGGTATTTTTTTCCTCTCTTCATAATTTCCTCCTTGTGGTATTAACGGGTTAGACCCTTCCACTATTTATTCGTCGATTGAAATACCCATGTTACGGGCTGTACCGGCAACGACCTTCATCGCTGCTTCGACATCGGTGCAATTTAAATCAGGTAATTTGTACTCAGCAATCTTTCTTAATTGTTCTTTGCTGATGTGACCAACCTTTGTGGTCTTAGCGTTGCTTGAACCTTTCTTGATTCCCGCTTCTTTAAGTAATAAGCCAGCAACAGGAGCTGTCTTGATGACGAAATCAAATGATTTGTCTTCGTAGGCAGTAATGATAACTGGGACTACTTCGCCGATGCGGTCAGAAGTTTTCGCATTGAAATCAGTACAGAACTTAGGCATTAAGATACCAGCAGAAGCTAGTTTAGGACCTGGTTTTGCCTGACCACCGATAAGTTCAAGTTTAACAACTTTTGCGATTTTCTTACTCACGTGGCATTCCTCCTATTAGTTTTTGTCCGTGCTGTGGGTTAACGGATTGTTAGTCCTTCCACTGCGCAAATAACATCGCGCCAAAAAAGCATTTTTGGCACCATGCCAAAGTATTATACGACGAGAGAATTTTATAAACAAGGAGAATTTAACTTTTTAAGCATTTCCTTGCGCGCATGCGTAAACAATATATAAATACAAAAAGAAAAAGTGGATAAACCACTTTATTCTTTAATTTTATCAATTTCTGTGACTTTTGCAGTAATCGGAGTTTCTCTACCAAAGAAGATTGCATTAATTGTAACTTCGTTTGCTTCTTCGTTAACGTTAGTAATTGTACCTTCAGTTCCTTCAAATGAACCATTAAGAATTCTAACGCGGTCACCAGGTTTATAGGCGATGAACATTTCTTCATCTTGAACGCCGACTCTCTTAAGAACAGTTTCGATTTGCTCTCTAGTAACAGGGAAAGGTTTAGCTCCGCCACCAGATGATCCGATAAATCCGGTAACACCTGGAGTGTTTCTAACAACATACCAAGCTTCATCTGACATAATCATTTCAACAAAGACATAGCCAGGGTATAAGTTTTTCATCTTGGTTTTGCCAGTTGGCTTTCCATCTCTCATTACAGGTACTTCTTGCTCAGCGACAATAATTCTAAAAATCTTATCTCCGAGATTATGGGATTCAACTCTTTTTTCAAGGCTATCCTTAACCTTGTTTTCGTGTGAAGAATAAGTATTGACAACGTACCAGTTTTTAGTAACCGGTCTGTTATTTTCCTGATTTTCCATTTTTACCCTCCTATAACCAAGTCAAACACGCTAGAAAAGCTCTCATAGCCGAGGTTGCTTCACTGCTCGCACTTGCAGATGATGTTACGAGATTTTCTTCGAGAACACCTAAAATTTTAGCGATGACGAAATCGTCAATTGAGCAAGCGACAGCCGAGAAGATGATGACGCACATAACAACTGCAAAGTATCCGATTAAATCCTTGCCGGTTGGCCATCTAACCATTTTGCCTTGCTTGACAACGCCGCGGAAATATCTTTTAATCTTGTACATTTCAATCTCCTTACCTTGATTCTTTATGAATCGTGTATTTATTGCAATGCGGACAGAACTTTCTTAATTCTAAGCGCTTGGTCTTATCCTCTTGTTTTTTGGTGGTGACATAGTTTCTCGCCAAGCATTCCGAGCATATTAAAATAACTTTAACTCTCATCTTATCACCATCCTTTGTCCTAACATTCGGGTTAACTTTAACACATGAATATTTTATAGTCAATTTAAGTTGTTTATTTTTTTTAAATAATCAAAGGCTTTATGTAATAAATAATTAACTCTATGGGTATCTAACTTCATTAACGAAGAAATCTCTTTGTAACTATAACCTTGACTCCATAGCCTCAATACTTTTTCTGTCTCCGTTCCAAAGCGAATGAGTGTTTGATTAAGTAACTTTTCGTATTCTTCTTTGAGCTGATATTCTTCCTCAGTTAAATTTTCTTGGAAACTCGCTGAATGATAATCTTGAAATTCTTCTTGGGCTTTAACTAAATCAGACTGTTTTTTTAAGCGTTCAAATAACTCGTTAATATTTCTGCTTTCAACAACTTTCCAGTAGGCATAAAATGGTCCTTTGTCCATTTCGTATCTCTTAAGAATATTAATTGTATCGTGACAAATAATCATATGAAAATCTTCACGAGAAAATCCCTGGAGATTATAAGAATAAAGAAGCTTATTTTCAAAAAATCTTATATGTTTCTCAAACATTAAAAAAAGAAGCTTCAACGCTTCTTTATTGCCTTTTCTAATTTGTAAAATTACCTCATCTATGCTTACTATCATAAACCGCTGCAAAATATAAAGCCGCCGCTACTGAGGCATTAAAAGAATTGACATGTCCGACCATCGGAATTTTAGTAATAAAATCACTATTTTTCAAAAGTAATTGAGAAATTCCCTTTCCCTCTGAGCCAATAATTAAGACTGTCTTCATCTTATAATCGACCTCGCGATAATCAAGAGAAGCATTGCCGTCACTAGCTACAACCCAATATCCGTTTTCTTTAAGTGTTTCCAATGCTTTATTAAGATTATTCACCCTCGCAATTTTAGCGTATTCAATTGCTCCCGTAGAGACGTGGCTCACGACTGAAGTCACTTGAACCTGCCTGCGATCAAGAATAATATATCCATCTATTCCTAAAGCATCACCAGAACGGATAATCGCACCAAAATTATGCGGATCTTCAATTTGATCTAATAAGGCGATACATGGATATTGAACATCTTTAAGAGAAGAAACTAATTCTTCTAAAGTTAAATACTGATAATCTTCGCATTCGATAACAATACCTTGATGATTAACTTTACCGACAAGTTTATTTAATTCATCATTCGTCATTTTTTTAACTGCGAAATTCTTCTCTTTTAAAAGACGCGAGGTTAATTTGTCATTATAACTATCCGACAAAAAAACTTTTGAGATAGTTTTGTTATTGCTCAAAGCATTATTAGCAGCATTTTTACCGTAAATATATGTCTTCATTTTCTCGTTTTTTTCCTTTATGTATCTAACGTCTCTAAATCACAGATATACTAATAGATTAATCACTTCTTGTCTAGTTGTTTTTTAAAGACTTTTAAAGCGACAGGTGAAAACGTTTCATTTAACGCTTCAACAAATTCTTCAACAAAATTATATGATGATGGTGAAAGAGATATATAGAAAGTATATATCTGCTGACCCTGCTCATCTTTGCTAACTTGAGAATGAATTTCTTTAATTTCAACTTTTGAAATATTTGCTATCTCAATAATATCTTTCAAAACATGTTCATCGGTTTTAATTTTTAAAATCAGTTTTGGTGAATGCTGATAAACGCGTCTTTCTAATTTAGTTAAAACAGTCAAGGCAAGCATTGAAATTAATGAAGTAATAATCGCTCCAGTAAAATAGCCCGATCCAGCAGCTAGACCAATTCCTCCGCAGAGCCATAAAGTCGCGGCAGTTGTTAATCCTTTGACGTCTGTTCCATTTTGAATAATCGTTCCCGCGCCTAAAAAGCCGATACCGGAAACAACCTGAGCAGCCAATCTCGCTGGGTCGCGGGCTGCAGATATATTTAATCCCGGTGCCGAAATAGAAACAATCATCACTAGACACGACCCAAGCGAAACCAAAATGTGCGTTCTTAAGCCCGCGGCATGTCCGCGCTTTTCTCTTTCATAGCCGATTACTCCAGCTAAAATCGCTGCTAGCATTAATTCAAGCGTAATTAAAATAATATCGCCGACATATGGGATACATTCTAAATTATCAATGATAAATTGGTCTAAATCGAACATTAAAACCCCTATTCCTTAAAGAATTTTTTTCTCTATTAATTTTGCTCTTAACAAATCTGATGTTGCAAAATCTTTTTCTTTCTTGGCTTTATTATAATCAAAATAGAGTTTTTTGTCATCATCTGATAATAATGGGTATTCAAATTTAAATCCGAGAATATCAAACATGGTTTTTAAGGTATAGAAATCTTTATTAAGTAACTCTAAATTGAGTTCTTTATTTCTTAAGAGTATATTGCTTTCCTTAACGACTCTATATACTTCAGTTAAAGCATTCGCGGTATTTAAATCATCGCATAAGGCCTCTAAGAAAGCTTGAATATCAAGTTTAGAATCATCAAGTTTTAAATCGAGAGGTAAATTATTTAACTGCATCTGCACAGCAAGATTTTTAAATGTCGCTTCAAATTTATTTAATTCTTTAATCGCGGAAGTAGCTAATTCATTAGAAAAATTAACCGGCAAACGATAATGAGTATTAACTAAGAGGAATCTGACAGTATTACCTCCAAATTCTTTAATATAATCGTTAGCTAAAATAACATTGCCTAATGATTTACTCATTTTAACGTTATCAACATTAATAAATCCGTTATGCATCCAATAGGTCGCGATTTTATGTCCTTTTAAAGCTTCTTCCTGAGCGATTTCATTTTCATGATGAGGGAACTTAAGATCAAATCCACCTCCATGAATATCAATTCTGCCATCGCCGGTTAAAGAATTAATCATTACGACGCATTCGCTATGCCATCCCGGACGACCCTTGCCCCACGGAGAATCAAATTTAATACCTTCATCAGTTTTTTTCCATAAAGCGAAATCAAGAGGTGATTCTTTTTTAGAATCTTCTTCAATTCTCGCTCCAACTAAAAGATCATCAATTTTCATGTTAGATAAGCAGCCATAATCTTTAATTTTACTAACGCGGAAATAAACATCTCCGTCAACGTTATAAGCATAGCCTTTATCTTCTAAATCTTTGACGAATTGAATTATTTGATCCATCGTCTTCGTAACGCGCGGCTGATAAGTTGGCTTTAAAGCATTAACGCCTTCGCGAGCTTCTTCAAAAGCTTTGATATATTTTTCAGCAATTTCCGCTTCAGATAGATTTTCTTTTTGAGCTTGCTTAATAATCTTATCGTCAATATCTGTAAAGTTAGAAATAAAAGTCACATTGTATCCTAAATGTAAAAATAATCTTCTAAGTACATCAAAAACCACGACCGGACGCATATTTCCAACGTGAACATAATTATAAACTGTCGGTCCGCAGACATAGATTGTCACTTGACCTTCTTTTAATGGCTTAAATACTTCGATTTGGTTTGATAAACTATTATATATTTTTATATCCATAATTTTACCTCCCTCTTATTGTAATTTTTTTTATTAATAAAAACAACAAACTTATAAAACGTCTAATCCATCAAGCAAAACTTTAACTCCGATTAAGACTAAACATACTCCTCCAATAATCTGAGCAACTTTGTTAAACCGCGAGCCAAAGATATTTCCAATAAATACGCCCAGCCCGGATAATATAAAAGTAATAACCCCAATAATCGTTACAGCAACAAAAATATTAACTCTTAAATCAACCATTGAAAACGATAAACCCATGGCTAAAGCATCAATTGAAGTAGCTAAAGCCAAAATAAGCATAGCCTTCGCAGAAAAATCTGGATCGACTCCTTCTTTAGAAAAGCTTTCCCGAATCATACTTATCCCAATAATTGCTAAAATAGCAAAGGCTATCCAATGATCAAAAGATTCAATAAAAGTAATAAAGCTCTTGCCGATAAAATATCCAATTAACGGCATAATGGCTTGAAAAACACCAAAATAAATCCCGCAGATTAACGCTTTACTAATTTCCATTTTTTTCAAGGTTAAACCTTTACAAATAGAAACAGCAAAAGCATCCATAGCTAAAGCAATGCCGCTTATAATAATCTCTATAAGTCCCATAGTATTAATCGATAAATTCTAAATTTATTTTTTTATTTTGAACTAAAAATAGTAGATACTTTTTTATTTCTTCTTTTAATTCATCTTTGATTTTGACAAATTTAACAGTATAACTATTCTTTTTATCTTTGATTTTTTGACAATAAACTACCGCGCATAACTCTTCTTCTTTAAATACTAAATAATGGAAATGTAAACGGACAAAATCAACAGTCATCTTTTCATACTCATCAAGAATTGTAATTTCTTCTTTTGAGTTAGACATTTCTCTAGTATCCAAAAAATTACGGATTAATTGATAGTCATCGTAATCGACTAAACGCGATGAATAGACTTCATCATTACCTTCTAAAATATTTTTTTTGACTTCAGAAGCAGAAATGAAATATAAAATAACTATGCCGATATCAAAAGCGAGGACGACACACGTTAAAATAATATGCTTTAAATCAAGAGTTAATCCGAGTAATATACCTTCAATAATTGTCAATATAATACAAATAATTAAAATACTTCTAACTAATTCAAATTGTTTTTTCACTATCTTCACCTCGCAATAACTCGTTGAAACTATCAATATAGTAAGTTGCTCCTATTAATTTTGCTTTATCTCCAAATCCATAATTTACAATAGCTACATCCATCTCGCAGTTATGAGCGAATTCAATATCAACATCCATATCACCGACATAAAGAGTGTTCTTATTATTAAAACCATATTCGCCGGATAAAAGATAAAATACTAAAGGGTTTGGTTTAGTCGGCACATTTTGATGATTGCCAAAAACAAAATCAAAAATACCAGGGAAGTAATATTCTACAATTGCTTGTACATCAGCATCTGGTTTATTTGAGATAACTCCGAGTAAAACATGTTTTTGCTTTAAACATTTTAACGAAGTTACTACGTCAGGAAAAGGACGTGTTAAATCATCTCTATGCAAAGCGTAATATTCAATATAGGTCTTCTTTATCTGCTCTTTTTTATCTTCAGGAGAATTAACATATTTACATGCGCGGTCAATTAAAACATTAACGCCTTTTCCAATAAAAGTTTTAACCTCAGCAATACTTAAATCTGTTACAATTCCGTTATGATTAAAAGCATAATTAATAGCATTTTTTAAATCATCAATGGTATTAAGAAGTGTACCATCAAGATCAAAAATCATCGCTTTATAGTTTTTCATGGATATAATTATTTTCCTCCAAATATTTAACTAACGCTTTAATAGCTTCCCCGCGGTGAGAAACAGCATTCTTTTCATCTTGGGATAATTCGGCAAAAGTCTTTTTTGCTTTATAAGAATAAAAGATTGGATCATAGCCAAAGCTTGATTCACCTTGAGGTTTTTTTAAAACTTCACCCTCGGCATAACCGACAAAATAAAGAGGTTCTGGTTTTAAATTCATTACGCATAAGGTTGAATTAAAACGCGCATAACGATCTAGTTTACCATCAAGCATTTTATTAATCGCGACAAACTTTTCTGAATATGGATGACCTTCCATAAACCTCGCAGAATATATTCCTGGAAAATTATCTAACGCGCGAATTTCTAATCCTGAATCATCCGCGACCACTACTTTATCTGTTAATTTGCTAATAGCTTCAGCTTTTAAGAAAGCATTTTCTTTAAAAGTCTTGCCTGTTTCATCCACCTCAACATGGATATTTAAATCGTTAAGAGAATAAATCTTAACTCCATATTTTTCCAAAACTCCTTTAAATTCAGAGATTTTGTGAAAGTTATTACTTGCAATGACAATTTCCATACCTTTTTACCTCCTACATATTTTTTCACAAAGTCAATCAAAGTTGCAACTATTTACTTTAGTAAATAAACATGTTATATTTCTTATCGTACATCTTCGGGGTTGACAAGGTTTCGACAGGGATGTGCAGGGTATAGGATGCAGTCGCTTGGTCTCGTCATCGACCAAAAGCCTATAAATGGCAACAGACAAAATTTAGCATTTGCTGCTTAATTAAGCCAATCTAGTCTCGTTTAGAGAAGCAAATCACTGGAATGATAGCTCGTCTCTTCGGTTACATTTCGGTGAAATTAAGAAGAGATAAGGTTCTGCGACGACAATAAGTAGAAGACGAAAATTTAATTGTCTAGTAAGAGTTAGATTTGTTTATTAATCTTACCTCTTATGAAACTAATTAATAAACTAAACTGTAGTATCTTATATGTGGCCATCTTTGGACCTGGGTTCGATTCCCAGCAGCTCCACCATATTAGAACGACATGTCTGATACATTCTTAGTCGATGACTAGGGGTGTGCAGACTTTTTTCATTTTTAGGCTTAAATAGCCACTTTTTAAAATTACGCCGTTGTAATAGTTGAAGCCGAAATCTCTAAAATTCAATGAAAAACCACCATTTTTAGGGCTCACTTTGAAACGGCAGGTGTGCACTATTACACGGCAACCCTTATTTTGCACACCCTTGCACACCCCTAAACACGGCAACTGCACACCCTATATCTTTTAATAATATTGATTGACCATCTAGTTCTTATTGAGCTGGGTGGTCTTTTTTATTGCCCAGAAATATTTTTTAACTTTTTTCAATTTATACCCCCATCAAAATGGCCTTGAAATCTCCATATGGTGAGAAGGGTAGTGTTCTCTCTTCTCTAGAAACTATAAGGAGGAAAAAGTTATGAAACACAAATTAACCATTGGCGTTTCTAACAAGTCTCCTAAGAGCAGAGTAGTTACCTACAAAAAAGTATCACCAGATGCAAAGGTAAAAGACGTAATTGGTGATGCAAATAAGGTAGCAATCATCGTTCCTGGGGATTCCGTTAAAAGCGTCACAATCGAAGAAACAAAGGAGGGCCAATATGGAAAGTAAAGAAGAAAGACTTCTAAGAGCCATCTTTGGAAACGAGCCACAAGCAAAGGCTATCAAGTTTTCTATGAATCTAGATGATCTAACAGTCGACGTAAGTATCAGAAGAAACAAGAAAAACGAAAACAAAACTTGTGAATGTTCTAAAGGATGTAAGTGTGGAGGTAAAAGACAATGAAACCTCAAAATCATTCTAGAATATTTAGCCCTAGTAAAAGTATGTTGTGGCTAGAATGCCATCAATCAGTTTTATTTAATGATGGCAATAATAGTGAAACTAATGAGCA
>CALVJL010000009.1 GCA_944332075.1 uncultured Bacilli bacterium
TTCCTATTCAAATTATATTTACTTTTAATTAATTATTTTTATACTTTTTCCTGTCTACTTGACAAGGAGCAGTTCAAATTGAATAGTCCTTTATTTTTTTATTTAATATCGATACGAGTTGATATACCTGATAACGTCATTTCATAGAAGTGACCATCTCCTACAACACCTCCGTTACCATAACTATAATAATATATCTTATTATTTAGATAAGTTAAATTATATGCGTAAGTATTATCTGCTACTATGGTATTTTTATTAGTTTCTAAATTGAATTTACTTATTGAATAGTCACCAATAACATCATTAAAGTAATAAATTTCATTACCGACTATGGTAAATGATGTCGGATCGCAATCATTATCATAAATATCTTTAACTTCATTCGTTGTTATATCATAACTAGACAAGCATTTGCTCGTATAACCTATTCCGTATAGTCTTCTAAAATAGATTTTATTACCTAAAAATTCAAAATATGATGTTCGGCAATCTTCATATTTGATCGGTTTAGCATCAGAAGTATTTAGATCTAGTGAGTATAGGTAACCATGATTATATAATCCAGAATCTTGAATAAAATAGAGTTTACCATCATGAACTCTTAAATTATAAGTTTCTTCATCGTAAATAACCTGATTGTTACTGCCATCTAAATTCATACTATTCAAAGTGTTTGAACCAGTATAATTAACGTAATAAATTTTATCGTTATAAATCTCTAATTCGCCGCAATCGTCTTCGGAAATTAATTCAGGTTCTCCACCATTTTCGATGTCGAGACGATATAAATCCTTATTGATAAAATATGATACTTGACGATAATAGAGATAATTTTTATAAATATATAGGTCGTCAACACTGCTAGAAACTACTCTTATATTCTCTCCAGTTTTAGTGTTATAGCAATATAAATTTCCATCATCGTATTGGTTTTGATAATAAATACTACCTTTATAAGTGGCAACTGCACCTTTGCTAGCTAATAAATTGCGTTCCTCAGGAATAACAAAATCACTTAATAAATCTTTTACTTTCCCAGTTTGAATATCACAAGAATATAACTTTTTATCGAAAGTACGATAGAAATATAAATTTCCATTAAAGTAATATAAAGAGCTTAATTCATATTCTTCCTCAGTATCAGAAATTACCTTGGTTCCTGGTAAAGATGAATCGTTACTCAATAATGTTGAAACTTTATATATTCCTTTACCGATTAAAGTCGAATTGACTAAATCAACATTAACATAATATAAATCATCTCCAACAAGAGTTAAGTATTCTCCAGCATCAGATGTCAATTTTGTTAATTTACTGTTTGCAATATTATATTTAGCTATATAATCGCCGGTAAGATTATTGATAGTAAAATATAGAACTCCATTTCCAGCGACTAGATTATTAATTTTTTCATCAATCACTAATGTCGGTGATTGAATAGTTTCGCTATCTTTGGTGATGGAAGATAATTTCTTTGAATTCTTTCCATCTGCAAAATATATTTTATCTCCTAAGCATTGTAAATAATAAGCTTTGCCATCGTAAATTCTTTTGGTAACTACAACATCATTCTCAATTGATAACCGATAAATACCATTATTTTTCCCTAGCAGAGAATTAATTGCATAATACAAATTTGTTCCGTCACTAATAATGTATTCAGCATTAGCTGAAACGATTTGCACAGCTTTAGTGCTAACACCATCAATTCTAACAATTGATGGAGAGAGTAATGAATCACTCCTATAATATAGATAATTGCCTACTCTTGTGAAATACTGAGCTTTGTTGTTATTGACTTTAGTAACACTGGTTGAATCATAGGTGTATAAGCGATCCTTATCTAATGCGTTTTGAAAATAGATCTTTCCTCCATAGTAAGTTATAAAACGCTCTTCTTCCTTGGCTTTGATAGTCGCCTGGCAAGTTAACACTAATGTATTATAGTTTTTATTTTCAATCGTGGCTTGAATAGTGTATTGACCTGGCTCTTGAATTGAATTAGTAATTGATTCATCTTCTAGACATTTATATGTCACAGTAGAACCTTGAGGTAAGTTTCCAGTTATCGTTACTAGATGAGGATTTCCATCGTATTCTATTGTTACATCTTTTAAACTAATTCCTTCAAAATCAGCTTTAATAATGCTTAATGTCGCGGTTAATGTTTCAGTAATATATCCTTCTTTAGATATTGTTGCGTCGATCTCATATTCACCAACGTCTTTAAAAGAATTTTCGCTACTATATGTTACTTTCGCGCCGTCTATAACGTTTTCAACAACTAAAGAATGGAAGTTTCCATCATATACAATAGTTTCATCTTCAAATAATAAGTTTTCAAATTCAAGTAACTTTATTTCGCTTGAATTGTTATTTGATATAGCTGAACTAGTATTGTTAGTTATGCTAGAGGTTGTTGAAGTTTGTTGAAAAGAAGTTGTGCCTTGACCTCCACAAGAAAATAGTAATACGGCTAAACTTAAAATCATTATTTTTTTTCTTTTCATTTTTCTTTCTCCTTTTAATATCAACACTCAATATCATCTAATAATAAAAAATCGTATGAAACTTCAAAAATTTTTACTAATTTATCAAGATTGGTTTTACTTGGCCATGATAAATTGCATTCCCATTTGTATATTGTTTGTCGTGAAACATTAAGTATTTCAGCCAGAGATTCTTGAGACAATCTTTTTTCTTTGCGAAGATAAATAATTTTTTCACCAAGGCTCATAATATGTTAAATACCCCCAATCAATAATGCATTTATATAATTATGCATCTAAAACATGCAAATAACCATAAACCACCAGTTAACATATTTATCTGCAACGTTTGAAAAAATACATAGAATAACCAGTTTTTAGATTATCATGCATAGATTAAATCATGGCACTATTGATGAATAGGTCAAAAAAAATCCTAAAAAAAGATGCTATGAGCTAGAGCATCATAACATCTTTAATGCCAATTTCTAAAACAATAGCGATTTGCTCAACAACTGAAATTTTATCAATTCCCTTTTGAATCCACTTTCTTACTGTTCTGGCTTCAACTGAGCAATACTCGGCAAATTTTTCTTGAGTTAAATGCCTTTGTCTTAGAAGTTCTTTTAAGTTGCGACCAATCTTTTCTTGTAAGGTCACTGGCTGTGTCATTTAACCTCATCCTCCTTTGCGAGCTTGCGCTTTATGCTCTGGAGTGGATAAATGAACAAATTTATTATAGCAAATTTTAAAAGTTTTTTAGCCTAAAGGCTAATGATATTTAGGTATTTTTTTACCTTGACGGCTGAAATTTTGAGTGATATAAAAAAATTGTTTTATGGAGGTATATTATGAGTGAAGTTATTCTTGAAGCAAGAAAATGCTTTTTATGGTTTCCAATTCGTTTCACTAAATATAGCATAATTAAAAATTTTGATGATTATGAATTGGTGGTCAAAACAGGATTATTAAGTCAACGTGAAGAAAAAATGAAACTTTTCAAAATTAACGATGTCGGATACGAAAGAACATTAGGTAATCTTATCTGTGGAGTCGGCAATATCTGTATTTCATCGTCTGATTCTTCGTCTAGAAGACTAACGATTTCTAAAATTAAAGGATTTCGTGATTTTGGAAAACAACTTGAAGATTTAGTTTATTCAGAACGTAAGAAGATGAATGTTAACTATTCTGAAACAAATATAGTTAGATAAAAATAAGATTAGAATCGATATTTGCAAAGTAATATCATTCTAATCTTTTTGTTTTTCTTCTTTTATCCATTCCATGAGATTTACATCAAAATATCGCTTGATTTTTACTTTGTTTTCAATGCCAGAAAATAAAATTAAACTATAAGATCTATAAAATTTTTTTAGAAATAATGCACTTAAAAAAGTTAAAACGATTAATGATATTTCAAGCAAAGTTATAATTGCCCGTACCCATTTAATTTGGTTAAGTGTGTATATGCCAGCAATGCTTAAAAACGAACCGATATAGCTGATGATTCTGAAAATTTTGAATGAAACTTTTTCTCCGCTATTAAATATATATACTTTTGGATCAATTGTTACTGCTGAGAAAACTGTTTTTCGCTTGAAATCGAGCATTTCATTAGTTTTTGCAAGATTAATGAAACGCCATAAATTTACTAATAAAACTATAAAAAATAAATTTTCTAAAAATGACCAAGTTACGTAATATGTATAAAATATTGTGGAAAAAACTGTGTTAGCAAAATTGATCATTAAGCATAATGAAATAGTTATTATCGCTATAATTTTTTTCTTATAAAATGAAGTGTCATCTAAGTTTGATATATAAAATTTATCAGACAAAATCAAAAAACCACGAAACTGGAGCTTTTCGCTTTCTGATAAATTATTTTTAGCTTTTTTACCATTATCTAAAGAAGAAATTCTATCGTTTAATTCATCGATTTTTTTGTTTTGTTCCTTTAGATAATCTATGACACTTTTATCGTTTTCATCCATAATTCTTATTTGTTATACAATTTTTCCTTTTCTTGTTCAATTAAATCTTTGGTGATATCCTTACCGCAGATGATTTTATAAATCAAAGAGTTGGCAATTCGATTTTCCGCAACATAATCTTTTAAATCGGATAGCATGGATAAGGCTTTGTTTAATTTTATCTCTAAAGAATTCAGCTTAATTTCTTGTAATGTCTGTATTTGCTTTTGCAGTTCATTGTTTTGCTCTTCTAATGAAAGTAAATTAATTTTGTTAATAGATAATAATTTTTTGTATTTTGCAAGATCTTCATCTGACAAATTTTTAGAATCAACAACTTCTTTTAATTCATCTTTAAGATTTTTAATTGTTATGCGATATTGGTTATTTTCTTTTAGTGTTATACCAAATATTTGAAGATAGTATTCTTCAGAAAATGTCTCATTAAATTGTTTGTTTATGTATTTGAAATATGATTCCATAAAATTAAAATAGATTTTTTGATGATTAATAATAGTTTCTAATGATACGTTTTTCTCTTTTTTATGTTTGTGGTCGTTACTCTTTTTAATGTAGTCAATTAACTTATCATATGTATATTGATTTAGTTTTAGTTGGTCAAACAAAAATTCTCTTACTTCATTAGTTTTTATAATATAACCACAAGTTCTAGTATCGTCGTAATAAACATTATTAGCTTGGAGCATATGTTTTAATGAAGATTCAACAAGTGAAAGATAAGCATCATAAAAAGAGTTGCTTTGACTTTTGATGTTTCTTTCTAGTGTCTTATAACGTCTCCATAATTCTTCATTAAGCTCTTTTAATGATTCAAACATAACTAAATCCTTTAATTTATTTTCATCTTTAAAATAATTATAATTTAATCAAATAATATATTCATTTATTTTTTATTCATTATTTGAAGGAACTAAAAAAATTATCGATATCAATGATAAGGTTCTTTATTATGACTGTACAAATTTTTATTTTGAAACCGAACAAGCTGATGAAGATGTTTTAGACGATGAAGGAGAGATTCTTCGTTGGGGTTTAAGAAAATATGGTTTAAGCAAAGAACATAGACCTAATCCAATCGTTCAAATGGGATTATTTACTGATGCCAATGGAGTGCCTATTTCCTATGAACTTTATCATGGAAACAACAACGAGCAAAATACAGTTATCCCCTTAGAAGATAGAATGATAAAAGATTATGGAACATCACAGTTTATTTATTGTTCAGATGCTGGTTTAGGTAGTCTAGACAATCGTTTTTTTAATGTTTTAGGTAATAGAAACTATATAGTTACTCATTCTTTAAAGAATACAGCTAAAGAAGAAGTTGATTTAATGATGAAAGATTCAAACTGGAAAATTTTATCATTTGATTCAAAAGACGAATTAAAAGACAAAAATGTATCTATTGAAAAATTTAAAAATGTCTGGAGCAAGAAAGTTAAGGGAGAAAAATTAACTCCAAAAGAAATTTTATTAACTAATTATGATATGGTTTATAAAGTCTTTCCGTTAAAGAGAAAAATACCTGCGAATTTCTTAAAAAAACAAAATATTAAATTATTAAAAGATATTGAATTAGAAGAAACTATCTATATTACCTTTTCAATATCAAACTATTTTTATCAAAGTGATATCTTCAATCAGCAGCTTGCAAGAGCAGGTGACATTGTTGAAAAGAATAAACCTATTGGAAGAAAAGGGCCTAATGATCCAGGAAGATTAGTTAAGAATCAAGCCTATACTAGTGAAGGCGAGGTAGCGACAGAAAGTATTAATTTTATTGATGAAAAGAAGGTCGAAAAAGAAAAAAGATTTCATGGCTTTTATGCTTTAGCAACTAGCCTAGATTATCCTGTTGAAGACCTTTTAAGAATTAATGCTTCACGTTGGAAAATAGAACAATCCTTTAGAATCTTAAAGACAGATTTTGAAGCAAGACCAGCTTTTGTTTACACAGAGTCTAACCTAAGAGGACATTTTGCCATCTGTTATATAGCATTATTGCTTTATAGAATTATAGAAGAATTATTTAAGAAAACAGGTAAGCATTTTACAACAAGGCAGATTTTAACAACTCTTAGAAATATGAAGGTTTTGGAAGCATATGAAAAAAAGGCTTTTATCTCTGCTTATACAAGTTCAACTGTTTTAGATGCATTAGAGGAAACATTTAAATGTGGGTTTGACAAGAAAAAACTTAAGCCTTCCTACTTAGAAAGATTAGTAAAAAAGAACTAAAAAAGTAAAAATTTTACCACGTATTACTATATTTGATATGTGTTAACTGAAAAACTTGGGATTATACACCATAATTTTTAAAAAATCCTCTTTTTGAGGTTTTTTCGTCGTGGTTTTATGGTATATCAATTTATTGAAAAAAATATTAATTTAATACTTGATTTTCCTTATCTAATTTTTTGTGCCAAAATTAGCAAAATTTAGCAGTTATTTAACATAAATTGAGCATAAGCGACTTAGCATCCTATCCTTCGTTTGTGAAGTTTTAGCGCGTGATTTTGCACTAAAAACTTTTTATAGCACAATAACCTTTTTGTCGCACAAAAAACTTTCTATTCTTTTTGAGAAAAAATCTCGTCAAAGTTCTACGAAAATATCGAAATTTAACCTTGTTTATGTTAAAATAATGATAACCATTTGAGGTGACCATATGTTTGATTATGCAAAGAAAATAAGAGAATACCGTGAAAGAAAATGCTTAACGCAAGAGGAATTAGCTAAAATATTAAATGTTAGCTATGTTTCTGTTTGCAGATGGGAAACAGGTAGATTTGAACCAACTATGGATACCAAGAAAAAACTTGTCGCTCTCTTTAATGAGATAGGCATGAAATTAGATGTTTAAGAGGGGATATTAAAATGGATAACAAAAAAGAGATAACTTTACCAAAAAAGCTATCTTTCTTTTCATAAGTTATTTCAATTAATGCTTCTTCTTCAGGCAAGAGATTATCGATAAAACCAATTTTATCTTGATATTTAACCACACCCTTGCCGTCAAAAGTTAAATCATAGCAATTAACCGTGGCCTGTTTATTTGCCATTTAATTTTCCTCCATAATTTAAAAACAGCTAAAATAAAATTAAAAGTAAATCAACAAAGCTATTTTAACATAAGACTATCAAAGTTAGAGATTAGCTTTAAAAAAAGATTTATATAAAATAATAATTCCAAGAAAATTATTTTTGTGCTAGACTATTATCGGATAGGAAAATGAAATGGTCAATATAATTATAATAGAAGATTCGGAAGAAGATTATAAATATCTTGCGAACGCTATTCACAGATATTCGGAGCAGAGCGGAGAAGTATTTTCAATCAAGCGATATATCAGCGCGCTAATTTTTCTGAACGAATACAAGGCGGATGCGGATATAATATTTATGGATATAGAACTTACTGATATAAATGGCGTACTTGCAAGCGAAAAGTTGAGAACTCGCGATTCGAGCGTTGCGCTGGTGTTTGTTACAAACTTTGCTCATCTCGCCATAAAAGGGTATTCCGTTTCAGCGGCTGATTTTATCGTAAAACCTGTAAACTATTATAAACTTTCCGCGCTACTGACAAAACTTATCAAAAATATAAAGGTCAACTGTGACGATTATATAACCATTTCTACAGCAGGTGGCTTCGAGCGGATAAGTTTGATTCGGATTTTGTTTATCGATGCAGAGGCGCACCGTATCACGTTCCACCTTTCTGATAAGGAAGTGACTTATTCTGGCACGCTCACAGCATGCGAAAAATTACTGCCGCAACAAAGTTTTGTGCGCTGCTATCAAAGTTATATCGTAAATATAAAATATGTGGAAAGTTGCAGTGGGGAGGAACTCACCCTTACCGACGGCTCAAAGATCCCCATCAGTCGTTTGAGAAAAAAGGAAGTAATGCAAAAACTTTCGTCATATTTCACTCGTGGAAAGGTATAAATGATATTTTTATATGAACTCTTAGTCTATATTCCTTACTACTGGGAATGTTTTTTCTTAGTGTGGCTTATGCTCCGCAGGTGCGAAAAAAAGCAGAATTATTGGCGTAATCTTACGTTGTTGCTTGTCTTGGGAACTGTGTGGCAGACCGCCGTTTCGGCATTAATATTTCTTAATACCCCCCGTTTTTTTGCAGCTTTCGGTGTGATAAAATTTTTGCTTAGTGCTCTTCCCCTCTATTTCTTTGCTTTTGTATATCGTATAAGGATGCTGCGCTTAACGTATACTCTCGCGCTTTCTATAATTTTTTGGCGCTGGTCAAGCGTGTTTGCGGGGATAATTGTCAGCTTTACTCCACTCGACGATGAAATTTTTTTCGAGAGGGCTATTACCTATTTGAGCTTCGCGTTGACGGCGGCAATAGTTTGGTTCTTTTTCATTTGCAAAGCTACAATAGAAGAAGTTGCCGACCAGGATGGCACAACGCTCATTTTATTCGTTGTGTCATTTATGCTTTTTGAAATTCTTCAAGTACTGGTCAACAATTTTTTTGAGAGCAGAAATTGTAAGCTCGTTTTAAGTATTTTGGAATTGTCGTTTCTGCTGTTTATGCTTTATCAGTCCGTGCGCGTGGCTAGGCGCAACCGCGAGAGGATGGAGACTATAATTTCTGCCGCCCTGCTTGAAAAAGAGCGACGGCAGTTTGAACAGCTGAAACAGAATATGGATAATATGAAAACGCAGGTGCACGACATAAAGTATATACTTCGCGCCGCAAAGAATTTAGGAGTAAGTGCTGAACTTACATCTAAACTCGAAGACGTAGCAAGTATGTATGAAAGTAGTTTCAACACAGGAAATCCTGCATTGGACACCATACTTTCAGATGCCGAAAACAAGTTTAGAGCAAAGTGCATACGCTTTGAATGTTTTACCGAAAGCTGCGACCTTTCTTTTATTAAGAATTATGATTTGTATTCCCTTTTGGGAAATGCTTTCGATAATGCCGCAGAATATCTTACTGGAAAAGAGGAGCAGAAGCGCTATACAAGTTTTACGCTTAAAAGAAGTGGAGCATTTGTTTTTATTGAAGTTTCCAACTACTATGATGGCGACGAAAAAGTGTATGTGGGTATGAGAACTTCCAAACCTGACAAAGCTATGCACGGCTACGGGATGAAGAATATGCAGCGGATAGTGGAAAAGTATGACGGCGAATTCTCCGTCCGTGCTGAAGGCGGCGCGTTTTATGTGACGGTACTTATTCCCATTGTGAAAATATGAGATAAAATTACACGATATGCGAAGAGGCCTACCAGATTTGCGGCGGGTCTTTTTATTTGGAATGCAGATGTTAGAATACGTGTGGAAGCAGAAAAGAACGTACAACAGAAAATAATGTACATAAATTCAAGTGAAGTCTGTTAGTTATATATAGCTTCCGAATAAAAGTTTTGCGCAATTTTTGCGCGCAGGAGGTAATTTTATGAAAAAGAAACTTTTAGCATGCCTTGCTGGCGTGTGCGCTCTTTGTAGTGCGGCGACGCTGCTTACCAGTTGCAGCGACAATAATCCCAGCAGCGATAGCTCTGGCAAAAATCCTTCGGAAACTACCATAGAGTGGCAGTTTAACGGAGCGTATCACGAACTGATCAACAACGGATTTGATTTTTATTTTCTTGGCAATATGATGAGCGATGGAAGCGGCGTTATATATCATGCACAATGGTTTAACAACAATATTACATATACGGAGATAGAGCTTGAATGGGAATCGGCGACTGACCGCGACGGACTTGTTACTTTTACTGCGTCAACGGATAATACCTCCGCAGGGTTTAACGAAGTCACCTTATATGCCGAAAGTGATGGGACTTTCAATTGGGAATATAAGTTCTTATTTGCGGGTGGCTACTCACGCACAATAGATTTCATTGGTACGGAAGAGCCAGAATACGATACCGTAGACGCATGGAAAGCGTTTGTAAATGAGAACGCTGGTACCAGCGGCACCGATACGCCAGATGACCCTGAAAAGGAAGCAATCGTCACGTTTGATGGAGGGGAAGGAAACAGTATAGAATTCTATGCTGATGGAACTGCTTTGCTCTCTGCTTATAATGGCGCAATGAATTTTGATTATACTTGGACAATTGAGGGTGGAGTCATTACCATGACTAGCGTGAGCAATCCTTCCGAAAAGATAACTTCTACTACGGTCGACGGCGTCACCACCATTGTATATACTGCTTCTTTCCTAGGTGATAAAAGCATTACCTTTACTTGTAACGATATAAGCGCTCTTGAGAGTTTGAAATAAAATTAATGGCAGGTTTATATGAATAAAAAGCAGAAAATACGGCTCAGCATAGTATCTGCAGCCTGCGGAGTGGCCTTGGCGATACTTATGGTTCTCAACTGCATTGCGGCGTCTTATAACAACATACTTGTGACACAGTTTGGCAAAGTGGGCGAAACTACGAGTATGGGACAGTCTAATTATGACAGCATGGAAGAGGCGTTGAATGACTTTACCACAGATATGAATGAAAGAGTGGTAGAGGAAGGCGCCGTACTTTTAAAAAACGACGGTGCTCTACCTTTGAATAAGGAGAGTGAGGCTGTAAGCGTATTCGGAATGAGTTCAACATTGTGGATGACGCTTGATAAGATAAAGACGGCGAAAGACGCTGTTTTTGCTAATGCTCTCGAAGATTACGGCTTTGAAGTGAATGGAACGTTGCGCGCCTTTTATAACCGTTCAAGCCATACCGACTGGGGTATAGGTGACAACAAGGGTGATGGTTCTTCCCCTGGATCATGGAAAATAGATGAAGTGCCTCAGAGCGAATATACAGATGAGGTAAAGAATAGCTACGCAAAATATAATGACGCTGCCATTGTAGTCATCTCCCGCAGTAGTGGCGAAGGAGCTGACCTACCAAGGAATATGGACAGATTCGGCGGTTCAGCTGATGAACATTATTTGGAACTTTCCAAGAATGAAAAGGATATGCTTCAAGCCGTAAACGATGCTGGATTTAAAAAGGTGATCGTGCTTTTACATTCGGCTAATCCTATGCAGATGGACTTTTTAAACGAATACGATGTTGACGCGGTAATATGGGCGCCTGGAACAGGCACAGGAACCGGTGGAATAAATGCTCTGTGCAAACTTATATCAGGTGATGCAAATTTTTCCGGTAAACTTGTCGATACATATGTGTACGACAATCTGTCAGCGCCTGCAATGCAGAATTTCGGCGATTACCGCTTTGTAGACTCTAGCGGGAATATGATAGACGCCTCTTCCAACGGCAGTGGTTATTACTCTTACATCAATTATTCCGAAGGTATGTATGTAGGTTATAAGTACTATGAAACTAGATACGAAGATGTCGTTTTAAACCAGGGCAATGCATGTGATTATAAATATGAAAATGTTGTTGCATATCCATTCGGTTATGGTCTCTCGTATACTGAATTCGACTGGAGTGGGTTTAGTGGTAGCTATGACGCGGAAAACGACGAATTTACTTTTAAAGTGGATGTAAAGAACAACGGCGAAATCGCCGGAAAGGAAGTCGTTCAACTGTATATGCAGTCGCCATACACCGCTTACGATGTGGAAAATAAGATTGAAAAATCATCCGTTCAGCTCGTCGGGTTTGCTAAGACGCAGGAGCTTGCTCCTGGCGCAAGCGAATCGGTGGAAATAAAGGTCGATGGCGAGGAGATGCGTGCCTATGACCAATTCGGAGCAGGAACATATATTCTTGAAGCGGGACAGTACTATTTTACTGCGTCGGAAAACGCACACGAGGCAATCAACAATATCCTTGCCGAAAAGGGCAAGACTGTGGACGACGGCATGACGGAAAATGGGGATGCATCCTTTGTTTACGGACATGAAGTCGGAGAAAATGACGATGAAGTATATGCAACAGGTGAAGGCGGTGGCAAAATCGAAAATCAGTTTGCCAATGCCGCACTTGAGGACGCCGTATATCTCTCTAGAAGCGACTGGTCTAAGATGGAAAATAACGGACTTGAATATGCTACTGGCATATTGTCTGGCGTTTCTAACACGACTAACGCGGCGGGTGAGGCAAAGACCTCGCAGGCATCACAGGAGATAATAGAGGCGCTTAAAGCTACCGGATGGGCAGCCTCCGGCAATCCAAATTCAAAAGATTCCTACGAAGCTATCACTACGGGCGTTGCCTCTGATCTCAAACTTGCCGATATGGCAGATCTAGACTTTGACGATGAACTATGGGACGAACTACTTAACAGCCTCTCTTTGGAAACCATGTACAATATCTACAAGTCATCCGCATACGGCACGGCGGCGATTTCTTCCATAAATAAGCCTACAGCGTATGTTTATGACGGCCCAGAGGGTGTTCATAACGTTGTCGGCCCTGCGGAAATATTGCTCGCTGCAACGTATAATGAAGAATTGGTATATGAATATGGCGTAATTAACGGTGAACTTGCAATATTGGATAACTATACCGGCTGGTATGCGCCAGCTACGAATATTCACCGCACGCCATTCTCTGGCAGAAATTATGAGTATTTCTCTGAGGATTCATTTATGAGCGGAGCCATGTCGGTGGCAATGATAAAGGGAGCGGCAAGCAAAGGGCTAAACGCAGTGCCTAAGCACATGGCGCTGAACGACCAGGAAACTAACCGCGATGCAAACGGTGGAGTTGCTACCTATTGCCGCGAACAGGCTATACGGGAAATATATCTACGTCCGTTTGAAGACGCACTCACTGAAGGCGGTGCCATGGGCGTTATGTCGAGCATGGCAAGGATAGGCAGTATTCGTTGCCGTTCAAACTATAACTTAAACATAAACGTATTGCGTGGCGAATGGGGTTATGAAGGCTTTGTTATAACGGATTATAACGTTATAAATTCATCGGAGTCTGAAGCTTGCCTCGCCGGTGGATGTAACCTGCAGCTTACCGGAATGGCAAATCCTCTTGTGGAAACTTCTTCCAACGGAGTTCAGAGCATGCTGCGCGACAGCCTTCACCGCTCACTCTATTTCTGCGCGAATAGCAGGCTTGTTGCCGGCATAGGTGACAATTACAGCGAGGGTGTTCCCGTCTACGTGCTGTTGCTTATCTTGATAGACGCGATAATAGTGGCCTATGTGGTCTGCGGTATATTGCTCAATATCTATAATATACGCTTTGCTAACCGTGCTGAGGTCACCGTTGCAATGAAAAAGAAGAAGCTGATACTAAACATTGTCTATTACGCGCTCCTTGCAGCGTTCCTGATAGCGGTGATAGTTATATTCTTCTCGTGGGGACTACCACTGTTGGAGCAGGCTTTCAAGATATCTTAATGGTAAAAAACCGTGTTACAAAATTTTGCGACACGGTTTTTTTGTTGACGTGTTTAAATAACGATAAGGATTCGTTGATATATAACCCAGAAACTATCTTTCTTTTTTATAAGTTATTTCAATTAATGCTTCTTTAGGCAAAAGATTATCGACAAAACCGATTTTATCTTGATATTTGACTACGCCTTTACCATCAAAAGTTAAATCATAGCAATTAACCGTGATCTGTTTATTTGCCATTTAATTTTCCTTCATAGTTTAAAAACAGATAAAATACAAAAATCTCTTATAATTAAAAATCTATAACAATGTATTTTATTAGCAATGTAAGTTAAGTATAAACAATTAAATAAATTGTCATAAATGTCAAAAATTTGGAGTGTTATTTAGCAATAAATTGACAAATTGCAATAAAAGCAATAAAATATAATCAAATAAACTGACATAAATGCCAAAAATTTGGAGTATAATCATTATGGAAATAAGAAGAGACAAATACTTGAATCAATTAATAATTAGAAAACATAATAGACTTGTAAAGGTCATAACCGGAATAAGAAGATGTGGTAAATCATATCTATTAAATAACTTATTCTACACTCATTTAATAAGTGAAGGAGTAGATGAAGCGCATATTATTAAATTTGCTTTTGATTCAAGTGTTGATTTGGGATTGATTGGGGAAAGTGCATTGCAAATTGAAGAGCAGAAACGAAAAGTTGATCCTCAAAAATTCACAAATTATATTTCTTCGAAAATAATTGATGATAAAATGTATTATCTTTTATTAGACGAAGTTCAAAATTTAGGAGCATTTGAATCTGTTTTAAATTCGTATTTAAGAAAAAATAACATTGATGTTTATGTAATAGGTAGTAATTCAAAATTCTTATCTACAGATGTTATTACTGAATTTGCAGGACGTGGTGATGAAATTCATATGATGCCATTATCATTTTCAGAATTTTATTCATGCTATGATGGATCTTTTGATGAAGCGCTGGATTACTATTTTGTTTACGGAGGTCTTCCTGCGATTGTATCGATGAAAGATGAAACACAAAAAGTACAGTACTTAAAAACGCAAATGCAAAATGTTTATTTAAGAGATATTATTAATCGATATAAATTAAATAATCATAACTCAATTGGTGAATTATTAGATATATTAGCTTCTAGTATTGCATCTTTTGTAAATCCATCAAAATTATCAAATACCTTCAAAAGTTTAAAAAAAGAGACACTGACAGATAAGACTATTTCAAATTATATAGAGTATATGCAAGATGCATATATAATTAAAATAGCGAAGCGTTACGATGTAAAAGGCAAAAAATATATATCAACCCCATTTAAGATATATTTTGAAGATGTTGGATTAAGAAATGCTCGACTTGATTTTAGACAAATCGAAGAAACACATCTTATGGAGAACATTATCTTTAATGAACTTAGATTCCGCGGTTTTAATGTTGACGTTGGTGTAGTGGAACAAAGGACAACAATTGATGGAAAAACAGATAGAAAATATTATGAAGTTGATTTTATCGCAAATTTAGGAAGAAAAAAATACTATATTCAATCAGCTTATGATATTCCTAGTAACGAAAAATTACAACAAGAAACAAATTCATTTGATAGAATAGATGACTCATTTAAGAAAATTATTATTGTGAAAAAAACAATTAAACCAAGAACTACTGAAAAAGGATATACAATTTTAGGACTAAAAGACTTTTTGTTGGATGAAAAAAGTTTGGATGCCTAGAATATATGTGCAGATTTGTGATGTTAGTATGTCACTTTAAGTTATTAAAAAAGTGCGTTATTCATAAAATCTTATTTGATATATCTTATAAATCTAAAGAAGCAATAGATAAAATGTATTTATAATTAATATAGAGGTTAAAAACATGGGGTTAAATAATATAAAATTATTAGATGTTTTGAAAATATTATTAAATGATGATTATAAGAACTATCAAGATCAATGGCAAGAAATTGATTATCACACTTATTTTAAGTTTGTTGATAATCAATTATTATTAACGATGCCTTTTTATTTTAATAACTCGTCAGAAGCACTAACTATCTCTATTGATAAAAAGGAAGATGATTCATATTTAGTTTCTGATTTAGGAAACACTTATGACTATTTAGAAGGCGAAATAGATGTCGTTGAAGTATACGATGATTTAATTGATCAGATATGTTCTCGTTTCAATGTAAAAAGAAGTAACCATACCTTATATATTGATGTTCCACCTCTTGTGACTAATCAAACATATAAAGTTCTGTATCGCTTTTTACAATGCCTTTCGATCGTTTCTAACGTAGATTTATTTTCCTTAAAAAAATATAATTTGCAAAAACAAGAAAATAAAATTGATGAAATTAATCTTTTAACGAAAAAAGATCATTTAAGTATCTATGAAAGATATTTATCTGAATGCGATGATAAAATAGTTTTACCAACAACAATGGTTAATCCTTTATTTTTTAAAGAAATAGCCTCTGATTTAGATATTTCATTGAGTGATGTATTTGATGTTGCTCATTATAAAAAATTTGTTGAGGTTTTTAATAATATTTCATCAATTACAAAAAACTATGTTAAGAATGGTTATGAAGGTGCAGCAGCCATTTTAGAACTTTATAAACTCGTTAATAAAATTCCAAATTCTAATTACTTTATTGATGTTTTATCAATTCCAAAATCAAATTTAAAATTAGATGAAAAGGTTCAATCAATAAGATATTTTGTTAATATGCATAATGAAACATGTCCTGAATCAATTATTAGAAATAATAAAGCGATGATTCAAAAGAGTCTATATAATCTTTTTGCAAGGTTTATCAAAATTAGTTTGTAGTTAAATATTCTAAATAGATTCTTAAAAATAACATTGTTTCAAAGAATATAATTGTATTTTAAATTGGTTAATCGTTAAATGAAGTTTTTATTGCTCATTCTCTTTAATATTAACCGGAATTATAGCATTTTTTGTTTCTGTTGAAATATTGATTTCATATGTCACAGTTTTATCATCAATTGTTCGTTCATTTTCTAAGGTTATTGAAATATTATTAGAAAATTCAATTGGTATAAAATTGGACATTCTATTTGCTCCATTAGAACTTGTTAATTCTAAATAAGCTACTATTTCATATGTTCTTTCCATTAAATTAGATAAATTAATTATTTCTTCACATGACAAAGCAATTTGGAAGGCTGTTCCGTCATATGTAGCATTCGCAGATGTAATATAGTGAATTTGCATATTGCCTCTGACGGCGATTATAAAAGACTATGGCTCTCCTTTAATTATAAAGGCATTTTGAGGTGTAATTAACCCCAAAAGTTAGACAAAAAAACTAATTGCATTTATCTTACAAAAACTAAGAAAATTTTGAATTTTTGAAAGAAAACTTGTAATATACTTGTAATATATAAGAGAGGTGATTTGATACTTATATCGCGTGAACGCTACCTAGATAAAATCCTCATAAATATATTGCTACGTCAGTGGAAGCAATGGTAGCTGCGATTTATTTAAATATCGGAAAAAAATTTAAATCGATTATTAAGTTAATGAGATATTGGATGTATTTAAAAAATTAATATAAATAACATTTTACAAAAACTTAAAAAATTTTTAGTTTTTGTAAAATAAACATATTCTCTGCTGCTAAAATATGCATTTTTTTAATATAAAGGTAAAAAATAATGATTGATGAATTGAGTATAAAAAAATCCTATGAATATATAAGGCGAATAAAAGAATTAAATACAGGATTAATTATTGAATTGATAGTCTTCTTGGCTAATATTATTGTTGGTTTTATTGTTCTTGCAATATATATTGATGAAGAATTTTTTTCTTTTACCTATTTTTTTATTGTTGCTTTGTGTGTTTGGATTGTTTTCTTTTTGATGATATCACCAAGTGTTCTTTATCCATTATTTCAGATGATGTATCTTAAAAGAAATTATAAATCTTTTAGATTATGTAACGTTAAAATGATGCATCCTATAAGTTCTGTTTTCTCACGTCGACAATTATATCGCTTTGAGGAAGAAATTGATGTGAATGGCAAAAAAATAATAGTTTCGACAAACTATATTTTTGATGTAAGAGAAGAATTAAATGGGAATCCTTTTAATAATCAAATCTTTGAATGCTTATATGATGACAAAAAGAATAAATTATATGTCATGAAAAGAATATCGTAAATGATTTATTATTGGCATGTATTTGATTTTTTTATTAGTTGATAACTCAAAAGAAAAAAGTGCACTATAATATTTTCTTGGAGGATTCATTTGTTATGAAAAAAGGATTATTGATTTTATTATTAATCAATATAGTTATATGTATTGTCTTTTTAATCTTTATGCTTAGGTCGTCAAGCAATAACTATCCAATTATTTTGTTCCTATTTTTATGCATAATTTTAATAGAAATACCTGTTTCTCTTATGATTAAAAATTCAGAAAAGTAATTAATATATAGTTGCTTCTAAGCAGAAGATAAGGATTGCTTATGGCAATCTTTTTCTTTTCTTCTTCATCATCGCTTTCTTTTGGCTGCTTAATAATTAATATTACATAAATAATTAAGATGATTATTGAGATAGCGTTAATACTGCCGAGCATCGGCTGCCAAGAAGCTGGAGCGAAAATAGCATATGCTGTAAGTAAATACATAACAATCAACACGATTAATGATATAAAATGCCATTTATCTATTTTGCTTGTTTTAAAGTTTTTAAAGAAGATAATAGTTAATACGGCCAAAATCATTAAGTTAAAAATATCAGATCCAAGAATATCACCGACAACTAATTCTGGTGAATTAACAATCGCGACCGCGGATATTGCCGTGAATAATTCTGGGAGAGAAGTAACTGCCGCGAGCATGACTCCTCCAATAAAGGCTCCGCTGATTTTGGTCTTTTTATCAAGTAAATCAACTAAATCAGCTAGCTTAATTGATAAAAAGACAACAAAGCATAGTAAAATTACATACAAAGGATATATATACCACATAAAACTCTCCCAAAGACTAAACTATACAAAGAAACGATTTTAAGTATAGCATTATCTTTACTATATTTAAGTCTCGTTTTTTAACGTTAGCCAGATTATATTAATCAGTATGTTGACTAATCACGATAATAATATCGCAAACTACTCCCTTAAGTCGTTAATTATTATATTTTAAAAGTTGTAATAATGTAAATTGCAGATATCTTTTTTGCGTTGATGCAAAATTAAACATAAAAATAAGGTTAAATAGAAAAAAACAAATGTTTCGGTTATATAATAAAGAAAAGAGGATGTTTTTATGTTAGGCGCAATGATTGGTGATACTGTTGGTTCAGTATATGAATTTAATAATGTTCGAAGCAAAGATTTTCCTTTGTTTTCGAAAAATTCTTTTTTTACTGATGATTCAATTATGACTTTAGCCGTTGCTGAAATAATGCAAAATCATTATTACGATGATAAAGACAAAATAATTGATACTTTTAAAAAATGGGGAAGAGCTTATCCAGACCGCGGTTATGGTGGACACTTTTTTGATTGGTTATTTAGCGATGAGAGGGAATCTTATCATAGTTTTGGTAATGGAGCAGCCATGAGAATTTCCCCTGTTGGCTGGTATTGTCAAGATGAAGAAGAGGTCAAAAGAATATCAAAAGCCATCACTGAAGTAACGCATTCGCATCCGGAAGGATTAAAAGGCGCGGAAGTAACCGCGATGTGCATATTTTACGCGCGTAAAGGAAAGAGCAAAGAGTTTATTAAACAATATGTAGAAAAATACTATAATCTCGATTTTGAATATGAAGAATTAAGAAAAAATTATCGCTTTAATGAAACCTGCCAAAAAACTGTTCCTCAAGCAATCTTTTGCTTTCTAATTTCCTCGTCTTTTGAAGACTGTTTAAGAACGACGATTTCTATTGGAGGCGACTGCGATACAACTGCTGCGATATCTTGCAGTATTGCTGAAGCATACTACAAAGATATAGATGAATCAATTTTAGATAATTTATATAAGTTTTTACCTAATGATAAAGGTGGATGCCACATAAAATCAATAATTGAAAAATTTAATGAATATAAAGCTGTTGATTTAGCTTTTTTTGAATAAAAAATTCTATATAGCATTTGATAATATTTGTTTTAATTAAGTTTTCATTACTAATCAACTATCATTTAAATAAAGAGGTTGATGAAATTAGGAGAAGATTATGTTTAAAGGTTATTTCAAGAAAAGAGAACACGCGAAAAAATCAGCTGAAAGAATGTATAAAGAGCTTTCTAATCAAAGCGTCGAACATTTCTATAATATTGAAAATGATGATGAGAAAAAAATCAGCACGATTACTTTGGATTTGACGGAAGGTGATGTCTATAAGCCTTATTCAAATCAAACAATGCTTAGCGATGATATTTTTGATTTTCTCGAAGAATCATTTAAATTAGCTAAAAAGACTTATGATATCCATTTAGTTTTAATTGTTGCAGAAGAAATGGATGAAAATGAGATTGAGAAAATAAAAAAATTAATTTATTTTCATTATGCGGTAAAACATACTGAGATAAAAAAAGAGTTGAGAAGAACAAAATTTGTTGGTTTAGCTCTTTTAATAACAGGAATGGTAACATATTGTATTTATGGTTTGCTTCAATGGTTTAAGATAAACTTTATTTTCCAAGAAGTCATTGAAATTTTTGCTTGGGTATTTATTTGGGAATCTTGCGATCAATTTTTCTTTGTCACTTTTGGCAAAAGAATCGAAGCGACGCGTTCTTTGCTTTTATTTAATTCAGATATTAAAATTAAAAGAAAACAATTAGTTGAAGAAAGAAATGAAAATATTTAATATATTAAGGCATATTTCAAATATAGTTGTTGCTTCTGGCAAGAAAAGAATTTTTTATACAATAATTAATGCTTTGGTTTTAGCCGCGGCATTTTTTTCTTGTTACGGCATATATTATTTTGTTAAGCATCTTTGTGATTCCACATACGCGCTTATTGGAGGAGCCATTGGAATTGTGATATGCACTGCTATTGCCATTTCCTCATTTCTTGAAGGAGTAGTATCCCAATTAGTGTTAACGATAATGTCATTTATTGGAATTTTTGTATCAAAGGAAAAATTAAATAATTTTATCGCGTTTTCATTAACAATAATCATTTACATTATAGTTATTATAGTAATTGAAATACTTATATGGTAAAAATATTCTAACTAAATTAGAAAGGTTAAATTAAAATGAAATCATTAATTGTTTTCTTTTCTCATCGCGGTGAGAATTATAGTGTCGGTTACATAAAAGAAGGAAATGTTGAGCATATTGCAAAAGTTATTAAAGAACTAACTAATGCTGACATCTATGAATTAGTTCCAGAAGTGCCTTATTCTGAGAATTACCGCGAATGCGTTAAGCAATCTGTTAAGGAGATGCAAGAAAATTCTCGGCCAATGTTTAAAAATCCATTACCTAATCTTGATGGGTATGATTTAATCTATCTTTGCTATCCAAATTGGTGCGGTTCTTTTCCGCGTATCGTTGCAACCTTTTTAGAAAAATATGATTTTCATAATAAAATTATAAAACCTCTCTGCAGCCATGAAGGCAGTGGATTAGCGCGTTCTGTTGATGAAATTAAATCTTTAACCGCGGCAGAAGTTAAGCCAGGATTAGCCATAAAAGGTACAGAAGCGCATACTAGCGATGATAAAATCCGCGAATGGATAAGTAAGTAAAAAAATAACTAAGCACATATCATGCTTAGTTTTTTTCTTTAAGCTAAAGTTCCCATCGGATCATAAATTGGAAAAACTTTTAATTCTTTTTCTAAGGCTTTCTTTTCGTTTTCATTAAGATATTTTTTATTAACAACTGCTTGGTAAACGAAAGTTTTAAAGAAATCTTCGCTCATGATAAAGAATCCTTTTTCGCCGCGTTGATCACCCCAAGAGTTTTCAATTTTCCATTTAGTCGGTTTGCCGTCAACTAAGTTTACTCCGGTGATGCACATAGCATGGTTCATCGCCGATTGATAATAATCAAGCATGCCGCCTTTATCAAATTTTAAATCCATGCTAAAGGCTGAAAGGTAATCATAGGCATTATCATCCCATTTTCCGGAATCTCTATCTCCGTAATACGAAACATCGCTGCCAAACCAGACGATTTGTCCGTCTTTTAATTGATTAATAATTAATTCTTCAATTCTCTCCATCGGTAAGTTGAGATGAGTAACCTTTTTGCCTTCGACGACATTACCTAAGTAATCAATAGTATAGGCGAGATAGTAAGGTTTATCTTTCGTTGGTGAATTAGTAATCGATTGATAGTTATTAACTTCCTCACCAAGATATTTTTCAAAAAAAGACTTCGGTGTTAAATCTTTTTCAAGATGATATTGTCCATCTCTATCGACATATTCAAAATCAAATTTTTCAGGGACTAAGCCAAAGCATGAAGAAAGAAAATTATAGATTTTTTCGATAGTGTTATTCTTTAATTCTTGAATTTCTTCATATTTTTTATCTTTAAAAAGTTTTTGAGCTTGGAAAGTAAAATTTCTAATTTCCGCATTAATTAATAAATCAGATTCTCTTGTCGCTGATGATTGGAATGTTTCTTCCATAGCTTTTTTAGGGCAGAGACCATATTTGTTAACGAGATTAACAAACATATCAAATTGTCCTCCATCGCCGACAGCATTAATTAATAAGTGTGAGAGAATTCGATTATCATGTTCTTTATCTAATAATTCCATGATTGATGATAATGTGTAATTTGCTTTTTCAAGTTTATCATAGAAAGCGACATAGTTTTGAGAAAGCTCAAAATTGTCGAGATTAAGTTTTTTAGCGATAATTTCTCTAAAGAGATTGCAGCCAGCAAAAATCCAGCAGCGGCCTGATTGCTTTTGATTGCAAATCGGTAGAGTTTTAACTTCTAAAGAAAACTTAAAATCATTATTTTTTTCGCTTTCGTTTACAAAGCAAATATCGGATATTTTGTTTTTACTTAATGCGTGGCGAAGAATGGTTTGCTCGTTATTCTTCACGTATTTTTCATGTAAAGAAGATAATTCTTCTGCTGTTAACATTTCTTTTTCTTTGATAAATTTCATATTATATACCTCGTAAAAATATTATTAACCGCGAAAAGAAAAAATCAAGGAAATAATCTTCAAAAAAGGTTATCGCTTTTCAAATAGACGAGTCCCGCGGCGATGACATCAAGAAAATCATAAATTAAGATATCATCTTGATAATAATCAATGGTTTCTTTAGAAATCTTAGTTAATGATAAATATAAATCTTTGAAAGAAACAAATAGATGTCTTTTTCTTTTATAGATATCATCTGCATCATAAAGAAGCGTCCTAATCATCCATCTTTGATGCTCAATATCGCTTAAAAAAGCAAATGGTGATTCATTAAGATAATTATTAAAGATATAAAGGTATAATTCTTCTCCGCGTAAAGAGAGAATCTCTTTTATCATCTGCGTAAATTCATTTTTTTGATAGGTAGTTTTTAGATATTTTTCAACATAGAGATAAAGAACATCGGAAAAAATATAATGAAAAGAATAATCATTTATTAAATTATGATCAATTGGCAATAAAATGTGAAAGTCTTTAATATCCTTACTTTTACTATCTAAGACCGTTTTAACTATTTCATGGATGCTTTCATCTAATTTAATCAAAGCATTATAATCTTTTAAAAAATAACGAGTTAAGTTGCTTGTATCATAGATAACAAACTTATCTTCACTTTCTAAGATGTGTTCACCTCCAGAAAAAATATAAGTTCCTTGAGGAAGTTCATCTAGCGAAGAAATTTCTTGATATTTTAACAAAATAAGTGACGAAATCTTTTCTAGTTTAGAAACTATATCTCTATACATTTTGCCTTTAAAATAGATTTTTTCATCGTTAAAAAGACAGAGATTCGCGGATAAAAAATATTTAAACAACTCTTTGTTTGTCTCCGTTTCTCCAATGAAGCAGACATTAAATTTTTGACTAACGATTCTTCTTAATACTTCTTGAGAAAAAAGAATTTCTTCTTGACTAATCATAACTTGATTCCGCCTTTATTTTTGAAATAATAGATAACTTTTTGATTATTACCGACACTTAATTTATCCTTAAGCGAAGTCAATGAAGAGATATCGTTATAATAGACTAGTTTATAGATATCCTTTAATACATTGCTAGGCGAAGTTTCAATATGACGTAATAATTCTTCTAGGGTAGCAAAATTTATTAGTTCATCGACTTTTCCCTTGTTTTGGTCGTTTTCTTTTTCGCTTAGTTTAAAGCGAATGATTAATCTAGCTAATTCGTTAAGACCTTCATTGCTAGTCATGCAGCAATGACGTAAGCCGTCTTGACTCTTTTTAAAGCCATCTAAAATTTCTTCTTTGGTTAACGGAACAATACCTTCTTCGGCGTTAAGAACATACCAGCGATTATGTTCAATGTTACGAATAATCAAAGCGGATTGATTGATAATTCTATTTAAGTCAAAGGTTAATGCATACAAATCAGTAAATAAGGAAATATCACCTTTTTTTGTCTCTTTAAATTTTACAATATTCTTTTTAAATTCGAGATAGTCATCTTTATAGATTTTTAAAAAGTGCTTTCTTAATAAATTATAAGTAATTATTTCGCCTTGATAAGTTGATAGAAACTTTTCTGAAAAGATAGGTTTCAAATCATTTTTTGTCAAAAGTAATTGGGAATCTTTGCCTTCAATATCATTATTGATGTTAAATGGCTGACGTAACGAAAAATTGATAGAATCTATGACTTTTTGGTTATGCAAAGAAAAATTTTGTATTTCTTTTAAATTTTCACTCATTTTAAATTTGTAACCGAATAATCCAAGTTTATATGGTAAGGATAAGATAGCTCCGATATTTGCCATCTGCTGATAATGGTTTAACGAATTATTCCAAAGCTCAAGAGCGATTTGATAATCGGATAGCTTAATATTCTTTCGCTCATTTTTGTCTTTAATATCTTGAATTTTACTTTTTGAAGTATAAGAGAAATTTTCCATAGCCGCTAAATCGCGGATATGATCAGAAAGCTCATCGCGGAGATATCCCCCACGTCCAAAAGCGACAATCGGAACGGTTTCTAAAATATAAATCGCACGTCTTAAATGCTTAAAGAAATTTAAAGGATTAAGATTTTTATAAGTCTTTTGAAAAAGATGATAATCTTCTTTCTTGGCAAAGCATTCTTTTAATGTAACATCATCTGCTTGAACATCAAAAACATAGAGCCGAGATGATTCATAATCTTTTCCATAGTCAAATAAGCGTTCACCATAGCCATGTTCATTAGTATCTGTAAGTATCTTGACGATTTCTTTAGTTGAAGGAATAGTATCCTTCGCGCGCTTAGACATTATTTCATTAATAAAGCTTCCATAGTAAAGAGGGTTTGCCATAAAGGCATTGCTCTCTTTAATATATGGATAGACAATTAAAGATTTCTTAAATGATTTATCTTTTAAATTTATATTAAAGGCTGATGAATAGTTTTTGATAATCCGACGGATATTCATCGCTAAAGTAAGATTAGTAAATGAGGCTCCTAAAGCGATAATTATCATGTGCTGCTGGTTATCTTTTAATGAAGGCAAGATAACATCAGTGATGTATTTTCTAATTTGATCTTCTTTATTTAAATCAATATCGTATCCAATAAAGGCATCAGCAAAACTTCTTTGCTCAAGATATTCTTCTTTGTTTTTAAAAAAGCTGTTGAAAGCATCAAACTGGGAAAGATACGATGAACAGAGATTTTTGCCTTCAGTATCTAAAATATGATAAATAACTTTTTTATCTTTATAAGGCAGTTGATAATTTGGAAACATTTTATTTAATAAACTACGAGAGATATTACCAAAGCCGAAGAAATGAACATGGAGCTGAGGTGGATTAGCTATTTTCTTTAAAAAAGCGTATTTATCTTCTTTTAATGTTCCTAAATCAAGAATTCTCGTCAAAGGATTATAGAAAACAAATTTTGTTGCAGCCCAATCATATTCGCTAACGAGTTGGATGCAACCATTGCTTTCTTTAGAAAAGTCGAGCTTGCTATTATATGATTCATCTTGATAGCTAACATAAAAATTTAAAAGCTGCTTAGAAACTTTTCTTTTCATTGCTTTGCTATTACAGAGTTTTAAAGCAATTTTTGCAAATTCAATGTTGTCTTCATCTCGATAAAATAAGGAATAAACGTTAACCTTGCCGTTAGGAGCAAAAATCATTTTTCTTAATGAAGTTACCGATAAATATTCATTGCTAACATCATAGCCGTTAATTTTTAAGATATCGGTTAAATGTTCAGCCCGATCAGTTTTCGTTGAAGAAAGTAACACGACAACTTTTAAAACCATTCCGTCAATCTTCTTTAACTTTTTCAAAAAATAATCAATATCATCAAAAGGTAAATCGGTATAGACGACGTTTTTTACGCATCTTTTCTTATTTCTTAAATCAAAGATATACGGGAGAGACTTAATGCTTTTTCCAAAGTTAAACATCTTCGCGCGTAAGGTTTTAATGAAGGTAGTAAGGATAACTAATGAAACGGATAACAAACAGATTAATTGATCAATATAAATTATCAAAATTTTATAAGTATCGTACATCCATGGATAGCCTTGGAAAGTATAATTTAAATCCTCAACGCTGTTACCTAAAGCAAACATGCTAATCGCTTTAAAAATCGGCGAAAAGATTAAATCGCCAATATCTTCATGGTTAATTAGACCTGATAAAAAGAAAATAAAGAATGATAATAAAAATAAGGTGACAAGTAAAAAGGTATTGTTGCAATAAGTTTTATATTTAGTGTTTTTAAACGTGAAAAAGACAATAAAGATTATCGGTATCAATATTGCTAAAATTAAAATAACTATCTGCATATGTCACCTCATTTAAACTCTTTTAGCTACAGCGACAAAATCAATTTCGCAATACCAAAAAGATTCTTCAGAAAATTTGTTTTCAAGCATATCAAGCGCATAGACCATCGCTTCTAAAGCGTTCTTTTTTTCAATATTATATGGATCTTTTTCGAAAGCGTTTTGAAGATAATTTTTACGGTAAGCAAATCTTTCAAGAAACACATCTTCTTTTTCGTCTATATCAAGAGACGAAGTATCCTTAATATAAGACATCATTTTGACGTTTTTATATCCCGAGGCAATTAGTTGACCATAGAGTTTTCTTCCGTTAAAACGGTCAGAAATACCATCGGTTTTGACGTGCATATCGATGATTTTGTTAATTAATCCGTCATCTCCGCAGCTGACCATGGATCCGTCATCGGAACCCCTTAAAATAATAAAACCGTCCTTAGAAAGATATTTCCGAATTTTTCTTAAAAAACGGTTTGGGTTTTTTAAGTGATGGATAACCAATGAAGAGAAGATAATATCAAATTTATCAATACTATACTTTTCCATTAAGGAAGTGAGATTATCATCAAAATCTTCGTTTTCTAAATCAAGATATTCATAGACAATGTTATCGGAATGATTATGTTCTCGTGCATATTCTAAACATTTATTTGAAATGTCTACGCCTAAGGTAAAAGCATTTTCGATTTTTGAAAATCGATTAGAAGTTACATATCCATAAGCGCATCCTGCATCAAGAATATATATTTTATCTTTGTGCGGTAAATTTTTAAGGCAATATTCGATTGCAGGCATATCGGCCGGACGGGTATAATCACTTTGAATTTTTAATCGTTTCAACTCTTTGCCTTTAGTAGGGTCGTATGTCGAGACGTTTTTTCCGGTAGTTAAAGATTTTTCAAATTTTTTTTCTTTATATTCGTTATTCTTTTTAAGGCAAGCGATAATAAACATCACCACTTCTTCAACATTATTATTAATTTGAAATGTTTCATAACCTCTTAAAGAACGCGGTAAAGAATTAACGTTGATATTTTTTATATAAGGAACGATATAAGCATTTTCTTTTCGCCCAGCTAAAATATCTTCATGGAAGGATTCGCGTTCATATTTAACCCATTTGCTGTTTAAGAATTCTTCGTTTGTTGCAATTGCTACAAGAACTTTGCTATCATCAAGGGCTTTTTCAATGGCATCTTTATAGGCGGCTTCGCCAAATTGAAATAATCTAACATTGCTAAAAAAAGCTTTAATGCCGCGCTGCTCTAATTCTTTATAAAGAATTGCTGCGATTTGGCTATCTTCGGTAGGATTATTGTCTTTATCGGTGTTTTTAAAAGAAATAAAGACATCATATCTAATGTCGTTCATAGGCATTATTTAAGTTTCAATCCGATTTTAAAAGCATCGGCTACTTTTTCACCTAATTCAATATAAGTATTATTTGCTTGATCAAAGGTAATGACATGAAATTTTTTCATGTCGATTTTGCCATCGGTTAAAATTGAATCATCAACCGTAACATTAACGATATTACCAATCACTAATCCTTCTTCTTCAGTGATTCTGTCAAGTGTGCATTCTAAAGTTAAAGGTAGTTCTTTAATTGTCGGAGCGTGAACTTTTTCACTATCAATGGCATGAAATCCGGATTTAGCAAATTTGTCTTTAACTTGCTTGCCCGAGACGATACCTAAATAATCGCATTCCGTTACATATTCCTTAATGCCGATAGAAACAGTGAATTCTTTATTTCTAATGATATTGTCAGTTGTTTTATGACTGCTATCGAGAGAAATAGCAATTTTTTCATAATCAGCTGTGCCTCCCCAAGCAGCATTCATGCAGTCGACGCTACCATCTTCATTATAAGTAGCAATCATTAAAACTGGCATTGGAAATAAATAAGGTTTAGCACCTAAACTTTTTCTCATAACAAAATCCTCCATATAATTTATTAATAACATTATATCATATTAATTTTTATTGCGAGATACATTGTTTGCTGAGGATAGAAAAATAATTTATTCACAAATGGCATAAATATCATTTAAGTGTTTTCAAATAACTTATATACGTGTATAATTCACATTAAGTGATATTTTATGAAAAAACAGTTAAAAACCTTACTATTATTTCCACTTTTACTAGCACCAGTAATAAGCTTAAACTCTTGCCAAATTAACTTTGGGCAACATGATACTATTTTAAGTATTGTCGATGATGATTTGACTTTGTTAGCAGGGGGAAGTTATCAACTATCTGTTCGGTGCGATGATTCATCTTTAACCTTATCTTATTATTCAAGCGATATCTCGGTTGCGACTATTGATCAAAAGGGAACAATTCGCGCGTTAAAACCAGGAGAGACAACAATAAGCGTTAAAGCAGGATCACATGAAGATTCAATTAAATTAACAGTTATTGAAAGTCAAGAAATTCAAAGCATTTCTTTAACTTTATCTAAGAATGTTTTAAATCTCGGTGAATCAGCCTTTGCCTCTTATGAAGTTACACCTTCAACCTATGTTGGAGAAGTTAAAATTGAAGAGACTAATGAAAAAGGATTATTAGAAATAAGCGGTGATAAAATTACTGCAGTTGAAGCTGGAACGACATCAATCTATGCAGTCCTTGATGATGTCATTAGCAATGTAATAACTATTGAAATCACCGACACGGATCCTTACGACAATATTGATGTTGATGAATTTTACGAAAATTATCATGTCGCGACATCAGCTTATGATGCTAAACTTAGAAGCGAACATTATTTGATGTCAGGAGAAATTACGGTTCCTGATCCAGAACCAGAGATTAGCCGTTATCAACCTCAAGATGGCGGAAAGTTAATTAAAAATAGCAGCGAATTATTTTCAGAAGATGGCGATACTTATTATGTCGTTAATAGTTATGGTGAAGTTGTTAAAGAAATATATCGTGACGGAGCATATATCACATTAGAAGATGTTGCAGCGTATGTTTATGCTTTTGGAGAAATTCCAGCTAACTATGTCGAAAGTAAAAAAATGGATCCAGAAGCATCACCATGGGGAGAATATTTAAGATTAAACCTTTCTGCTTTCTCTGGTGATACGGATAAGTATCCTTATGAACCAGAATTACCGCGGATCCAAGGGTGCGGTGGTGATTTATATTATTATGAAATCGATATTGGTACAACTGGAACGAGAACAAGTTCACATATTAGTTCGATTTATAATAATGGTTATTATATTGATCGCGGTGCTGCTAGAATTGTTTTCTCACGGCGCACGGAAAGCCATCAGCCGATTACTGATTTTGAGGATCGTTATGTTTTCTACACATACAATCATTATAATGACTTCCAAGAATATCTTAATTATGAGAATGGTTGGGGAAAAATCTTCGGTAATGAAACCGGCGGTGGAAAACAAGATAAGTATAGTTCAAAATATCCACCTACTCCATATGTTGATGTTAAAAGAGAGAATCTAGCTTTAAAGTAAGCTAGATTTTTTTAATAAATATTCAATATATAAATGAATTATTTATTCCTACAAATAATATTTTATTGAAATTTCTTTACAATATTTAACTAATATAGTAAAATCTTTTCACTGACTAAAGAACATATTAATATTTCTAAATAGAACTTTTTCTTTTGTTTTTTTGTCCTATGAAAAGGAGTGATTGAAGATGGAAAAAATTGCACAAAACATTAAAAACATTCGCTTAATCAACCAACTCACTCAGGTGGAAATGGGCAACCTTCTTGGCTATAGTGAACGACAAATCCGCCGCTTTGAAACTATTGGCACTTCTTCTCTCGCGGTGATTAAAAGAATAAGCGAAGTATTCAATGTATCAATTATGGAAATCCTCTCTTAAGAGGATTTTTTTCATAAAAAAAGTTACCTTTAAGGTAACTAATTCATCGTTCCCTGAAAATTAGAATGTTACGGATCTTCACCCTACTGAATTTATTGTAATCTGTTATTCATGCACGTTCACGTTGGGCTGAATTTAAAGGAGCTACCTTTAAACTTCCAAAATGGGATAAACCGAACAACGGGATGAACTAAATCATCATCCAACTTTCACAGAGCTTCAGCTATAAGCATACAAATTCCTTACTTTGCAAACATGGACATTCTGCTACTCAATCCTTCTCAAACAGTTATAGCTAATTACTTAGCATCAAGTCGCACGCTTAGTTGAGAGCGAAGAAACAAGTTTCTCAGGCTTGCTTCTTGACGCGGGACATATCACTATGGAGCCTCTTATCGCGCCTGATGAGAAGACATTTACATCGAACAACATTCAGCGACATTGACCTCAGCGCATTTGTTAATGCGGATACCTTTTTGTTTCCTCAAGGTCTCACCTACATCTGCAGTATCCCGCAGAAGAGATTATCAAGGCCACGCCTCGGCCATCGCACAAGATGCCTGCACCGAGGTGTAACAAACTAATTTTCAAAGAACGATATTTGTTACTAAGGGTTTCTTAGTAAAGTTATTATAAGCGATAAAAACTTAATTATGTGAGGACATGTTTTGTCCGGTTAGAAAGTTTATGTTCTTAACTTTATTTATAAATTAATTTGTTATAAGATAAAAATATATAAGAGGTTTATCATGACAGAAAAGGAAAAGATGTTAGCAAATAAGATTTATGATCCTAATGATGATGAATTACTTTTTTTAAGAACAAGAGCTCATCATTATTGCCTTGATTATAATCATACATATGATGAAGAAGATACGAAAAGAAAAGAAATTCTTGATGTTTTGATGCCTAATCGCGGAGAAAATACCTATTTACAAGGACCAATTTTTTTCGATTACGGAATAAATATTTATACTGGAAAGAATTTCTACGCTAATTTTAATTTCACATGTTTAGATGTCGCTAAAGTTGTGATTGGAAATGATGTTTTCTTTGGACCTAATGTTTCTTTATTAACGCCTATGCATCCTTTTTTGCCTAATGAAAGAGCTTATTATATTAATGAAAAACATCGTGTAACCGATAAAGAATATAGTAAAGAAATTCATATCGGTGATAACTGCTGGGTTTGCGGTAATGTTACGATTATTGGAGGAGTAACTATCGGTGAAGGCTCAATTATTGGAGTGGGAAGCGTTGTTACTAAAAGCATCCCTCCACATTCATTGGCCTGCGGTAATCCTTGCAAAGTTATTCGAAAGATTACTGATCAAGATTCGATTTATTTAAAGAAAGAACTTTTTTAGGAGCAAAATATGATATATTGCAAAAAATGTGGAGCTAGATTGCAAGATGATGAAAAAATCTGCCCCTTCTGCGGATTTGATAATGATCCATCATCAAAAAATACTTCATTTATTTCACCTTTAGAATTAAAAGAAAAATGGCCGCTTTATCAAATTATTCTTTCCGCGGCTATTCCTTTCTATGGTTTAATTCTCGGTTATTTAAATCGAAAGAACCTCGCGCGCGATGATAAAATTATTATTTTATTAGGTATCGCGTCAATTGCCTTTTACTTACTTATTGTGATTATAGTTGTTTTTGTTTTATTGATGATTAAAGGTTAAATAAAACATTGACAATAATACCCAAAGCCGCGGAGCAGATAATTAAAGGTATCGTTCCGAGGCTTTTTTTGAATGCAAAGCGATAAACAAAATAAATAACGAGTATCAAGATAGTAATGATTAGTGATATATAATCAAAACTAAATGTTTCAATATCAACGAATCCTAAATTCTTGATTAGCATAATAATCCCGGCTTCTAAGATTAAAGCGATAATAACCGGTCTAATTCCTTTTAAAAAGGCATTAACGATTTTATTTTGTAATAGTTTAGCAAAGACAGCCGCGATTAAAACAATGATGATAAATGAAGGTAAGACTACTCCGATAGTCGCGCAGATAGAACCGAGTATTCCTCCCTGAACTGATCCAACATAAGTCGCCATATTGACCGCGATTGGACCAGGCGTTGATTCGCAGACACCGATAAAAGAATAAAACGTTTCTTCGCTCATCCAGTTATGCTGCTCAATTGTTTCTTTAAGCATGGGAATCATGGCGTAGCCCCCGCCAAAGGTGAATAAACCGATTTTTAAAAATTCGAAGAAGAGAGTTAGATAAATCATTTTTTCTCCTCCTCATTTTTGCTTTTGCTTTTATTTTTAAAATAGATGATTAAGTAGATAAAGATACTTAAGCAGCCTCCGATTAAAATAAAGTAAATAGATGAAAATGAAATAGCAAAAAGTTCTAATAGCAACATGGCTATGAAAACAGCAGCAAAAACTATAACGTTAAATATTGTTTTTTCTAACTTGATGAACATTTCAATTGCCGCTTTAATTATTAAAAAAGCAACCGCGCATTTAATTCCCGAAAAAGCATATGCGACATATTTATTCGCAATAAAAGCGTCAAAGAATAATGAGATAATAAAAATGATAATTAATGATGGTAAAACAACACCTAAAGTAGCAAAAAAAGCACCTAAAATCTTTTTTTGCTGATATCCGACAAAAGTTGCTGAATTAATGGCTAATGGACCAGGTGTGGATTCGGCAATTGCGATTATTTCCATCATTTTGTCTTCAGTTAAAAAATGTTCTTTTTCAACAATTATTTCTTTTAACTGAGGAATCATCGCGTAACCGCCGCCAAAAGTAAATAATCCGAGTTTAAAAAATATCCAGAAAAGTTTTAAACACATTTTCATACAACTATAATTTTACACATGGGCAATTAATTATAAAGATAAATAATTTGTGTTTACCAAAATTTTAAAATTATCTATGATATGAAAGAGGAACTAATTATGAAATTTATCTCATTTAATGTAAATGGCTTAAGAGCAATTTTAAAAAAAGATTTTGAAAAGACTTTTGATGATTTAAACGCTGATATCTTTTCTTTAAACGAAACTAAACTTTCTGATGACGCTTTTCCTTTTCAAAAAGAAGGGTACGAAATCTTCTACACTAATTCAAAAGTAAAAAAGGGTTATTCCGGAGTTGCAGTTTTTTCAAAAATTAAACCATTATCAGTTCATTATGGTTTAATTGATAATCTTTATGATGAAGAGGGCAGAGTAATTACTTTAGAATTTGATAATTTTTTCTATGTAGCTTGCTATGTCCCAAATTCAGGAGAAAATTTAAAGAGATTAGATTTCCGCCTAGAGTTTGAAAAAAACTTGGTTAATTATTTAAATTCTTTAAAAGAGAAAAAGCATGTTGTCTACGCTGGTGATTTAAATGTTGCCCATGAAGAAATCGATATTAAAAATCCAGCGACTAATCATCATAACGCTGGTTTTACTGATGAAGAAAGAGCAGCTTTCAGCGCTTTATTAAAAGAAGGTTATATTGATACTTATCGTTACTTACATCCTGAACAAGTTGAATATTCTTGGTGGAGCTATCGTTTCAACGCTAGAAAAAACAATGCTGGTTGGCGAATTGATTACTTTCTTATTGATGAAGGATTAAAAGATAAATTACTTTCTTCCTGCATTCATACCGATATAATGGGATCAGACCACTGCCCGATTGAATTAAATTTAAGCATTTAAAAAGATGTCCGAAAGGACACCTTTTTTAATCGACTGATTTTAACGATTCAACCATTTTAATCTTCTCAAGTTTAAAATAGAGAAGCACGTCGACGATAATTAAGAAAAGATAAGATAATAAGATAGAATAAATATAAGAATACCATCTAATTCCTCGATACATCATCACACCTGGTGAATCAATGTTAAACATAATGAATTGATGAAGCAAGAAACCAACTAATAACCCAACTAAGATACCTAATGTAGTAAGAATAAAGGTTTCTTTATAGACGTAGTTAGCAACCTCTATTCTCTTGTATCCGAGAACTTTTAAAGTCGCGATTTCTTTATTTCTTTCAATGATATTAATATTTGTTAGGTTATATATAACAATAATTGCTAAAGCGCCTGAGCAAATGATCAAGAAATAAACCAAAGTGCCAATATTTTCAAAGGTGTTTTTATATGTTTGCTCAGTGTCGCTAGTAAATTCATACGAGGTAACGTTTTCATCATCAAGCAAAGTTTGAGAAATCTCTTCTTTTAATGAATTATCTAGCGAGGAAATTTTAACCCAGAATGTATTTAAGGTTATTTCCTTTTCAAATATCTTTTGGTAGTTTTCAAGAGTCATAAAGACATAATTACCAAGGTAATTCGTCATTACATCGGTGTAGGTTAGCTGATACTCATTTCTGCCCTGATCAATCAAAGTAAATGTTTTATCTTCTGATATTTTATCGCTTAATTGTTTTGAAACAATAATGGAATTGGCATTATAAGTAACATTTTCTAATTGGACATATGATTTTAATTCGTTTAAATCGCTAGTGATAACTAATGAGAAATCATAACGGGTATCAGCTTTATCATTTAAATATGCGGATTCAACTGCCACGGATGTCTTTTCATATGGTGTAAGAATTTCTATATCTTTATTCGTGTCAGCAACTGACGCGGATAGTTGATAACGTAAAACATCTTGATATTGATTGATGACCATATCATCGAAAGAATCTTTGATTCCAAAGCCGCAGACGAGTAAGGCAGAACAGCCAGCGACACCGACAATAGTCATAATCATGTGTTTCTTATAGCGGAAGACATTTCTTAAAGCTGACTTATTTTTGAATTTTAAGTGATTCCAAATAAAATGGATTCGTTCAAGTAAAATCTTTTTACCAGGCTTAGGTGCTCTTTTTACCATCAAATCAGCAGGTTTTTCTTTCAAGGTTCTTCCTACAGTTAGAACTGTTGTTAGCAAAATGATAATTACCATTAAGAAGAAAGATAAAAGAATTGATGGATAAGAAAACGTCATAACGAATGGCGGCAAAAGATAATTAGCGTTGAAGATATTATAGATGATTGACGGCAAAATATATACTCCGCATGCAACACCGAGCAAACCACCAAAAACTGATGAGAAAAGACCATAACCAATATAATTGGCCATAATAGCTCCGCGTGTGTAACCAAGAGACTTTAAGGTTCCGATTTGTAAACGTTCTTCTTCTACCATTCTCGTCATGGTAGTTAAAACAACTAACGCGGCAACTAAGAAGAAGAAAACAGGGAAGATTAAGGCAATTACATTGATTTTATTGACGTTTTCTTGAATAGAACGGAAAGCTTGATAATATTGACGGTCGAGAACAATCAGCATAAATGATTCTTCATCGACGTTCTCACTATATTGCTGATCAACTGTATCATTAATAACTTTTACTACTGCTTCGCTTTTCATAGCGTTTTCGATAGCAGTCGAAACTTGTGAAAGAAAACTTTCACTAGTTATTTGATTTTCATAGAGAGAGTTAATCGTCGTTAAAACGTCATCTGATTGCATCTGAGTTTCAACTGTTGAAGCAATTAAATCTTTAGTTTCTTGACTATTCATCTGCTGAGAAACCAATGAGGCGATTGCTTGAGTGATACTATCTGATGCCATTTGCTGAGCCGCTAAGGATTCAACTTCTTCATCAGAAAGGTTAGGCTGAGATTGTTTAATTTGTTGGATTAATTGTTCTTTAATGCTATTTGTTACTTCTTCTGTTATTTGCTTTTCTATTGATGAAGTAACAGATGACTCAACCTGACTTTGAATTAAAGATGTAATTTGTTCTTTAGCAGCTGCTTGAGCTTGTGATGTAACTGATTTACTAGTTTCTTCGTAGACTGCCTGATAAACGGATGAGTAGATTTCATCGCGGATTGCTTGAAATTTATATTCTTTGATTTCATCTTTGAGATTATCTATTTGTGTTGTGACATTAGATATTAAATCATCATATCGACTAGAGAAGGCGTCTAATTCTTCAGCTCCTTTAATAGTTATAAATATATCGGTATAATATTCAACATCAATATATTTAGCATCGCGGTAAATGACTGCCTCAAGATAACCTTTTCCTAATGATGATGTTACTTTAGCCTTATCAAAATAATTTGGATCAAGTACTTTACCGACAATTGTATATTGATGATCATCAATAGTAACTTTTGAACCAATCTGTAAATTTAATAACCAGTTGTTAGATATGTTAACAACTATTTCATCGCCATTTTCTGGCAAACGACCTTCTTTTAATTCGATTTTATTGATGATGGAATCAAAATCATAATCGATTACTTTAGCTACGAGAGTATCGTTATTGTAGGTAACGTACATATCATTACGCGATTCAAGCTTAATATTTTCGATTTCATCAATGTTTTCAAGAAGAAATTCTTTATCTTTCTCATCAACGCCAAGAGTTGACATAATATCGATATCAGATACATTGTATTGATCATAATAATGGTCAATAGAATTTTCAACGTTTGGCGCACTTGTGAGTAAGCCAACTAAAAATCCCACGCCTAGAATTACGATGCATACGATTGATAGAAGACGTGATAAACTATGAACAATATTTTTGAAAAAAGAACGGATAAAAGTTTTTTTCATAAACGATCCCTCCTAGTAGACAAGATCATCAATGCTCATAACATCCTGATTCTTGATTTCGCTTTGAATATGGCCGTTGCGAATTTCAATGACTTTATCCGCTAATTTTGTAAATGCTAGGTTATGAGTAACAATAATAACCGTCTTATGCATTTTATTAGATACTTCGCGGAGCAACTTTAAAATTTGTTTACCTGTTTCATAATCAAGAGCGCCAGTTGGTTCATCGCAGAGAAGGATTTTAGGATTTTTAGCAATCGCACGAGCAATCGCGACTCTTTGCTGTTCACCACCAGATAGTTGCGATGGAAAGTTGTTCATCCTTTCTTTTAAACCCACCTGCTCTAAAGTTTTGATGGTATCAAGCGGTTTTTTAACAATTTCATTAGCAAGTTCTACGTTCTCTTTTGCAGTTAAGTGCGGCATTAGATTATAAAATTGAAAGACGAAGCCAACATCATTTCTCCGATAAAGAGTTAAATCTTTTTCTTTGAATGAAGAAATGATTTTATCGCCGACTTTAACTTTTCCATCTGTGCATGTATCCATCCCACCTAAAATATTAAGAATCGTGGTTTTACCTGCTCCAGATGGACCGACAACAACGACAAATTCGCCTTCATCAATAGTAAAATTGACATCATCATTGGCTTTGACGATGGAATCGCCCATATGATAGATTTTATTAACGTGGCTAAATTCTATAAAACTCATAACGTTACTCCTTTCATTACCTGATTGATCTTTTTCAGCATTGCAATCAACTGCTCTGTTTGTTCCTTGCCGAGTCTTTCAAACAGGATATCAAAATATTTTTCGGCTTTTTCACCGATCCTTTTAAAATAATTTAAACCGACCGATGTTAACTCAAGGTCAACTTTTCGGTGATCATCTTTATTTATACTCATTTCGATATAATTCTTTTTGGTAAGATTTCTTAAAAGAACGCTGATTCTACCTTTAGTCACGTTGAGCATATGTGCTAATTCTTGAGGTGATATACCTTTATTAAAAAAAATGCACCGTAAGACTGCATCTTCGCCTGAAAGAAAAGTCGTTAGATAATTAATGCCTTCAAGTTTAGTCATAGCGATTAATTCGGATATAAATTCTTGTTCATTATTCATAATGATTCACTTCCTTATAAATAGTATACACTATATAACTATTTTAGTATATAGAACTATTAATAAAAGTAAATAAAAATCCGGTATTAACCGGATTAGTAATTTAATCTAATTTATTAAAGAACAAGCTCTAAAACCAGCATCACGCAGAAGCCAATCATAAATGACCAAAGACCATAGTGACCATGATTACCTTTTCTCGAAGAAGGGATTAATTCATCGATGGTAACATAGAACATTGCTCCAGCAGCAAATGCCAGAAGCCATGGTAAGAATACAGTCAAATGCGTAGAAATAAAAACGCCGAGTAATCCGAAGATTGGTTCAACAGATCCTGAAAGAGCACCATAGGTAAAAGCTTTGCCTTTACTAACATTTTCTTCTAATAACGGAATAGAAACCGCGGCACCTTCTGGAAAGTTTTGTATAGTAATACCAATAGCTAATGACAAAGCACTAAAAATCAATGCGCTATCGTTTGTCGAAAGAGCCATTCCGCAAGCAAAGCCAACGGCTAAACCTTCTGGAATATTATGGATAGTAACTGCTAAGAAAAATTTGGTTTGATTGGATAATTTGCTTTGCAAACCTTCTTCTTCTCCAGAAAGCTTATGAAAATGCGGAACTAATTGATCTATTAAGGTTAAGAATAAACCTCCGAGAATAAATCCTCCGACAACTGGTAAAACAGCTAGATTGTCGTAAATTGATTCACCTTGCTCGATTGAAGGTAATAAAAGACCGAAAATTGCCGCGCTGATCATAATACCTGATGCTAAGCCTAAAATAACATTAGATGTTTTATTAGAAAAGCTCTTTTTAAAAAAGAAAACAAGGGCGGAACCTAAGGTAGTTCCGGCAAAAATAATACATAAAGATATAATAGTTACAGTAATCGCAGACATAGTTGCCTCCTCAAACATTTCTATTATAGTCTCATATATAAAAAATTAAATTATTTTATTATTTACTTGAAAGGATTTCTCCAATTGCCTTGATATGTTGATTTATAGAAGTTAATTCTTCCTCAGAATATTTTTTTAAAGTGGATTTTAAAACTTCAAAGTGTTCCTTTCTTATTTTTTTTATAAAGTCTTTTCCCTTCTCACTTAATGAAAGAAGAATTTGTCTCCGATTATTTGGATCGATTTCACGTTTGACTAATTCTAAATTAGTTAAACTTTCGACAACTTTTGACATTTGCTGTTTGGTTACGTTATTTAATTCACTTAACTGATTTAAAGTTAAAGGTTCGTGGTCATTTAAAATGACAATGGAAATATGCTGAAGAAAAGATAGCTTTTTGCCATCAAAGATTGGTGGCGTCATTACTTTTTGCTTATAGTTAGGCATTATTTTAAAGATTTCTTCTAGAAATATTTTTATTTGTTCCTCTTTCATTTTTTTCTCCCTCAACGTGATTATAAATAAAGGCGAAAGAAATGTAAATAAATATTTATAGTAAATAAATATTGACAAATATTTCGCTAAATATGTAACATTACTCAATAGGAGGAATTTTGAATGCTTAGATTGTTTAAATATCTGAAGGCTAAAGATTATTTAGCATTAGTTGTCGCAATAATTTTAATTGTCTTTGGAGTCATGCTCGATCTTAAATTACCAGACTATATGTCTGACTTGACTAAGTTATTTTATAGTCCAAATTATCAACTTTCCGATGTTGCTTTGCCGGGCATTAAAATGCTTTTATGCGCGGTTGGAAGCGGAATAATTTCAGCAATTGTCGGCTTCTTATCAGCTGTTTTATCATCTAATTTTGCTAAATATGTTAGATATGCTCTTTTTAGTAAAGTTTTATCATTGTCACCAAGTGAGATTGATAAATTTTCAACTGCCTCATTAATAACCAGAACCACAAACGATGTCACTCAGATGCAGATGACAATTGCAATGGGAATGCAGGTTATGGTAAGAGCTCCGATTACCGCGGTTTTAGCTATTATAAAGATTATTGATAAAGGAACAACTGGCTGGGTCATGGCTACGGGAATTTCCGTAGGTGTGTTAATCATCGTTTTGGCGATAATTGTTTCCTTATGCTTACCACGCTTTAGAAAAGTTCAAAGATTAACTGATGCAGTTAATGGTGTTTCACGTGAAAATTTAACTGGATTAAGAGTTATAAAAGCTTTTAATGCTGAAAAATATCAATTAAACAAATTTGAAATAGTTAATACTGATTTAACTAAAAACAATTTATTTACTTCTGTGGCCACGGCTCTTTTAAATCCGCTTATGATGTTAATCATGAATGGATTATCCTTAGCAATTTATTGGATAGGTGCTTATACGATTAATAATGCTGTGTCACTTGAATCGCAAGAACAAATTTTTTCAAATATGATTGTCTTCTCTTCATATGCGATGCAAGTCGTCATGGCTTTCTTGTTGCTGGTTGCAATTTTCATGATTGTCCCAAGAGCTATGGTATCCGGCAAGAGAATCAATCAAGTATTAAGAACAAAAATTGACATTAAAGAAGGTAGTTTCAACAAGCAAACCGAGATTAAGGGCGAACTAGAATTTAAACACGTTTCCTTCTCTTATAATGATGAAAAAGACGAAGATAACGAAGAAGTATTACAAGATATTTCCTTTAAAGTTGAAAGAGGTAAAACTTTAGCTTTCATTGGAGCGACTGGTTCAGGAAAATCGACTCTAGTAAACTTGGCCGTGCGTTTCTATGATCCTGATCAAGGTGAAATTTTACTTGATGGGGTCAATATAAAAGATTATACATTTAAAAATCTATATAACCGTTTTGGTTATGTTTCTCAAAAGTCGATTATGTTTAACGGAAGTGTTAAAGAAAACATTTTCTACGGACAATCATTAGCAGCTGAAGATGAAGAAAATCTTTTGCAGTCGCTTAATGTCTCTCAGGCAGAAGAATTTGTTAATAGTAAGCCTGGAAAAGAAGAATATATTATTGAGCAAGGCGGAAAAAATCTTTCTGGAGGGCAAAAGCAGAGATTATCCATTGCTCGGGCCATCGCTAGAAAGCCAGAGATTTTAATCTTTGATGATTCCTTCTCCGCGCTTGATTATAAAACCGATTTGAAAGTGAGAACTCTTCTTAATGAAAAGATGAAAGATACAACAAAAATAATCGTTGCCCAAAGAATAGGAACAATTAAAAATGCTGACGAAATTATCGTTTTAGATGAAGGTAAAATTGTTGGCAAAGGTACTCATGAAGAGTTATTGAAAAACTGTAAAGTCTATCAAGAAATAGCACTTTCTCAGTTAGATAAGGAGGAATTATAATGCCTAGAATGATGATGCATCAACAAGCTCAATCACAGAGCAGAAATGGTTCGTTTTTATCAGCGATGAAACAGTTAGTTAAATACTGTAAAAGATTCGTTCCATTTATGATAGTTGCGATTATTTTCGCAGTTATCGGTACAATTTTTTCCATAGCCGGTCCTTCTTATATTGAAAAAGTGACCAATCTTATTTCTTCGGGAATTGTTAATAGACATATTGATATTGAAGAAGTTGCAAAAATTTGCATCATTTTAATGATATTTTATATTTCTTCGGCTGTATTAAATTACGTTCAGCATTTAATTATGGCAATTATCACCAATAAGGTGAGTAAAAAGTTAAGACAAGATATCAATATTAAAATTAATAAGGTTCCATTAAAATATATCGATGGAACTTCAACCGGTGATATCCTTAGCAGAATTACTAATGATGTCGATATGATTAGTCAGGCTCTTAATAGCTCGGTTGCTCCATTATTTTCCTCAATTACCTTGCTTTTAGGCTGCGTAATAATGATGTTTGTCACGAACTATATCATGGCATTCACAGCAATCATTTCAACAATTATTGGATTTGCATTGATGATTTTAATAATGAAAAATTCCCAAAAGTATTTCTTAGCAAGACAAATTATTTTAGGAAAAGTTAATGGACAAGTCGAAGAAATCTATACAAATCACTCAATTGTAAGAGTCTCAAATGGTATTGAAGAAAATGAAGAGTCATTTAAGAAAATTAATGATAAATTATTTTCTACCGATTGGAAATCTCAGTTCCTTTCTGGATTAATGCAGCCAATTATGGCTTTTATTGGTAACTTAGGTTTTGCTGCAGTCTGCGTCGTCGGAGCAGTATTGATGTTTTATAAGCAAATCGATATCGGGGTTATTACCGCGTTTATGATCTATGTTAGACTCTTTTCTAATCCTTTAAGCCAAATCGCTCAATGCAATAACTATCTCCAACAAGCGTCCGCGGCAAGTGAAAGAGTCTTTGAATTCCTCAATCAAGTAGAAGTTAGCGATGAATCAAATAAAACCACCTATCTCGATCCAGCTAAATTAAAAGGTGATGTGACTTTCTCACATATCCGTTTTGGGTATACAAGCGATAAAATTATTATTCCGGATTTCTCTTTAGATGTTAAAGCCGGGATGAAAGTTGCAATTGTTGGACCGACTGGTGCAGGTAAAACAACTTTGGTAAATTTATTAATGCGCTTTTATGAACTTAATTCCGGTTATATCGCAATCGATTCAATTAAAACCAGCGATTTAACAAGGGAAAACGTTCATTCACTTTTCGGTATGGTCTTACAAGATACTTGGTTATTTAATGGAACGATTAGAGATAATTTAAAATACAATAATGATGTATCTGATGAAGAGATGATTAAAGCTGCAAAGGCATGCGGAGTTCATCATTTCATTAAAACCCTTCCACATGGTTATGATACAATCTTAGATGAAAACTTATCTATCTCCGCTGGACAAAAGCAGTTATTGACGATTACCAGAGCAATGATTCAAAATGCTCCAATGCTAATTCTTGATGAAGCTACTTCCTCGGTTGATACTAGAACGGAAATCTTGATACAAGATGCGATGGATAAGTTAACAGAAAAGAGAACTTCATTTGTTATCGCTCACCGCTTAAGCACGATTAAAAATGCTGATTTGATTTTAGTTATGCGCGATGGAAATATTGTAGAAAAAGGAACTCATAAAGAATTGATGGAACAAAATGGTTTCTACGCAGAACTTTATAATTCGCAATTTGCAAATGCTGCCGAGTAATCTTTATTACCGTTTTTTAAAATATTAGTTTAAAATAAAATAAACTTTTGTATAATAGACGCGGAAAGAAGGTTAATTATGATTAAAGTCAGTAACAATATTATCAATGTCGGCGTCGATGATAAAAACATCGATTTGTTCGAAGGACAATATAAAGTACCATTTGGTATGCGTTATAATTCTTATCTGATTCTCGATGATAAAACTTGTCTTCTCGATACCGTTGATAGCAATTTTAAAGATGAATTTCTTAGCAATGTCAAATCTTCATTAGGTGATAGAACTCTTGATTATCTTGTAATTCATCATATGGAGCCTGATCACTCAGCTTTAATTTCTGAAATTGTTAAACTCTACCCGGATGTCAATATTTTGATTTCTGTTCAGGGACTTGCAATGCTCAGAAATTTCTTCCCAGAAGATGAAAATGTAACAAAACACGTAAAAGTAACTAAAGAAGGCGATATCTTAGAATTAGGACACCATTCTTTACATTTTATCGGTGCTCCGTTTATTCATTGGCCAGAAGTTATGATGAGCTATGAAGAAAATGAAAAGATTCTCTTCTCAGCTGATGCATTTGGACGCTTTGGTACTTATGATTCCGTTGAAAATTTCCATGATGAAAGCAGAAGATACTATATTGGCATTGTTGGCAAATTTGGATTACAAGTTAAAAATCTCTTAAATAAAGCTTTAAAACTCGATATTAAAAAAATTTGCTCATTACATGGCAATCTTCTAGAAGGTGATTTAACGCCTTATATCAAAGACTACATAACCTATGCGAATTATGATAGTGAAGATAATGATGTCACCATCGCCTATGGTTCGGTTTACGGACATACTAAAGAAGCAGCTTTGCTTTTAAAGGATGAATTAGAGCATCTCGGCAAGAAGGTTTATCTTTTTGATTTAGCTAGAGATGATATTCATGAAGCTATTTCTCGTGCCTTTGCTCATAAGAATCTTGTTATCGCTTCGGTGACATATAATAATGGACTTTTCCCATGCGTTAGAAACTTTATCGAGAATTTAACTGAGAGAAATTTCCAAAAGAAAAATGTTTCCTTTATCGAAAATGGCTCTTGGGGACCAATGGCTAATAAGGTTATGAAAGATCTTTTAGCTAATTCAAAAGAGATTAACTATATTGGTGAAGGCGTAACTATTCGCTCAGCAATTAATCCGATCGTCCGCGGCAATATTAAAGCTCTCGCTGAAGCAATCGCTAATAGCGATAATTAATAATTATCTATCAATACAGAACTCTTCTCTGTTGGGTCAAAAGCCTCAGGGAAGAGTTTTATTTTTATATTATTTAATTCATAATCCTGAGGTAGACTTTTTGGTGAATAAGAGGTTAGCTTTTTAAATACTCGATTAAAGTTTCTTATTGATGAAAATCCGCTTAAGGAGGCGATATCAGTAAATGAATATTTGTTTTCCTTGATTAGTTCTATCGCTTTTTCAATACGGATATATGATAAATAGGTTGTAAAAGTTAGACCGTTTATCTTTTCAAAAAGACGGGAGAAATGCGATGGTGAATATGAAAATTTTTCACAGATTGCTGAAAAGGAAATTTTTTGATAATTATCCTCTATTTCTTTTAAAATATTTTTAAGCAGCAAATAATCATTATTATATTTTATTTGACATTTCTGATATCCTTCTTGACGAAAAATATCAATTATTTTTTTCATAAATTCATTTTCTATTCGCGTTTTAAAAAAAGGCTTTTGTTTTCTTAATTCATCAATATATAACTCGTAAAGAGAATTTAATGAATAATTTTTGCTTAATAAGAAATTGTTTGGTTGATATTTTAGCAAATTTGGATTTAATTCAGGCGAAATAATAAATGTCGTAAGCAAAGCTGAATTATCCGCGATAATTTTATGAATTGTTCCTTGAGGTACGTAAAACGATTGATTGCTTTCAAGACTAAAAAAAGTGTCGTTAAGAAAGACTGTCGCCCTTCCATAATTGACATAGATGATTTCGATTTCGTCATGATAATGCGAAATATTTTTTAAATTGAGATATTTTCCGCACCAAACGCGAAGCTCGTTTTTAAATATCCTTTTTTCATAACGTGCTAACATAACTATAATATAGCAATAAATGTCCAAAGAAAGCGATTAATTTTCTTTGATTTAGCAAAAAATGACCTATTATAGACTTGAAGGTGGTAATTTATGGTTCAAGATAATCTCTATTTAGGAATTGAATTAGGCTCAACTAGAATAAAATGTGTCTTATTAAATGACGATGGTGTCGTTTGTAATGGCTTTTCTGATTGGGAAAATGAATTAATCAATAATCTCTATACCTACCGTTATGAGGTGATTACAAACAAAATTCAAGAAGCTTACCATAACCTTAAGGAAAATTATTTTCTTAAGACAAAAAAGACTTTGACCGATATTAAATCAATTGGCATATCAGGTATGATGCATGGTTATTTACCTCTTGATAAAAATTATCAACCATTAACATTTTTTAGAACTTGGAGAAACACCAATACTTCTGTCGCAGCAGAAAAACTTTCGCGTTTATTTTCTTTTAATATTCCAGAGCGCTGGTCAATCGCCCATCTTTATCAAGCGATGATTGATCAGGAAGACCATCTTAAGTCTTTAGAAAAATTAACAACATTAAGCGGATATATTCATTATCTTTTAACCGGACATTTTGTTTTAGGTGTCGGAGAAGCTTCCGGAATGTTTCCTTTAAATGGTCATGATTATGACGAAAAGATGATTTCGCTTTTTGAACGCACCGAAGAAAACAAAAATTATCATTTTTCGCTTCATTCAATTTTTCCAAAAATTCTTCTCTGTGGAGAAGAAGGTGGAAGGCTCACTGAAAGCGGCGCACTTTATCTCGATCCACAAGGAGACTTAAAACCTGGTTCAGTTTTAGTTCCTCCAGAAGGCGACGCGGGAACAGGCATGGTCGCTACCAATTCTTTAAAAGAAAGAAAAGGCAATATTTCGGTTGGTACATCAATATTTTTAATGGTTGTTTTGGAAAAGAATTTAAAAAATTATTATCACTCTCTTGATATTGTCGCAACACCTGAAGGAAAACCGACAGCAATGGTTCATGCTAATAACTGCTCTAGCGATTTAAATAAATGGCTAAATTTATTTAAAGAATACGACAAAGTCAATAATATTGAAAGAAAAGCTGATGAGCGTTATGCTGCATTATTTAATGAAGCCATGAAATATCAAGAAGATATCAAAGTTTATAATTATAATTTTTTCTCTGGTGAGCCGATTCTCTCGTTAGAAGACGGTAGACCGATGGTAATTAGAGAAAAGGATGATAAATTTTCGCTAAGTGAATTTACTTTATCGCTTCTTTATTCAACTTTTAATGTCATAGCAATTGGAATGGACCCGCTTAAAGAGGAAAATGTAAATATTGATGCATTAGTTGGGCATGGGGGATTATTTAAAACGAAAAATGTCATATCTTCTTTATTGGCATCAGCCTTAAATACACCTTTAATTACATATGAACACGCTAACGAAGGTGGACCATATGGCATGGCCTTACTAGCGAGATATTATTTCTATCACGATATGTCACTAGAAGATTTTTTAGATAATAAGGTTTTTAATGAAGAAAAAAAGACGATTACTAATCCTGATTTATCGCGGCATGAGCAATACTTAAAATATTTAGAAGAATTCAAGAAATATTTGAATTTGCAAAAGAATTTTACTTTACCATCAGCTAATGTTTCACCATACCAAGAGTTAAAAGAACGCGTTTACAAGGCAAATCTTGATTTAGTAAAGCACAATTTAGTGGTTTTAACATGGGGCAATGCAAGTGAAATCGACCGCGAAAAAGGTGTGATTGCGATAAAACCAAGCGGGGTAGATTATTCAAAGATGACAGTTGATGATATTGTAGTCGTCGATTTAAATGGAAAGGTAATTGAAGGAAAATTAAAACCATCCTCAGACTTAAAAACGCACATAGAAATATATAAAGCCTTCAATTCAATTAACGGAGTTGTTCATACCCATTCGACTTTTGCCGTAGCATTTTGTCAAGCTGGAAAAGATATTAAATGTTATGGAACGACCCATGCTGATTACTTCTATGGACCAATCCCATGCGCGAGAACTATCACCAAAGAGGAAATTGATGAAGACTATGAGAAAAATACAGGAAAAGTCATCGTTGAGTATTTCAAGGAGCATAATCTTGATCCGTTAGCTATGGGAGCTGTTCTATTAAAAAATCATGGACCATTTACTTTTGCAAAAAATGCTGCAAAAGCAGTTGAAAACGCGGTGGTTTTAGAGGAAGTTGCTAAGATGGCTTATTTAAGTGAAACACTTTCTCCAAAGATTGAAGAAGCGAATAAATATATTCAAGATAAGCATTATTTCCGTAAACATGGTAAGAATGCCTATTACGGACAAGGTGATCATCAATGAAATATATTGCAACATTATTTGCTCCGCTTCAGGGAGCAGATTTCTTTAAAAGGAAGAGAAGAAAAAAACTCCTTTGCCAATTAGAAAAAGAATATTTTGAAAAAACTCATCTCGATTTACTTTACGCAAGTGGTAAAGGCGGTCTAATCGTCAATATCCATGGAGGGGGATTTTGTTACGGAACATCGCTAGATGAAGACTGCTTTTCTTACCTTTTAAATCAAAAAACATCAATGCATGTTATCGCAGTTAATTATTCATTGTCATATAAAAAACATTTTCCAGCTCAGTTAGAGGAGATTGATAATCAAATAAAATATATACTAAATAAATATCCAGAGATTGACCGAGATAATATCATTATTATTGGACATTCGGCAGGAGGCAATTTAGCCGCGGCGATGGTGATTAAGAAAAACCGCGAGAATGATTATAAGTTTAAAAAGATGATTCTTGATTATCCGTATACCGAACTATATTTACCGATGTCTGAACGTTATAAAAAGCCATATAACTTTTCAAATCGCCTTCTCTCAGAATTTGAAGAACGATACTGTCCTGGTCATGAAAAAAGAAATAATCCGCTTGTTTCACCAAATTATCTAAATGAAGAAGAAGCAAAAAAATTACCGAAAACATATTTGATAATTTCTGATAACGACCGATTAGGGCAAGATGGCTTAAGATTTGAAAAAGTATTAAAAAGCGGAGGGGTGGATTATATCGCTGAACATACTGACGCTGTGCATGGATATATTGAGATTTATCTAAGAAAATATCATGATGGTGATAAGATAACACCAAAAATTAATTCAGCGTTAAAGACTGTAAAAAATATCATTAACTTTATTTTGAATTAAGGAGGAAAAAGTTATGGATAAAATTTATTTCTTGACAGGTAGTCAATTTCTCTACGGAGATGAAGCTTTATTAAAAGTTAGAAATGATGCCGAAAAAATTGCTAGTTACTTTAATGCTCATTTGAAAAATGTTGAAATTATTGTTACGGATCTCTGCACGACTAGTGAAGCTATTGAAACTATTATTAAACAAGCAAATTACGATGATGAGGTTATCGGTGTTATGGCTTGGATGCATACTTTTTCGCCGAGTAAAATGTGGATTAGAGGATTAAAATTGCTTCAAAAACCATATTTGCATTTACATACTCAGGCAAATAAAGAAATCCCTTATCCGACAATTGATATGGATTTTATGAATCTCAATCAATCAGCCCATGGCGACAAAGAACATAGCTTTATTTTGACAAGAATGCATATTAACCGGGAAATTGCTATTGGCTATTATCAGGATTCCAGCGTTTTGAAAAAAATTCAATCATGGGTTGATGTGATTCGCGCATATAAATTTTCTAAACATCTCAATATCGTGCGTTTTGGCGATAATATGCGCGATGTTGCAGTCACTGAAGGCGATAAAGTTGAAGCTGAAATTGTCTTGGGTTGGTCTTGCAATACTTACGCGGTTGGCGATTTAGTAAGTAAAGTGGCTGAGATTAAAGATGAAGAGGTTGAAGCTACTTTCCATGCTTTAACTAAAAAATATATTTTAAATACAGAAAATATTCATGCGGTAAATGAACAGATTAAATATTATCTCGCGATGAAGAAATTCTTTGCATTACATAAAGCATCTGCTTTCTCAAATACTTTTGAAGATTTATACGGAATGGAAGAATTACCGGGTTTAGCAACTCAGCTTTTGATGGATGAAGGTATTGGTTATGCCGGAGAAGGTGACTGGAAGACAGCTGCGCTTGATGCAGTTATCATGAAACTTGCTGAAGGAAGAAAAGGTGCAACTGGATTCATGGAAGATTATACATATGACTTTGAAAAAGAATGCGTTCTTGGCGCGCATATGCTTGAAGTTTCACCGCGCTTTGCTGAAACAACTCCAAAAATCGAGGTTCATCCATTATCTATTGGAGGAAAACAAGATCCAGCGAGATTAGTTTTTGAAGGTACTCAAGGTGATGGTTATGCATTATCACTCATCGACTTAGGAACCCATTTCCGCCTTATCGCTCAAGCAATCACTTTAATAAAAGAAGAAGAGTCAATGCCTAATTTACCAGTCGCTTCAATTATGTGGAAGATTAGACCAACATTTAAAGATGGTGTTAAAGCTTGGTTATTGGCTGGAGGAGCTCATCACTCTGTTGTGACCACTCAAGTAAGTTTAGATGAGATAAAAATGCTCGCAAATCTTTATAATTTAGAATTAATTGTAATTGATGAACATTTAGATATGTCAAAATTTGAAAGGGAAATAAATAAATAATTTATTTCTGCTTGTATTCTTTTATAAAACAACTAAAATGGCAATTAGAAAGTATTCTAATTGCTTTTTTATGAAAAAAAATTTGGTGTTTAGGAAATCGACAGAATATATAACATTTATATTTTTCTATATCATATTGCAAGTAATTCAATATGCATATATTTTTCATGAATTCATACCGACTTACTTTTTTTGTGATTTACTTTTGATTGCTGCATTAGCGTGTCCTATTTTCTTTTTCAAATCTTCACTTTTTGATTATATTTATTTTGATAGTATCATGCTTTTATTTGCTGTTTTAGTTGGGGCAAATTGCATGTTTTATCATAATTTTGGTACCATTTTTTCTTTGTTAAACTTATCGTTTTTTAATCACGGTGCCGCGATTGCTGGTGATCCAAGCTACTATGATTTTGCTTTGCTTTCATTAATTGTGCTTGTCTATGGTTTATTTGTGGCATCGCTATTTTTTATTAACAAAGTATTATTTAAAATCGACCAGCCATCTGATTTTAGAAGAAATAAGGTTAATACAAAAGGTCATCCATTTTTGACATTAGGGTTAATCGCCTGTTTATTAGGAAGTTATACTCTTTCAATGTATTCTATTAATGATGATGGATTTGGTAGTTCGGTTGAGGATATTGTAACTATTTCTAAAAATAACAATTTTTCTCGTTATGGAATGATGTCGTATTATATCAAAGAACTTGACTATATACTTAATGGTGCACCAAAGCCAGATGAACAAAAAATGATAGATTATTTCAAGAAAAAGGTTGATTATCAAAATTCTTTTACCGGACTTTTAGAAGGTAAAAATGTTTTTGTGATTATGATTGAAACCGGTGACGATTTGATGATTAATGAATATTTGACACCGAATATGTATGCATTAACACAAGATTCTCTTTATTGCGAGAATACTTTATCGAAAAATAAGACAAATATTTCTGAATTTATTGGATTAACTGGATCGGCTCCGACAGCTGGGGTTTTGGCATCGCGTTATGACTATAATCTACCATATTCCTTAGTTAGCCAGCTAAATAACATCGATTATCACACAATGTATTTTCATGATACTAGCGCCGAGCCTGAACATAACATGGATTTATATGGACGTGAAGTATTAATGCCTAAACTCGGATTTGATAATAGTTATTTCCATGAAGATTTATTTGGTGAAGATTATCCAATGTGGGATTGGACAGGTAATTATACTTTTGATTCAATAACTATGCCAATCGTTACAGATACTATTCTCCAAAGCGATGAACCATTTTTTGCTTTCTATACATCTTTATCAATGCATGGCCCATACGCTAATCGCGCTAATCAAAAAACTTTAGAAGAGATGTATGGTGAAAAGTTAGAATATGCTAAAGAAAATAATCTTTGGCGTAACCCATTAGAAATATATGCTCCTATTGATGCTCCATGCGTTGATACTTATATGATGTGCGCGATGGATTTTGATAAGGCATTAGGAGAGATGTTTGAAAGATTTGAAGAAGAAGGAAAACTTGACGATACCTTATTTGTTATCTATGGCGACCACGACATGTACTATCCTGGCTATAGCGGAAGATGTTTAAATCAATTAATTTCGCGTCATGATAAAGAGGATAAATATTATTCAGATATCTATACGACAACTCTATTCTTTAAAAATGATGATTTACTCGATTATTACGTCGATAAATACCATACTAATGTTTATAGCCGTCTCACTTCACCTTATAATGTCGTACCGACTGTTTTAGATTTATTAGGAATCAACTACAATCCTAACTTTTATATCGGAAGCAGTCTTTTCAGTAAACAGATGGAAGAGGTTCAAGTTTTCTTTTCCATTGAAATATCAGCTTTTTTTGATAAATACTATTGGTCATTTGCTGAAGATAAGATCAGCCGCGTTTTTATTAGCTATGGTGAGAAGATTGAAGATTTTTTGGATGCTGTTTCTGAAATAGCAGAAAAGCAGAGCTATCTAGACACAATTTTGACTACAGATTATTTTTCAACATATGATTATGACGATTTTATGCCTTAAATAACTTAATTTAACAAAGAATGCTTATCAAAAAAAACAAATGAATATATAATATCTTAATATAAAGAGGGATTATGAAAGCGTTTTTAAATGTCAAAAAATTTGCTGAGATAATTTGCTATCTAGTATTTTTTTTAATTTTCCAAATTATTATCTTTGAAAAGATGTTTGGGTTATTTTTACCATCTTACTTGATTTTAGATTTTCTTTTGTCGCTTGCTTTTGCATCTGTAATCTTTTTTTTCAAAAAAGGTTACCTAGATATTATCTACTTAAGTGTTTTGACTTTAGTGACAACAGTATTAGTAATCGCTAATGGGGTATTTTATGAAAATTTTGGAACGATTTTTTCTCTTTATAATTTAGCGATTGCTTCACAGGGCATGAGCGTTATTAATAATCCGGACTATTTCGATTTCACTTTTATCGCGATAATTGTTTCTTTATATATTCTTAGCGTTATTTGCTTGATTTTGATTAATTTCTTTTTCCGAAAAAGTAATTATCCAAAACTTAGTAAATCTCTAGCGTTACTTCCAGTTATGACATTAATTGTCGTTTATACTTTTTCCTTTGGTTTAGTAAATAATCGCCTTAATGATTTTGATGGTGATACTGTTATATCTATTCTTCGCAGCCATAATTACTCTGAATACGGGACATATTCTTATTATTTGCAAGAAATAAATTATCTGCTTTTTGGAGAAAAACTGCCTTCAGATGAATCGATGAAATCATTTTTTAGTCAAGAAAAACAACAAAAGAATGAATTTACGGGATTACTAGAAGGTAAAAATGTGTTTACGATTATGATTGAAACCGGCGATGATTTCATGATAAATGAATATTTAACACCTAATATGTATCAGTTGACAAAAGATGCGATTTATTGCACGAATAATTATTCAAAAAATAAGACAAATATGACGGAATTTATCGGTATAACTGGATCTGCTCCATCAATTGGTATTTTGCCTGAACGCTATAGTTATAATTTGCCTTATGCTGCTACCGAATTATTGAAAGATGATTACGAAACTTATTATTTTCACGATACAAGTTCCTTGCCTGGCATGGACAGAGATATTTATGATCGAGAAATTTTAATGCCTAAATTAGGATTTGAACACTGCTACTTTCACGAGGATTTATATGGCAAAGATTATCCGATTTGGTCATGGGAAGGCGATTATATTTCTGACTGTGAAACCTTACCATTAGTAAGTGATGTCTTATTAAAAAGCGAAGAACCATTTTATGCTTTTTATACATCTTTATCAATGCATGGTCCATATTCAGATCGAAAGAACGCTGGTGAATTATATCAAAAATATGGTGAAAAATTGAGCTACGCTAAAGAAAATAACCTTTGGATAAATCCATTGGATGAAACTAGTCCTATCAACGCTTCATGCATTGATATTTATATGATGAGCGCGATGGATTTTGACAAAGCCTTGGGTAACCTTTTCCAAAGCTTTGAAGATGCAGGTAAAATGGATGACACTCTATTTATTTTGTTTGGTGATCACGATATTTATTATCCTGGTAATGATGGAGAATGCCTTAATCAGCTATTAGCTAACCGCGAAGATAAACTCTATAGCGATATTTATACGACGACTTTATTTTTGAAAAATCCATTGTTAGAGGAAACATATTTAAGCAAATATGGCACAAATCAATATGAAATCTTCTCTTCTCCTTACGATTTATTGCCGACTATGCTAGATTTATTAAATGTGGATTACAACCCAACCTTTTATCTCGGTGAGTCGCTTTTTAATAAAAGTGATGAAGGAATTTATTCATTTTATTCTGATGAATTATCAATTTGCTTCAATGAATTTTATTTATCATTAGATGGTGAAACAATTTATCGAACATTTAAATCCGGACAAGATAAAGAAAAGTTCTTATCAGTAACAAGAAAAATTCTTTCCAAGCAAGCACATCTTGATTTAATAATGACTTCTAATTATTTTGATAATCACGAATTTGAAAATTATTGGATGGTGAAATAGATGAAAACGTATCTCTGCCTTGAATTAAAAAAACAAAAGAAAGTTTCGCCGCTTGGGCGTAGCTGTTTTTTTGGTGATCCAGATTTTTATGAAATGGATAATTCCTATCAAGACGATGATTTTTTTGTTTGCCAAATCAATCTTAGCGATATTCGAGAAAAAATTAATTCAGTTTACCTTCCTCCAAAGGGCTTGCTTTACTTTTTTATCTCATTAAAAGATATGAAAGGTAAAGTTATCTATCGGGATTTCGATAATGCCGATAATTTGGAAAGAATCGCGTTTAATGAGGGTTTTTCCTTCCATCAAAAAGAATATAAAATCAATTTTACTTCTCATCATCATCACAAAGATTTTATGATGCTTTATGAAAATGAACGCCTCACCGGAATCAAAGTCGATGAAGTAGTTCTTTTAAAATTACACTTTAAGCACTTTCTAAATAATAATAAAAAATTCTTTCTTTATTATGTCATTACTAAAGATGACTTGATGAAAAGAGTTTACGATAATGTTCGGACATTAATCGTTTACCGTTAAAATACGTTATAATTATTAATATGTATAAACTAATTATTGCTGAAAAGCCGTCTTTAGCGCGAAACATTTTAGCGGCTATCGATGGGACAGAAAAAAGAAATGATGGTTATTATGAGATAGGTGATTATTTAATTACCTATGCTTTTGGTCATCTTTTTACTTTATATGACGTGGAACAATATCTTCCTGATTATGATAAAGAGAAAAAGTATCGCTGGACTCTAGATAATCTTCCATTTTATCCAGAAAAATTTCGGTTTGGATTATCACACGATGAGGGGATAATTAAACAATTTAAGATTATTCGCGACTTGATAAATAGACAGGATGTCGAGATGGTTATCAATGCTGGAGACTCTGACCGCGAGGGTGAAATCATCGTCAGAATTATTGTTTCATACGCGATGAAAAATAGTAAACCGATTAAACGGTTATGGATGCCTGATCAAACAAAAAAGACTATTGGCGAAGAGTTAAGCAGACTTCAAGATGATTCTTATTATGATAATCTCGCTTTTGAAGGTTATGCTCGGACTTATATCGACTGGCTATACGGAATTAATTTAACGCGTTTAGCTTCAATTAAAAGCCATACTCTTTTAAGGGTCGGCCGAGTTATCTCTCCAATCGTTAAAGCGATTTATGATAAGGAAATGTCGATTATTAACTTCGTAAAAGAAAAATATTATGTTCTTTCAAGCAAAGAAAAGACCAATGGCGAAGTCGTTGAATTAGTTAGCAAAGTTGAATTCAAAGCCGATGAATTAGATCAAGCCAAGACTCTCGCGGATATCTATAATGGCGAGAAAGCATATGTGACTAAGATTTCCTTAGAAAATAAAACAATTCCGTCTCCAAGACTTTTTTCGCTTAGCAAATTACAAGGCGTACTTGGAAAAAAGTATAAGATGAGCTTGGAACATTCTTTAAAAATTGTTCAGTCTCTTTATGAAAAAGGGTATGTTTCATATCCGCGTACCCCGTCTGAATATTTGGCGACTAATGAAAAAGGAAAGTTTAAAGAAATTATCGCTTCATTTCAAAAACTTGGAGTTAAAATTAATTTTAAAGATAATAAATTTATTTTTGATGATAGCAAAATTGAATCGCATTCGGCCTTGACCCCAACTTATAAAATTCCTAAGAAAAGCGATTTAAGCGAAGAAGAATATCAGGTCTATAAAACGATTGTTAATCGCTTCTTTGCGGTTTTTGCCTCGGAGATGTGCGTTGTCGCAAAGACAAATATGGAAATATCTTTAGGTAAAAGAGAAGTATTTCGCTTAAATGGAGAGACGGTGATTACTCCAGGTTGGACTAGTTTTGACGAACGCGAACGTAAAGAAAAAATCTTACCGAAATTAAATCAAGGCGATGAAGTTATGATTAAATTTGCTCCTTTAGAAAAGGAAACAAAACCTCCAAAGCGTTATTCGGTTGAAAGCTTTAATAACTTTTTAAAAAATCCTTTCCGGGAACAATTAGAGAAAAAAGATAATGATGATAATCCTAATGACGATGAAGATTATAAAGCGGTTTTTGAAGGTATTGAATTAGGTACAGAAGCGACGAGATCAACAATTATTGATAATGCGGTTAAGCAAGGTTATATCTCATTGAAGGATAATACCTATAAACTAGAACCGATGGGCAAATATTATGTTGAGACTCTGACTGCGCTTAATTTGCTATTAGCTAAAGAAAAGACGGCATTACTTGGTAAATCGTTAAAGAAAGTATACCGTAAGGAAATTACCATCGATGATGCTGTTAAAGTAGCTGAAGAGGAAATAAGTTCATTATTTAATCAAATCGATAATAATGCAGCAATCGGTTTTCCTCCAAAAATTTTTGAAGTCGACAAAGCGCATACTCTTTGTAAATGCCCGCGTTGTTCCTATCCGATTGCTATTAGTGAAAAGGGATATCGCTGCGTTAATTCAGCTTGTTCGCTTTCACTTTTTAAGGATAATCACCTCTTTGCTTCTCTTAATAAAAAAATTACCAACAAAATCGCTAAAGAGATATTTACTAAAGGCGAAATAACTTTTGATGATTTAGTTTCAAAGAAAACGGGAAATCAGTACAAAGCTACATTAAAAGCCGATTTTAAAGATAAGTACGTGAATTTTCATTTTGTCTTTGATAATAATGAGACAAATAAAAATCAAGGTAAATAAAAAATCCAGCCATCTTGAACTGCTCCTTGTCAAGTAGACAGGAAAAAGTATAAAAATAATTAATTAAAAGTAAATATAATTTGAATAGGAA
>CALVJL010000010.1 GCA_944332075.1 uncultured Bacilli bacterium
GACACCTAATTTTATGAGATATCATTCCTATTCAAATTATATTTACTTTTAATTAATTATTTTTATACTTTTTCCTGCCTACTTGACAAGGAGCAGTTCAGTTCAGCAGTTTTTTATGCTTTATTTTTGCTTTTCGACTTTTTTCTCTATTTCGCGAAGTTTATCGATTTCTTCAATTTGATTTTTGGAAGGAACAAAGACTTCTTTTTCGTTACGGAAAAATTCATCGTAATCAAGACCGTATCCAACGATAAAGTAGTCGCCGATTTCTTTTCCGACAAAATCGCATTCAAATGGGATTTTCCGTTTGCATTTTTTGTCTAATAAGACACAGGTTAATAATTTCTTTGGACAATAGGTTTTCTCTAGATAATTTTTTAGCCAGTTCATCGTATAACCTGAATCAATAATATCTTCAACGATAACGACATTTCTGTTTCTAATATCTAATGAAACATCCTTCTTTAAAGAAATAATTCCGGTCGATTCAGTACCCAAGTAAGAAGATACTTGCATGAAGTCTAATAAAACTGGGCAATCGATTTCTCTGACTAAGTCGATCATGAAGGGAACAGCGCCTTTCATAACACCGATGAAAATCGGAGGTAAAGGATCATCCTTGAACATATCGGTAAACATTTGACCGAATTTTCTGGTAATTTCGGTGATTTCTTTTTGGCTTAAGATAATTTGTCTCATATCTCTTTTCTCCCTTGATACAAAGATATTAGCAAAAACTTAATCAAATAAGAAGATAAATAAAATAGTTATAAAAGATTTTTATAAGTTTGGAAATAAAGCTTTTGGTAAGGAGAGTAGTTTGTTATTTCGTAAATAACATGACCTTGGTCATCTTTATCACCTGTATCGACTGATGTTGAGGTGTCATCGTAGTCTGATGTCCCATCTTTATTACCGTTGAAAATAAGATAAAGATTATTTATAAAGTCGCCGATTGCGCTTAATAAATCGTGTTCAGAATAATATTTTGCAATATTATTTGTTTCAGTTATTATCGCTTTATCAAGCGAAGAGATTATTTTTTGATAAGATTGATAATCGGTCAGGCGATAAATATCAATAAGGGATAAATAAGACCAATAATAAGCTGAATAACGTAAATAAGGAATATCGCTATTGAGGAGGATATAAAGACTGGTAAGATTAGCTTGATCTTCTTTAGCAACACCTTTTATATGGGCAATCTCATGCGCGGTGACAAAAGGTATTTCTGCTGTATGCAGCTTGCTTGATACCGAAGCTTGACCGACGCCGAGAAATGAAACACCGGTTATATGAAATTCATTAAATAAAAAAGAAAATGTTAAAGTTGAAACTCTAGGTGAATATGTTGAAATATTTAGTTCTTGATGCTTTAAAAATTCTTCGTTTATTAAATCGTTTAGTTCCTTTTTGGTGTAGGGGTTGATAACAAAACCATTTTCATCTCTTTCAAGCAGTGATGATACATAATTATAGTCAGCTGTGAAATAAGCGATGCTTTCATCAATTAATTCATCTGAAGGTTTATCCTCGTATAAAGAAATATTTAAATTATCAGCGTTATAACCAATTCCTTGAGTAAAGGTAAAATATGATAGTGAAAAACTTATAATTATCAAAATATTTAAAAATTGGTATAACGATTTTCTAAATTCTTTTTTAAAAAGATGGCGAAGGCAAAGAATTAGCAATATCAATAATGCAATAACTAGAATAGCTATAATAAATTCAAATAAAGAAAAAGGGATAAACGAAGTTATCGTTCCAATAAAAGCCACGCATGGCGAAGAAATTTCTTTAGTAAAATAGCTTGCTGATGAAGTATTTGCTTTTACAATCAGCAATGCGATTAAAGATAACAAAAAGAAAGATAAAAATGATAATTTTAAAATTATTTTTTTCATAAATTTATCTTATAAAAAAAATCTCTAGATAACTAGAGATAAAATAAAAAAAGTTGCTAAGGATAAACCTTGCAACTCAATTTTTTTGCCAATGAAGCTTATTTAACTTCAATTGCTTGGACTGGGCAGTTTGCTGCTGCTTCTTCAACAGAAGCTTCTAAATCAGCAGGAATATCGCCTAAGATATTTTCTGCTTTGCCTTCAGCATTGAGTGCGAATACTGCGTCGCAGATTGACATGCACATTCCGCATCCGATGCAGGAATCGTTTACTTTGCAAGATTTTGCCATTGTAGAAAATCCTCCTTATGCTTTTTTTATTATAGAGCATTTCTGACTTTTTTCAATTGTTTTTTGCTTTGTGGAAAATTACATACACAGGGGCGGTCGTTATTTTTTGCGTTTCTAAGTAATCATGTGTATTTTTCCTCAACAAAGCATTGCAATTGCTAGAAAACGATATTTAAATAATTTATCATTATGTAGGTACTTTAAAGATGGAAACGCGTGTTGAAAAATTTAAAAAATACCGCGAGGAAATTAAGCGGGCTGATATGAAGGAAGAAGTTGAAGAAATCACAGAGGAAATACCTGTTGAAGACCTCGACAAAAAAAATACTTTGACTATGACTATTGACCAAATTATTGAAGCTCATGATCAATATGTTTCCAATCAAGCAAAAGAAGATCTTCTCGCTAGAGAAAAAGCTAAAAAGAGAGCTTATCGTTTAACTAAGATGAAACAATGGTTAAAATATCTAGCGTTAATTATTACAATAGGAGCGATTATCTGCTTGATTATCGTGTGCGTATTTATCGCAAGTTAGGAGGATTATGAAAAATATAAAGATTGCTATTGATGGACCGGCTGCAGCTGGAAAATCTACAGTGGCTCAGCTCGTAGCCAAACAACTTAATTTTGTTTATATCGACACTGGTGCGATGTATCGCGCGGTAACTGTTTATTGCTTGTGGAATGATATTGATTGCCGCGATGAACAAAAAGTAGCTTCTGTGCTCGACAATATCAATATAACTTTATATCCGGATCATTCAATTTCTCTTAATGACCGCGATGTTACTAAGGAAATTCGTTCTACGATTGTTAATGAAAATGTGTCATATATTGCAGCAAATAAAGAGGTTCGTTATTTCTTAGTTAAACAGCAAAGAAAAATTGCGGAAAATGTATCTGTTGTCATGGATGGAAGAGATATCGGTACATACGTTCTTCCTAATGCTGATGTTAAAATTTTTCAAATTGCCTCAGTTGATACTAGAGCTAAGAGAAGATATTTAGAAAATATTCAAAAAGGTATACCTTGTTCTTTAGAATCGATAACTAAAGAACTCGAAAAAAGAGATTATATCGATTCCCATCGCGAATTAGCTCCGTTAAAAAAAGCTGATGATGCGATTAGCTTAGATACATCTAATATGACGATTGAAGAAGTCGTTAATGCGATTATGGATATTATTTATCGGAAAGTAGGTAATGTACATGCCTAGAGGAATTGTAGCGATTGTCGGCGCGCCTAATGTCGGCAAATCAACTATTTTTAATAGAATTATCGGTGACAGAAAAGCAATTGTTAATGATGAAGCTGGTGTTACAAGAGACCGCCTTTATGGTGTCGGAGAATGGTTAACTAAGACCTTTACAGTTATTGATACCGGCGGAATTGAAATTAAGAACGCACCTTTTCAGGCACAGATTAGAGCCCAAGTTGAAATTGCTATTGAAGAAGCAGATGTAGTTATCTATGTCGGAGATGGAAAAGCTGGAGTCACTAATGATGATTTATATGCGTCTAAAATGCTTCGAAAGTCTAATAAAAAAGTTATTTTAGCTGTAAATAAAATTGATGATTTTTCAAAAATTGATAGCATCCACGATTTTTATTCTCTTGGTTTAGGTGAACCGATGGCAATTTCTTCAGCGCACGGAATCGGTATTGGTGATTTACTTGATAAAGTGATTGCAATGCTTCCAGAAAAAGAGATGGAAGAGTATCCTGATGCTATTTGCTTTTCACTTGTTGGACGACCAAATGTTGGAAAATCTTCTTTGACAAACGCCATTTTAAATCAAGATAGAGTCATCGTATCAAATATAGAGGGCACTACCAGAGATTCTATTGATACCCCATTTACTAAAGATGATAAAAATTATGTGGTTATAGATACGGCCGGATTAAAAAAGCGCGGTAAGATTTATGAATCTGTCGATAAATATGCAGCGTTAAGAGCTTTAGCGGCAATTGAAAGAAGCGATGTCGTCTTACTTTTAATCGACGCTAAAGAAGGAATTCAAATGCAAGATAAGCATGTCATCGGTTATGCCGTAGATATGCATAAAGCGATTATCATCGTCGTCAATAAGTGGGACTTGATTGAAAAAGGTGAAAAGACGATGGATGAATTCAAAAAGAATATCCGTAAAGAATTTAAATTCTTAGATTACGCTCCAATCGTTTTCGTCTCGGCTTTAACAAAGAGCCGTTTAAATACAATTTTTTCAGCGATAACTTTAGCATATGATTCTTATAATAGAAGAGTTCCGACTTCTACGCTTAATGAAGTTATAGCGGATGCACAAATTATTAATCCGACTCCAGAATTTAACGGGGACAGATTAAAAATCTTCTATGCATCTCAAGTCGGTATTAAACCTCCGACGATTGTTTTATTTGTTAATAATCCTTCATCGCTTCATTTCTCTTACCAAAGATATCTAGAAAATCGCTTAAGAGAAACGTTTGAATTTACTGGGTCACCGATTAAAATTATCGCGAGGATGAAAAAATAATGAAAATTAGTATATTAGGTGCTGGCAGCTGGGGATTAGCGCTAGCCCAAGTTCTAAACGATAATAATAATGATGTTTTGATTTATGCTAGAAGAGAAGAAGTGGTTACGGAAATAAATTTCCAGCATACGAATAAAAAATATTTTCCGTCTGTTATATTTTCTGAAAAAATAAAAGCGACATTTAATTTAAAGGAAGCTGTTCAATTTGCAGATATTCTTTTAATCGCGGTACCGGTTAAGGCTTATCGCTCGTTATTGTTGGAAGTTAAAGATTATCTAAACGAACGTAAGTATTTTATTTCTACGGCGAAGGGCTTTGAAGAAAAAACGTTAATGCGTATGAGCGATGTAATACGCGACGTGATTCCAGAAAGTTATCGCTATGAAATTATATCTCTTCTCGGACCAAGTCATGCGGAAGAGGTTGTTTTAAGAGAGCTTACTTGTATTGCTTCTGTCTCTCGTGACAATAACGCAGCAAAGCTTGTTCAGAAACTTTTTTCTAATAATTATTTCCGAGTTTATACTCAAAATGATGAAATTGGTGCTGAATCGGCTTCGGCATTAAAAAACGCAATTGCAATTGCCTCTGGAATTTTGCAGGGAATAGCGCTGGGCGATAATGCTAGAGCAGCGCTTGTTACACGGGGGTTAAAAGAGTTGATTCGTTTTGGCTTAGCTAGTGGCGGAAAGTTTGAAACGTTTATGGGATTAACAGGAGTTGGAGATTTATTAGTTACCTGCAATTCTTGGCATTCTAGAAACTTTCAAGCTGGATATGCGATTGGTAAAGCTGACTTAGCTAAAGAATTTTTGGAAAAGAATGATAAAACAGTTGAGGGTATTCAAACTGTTAAATTAGTTCATCAAATAGCTAAAGAAAAAAATATTAGTATGCCGATTATTGATGCATTATACGATGTTTTGTTCCGCGGCCTATCTAGCCATGAAACAGTTTACAATCTAATGCTTCGCGAATTGAAACCAGAATAATTGATAATTAGTGATATTATTAGTTAATTTTACCAAATATTAATATAAAATAAAAAAAGATATATAGGGGTGGATAAATGAGCTCAGATAAAGAAAAGTATTCAACGATTACCATTGAAGATGATGAAGAAATTGAAAGCAAGTCGATTTTTTCTAAAACTTTGGAAATTCCGCGAATCATTTTAACAAAAAGAAACAGAAAAAGAAAAAATGCTGATTTATTTGATAAAGCTGTAAGATACACTCCTTCACCCGATGATGGACTTAATTCGTTGCAGGTTGAAGAAAGACAAAACAACAACTTGATTAATAAGCAAACTAAAAGTCTTTCTAAATCATATCTGCAGATATTAATAAGCAATATTTTTACTTTTTTTAATGTATTGCTCGTAACAATTGCTGTTTTTTTAATCGCGGTTGGTGCATATGCTGACTGCTTCTTTTTGGTAATTGTTATCGCTAATACTTTGATTGGTATTTTACAAGAGATAAAAGCTAAAAAGAAAGTTGATCAATTATCTTTAATGTCGATTCCTGAAATTAAAGTTAAAAGAGATGCTTTAAAGATGAAAATTCCAGCTGATAAGTTAGTATTAGACGATATATATTACTTAGCATCAGGAAATGAAATTCCATGCGATTCTTATATTGTGCGCGGCGAAGTTGAAGTTAATGAAGCTGCATTAACCGGAGAAGCTCTGCCAATAAAAAAGAAAACCGATGATTATCTTTTAGCGGGATCTTTTATCGTATCTGGTTCCTGTATGTGCCGCGTTGACCGCATCGGGGAACATAACTATGTCGCTCAGTTACAAAATAAGGCGAGAAAAGTTAAAAAAGCTAAATCGATCTTATTATCTTCTTTAAACAAGATAATTATGTATATTTCCGGAATTATCATTCCATTAGGCGCTTTATTAGCTTGGAATAACTATGTTAATTCTTCACATGATATTATTACGACAATTGAAAAAACAGGAGCGAGTTTAGTTTCGATGATTCCTTCGGGATTATTCTTACTTCTTTCAACTACCTTAACTGTCGCAGTTATCTCTTTAGCTAAGAGAAAAACAATGGTTCAAGATTCTTATGCTATTGAATCATTAGCTCGAGCTAATGTTATTTGTCTAGATAAAACAGGGACAATTACTGATGGAACGATGAGAGTAGAGAAAGAGATAAAACTCACAGCTAAACGAATTGATATTAAAAAATTAATGGGCTCATTCATTTCTGCTTTTGAAGATGATAAAAACGTTACAATGCAAGCATTGGCGAATGCTTACCCAGAAACAAAAACTCATAAAATTAAAGTTGTTTTACCGTTTTCTTCAGCGCGAAAATTATCTGCTGTCGAATTTGAAAAAACAGGAACTTTTGTCCTAGGTGCACCGGAATTCATCACAAAAGATAAAGATGTTTTAAAAAAGAGCGAAAATTATGCTAAAGAAGGTTATAGAGTTTTGTTAATAGCCTATACTAGTGAACCACTTTCGGAAAAGTCTAAATTTAATAAAGTCGAACCATATGCTTTATTTGTTTTATCAGATCATATCCGCGATGAAGCTTATGATACAATTAAATGGTTTATCGATAATGATGTAGAAGTTAAAATTATTTCCGGTGATAATCCTTCAACAGTTTCACAAATCGCTTTAAAAGCTGGTGTTCCACATGCGGAAAATTATGTTTCACTTGAAGGCTTAACCGGTGAAGAAGTTAGCGAAATCGCTGATAGATACGTTGTCTTTGGCAGAGTTTCCCCTGAGCAAAAAGCTATTTTAATCAAGGCTTTAAAGAGCAAAGGAAAGACTGTGGCGATGACGGGTGACGGCGTTAACGATATTTTAGCTATGAAACAAGCTAACTGTTCTATTGCCATGGCATCAGGTAGTGATGCTGCAAGAAACGCTTCGCATTTGGTATTGATGGATTCAAATTTTGCTTCAATGCCGAAAGTTGTCGAACAAGGAAGAAAAGTAATCAACAATATCCAAAGAACAGCCTCGTTATACTTAATGAAAACTGTATATGCGATTTTGTTTGCAATTGTAACATTAATCGCTTGGGCATTTGGTAAGGGTTTTGTCCAACCATTTGACGCTAAACATTTATATATCATTGAATTTGCAGTTATCGGTATTCCATCTTTTGTCTTAGCTCTGCAACCGAATAAATCTTTAATAAAAGGATCATTTATGCGGACAGTTTTATCTAAAGCTTTCCCAAATGGAGTGATTATGCTTTTATCAGTGGCAGCAATTATGCTTATGACTCATTTCCCTTCCCTTGATGTAACATCTGATAACGGAGTTATGGTAACTATGGCCTGCTTATCTATTTCTTTAACAGGATTTATAATGTTATTCTTAACTTGCTTACCTTTGAATATCTACCGTATTATTACTTTCCTTGCTATGCTTGGTTTCGCTTTGATATTTGTCTTTGTTTTACCTTCAAATATCACAGGATTAAGCCTTGGTGCATTAAGCGTAAAGAACTGGATTGAACTCGGAATAGTTGTTGGTGTGTTAGCGGTGATAACTATAATTGTTCACATCATTAGATATGTTCTTTTATCCCGTCACGAAAGGAGAAAGATAAATGTTAATTAAAATTAGTGAAGAAGTAAAAAAAGCCTTGGCTGAACATAAACCGGTTGTAGCCTTAGAATCGACAATTATTTCGCATGGCATGCCTTATCCAACTAATGTTGAAACGGCTTTAAAAGTTGAGCAAACTATTAGAGAAAATGGTGCTGTTCCTGCAACTATCGGTATCATTGAAGGCGTACCAGTTGTTGGAATGAGCGAAGAAGAAATAAATCAATTCGCTTCTCGTAAAGATATTGAAAAAGTGTCGAGAAGAGATTTGCCATTAGTTATCGCTAATAAAAAATGGGGTGCTACAACTGTTGCTGTTACAATGATTATTGCTGCGATGGCAGGAATAAAAATCTTTGTCACTGGCGGAATTGGCGGAGTACATCGCGGAGTGAATGAAACAATGGATATCTCTGCTGATTTAATTGAATTAGCGACGACTCCGGTTATGGTTATTTGCGCGGGAGTTAAAGCAATTCTTGATTTACCGAGAACTTTGGAATATCTTGAAACGATGGGAGTCACTGTTGTTGGATATCAAAGTGATAATCTCGGTGATTTCTATACGAGAGATTCTCATTTAAAAGTGGATGGAAGAGTTGATACTCCGGAAGCAGCAGCTAAACTAATTAAAGCAAAAGAAGATTATTCTTTACGCGGCGGAATTTTAGTTTCTAATCCAATTCCGGAAAAAGAATCTCTTGATGAAAAAATGATTAATAAAGCGATTGAAGAAGCTCTTAAGGATGCTGAAAAAGAACATATTAAAGGCAAAAAAGTAACACCTTATCTATTAAGTAAAGTTACTGAATTAACTAAAGGTGATTCTTTGAAAGCAAATATTGCATTAATTCTTAATAATGCGGCTTTAGGCGCTAAAATCGCTAAGGAGTACTATTTATTACATGATTAATTTTGCATTTTATTTACCGACGCATTTATATGTCGGTATCGACCAAGAGGAAAAGGTAGGTAAGCTGATTAAAGCTGATGGCGGAAGCAATATTTTGCTTGTCTATGGCGGTGGATCAATTAAAAAAATCGGATTATATGACAAAGTCATCAAAGCTCTTGATGATGAAGGAATTACTTATCACGAATTAAAAGATGTCCATCCTAATCCTCAAATGGATAAAGTTTATGAAGGAATAAACTTAGTTAGAGAAAATAAAATTGATTATATTCTCGCTGTTGGCGGAGGATCGGTTATCGATACCGCTAAATCTATTGCTCACGGAGTATTTTATGACGGGGACTGCTTTGATTTTAATTTAAAGAAAGCTGTTCCTGGTAAAGCGATGAAAGTTGGGGTCATCTTAACTATCGCAGCTTCAGGATCGGAGATGTCTAATTCTTGCGTAATGTCTAAAGGCGATAAAAAAGCCGGTTTTAATGTTGAAACAAATCGTCCGCGTTTCGCTATTGAAAATCCAGCTTTGACTTTTTCAGTTTCTCCTACTCAAACAGCATATGGAAGCGTTGATATTATATCACATTCATTAGAAAGATATTTCAATCAATCAGATGATTATTGCTTAGCGGATGATTTTGCATTAGGATTAATAAAAGAAGTTATTAAAAGTACGTTAAAAGTAATCAAAGAACCGACAAATTATGATGCGCGGGCCACATTAATGGTCGCTTCTGGTTTCTCACATAACGGACTGACAGGTATTGGCAAAGTTTTCTCTTTCCCGATTCATGCTTTAGAGCATGAGGTATCTGGCTTACATGAAAATATTGCTCATGGAGCAGGATTAGCTTGTCTTATCCCGGCATATTTGACAATTCTTGAAGGAGAAGAAAGAGAAAAAATCGCTCATTTTGGCCGCGAGGTTTTCTCAATCCAGGAAAAAGATGATGAACATGCTAGTAAATTAACTATATTAGCTATCAAAAAGTTCATTGAACAGATTGGATTATCATATCATCTTAAAGATTATGGATTCCTCCCATCAGATATTGATATTATTGTCAACGAAAGAATCCAAAGCGATATTAAAGGCCACATTGTTCTGACTAAGGAAATCATTAGACAAATCTTTATTCAGGCTCTATAGGAGGCTTATTTATGAGCGATAAAGAAAACAAAAAAAACGAGATAAAACCAAAATATAGAAATTACGATATCTTTATTTATGTCCTCGTCATCATTGTTGCTTATTTTGTTGGTACGGCGATATTTGAACACACTTTTGATGTTTATGGCAGCGATGTCTATCTCTTTGCTGTCGTTGGCTTAATCGTTGGTTACCTAGTAACGACAATTGTGTATGAAATTGGAAAATTAATCTTCGGATTAATTGGCAATTTCCGTTTAATTTCTTTAAATATTTTAGGATTCACTTTTAAAAAGGAAAACGGCAAAATTCATTTTGCTTTCACCAAAGTTAGAAATTATGGTGGATCAACTGAAATGTATCCTAAAGATATAAACAAAAATATACCGTATCTTTATCTTTTAGGCGGATTTATTTTTACTGTTTTAGTCGATATCGGAATTATTTTTCTCGGTAGATATTTAACAGAACTCCTCGATGAAGGTATTTATCGTTATGTTGGATATTTAATTTCTGCCGTATCTTTAATTATTCTCATTCTTAATATTGTACCGTTCTACAGCGGCGCTCTTCTTGACGGCTTTGTCATTAGAGTTATTTATAATAAAGATAATCGCAGAGCTTACTTAGAATATTTAAGCAATCTTCATCAAATGACTTCTAGCGATGGAAAACTCGTCGTTTATAAAGAAGATAAAAAGAGCGATTTCTTCCAAGCTAAGACATTATTACAAGATTATTATTACTATCTTTTAAATAATCAACTTGATGAAGCTAAAGCAACATTAAATATGGTAGTTGAATGCGTTAATCTTCTTGAAGATGATGAAATTGCTATTATGTATTCAAATAAGATTTATTTCCTTTTGATGGAAAATAAAAACGATGAAGCTGATGAGTTATATTCTTCTTTAGATTCTAGCTATCGAAGAAAAATTGCTTCAGGCCGCTATCGCTTCTTTAAAACATCAATTCTCTTAACTGCGACAATTGAATTAAATTATGATAACTATGAGTATTTAATGGATAAATTTTCTCATGTTAAAAAAGATGCTCTTCCATTATTAATTAATCTTGAGGATTCTTTAATTGATAAGAGTCTCGACTTTGTTAAGAATGTTCAAAAAGAATGGTTTAAACAGGAAGAAAGTAACCAATAATTAATTATTACCGTGACTTTATGCCACGGTTTTTAATTTTGCTATTAAAAAGTAAAAAAATGCTATAATTAAATTATGAATAATAGATTTATAACTTTTTTGAGAAGTAATGCTGTACAATTACGTAATTTTTTCTTAGTAATAGCAACCATTATTTTTGAAGTATTCTTACCATGTTCTTTGCTAGAAAGAGATGCTTCGGGAGATATCGTCGGTTTAACGGTATATCATTATTATGATATATTTATGATTAAGCAAGGTATAACATTTCCGTTTATAACCCTTATCGCAACACTATTAGCAGCAGTTTTTGTGATATTGTTTATTGCAACGAAAAAAATAATATTTTTGATTATAGAAGAAGTAATTATTCTCGCTGCGATTATAATTACGGTTACTCAAATACCTGGTGGTACATTTGGTTATGAAAATATAATCGTACTTATTTTACTTGCGGTTATCTTTATCAATCAAATACTAGATTACTTTTTAATAATAAGAAGATTAAAAAACAGACATTAAAATAAAAAATCTCATGAGAAATTCATGAGATTTTATTTTAGAAAAATTCTTTTTGTGAATAGAGATATAATCCGTTTTTCTCGTCGTGATTAATCTTTCCGCGGATTAATGGAATGAGATAATCGATAAACTCTTGGCTGATGTTATCTTTTGTTCCGTTTAACATTGAAAGAGGTAAATACTTAATTTGATTAGCAATTTTTTCAAATGGCACTAATTCATAGGTGAGTTGATAATTGTTTTTATCAAGTCTTTTCATTGTTACCATTCCGTTTCCATAATCGTTAGAAGCATACTTAACGGCATTTTCTCCGCAGTGGATGGCTTCTTTAATATCGGTTAAAGAAGCTTCTGGAGCAAAGCAGCGCTGCAATAATGATAATTCAATTGCTCTTGTTGATATATTAAGTTTTTCTTCAACTAAAGCAGCTAAGTAATGAGAAACACCACCGAGCTGAGAATGGGCAAAAACATCTTGGCTAGCTTGCTTATAAACAAATTCGCCTTCTTTATCTTTGATACCCTCAGATACGGCGACTAATACGCGACCTTTTTCTTTATAAATTCTTTCCACTTCGGTTAAAAATTTACTTGTATCAAAAGCGACTTCTGGGACAAATATTAAATCAGGACCAGATTTATGAAGCGAAGCTAATCCGCTAGCGGCGGTTAGCCATCCGGTATCACGGCCCATAATTTCGACGATATTAACTCGTCCTTTTTGATAAGTTAAGTTATCATAGGTTAATGTTTCCATAACATTAGCGACAAATTTGGCTGCTGAGGCAAAACCAGGTGTATGGTCAGTGATAACTAAATCATTATCAATGGTTTTTGGAATACCGATAAATTTGCAAGGATATTTTTTAAATTTAAGATAAGCAGATAGTTTCATCGCGGTATCCATTGAATCGTTACCACCATTTAGAAAAATATAATGAATATTATTTTTCTTTAAAGTATCGAGAATTCTTAAATAGTCTTCTTCATCTTCATGAAAATCCTTCATCTTATAACGAACAGATCCTAATATGCATGAAGGTGTATAAGGCAATAATTCGATTTGCTCAGTTGGAATAGATTTAGCGTTTTTTAAATCATTATTTATCAAACCTTTGATTCCGTAATGCGAGAGAAATAAATCTCCGATTGTATCGGATATCTCGACTTGGTTAATGACACCGAATAATGATGCGTTGATAACGGAGGTTGGACCACCAGACTGTAAATAAACTGCATTTTCTTTCATTATAAATATCTCCTAAATAAATATTATCATAAGATAATAAACAAGTTTCAAAAAATATGAAAATTCTTCTTGCAATGCAGTTTTGCACTTGCTAATATATTTAAGCGTGGTCATATATCCGGGTGTTTAGTTACTTGATGATGGTTAAGTAAACACCGGGATAAGTGACTAACTTAGTTTTATTAGAGGAAAGGAGAAATTTCAATGCCAACTATTAATCAATTAGTTCGTCAAGGAAGAACTAAATCGGTAGAGAAATCAAAAGCACCAGCATTAAACTTCCGCTGGAATTCACTTGCTAAGAAAGAGACTATTCAAGCATCAGCTCAAAAGAGAGGCGTTTGCACCCGTGTCGGTACAATGACTCCTAAGAAACCTAACTCAGCTATGCGTAAATACGCTCGTGTCCGCTTATCAAATGGATATGAAGTCACTGCTTATATCGGCGGTGAAGGACATAACTTACAAGAGCACTCAACCGTTTTCATCCGTGGAGGCCGTGTTAAGGATTTACCTGGTGTCCGTTATCACATCATTAGAGGTGTTAAGGATTGCGCAGGTGTCCAAGACAGAAAACAAGGCAGATCTCTTTATGGCGCTAAGAAACCAAAAGCCAAAGAGAATTAATGAAAGGAGGAATGTTGAATGCCACGTAAAGGATTTATCGCAAAACGCGATGTGTTACCAGATCCAATCTACAATTCAAAACTCGTAACACGTTTAATTAATAAATTAATGATCGATGGTAAGAAGGGCACTGCTCAAACCATCTTATACGATGCTTTCAAGAAAATCGAAGCTAAGACTGGAAAACCAGCTATGGAAGTTTTCGAAGTTGCTATTGGAAACATCATGCCAGCTCTCGAATTAAAGGTCAGAAGAGTTGGTGCAGCTAACTACCAAGTCCCAGTTGAAGTTTCAGCTGAAAGAAGAGTTACTTTAGGATTAAGATGGTTAGTTAACTATTCTCGTTTAAGAAACGAAAAATCTATGGAAGATCGTTTGGCTAACGAAATTATCGATGCTGCTAACGGCACCGGTGCTTCCGTCAAGAAGAGAGAAGATACACACAAGATGGCCGACGCTAATAAGGCCTACGCACATTACCGTTGGTAATATAAAGGGGAGAAATGAATTATGGCTCGTCAATATCCTATTGAAAACACCAGAAACATCGGTATTATGGCGCACATCGATGCTGGTAAGACAACTGTTTCTGAAAGAATTTTGTTCTATACCGGAAAAACTTACAAAATTGGTGAAACTCACGAAGGTACCGCAACAATGGACTGGATGAAGCAAGAGCAAGAAAGAGGTATTACTATTACTTCTGCTGCTACTACCTGCTATTGGAAAGGTCATAGAATTAACTTAATTGACACTCCGGGCCACGTCGACTTTACCGCTGAGGTTGAAAGATCGTTACGTGTTCTCGATGGCGCAGTCACTGTTCTCGATGGTAAAAATGGTGTCGAACCACAAACCGAAACCGTTTGGAGACAAGGATCTAAATATAACGTTCCGAGAATTGTCTTCGTTAATAAACTTGATGCTATCGGTGCTGATTTCGATATGTCAGTTCGTTCAATCGGTGAAAAATTAGGAGCAAATGCTGCTGCTATTCAATATCCGATTGGAATCGAATCTTCATTAAAAGGAGTTATCGATATCGTTGAACAAAAAGGTTATGTTTACACCGATGTCATGGGTGAAAAGGAAGAGGTTGTCGAAATCCCTGAAGAATATAAAGAAAAAGTTCATGAACTCAGAGAACAATTATTCGAAAATTTAGCTAATTTCGATGATGATATCATGATGAAAGTTCTCGAAGGCGAAGAACCTACAGTTGAAGAAACCAAGGCAGCTATCCGTAAAGGTGTCTTATCTTGCGAATTCTTCCCGGTTCTCTGCGGATCTGCTTATAAGAATAAAGGTATTCAAAACTTACTTGATGCAGTTGTTGAATACTTACCTTCACCAGTTGATATTAAGCACACAATTGGTCACACACCTGATGGAAAAGAAGTCGTCTGCGAACCTCGCGATGACGCTCCATTAGCTGCTCTTGCTTTCAAGATTATGACCGATCCATTCATTGGAAAACTCGCTTTCTTCCGTGTTTATTCCGGTACAGCAAAAGCTGGTACATATGTTCTTAACTCAACTAAAGACGTCAAGGAAAGATTTGCGCGTTTAGTCTTAATGCATGCAAACCACAGACAAGAAGTCGACGAAGTCTTAGCTGGTGATATCGGTGCAGCAGTTGGTCTTAAGGCTACTGTAACTGGTAATACCCTCTGCGATGTCGACCACCCAGTTATCCTTGAAACAATTCAATTCTCTGATCCAGTTATTTCTGAATCAATTGAACCAAAGAGCAAAGCTGACCAAGAAAAGATGACTGCAGCTTTAATCAAGTTATCTGAAGAAGACCCAACATTCCATTTCTATACCAACCAAGAAACTGGTCAAAACATCATCTCAGGTGTCGGTGAACTTCACCTCGATGTTATGGTTACTAGATTAAAAGATGAATATAAAGTCCAAGTCAACGTCGGTGCTCCTGAAGTCGCATACCGCGAAACTATCAGAAAGACTGCTGAATGTGAAGGACGTTATATCAAACAATCTGGTGGTCATGGTCAATATGGTCACGTTTGGATTAGATTTGAACCAAATCCTGGAAAAGGCTTTGAATTCGTTGATGCTATCGTCGGCGGTGTTGTTCCAAAAGAATACATCAAGCCTACTTGCGATGGTTTAAAAGAATCTCTTGATAGAGGTTTAGTTGCTGGTTATCCAATTACCGATATCAAAGCTACCTTATTTGATGGTAGTTACCACGATGTCGACTCATCTGAAGCCGCTTATAAAGTTGCTGCTTCCTTAGCTCTTAAAGAAGCTGCAAAGAAGTGTGATCCAGTTATTTTGGAACCAATTATGAAAGTTGAAATCACCGTTCCTAATGAATATTTAGGTGATGTTATGGGTGATATCGCTTCAAGAAGAGGTACTGTTGCCGGATACTTTACAAGAAATGGCGCTGAAGTTGTTGATGCTTCTGTCCCACTTGCTAATATGTTCGGATACGTTACTGATCTTCGTTCTCTTACTAAAGGTAGAGCTTCTTACACAATGGAACTTGACCGTTATGAAGAATGCCCTAAATTCGTCGCTGACGAAATTATCAAAAAGAACGCTGCAAAGTAGTTCAAATCTAACTAATGAAAAGTTTACTTTTCTCGTAAGTTGTTGATTTTATAAAAAGTTTGCTATAACATTATAAATGTTAAAAAATATAGAGGAGGAATTTTAACAATGGCAAAAGAAAAATTTGACAGAAGTAAAGTCCACGTTAATATTGGTACCATTGGTCACGTTGACCACGGTAAAACAACTTTAACCGCAGCTATTACTAGTGTCTTAGCAAAGAAAGGTTTATCTGAGAAGAAAGCATACGATCAAATCGATGCAGCTCCAGAAGAAAAAGCACGTGGTATTACAATTAATACTGCTCACATCGAATATCAAACTGCAAAGAGACACTATGCTCACGTTGACTGCCCGGGCCATGCTGACTATGTCAAGAACATGATTACCGGTGCTGCACAAATGGATGGTGCTATCCTTGTTGTTGCTGCTACTGATGGTGTTATGCCTCAAACTCGTGAACACATCTTACTCGCAAGACAAGTCGGTGTTCCTTACATTGTTGTTTTCTTAAATAAATGCGACCAAGTCGATGATCCAGAATTAATCGACATCGTCGAAATGGAAATCCGTGATATCTTAAACGAATACGGCTTCCCAGGAGATGAAACTCCAATTATCCGTGGTTCTGCTTTAAAAGCTTTACAAGGCGATCCTACTGAAGAAGAACACATCATGGAATTAATGGATGCAGTTGATGCTTATATCCCTGATCCAGTTCGTGATACTGATAAACCATTCTTACTCGCTATCGAAGACGTTGTTACCATCACTGGCCGTGGCACTGTTGTCACTGGTAGAGTTGAAAGAGGTACAACTAAGTTAGGTGACGAAGTTGAAATCGTCGGTATCAAACCTACAAAGAAGACAGTCATTACTGGTATTGAAATGTTCCGTAAGACTCTTGATGAAGCAAGAGCTGGCGATAACGTCGGTATCCTTTTAAGAGGTATCAACCGTGATGAAGTCGTCCGTGGACAAGTCTTAGCAAAACCTGGTACTGTTACTCCACATACTAAGTTCGATGCTTCTGTCTACGTATTAACCAAAGAAGAAGGTGGACGTCATACTGCTTTCTTAAATGGTTACAGACCACAATTCTACTTCCGTACAACCGATATTACCGGTGTCATCACATTACCTGAAGATGTCCAAATGGTTATGCCTGGTGACAATGTTAACTTAACTGTTGAATTAATTCACCCAGTTGCTGTTGAGAAAGGTACTAAGTTCTCCATTCGTGAAGGCGGACGTACTGTTGGTGCTGGTACAGTTAACAATATCATTAAGTAATCTATTTAATATTTATTTAATGAGGGCTGTTTAAAACCTAATAAATGGTTGACAGCCCTTTTTTATACAATTTTTTAGAAAATAATCTATTATATTTGCTTATTTAATTGTAATAATATGAATCATATAGAAGTCACCGATAATTATTATTAATCTTCATGATTAGTTAAAATATAAATAATTAATTTAGTAACTATTTCTTCTTAGTGTATCTATTATTAAAAGCTTGTTTAGCATTTTTCATTTATAGTTTTCAAGATAACTATTTTTTGAAGTAATCCTAATAAAAGTTTTCTTTTATTCTCACACTTGTTAGAATTATCAAAAGGAGGTAAACATGAATCTATCTAAAAATAAAGCCGATACGATGATTCGAATTGCTTCTTTGTTTGTTGATTTTTTTATATTTTTAATTTTTGATATTTTAATATTAACAAACATAGTTTCCATGATTATCTCTGCAACCCCTTCTTATAGGGAAACTTATATGAATTATGAGATTGCGTTATTAGATACTGGACTTTATGAAAAAGATGAAAATGATACAGTTCATTTAATCTTAGATGATTTTAATTCTGATAAGATACCGCTTTATGAAGAAAAAATTGTCAGCCTTTATCAACGCTATGATGCGGTTGATCAGTTAGATAATTATCAAGCTTCGAAAAAACTTTCTAATACGGGTTTTATTTTAGAAAATGGAAATTATATTCCTGGCAGTAATCTTAATTTATTAGAAAAATTTTATAATAATGCTTATGCAGAATGTTTAAATTACGTTATTACTGTCGATGAAAATTTGTCTTCTTCATATGGTAAGTTGAATTCTTATTTTGACACTATTAATTTTACTTCGATTGTTTTGTCTTCATTGATATTTTATTTGCTAATTCCATTTATGACTAAGAATGGTCAAACTTTAGGTAAATTATTTTTTAAACTATATGTTGTTGAAGCTAAGAGTGAAAACGAATCATTATCAAAATTAAAAGTATTAATTCGTCAGGGTTCATTTATTATTGTTGAACTAATTTTTTCTCAATTTACATATTATATTCCAGCAATCGTTTCTTTTATTTGTATGATAGTGACAAAGAATAAAATTTCTTTACATGATTTAATTGCTGGTACTGTTGTACTTGGAGTTAATAGTAATAAAAAAGAAGTAGAGTCAAACTATAAAGGAATTAAAATTGGTGAACCTCTCAATAATGTTGATGATTTTGTGAATAAAAGTATTGATCAAACTAATGAATTGCATCATAAAAATTAATAAAATATATTGAGATTTTAAATAATGGAGAAAAAATATGAAAAAAATTGCAGTTTATGAGCGAGGAAAATTATTAAGACGATTTGGAGCGGTTGTTTTTGATTTAATTACCGTTTTCATTTTTACAATTATTTTTGCTTCATTAATTACTGAGCCATTGATTATGAATTTTTCTGATTACAATGTGCTTTACGAAAATATTAGAACACAATCTTTAGAGTCTCGACTATATATTCTTAATGATGAAGGAGAGTTAGATGTAATTACTTCTAATTATGATGATGCTTTGACTTATTTTTATACCAATTATGATGATATTGAAAATTATAATCAGAAAAAAGCTGAATCAAATTTGTTCACATATGATGAAACTACTTCTAGTTATATTGAAATTGGCTCTGAAAAAGATTTAAAAGAATTTTATCGGTTAACGGTGATTGAGGCTAGAGATACAATTTTGTTTACAAGCGAAAAATTTTATAAAGTAGCTAGTAAACTTGAAGCATATAATTTTCTTATTATTTTTATAGCTTGCATTCCTTCGTTTTTTATAGTTTTTTTAATAATACCTCTAATTTTTTATGATCGTGCTACTATTGGAATGAAATTATTAAAATTGAAGTTAGTTTCCAAGAGAAGTGGGATGATTGCTTCTAGAGTGGAGGTGACATTCAAATTTCTCATCTTCTTACTTTTTGAAGTTATCGCGGCAGTATATACTTTTGGATTAACGGCAGTAATCTCTATGATTATGGTTGCTGTAACGCCAGCTCGAACTTCTTTTAGTGATTTAATTTGTTCCGTATATACAGTTGATTCGAGTGAACAAAATAAAAATATTAAAGAAATTAATCAAATAGTTATACCATATTATGATATTGGAGAAAAAGAACATGGACAAAAATAAGAAATCAATTTATGAACCAATAAAAGCTAGTAAAGGTAAGCGATTAGCAGCATTTTTGTTGGATTTTATTTTATTTATCTCTTTATTCACAGGGGTTATGTTCATAATGTCGTGGATAACCGGATATCAGCAAAATAGTAGTTTGTTACAAGAAGCGTATATTAAATACGGAATATATTTACCCAATCCAAATGGAAATGGTTATTATATGTGCTCTGATAGTGATTCATCTTGTATTACAGCTTGGGAGAATTTTTCTAAAGATTCACAGGCATTATATTATTATTCGCATGCTTTGGAGTTAACGTTATTAATAATTACGGTGTCAGCATTTATATCCTTATTGATTTTTGAATTTATTATTCCTCTGTTATTAAAAAACGGACGGACAATCGGTATGTATGTCATGAAAATTGGATTAATTGATCAAGAGGGAATAAAAGCTAATCATATTCAACTTTTTATTCGCTTCCTATTTGGTAAATTTATAATCTTAACAGCTTTGCCGTTATATGGAATTATGTTTTTAATTTTTAATGCTTTTGGTGGGGGGATTGGATTAATATTGGCTGTAGTAATTATTTTGCTTAATTTTGCTTTATTAATCTGGACTAAAAAAAGTCAAGGTATTGCTGATTACTTAGGCCGTGTATATGCAATTAATATCGAAGAAACGATGATTTTTTCTTCTCTCGAAGAACTCAACCACTATAAGGCATTAGAAAAACAAAATAAGTAATATTTTTATGAAAATTTTCTAAGTATATGGACAAGTAAGCGCTTAAACATGTAAAAAATAAATATGGTCTTTATTATATAAAGTTTTCTATGATAAACTAATTATGTGCTATGATTAATATGACTGAGGTTGTAGACACAAAAAAACGGACAATTGATAACTTAAATGCTTTGTTTTAAGGAGGAAAACATTTATTTATGAAAGTTGTGTTAGACAAGTTAACTAAGATTTTCCCTAATAAGAAAAAAAATGAAGAAGTTGTTGCGGTTAACAATTTCACATTTGAAATTCCTGATGGAAAATTGATTGGATTACTTGGCCCTTCTGGATGTGGTAAATCGACAACATTATATATGTTATCTGGTTTACAAAAGCCGAGTTCGGGCAAAATTTATTTTGGAGATGATGATGTTACAACATTAGCTCCAGAGAAGCGTGGAGTTGGATTAGTTTTCCAAAACTATGCGCTTTACCCACATATGACTGTAAAGCAAAATATCTTATTTCCTTTACAAAATCAAAAAGTCAGTAAAGAGGAAGCTTTACGCAGAACTATTGAAGTTGCTAAATTAGTTCAAATTGATGAATTGTTAGACCGTAAACCTAATGAATTGTCCGGTGGTCAACAACAACGTGTTGCAATTGCAAGAGCCTTAGTTAAACAACCAAAAGTCTTGTTATTAGATGAGCCATTATCTAATCTAGATGCGAGATTGAGGTTACAAACTCGTGAAGAGATTAGACGTATTCAAAGAGAAACAAAGGTAACAACAATTTTCGTCACACATGACCAAGAAGAAGCGATGTCCATTTCTGATTTGATTGTTGTTATGAAAAAAGGTGTTGTTCAACAAATCGATCACCCTCAGGATGTTTATGACAATCCAAAAAATCTTTTTGTCTCTAAATTTTTAGGTACACCTCCAATCAACGTTTTTACTGGTGTTATTAAAGACCATAAAGTTTTCATTGGAAATGATAATATTGCTTTCTGCGATGCACCTGATCAAGAGGTTTATGTCGGTATTCGACCTGAAGGTTTTGCTATTGATAAGAATGGCCCGTTCAAGTTACCAGTTAAGAGCATTGAAGTTATGGGGAGAGACTCTTCCATTATTGGTGAACGTGATGAAGCTGAGAACAAAATTGTAAAGGCAATTGTTAACGATTTGATTGATAATCCAAGCAAGGTTTTTGCGGGTATCAGCGAAATTTCTTTGGGCATTAAAGAACATAAGATTTTCTTATTTAATAAGGAAACTGAGGAAAGAATTAATGTAGAAATTAAGACTACGTTGGCTGATAATAAAGAAAATAAATTAAACAAAGTAACAACTAAAAGAAGTGTTGCAGAAAAATCTGCTGGTAAAAGCGAAAAAAAGGTCGTAAGAAAAACAGCAAAAAAAGTATCAAATGTTGTTAAGGAGAAGTAAATTATGGAATTAAAGAAATTAATTTCTCCCGAAACAGAGAAAATCATTAACGATAAGTTGCTTGAACTAGAAAGCTTATACAATAATTATTTCTATAGAAAAAATTATTCAAAAAACGAATTAAAAAAGCTTAATAATGATGTTTCTTTTGAACTTCGTCAAGCTAAACAAAAATTGTTACGCGCAGATTTCGTTAATAAAAAAGCAGAATTAAAGTCTTATAAAGATAAAAGAAGAAAAGAAATAGCTGAAAATCAAGTTAAGTTAAAAGTCGATTTAAATAATCTAAAAAAAGAAATAACTATTAAAAGAAAAGAATTAGACTTATTTATTAGAAACACTTATGATGATGCTATTAAATCTAGACAAGAAGAAATCAAACCTTTAAAAGCAGAATTAAAAAATAGTAAAAAAGATAAAATTTCTAAAAATAAAGCTATTCTTTTTAATAAAGATATCAATACTACTAATTCAAGCAAGATTAGTGAACTAAAAAAAATATATAAAGAAGAATGCGCAGCACTAGATTTGTCTTGCAAAGAAGAAATAGATAAGGAAGTTAATTCACTTGATGTTTCTCTATCAGAAAAAGATAAAAAGTCTGCTGTTAAAAAAATTAAACATAATATTTCTAGTAAATATAGCGAATTAAAAATTGATAAAAAAATAAATTTAGATCATGAAATCGCAGCTATAAATCAAAACATCACTGATGCTAAAACACAGATTTCTACTGATAAAAGATTTTGCAAAGATAGAATTAGAGAATTAAATAATTCTGTCTTATCTCTTGTTTCAGCAAAATATTCATTAATATATAAAACTAATAATTCACACTTATCGGTTTTAGATAGAATGAGTCGATATTTTAAAGAAACTAGATATAGTTTTGATTGGAATGTTTTCTATCGTGAAAACAAGGCATGGATTTATTTACTACCAGCTTTGATTTTATTACTTATCTTTACAGTTTATCCAATTATTAATACGATTAGAATTGCTTTTTTAGAAGGTTATTCACCTTTAGGGTCTTTAGGAGGACAAATATTCCCGATTGGCTTTGGTAACTTTACTAAAGTTATTAAATATCCGGGTTTCTTAACAGCTTTGAAAAACACGATGGTTTTAACCATATTAACTGTTCCAATCTCTTGTTTCTTAGCTTTAATTGTTTCTGTTTTCCTAAATTCTATTACTAAATTTTCAAGAACATTTCAAACTATTTACTTCTTACCATACGTTACAAACTCAATTGCTATTGGTATGGTTTTCGCGGCTATGTTTAATATCGTCGGATTACAGCCTGTCGCTGTTGAGTCTTATACCGGTTCATTACAAATTTATAATCAATATGTTGATGCCGAGGGAGTTTTAAGAGGATTTACCGCTGAATCGTGGGGTATTGTTAACTATTTAATTATGCTATTCGGTGGAAATCCAATTAACTGGATTAATGTCGGGTCATCTTATGTTGCTAATATTACGGTTATGGTTATTTACATTATATGGAATGCTCTGCCATTTAAAATATTAATTTTATTAGGCGGGTTGCAAAGTGTAAATAAACAATATTATGAAGCAGCAAAAATTGATGGTGCTTCGAAAGGAACTGTTTTCTGGAGAATTACTGTCCCAATGCTCTCACCAATGATTGCCTATGTTGTTATTACTGGTTTTATTGGTGGTTTCAAAGAATACTCAAGCATTGTTGGTGTTTTCGGTGAAGGCATGGGTCCTGCTGGTAACGCCGGCTCATTAAATACTATTGTCGGTATGATTTACGATTCATTATCGAGTGATAATTATGGTCGTGCATCAGCTGCAGCTTTAATCTTATTCGTGATTATTCTTGCTGTTACTTTAGTTAATTTATATGTCAGTAAGAAAAAGGTTCATTACTAGGAGGCATAAATATGGCAAACGAAGAAAATAAAAAAATCATCGATGGTCAGCATGTTGATGTTTCTAGTAATGGTACATTGGTAGCTAAAGAAGATCGATATGATATTGAAAAACTTACAAGATCTCAATTGATTAGCAAGATTATTTCTTATTTTATAATTTATTTGTTGTTAATTCTCTTAGCAATTATAGTTTTATTCCCTTTCTATTGGATGATTAACTCATCATTAAAATCACTTACAGAATATAAATACTCTATTCCTACTTTTTTCCCAGAGCATATTGTTTGGCAAAACTATGTTGATGCATTCAATACAGCAAATTTAGGTAGATTATTCATCAATACTTTATATGTTGGCGTTGTTTCTACTTTGTTATCATTAGTTATTACTATTTTATCGGCATTTGCTTTTGCTAGATTAGAGTTTAAAGGCAAAAACGTCATGTTTGCTGCTTTATTGGCAACTATGATGATTCCAGGTGAATTATTTACTATTACTAACTATGAAACAGTTGTTGTTTGGTTTGATTGGAAAAATACATTCACTGCATTGATTGTCCCATTCTTAGTTTCAGTCTTCTATATATATCTATTAAGACAATCATTCTTACAGGTTCCAAATGAACTGTATCTAGCAGCTAAAGTTGATGGTACAAGCGATTTAAAATATTTAGTTAAAGTAATGATTCCGTTAGCTTTACCAACAATTATCACAATTACAATTTTAAAGATGATGGGAGCATGGAACTCTTACGTTTGGCCACGTTTAGTCGCAAATGATGCAGCTCACCAAATGATTACTAATGGTTTAAGAAATGCATTTACTGATAACACTGGCGAAGTAAACTATCCAGTACAAATGGCTGCTGTCGCTCTCGTATCGATTCCGTTATTCTTGATTTTCCTCTTCTTTAGAAAGTACATTATGAGAGGCGTTTCAAGAAGTGGTATTAAAGGCTAATCTATGTTAGCAAAAAAACATATTTTATAAAAAAGGAGATTTTAAAAAAGTATGAAAACCAAATTAGTTCTCAAATTAGCCGCGCTTGCTACATTAGCATGCACTGCAGTTACATTATCTAGCTGTGGCGGTTACAGAATTCAACCTGGTGACTGGGTTGCACCTGAAGGTGGATTCGATGAATCAGCTGAAGTAACTATCAGTTTCTATTCCACTATGGGAGATGATTTACAAAAAGTTTTTGATACATATTTAGCAGACTTTAATAAATTATATCCTAATATTCACGTTGAACATGAACCTATCGGTGGCTATGACGATGTTAGAGATCAAATTAAAACAGAATTATCAGTTGGTCAAGGACCAAATCTTGCGTATTGTTATCCTGACCATGTCGCACTTTATAATAAGTCTGGCCGTGTTTGCACTCTTGATCCATTAATTCATAGCACTGAAGAAGTAACTTTAGGTGATGGCACTAAAACAATTATCGGTTTGACCGATGAAGAAATTGATAATTACATACCTGGTTATTATGAAGAAGGTAAACAATTTGGCGATAATAAATTATATACGTTACCTTTCTCAAAATCTACTGAAGTATTATATTACAATGTTGATTTCTTTGAGAAAAATAATTTAACAGTTCCTACTACTTGGGATGAAATGGAAGAAACACTAAAGAAAATTAAAGAGATTGATCCAGATTCAACTCCATTAGGATATGACTCAGAAGCTAACTGGTTTATCACTATGTGTGAGCAACTTAATACTCCATATACTTCTGCTACTGGTGAACATTTCTTATTTAATACTCCAGAAAACAAAGAGTTCGTCCAAAGATTCGCTAATTGGTATAAAAATGGTTATATTACTACTCAAGAATTAAATGGTGGCTACACTTCAGACTTATTTGTCTCTCAAAAATCCTATATGTCAATTGGCTCTTCTGCTGGCGCCACTCACCAATTACCTGCAGCTGATGCTTCTGGTGTTAGACCGTTTGAAGTCGGTATTGCTCCAATTCCACAAGCTGATGCTGAAAATCATCCAGCAGTTATTTCCCAAGGACCATCTTTAGTTATGTTTAAAGATGAAGATCCACAAAAGGTTTATGCTTCTTGGTTATTAATGAAATTCATGACTAGTAATGCTGAATTCCAAGCACAATTCTCAATTTCTTCTGGTTATGTTCCAGCCGTTACAACAGTCAACGATATTCCAGCTTATCAAGAACACCTCAGTAAAGCAGATGGCGGTGACAATATTTCTGCATTAGCAGCTAAAGTTTGTATGGAACAAGAAGAATGGTATTTCACATCACCAGCTTTCATTGGTTCTTCTGAAGCAAGAGACCAAGTTGGTAACTTAATGCAAGCAGTCTTATCCGGTTCAAAAGATATTGATAAAGCTTTTTCTGATGCTATTGCCGAATGCGAAGCTTCTCTATAATTAAGGAAATAATATGAAAAAACTACTAAAATCAATCGTTGCCATTACTACAATTGCTACGTGCGCTGTTTTTACAAGTGGTTGCGGATCCAGAGGATTACCAGAATTTGTAATGCCTGAAACAGGTTTTGATACAGAAAAACCTGTTGAAATTACTTTCTATCACACAATGGGACAAAGTCTTCAACAAGTTTTGGACATGTATCTTGAAGACTTCCATGAAATGTATCCTAATATTACAGTTAAGCATCAGTCTATTGGTGCTTATGATGATGTGCGTGATCAAATGGTCACTGAAATTTCTACTGCAAGATTAGATTGTGATATGGCTTATTGCTATCCTGATCATGTCGCTACATATAACAAAGCAAATTCTGTTGTTAATCTCGATACATTAATCGATTCAGATTTAACTGTTACTCATGCTGACGGAACAACAGAGCAAATTGGTTATACTCAAGCACAAAAAGATGATTTTGTTGATGCTTATTATGAAGAGGGTAAAAGTTTTGGTGATGGCAGCGTTTATTGCTTACCATTCTCTAAATCTTCAGAAGTTATGTATTATAACAAAACATTCTTTGATGAACATGACTTGGATGTTCCAACAACTTGGGATGAGGTTGAAACGGTTGCTAAAGAAATTAAGAAGTTAGAACCAGATTCTATTCCTTTTGCATACGATTCTGAATCTAACTTATTCATTACGATGACTGAGCAGCTTAATACACCTTATACTTCTGCTAATGAGCCACATTATCTTTTCAATACTAAAGAAAACAAAGATTTTGTAACTAAATTTGCTTCTTGGTATCAACAAGGTTTAATGACTACTAAAGAAATGTATGGATCATATACTTCAGGTTTATTTACCAGTACAACCGGTAGTAAATGTTATATGTGTGTAGGTTCTTCTGCTGGTGCGTCTTATCAAATTCCTACTCCAATTAATGGACAATATCCATTTGAAGTCGGTATTGCTCCAATCCCTCAAGCTGATGTTGAAAATCATCCAGCAGTTATCCAGCAGGGACCAGATATCTGTATCTTCAGAAATAAGGATCCACAAAAGGTCTTAGCCTGCTGGTTATTGACTAAATTTTTAACGACATCAGTTGAATTCCAGGCCCAATTTTCTATGATATCTGGTTATACGCCTGTTATTGAATCTGTCTATGAAAATCAAATTTATCAAGATTTTCTTGATAGTGCTAATGGTTATGGTCGGTTGGCGGCTTTAGCTACTAAACAAACTGTTCAACAATCTGACTGGTATTTTTATTCTCCAGCTTTTGAAGGTTCTTCTAAGGCAAGAGATCAAGTTGGATTTATTCTGCCTGCTGTCATGGGAAATACAAAATCAGTTGATGAGGCGTTTGATGACGCTATCACCGAATGCGAATATTAAAATAAAAGAGGTACTTTATGAAAATTAAAAAATTTGTTTTAGTCTTCTCTTTGCTATTCTTAGGTGTTGCTACTTTACCTAGTTGCGGCGGTCAAACATCATCAGTTAGCACAGCAACCGAAGCAATTGATTATGCTAGTCAATTAAAATTTAATGAAAATTCAGGTAGAATTTATACAAAAGTTGAACTTCAATATTCTGTTGATGGTGATACGACACATTTCTATTGTGATGTTGATGAAATTACTACAGCGGGTATATTAAAAGTTCGTTATTTAGGAATTGATACTCCAGAATCTACCGGTAAAGTTCAACCTTATGGTCATAAAGCTTCTGATTTTACTAAAGAAAGAGTTAAAAATGCTACAAGTATCATTGTTGAATCTGACTCAAGTGAATGGGAAGCTGATTCGACTGGAAGCAGATATCTTTGTTGGGTTTGGTATCGTCTAAGTGAAACAGAAGATTATAAATTATTAAACTTAGAAATTATGCAAGCAGGATTAGCGGCAGCAAAAAATATCGGAGGAACTAGCTATGCATCAGAAATGCAAGCTGCTTACTCTCAAGCCATGAATTTAAAATTAAATATGTGGTCTGGTGAAGATGATCCGGATTTCTATTATGGCACCGCAATTCAAACTGATATTAAAGATATTAGGTTAAATATTGAAGACTATCTCGAAAAGAAAGTTCAATTTGAAGCCAATGTTACCCGTGTTAGTGGACAAACAGCTTATGTCGAAGATTATTATGAGGATGATGACCGAAGCTATGGTATTTCTGTTTATATGGGATTTGATGTTAATGTCCAAGGGCAAATCAAAGTTAATACTCGCGTAAGATTTGTTGGTAATGTTGAATACTATGAAGCTGCCGGTACTTACCAAATTTCTAATTTAACTTACATGGCAATGAAACCTGATTATGCTGATAACGTTAAAGTTATTGATGAAAATGTCGATGTTTTTCCAACAGAAATCACACCTAGCGAATTAATAGAAGATGGTGATGAGTTAATGAGTACTTATGTCTCAATGAAAAATTTGACTGTCACCGATACTTATACAACTCACAATGGTGGGGATAATGATGGTGCATTAACACTCACTTGCACATCGGAAGATAATAAAACGATTACTATTAGAACTTCCGTTTTATATCATGAAGATAAAACTTTAGTTCTTGAAGATGAATTAATGGGGAAAACAATTGACGTTGTTGGTGTCGTTGATACTTATGATGGGGAAACTCAAATTCACGTATTCTTATATGATGACATTACTTTTGTAGAATAAAGGAGAGAAAAAAATGAAAGTAAATAAATTATTAATCTTAGGTGCTACTGCTATTTTAGGAATTGGATTAGTTGCTTGTGGTGGAACAACTTCTAGTTCAGTTAATCCATCTGAACATATTAATGATGCGGCTGACTACTTATATCAAATGTACAGAGAAGAGAGCACTAAAACTACTTCTGATTTTGAAAGAGTCAACACTCTCATCTTAGATTATGGTACTTATGATGTTGCTTGGGCAGTTAGCGGCATTGCTGAAGCTGATTCTAAATATGTTAAAGTTGTCGAGGGTACAGGAAATTATGATACTATCGAAATTGAAACGGCAGATCATGAGATTAACTATACTTTAACAGCAACTGTTTCTTATGAAGAAGTTACTAAATCTGTTGAATTTAAATATTCAATTCCAGCTATTGAAAAATTAACTATAGCTGAATTCATTGAAAAGAAGGATGCAGATTCGATTTATTCATTACAAGGCGTTATAACTGCTGTTAATAAAGTCGGTGAGGCTGGATCATTTGTCATCTCTGATGAAACAGGATCTATTTTCTCATATGATAGCGCTAATGTTACTTTAGGTGATGAAGTTGTTCTTACAGGTACATATGATAGCTATAATGGATTCCATCAACTTGCTTCTCCAACTATTGTTGAAGTTATTGCTCAGGATAAATTATCAACAATCGTTGGTGCAAAGGGCGAAAAGGCTACTACTTTCAATGCAGATACCATAGCTGCTGATTTATCAACAGGTACGGAGGCTCTTGTTAGTAAATATGCTGGCAAATTCTTAAAACTTACAGATTCTTATCTTTTAAAAAATAGTAGTGGTTATGCTGGTGGTTATACAGCTGCATCAAATGGTAAACAAATTATCAATATCTATGCTAACAAAACGATTAGTTATGATGATTATCTTGGCAAAAAAGTTGATATTTATGGATTTGTTCGCGGAGTTTCTTCAAGTTATTTAACCATTCAAGTCTTAACCTTAGCTAACCCTGGCGAAGAAGTAAATTTTGCTCCAACAGATATTTCTACTGATCCAGCTGAAAATATTGATATCGCTGCTGACGATTTAGCTAAAATGTATACAAGTAAAACAACACTTGTCGACTATGATTTGGTTACAAAATTAGAAGAAGAATACGGAACTTATGATGTTTCTTGGGCAGTCAATGTTGATAGTGGTGTTACTCTTGGCACACCTGCTAATGATAAGGTTACAGTTAGTGTTGTCCCAACAACCACTGCTCTCGATTATACTTTAACAGCAACTATCTCTTATGAAGACACTAGTAAAGAAGTTACTTTTGATAAGACAGTTCCAGCTGTGCAAAATGTTGAAAACATTTCTTCCTTTAGAAATATTGCCTATGACAAAAATAGTGAAACTTATTACCAACTAACAGGTGTTGTTACAGCTGTTAATAAAGTGGATGCAGCAGGTTCTTTTGTTATCGCTGATTCAAGTGCTGCAGTTTTCTCATATAATACTTTAAATGTCACATTAGGCGATGAAATTACTATTTATGCAATGCGTGGTGAAAACTATGGGCTTCCACAAGTTTCTTCTCCTGTCCTTAAAGAAGTTGTTTCACATGATAAATTAGAAACTATTGTTGGTGAAAATTGTTCAAATGCTGAAACTTTAACAGTAGCTCAAATGAAAGAAGCTCTCACTGAATATGATGCTGATCAAACAGTTGCTGCTGATTACTCTAGCAAACTTTATAAAGTTACTGGCGGTTATGCTTGCGCTTCTGGTAATTTCGTTAATTTATATGAAGATGCAGAAGGAAAGAAGCTTATTTCTGATTTATATGTTAATTCAAGCATTAAATTAGATGACCTTAAAGGAAAACAAGTTGATGTTTATGGATATGTTAGAGGAATGAATGCTAAATCTGGCAAATTCCAAATTCAAGTACTTGCTGCCGTTGAAGCTGGTCAAGCTCTCACTCTTTAATTAAAAGAGAATTTTAATTTTCAATAAGAGGTTTTAGTCTTTTCTAAGGCCTCTTTATTTTATGTAAGGAGAAAGATAAGATGAAGCCGATTCTTATTGTTATAGCTGGTGGTTCTGCATCTGGCAAAACGACTGTTGTTGAAGAAATTAAGGCAAAAATTGGCCATGAAGATGCTGTTTTTATTAAGCATGACGATTATTATCGCTGCCAAGATAATTTAACACCGGAGGAGAGAAGAAAAACTAATTATGACCATCCAAATTCTTTAGAAAACGATTTATTGGTTAAACATTTAAAGATACTTCTCAATAACCAGGCAATTGATAAGCCGATTTATGATTTCGTTACACAAACAAGAAAAAAAGAAACCGAGCATATTGAACCAACACCGGTTATCATCTTAGAAGGAATTTTAGCTTTAGAAGATGAACGTATTCGCGATTTGGCTTCAATTAAAGTTTTTGTCAACTGCGATGACGATTTAAGATTTATTCGAAGACTTAAAAGAGATATCTCCGAAAGAGGAAGATCGGTAGATATGGTCATTAATCAGTATTTAGCGACTGTTCGTCCGATGCATCATCTTTTTGTCAGACCGACAATCCGCTATGCAGACATTATCATTCCTAACGACCGCGACCACGTTATTGGTACACAGATGTTAATAAGAAACATTAAGGCGTTGGTTAAAGAAAATAAAGATTAGAAAGAAAGGCTTCGGCCTTTCTTTTTTTAAAAAAAGAAATTGATATTTTCTTCTTGCATTAATTAAAAAAATGTAATATTATACTTAGGCGATGGACCCTTAGCTCAGTTGGCAGAGCAACTGACTCTTAATCAGTGGGTCTAGAGTTCGAATCTCTAAGGGTCCACCAGCTTATATAGATTTAGTAACCTTCGGGTTATTTTTTTTTACAAAAAAAAGAAGCATTTGCTTCTTTTATAATAAATCAAGTTCTTTTAAGAATTTTTGAAAATTTTCGTAGGCTTTATCTTCGTCTTCGCCTTCAATATTAATAACGAAAGGTGTTGATGAAGGAACAACTAAGGCCATGACATTCATTATTGATTTTAAGTCAGCCTCCTCGTCAAAGACTTTAATAGTGATAGAAGATTTAAATTGATTAGCCTCAGCAACTATCTGCGCGGATAAGCGAGATGTTAATCCTTTTGTGTTATTAACTTTTCCTTCAATTACTTTCATATTTTTACCTCATTTACTCGTTAACATTATTTTACTATTTAATTATTTTTTCGGCAATAATTATAAAACAATGATTGTTTTGTTATGGCACCTAGAACGACAAAAAAAGATAAAAATAATAAAAGCAAAACAAATTGGCTATTTCTTTTAATTTTCGTTTAAGTAAAAGATAGTTTTACTATTAAAAACATAAAAAATATATTATAATATCTTCGGTTTTATAGGAGGAAAAAAATAAAACATGTCAGAAGAAATTAAAAAGACCATGAAATCTGTCGATGGTAATACTGCGGCAGCTTTAGAGTCTTATAATTTTACCGAAGTTGCTAGTATTTACCCGATTACCCCATCATCAACGATGGCTGAATTAGTCGAACAATACGCAGCTGAAGGAATGAAAAATTGCTTTGGCAATACTGTTAAGGTTGTAGAAATGCAATCTGAAGCTGGTGCTTCTGGTGCCGTCCACGGCGCATTACAAGGTGGGGCATTAGCCACAACTTACACCGCATCCCAAGGTTTATTATTAATGATTCCAAATATCTATAAATGGGTCGGTGAATGCTTACCAGCTGTTTTGCACGTCTCAGCAAGAGCTATTGCATCTAGATCATTATCAATTTTCGGTGATCATCAAGATATTTATGCAATTAGACAAACCGGCATTACTATGATTTGCTCACACTCTGTTCAAGAGGTTGCAGACTTAGCTTCTGTCGCTCACTTAGTTGCTATTAAGTCAGCAGTTCCTGTTTGCCATTTCTTTGATGGTTTCAGAACTAGCCATGAAATTCAAAATGTTGAATTTGTTGATTCCAGTGAATGGAACAAATTACTCGACAAAGATGCTCTTGAAGCTTTCAGAGCAAGAGCTTTAAACCCACATACTCACCCAGTTACTAGAGGTGGTGCAGAAAATGATGATATCTACTTCCAAGGTAGAGAAGCTCAAAATGCTCACTTTGATAAGGTTCTTGATGTTGTTGAATACTACTTCAAAGAAGCTACAAGATTAACCGGCAGATACTACGCTCCATTTGTTTACTATGGTGCTAAAGATGCTGATAGAGTTATTATCGCAATGGGCTCAATTACTGAAACTGCGATGGAAGTTGTTGATGCTCTCAACAAGAAAGGTGAAAAAGTCGGCTTAGTCAAAGTCCACTTATACCGCCCATTCTCAGCTAAACACTTAGTTTCTGTTATTCCTGAAACAGTTAAGAAGATTGCTGTTCTCGATAGAACAAAAGAGACTGGTGCAACTGGTGAACCTCTCTATCTCGATGTCGTAGCAGCTCTTGAACAAATGAACCGCCACGTCGATGTCATCTTAGGTGGTAGATATGGTTTATCTTCTAAAGATACTCAACCAAAACACGTTAAGGCTGTCTATGATTTCCTCAATGCTGAGAAACATTGGACATCATTCACTGTCGGTATCAATGATGATGTAACTCATTTATCAATCCCAGTTGATGATAGATTCCATGTCGAAGGCGACTATACTTCTTGCTTATTCTACGGATTAGGTTCTGATGGTACAGTTTCTGCTAACAAGTCATCAATTAAGATTATCGGTGATGCAACTCACCAATATGCTCAAGCATATTTCGCTTACGATTCACGTAAAGCTGGTGGTGTCACTCGTTCACACTTAAGATTTGGTAAGAATCCTATCCATTCAACTTATTATGTTGAACACGCAGACTTCTTATCTTGCTCACTTGATTCCTATATCTTCAAGTTTGATATGATCAAGTGCTTAAAGGACAACGGAACATTCCTCCTCAATACAGATATTCCGGCTGATGAATTACCAAACCGCATGCCAAACCGCATGAAGAAACAATTAGCCGAAAAACATGCTAAATTCTATATTATCGATGCTAATAAGATTGCTTTAAGTATCGGCTTAGGTAGAAGAACTAATACGATTTTACAATCAGCATTCTTCTATCTCAATCAAAACATCATGCCATATGATCAAGCAAAAGACTTGATGAAACAATTCGCTAAGAAATCTTACTCTAAGAAGGGCGAAGAAATCGTTCAAATGAACTACAAAGCAATTGATGCAGGTTCAGATGGCTTAGTCGAAGTTAAGGTTGACCCAGCATGGGCTGATTTACCAGTTAACAAAGTCAATAGCAAGACCGGTGATGAATACTTTGATTCATTTGTCGATGTAATTGGCAACCTTGATGGTTATGATCTCCCAGTTTCTAAATTCACTGAATACGAACTCCTCGATGGTACAATGAGAAACAATGTTACCTTCATGGAAAAGAGATCAATTGCTGATAGAGTTCCAGTTTGGAATAAAGATGCATGTATTCAATGTAACCAATGTGCATTCGTCTGCCCTCACGCAACTATTCGTCCATTCCTCTTAACTGATGAAGAAGTTGCTAAATTACCAGAAAACGTCAGAAATGATGTCTTACCAGCAATGGGTGGACCAGCTGTCAAAGGACTTAAGTTCAGAATTCAAGTTTCACCACAAAACTGTGTTGGATGTGGACTCTGTGTTGTTGAATGCCCAGGCAAAGGTGGAGTTAAAGCTTTGGAAATGGTCGAAGCAAAATCTCAATTTGCTGTTCAAGAACCAGCAGCTGATTACTTATATAAACACGTTGACTACAAGACTGGTGGATTCCCTGTAACAACTGTTAAGGGTGCATCATTCTTAATGCCATATGCTGAAGTTTCTGGCGCTTGCGCAGGATGTGGAGAAACTCCATACTACCGTTTAGCTTCTCAATTATTCGGTAAAGATATGATGATTGCTAACGCAACTGGTTGCTCATCAATTTATAACGGCTCAACTCCATTAACTCCTTTCTGCACTGATAAGAATGGAAATGGTATCGCTTGGGCTAACTCCTTATTCGAAGATAACGCTGAATACGGCTTCGGTATGAGATTAGCAACAGATTACAAACTTGATCAAATTGTTAAGATTCTTACTGAAAGCAAAGACGAAGTCGAAGATGAACTCAAAGCAGTTATCGATGACTACGTCGCTCACATTAAAGATAGAGACTATGTCAGAACTATCGTTGATAAGTTAGTTTCCTTAGTCAAAGCTTCTAAGAGTGAAAAGGTTAAAGCAGTTCTCGAATACGAAAGAGACTTAATCGATAAGTCAGTTTGGATCGTCGGTGGCGATGGCTGGGCTTACGATATCGGTTACGGCGGACTTGATCACGTTATCGCTAACGAAGAAGATGTCAACATCCTCGTTCTCGATACTGAAGTTTACTCCAATACCGGCGGACAATCTTCTAAGTCTTCACAAACTGGATCTATTGCTAAATTCACAGCTTCTGGTAAGAAGACAGCTAAGAAGAACCTCGCTTTAATGGCTATTGCTTATGGCAATGTCTATGTTGCACAAATTTCTATGGGTGCTAACAAGATGCAAGCAATCAAGGCTTTAAAAGAAGCTGAATCCTACAACGGACCTTCACTTGTTATCTGCTACTCTCCTTGCCAAGCACACGGACTTAAAGGTGGATTAGCTAACTCACAAATCACTGAAAAGCAAGCAGTTGAATGTGGTTACTTCCCAATCTTCCGTTATGATCCACGTCTTGAAGAACAAGGTAAGTGCCCAATGCAAATGGATTGCAAAGATCCTGACTTCTCCAAGTTCAGAGACTTCGTTATGACTCAAACAAGATACTCTCAATTACCTAAGGTAAATCCTGCTCACGCAGAAGAATTATTAACTAAATCTCAACACTATGCAGAAATGCGTTATAAGAGATTTAAAGCTCTTGTTTGGACTGACGAAAACAAGTAATCTCTAATAAAACAAATTAAAAATAGAGCTAAGGCTATTTAGCTCTATTTTTTTTGCAAAAGAAAAGGATTGCTGGCTCTTACAGCAATCCTCCTAGAAAGGAGATAATTTAGACATGAGAAATCTAAAATATCACTAATTAAGTGAAGCCTAAGCTTCAGGAGCAAAGATATAGATACCTCCATTATAGAGGTCATTTGTTAAATCAACTTCTACTCTAATTCCGGTTTCATCAGTGAATACGGCATAGACAATAGTATCGCCATACCAATCTTCATCAGTGTAATCTTCTTGACGGGTAAAGCCGTTTTCAACTAATGCTTTCATAAATTCTGCTAGGAAAGCTTGCGATAAGTCAGGTGTTTCCATCCAAACTTCGTCGTAATAATAACCATCATTATAGAGTTGAAGGCTTCCGGCAGCTACAGATGTTCCCCAGTTTCCAGTTAAGGCTTCTTTGAAAATATAAGGAATTTTTTCTACACCCTCTTCACCTAATATTGAGACAAGTGTGTTGTAGACATCAATATCTTCAGTGAACCATGATGTTGGTGTTGTCCATTCAGGAACGCCTTTAATTAAAGTTAATAACGCTTCATCAATGGTGACATTATCATATTTATAGGTAATGGTTTCTTGTCCTACTGCCATCCACATTGTATAATCGCTGACAATTGATGTGATGTGAGTTTCATCGGTGTTAATAACAATGTCTGTTGCATAAGGAGTGTATGTGGTGAACGGGAACGCTTCGCCATAGTTATAAACTCCATCAATAATACCATATGTATTAGTTCCGGTTTCTTCGATAACTCTCGGTGATAAATCAAATGGTCTAATAACTTCTGTGAGAGATGTTGCTTCAATTGCAGCACTTGGAGAAGTAACCATAAATCCATCTGCTCCTTCAGCGAGGACAAACGGAATAACTTTTCCTTCGCGGTAGACATAGCCATTTGAAGGAGTGTAAGATGTGATAGTTTCAACGCCGTCTACTTCTTCAATAACGGGTAAATACATTAAAACTACATCATCATAGAAAACGATTTTTACTGAATCATCAGCATATTCGCTGGTAACAGTGATTTCAACATCGCTTGTTCCGTCTAATTTTCCAGTAATGAATTGAGCTTTGAATTCATCTCCGGCTGTTTCAGATGGGGCTGTGATATTGATAATATCGCCTTCACCTATGGCACCAAACTTTAATTCTGCTTCATAATGGATGGTATTACCATATCCGTCATCACCGCTGTTGGAGACGAGCTTTAATCCGGTAACCTGTCCGTTTTCAATGATTGCTTCGCCCTCGACGGTTGCGCCAGTTAATTCAACTCCGCTATATGTAGCTAAAATATCAATTAAATCTAAAGTTCCGATATAATCAAATGTTGTTCCATCTTTCGTGGCTAAGGTATCTGCTGTCAAGAATGATGAAACTTTCAGCATTTCAACATAATCAGCGAATAAGTAATTATACATATAATCAAATACAACTGGTTCGTATTTGATATCGCCCGTTAAAGCATCGATTGTCGCTTCTGCAACTAAGCCGTCGCTATCTTTACAATAAGTTAATGTAGATTCTTCACCATCGAAAAGTAAATATTGAGTGATATTTTCTTCGTTATAAGCTAAATAACCTTCAGCTATGGTCTCTTTTGTACCAGCTGTTTCATCGACTAACTCAATTTTTGATGTAACTTTCATTTCATCAGCAGCAAGAGGTGTTAATTTATCTGCAGTGATGAAAGAAGTGTATGGAGCAGTATATGTCGACACGAAGGTTTTTAATTCTTCAATCGATGAAGTACCAATATTTTTGAAAGTTCCAGCAAGTTCAGGATCGTGTTCTTCTTCGCCATTAAATGTTACTTGGAAATGAATATCTCCTCCTTCTGTTAATGTGAAGATAGTGTCTCCAAAATATCCATAGTAATCGCTTGCATCAAATTGCAATAAAGATAATAAGTAGATGGCTAAGTATTGATCGCTACTAACAACTGTTTCTGCATCTTGCTGAGCAAATATACCTGGAGTCATTTCAACTAATTCGCCGATATAAGGCATCATGCAAGTTTCAGCTAGATCAACATAGTATGTTTCCCCGGTTTCATAGTCTTCAGAAGTTACAACACCTCCAACATTGACTTCACCATCAGCTAAATCAAACATAAAAGTGTATTCAGTTTCTTCACCTTGGATTAATGGTAATTTGATATAGCCAGATTCATTAAACCCAAAATAGTAATAGCCTTCATCAAGATTTATTACATCAGTATAAGTAACATCTTCATAAAGATATTCCAATGAGAAATTTAAATCTTGAGACATACCTAATATAGCATCTTCAACTTCGGCAGCAGTTAACTTATCTTCTTCAATAGGTGTGGTGCTTGGTGATGTTGGAGCGCTTGTTGAAACTGAAGGTTCTGCAGCGCTAGATGTGGACGGCATTGGTTTTTCGGATGTTGATACCGGTGCTGAAGACACAGGTTCGGTAGTACCAACAGAAGTTGAACTTGTTGAGACTATGCTCGACGATGCGCCACCGCAAGCGGCTAACAAACCAAGAGACGATACAAGCAATAAAGCTAATTTTTTTGTATTCATGTTTTATCCCCCTCTTTTTATTAATAAAGTTAAAAGAAAAAGATAATATGAAAGATAACTTCCCTACGAATATTATCGTTAATTAAATTTTCCCCTTTTTATTAATGCCTTAATGGTAAGCCTTCAAGATACATAATTGCAAGACTTTAATAAAAAAATGCTTACAAAAAATTTTTGCTAGAAAAGTTTATACAAAGTATAAAAAATTTTTTGAACAAGATTTAAATTACCTAATAATATTGAAATATTAATCGATAAAAAAATATTTAATGATTAGCATAGGCCTATCTACCTTTTTTTGAAGGTGGATTTTTGCTATTATTTTTTTACGAGAGAAGTAATATTAAGGATATTTTTTATATGATAGGGTATATTCATTCTTTTGAAACCTTTGGTACGGTTGATGGACCAGGAATTCGTTATGTTATTTTTGTTAAAGGCTGCCCTTTAAGATGTTTATATTGCCATAATCCAGATACCTGGACGATGGATAATGCAAAACAATATGAACCGGATGACATAGTGAGATTAATTAATAAATATAGAGCTTACTATGTAAACGGAGGTGTGACAATATCAGGTGGAGAACCTTTATTACAAATTGATTTCTTAATTGATCTTTGTAAAAAGCTTAAAGAAAATAATTATCATGTCGCGATTGATACTTCTGGTGCTGTCTATGATGAAAATAACAAGGAGTTGGTAGAAAAAATTAAAACGTTAAATAAATATGTGGATCTCTATCTTTTAGATATTAAACATATCAATAGTGAAAAACATAAAATGCTGACTTCAAAAGGTAACGTAAATATTCTTTCTTTTGCTAGATTCCTTGATCGAGAAAATAAAAAAATGTGGATTAGACACGTTATTGTTCCAACTATCAATCTCGATGATGAGTCATTAAAAGAAACCAAGAAATTTATTGATACGTTGAAAAATGTTGAGAAAGTTGAAATACTCCCTTATCATACGATGGGTATTGTTAAATATGAACAATTAAATATCCCTTATCCTTTAAAAGGTGTGAGAGTTCCTACAGAAGAAGAAATATCTCATGCTAAAGAAATATTAAAGAGGTGACTAAATTGAAACAGATTAGAGTTATTGCTATTTCAGGTGATTCATGTGCGAATTGCTATAGTGTATCCAAGCAAATTATGAGTTTTAAAGATACATATAAAGATGTTGAATTCTCTTCTCTGGAGGCTAGTGAAAATCCAGCATTTATCTCTAAGTATAAGATAGAATATGTTCCAACTATTTTGATTTTAAAAGGCGAAGAAGAAATTGCTAGAGCTAGAGGTTATCAACCTGAAGAAATCCTCGAAATATGGCTTGAGGATAAAATAGAAAAAGCGCGGGAGGAATAAAAATGGCTTACAAAATTTATGATGGCTGGGAAGGCTTTAATCTCGGTCATTGGTCTAATGACGAAGTAGATGTCAGAGATTTTATTCAAAGAAACTATGAACCATATGAAGGTGATGGTAGTTTTCTTGAAGGACCAACAGATGCTAGTGTTAAATTATGGAATGAAATATTGGAGTTGTCAAAAAAGGAACGGGAACACGGCGGCGTTCTTGATGCTGATACAAAAATTGTTTCTACAATCACTAGCCATGGACCTGGATATATAGATAAAGAATTAGAAAAAATTGTCGGATTACAAACAGACGTTGCATTTAAAAGATCACTCCAACCTTTTGGCGGCATTAAAATGGCTGAACAAGCTTTATCGCTTTATGGCTATCAAATCGACCCAGAAGTTAAAGAAATTTTTACAAAATATCGTAAAACACATAACCAAGGTGTCTTTGATGCTTATACACCAGAAATGAGAAGATGCCGTACTGCTCATATTCTTACTGGATTACCAGATGCTTATGGCCGCGGAAGAATTATTGGTGATTATCGTAGAGTTGCACTTTACGGAATTGATTATTTAATCCGTCATAAAGAAAACGATCGTTCTTTATTAGAAGGTGAGATGCGTCCTGATACTATTCGTGACCGCGAGGAGTTAATGGAACAAATTAATGCCTTAAAAGCTTTAAAAGAAATGGCAGCTAGTTATGGCTATGATATTTCTGAACCGGCAAAGACTGCAAAAGAAGCTATTCAGTTCCTATATTTTGGATATTTAGCTGCAATTAAAGATCAAAATGGAGCAGCTATGTCAATTGGCAGAAATACAACATTCCTTGATATTTATATTCAAAGAGATTTAAAAAAGGGTTTGATTACTGAAAAAGAAGCTCAAGAATTAATTGATCACTTAGTTATGAAATTAAGAATCGTTAAATTCATGAGAACAAAAGCCTATAACGAATTATTCTCTGGCGATCCAACTTGGGTTACAGAATCTATCGGAGGAATGGGAATTGACGGCAGAACCTTAGTTACTAAGACTTCATTTAGAATTCTTCATACATTAACTAATTTAGGACCAGCTCCAGAACCTAACTTAACAGTTCTTTGGTCAAAGCGTTTGCCATTAGGCTTTAAGCGTTTCTGTGCTGATTTATCAATTAAAACATCTTCAATTCAATATGAAAGCGATGATTTAATGCGTCCTGAGTTAGGCGATGATTATGCGATTGCTTGCTGCGTTTCCGGAATGAGAGTCGGAAAAGATATGCAGTTCTTCGGTGCTAGAGCTAATTTGGCTAAATGCCTTCTCTACGCATTAAATGGCGGCGCGGATGAATTAGTAAAAGATAAAGTCACCGGCAAGCCTCTTCAAGTATCTCCAAGGTTTGCAAAAGTCACATCTGATGACGCTCTTGATTACCAAGATGTCGTACAAAAATATGACAATATGATGGAATGGTTAGCAGGCGTATATGTTAATGCCTTAAATGTCATCCATTATATGCACGATAAATATTCTTATGAAGCAGTAGAAATGGCTTTACATGATTCAAAAGTTAGAAGATTCTTTGCTACCGGTATTGCCGGATTATCTTGCGCGGTTGATTCATTATCGGCAATCAAATATGCTAAAGTTTATCCAATTAGAAATGAAGAAGGATTAATTACTGATTTCCGTACGGAAGGAGATTTCCCTAAATATGGAAATAACGACGATAGAGTTGATGAAATCGCTGTTTGGTTAGTTAAGACCTTTATGAACAAAATCAAAAAGCATTATACTTACCGCGAGTCAATCCCAACAATGTCCATTTTGACTATTACCTCTAATGTCGTATATGGCAAGAATACTGGTAATACTCCAGATGGTAGAAGAGCTGGAGAAGCTTTAGCTCCAGGAGCGAATCCAATGCACGGCAGAGATTCTAACGGAGCCTTAGCTTCACTTGAATCAGTAGCGAAACTGCCTTATGATTACGCTAGAGATGGAATCTCAAATACATTCTCAATTACACCTAATTCACTTGGAAAAGATGATTAATATAAGGAGGTAAAAAAATGTCCAATAAAGTAGATAATTTAGTTAATATGCTCGACGCATATGTCGGAGACGGAGGATATCATTTAAACGTTAATGTATTCAACCGCGATACCTTATTAGATGCTCAAAAACATCCTGAAAAATATCCTCAATTAACAATCAGAGTTTCTGGATATGCTGTTAACTTTATCAAGCTTACTAAAGAGCAACAAGATGAAGTTATCAAGAGAACAATTCACGAATCAATGTAATAAAAAAACATCTGGCTTATCGGTCAGATGCTTTTATTTTATTCTTCTTCCTTTTCTTTGCTGACGTAAGATGTATAGTCGTAGTCAATAGTTATAACAGGATTGTATTTATCGCTGATAGAAACAACCTTATCATGAATTTCTTCCATTGCTTTTTCAATAGAAAGATTTTTTTCATTTTTGATTAAGGCATCAAATACGACGTTGATATGAGTTGGTCCTTTAACAACGCGGAAATCATGAATATTGAGAATATATGGAATGTCTTTCAAAGCAGAGGTAACTTCCCCTTTAATTTTATCTGTCAATGGATCGCCGATGACGATTGGATCCATGTGCAGGGTGGTGATAACGTTTAATTCTCTTTGAATTTCTTTTTCTACATTATCAATTAAGTCATGGGTCTCTAAAATATTTTTCCGAGCATCAATTTCAACATGGCATGTCGCAAAATAAATATTTGGACCATATGAATGAATTTGTAAATCGTGATATCCAAGAATATTTTTTTCACGTTTGATAATTTTAATAAATTTTTGAATTAACTCCTCACTTGGTTTTTCACCAATTAAAGGATTAGATGTTTCAATAATTAATTTAATTCCGTTAACTAAGATGAATAGGCCAACAATTAATGACAAATATCCATCAATATAGAAAGAAAATATTTTAGAAATGATTAAACCAATTAAAACAGCAGACGTTGCGATTACATCGTTACGGGAATCACATCCAGCCGCGAGTAAAGTCGCTGAGGAGATTCTTTTAGCAATCTTTTTATAAAATAATCCTTGATATAGTTTAATTAAAATAGAAACTGCCAAAGCGCATAAAGTGATATAGAAATATAAATCTGATAGAGGAACAAATTCTTCACTAAAAGAAGAAATAATGTCTTGAACTGAAGAAATTATCAATTCACCTCCGACAAAGACGATAATTAATGAAACGATTAATCCAGCGATATACTCAATTCTTGCATGACCGAATGGGTGAGAAGAATCGGCTGGTTTTGTGGATAATTTAAAGCCGACTAGACTAACAATAGAACTTCCAGCATCAGTTAAGTTATTTAAACCATCTGCGACAAGGGAGATAAGTCCAAATATTAATCCGAGAATTAATTTCATTAAACAGACGACAATATTGCTAACGATTCCAAAGATGGAGGCTAGTAAGCCATAGTGTTCCCTAACTTTGCTATCATTGATATTTTCTGAATTTTTTACAAATAATTTAATTAATAATTTTGTCATACTATTTTTTCCTAATTAAAGCAACTAAAGAGATGACGAAGTAGATTGATGAAAGCACTAAAAGAATATAGCCGATTATATCTAAAATGATATCAAGTACTCCACCGATACCTATTACCAAAATAATAATTGCAAAGATAATTGCAGGTATTTGATGAATTAATTCTTCAGACCAACTACTTTTAGCCATAATAATTCTAATTAAAGAAAAAATTAAAATTAATATGGAAATTATCCAAGTTAAAGCATCGTGCCAAAAAATTAAAATAATCCCGGAAATGATGGTTATTAATGCTCCCGCAAATTGGCTATAGGCTACAGGTGTGCGATAATGCAAATCTTTAATTGACTGTATAAATGCTGGCAAAGTAAAAGCGATAATTAAAACTCCGATAATGATAAAAACGATATTTGCTAGAATTTCACCGCTTAATAAAACAAATAATAAGCCAACTATAATACCGATTAAAGAAATTGTTAAACCGGTTATTCTAAATTGCCTTTGATTTGATTCATTCATTTGCTTTTCTCCTTTGCTAATTATTATATAATTAGGATTTTGATAATTCAAATAATAAAAATGTGATTATTATTCACATGTGTAGTAAAATAACAAGGCGAGGTGATTTAACGTGGAAAAAGATCAAATCATTATTAAGGGAGCTAGAGAAAATAATTTAAAAAATATTGATTTGACGCTCCCAAAAAATAAATTAATCGTATTTACTGGTGTCTCTGGTTCGGGAAAATCCACCTTAGCATTTGATACCATTTATGCTGAAGGACAAAGACGATATTTAGAATCTTTATCTAGTTATGCTAGACAATTTTTAGGTGGAAATGAAAAGCCTGACGTCGATTCGATTGAAGGACTTTCGCCTACTATTTCAATTGATCAAAAGACTACGTCGCATAACCCGCGTTCCACAGTTGGAACAGTTACAGAGATTTATGACTATCTTCGGGTTCTCTTTGCTCGTATTGGTGTTGCTTATTGCCCAGAACATCATACAAAAATAGTTAAATTTACACCTAAACAAATCATTGATATCATTTTTAATAATCATCAATTAGGCGAAAAAATTAATATTCTTTCTCCTTTAGTAAAAAACGAAAAAGGTACTCATAAGGATACATTAGAAAAATTCTTTAAGCAGGGCTATTCACGTTTTAAAGTCGATGGAGAAACATATCGCTATGAACAAATACCACCTCTAGAAAAAAATAAGAAACATTTTATTGATATTGTTATCGATAGAATTGTTCTTTCTGAAGAAAAGAAAACAAGAATTGCTGCATCAATTGAAAATGCTTTGGAAGCATCTTCTGGATATGTAATTATTGAAGATCAAAACGGAAAAGAAAGCCTATATTCTGATAAAGCTTCGTGTCCGATATGCGGATTTAGTGTGCCACCTCTTGAACCGAGATTATTTTCTTTTAATAACCCTCTTGGAGCATGTCCAACTTGCGGTGGAATTGGTTTAAAAAGTGAAGTGGCTGAAGATTTACTAGTTCCAAATATGGATTTAACTCTTAATCAAGGTGCAATTGCCTTTTTAAAAGGCAGCATGCAAAATAATAATCTTGACTGGCAGCAATTTAAGTATGTTTGCCTTTATTATGGCATACCAATGGATGTTCCGTATCGTGAATTGACCCCAGAACAAAGAAAAATCTTGTTGCGCGGAAGCGGTGATGATATTGAAATACCGGTTAAATTAAGCAGCGGTCATACTTCATATAAGCGCGGCTTTGAAGGTATTGCAAATAGAATTGAAAGATTATATCCGGAAACCGAATCTGAATTTAATAGAAGATGGTATCGCAGCTTTTTAAGAGACCACGAGTGCCCGACTTGTCACGGTGCTAGATTAAATGAAAAAGTTCTGTCTATCAGAATTGGCGGATTAAATATTAATGATGTATGTCAGCTACCACTTAATAAACTTTATAAATTTTTTGATGAATTGACATTGACTAAAGAAGAAGAGCAAATCGCTTCACTAGTTTTAAAAGAAATTAAGAATAGAATTTCCTTCTTAATCGATGTTGGACTTGAATATTTAACGTTAGGAAGAATTGCTACGACATTATCTGGCGGCGAAGCTCAAAGAATTCGTTTAGCTACTCAAATTGGTTCGCGGTTAACAGGTGTTTTATATGTTCTCGATGAACCATCAATTGGTTTACATCAAAAAGATAATGACCGTTTAATTTCTTCTTTGAAAAAAATGCGCGATTTAGGTAATACCTTAATTGTTGTTGAACACGATGAAGATACAATGCTTGCAAGCGACTACTTAGTTGACATTGGGCCTGGCGCTGGTGTGCACGGAGGCAGAGTTGTAGCAGCCGGTACGGTTGAAGAAGTGATGAAAAATGAAAATTCTTTGACCGGGCAATATTTATCCGGCAAGAAATTTATTCCTTATTCGCCATATAGAAATAAAGGTAATGGACACTTTTTAGAAGTAATCGGTGCAGAATGCAATAATTTAAAGAAGATTAATGTCAAAATTCCTCTAGGTAGCTTTACTTGCGTAACTGGAGTATCAGGATCTGGTAAATCTACGTTGGTGAACGAGGTAATTTATAAAAATGTTTATAATAAATTATTCCGCGGTAAAGAAAATGCGGGAAAAGTAAAAGAAATTAAAGGTATTGAGTATATTGATAAAGTTATTAATATTTCTCAAGATCCGATTGGAAAAACTCCGCGTAGTAATCCAGCAACTTATATTGGTGTCTTTGATGATATCCGCGACTTATTTGCTTCGACTGTCGAAGCTCGGGCACGCGGCTATACCAAGGGTAGATTCTCTTTTAATGTCAAAGGCGGCAGATGTGAAGCTTGTGAAGGAGACGGGGTTAAACGCATCAGTATGTCTTTCTTCCCAGATGTTTTTGTCGAATGCGAAGAATGCCACGGCAAACGTTATAATGATGAAACATTAGAGATTACTTATAAGGGTAAAAATATTTATGATGTTTTAGAGATGACTTGTGAAGAAGCGAAGAACTTCTTTGAAAATATCCCCGCTGTTTACCGGAAGATTAAAACGCTTTGCGATGTCGGTTTAGGATATGTTAAACTCGGCCAATCTTCAACTACCCTTTCTGGCGGTGAATCTCAAAGAGTCAAATTAGCTGCTGAATTATCAAGAAGAGCTACCGGTAATACACTTTATATTCTTGATGAACCGACTACCGGTTTACATATTGATGATGTTAGATGTTTACTCGATGTTTTGAAATCGTTTGTTGCAGGCGGCAACACTATATTGGTTATTGAACATAACTTAGATTTAATTAAATGCGCAGATTATATTATTGATTTAGGACCTGATGGCGGAGAAAATGGTGGACAAGTTGTTGTTACAGGAACACCTGAAGAAGTCGCTAAATGTGAAAAATCTTATACCGGTATATATTTAAAGAAGATTCTTGAGCGCGATAAAAAGCGGATGAACTCAATTTAATTGCAAGTGACTATTTACTTTTGTATGATTTTAAAAAAGGAGGATTATGACTAATAAGACTATTACTGTCGAAACTTATATTAATCATTTCGGATTAACAGTTCTTTGCGGATATGAAGAAATTTCTTCTAGAACTATTTCAGAAATGGCTACTAACCGTCCGGGTTTTGAACTCTGCGGCGTTTTTAAGTCGAGCGAACGTCATAGATTAGTTATCCTCGGTAACAGAGAAATTGAATATATTAATGATCATGATGAAAAACGGTTAAGAAAAGTCTATGAATTTTTAACATCTGAAGAATGCCCAGGTATTGTTATCTGTTCATCACTTGAATGCCCAAAAGCTTTACTTGAAATCGCTAGAAAAAATCATTGTCCAGTTTTGTCTACTGGAATGCGGACTAGTGATTTAATTGTTCAGACATTTACTTATCTGCAGGAAGCTTTAGCCCCGACGACTAATTTACATGCTTCTTTGCTTGAAATATATTCAATGGGTGTTTTAATTCTCGGGGAATCGGGAATTGGAAAATCTGAAACAACCTTGGAATTAATAAAAAAAGGTCATAAGCTAATTGCCGATGACCGCGTTGATATTACATTGATTAGAGGTAAATTAATCGGAAGAGCTCCAGATTTATTAACCGGGGTGATGGAAGTAAGAGGTATTGGAATTATAGATATCGCTAAACTTTTCGGAATTAATTCTCTGAGTAAAGAAGAAAGAATTATGTATGCGATTAAATTAACGCCTTTTAAAAAGGAAAATGTTTATGACCGCTTAGGTAATTCAGTCCAATATTTAAATATCTTAGGCGTCAATGTTCCTTTATTGAATTTACCGGTTTCGGGTGCCCGTTCAATGGCAGAAATTATTGAAGTCGCCGTCACTAATCTTAAATTAAAAGATCAAGGTATCGATTCAACTTTCGAATTTGAAAATAGAATGAATGAATTGTTACTTAAAAAGAAAGGGTAATTATGAATAGCTTGTTTTTTATTCCGTCTGGAATTTATATTGGTAACTTACATATTGCCTTTTATGCGATTTGTATTATTGTTGGTGCGATTGTTGCCTATAAGTTATCGCAGCATTTTTTAAAGAAAAAAGGATTTGATCCTGAGGCAATAGAAAATCTTTTCTATATCGCTTTTCCTTGCGGAATTGTCGGCGCGCGTATTTGGTATGTTATCGCTCAGTGGAGTGCAGAATTCGCATCTAGACCATGGTATAAAGTATTCTTTATTTGGGAAGGCGGATTAGCTATTCAAGGCGGAGTTATCGCTGGAGTTGTTGCCGGGGTCATCTTTATGATTAAAAGAAGACCGAATATTCCGGTTTTACTAGCGGCAGACTGCATCGTTCCGACTATCTTGATCGCCCAAGCCATTGGTCGGTGGGGCAATTTCTTTAATCAAGAAGTTTATGGTTTCTGCGTCGATAGCAAATATTGGTCATGGTTACCTAATTTTATTCAAGATCGTTTGACCATTCAAATTAATAAAACTGGAACGGCTTGGGAAACTGTAGGTGATAGTTATAAATATCTATGCGAAGGTGGTCCTAATGAAATGGTGTTACCACTTTTCTTAATTGAAGGAATTATTAATGTCGCAGGATTCTTTATAATTACTTATGGTATACCGGCTTTATTTAAGTTCTTATCAAAGAAGACACATAATGTTTTACATTTAGCTAATGGTGATTTAGCTTTCTCATATCTTATTTGGTACGGAATAGTTAGAGCTATTCTCGAGCCGATGCGAAATAATAGTTATATAATGGGTGACTATACTTCAGTTATAATGTCTATTGTTTTTGTTGTTGTCGGTGTTGCCGGGATTGTCTTATGCCATATTTACGAAAAGTATCTTAAAAAGAAACAGCCTATTCTATCAACAAATGTTATCGAGGGAACAGAGGCTAGCAAAGAATCGCTTAATGTTGCCGATTTAGCCAATGCTGAAAAAGAACAAGAAGAAACCTTAGAAAATAAAGAACCTAATTTAAAAGAAAATAAAGGTGAAGAAGATAAGACAAATGAAAAAGGAGATCAAAATGATTAAAGCAATTGTTTTTGATCTTGATGGGACTTTAGTTGATACAGATGAACTAGTAAAAAAATCATATACTCATCTTTTTAAAATTTATCGGAATGATTTTAATTTAACTGATGATGTTTTAAATTCTTTTCTTGGACCAACATTGAAAGAAATGTTTCCGAAATACTTTAAAGAAGATTTTGATATATTGGAAAAAGCTTATCATGAATATGCTTATGCTCATACTAAAGAATTTGCATATCTATATCCATATGCTGAAGATGTGATAAAAGAATTAAAAAGACGCGGGTATAAAATAGGATTAGTTACATCTAGATTAAAAGAGTCGTTAATTCAAATGGTTGAGACTTTAAATATTAAAAATCTCTTTGATGCTTTTATTTCTCTTGATGATGTTTCCAAAGCCAAACCTAGCGGTGAAGGCATAATCAAAATTTGTAAAATATTTAATATAGAACCAGAAGAATGCTTTTATTTAGGTGATAATTTAACTGATTATTTAGCTGCTGAAGATGCGCATGCTCAAGGCGGATTAGTTACGTATGTTAACCGCGATTTAAAAAATTATCCGATAAAAATTAAAATATCTTCCTTTCTTGATTTATTAAATTTATTTCCGGGGGTGGACAATGAAAAAGATTGATGTAGTTATTTTAGGCGCTGGACCAGCGGGTGTTACTTGCGCGATATATCTAAAAAGAGCAAATATTGATTTTGTTCTTATTGAAAAAGGTTCAGTTGGCGGAAAAGTTAATTTGACAGCTGATGTGGATAACTATCCTCCATTTAAGCATATTTCCGGTGTTGATTTCGCTTTTGCTCTATACGAAGATCTTTTACATAATCAAATTGATGTTCAGTTTGAAGAAGCAAAAGAAGTAAAAAGAGAAAATGATGATTTTATCGTTACTACTGATAACGAAACATATCAATGTAAAACGGTTTTTTTCGCTTTAGGAACTAAGGATTTGCATCTTAATGTTCTTAATGAAGAAAAGTTTTTACATAAAGGAATATCTAATTGCGCGATTTGCGATGGAAACCTTTTTAAAGGACAGCCGATGGCCGTTGTCGGAGGCGGGAATTCTGCTTTAGAAGAAACCTTATATCTTTCTAAAATTACCGACAAAATTTATTTAATTCATCGGAGAAATGAATTTAGAGGATCAGCTCAATATGTTTCAATGGTCAAAAGTGATCCGCATGTCGAAATACTTACTCCATATGTTATAAAAGAATGCCATGGCGAAGAAAAACTTTCATCTCTTATTGTTGAAAATCTCGAGACAAAAGAATTAAAAACTTTAAATGTCGCGGCATTATTTGAATATGTCGGAGCTAAACCTGCTACGGATATTATTTCTTTTAAAGAAGTTTTAAATGAAAAAGGATACGTTAAGGTTAAGATTGATATGTCAACTGATGTACCGGGATTTTTTGCTGGCGGCGATGTCACTGATAAAAAGCTACGTCAAATTGCCGTAGCTATCGGTGATGGTGCGAATGCTTCACAGTCCATAATTGATTATCTTAATTCTAGAAAGTGATAATTTATGATTCCTCAAGCAACAACTTTCACTCAATTAATTAAGGAAGAAATATGCGGTCGCGAGTATAGCGAAGAAGAATTAAAAGCGGTTCTTAGCGGATTTATCAAGGCTAGCGGTGATATTTCTATTAGTATAGGCGGCATATCTTTATCGCTTCATAGCGAAAATTCTAAGATTGCAATGTTTTTATTTACGTCTTTTAAAAGGTTATATGATGTTACACCATCTTCTTCCTATTATCGAAAAATGAAACTTGATAAGGGTGTCATTTATTCTTTGAAAATTCAAGAAAAAGTTTTGGATATTTTAGAAGATTTAAAATTGATGAGCGATGGAATGTTTGTTTTCCCTAAATTATCGATTAATGATGAATTAGTGAGAAACTTTATTGAAGGCGTCTTTTTAGCTTCGGGATCAGTTAACTCCCCGTCTTCTCGTAACTATCATTTGCAGCTCGCTTTACCTAGCGAAGATGACGCTACCTCTCTTCTTCATGTCCTTCAAAAGTTTAAAAACAATCGTAAAATGGATTTTAAAATGATTGCTAGAAAGCAAAAGTTTATTCTTTATTTAAAAAGAGCGGAACAGATTGCAACATTTTTATCAATTATTTATGCACATAACACATTATTGCAATTTGAAAATGAGAGAATCATGAAAGATTATTTGAATAATGATAATCGTATCCAAATTTGCTATAACGCGAATTATAAAAAAACATTAGAAAAAGCAAAAGCGCAGATTGAAGAAATAAATTATTTAAAAGAAACTCCATATTATTATCAACTTAGTGATAAAGAAAGACTGCTTTGCGAAATAAGACTTGCTAATCAAGATGAATCATTGACTTCTCTTGCGGATATTATGGAAAAGGAATTCAAGATTGCTCTTTCAAAATCCGGAGTTAATCACCTTTTTAAAAAAATTCATGAAAAATATTTGGAGGCAAAAAATGGAGAGCGTTGATATTTATTATCAGCTTGGAAAAAGAATTGCTTATCTAAGAAAGAAAAAAGGTTTGTCTGGATTAGATCTGGCTTTAAAAGCTGAGATAAACCGAAATTATTTAAATGATTTAGAAAATGGAAGACGCAATCCAACATTAAAGATTTTGCGAAAGATTGCTATCGCTTTAGACATAGATTTATCAACCTTATTTTATAATATACGCGATTATCAACTTAGCTCTGAAAATATCGATTGAAGATAAACATTCTTGGCTTGTGCCAATGACTTTAAAATATCATTTTTTACAATCGATATTTTTTTATTGAAAGTGAAAACAAATACGCATTAACCCTTTGACAAAAACAAACAAATTTAACTATAATATAGTTGCAAAAATAAGGAGGACATTTTGAATGTCAAATAAAGTTAAAATTGCAATTAATGGTTTTGGCCGTATTGGTCGTTTAGCTTTAAGAAGAGCTTACGAAGACGGCGGATTTGAAGTTGTTGCTATCAACGATTTAACAAGTCCAAAAGAATTAGCTTACTTACTTAAGTACGATTCTGCTCACGGAACCTTCAACCACGAAGTTTCATGCACTGAAACAGCTATCGTTGTTGATGGCAAGGAAATCCCAGTTATCGGTAATCCTGATCCATCAAAACTTGAATGGGCAAAATATGGTGCTGAAATCGTTCTTGAATGCACAGGTAGATTAAAAGGCGCTAAGGATGCAGTTATCCACGTCACCGCTGGCGGTGCAAAAGGTGTCATCATCTCCGCTCCATCAGATAAAGAAACTCCTACTTTCGTCTATGGTGTCAATACTGATAATTTAACAGCTGACATGAAGGTTATTTCTGGTGCTTCATGCACTACTAACTGCTTAGGCCCTGTTATGAAGGTTATCGAAGACAAGTTCGGTGTTACTGGTGGTTTCATGACTACTGTCCACGCATATACAAATGACCAAACTACTCTTGACCTTCCTAAGAAAGGACAATTAAGAAGAGGTAGAGCTGCTGCTCAAAACATCGTTCCTACTACAACTGGTGCTGCTAAAGCTATCAACCTTGTTATCCCATCATTAAAGGGAAGATTACAAGGCGGTGCTGTCCGTGTTCCAGTTCTCGATGGTTCATTAGTTGACTTATCATTAAAATTAAATAAGAAAGTCACTGTTGAAGAAATGAACGCTGCTATGAAGGAAGCTTCAGAAGGCGCATTAAAGGGTGTCTTAGGATACACTGAAGATCAAATCGTTTCTAGCGATATCATCGGTATCACATGTGGTTCATTATTTGATGCAACTCAAACAATGATCTATGACAACCCAGAAGGCGAACAATTCGTTAAAGTCGTCGCTTGGTATGATAATGAATATTCATATACTTGCCAAATGATGAGACTTGCTAAGAAGTACGCTGAAATTTTAAGCAAATAGTCTCTATCACTAGGGTAGCGAATAATAACGATAATTTAATTACGTAAAAAAGAGCACCCGGATTCTCGGGTGCTTTATTTATATAAGGAGAATAATATGAAATTAGTTAGAGATTTAGATGTCGCTCATAAGACCGTATTAGTCCGTTGCGATTTCAACGTCCCATTTGTTAACGGCGTCATCAGCGATGATAACAGAATCGTCTCAGCTCTTCCTACTATCAGAGAGTTATTACAAAAAGGCGCGAAAGTCGTTTTAATGTCTCACTTAGGAAAAGTTGATCACAAAGATCCTGTTAAATGCGAAGAACAAAAGAAGAAAAATAATATGGCACCGGTCGCTAAGAGACTTGGTGAATTACTTGGCATGGATGTTAAGTTCTGCCCAGCTACTCATGGCGAAGAATTAAAAGCAGCTGTCGCTTCATTAAAAGATGGCGAAGTTCTTTTAATGCAAAATACTCGTTATGAAAAAGGCGAAACTAAAAATGATCCAGCTTTAGCAGCTGAATGGGCTTCTTTATGCGATGCTTTCGTTATGGATGCTTTCGGTTCTGCTCATAGAGCTCACGCTTCAACATATGGCGTTCCTGAAATTTTAAGAAAAGAAGGAAAGCAAACAGCTATTGGTTACCTTGTTGAAAAAGAAGTTAAATCATTAGGAAAAGTTGTCCATGTTGATGATGACGGACGTCCTTTCATCGCAATTTTAGGTGGATTTAAAGTTTCTGATAAGATTAAAGTTATCGATTCTTTAGTTAAGAAATGCGATAAAATTATTATCGGCGGCGCTATGGCTTATACTTTCTTAAAAGCTATAGGTCATAAAGTTGGTCATTCACCAGTCGAAGACGATCAATTAGAATATGCTAAGGAGATGTATAAAACTGGAAAGATTATGCTTCCAATTGATACAGTCATAGCTAATGATTTTGATAACCCAACCGATATCAAGATTATCAATAGTGATGAAATTCCTGATGGATATCAAGGAATGGATATCGGACCTAAGACTATCGAAGCTTATGTTAATGAAATTAAGAAAGCTAAGACCGTTTTCTGGAATGGACCTGTTGGTGTTTTCGAAAAGAAACAATTCCAAACTGGTACTATTGCTATCTGCAAAGCTTGTGCTGAATTAAAAGGTAAAGCCTTTACAGTTATCGGCGGCGGCGATTCTGCTTCTGCTTGCAAACAATTTGGTTACAAGGATGAATTCTCACATGTTTCTACTGGTGGCGGAGCATCTTTGGAGATGATTGAAAACGATGGCCACTTACCTGGAATCGATGTCATTGGTGACTAACATGAGAAAAAAATTACTTTTAGGCAACTGGAAGATGAATAAAACCATTGCTGAAGCCAAAGAATTCGCTTTAGCTTCTCATGGTATCGCCCATTACGCCAAAGAACATAATATTTTAGTCGGTGTCGCACCTACTTACCTCTCTTTAGCAGTTGTTAAAGAAAATAGTGAGGATATGATTGTTGCAGCTCAAAACTGCCATTTTGAAGATCATGGTGCTTTTACCGGTGAAATTTCAATTCCAATGTTAAAGGAATTAAAAATTGACCATGTCATTATCGGACACTCTGAAAGAAGAACTTATGATAATGAAACCAACGAAAAATGCAATAAAAAGATCAAAAAACTCTTAGAAAACGATATGGTACCTGTTTATTGCGTCGGTGAAACTTTAGCTGAATTCGAAGCGGGAAAAACTAAAGAAATCGTTGGAGAACAAGTTAGAGTTGGTTTAGCATCTCTTTGCGAAAAATGCGTTAGAAAAGTCATTATCGCTTATGAGCCTGTTTGGTCAATTGGAACTGGTAAAAATGCTTCAACCGAAATCGCTGAAGACATTTGCTCTTTCATCAGAGAAACTATCAAAGAAATGTATCCTGGCGCTGAAGAAGATGTCATGATTCTTTATGGTGGATCGGTTAAGCCGGAAAATGTTAAAGGTTATCTCCATCAAAAAGATGTTGATGGTGCATTAGTCGGCGGTGCTTCATTAAAGATTGATTCATTTGAAGCAATGGTTAAAAATCTTGCTGAATAATAAAATAATTAAATAATTGATGAAAAAATGGCAGATTGTGAAAAGGAGGGTATCACGGTCTGCCTTTTTTGTATAAAGTTAATAAATAGTTAAAAAAATATTGATATTATCAACATTACCATGGTTATCATGGACTTGAAAGGAGGATTTTTTATGCCTCAAGTATATTTTGATAATAATGACAATAATCAAGCTGCGACTAGCAGCCATAATCCATTTGCTGCATCGTCATCAAGTAGCGCATCATTAACTGCTAAAACAATGCTCTATCTCTGCTTAGCAATTTTAATTAGCGGGGGAACAGCTGTTGGATTACCATATCTTTTAATTGCGGCAAAGGCTACTGATTTATTCTATGGAATATTTATCGGATCCGCTATTGTCTTGCTAGTTCTTTCATTTATTATTAATTTTTTAATTCTTAGATCACAAAGTAAAGTGGTTCCGATTATCCTGTTTGTAATTTATTCGTTAGCCTGGGGAGTGCTTCTCTCATCGTTTACTTTGATTTACCCATTAGAAACAATGGGATATGCATTGTTGGTAACTGGAGCAATTTTCGGAGTAATGGGATTGTTTGGCTATTTAACAAAGAGAAGTTTGGAAGGATTTGGTGCGACATTAGCAATGTTAATGTTCGGAGCTATAATCATTTCAATTATTAATATCTTTGTTGCTAGTTCAACAGTTGATTGGATTATCTCTTATGTTTTATTGGCGGTAGTTATCGGTTTTGTCGCTGTTGACTTCAATAGATTAAGAAGAATGAATGAGCTTCGGTTTAATCAAACAAATCTAGCGCTATTTATGGCGATTAATCTATACGTAGATTTTGCTTATATCTTCGTTAGAATACTTCCATTAATCGCAGCATCAAGAAGAAATTAAAATTAACCCGGATATCCGGGTTTTTCTTTTCTTATTATATAAATATATATAGAGGCTTTCAGCCTTCATTTTTTCTTCTTTAAGAGAAGAAAGCGCTTTATCAAAAATATACAAAAAATAACGAAAATTTGTGAAAAAAGTTCTTGATTTAACCTTTTTGTTATGGCAATATATAAAAGCTGACCGCAAGAAAGCAACAAGCAAAAAGATAACTTAAAAAAAGTGAAATTTCTTGTTGACAATAACTTGTCGGTGTAGTATTATAAAAAAGCTGTCGCAAGCGAGAGCAATAAGGCAGCGATTGATCTTTGAAAACTGAGTAGAAGAAGAAATTACGAAAACAACGT
>CALVJL010000011.1 GCA_944332075.1 uncultured Bacilli bacterium
TGGTATCGCAAGAGAGAGCGGCAAGTTGCCGGGCTCTTTTTTTTTATGTATATTTACCTATTTAGTTGTGTAAAACATATACTTTATGTATGATTTATGCATTAAGGGATTTGATATTATGAAAAAACAATTTTTACTTATTTTAACAGCTGCTTTTTTATTTTCCTGTAACGGACCTACTAGCAGCGTGACCTCTTCAAGTTCTAATCTGACTTCAGATAGTACTATTTCTGACAATTCATCATTAGATTCTACTCAAAATGTTTTGACAGATGTTCTCAATCAATTAAAAACTTCAGAGCTTTGCTATGAAGGCACATTGAAATTGACTTATGAAGATGGAACAGGGGTAAGTTTAGGTATCAAAGCTTTGGCTTCATCAGAAAGGAAGTATTTAGAGTATTTTGTTGATGGCCAGCCTGTTGATGGTACATTAATTGATTATTATTGCAATAAAGATGGCTTAGCGGTAATTAGAAGTTTAAATCCATTTACTAACTCTATTGACGAGGAAAACGTTGTTGATTCTGAGACAGGAGAAAATGTTGTTTTTGCTGATAATTTTTCTCAGCCTTTCCTAAATTTAGAGGAATCAACGTTAACTTTAGATGGTGATGAAGTATCTGTTGGACTTACTGAGGATTTAAAAAATTCTCTTTCTGGTTTATTAACCGGATATGGGTTTATTAGTAAATCATTAACTTTAACTTTAGGTGAAGATGGTACCATCAATAGTTTATCTCTCGTTAGTGAAGAGATGCTTAGCTATGACGAAAAGTTTATTGCTACTTTTGATTTTGTTTTAAAAGATAAAAGTGAAATGGGTATACCTGAACTGACAGTCCGTCCTTCTACTGCAGAAAGTGCTGCTTTACAAGAAGTATTATCTTCGCTTCAAAAGAATAATTATAGTCTTACATCAACTATTACTTATAATAATAATCAGCTAGTTTCAATGGATGAAAAGGTTACTGAAGATGGTTTCATCTATAATATTCCTGGAGCGGGGACTGCTGGGGTATTGAAACTTGATAATCAACAATATGTTGAGGTGATGTTAAGCAATAATAAATTAGAAGGGTTACAAAGACCGGTTACAGGCGATTATGCTGATCTTTTGCCGTCGTTTGGATATTTAGCTAACATGTTTGATTTTGCAGCCGGAAAGTATGTTTTACCGAATATTGAAGGCTTATATTATATAGATCTCTATTCAATGCTTCCAGAAAATATAATGTCCTATTCTCTTGGGCTTTTTCCAAATCCGGGTACATTTGCTATTACTTTAACTTCATCTGGAGCAGAGTTTACTTATAATTCATATTTAATGTATGGCATTCAGACAGTTGAAGTAGAAGTAAAAACAGTGGTATCTTCAATTGGTACAACAGAATTGGGATATGATATTGAAGATTATCTTCCATTTAAAGAAGCAGAAGCTTGGTCTGATGTCGAAGGCGGGGAAGCTTTATTAGCTAAAGAGAAACTTTCAGCAGATATTTTACCGTTTATCAATGTTATAAACGGCCGTTGGCAAGTTAGCGAAGACGATAACACTTTATCCTTGTTACTTCCTCTTAACCAAGATCCACGGGAAATTATGGCTGCATATGGCGATAAGCTTAGTGAAAGAGGTTGGAAAAACGAAGGTGTTAATCCGTATGGTCAAGAAAAATGGACTTACCAAGGAAATGGATATCTCTATGAAATTGGTTTGGGGGTAGTGAATAGTAATAATAGCTTTGTTATTTATCTTTATGAACCTACAATTTCTTCCTTTACTGATTTAACTTCATTTATCGATGCAAACTTCTCAGAGAGTCTTAATTATACTTTTAGCGGAACAATGCAGGTTAATAAGTATTTAGTCGATATGGATACGGAAGAAATTTCCGAAACTCCGATTGATGACGGAATTATTTCTTTTGAACAAAAATTTACCGAAGATGGGGCGACTTTGGCTCTTGACGGAGTTGTTGAAGACGCTTATATCAATACTGAAAACGGATCTGAGCATTATCAGAAAAATGGTGATTCATATCAATTAGTTGATTCTCGCACTGGTGAATATCAACTCTATTATCTCTATACCTTAGGTGATTTAGTCGGCAATACGTCATTTGAAGCAACTGGTGAAAATACTTATCAAACAGTTGAATATGATGCGCTTATCTGCTTTGCTGATGCTTTTATGAAGCAGCTTGGAAGTGAATATGATGCATTTCCTGGAGAATCTCTAAAAGTAACATTAAATAGCGATAATACTTTAAAAGTTGAAGGTGTTATTTTTGAAGATTTAGTGGAAGAAGATGGAAATTGTTACCTTGTTGAATATGTTTTAGAAGGTAATATTAATAATATTGGATCAACTGAAATTGATTTAGCAGCTATAAAATAGTTAATATTATTAAAAATAATAGATAGAAGAAGATAAATTGCATAGTATTTATCTTCTTTTTGCTATAAAATGTCTATTAGTTTTGGCCCTATTATGCTAAAATTAATTAAACCTAGACAAGGAGGTTTTTTTATGGCAATCGACAAACCAACTCAATATGGTGCGATTAATATTTCACTAGATGCTATTGCTGCAGTTGCAGGTAATGCCGCGGTTCAATGTTATGGAGTTATCGGTGTTACGAATAAGAAGACTTTTTCAGGAAATGTCGATTTGAATAAAACAGATTTCTCTAAAGATGTCGTCGTTAGAAAAAATAAGTCCAATACATTTGAAATAGACCTCTATATTGTTGTGGCGTATGGTGTGAGAATCACTGAAGTTGTCAGTGAAGTTCAAAAAAAGGTCAAGTATGATCTAGAAATGAAATTCCACCTGAAATTTAAGGCAATTAATGTCTATGTCCAAGGTATTAAAAATATCTAGCGGAGGATTTATATAAATGAAAACTATAAACGGACTTACTTTAAAAGAGATGATTATTTCCGGTGCAAATAATTTATTTAATTGCTATCCGGAAGTTGATGCATTAAACGTCTTCCCGGTTCCTGATGGCGATACCGGAACAAATATGAACTTAACTATTTCTTCCGGCGCAAAGGAAGTTGCAAATAGAAATGATAATAACATTTATAATATTGCAAAAGCTTTTTCTAAAGGCTTATTAATGGGTGCAAGAGGCAATTCCGGTGTTATCTTATCACAAATCTTTAGAGGGTTTGCTTCTGGATTAGAAGGCAAAGAAAAAGTTGATGCTGTCGGTTTAGCAGAAGCTTTCATCTCCGGAAAGAATGTAGCTTATAAAGCGGTTATGCGTCCGGTTGAAGGAACAATTTTAACGGTTATTAGAGAAGCTAGTGAAGAACTTAACGATAAAGTTGAAGAGAATATGAGCATTGAAGAATGCTTTGAAATCCTCATTAAACAAGCTAAGATTTCCTTAGCTCATACACCTGATTTATTACCGGTTTTAAAAGAAGTCGGCGTTGTCGATAGCGGAGGAACTGGTTTAGTTAAAATTCTCGAAGGTTTCTATTCAGCTTTAAAAGGCAATGTCATTGAAAAGAATATGGCAACCGTCACCGAATCCGCTCCAAATCAAATGGCAGGTGCCGAAGTTGAAGGTGACGAATTTGGATATTGCACAGAGTTCTTATTAAGAGTTCCAGAAGATCCTTCTTCACAAGGTAAGAAAGTCTTTGTTGAAAAACGGTTTGCTTCAGTTTTACAAGCGCATGGTAATTCAATTGTTATCGTTCGCGATGAAGATATCGTCAAAGTCCATGTTCATACTTTGATTCCAGGTTATTTACTTAACTATGCTCAACAATTCGGTGAATTCGTAAAAATTAAAGTTGAAAATATGTCCGAGCAGCATACTGAATTAGTCAATCAGGGAAAGGAACCTGGCAAAGAAAAAGAAGAAGTTAAACAAGAAGCTAAGGAATACGGAATTATCGCTGTAGCATCCGGAAAAGGGCTTTCTGATTTATTTAAAGAATACCGCGCGGATTATGTTGTCACTGGCGGACAGACGATGAATCCATCAACTGAAGATTTCGTTGAAGCTATTAAGAAGGTTAATGCTAAAAAAATCTTTATCTTACCGAATAACTCAAATATTATCATGGCAGCTACTCAAGCCTGCGATGTTGCTCCAGAAGGTGTTGAAGTTAAGGTTATTCCTTCAAAAACTATTCCTCAAGGATTGGTCGCTTGCATGATGTTTAATCCTGAAGAAAACTTTGAACAAAATGTTGAAGATATGACTTCAGCCTTAGAAAGCGTTAAATCTGGTCAAGTTACTAATGCGATTAAGGATACATCGGTTAACGGTGTTGAGATTAAAGAAGGCGAGTACATCGGTATCGTTAATAAAGAAATCGTTTGCTCAACTCCATCAAGAAAGGAAACTTTAGAGAATATTATCGCTGAAATGGTCGATGATTATTCTTCTATTATCACTTTAATTATCGGTGAAGGTGTTGAAGAAGCAGAAGTCGACGCTATCGTTAAAGAATTAAGTGATAAATACGATGAAGTCGAAGTCGATGTTAAGCAAGGCGATCAACCGGTTTATCCGTTCATGGTCGGTGTTGAATAAAAAAATAAAGCTATGATTAAGTTCATAGCTTTTCTTTACTCTTTTATTTCTGGTGAAGTCTGCGGTTTAATGAAAAGTGCGATATCGCAGATTAAGATGACACCTGCGCTAATTAAGATGGTATAGATACCTAAATGCTCAGATAATAATCCTCCGATAATTGCTCCGATAAAAAAGAAGATGATAATTAAGAAATAAAATCCGCTTTTATGGAGCATTTTTTTATCGTGATGGACTAAAAACTGACAAAAATATTCTGTTCCCGATCTTAAATTGCCAATGCACATCGTTGTCGCCAAACTATTTTCATGCGCTTTTTTAAATGCTGATACCTGCATAGCGCAGACAAATGATAGAAGCGAGTTAGCTAATATATTTAATTCCGTGCTCATAAAGGCTGCTGCAACGAGCAAGACTACTTCTAAAGAAAGAACAATCTGTCTCCAATGTAGTAGGTGATTATTTTTTAAAAGTGAATGGATTAATTCAGCAATAAATACTCCGATGATGAACGATAGAATTGGAAATAGGTAGCGCATAGCGTTAGAAAATGATCCACCGACTAAATAATAACCAAGTAAGACGATATTACCTGTTTGGGCATTAGCGAATACATGGTCTCTTACGAAGTAAGAATAGGCATCTTGTAATCCTCCAGCGAGAGTTAAAGCTAAGATTACAAACTTTGATTCCGACATTTGTTTCATAATAATTTCTTCCTCACTGATAATACTACAAATCAGTTTGTTTTTGAATGAATATATCACTTGAAATGGTATAATGATTCTATGAAATTATTAACCACTTCTAGCAATTTGTTAACTGTTTTAAATCATTTAGGTATTAATTCTAGTGAAGATTTATTAAAATATCTCCCATATCGTTATGAAGACAAAACTTATTCTGATGAACTTGACTTACTCGATAAAGAAAAGGTGACAATTCTGGGTAAGTTAGTGTCTAATCCAGTTTTAGTAAATAAGGGAAAATTTTCATTAATTCAATTCTTTTTTATTTCTGATCATAATGAGTTTTATCGAGTGAAAATCTTTAATCAACCATATTTGATGAAGACGCTCACGTTTGGTGAACTTTATTCTGTCAGCGGGACATATTCTCTTAAAGGTAAAGAAATCAATTTAACGTCTTTAAAAAAAGGTGTGATTTCTTCAGAAGAAGCTTTAAGACCTCTTTATCATTTATTAGAAGGTGTTTCGCAAAGCGTATATCGTAATTTAGTTAAAAGAACATTAGAAAAATGCGAAGGCTTAATTAATGATCCAATGATTGATGAATTTAAAAAGAAATACCATCTTTTAGATTATTATCAAGCTTTAAAGATGATTCATTTTCCAAAAAATAAAGAAGAAATCCGTTTAGCTCTTAGAACATTGAAATACCATGAGTGCTTAGCCTTTTCTTTGAAAAATCAAATTTGTCGCGGAGAGAATAAACGTTTACCTTTGCAAAAGAAAACTAAAATAGAGCTCAAAAAAGTTAATGATTTTATTTTATCGTTGCCTTTTAAATTAACTAAAGATCAAATTTCGGCAATTAGAGAAATTGTCTTAGATATGAATAAAGATGAACTAATGTACCGTTTATTGCAAGGCGATGTCGGAAGCGGTAAGACTTTAGTGGCGATGGCTAGTTTATACGCGAATTATTTACGTCATAACCAAGGTGCATTTATGGTGCCAACTGATTCATTAGCTAGGCAACAATTTGAAGATATCAAAAAGTATTTTTCACCTTTTAATATTAGGGTTGATTTATTAATCGGCTCATTATCATTAAAAGAGAAAAAAGAAGTTAAGGAAAAATTAATAAATCATCAAACAGATATCGTTGTCGGAACCCATGCTTTGTTTTCGGAAGATGTCTACTATGATAATTTAGGTTTAGCTATTATTGATGAACAGCATAAATTCGGGGTCAATCAAAGAAATTTATTAGTTTCTAAAGGCGATAACTGCGATTTGCTTTTAATGTCTGCGACACCGATTCCTCGGACTTTAGCTATCTCAATCTATGGTGATTTAGATGTTTCTACTTTAGCTTCCTTCCCGCATGAGGAAAGAAAGGTCATCACAGAAATAGTTAGACCGGATTCACCAGAAATTAATTTATTAATTCATGAAATGCTTGAAACTAACCGACAGATTTTTATCGTTGCACCTAAAATAAGCGGCGATGATGAAGAAAAATCGGTTCTAGCCATTTATGAAAAATATTCTTTGTTATTTCCTAATCAAGTTTTATTACTCCACGGCAAAATGGATAGCGAAGAAAAAGAGAGAATTTTAAAAGATTTTATCGATAAGAAAAAATTAATTCTAGTCGCGACGACAGTCATTGAATTAGGAATTAACGTTTTAAGTGCCGGATTAATGATTATCTATAATGCTTCTTCGTTTGGTTTAGCTTCGCTTCATCAGCTCCGCGGCAGAGTCTCACGCGATGGACAAAGCGGATATTGCTTATTAGTTTCGGAAAATGAAGATCCGCGTTTAAGCGTTTTAGTCGATTCTAATGATGGTTTTCATATTGCTGAAGAAGATATGAAAATGCGTGGACCAGGCGATATGATTGGAGTTAGACAAAGTGGATTTCCTTCTTTTGCAACGTTAAATATTGTTGATGATTTTCGCATGTTTGAATGCGCGAGAGACGATGCGAAAAAGATTGTGGATAACTTAGCTAATCCATCTTATCAAAAATATTACGCTTTAATTAAGCAAGAACTAGCCACTTCTGCCGTTAATGACGGCTAAATATATTTATTATTAACTTTACTTTTACTATAATTTATTAAAAAGGAGCGATAAAAATGGTTAAACTCGCAGTTGATTTAATGGGTAGTGACAATGGTCCAGAAGCTATTGCCGCTGGTATCAAAGAATTTTTAAAAAAACATTCAGATGTCGAAATATATGCTTGTGGATCTGAAGAGGCTTTATCATTGCTTAAAGATGAAAAACATATTCATTCTTTTGTGACAAGTCAAGTTGTTCCTATGGAGTCGGGAGCGATGCAGGCGATGCGGATGAAAGATTCTTCAATGATGAAAGTTTTTAATTTGTTTGCTGAAGAAAATGTTCAAGCCGGAGTTTCCGCCGGGTCTACTGGAGGCTTCCTCTCATTAGCTACTTTAAAGTTAAAATTAATTCCAGGCGTGGAAAGAGCAGCTTTAACCTCTCCATTCCCTACTTTAAATGGTTCACCATTAGTCGTTCTTGATATTGGAGCTTCTAATGAGAATAATCCTCAGCAATTATATCAATTTGCTAAGATGGGTAGAATTTATTCTCAGACTGTTTTTAATGTAAAGGAACCGAATACTTATCTTCTTTCTAATGGAGTAGAAGAAGGTAAGGGATCACCGGTTGGTAAAGAAGCCTATAAATTATTAAAAGAACATAACTTCCCAGGTTTTAAGGGGAATATTGAAGCGAGAGAAGCTTTAAAAGGTGATGCTGATGTTTTAGTCAGTGAAGGATATCCAGGCAATATTTTCTTAAAGTCTAGCGAAGGCGTAGCTAAAATGATGTCAGCTCTTATTAAAAAAGCCTTCCATAAGAATATCTTTACAATGATTGGCTATTTATTCTCCGCGGGCGGATTTAAAGATATGAAAAAATCAATGGACTATAAATCTTATGGCGGAGCGATTTTACTCGGTGTCAATGGCGTCGTTGTTAAAGCGCATGGTAATTCAGACGCTTATTCTTTCTCTTGTGCTTTAGAAGTTGCTTATAAGATGACTTCTCATGATATCGTCAATAAAATTAAAGAAGGATTCCAGAATGAACTTTAGAGATATCGCTGAGCAATTTAACATTAACATTAATGATCCTCAACTTTTTCTCGATGCTTTTACGCATTCATCGTATTCTAATGAGAAAAAGTGCAACGATTATGAAAAGATTGAATTTATTGGTGATGGCGTGCTTGATTTAATTATCGCTGATTTAACCTATCATGCCTATCCATCTTTAAGGCAAGGTGAATTAACTAAGATGCGTTCATTTTTGGTCTGTTCAGCTTCTTTAGCTAATTATGCTAGAAAATATCATTTTGAGAAAGCGATTAGAATCGGGCAAGGTGAATTACATGCCGGCGGACCAAATCAAAAAATCCTCGAAGATGTTTTCGAAGCTTTTATCGGCGCGGTTTATCTCGATCAAGGCTTTGATTTTGTTAAACAGTTAATTATTAATGTTTTTGAAGATGATATTAAAAATTTCAATTTTGATAATTTAACTGATTATAAATCTAAATTGCAGGAAGATTTACAGTCTAATCATCGCGGCAACATCGTCTATCACGTTATTTCGGAAAAAGGAACAGCGCAAGATAAGATGTTTACTGTCGAAGTAAAGATGATTTTAGAAGATAAAAGCGAAATTCGCTTAGGACAAGGATCCGGCAAAAATAAAAAGATAGCTGAGGAAAATGCCGCGAAAGACGCTATCAGCAAGAAAGCAGGTTAACTATGGGGTTATTTAAATTTCTTAAAGAAAAAATTTTAAAAAAGGATAAAACCGTCCAAGATAAATATGTTACCGGATTAGATAAATCTCGGAAAAATTTTACTTCTAAATTAAAATCTTTAAGTAAAAAATATCAAAAGATTAATGAGGAGTATTTTGAAGAATTAGAGCAGATTTTAATTGAAGCCGATGTCGGAGTTAATTTGACGATGGAAGTTATCGATCAAGTCCGCGATGAGGCAACTACAAAAGGAATTACTAATCCAGATGAAATAAATGAGCTCTTAGTCGATAAGATGTTTGTTTCTTATGCTCAGCAAGGTGAAAATATCGTTAATGAAATTCAGTTTGCTAAAGAAGGACCAACAGTTTTATTAGTCGTTGGAGTAAACGGAGTCGGTAAGACGACAACAATTGCTAAATTAGCTTACCGCTATCAAAAACAAGGTAAGAAAGTTTTATTAATTGCCGGGGATACTTTTAGGGCTGGAGCAACTGAACAGTTAACTATTTGGGCTCAGCGCTTAGGCTGTGAAATTGTTACTGGTAAAGAAAATCAAGATCCAGCATCAGTTGCTTATGATGGCTGCGTTAAAGCTAAGAAAGATCATATTGATTTAGTTATTTGCGATACTGCTGGTAGATTGCAAAATAAAGCTAATTTAATGAATGAATTAGCAAAAATGAAAAGAGTAATCGCTAAAGAAATACCTTCTGCTCCGCATGAAATTTTCTTAATTATCGACGCTAATACTGGACAAAACGGAGTAATTCAAGCTAAAGCTTTTAAGGAATGCACTTCATTAACCGGCGTAGTTATTACGAAAATGGACGGAACGAGTAAAGGCGGAATTATTTTAGCAATCCGCGATGAATTAGGTGTTCCTGTCCGCTTTATCGGCTTAGGCGAAAAGATGGAAGATTTAGAAGAATTTGATTTAGATCAATATCTGTACGGCCTTTGCTTAGGGGGTGAAGAAGAGTGAGCTTTATCGCTTCATTAGTTTTTATCATTTTATTGCAGTTAGTATTGCAAATAGTTTTGCAGTTTATTGGAATTACCGGAATTATCGCTGAAATTATTATTAATTTAGTTTTAGCTTTTGTCTTCGCTTATTTCTTATTCTCGGGAAGAGAAAAATTAAAAAATCCCGAATTCCATAAGGCTTTTGCAATTTATTTTGTGGTTCTGATGTTGTTTACCCTATTGTTTATGTTATTTTAATATGGCTGAGATTGAAAAGAATATTTATTTTAATGAGCTCTTTGATCTCTATCAAGAACTTTTATCTCCACATCAAAGAGAAATCGTCTATCTTTATTACGGCTTAAATTTATCTTTAGGTGAAATCGCCGAAGAGAAAAATATTTCCCGTAACGGAGTTTATGATGCTTTGAAAAAAGGAGAAGAAGCCCTAGTTAATTTTGAAGAGAAACTACATCTCTTTCAAAAGAGAAATGAACGAGAAAAAAAGATTTTATCACTAAAAGATAAATTATCGCCTGAAGATTTTAATTTAGTTCAGGAAACGTTAAAGGAGGAATAGTTATGGCTTTTGAATCATTGACTGATAGATTAACCGCGATTATTAAAAAAGTTCGCGGACAATCCTATTTAACTGAAGAAAACATGGCTGATATGCTGAAAGAAATTCGCACAGCATTACTTGAAGCCGATGTTAATTTTAAAGTCGTTAAAGAATTTGTTAATTCCGTTAAAGAAAAAGCTATTGGTGAAAAAGTTTTAACTAAAGTCTCACCGGGACAGATGATTGTTAAAATCGTCCACGATGAAATCGTCGAACTTTTAGGCGCTGACCAATGCGGGCTCAATTTTGCTCCGCAAGGACGGCCGACAGTCATTATGCTTTGCGGATTACAAGGTACAGGTAAGACTACTACCGCGGGTAAATTAGCGCGTTTATTAAAAAGAAAAATGGCCAAAAAGGTCCTTTTGGTCGCAGGTGACGTCTATCGTCCAGCGGCGATTGATCAATTAAACACCATCTCTAAACAAGTCGGTGTCGATTTCTTTTCTTTAGGTGATAAAGTTAATCCGGTAGAAATTTCTAAACAAGCTGTAAAAAAGGCTGCTGCAGAAAAATATGATGTCGTCATTATCGATACTGCCGGACGTTTGCAAATCGATGAAAAATTAATGGACGAATTAGTTAACATCCAAAGCGAGGTTAAACCTGATGAAGTATTGCTTTTAGTCGATGCTATGTCTGGTCAAGAAGCCGTTAATGTCGCGAAGGCCTTTAATGATAAATTAAAGTTAACCGGCATGATTATGTCGAAACTTGATGGCGACTCTCGTGGCGGCGCGGCTTTATCAATTAAACATTTAACCGGTGTTCCAATTAAATATATCGGTGTTGGTGAAAAACTTGAAGATTTAGAAGTTTTCCATCCAGATCGCATGGCCGATAGAATTCTTGGCATGGGCGATGTCGTTTCCTTAGTTGAAAAAGTTTCTGAAGAAATCGATGAAAAAGAGGCTAAGAAAACTGTTAATAAAATGATGTCGGGCAATTTCACCTTGAATGATATGCTTTCGCAACTTGAACAGGTTAAAAAGTTTGCTAATAGCAAATTCCTAAAGTTAATTCCAGGTATGTCGCAATACGCTAATCAACTCGATACAGAAAAAATGGAAAAGCGTATTAAAGTGATGAAAGCTATTATTGATTCGATGACTCTTGAAGAAAGAGAGCATCCAGAAATCTTAAAAAATTCGCGTAAGATGAGAATTGCTTCTGGCTCGGGTACTTCTAATCAAGAAATTAACCAAGTCTTAAAACAATTTGAAATGATGAAGCAGCAGATGAAGGATTTACCAAATATGATGAAATCCGGAAAAATGCAAAGCATGATGAATAATTTAAATAATCTCAAAAAATAAAGAGCCGCTTGGCTCTTATTTTTTTAAAAATTTTTTGCCTTTTTCTAAGGCTTTTGTTTCCCACGAAGGCTCAATATTGTTATCGTATTCCTCAAGAAGCTTTTTATCCCCTTTTGAAAGAGAATATTTTTCAAAGAGATCTGGGCGATATTGTCTAGTTAAGACAAGCGATTGCTTTTGTCTCCATTTTTCAATAGCTTGATGATTTCCGGAAAAAAGAATATCGGGAATTGTATGACCTTGATAGTCATAAGGCAAAGTATATTGAGGATATTCAAGAAGATTAGAGGAAAACGATTCTTCCTTGATAGAATCTTCATTGATAACCCCATTAATTAATCTAATGATGCTATCGGACATAACCATAATAGCGGTTTCTCCGCCGGTTAAGATAAAGTCGCCGAGAGAAACTAATTCATCGACATAATTATTAACGCGTTCATCGATTCCTTCATAGTGGCCAGCGATAAAAATTAAATGCTCTTCTTTAGATAATTCAAGAGCTTTTTTTTGATTAAATGTTGTTCCGCGCGGTGAAGTTAATAAAACTTTGGCTGATTCTGTTTTAACGGAATTTAAAGCATCGAGGACTGGCTGGCACATCATGATTAAACCTGCTCCTCCTCCAACTGGTGGATTATCGACTCGATGATGTTTATCAAGAGTAAAATCGCGGATGTTGATAAGCTCAAAAGACACTAAATTTTTAGCGATAGCTCTTTTAATAATTGAGTTTTCTAAAAATGAAGTAAACATTTCAGGAAAGAGAGTTAAAATGGTTATTTTCATCCGAGCAATCCTTCTATAACATGAATAATCATCTTTTTTTGTGATAAATCAATTTTCTTAACAAAGAATTCCACAAACGGAATTAAAATAATTTTTTTATTATTTAGACGAACTCTAAAAGATGGTTGAGCGGTATAGTCAACTACTTCAAGGACTTCTCCAAGATGATTATCATTTTCATCAAAAACATTTAACCCTTTTAATTGGTGATAATAATACATTCCGTCAGGTAATGGCTTAATATCGCTTAAGGAAACGAGAATTTCACCTTTAAGATATTTTTCAGCAGCGGTTAGATTATCAATTTCATTGAATGTTACATAATCATATTCGCCTTCTGGATAATAATCGGCGACACTTACTTCTTTCAAAGTATCGCTTTCCGGCAGATAGATAAACATTTTTTGATTTTCTTGATAGCGTTCATCGGCAAAATATGTTGATGATTTTACTTTAAAAGTGCCATCTAGTCCGCGGGTTTTGACAATGGTTCCTAATGTTAAATAATTTGATAAATCCATAATTAGTACCTCATTTTTACTATAAAGAAAAAGATGTGGGATTTCCACATCTAATCTTATTCTTCTTCGAGAGTTGCAAGTTTAATATGCACTCTTTGTTTGTGATCCTTCGCTGCGATAGAGAGAACTTCTCTAATTGCATCAGCGGTAGAACCATGTTTTCCGATTAAACGGCCGGTATCTTCTTTGGTGCAGGAAATGAGATAAATTAAATCATTTTCCTTATCACCTTTGATTTCTTCAATCTTTACTAATTCCGGATGAGTGAGAATTGGGTCAATGAATTGATGGATAATTGCAATATAATCCATTTTTCTCCCTCACTTACTTCTTGCTTGCAGCGAATTTAGCAATGATGCCAGCTTTTGAAAGAATTGATTTAACTGTGTCTGAAGGTTGTGCACCTTTGTTTAACCAGGCAAAGATTTTTTCTTCATCTAATTTGACGTCATTGGTCTTTGGATCAAAGAATCCGACTTGTTCGATGATTCTGCCATCTCTTGAATAATGTGAATCAGCGACGACGATTCTATAGGTTGGGTCATAGTGGCGACCAGTTCTTGTTAATCTAATTTTTACCATTTTGTCTAACTCCTTTTCTTGAGCATAGTAATCTTATCAATGTCTTTGACTTGTGTCAAGCAAAAATGCTTAACACTTAATTTATTTTAAAAAAAAGAACAAAATAGCTTTTTATAAACTATTTTTATCAAAGATATTTTGTTAAAGAGTGAAAACACTTGAAAAGAATTTAACAATCAGCTATATTTATTTAGCGTTTAATAACGCGGTGATGGTCCTCTGCTTAAGTCACAAAGTTATGAACATCATTAATCAAATGCATGCTGAAAAGGAGAAGCAAGGATGAATACTCAATTAGTCGAACAAATCGCTAAGTCACAAGTTAGAAGTGATCTTCCTACATTCGGCACTGGTGATACTTTAAAAGTAGCATTAAAGATTATTGAAAATGGTAAATCCAGAATTCAAGTCTTCCAAGGTGTCGTTATTTCTCGTCGCGGCTCAGGCGTCAGCGAAACTTTCACTATCAGAAAGGAAAGCAATGGTGTCGGAGTCGAAAGAACTTTACTTGTTAATTCACCATCAATCGATTCAATCGTTGTTGTGAAAAAAGGTCGGGTCAGACGTCATAAGATTTACTTCTTACGTTCAAGAAAAGGTAAATCTGCAAGACTTAAAGAAGTTCTTTAGTCTTAAACTTGAATTAATTGTGACAAATATCGCTGTTACTTCGGTAACAGCTTTTTTTTACTTTGTAAGATTACTCTAATATACTTTTTATGTTTTTTAAAAGAAGTATAGGTGCTACAATACTTACGAGAAAAGGAAAAAATTATGAAAAAAATCTGCTTGCTTGCCTTAGGCACCTTATTATTAACATCATGCGATATTACGATTAGACCGCTTACCTCTAGTGAGAGTTCATCTGCTTCTAGCGAAGGTTCATCGGTTGTTGTTTCAACCTCTTCAGCAAATGAATCATCATCAGACTCTATAACTGTGTCGACATCTTCTACTAAACCTTCTACTTCAAGTAGCTCAAAACCGAGTACTTCTAGCTCTAGTTCAAAACCTAGCGTCTCTTCATCAGCAAGTTCTAGTTCTGTTTCTTCTAAACCTAGTAGTTCACAAAGCTCATCAGCAAGTTTAGAAATTGTTATCAATGAAGATGCGGGAAATTATTATAACAGCATCAATTTTGATCAAAGTCCAACTAGCTTAAAAACATCTTTATATAGATTAATCAAAAACCATGATTCATTATCTTATAATGAACTTTGGGATGCTTTTGAAACAACTGATAGAAGAAGCGATGGAACTGTTTGGGATATGTACTCAAACGAAAAATATAAATTTGGTAACGATCAATGCGGAAATTATTCTAAAGAAGGCGACTGCTATAACCGCGAACATTCCGTTCCGAAGTCTTGGTTTGATGATAAAGCACCTATGTATACTGATTTATTTCATTTAGTCCCAACAGATGGCTACGTTAATGGCAGAAGAAGCAATTATCCATTTGGAGAAGTTGCATCTGCAAAATATACATCAAAAAATGGTTCTAAATTAGGGACAAGTGCCTTGTCTAGTTATTCCGGCACAGTTTTTGAACCAATAGATGAATATAAAGGCGATTTCGCGCGTATTTATATGTATTTCGTAACTTGTTATCAAGATAAGAATATTACTGCTACTAGTGAAGCTAAATCAACTTTTGTTAAAAGCGGACAATATTATACATTGACTGATTATGCGAAAGAATTATTCTTATCTTGGAATGAATTAGATCCAGTTTCTGAAAAAGAAATTGAAAGAAATCAAAATGTATATCGCCTCCAGGGAAATAGAAATCCTTTTGTTGATATCCCTGCTTTAGCTGAGATTATTTTCAATGACTGATAATTTAAAAAAGAGTAAACAAATATTTTTTAAAGTAGGAGCAGTGCTCTTACTTTTTATTGCTGTTACAATAGCGTGTTTTTCTTTAGTAAAAGTAACATGTTATAAAGAAATTATGATTGATGGAGAATCGATGGCACCTACTTTAAATGATGGTGATTATGGCTATATGCTCAAGAAAAATTTAATCGGTGAAATCAATCGTTTTGATATTATTATATTTGAAAAGAACAATACAACTTATGTAAAAAGAGTTATTGGAAAACCAACGGAAAATATTCGCTTTGATAGCAGAAATCAAAATTTATATGTTAATGATGATTATATCGCGCAGAGTTTCATTTCATTTTCTGATCAAAAACAAACTTTCTCAGGTAGCACCGTTTATTCCCTAAATCAAACAATAAATATCCCAGAGAATTATTATTTTGTTTTAGGTGATAACCGCGATAATTCTTTTGATTCTCTCCATGGATTAGGATTTATTGCCGAAGATGACATTATCGGTGTATTAAAATGTAAAATCGGTGAAACTGATAGCAATGGCAAAATGCGTTTTACCGGGTTAAAATACTTATAGGTGAGAATATGAATCAAAAAAATGTACATTGGTATCCTGGCCATATGGCAAAGGCATTAAAGCAGATTGAAGAGCGTTTAAAAGTCATCGATATTGTTGTTGAGTTAGTTGATTCACGAGCTCCTATATCGTCAAAAAATCCTTTTTTAGAGGAAATAACGAAAAATAAAATCCGTTTATTATTGATGACAAAAAAAGATTTAAGTGATGAAGTTAGATTAAAAAGTTTCATAAGAGGCTATGAACAAAAAGGCTATAATTGCTTAACAGTAGATTTAAATAATCAAAGTGATGTAAAAAAAATAGTTGATAAGATAATGGATCTTGGTAAACCTTTACAGGAAAAATATCTGCGTAAAGGGATGAAACCTCAGCCGATTAGAGCGATGATTATCGGTATTCCTAATGTTGGAAAATCAACCTTAATAAATCGCTTGGTTAAAAAGAGAGTGGCTTCGACCGCGAATAAAGCCGGACATACTAGAGCTCAGCAGTGGATTAGAATTAATCCAAGTTTTGAATTATTAGATACTCCGGGTATTTTATCGCCGCATTACGACGATCATCAAATCGCTTTAAATCTCGCCTTAATCGGAGCGATGAAAGAAGAAATCTTGCCTTTCCAAGAAATCATGGATCACCTTATTGCCAAACTTGTAAAATATTATCCTGAACAATTTAGAAAACGTTATTCTTTAGAAGGCGATTTAACTTCGGAAAATATTTATAAACAAGTTGCAGAAAGACGAAAATTATATTTGCCAAAGGGTGAAATTGATGAATATAAAGTCGAACATCTCCTTTTAAAAGAATTCCAAGATGGAGTAATTACTAAGGCGGTGATTGATGATGCTTGATTATGAAGAACATTTGAGAAAGCAAGGATATGTTTTGATTGCTGGGACTGATGAAGCTGGTAGAGGTCCTCTCTGCGGGCCATTAGTTGTAGCTAGCTGCATTATGAATCCAGATTATCAAAATGATGAAATCAATGATTCTAAAAAATTGACTGAAAAAAAGAGAGAAAAACTCTATCCGGAAATCATAGAAAATGCTTTAGCATATGATATCGAAATAGTTTCTCCTGAAGAAATTGATCAATTAAATATTTATGAAGCCTCAAGAACTGGAATGGTTAGGGCTTTAAGCAAATTAAAAATAAAACCTGATTATATTTTGACTGATGCGATGAAACTTCATCAATTAGAAGATATTCCTCAAGAAGCGTTGATTAAAGGAGATGGAAAATCGTTTAATATTGCAGCCAGTTCAATTTTAGCTAAAGTTACTAGAGACCATATTATGCTTGAATATGATAAAAAGTATCCTCAATATCAACTTGCTAAGCATAAAGGCTATCCAACCGCGTTACATCTTAAATTAATTGAACAATACGGCGTGATTCCGGGATTTTATCGCTTCTCTTATAAACCGGTTAAAAATGCAAAAATTGCAGAAATTTCAAAATAAAAATTTTTAACCCCCTATTTTGTTAATAGGAGGTTTTTTTATGACTTATGGCATGCATGATATTTTAGTTTATTTTTCTTATAAATATGAAGGCGATTTTGACAAAATTTACGAGGCTATTAAAAGAAAAGAACGAATTGACGATGAGCTTTATAATAAAGTTTGTTCGTTGAATCTGCAGGCTGTCACCTGCTTAGATGAGGATTATCCAGAAGCTTTAAAACATATTTATCAATCGCCGTTTGTTTTATTTTATCGCGGTGATTTATCATTGTTAAAAAATACTGTGAGATTAGCAGTTGTCGGTTCAAGAGAACCGAGCGATTATGGTTTAAAAGCGACAAAAGTTCTTCTAGAAGAATTATTATCTGAAAGTGAAACGGTTATAGTTTCTGGCTTAGCGTTAGGAATTGATAAAATAGCTCATCAAACCGCGTTAAATATGAAAAAGAAAACAATTGCTGTTCTCGGCAATGGATTAGATAATTGTTATCCGACGACTAATTATGATTTATTTGAAGAAATTGGAGAAAAAGGATTGTTAATTAGCGAATATCCACCTTTTGTAAAAGCCGATGCTCAAAATTTTCCTAAGCGTAACCGGTTAATTTCCGCTTTTAGCAAGGCTATTTTAGTTACCGACGCTAAATACAAATCCGGAACGAGAATTACCGTTAGACATGGCTTAGAACAAGGAAAAGATATTTTTGCTGTTCCCCATGAAATTTTTTCTGAATCGTATTGTAATTTATTAATAAAAGAAGGAGCAGCTTTAATCTCATCAGGGAAAGACTTAATCGAATTACTTTTTTGAAAAAAATATTATTATTATCTTATTAATAATAATAAGGTTTTTCCTCAAAAAAATGGTCTTTAAAGTGATTGACAATTCATAGGCTTGTAATGATAATTAGTAAATGCTAGGAGGAAGCCTATGAAATTAATTATTGTTGAGTCTCCGACTAAATGTGAGACGATTAAAAAGTACCTAGGACAGGATTATGAAGTAGTCGCTTCCTATGGACATATTAGAGATTTAGCTACATCTGGTAAAGGTGGTTTAGGCGTCGATGTAAACGATGATTTCAAACCGACCTATATCATTAATAAAGATAAGACCAAATTAGTCGCCCAATTAAAAAAACAAGCGGCTAAAGCTGAAGTTGTTTATCTGGCAACCGACCCTGATAGAGAAGGGGAAGCTATTTCTTGGCATTTAGCGGAAGTATTAAATCTCGATGTTGAGACAACTCCTCGTTTAGAGTTCCATGAAATAACTAAAACAGCTATCACTAGAGCGTTAGCTGCGCCTCGGCATATCGATTTAAACTTAGTAGCTTCGCAAGAGACGAGAAGAATTATCGATAGAATAATGGGCTTCCGCTTATCGACTTTGATGAAAAGAAAAATCGGCTCGCTTTCGGCTGGCAGAGTCCAATCAGTCACTTTAAAGTTAATTACTGACCGCGAAAAAGAAATCGCTTCTTTTGTGCCTGAAGAATATTGGACGATAGAAGCTGATTATCAAGGCTTTAATTTTAATCTAGATAGTTATTTAGGGAGAAAACTAGATGTTCATTCTGAAAGCGATGCTCAGGAGTTGCTCGATAAAATGCCTGACAGTTTTGTTGTGAATGAAGTAAATGAAAATCCGCGTTTTACCGATTCTAAAGTTCCTTTTAGAACATCGGTATTACAGCAAGTAGCCTATACTTCAAATAAATTCTCTACTAGAGTTACTCAAAGTTACGCTCAACGTCTTTTTGAAATGGGGTTAATTACCTATATCAGAACAGATGGAACAAATTTAGCAAAAGAATTTATTGATCACGGCAGAGAATATATCGTTAATCATTTCGGAAAAGAATACTTAGCTAGTGAAGCAAAACTTAAGTCATTAGAAAATAAAGAGACATCGGCGATGGCGCATGAAGCTATTAGACCGACTTCATTAGAAAATACACCGGATAAAGTTAAAACTGAATATAATCTTGAAAGAGGATTATTGTCGCTTTATAAACTTATCTATAACCGCTCTTTAGCTGCCTTAATGGCACCTAAACAAGAAAAAGTTACAACGATTAAAGCTTCGCGCGAAGGATATACTTTTTCCTATACCGGTTCAAGTTTAGTCTTTGATGGTTACTCACGCGTTTATAAAGCTGAAGAGGAAAGCAATGATAAAAAAGTTTTATCATTAAAAGAAGGCGATGAAATCACTTTTGATAAAGTTGAAAAATCGCAGCACTTTACCAAAGGACAAAGCCATTATAACGAAGCAAAGGTAGTTAAGAGCATGGAAGATCTCGGCATAGGTAGACCGTCCACATACGCTTCCACAATCGCAACCTTATATTCTCGTGATTATATTGAAAATCAAAAAGGTAATCTTTTACCGACAGAGCAAGGCAACTTAACTGTTGATGCTTTAGTTAAATTCTTTACTCCGTTTATGGATGTCCATTATACGGCTAATATGGAAATTCAACTCGATGAATTAGCTGAAGGTAATGAATCTCGTCATCAGATTTTGACTGATTTCTATAATTCCTTTGAACCATTATTTGAGAGCGCTCAGACGAATATGGAAAAAGAGCAGCCAAAAATGACAGGTGAACTATGCCCTCTTTGCGGGAAACCTTTAGTTTATAGAAAATCGCGTTATGGAACATTTATCGCCTGTTCAGGTTATCCAGAATGCAAATATGTAAAAAAAGAAGAGAAGGAAGAAGTGGTATCTCCAGATAAGATTTGTCCAAAATGCGGTCGGCCTTTAGTTAAAAGAAAATCGCGTCGCGGAGAATTCTGGGCTTGCTCGGGTTATCCTTCATGCTCATATATTGAAGGTCAAGATGAGAAACAAGATGTTTTAACTTCAATTCCTTGCCCAAAGTGCGGAAAACCTTTAATTAGAAGAGCGGGAAGACATGGTAAGAGTGATTTCTATACCTGCTCAGGATTTCCAAAGTGCCGTTATATCGAAGCGATAAAAGAAGATAAAAGTAACTAGTGATAGTTACTTTTTTGTTATACTGATAATATGGACGAACTCAATTATTTAAACCAATATGAAAAGTTTTTAACCTTCCAAAAAGGTTATAGTAAAAATACCATTAGCAGTTATATTAGCGATATAGCTATTTTTATTGAGTTCTTAAAAAAAGAAGATTTGAAATTAAAAGATGTCACATATGATAATGTCAAACAATTTTTAACTGAAGAGACCCTTGATAATATTTCTAAGCGGAGTAATAGCCGGCGAATAGTTGCTTTGCGAGGATTTTATAATTATTTAGTTAAGTACCATAAATTTGAAAAAAATCCTTTTATCGGAGTGTCATTACCAAAATTAGATAAAAATTTACCAGATTATTTTTATGATGAAGAGATTGAAATGATTTTTCAAAAGAACTCTAAGCGCGATGATTTATTAGCTAAACGCGACCAAGCCCTTCTTGAACTTTTATTCTTTTCCGGCCTTCGAGTTAGTGAAGTTGTATCTTTAATATATGACGATATCGATTTTGAAAAAAGAATAATGAGAATTCGCGGGAAAGGCGATAAAGAAAGAATAGTGCCATTTACTGAGAGATGTAAAAGTTCGCTTATTGAATATACTGAAACCTTAAGAAAAGATTTATTAGCTAATAATGAAATAGAGTATTTGCCTTTCGTCTTTGTTAATTCCCGCGGCAAACAGTTAACTTCACGCGGAATAGAATATATTTTGAAATCAATTGAAATTAAACTTGGACTTAAGATGTCTTTACATCCTCATAAGTTCCGACATTCATTTGCGACGCATTTACTTAATCAAGGTATGTCTTTGCGTTCAATACAAATTTTAATGGGTCATTCATCATTGTCTTCAACTCAAGTTTATACACATGTTAGTGATAAAAAAATTGAAGAAGAATACCATAAAACGTTTCGCAGAAACGAAAAATAATAATATTTTAGTTTTACTTTTTACTATAGTAAAAAATATTTTTTGCATTAATTGATAATTATTTTTTATAGTGATATGATACTAGCGTCAATTTTGCCTATTGAAAAAATAGGTATGGAAGAGGTAAGTCTAGTGAGTAAGAAAAGGAAAATTATTAGCTGGAGCGTATTTCTCGGATTGATAGCCGTATTACTGGTATTGGTTTTTGTTATCCCGGGCAACGAGAAGACAGAATCAATTCAGGAAACGATGCAAGATGCTGTTTTACATGAAAGAGGCTTGATTTCCTTGTTTGGACTAATCAATGTCAATCCTGGTTTAATCTCGGGATTCCTCGTGACGATTATTTTACTCGTCTTTGCTGTAATTGTCAGAATCTTCTTTATTCCAAAGTTCAAATACGTACCTGGCAAATTCCAACTCTTGATTGAACAAGCTGTTGGGTTCTTCGACGATCTAGCCGTTTCGAACAGCCCTCACCATAACAAGTTCCTCAGTTGCTATATCTTTGGCGCAGGAGCTTATATCTTTGTCGGAACATTGTTTGAATTAGTCGGCATTCAGGTTGTCGCAGTTAACGGAGTCAGTATGGCATTGCCGGCCCCGCTATCAGATATTAATGGCGCTATCGCTATTGGATGTTTCTCATACTTAGTGATTATGGCCGGAGGTATCTATGCTAATAAAGCTAAAGGTGTTTTATTAACATTAAAGGAATTCTCATTACCTATTTCTATGAGTTTCCGTCTCTTTGGTGCTTTATTAAGCGGACTTTTAGTTTCAGAACTAGTTTATTATTATTTACAACTCAGTTTCATTTTACCAGTCATCGTCGGTGTTTTATTCACCTTAATCCATGCTCTGGTACAAACATATGTCTTAACGATGTTGACAGCGTTATTCTATGGCGAAGTCAGCGAAGTCAAGCCTAAAAAGAAAAAAGAAAAGAAAGTAAAAGCTTCAATTTAAATTTGGGAGGAAATTATGAATAAGCTTAAATTAATTAGAAATACACTTTTTGTAACAATGGGCATTTTAGCTATAGCCTTTGTTTTATTCTTAGCAACTAATAACGTTATGCCAGTTAATAACGCTCGTTATGCTGCTAATACTTTAACTGATGAGGTTGTTATTACCGATAATACCGATGGCTGGAAAGCTATGGCATCAGGTATCGCTATTGGTTTAGCTGCTTTAGGTGGAACTATTGCTATGGGTATGGCTGTTGCAAAATCAGCTGAAAGTATCGCTCGCCAACCAGAAGCAGATGGTAAGATTAGATCAGCATTCATGCTCGGCTTAGTCTTCATCGAAACTGTTGTTATTTACGCATTAATCGTCGGTATCTTAATTATCTTCGTTTTATAATAAGGAGAGGTGAGAGAAATGTTTTTAGCAAATATCCCTCTGAATATTGATTGGCAACAAATTCTCCTTCACTTATTAAACTTTGTTATTTTGGTCGGTGGACTTTATTTTATCTTATTTAATCCTGTAAAAAAATTTATGGATAAACGTAAAGCTCATTACGAAGAAATGGATAAAAAAGCTGTTGATACTTTATCATCAGTCAAAGACAAAGAAAGAGAAATAAACGAGAAATTAGCTAATCTCAATCAGGAATTAGAAAATAAAAAGGTTGCTGCTAGCAAAGAAATCGCTTCTTTGAAGGAAGCGCAGCTAGCAGAAGCTCAAAAGCAAGCTGAAGAAATTATTTCTAAGGCTACTATTGCAGCTGAAAAAGAAAAAGAAAAAATTATTACTAGTGCTAATAAAGAAATTAGAAATCTTGTTTCTGAAGGCATGAAGAAAGTTATGTCATCTTCTGAAGATGAAGCAATTGACGATTTCGTCAAGACATTTGAAGGAAGTAAGAAAGATGGCAGCAATTAAGGCAATTATTTATTCGCCGAAGCAGCTAAGCAAGGCTCAAGAAGATAAAATTGTCAAATTTCTCGAAGGCAAATACGGAGAAGTTGTTTTAACTTGGGTCGAAGATAAAACTATTACATCTGGTTTTAAATTAGTAGCCGGTTCTGATATTTATGACTGGACTAATGAAGGCAGAATGAAACAGCTCACTTCATTAATCGAAAAAATCACACCGGATAGCAATATCATTTCAATTCTTAAGGAAACTGTCGATAATTTTAGGCCAAAGATTTTAGCCGAACAAGTCGGTAAAGTCGTTTCCGTTATTGATGGTGTTGTCACTATTAAAGGCCTTGATGAAGTAAAATATAGTGAAATTGTTGTTTTCGCTTCAGGCGTTAAAGGTATGATTCAACATATCGAAAAAGATACTTGCTCTTGTATTTTATTTGGTTCAAATGAAGATGCTAGTGAAGGCATGGAAGTTTATAGAACTAATAAGACGGCAGGTATTCCAGTCGGTGAGAATTTCCTCGGCAGAGTTGTTGATGCTTTAGGTAATCCTCTCGATGATAAAGGTGAAATTGAAGCTGCAGGCTATTTACCAATTGAACAAGATGCCCCAGCAATTATTGATAGAAGACCAGTTAACAGACCTTTGGAAACCGGTATTTTAACTATCGATTCAATGTTCCCTATCGGCAAGGGACAAAGAGAATTAATCATCGGCGATAGACAAACAGGTAAAACATCAATCGCTCTTGATGCGATTCTTAATCAACGCGGAAAAGATGTTATCTGCGTTTATGTTTCAATCGGACAAAAAGCTTCCTCAATTGCTCAATTAACAGAGACTTTGAGAAAAGCTAATGCTCTTGATTACACGATTATCGTTTCATCATTTGCTAGTGATGAATCATCACTTCAATATATCGCTCCATATGCTGGCACTGCTCTTGCTGAATACTTTATGAGAAAGGGCAGAGATGTTTTGATTGTCTATGATGATCTTTCTAAACACGCTGTCGCATATCGTACGATTTCACTTCTTTTAGGGAGATCACCAGGACGTGAAGCATATCCAGGTGACGTTTTCTACCTCCATTCCCGTCTTCTTGAGCGTTCAGCTCAATTAAGCGATGCCTTAGGCGGCGGATCATTAACCGCATTACCAATTGTTGAAACGCAAGCAAGTGATGTTTCCGCTTATATTCCAACCAATATTATTTCCATCACCGATGGTCAAATTTTCTTGGAAAGCGATTTATTTAATGCTGGCCAACGCCCGGCTATTAATATCGGTCTTTCTGTTTCCCGTGTTGGCGGTGACGCTCAAACTAAAGCGGTTAAGAAAGCAACCGGTACTTTAAAACTTGATTTATCACAATACCGCGAAATCGAAGTCTTTACTCAATTCGCTAGTGATCTTGATCAAGCTACTAAAGATCAACTCGCCTATGGTGCCTGCTTAATGCAAATTCTTAAACAAGGCGTGCATCAACCTTTAAAGCAATATGAAGAAGTCATTACTTTAGTCGCAGCTCTCGCTAAGGTTTTTGTTAAATTACCTCTTAAGAGAGTTAAAGAATGCCAATTAAAACTTCTTAGTTACTTTGCAAAAAATTGTCCTTTGATTTGCTCAAAGCTCGAATCAGAACGCGTTTTGACTCCAGAAATCAAAGAAGAAATTATTAATAACGCTAAAAATTTTGTCGAAAGCTATATAGGTGAATAACTATGCCTAGCACGAAAGAAATAAAAAAACGGATTAAAAGCGTTGAAGATACGCATAAAATCACTAATGCTATGTATTTAATCGCTTCAACTAAATTAAGAAAGGCTAAAAGCGATTTTGACCATACGAAACCTTATTTCACAGCATTAAGAGAAGAAATTAAGCGTATTTTTAGAATCTCTGATGATCTTTCCAGTCCGTATTTTTATCCAATTGACAATATTAGCAAAGAAAAAATTACTCATATCGCTTTGGTTATAACCGCTGATAAAGGCTTAGCCGGAGCGTACAATCAAAATGTTATTAAAGCAGCTTTAAATATGCTTAAAGAACATCCTGATACGAAGTTTTATATTGTTGGTGAATATGGTCGGCATTACTTTACTGAACACCATATCAAGTTTGAGCAAAGTTTCTTATACACCGCTCAATCACCGACTATGTACCGGGCAAGAAATATTACTGATTTATTGCTTGAAGATTATAATTCGCATCCATTTACTAAACTATTCGTCATCTACACAGATTTGAAAAGCGGATTAATTGGAGAAGCGAACAACTACCGCATTTTGCCGTTCCACCGGGCGCAGTTCCAAGATTTGAAAGATGAAACACATGCACTTCACAATGTGGAATTCTATCCGTCTTTGGAAAGTATTCTTGATAATATCGTCAAGAGTTATGCGACTGGTTATATTTACTCAGCATTAATCGACTCCTTCTGCTGCGAGCAAGAAGCGAGAATGATGGCTATGAGTAATGCTAACGACAATGCAAAAGGAATTTTAAGTGAATTATCCACGGAATTTAACCGTGTTAGACAAGCTCAAATCACCCAAGAAATCACTGAGATTGCTGCGGGTGCAAAGGCAAAAAAGAGAAAGGATGAAGCGCGATGACAGGAAAAATTGTTGAGGTCTCCGGACCAGTTGTCGATGTTTTATTTGCCGATGGACAAGCTCCAAAAATCAAAGACGCTCTTTATGTCGAAGTCGATCATAAAAAGAAAGTCATGGAAGTAGCTATGCACATGGGTAATGGCGTCGTTAGAGCAATTATGCTTTCCTCTAGTGATGGATTATCTAAGGGCATGGAAGTTACTTGCTACAATCACCCGATTACCGTTCCAGTTGGAGATATTACTTTAGGCAGAATTTTCAACGTTCTTGGCGATCCTATTGATGGTGGAGCAAAGATTCCAGAAAGCAACGAGAGATGGCCTATTTACCGTAAGGCACCAGAATTCTCTTCACAAAAAGTTGAAGTTGAAATTCTTGAAACCGGCATTAAAGTTATCGATTTATTACTCCCATATCCAAAGGGTGGTAAAATTGGTCTTTTCGGTGGCGCTGGTGTTGGTAAAACCGTTTTAATTCAGGAACTTATTAACAATGTCGCTATGAAGCATGGCGGATATTCTATTTTCACCGGTGTTGGTGAACGTTCAAGAGAAGGTAATGACTTATGGCTTGAAATGAAAGCATCAGGAGTTATCGATAAGACAGCATTTGCTTTCGGACAAATGAATGAATCACCAGGTGTTAGAATGCGTGTTGCTTTAACCGGATTAACTATGGCTGAATACTTCCGTGATGTTGAACATAAAGATGTTTTGTTATTTATTGATAACATTTTCCGTTTTGTTCAAGCCGGTAGTGAAGTCTCAACCCTTTTAGGCAGAATGCCTTCGGCTGTCGGTTATCAACCAACCCTCGCTGAAGAAATGGGACAATTACAAGAAAGAATTACTTCAACTGATAAAGGCTCAATTACCTCAGTTCAAGCTATTTATGTTCCAGCTGATGACTTAACTGACCCAGCTCCAGCTACAACCTTTTCGCACCTTGACGCGACAACTGTTTTGTCAAGAAAGATTGCTGAGCAAGGTATTTATCCTGCTGTTGATCCTCTTGATTCAACTTCAAGAATTCTTGAACCGGATATCGTCGGTGAAGAACACTATAATATTGCTAGAAAAGTCCAAGAGACTCTTCAGAAATATAAAGAATTACAAGATATTATCGCTATTCTCGGTATGGATGAATTATCTGATGAAGATAAATTAACCGTTATGAGAGCAAGAAAGATTCAACGTTTCTTAGCTCAACCGATGTTCGTCGCTGAAAAGTTTACTGGCTTAGCTGGTAAGTATGTTCCTTTAAAAGAAACTCTTAGAGGATTTAAAGCGATTATCGATGGTAAGATGGATGAATATCCAGAAGCAGCATTCTATAATGTCGGAACTATCGAAGACGTTATTGAAAAAGCTAAAAAATTACAAGAGGAAAATCACTAATGGCGCTTTTTAAGGTAAAGATTTTAGCAGCAGATAAACCTTTTTATGAGGGTGAAGCCCTGTCTTTAATCGTGCCTACTGTCAATGGTCAATATGGTATATTAGCTCATCACAGCAACACTTTAGGTGCTACAGTTCCAGGTTTACTAAAGATTACTTATCCGGATAACAGAGAAGAAGTTCTTTCTGTTTCGTCCGGAATCTTCAAAATTGAACATAACCATGTTTTAGTTTTAGTTGACTCTTTAGAAAGGCCTGAAGAAATTGATATTAATCGAGCTAAAAGAGAAGCTGATGAAGCCAAAGAGGCTTTATTACAAAAGATGTCAAGACAGGAATATTATTCAACTCAGGCGAAGTTAGCTAGAGCTCTGAATCGTCTAAAAATTAAATCAAATTATAAATAAGTTTGGTCTAAATTTACTTAGTTATGGAGAATTGCTCATTATTCTTGAGAAATTAAGTAAATTTTGCTAATATATTATGGCTTGTGGCTCACAAGCTTTATTACACACCCTATGGATTCACTCCTTCGGTCTGAATTAGCGTTCAGCTGGCGTGTTCGAAGTAGGGGAGGATTTTAACCAAAAGGAGGCTCATAAATGAGTGAAGAAAAATTAAACGAAGTCGTTAACGAAGAAGAGACTGTCTCTGAAGGAAACACCGCTAACGATATCATGGGATCAATTTTACATAACGATGATGATCCAGTTGTTTCCGTTAAAAAATTATTAGAAGCTGGCGTTCACTTCGGTCACCAAACCAGAAAGTGGAACCCAAAGATGCAAGAATTCATTTTCACAAAGAAAAACGGAATTCATATCATCGACTTAACAATCACTGCTAAGAAGTTACAAGAAGCTTATTTAGCATTAAAGAAGATTGTTGCTGATGGTGGAAAAGTATTATTTGTCGGTACAAAACCACAAATCAAAGACATCATTAAAGAAGAAGCTCTCAGAAGTGGATCTTTCTATGTTGTTAACAGATGGTTAGGTGGTACCCTCACTAACTTCAAGACCATTCAAAAGAGAATTAGATACTTAAACGATCTCATTTCTATGGAAGAAGATGGAAGCATCGAAACCTATTCTAAGAAGGATATCGTTAAATTAAGAAAAGAAAAAGAAAAATTATTAAAGAACCTCGAAGGCATTGCTGAGATGAGAAAAGTTCCTAATGCTGTTATCGTCGTCGATCCAAAACTCGAACACAATGCAGTTGATGAAGCTAAGAAGTTAAACATCCCTGTCTTCGGTTTACTCGATACTAACGCTGATCCAGCAGAACTCACATATGGCGTTCCTGCTAACGATGATGGCGTTAAGTCAGTTCAACTCATCTGCGGCGTTTTAGCTGATGCAATCGTTGAAGCTAAAGGTGGCAGCTTAATGTATGCTTACAATGTCGCAAGCGAAGATGAATTATCAATGCAAGATGCTTTAAATTCTGTCGATAAAGTCGAAGAATTAAAACTCATCAGACAAAAAGCTAGAGAAGATGCTCAATCAAGCAAGAAGAAATCTTCTCGTAAGAGAGTTTTCAAGAAACCAGCTCCTAAAGCTGAAGAAGTGAAGACTGAAGCTCCTGCTGAAGAAGCTAAACCAGCAGAAGAAACTAAAGCTGAAGAAGCCAAACCAGCTCCTAAAAAAGCTCCAAGAAAGGCTAAACCAGCTGCAGAAGAAACCAAAGAAACCAAGTAATTTTAAATAATGGAGGAATACTATGGGATTAAACGTTGCCTTAATTAAACAGCTCAGAGAACGTACCGGTGCTGGTATGGTCGATTGCAAGAAAGCCCTTGAAGAAAACAATGGCGATATTGAATTAGCTTGCGATTGGTTAAGAGAAAAAGGTATTGCAAAAGCTGCTAAGAAAGCTTCGCGTATCGCTGCTGAAGGTATGTCATTAGTCACTGTAAACGGTGATGATGCTGTTATCGTCGAAGTAAATTCAGAAACCGACTTCGTCGCAAAATCCGATGCTTTCAAGGCATTGGTTAAAACAGCTGCTGATATGATTTTAGCTGCTAAACCAGCAACTTTAGAAGATGCAAAAGCTCTCACAAATGAATTATTCACTGAAGCTACAGTTAAAATCGGTGAAAAACTTGATTTAAGAAGATTTGAATTAGTTCATAAAGATGCTTCTCAAAGCTTTGGTAACTATATCCATATGGGCGGCAAAATCGCTGTTCTCACTCTTTTAGATGGCGATCACAAAGAAGATGCTGACCACTTAGCTATGCACATTGCTGCTAATCGTCCTCTTTATATCTATGATAAGGATATTCCTCAAGCTGAAATCGATAAAGAAACTTCAGTTCAAATGGAAAATGCTAAGAATGATGAAAAATTAGCTTCTAAACCTGCTAACGTTTTAGCTAATATCATCAAAGGTAAAGTCACTAAACACTTTGCTGAATTCGTTTTAGTCGAGCAAGAATACTTACTCAATCCTGAAATCAAAGTCGGTCAATTCTTGAAAGACAACAAGCTCAATATTGTTAAATTTGTACGTTTTGAAACTGGCGAAGGCTTAGCAAAAAGAGAAGAAAACTTCGCTGAAGAAGTTCAAAAACAAATGGCTCAATAATTAAGTTTTTTGGAAAGCACTCTTTGAGTGCTTTTTTCGAAATAGAAGGGAAGAATATGACCAATAAATATCATCGGGTACTACTTAAATTAAGCGGAGAAGCCTTAGCAGATAAAAATGAACATGCAATCTTAGGCGCAGATAATCTTAATGCTGTCAGTAAAGCTATTAAAGAAATGGTTTCTCGCGGCGTTCAAGTTTGCGTTGTCGTTGGCGCCGGCAATATTTGGAGAGGCCGTCTAGCTGAAACAATTGGAATTGAAAGATCAACAGCCGATTATATGGGGATGCTCGGTACAATTATCAATTCCTTAGCTTTGCAATCATCTTTAGAAAATAACGGGGTGGATACCCGCGTTATGACTTCAATTGAAATGAAGCAATTAGCTGAACCTTATATCATGAGAAAAGCTGATTCGCATTTGAAAAAAGGCCGCGTTGTCATTTTCGGCGGAGGAACTGGTAACCCTTACTTCACAACTGATACTACCGCATCTTTAAGAGCTAATGAACTTAAATGCGATGCGATATTGATGGCTAAAAATGGTGTTGAAGGCGTTTATTCAGCTGATCCGAAAAAAGATAAAAACGCTGTCTTTTACCCACATCTCACCTACAAAGAAATGCTTCAAAAAGACTTATCGGTTATGGATACCACGGCAATTTCTCTTTGCATGAATACCAATATCGAAATTAGAGTCTTCAATATGGCAGATCTTTCTAACTTTAATAAAGTTATCTCCGGCGAGAATGTCGGAACGATTATCAACAAAGGAGAATAATAATGGAAGACGATATTATTTTATTAGAAGCTGAAGAAAAGATGGAAAAAACCATCGAAAATCTTAAAAGCAATTACAATACTTTAAGAACTGGTCGCGCGGCTACTTCTATGCTCGATAGAATCGAAATGGATTATTACGGAACAATGACACCGATTAATCAATTAGCCTCCATCACCATTCCTGAGCCACGTCAAATCTATATCAAGCCTTATGATAGAAATGATTTAAAAGGTATGGTCGGGGCAATCAATAGTAGCGATTTAGGTTTAAACCCAATTAACGATGGAAACGGCATTAGATTAATTATTCCACCTCTAACTGAGGATAGAAGAAAAGATTTAGCTAAACTCGCTAAAAAATATGGTGAAGACAGCAAGGTCGCTATTAGAAATATTCGCCGCGAGGCAATGGATCAAGTTAAAAAAGATTCTTCCTTTACTGAAGATACTAGAAAAGTCGAAGAAGAAGAAATTCAAAAATTAACTGATAAATACGTTAAAAAAGTCGATGAAGTCTACGCTCAAAAAGAAAAAGACATCATGACTATCTAACTTTACTTTTATGAGGGTCTAATCAAGCCCTCTTTTTTTATGGAATAAAAACCTTTAATGAATATAAAATTGTTTAGAAAATCTTTACATTCTTTATTTAATAACTCTTAGATTATATAATTTATAAGAGGTGTCGGATTGTGGAAAAAGAAATTAAATTAGATAAAATACCTACACATATCGCTTTTATTATGGATGGAAATGGTCGTTGGGCAAAAAAAAGATTATTGCCGCGGAGTTTCGGACATCGCGAAGGGGTTAAAAGAATTAAAGAAACAGCTCTTTTATGCGATGAATTCAATGTAAAAGTAATGACTCTTTTTTGCTTTTCAACTGAAAATTGGAAACGGAGCAAAGAAGAAGTCGATACATTATTTTCGCTTTTTGATGAGTTTTTTGATAAAGAAATTAATGAACTACATGAAAGAAACTGTATTATTCATACGATGGGTGATTTAACTAAATTGCCTCTTTCAACTCAGCAAAAAATTGCGGAAGCAAAAGAATTAACCAAAAATAATACCGGTATTGTTTTAAATATCTGTTTAAATTATGGCGGACATGATGATATTGTTCACGCTTGCAAAGAAATCGTAAATGAAGTTTTAGATAAAAAATTAAGCGTTGATGAAATTAATGAAAAGGTTTTTGAAAAACATTTGATGAGCGATGATTTACCTCCAGTTGATTTAATGATTAGAACTTCAGGTGAATTGCGCATCTCTAATTTCTGCTTATGGCAGCTCGCTTATAGCGAATTAATCTTTATCGATGATTATTGGCCAGATTTTAAGCGTAAACAGTTTGTTGCTTGTTTAGAGAAATACGCCTCGCGTAATCGGCGCTTTGGAGGTATAAAATATGGAAATAAATAAAATATCTGATGCTACTCAGCATTCAATGAAAGTAAGGATTATTACCGGCATTTTAATGGCGGTTATCGGCATTCCATTGATCATTTTAGGCGATTGGTTTTTTATCGCTTTAGCCATTTTTATTGGAGTAATTGGCGTTTGGGAAATTTTGCATGTTACCAATAAACAATATTCTTGGTTAATTGTTTTAATCATCTATATCTTTACTTTATCATTCATTTTCTGGGTGTTTTTTCAATCATCGGAAATCTTACCTCCGATAGCTTCTTATGATAGCGAACATTTTCTCTTTTCCATGCAAGATATCCGCATATCGACAATGGGTGTAGGATTTTTAATCGCTTTATTATTTACTTATTCAATCGCTTCGGCTAAATTTGATACTCACGATGTTTTTTATTTATTTACAATGTCTTTATTCTTAGGAATATCTATTCAATCAGTTCTTTTCTTAAGATTCTCTCCGCAGGCATTAGCGTCTTTAGAGGGATATAGTTATCCAAACCGTTATGTTACCTGCTTATTAATATTTTATGTATATGGCGGAACAGCTTTAAATGATATCTTTGCTTATTTTACCGGTGTTCTTTTCGGCAAACATAAGATGAATGAAAGAGTATCACCGAAGAAGACTTGGGAAGGTTTCTTTGGAGGAATTATTCTTTCAGCCATTGTTACTTTTGCTTTTGCCTTAATCTGTGATGGAGTATTTGATGTTCCAGTTTTAAAAGGCGTTATCGATATGGAGCACTGGTACTTTGCTTTATTAATTTCCGTCGCTATTCCATTCTTCGGAGTTTTAGGAGATTTGATGTTCTCATTAATTAAGAGATCATATAACATTAAAGATTTCGGTAAAATTTTCCCTGGTCACGGCGGAGTATTAGACCGTTTTGATTCATTATTAATCACATCTTTATTGACAACAATTTTAATTACATTTATTTACTATAATCCTTTTGGCGGGGTCATTTAATGATTAAACTATGCGTTTTAGGTATTACCGGTTCTATCGGTAAAAATGTTGTCGATGTCGTTAATCAACATCCAGATGATTTTGTAATTCTCGGCTGCGCATTTAATAATAATGTCGCAGAATTTGAAAAGCTTTTGCCCTCTTTGCCTTCATTACAAAAAGTTTATGTTAATGATGCAGAAAAGAAAAAATATGTTGAGGAGAAATATCCTCAGTTAACTGTTTTAAACGGAAAAGCAGGCATGGATGAACTTTTAAACGGATATGATATGGTTGTCAACGCTTTAGTTGGTTTTACCGGATTATATCCAAGTTTATTAACTATTACCCGGGATATGGATTTAGCCTTGGCTAATAAAGAATCGCTAGTTGTCGGGGGAGAATTAATTAACCGCGAATTAAAGAAAAGAAATAAAATTATCTATCCAATCGATTCTGAGCATGCCGCGTTAAGCAAGTTATTGTCGCATCAAAAACGCGAGGATGTTGAAAATTTAATTATTACGGCTTCTGGTGGATCGTTTAGAGATTTAACTAGAGAACAATTATCCACAGTAACAGTTGCTGACGCTTTAAAACATCCTTCTTGGAAGATGGGAGCGAAGATAACAATTGATTCAGCAACGATGTTAAATAAGGGATTTGAGATAATTGAAGCGCATTTTCTCTTTAATTTTCCTCCAGAAAAGATTAAAGTCTTATTACACGATGAATCAGTAATCCATTCGGCTTTAGAAATGGTCGATCATTCCATCGTGGCGGATTTAGGTATTGCCGATATGCGGATACCAATCACCTATGCTCTTTATAAGTGCCAATATCACGATGTCAAAAATCTTGAACATTTATCTTTAGAAAAGCTCTCAGCATTGCATTTCCGCGTCTTTGATGAAAAGCGTTATCCGGGAGTAAATCTCGCTAAGAGAGCATTGAAAGAAGGCCACACGATGCTATGCGTACTTAACGGGGCAAACGAAGAAGCTAATCAAGCTTTTAGGGATGGAGAATTAGCTTTTTCTTCCATAGAATACGTTATTGAAAAAGTGATGGATAAACATCAAGTAATTGATAATTATGATTATGAAACTCTTTGTAGAGTTGATAAGTGGGCGAGAAGGGAAGCCAGAAATATCATTATCTCATTGAAAGGATAAAAACTAATGCAGATCGTTATCAATTTAATCATCGCATTAATCTCATTATGCGTTTTAATTGTTATTCATGAATTCGGACATTTTATTACCGCGAAAATTTTTCGGGTGTACGTCTATGAATTTTCTATCGGTTTTGGACCGGCTTTGTATTCTAAAAGAAGAAAAAATAAAGAAACAAAATTTTCTGTTAGATGTATTCCTTTAGGCGGATATTGCTCAATGATCGGTGAAGATTTACCGGAATTCACCGAAGAGGAATATAATTCGCTTTCAGTTAATGATAAAGAATTAGTCGATTTAACCCGTTCATTACCTCCAGAAAGAAAATTAAACGGAATTGCTAGATGGAAAAGAATAATTATCTTAATTGCTGGAGTAACTTTAAATTTCTTACTCGGCTATGTTTTATTCTTTTTCTCGGCTGTGTCAATGCCTCTTACTTATGGTTATTCTAATCAGGTAACAGTTAGTGAAAACTCTTTGGCTTATGATAGCGGATGGAGAAGCGATGATGTTATCGCCTCAGGCAGTTACGTCGTTTATATAAATAATCAAATTGCTGGAGAAAGAAAAAATGTTGTCACCGAAGGCGATGTCGATTATCAAACTAATTTATACCGGCTTATCACAGAAGCTGCTTCTTATAAACCAATTGGACAAGATGACTATATTCATTTCACGTTGATTACTACTGAAGATAAAGAGATTGTTTTTAATCTCGGTGCGACGACTGTTAATAAAGAAACATCTTGGAATGCAATTGGTATCACTTTAAGCGCCTATACCCGTAAGACGACGGTTAAAGAATGGTTTACGTTGTCTGGCGATTTATTTGTTCAAGGATCTAGTGCGCTTCTTAAAGGTATTGGAATGATGTTCACTCCGGAGGGATTTGCCCAAACTGGAGGATTAATTTCAATTTTCCAGATGTCGAGTCAAGCGACCTCAATTGGACTTTATTATTATTTATATCTCTGGGGACTTATATCGGTAAACTTAGCAATCTTTAATTTACTTCCATTCCCAGGCTTAGATGGATGGCATATTTTAGTTAATATTATTGAAGGTATAACCAGAAGAGAACTTCCGAAAAAATTTAAAACAGTCATGTCGACTATTGGCATGGTCTTATTATTTGGATTATTCATTGTTGTTACATTCAAAGACATCTTCCGTTTGTTTTAATATCTGAAAGGGGATTTATTATGGATAATTTATTCCTGCGCTTTGCCAAAAAAATTAATTTGAAGGGAATCACTCGTTATGAGGGATTCTCTTTTAAAGAAACTAAATATTCAAAAGAAACAGATATCTTAACGTTAACTGTTCTTTGCCCAAAGGTCATGAATTATTCTTTGGCAAAAGATTTTCTTGATAGCGCGGAAAACGCCCCTTTTAAAATTGATTTGCATTTTGAATATTTAAGCAAATATACAACTAGCGAAGTTGCTAATCTCTTAAAAGAGGAATTTCTTTCGCACCCTGGGGCGACAGAAGAAGAATTGCCGCGGTTTAGCATTAATAAAAACGTTATAACTTTACACTTCTTCTCCCGTTATCATAAAGTTGCCTTTGATGATGTTTTGTCGGTATGGGAAGATTTATTAAATTCACTTGATTTACTCTGCGAAATAGAAACCGATGTCGATTTCCATGACGGCGAACTTGAACAAAGAGAAGAGAAAATTTTAGAGTATTTAAAAGCAACTCAAGAAGATTATCAAAAATACATCAAGAAAAATGCGCCTAAACAGGTTATGAAAGGCGAATATCAAGTTGTTAAAATTAATGAAATCAATGATGATTCCGGATTAGTTGAATTCACTGGAAAAATCTTCCAAATGGAAGTTAAAGTCAGCAAAAAAGGTAAAAAGTTTGCAACGATTTTTGTTTGTGATGATACCTATGCTGTTGAAGTTATCGCTTTCTCTAATCTTTCTAAAATAAAAGAAGAATTATTAGATGATTTAGCTAAAAAGATGCCTGCGGTTAAAATTCGCGGTTATGTTCAACGTTCGACCTTTAATAATGAATTACAGGTTAGAGCTTCATCGATAGATATTGATGAAACATTCGTCTTAGGCGGCGAGACGGAAGATACAGCTGAAGAAAAGAGAACTGAGCTCCATCTTCATACAAAGATGTCGACGATGGACGGAGTTGCGACGATGGATGAATATTGTAAGCAAGCTTCTAAATGGGGAATGAAAGCTATTGCAGTTACCGACCACGGAGTTGTTCAAGCTTTTCCTGAAGCCCAAAAAGCCGGCAAGCAATATAATATGAAAATTCTTTATGGCTCAGAAATTAATCTTGTCGATGAGCATTTAAATTATATTTTCAATCCATCAAATATCGAATTGCTCGATGCTAGTTACGTCGTGTTCGACTTTGAAACAACCGGCTTAAGCGCGCGTTATGATAGAATTATTGAATTCGGCGCGGTTAAGTATCAAAACGGCAGAATTGTTGATTCAATCGATATTTTTGTCGACCCAGAAATTAAATTACCGAAAGTTATCGTTGAAAAAACGCATATTACCGATCAAATGCTGATGAATCAATTAAAGATTAAGCCTGCTCTAGAAATAATGAGAAAGTTTATTGGAGATAGTATCTTGGTCGCTCATAACGCTTCCTTCGACTATGGCTTTTTAAACGAGGCTTTTAAAAACAATCAGCAACCGGAGATGAAAAACCCGGTTATCGATACTTTAGCTTTAGCTTGGTATATGTTCCCGGACGCTAAAAGCCATTCTCTCGGCGGCCTTTGCAGACAGTTCCAGGTCCGTTATGATGATGACGAAGCCCATAGAGCTAATTACGACGCGGAAGTACTTAATTCAGTTTGGCAGGCGATGCTTGGCAAATTAACCGCGGGTAATATTCATTTAAGGCATGCCGATCTTGATAAATTAACTAATGAAAAAATTCCTTTAAATGCCCGTGTTAAACATGCGGTCGTTTTTGCTAAAAACCCTCAGGGACTGAAGGATTTATTTAAAGTAATTTCATATGGTCACATAAATTGTTTCAACGGAGTGCCTAGAGTTCCTAGAAGAGTTTTAGATCAATACCGGGAGAATTTTTTAATCGGTTCAGCTTGCTTTAATGGGGAAATATTTGAAGCTGCGATGACTCGTTCAAAACAAGTCTTACAAGAAAAGATGAGCTATTATGATTATATTGAAGTTCAGCCGTTAGCTAACTATACCTTCTTAGTTAACGACGGACAGGTTTCGTCAATGGATAAAGTGCAAATGATTGTAAAAGATATCATTAATGCCGCGGATGAATTAGGTAAAAAAGTTGTCGCGACTAGTGACTGCCATTATGTTAGACCATATCAAAAGCAATTTAGAGATGTTTATATTTTTGCAAAAGCTGTCGGAGGTGTACGTCATCCTCTTAATCCGCATAGAAGAGATAATACGCATTATGAAAACCCTGATCAGCATCTGCGTTCGACTAGTGAAATGCTAGAGGAATTTGCTTTCCTAGGTGAAGAAAAGGCTAAAGAAATCGTTATTAAGAATTCTAATGCTATCGCGGATATGATTGAACCTCTCTATCCGGTTAAAGATAAACTTTATCCACCTTATATTGAAAACGTCGATGAAAGACTTGTCTCGCGCGTCTATGAAAAAGCTCACCGCATGTACGGAGATCCGCTTCCTCAAGTGGTTGAAGACCGGTTGAAGGCTGAGCTTTCAGGTATTATTAAATACGGATATTCTGTTCAATTCTTCATCGCCTCAGAAATTGTTAGACAAGCTAATAAGGACGGATTTATAGTCGGATCTAGAGGATCTGTCGGATCTTCTTTTGTGGCGACGATGGCAGATATTACTGAGGTTAATGCTTTACCTCCTCATTATTTATGTCCGGAATGTAAACATATTGAATTTGTGACAGACGGATTAGTAAAATCAGGCTATGATCTGCCTGATAAAAATTGTCCTTGCTGCGGGCATAAGATGAAGCAAGACGGACAAAATTTACCATTTGCAACTTTCTTAGGATTTAATGCCGAGAAAGTCCCAGATATCGATTTAAATTTCTCTGGAGAATATCAAGCGAGAGCGCATGAATTAACAAAAGTCTTATTAGGCGCGGATAACGTCTACCGCGCGGGAACGATTGAAACTGTCGCGGAAAAGACGGCTTTTGGTTATGTTTCAGGATATTATGAAGCTTTAGGAATTGACCCAAAAACTATTCCAAATGCTGAACGGACGAGAATGGCAACCTTCTGCAAAGATGTTAAACGGACAACCGGACAACACCCTGGAGGAATTATCGTTATCCCGGCTCAATTTGAGGTATATGATTTTACGCCTATTCAATATCCTGCTGATGATTTATCCGCGGCGTGGAAGACAACCCACTTCGATTTCCACGCTATCCACGATAACGTCTTAAAATTAGACTTGCTCGGTCACGTCGATCCGACGGCTTTAAAAATGCTCGGCGATATTACAAAAATTGATCCGAGAACGGTGCCGATGAACGATCAAGATGTCATTTCTATTTTTAATTCCCGCGACGCTTTAAAATGCCAGTCGAATTATTTAAATGAAACAACAGGTGGATTAGGAATACCGGAATTCGGTACAGCCTTGACCCGTTCAATGCTTGAAGAGATTCGGCCAAAAACTTTCGCGGATTTAGTTTTAATTTCTGGTTTATCACATGGTACAGATGTTTGGGCCGGTAACGCTCAAGAATTATTACATAATAAAGTCTGTGGAGTTGAAGGTATTATCGCTTGCCGTGATGACGTTATGCTCTTTTTGCAGGCTCACGGAGTCGAGAATTCTATTGCTTTCAAAACGATGGAGGCAGTTAGAAAAGGTAAGAAGATTCCACCTGAATATATGGAAACTTTAAAAGAACATAAAATTCCGGAATACTATATTGAATCTGCTAATAAATGTAAGTATCTTTTCCCTAAAGCTCACGCGATTGCCTATGTTACTATGGCTGTGAGAATTGCTTGGTATAAGGTTCATAAACCATTAGCTTATTACGCTACATTCTTCTCAACGCGTTCTAAGCAATATGATATCAAAGCGATGGTTAACGGAAAACAAGCTATTATTAGAAGAATTGAAGAAATAAATGCCTTGAAAGAAAAGAGAATGCAAGCACCTAAAGACGATGAAATACATAAAACTTTATTAATCGCATTAGAAATGTGCGAACGCGGTTATAAGATTGAAAATATTGATTTATATCGCTCACATTATAAAAACTTTGTTGTCGATGAAGAAAATAATGCGATTATACCTCCATTTATCGTTATTGATGGATTAGGTGAAGGACCTGCAGAAAGCGTTGTAAAAGCTCGTGAAGAAAGAAGGTTTTCTTCAAAAGAGGATTTATCGAGAAGAACTAAATTAAACTCTCAAAATATTGAGAAATTGAAGAATCTTGGCGTTTTAGAAGGATTGCCGGATTCTGATCAATTATCGTTATTTGATTTATTAAATTAATTAATCTTTATTACTTTTTTGTTGACTTACTAAGCAGAATGCCTATATAATCATTTTGCTTGGTCTTTGGGGCTGTAGCTCATCTGGGAGAGCGCATCCATGGCATGGATGAGGTGGCGAGTTCGAGCCTCGTCAGCTCCACCATTAAGAGAATTTAGGTGATGGAAACATCACCTTTTTTGTTTGAAAAAGAATGATAAAAGATTTTAAAATAAATATAGGCATTGGAGGTATTTATAATGAAGGTATTACTTGTTAATGGCTCAACTAAAATACATGGTTGCACTTATAGAGCTTTATCGGAAATGGCAAAAATTTTTAATGAACAAGGAATTGAAACAGAAATTATTGAAATGGGAGCTAGCGCGATCTACGACTGCATGGGATGCGGGTACTGCCAAAAGAATCATAAATGCGTTTTTAATGATGATTTAGTTAATGTTATCATTGAAAAAGCTAAGACCTGTGATGGCTTTGTATTTGGTTCACCAGTATTTTATGCTCATCCAAGCGGACAAATTTTATCTTTACTCGATAGATTATTTTATTCAGCAAGTTCGGTCTTTTATCAGAAAGTTGGCTGTGCGATTGTTTCAGCTAGACGCGCGGGAACAACTGCTTCTCTTGATGTATTAAACAAATATTTACTTGATGCAGCGATGATAGTTCCAGGCTCTTCTTACTGGAATATGGTGCATGGAAGGAAAAGCGAAGAAGTTGAAGAGGATAAAGAGGGTTTACAGACGATGAGGAACCTCGCTTTGAATATGGCTTGGATTATGAAATGTATTGATTTTTGTAAGCAAAACGGCATTTTACCTCCAAAACTTGAAGAAAAAGTTTGGACAAATTTTGTTAGATAAAAAGGAAATCACCTAATGAAAGATATAATTATTTACGTATCCAAACATCATCAAAATACTAAAAAGGTAGTCGATTTTTTAACTGAAAAATTCCATATTGAAGCAGTTAACGCTGAGAATTTTTCCAAAGATATCTCTCAATACGATAATATTATTTTTATGACAGGTATTTATGCATTTCATCTTGATGAAAGCATTAATAAATTAATTGAAAACTTACCATTAGAAAATAAGCGTTGCTTTTTAATATATACTTCGGCGATGGATGTCGATAGTTTTGGCAAAGCATTTATCAAACAAATTCAAAAGAAAAATGTTAGTAAATGCGCATTTGCACATGTTCCAGGATTTTGCACATTTGGGCCATTTAAATTATTTAAAGGTGTGAGAAAAAATCATCCTGACGCTAATGATTTAGAAAAAGTTGCAGACTTCTATCAAGAGGAGATAGCAGATGAGAAAAGTAAAGATAACCGTGGTTAAAAAAGTTTTTCATGCTGATTTAAGCGATAAATATGAAAATTTAATTAGTAATGCCTGTTCAATTAATGAAGGTGATATTTTCTATATGAGCGATTTAAATAAACCTGATGGACTTTGTGAAAGTGCATATGTAACTTTATATCCTTTTGTGATGACCCTTCTTCATGGCGGAGAAGATATTTACAAAGGTTGGATGAAGAATAAAAAGTCAGCAATGGTATCGTGCAATGACGGATTTCGGCCTGTTTCATTTTATTTAGAAGTCATTGATGAAGATTAATTATAGTATTTATTGAATTTTGTTTATAATATAAAAGTATGAGTAAAGTTTGGCGGATTTTTAAAGTTTATGAATGGATATTCCTTCTTCTTTGCGTTGCAGCATTCATTTCGCTTGGAGTTATTTACCATTCACCAATTTTAGAACTTATATCTGTCTTTTTAGGCTTAGCGGCAGTTTCTTTGAATTTAAAAAGAAAAAAATATGCCTTCTTTGTCTATAGCTTTTATGTATTATTTTACGGCATAGTATCTTTTATTGAAAAACAATACGGCGAAGCTATTTTAAATATTTTTTATAATCTTCCAGTTTATTTGTTTACTCTATATAAGTATTACATACGCGATCGCAAGCAAGGAGAAGAAAAAAGCGATTTTAGCATAAAGCAGTTAAGTAAGAAAAATTTAATAATTAGTATTTGCTTAATCCCAGTTATAACAATTGCCTATGGCTTTATTTTAAAATCGATAAATTCTGCTTTACCATTTTTAAATGCTTTATCAACATCATTTGCCTTAGTTGCTTGCTATTTAGCTAGTAAAGCTAGTTTATCGCAATGGGTATTTTGGATTTTGTACTCGGCTTGCCTAGTTGCAATTTGGACAATTAATTATTTTTCACAAGACGGAACTGGATTGCTATATTTAGTCTTAAATGCGGTGTATATTATTATCAATCTTTATGGTTTGATAACCTGGATTATTACAAAGGAGAGAAAAAATGAGAATAGTCATAATTAGACATGGTGAACCGGATAATCCAAATCAGACGTTGACAAAAAAAGGATTTGAAGAAGTCGCAGCTTTACATGATTTTTATAAAGATTATCCATTTGATGAAATTTATGTTTCTCCGTTAGCAAGGGCTCAATTAACTGCTAAGGGGTTATTGCCTAATCGCGTAAAAGAATTTCATACGATGGATTGGTTAAAAGAATTTACGCATTTCGTTAAAGTACCATATTCCGATGAACGCGTTCAAAATTGGGATTTTTTACCAAAATATTTCACTGATCAAAAAGATTTCTATTCTTATGATAAATATCTTGATCATGAGGTAATGAAATCCGGGGATATAAAAGATGATTATAAACATGTCGTTAGTGAATTTGATAAAATTCTTGCTGCGCATGGTTATGTTAGAGAAGGCAAATATTATAGGGTTATAAAAGAAAACCGAGATACATTATTATTTGTTTGCCACTTTGGAATGATGAGTGTTTTGATGGCTCATTTAATGAGTTTACCATATGTGGTTTTAACTCAATATTTCTGCTGTCCACCTACTGGAG
>CALVJL010000012.1 GCA_944332075.1 uncultured Bacilli bacterium
TGTAGTTATCGTTAACAACTAAGATTGCTTCATCATAATTACTAGGCCAACGCGAACCATATTCCTCACCGATTAAACGAATTAAATCAGTAAAAACTGTCATCGGTTCAAGCTGTGTTCCATCTTGAGAGTAGATATCGATATTGAGGTTATAAGCATATTGAATAATGAATTCTTGGAAAGAAGGGTCGTTATCAATATAGCTCTTAAGATTTTTTAAGTTGTTGACTGAAGATGAGGACATAACTGAATCAAAGATACTAGACATGATTTCATTTGCCCCGATTGAAGAATCATTACCTTCAATTTCAGAAGAAGGTGGATTCATGATAGCTTCTAAAGCAGAGGTATAGTTTAATGACTCAGTTGTGATAGTTAACGGATAGGTCGATAGGGTATCTTGCTGGACGGTGTCGATATAATTTTGGAATCCTGAAGATAAAGATAAGATTAAGGCGATACCGATAATGCCGATTGATCCGGCGAAAGATACTAAAGCAGTTCTTCCTTTCTTAGTTAAAAGGTTTTTGCCTGAAAGAGATAATGCTGTCCAAAAGGACATAGAAGTCTTTTTCTCTTTAGTTGTTTTAGGTTTCTCTTCAACTAAACTGGTTTTAGGAGCATCTTTAACATTAAATTCGCTAGAATCATTCATAATTCTTCCATCGAGTAATTCGACGATTCTAGTTGAATATCTTTTAGCTAATTCCGGATTATGGGTGACCATGATGATGAGCTTTTCTTTAGAAATCTCTTTTAATAGTTCCATAACCTGAATTGAGGTTTTAGTATCGAGAGCACCTGTTGGTTCATCAGCGAGGATGATGTCTGGATTATTAACAATCGCTCTAGCGATAGCTACTCTCTGCATCTGTCCTCCGGATAACTGCGTAGGTTTAGCGTTAATTTTATCGCCCAAGCCAACTTTCTCTAAAGCTTCTTTAGCCCGAGTTTTTCTTTCTTCTTTATTAACACCTGATAAGGTTAAGGCTAATTCAACGTTTTCTAAAACTGTTTGATGAGGAATTAAATTATAGCTTTGGAAGACAAAGCCGATTTTATGATTACGGTAGTTATCCCAATCGCTATCTTTATAATCTTTAGTAGAAATATTATTGATGATTAAATCGCCATCAGTATAGTGGTCAAGCCCTCCAATAATGTTTAACAAAGTAGTTTTTCCGCAGCCGGATGGTCCGAGAATAGAGACAAATTCAGTATCGCGGAATTGAATTGATACACCTTTTAAAGCTTCGACGCATTGATAATTGCTGTCACCTGGTTTTCCTAAGGTGTAAGTTTTAATAATATTCTTTAATTCAAGCATATAAACTCCACTTCTTTTCTAATAACTTAAATAAATTATCAGTCATTTATTAACTTATTATTAACTTTTTGTTGTTCTAATAAATTTTTTGTTAATTCGTAATCCGGCAAGAGGTTTTTATAGAAGCGAATTAAACCTAATGGAGCGCATACGAATAAGGCAGAAAAAATTAATTTACGGAATCCAACCCAGCCGTTTCCAAAGAAGAAATCAAGAGGTGATTGATAGTCTTTAATCATTGATGGAACAGCTATAGATAAGAATACTATGAAAGTAACAAATGATATTGAAAGGAAAATCCAAGGCAAGACTTTATTAACATCAGGTCTAGATAAGAATAAAGTTGCTGCCATAAATAATGGAACAAAGACGCCTAAGAAGGTGATGTAATCGTTCATGAAGACCATGGTGAGAATTGATGGAACTATTCCGATTAAGGCTCCTAATATAGCTAAGCAAATCGATAAGATAAAACGCTTCTTTCTCGTCTCAATATGCTTATTATACTTTTCCATAAATTTATCATAATAACTTTGGAAACAGTTTTTGTGCATAGGAATATATTCTTCACCTAAAGCAGTATATTCAGTGCATTCTTGTTTACAGAAGAAACAAGTATGATTACCTTCATAGCCATCGTTAATTAATAAGGCGGTTACCCGGTCAAGTATTTCATCACAGATAGCTTTAAAATCTGGACTATTTCTCTTTTCAATTGGCAAGGTGACGATTAAAGTGTCTTTTTCTGAAATCCCGTGAAGCGCGCAGGCATTTTTCTTCGCGGCCACTTCTAATCTTTTTCTTTCGACTTCGGTAATCTCTTTATTAGTGACAATATAAAAAGATGGAATCGCGTAGATGGTGTATTTCCACTTTCTTAAATAGATAACGAAACCGCGTTCGCGTTTATAATAAATTCCGTTATCTTCTTGAAAATCTAATTTAGCTGCATATTCTTGTAGTTCCATATCTTTGACCTCATTATTTTTTTATTATATCGTTTCTTTTTAAGTTTTTAATCAGAAGTTTATTTTCTTCAGTGATTCTAAATGAATCACGTATCTTACCTTTAGTCTTCGATAGTAAATCTTTTGAAATACTGCCTGTTAACAAAAATTGATAGACTTTAGAAAAATATTTGATTGCTAAGGTAGCTAATAACCAAGCTTGAGCCATCGCAACATAATATTCCGAATCATGATGGTCGTTGATTGTTTTTATTAAAATATCGACGTCGTTTTCATCGATATTATGATTAAAAATAAAAATGACATAAGCCATTCTCCGTAAAAAGAGATTTTTTTCTTTAAGTAAACGTTCAGCAAAAGAAAACATGTTAGAAAAATTGTCATAAATTAAATATTTTGTCAGTTCGTCGACATCATACCAGTTCTTAAAATATCTTTTATTGGATAAAATTAACTTTTTTTGTTCAGCAAAAGATTTAGCTTTCTGAAATAGAGACAAAAAATAAAAGGAAGATAAAACATGTGATGGATTGTTCTTCCAACTACTTAAATCTATACTTTGTTTTTTGATTTCTTTTAATAGCGATGTCTTTTCTGGGATAGTAATTGAATAATTTAGTAAATATTGTTCAAGTTCTTTAACGTTTAACTCTTGCATTTCACTGATTCCTCTTTCTTATTATATAAGAAAAAGAAAATCTTCTTCCTATAAAATTTTAAAATAATAAAAAAAGTGGATGTAACCGTTTTCACTAGAAATTTAGAAAAAACTTCTTTTAATTGATATTTATTTATCGATATACTTTTATCGGTTGAAGAAATGTTCAACAGTTAAGGAGTCCCAAATGGAAGAAAAAGTAATTACCCCACAAGAAGAAGTTGATTCATTAGTTAAAAAGGCTCTTAAGTGCCTTGATGAATATGCTTCATTTACTCAAGAGCAAATCGATTATATCGTTGCTAAAGCTTCAGTTGCTGCACTTGATCATCACGGCAGTTTAGCTAAATTAGCTATTGAAGAAACCAAAAGAGGCGTTTTTGAAGATAAAGCAACTAAAAACTTATTTGCATGTGAATACGTCGTTAATAATATGAGACATTTAAAAACTGTCGGTATTATTGAGGATGATGAAGTTACAGGAATTGTTAAAGTCGCTGAACCAGTCGGTGTTGTCGCCGCTTTAACCCCGGTTACTAATCCAACCTCAACAGCAATTTTTAAATCTCTTATCTGCTTAAAAACTAGAAACCCAATCATTTTCTCTTTCCACCCAAATGCTAAACAATCATCAATTGCTGCCGCGAAAGTCGTCTATGAAGCAGCGGTTGCAGCAGGAGCACCAAAAAACTGCATACAATGGATTGAAAATATCTCAATGGAAGCAACTAATTGCTTAATGAACCACCCAGGAGTCGCAACAATTTTAGCTACTGGCGGTAATGCGATGGTTAAAGCTGCTTATTCTTGCGGTAAACCAGCATTAGGCGTTGGTGCAGGTAATGTTCCTGCTTATATGGAAAAAACTTGTAATGTTAAACAAGCAGTAAATGATATCGTTTTATCTAAATCATTTGATAACGGTATGGTTTGCGCTTCTGAACAAGCTGTTATTATCGATAATGATATTTATGATGCAGCATTAAAAGAATTTGAATCTTTCGGTTGCTATCTCTGCAATGAAAAAGAAAAGAAGATGCTCGAAAAATTTATGTTCGGTGTCGCAAGTAAAGAAGATTGCCCAAAAGCTAAATTATATGCTCCATTAGTTGGTCAATCAGCAAAATGGATTGCACAGCAAGCTGGATTTGAAGTTCCAGATAAAACAGTTATCTTACTTGTTAAATGCTCACAAGTCGGTGTCAACGAACCTCTCACAAGAGAAAAATTATCACCGGTCTTAGCTGTTCTTAAATCAAAAGATAGCGAAGAAGGAATTAAGCTTGCTAAGCAGATGGTTGAATTCAACGGCTTAGGTCACTCAGCAGCTATCCATACTACTAATAAAGAATTAGTTGAACATTTCGGCGATGTCATTCCGGCAATTAGAATTATTTGGAATTCTCCATCAACATTTGGCGGAATCGGTAATGTTTATAACTCATTCTTACCTAGCTTAACCTTAGGATGCGGTTCATACGGCCATAACTCAATTGGCGATAATGTTTCCGCGGTTAATTTACTCAATATTAAAAAGATCGGACGGAGAAGAAACAATATGCAATGGTTCAAGATTCCTAGCAAAATCTATTTTGAAAGAGATGCCATTGAGTATCTCCATCAGATGAAAGAAATGAAGAAAGTAATGATCGTTACCGATAGAAGCATGGTTGATTTAGGCTATGTTGATAGAGTTACCGATCAACTTAAACAAAGAAGAGAAGAAGTTCAATATCAATTATTCTGCGATGTTGAACCAGATCCATCAATTCAAACTGTTTTAAGCGGTGTTAAGTTAATGCGTTCATTTGAACCGGACACCATCATCGCTTTAGGTGGTGGCTCAGCAATGGATGCCGCGAAAGGTATGTGGCTCTATTATGAACACCCAGAAGTCAACTTCAATGACTTAAAGCAAAAATTCATGGATATTAGAAAGAGAGCTTTCCGTTATCCAGAATTAGGTAAAAAAGCTAAATTAGTCTGTATTCCTACAACTTCCGGAACCGGTTCAGAAGTTACTCCGTTTGCAGTTATTACCGATAAAACTGAAAATAAGAAATATCCATTAACCGACTATTCATTAACTCCAACAATTGCGATTATTGATCCTTCTTTAACTTTATCCCTTCCAAAGAAGATTACCGCAGATACCGGAATGGATGTATTAACTCATGCTACCGAAGCTTTCGTTTCAACTTTAGCTAACGATTTCACCGATGGATTAGCTATCCAAGCGGTTAAAATGGTCTTTAAATATCTTGAAAGATCATATAATAACGGCGCTAATGACCCAGAAGCTAGAGAAAAAATGCACAACGCTTCAACATTAGCAGGTATGGCATTTGCTAACGCTTTCTTAGGAATGAACCACTCAATGGCTCATAAAATCGGTGGTGAATTCCACGTTCCACACGGCAGAGCTAACGCTATCTTATTACCGTTTACTATCCGCTATAACGGAACAAAACCACAAAAATTATCAACTTGGCCAAAATATAATTTCTATAAAGCTGATGAACGCTACGCTGAATTAGCTGCAGCAATCGGCTTAAAATTCAATACTGTCGCTGAAGGTGTTGAAGCTTACGCTAAAGCCGTCGGTGAACTCGGTATGAGATTAGGAATCAAGATGAATTTCCAATCACAAGGAATTGATAGAGAAGCTTGGATGAATGCAATGGACAAATTAGCTTATCTCGCTTATGAAGATCAATGCTCACCAGCTAACCCACGCGTACCGATGGTTGAAGACATGAAGAAAATCATGATCGCAGCTTACGATTCTCAAGAATTCATCGCTCCTGAAAATAAATAATCATAATTAATTGAGACCAACTATAATGGTTGGTCTTTTTTTCATTTAAAATTAAAAATATTCTATTTTTGCTAGATAAAATTAATAAAAATTAAGCAACATATGTATTTATTTTTTGATATTTTGTGATAAAATGAAATCGTGTTAATAGTATCCTTTATCTGTTTAATCAAAAATTAAAGTACTTACTGGAGCGATTAATACAGAAAGGATAACCTATGGAAGACAAGAAAATTATCTGCAAGGACTGCGGAAAAGAATTCATCTTCACAGTCGGCGAACAAAAATTCTTTGCTGAAAAAGGATTTACCAATGATCCTGTCAGATGCCCTGAATGCCGTAAAAAACGTCGGGAAGCTCGCGCAAAGCAAGAAGCTGAACAAGCAAAGTAATTATTAAGGTAAGGTGAAAACCTTGCCTTTTTTTATGATATATTTTATAATCTTATCGCTTGGGAGAATTCATATGTTTTTAAAAAAATTGATTTTAGTTGTCTCTCCTCCTGCTTGCGGGAAGACTTTTGTTTCTAAAAAATTAGCAAGCGCTTTAACGCACGTCGTCTATCTTGATAAGGATACATTAATCCCTCTTTCAAAGAAGATTTTCGAAGTCGCTGGTGAAGAATATAATCGCTCATCAGATTTCTTTAACAAAAACATTCGCGATTTAGAATACGTAGTTACTCTTGATTTAGCTTTTGAAGCATTGCAATATGAAGATTTAGTTTTGGTTAACGCTCCATTCACAAGAGAAATTAGAGATATTGATTTTGTTAGTAAATTATCTAAGAGATTGAAAGATGAACTCAATGCTGAATTAGTCTTTATTTGGGTCAATGCTTCACCAGAAACTTGCCATAGAAGAATGGTGGAAAGAAACTCTACCCGCGATACTTGGAAATTAGAAAATTGGGATGAATATATCAAAGGCGTTGATTTCTCTATTCCAACTCCGCTTTCTTCCAAAGAATCCGGTGCTAAACTCATCGTTTTTGATAACGATCACGATGATACATTCGAAAGCGAACTTAAGAAAACTGTCAATCTTTTAGAAAAAGAATAATCTTAAATATCTGGCTTATGCCAGATTTTTTTTGTTGCATAAAAAACATATATCTCACGCTTTGGCAATAATTATATATAATTATTTTTCAATTTGCCCCATTTTGTTATAGATTATCATTTTGTCTCATTGTAAAATATAGCCGTAATAAAACAGAAGGGATTTTTTATTATGGAAGAATTTATTATCGAAACAAGTGCTAGACATGTTCATGTCACACAAGAAACCTTAGAAGTCCTCTTCGGCAAGGGAGCGGAGTTAACTGTCAAAAAGATGCTTTCGCAACCTGGTCAATTCGCTTCTGAACAAAAGGTCGAGGTCATCGGACCTAAAGGAACACTTAAGTGCTCAATTCTCGGACCTTGCAGAAACGTCAATCAAGTTGAACTCTCTCTCACCGATGCGAGAACTTTAGGTATCGCAGTTCCTGTTAGAGAATCAGGAGATGTTAAGGGATCAACAGCGATTACTATCAAAGGACCTTGCGGCGAAGTTGCTTTAACAGAAGGTGCTATCGCTGCTAAACGCCATATTCACATGACTCCAGCAGATGCTGAAAGATTCAATGTCAAAAATGGCGATATCGTTAATGTTAAAGTCGTTAACGAGACTGGTAGAGGCTTGATCTTTGGTGATACAGTCATCAGAGTCAGCGATAAATATGCTTTAGCAATGCATATCGATACCGACGAAGCTAATGCAGGTGCATTATCTGGCTTAGTCAAAGGTATCATTGTTAAATAAGAGGAGAAGATATGTCATTATTTAAATCAGAAGGATGCAAGCATCTGACTGGAATCAATGACACCAAACATTTAACCTCAGAAAAAGAGATTTTGACTCTCCCTGATGAATACAGCAAGGAAGTCTATGTACCTCTTGTCGATCCAGGTAAAGGATTACCAATTAACGTTGAAGCTAAAGTTGGCGATCACGTTAAAGTTGGTACCTTAATCGGAACGAGAAATATGTTTGGTAACTTGATTCCAATCTATTCACCGGTTTCCGGTGTCATCAAAGGTGAAGAAAATATTCTTCACGGCGGACTTGGCAGAATGGCCAAGCATTACGTTATCGAAAACGATTTCAAGTATGAAAATGTCAAAGTTTGCGAACCATTTTCATTAGAATCTGATTCCGATACAATTATCGATGCTATGCAGAAACTTGGATTAGTCGGTCTCGGCGGAGCTGGTTTCCCAACATTCATCAAATATAAAGGTGTTAAAGATATCGATACTATTATTATCAATGGTGTCGAATGCGAACCATTCTTAACTACCGACTACAACGCAATGATTAAAGAAAGCGAAGAATTATTCCTCGGTGCCTCTTTAATGATGAAAGCTGCACATGCTCAAAGAGCTTTAATTTGCTTTAAGCAAAACAAAGTTAGAGTCTATGAGGCTTTGAAAGATAAAGTTCATGAACATCCAGGCCTTGAACTTAAATTAGTTCCAGATGTCTATCCGATGGGCTGGGAAAAACTTCTCTGCAAGACAGTTACTGGTAGAACTTATGAAAAATTACCAGCAGAAGCTCACGTAATTATCAATAACGCTCAAACAGCAATTGAATTAGCTAAGTCGTCTAAGACTGGCTTTATTACAAGAAGCAAAATGCTCACAGTTACCGGTGAAGGCCTTAAAGAAAACGCTAATGTAATAGTGCCAATCGGAACTAAGGTTAGTGAAATTGTTCGTTTCATGGGTGGTTATACCATCGATGAAGGTGTCGTTTTATTAGGTGGACCAATGTGTTCAAGAGGCTTAATGAACGATAACTGCGCAATTCTTCCTCAAAACGATGCTATCACCGTTTTAAGAAAGTTAAAGAGAAGAACTCAACAATGCTTAAGATGCGGTGCTTGTACAGATCACTGCCCAACTAACTTACAGCCAGTTGAGATTAAAATCGCATATGAACACAAAGACATGGATAGAATGATGGCTTTGAAACCAACAGTCTGTATCGGCTGCGGATTATGTTCTTATGTCTGCCCAAGCCAAATTGAAGTCAATGATTTCGTTAAGAAGGCTAAGGCTTTAGTTATGATGGAACAAACAAAACGCAAAGCCGCTGAAGCTAAAAAGGCTGAAGCAGCAAAACCTCAAGGAGGAAAACAATAATGAAATTCGGAATGAATCCGGGTCCATATTATCGTTCAAACAGATCAACTACCCACATTATGATGGAGTTGATGATCGGTTTGGCTGTAATTTGGCTCAGCGCGATCGTCTTCTACTTCATGCAAAGCAACGCTAACGGTGTCTTAGCTATCGTTAATCCGATAATTGCTATGGTTACCGCTATCGTTGTCGAAGCTCTCTTCATGCTTCCAAAGACGATTAAAGAAAAGAGAAGCTTCAAAGATTTACTCGATGATGTATTTCATTCCTATGGCTATGTCAGCGGAATGATCTTAGCTTTAATTTTACCGGTTGCAACTTCTTGGTATGCAATCGTCATTTCTACAATTATCGGTGTTGGCGTCGCTAAGATGCTCTTCGGCGGATTTGGTCACAACATCTTTAACCCAGCAATCGTTGGAAGAATCATTTGCCAAACTTGCTTCTTAGACAAGATGGCTTATGACGCTGAAATCACAACCGGTGCAACTATTACTACCGCTATGGGCAGCAATGGTTGGTCTCTTGATTTACTCAATACCGGTCACGTTTCCTTTATCGATCTCTTATTTGGTAACTACCGCGGTGCTTTAGGTGAAACCTTTACTATTATCTTATTAATAGTCGGTATCGTTTTAGTTATTAGAAAAGTTATCGACTGGAGAGCTCCAGTATTCTACTTAGCAACCATTTATGTCGCAACCTTCATCATGGGCCTTTGCGGCGGATATGGTATCGATAGCTTTGAATATGCTTTAGTCCAAATTGCTTTAGGCGGCGTTATGTTCGGCGCAGTCTTCTGCTTAACTGACCCAGTTACTTCACCTACTTCAAGAGCTGGCCGCGTTTTCTTCGGTATGGGTGCTGCTTTAATTACTATGTTAATTAGATACTGCGCTTCTGCTCCTGAAGGCGTTGCTTATTCAATTCTCTTTATGAATCTCTTCACACCGCTTATTGATTTAGCAGTTAAGGGATTAAGTAAAGAACATACTAGAAGAAATATCATCACAACATCCGTTATGGGTGCAGTCGCTATTGTCGGCGGACTTTACTTAGGCTTCAGCAAGATTGATAAGATGGGATTCTTCAACTATGAATACTCATTTGCTGATAAGACTGGTGAATTCACTGCAACTATCAACTATGCTGGTGCAAAAGACGGCATTGAAAGCTATGACGTCTCTGTTACCGGTTATGTCGCAACCAACACTGAACATAATTTCGGTGATGTTAGAACAGTTTTCGCAGGTGCTCTTGATAAATACGAAAACGGAACTGAATATCCAAATTATCAATTCGTCGTCAATGATAACGGTACATCCCTTGATTTAACTTATGAAAAGGATGATGCTGAACAAACTATCGAAGGTGTTCTCAAATTAAAAACTGATAACACTAACGATACTTATACTATTGTTGATTCAGTTTCTGGATATTATCTCCCAACTGATGTTTCCACAGAAGAAGCTGTTTATTCATTAGAAATTGCAGATGATTATTCTATCATCCTTACTATGGCTGATGGACATACTTCACAAGATAACAATTCCATGTCTTATGCTTCTATGAGCTTCACCATTGATATTGATTATGAAAATAAAGTCGTAGTTGCAACACACTTAAAATCTACTGGTGCTGGCGGCGGATACGGCGATGCAATGCTTGATTTTGAAAATACTCCATATGCTCCTTATTTAAGCGATGAGGCAGCGATGAAGTTATTGAATTTCTATGCTACATACGTCAATATCTCTACTCCTGTCCCATTCTCAACTTATGAAAAATACAACACTCAGACTGCATTGATTGATACAGTTAATAGCGATTTACATGTCGGTGCAACTTATACTGCTAACGGCTTTATGTATATGATGAACCGCGTTATTGAATACGCTCAATATTATCATCAATCATTATCAGCCGGAAAGGTGGTCAGATAATTATGAATAAATTAGTAAAGATGCCTTTATTCTTAGGTGTTACCTGCCTCGTCTGCGGCGGATTACTCGCAGGTATCGTCGCTTTGACTGATCCGGTTATTGAAAAGAATGAGCAAGAACGCTTATCAGCAGCATTCAGAACTATGTATGATGATGAAAGCGCACTTGTTACTAAAACCATCGTTATCAATGAAGAAGGTAATCCAATTTCTGAAATTAACGATGTCACTCATACTGGAGGAGAATCAGCTGTCTATAAAGTTACTTCTTCTTCCTCTTATGAAAGAATGACTTTCTACGTCGGTATCTCTAGAGAGAATAATACTGTTGATGCTTATTATTCATTGTCAACATCTACTTCTTCTCTTGGATATGGCAACTTCCAAAACTCTGCTAATATTTCAAATCTCTATCAAGGATATGATGGAAACGGAACAATTATCATTGCCGGAACATCGGTTACTTCAAGAGCGGTTAAAGTCGCTGTTGATGCTTGCCTTGATGATTATGCGGTTAGATATTTAGGCGAAGGCGGAAGCCAAGATGAGACATTAGCTTTCTACCAAGAAATGTATGGTGAAAGCGCCGTCCTCAAGGCTGAAGCAGCTATCAATGAAGGTGGAGTTTTAAATGGCTATCTCGTCGAATACGAAGATGCAACTCATTATATCTATGAATTAACAATCACTGTTGATGGAACAACAACTACTTACTATGTCGGTATGGATAATGCTGGTCGCGGTGAAGTTTATAAGTATATTAGCTGCACTGATATCAATACTTGGTCATTCTTCTATCTCCACAACAATGAAAAGATGACAGAAGGTATCAAAGGAAAATTCCATGGTACATTCGAAATTGCTCCAGAAAGCGAAGAAGTAAATACAGCTTTCAATGAAGTCTATACTTTCGCTTTGCAAGATCTTGCTGTGCGCGACTGGGAGGTAAAGTAAAATGAAAGAAACAAAAACAAGTTTACGCCAAGCCTTCACTAATCCGATTTTTAAAGAAAATCCGATTCTCGTGACATTATTAGGCCTTTGCCCGGTTTTAATCGTTACTGATACATTTGATAAATCTTGGGGTATGGGAATTGCTGTCTTATTAGTTCTTATTTTCACTAATATCTTCATTTCTCTTATTCGTAAGATTGTTCCTAATGAAGTTAGAATTCCAGTATTCATCGTTATCATCGCTTGCTTTGTTACTATTGTCGAACGTTTGATGAACGCTTATACTCCAACTTTATATTCTTCCTTAGGTGTTATTATTTCAATGATCACCGTTAACTGTATCGTCCTCGGACGCGGCGAAGCTTTCGCTAGTAAAAACGGTGTTCTTCCTTCTCTTCTCGATGCTATCGGTACTGGAATTGGCTTCTTCTTAGCTGTTTCCGTTATCGGTTTAGTTAGAGAATTCTTAGGCAAAGGTGGATTGACTATTTCTAATCCTTTCACCGGAGTCGCTATTTTCTCAGCTTATCCATTAGAAGACTATGCTATTTCCTTCCTCTGCGATAAGGGCGGAGCATTCTTAATGCTTGGCTTAGCAGTCGGTATCTATTCTTATGTCAGAATCAAACTCGACGAAAGAAAAGAAAAGGAAGCTGCTCAAGTGGAGGTTAAATAATTATGGAAGTTATTACCAGTTTATTAGTGGTTTTCATCACTGCGATGATTACCAATAACATCGTCCTTACCACCGGATATGGTATCTGTTCCTATATCGGTGTTTCCAAAAACAGAAAATCGGCATTCGGCATGGGTGTCGCTTTAGTCTTCGTCGTCTTCATGGCGAGCTTAGTCTCTTATTTCTTAGAGATGCTCTTAGTAGCTTTGAATATTGAATTTATGCAGACCATCTGCTTTATCTTAGTCATCGCTTCTTTAGTTCAACTCGTCGAAATGATCGTTAAGAAATTCTTACCTTCACTTTATAAGAGCTTAGGTATCTACTTACCATTGATTACTACTAACTGCGTTGTCTTATATGTCACAAAACAAATTTGCGATGTCGAGACTATTCTCACCGGATTAGGTTTATCTGGCAGCTTAGCAAACAATGGCTTCTTCAATTTCCTCTTCGCGATGGTTTATGCCTTAGGCACAGGCTTAGGATATTTCGTCTGTATCGTCTTATTCTCAACCATCAGAACTAAAATCGATTATTCACCGGTTAAGAGAGGTTTCTATGGTGCCGGTATCGCTTTAGTTACAACTGCTTTAATGGCTCTTACTATCACAGGCTTAGCAGGAATTTTCTAGAATGCGATATCTCTACATTCTGTTAGTGCTCATCGTCTTCGTCGGGGTTTTCTGCTTAATTTGGTATCTTAATTCTCGGACTAAGAAACCAGATGATTGCGGAGAACTGCCAGAAGAATGTAAGCACTGCAGTGTTACTATCTGTAAGAATCATCCTAAAGATCAGAAAACGGAGGAAAAGAAATGATTTACGTTTACGCTTGTATCGTTGTCGTTGTCGCCGGAATTATCTTAGGTTTAGCCTTAGGCTTAGCCGATAAATATTTAAAGATTGAAGAAGATCCACGTAAAGACGACATTACAGCATTGCTTCCAGGTGCTAACTGCGGAGCATGTGGTTATCCTGGCTGCTCAGGTTTAGCAGAAGCTATGGTCGAGGGAAAATCTACTAAAGCTAGCGACTGCAAAGTCATCAAAGGTGACAAGCAAAAAGCTTTACAAGATTATCTCGACAATATGAAGAAATAATTATGGTGTTAGAATATACACCTAAGGGTACTTGCTCAAGAAAATTTATTATTGAGCACGATGGGCAAAAAGTACTCTCTTTGCAAGTTATCGGGGGCTGCAATGGCAATTTAAAAGGTATTGCTGCTCTCGTTAAGGGCATGGATATTAAAGAAGTCATCAGCCGTTTAGACGGCATTAAATGCGGCTTTAAAGATACATCATGTCCTGACCAACTCGCCCAAGCATTAAAAAACTTACTATAGAAAGGTATCTGTTCATGGAAGAAAGAATCTTATTTACTTCCGAGTCGGTATCTGAAGGCCATCCTGATAAGGTTTGCGACCAAATTTCCGATGCCATTCTCGATGAAGTATTAGCGTTAGACCCTTTAGCGCATGTCGCATGCGAATGTTTTATCACACACGATTTCTTATTAATCGGCGGGGAAATTACCACGTCTTGTAAAGTTGATTATGAAAAAATCGCTCGCGATGTTTTAATCAAAATTGGCTATGTAAGCGATGAAATCGGTATTGACGGGTATAACTGTAAGATTCTTAATCTGATCAATACCCAATCAAGCGATATCGCCCAAGGAGTTAATAGAGGCAAAATTGAAGACCAAGGAGCTGGTGACCAAGGAATTATGTTTGGTTATGCTTCTGATGATTCGGAAAACTATATGCCTTTACCAATCGTTATGGCTCATAAGTTAGTCCGTGTCGCTTCTTCATTAAGACATGAGGGTAAATTTAAGCACGCTCGTCCTGATATGAAGAGCCAAGTGACTATTGACTACACCGATGCCACTCCGCGGGTGAAGACCGTTTTAATGAGCGTTCAACACGATGAAGATGTCGATATGGAAAACTTTAAAAAGTATATCCATGACGAAATCATGGTCCCGGTTGTCGCTTCATTTCACTTAAATACTGATTTTGAATATTTAATTAATCCGACTGGAAGATTCGTTATCGGAGGACCAAAAGGTGATACGGGTTTAACCGGTAGAAAGATTATAGTTGATTCCTATGGTGGCTCAGCAAGAGCTGGCGGAGGTTGTTTTTCTGGTAAAGATCCATCAAAGGTTGACCGTTCTGCAACTTATGCCGCGCGTTATGTCGCGAAGAACTTAGTCGCTGCTGGTGTGGCTAAGAAAATTGAAGTACAGTTAAGCTACGCAATTGGAGTTAGCAAACCAATTTCTATCGCTGTTGATACTTTCAACACCGAAACTCTTGATAAAAAGAAAATTTTAAAAATTATCGATGAGGTCTTTGACTTACGTCCAGGAATTATCATCCGTGATTTTTCTTTAACCAAACCGAGCTTTAAATATCAAGATTTAGCAACATATGGACACTTTGGACGTCCGGATTTAAATTGTCCGTGGGAGAGATTAGACAAAGTTGATTTAATCAAATCTCTCATGGCAAAAGAAAACTCCTAAATGGAGTTTTTTTACGGAGGAAAATATGACAAATTACGATGTGATTATTGTGGGGGCCGGTCCGGCTGGATATTTCTGCGCTTATGAATTAATGGAAAAGAATCCGTCTTTGAAGGTTTTATTACTGGAAAAAGGCTATGATATTTATTCCCGTAAGTGCCCAGTTCTGGAACACAAACTTGAAAAATGTCCAATTAATAAAGAAAAAGTCTCAGGATGCTATCCAGCTTGCGCGATGACTAATGGCTTTGGCGGAGCCGGGGCTTATTCCGATGGAAAGTTCAATATCACCACTGAATTCGGTGGCTGGTTAAGCGACTATATCGATGAAGATGAACTCTTATCATTAATTAAATATGTCGATGAAGTTAATTTAAAATATGGTGCGACTTCAGTAATTACCAATCCATATACTAGCGAAGTTAGAGATATTGAAAAAAGAGCTATCGCGGTTGGCTTAAAACTCTTAAGAGCAAATGTTAGACATATCGGTACTGAAGATAACTTAGAAATTCTTAAAAGAATCTTTGAAGATTTAAAGAAGAAAATCGAAATGAAGTTTATGACTAGCGTTGAAGATATTATCGTCGAAGATAACAAAGTCATCGGTGTCAAAACTAAAAAAGAAGATTATTTTGGTAAATATGTCTTCGTCGCTGTCGGCAGAGAAGGCAGCCATTGGTTAGAATCAATGCTTGATAAGCACCACGTCAAAATGACTAATAACCAAGTCGATGTCGGCGTTAGAGTTGAAACTAATGATATCGTTATGGAAGAAATTAATGATGCGTTGTACGAAGGCAAATTTATCTATAACACTTCAGTCGGAACTCAGGTTAGAACATTCTGCTCTAACCCATCTGGTCAAGTCGTTGTCGAAAATGAAGCAGGAACGATTTTAGCTAATGGCCATGCCTATAAAGATAAACGCTTAGGCTCGCATAATACTAATTTTGCTTTACTTGTCTCTCATAAATTTGATGAACCATTTGATCGTCCTAATGATTATGCTCACGCAGTCGCTAGATTAGCTAATCAGCTTTCTTGCGGCTCGGTTATCGTTCAAAAATATGGTGATGTTCTCTTAGGCAGAAGAACAACAAAGAAGAGATTAGCTGATGGCTTTGTCAGACCGACATTAAAAGAAGCTGTACCAGGCGATTTAGGTCTCTGCTTACCATATAACACGATGAAATCGATTATTGAAATGATTGAAGCTCTCGATCACGTTACTCCAGGTATCGCTAATGAGCATACCTTATTATACGGGGTTGAGGCGAAATTCTATTCCTCACGTCCAGTAGTTGAAAATACCTTGGAAGTTAAAGGAATTAAAAATCTCTATGTTGGCGGCGACGGGGCTGGCTTGACTAGAGGCTTAGCGCAAGCCGGTGCTTCCGGAGTTTATGTCGCTAGAGAAATTGCAAAAATAGAAGAAGGAAAATAAGATGCCAAGATTAGTTTTGGAAGGTGCCCAATGGGGCGATGAAGGTAAGGGTAAAGTAACCGATTACCTAGCTCAGAAAGCAGATGTCGTTGTCCGTTTCCAAGGCGGAAATAACGCTGGTCATACAATTGTCTTTAACGGACATAAGTATGCTTTAAAGTTAATCCCTTCAGGAATTTTTTCTCCGCATATTAAAAATGTTCTCGCTAACGGAATGGTTATCAATGTCGAAGCTCTTCTTAGCGAATTAGCAACTTTAGAGAGCCAAGGAGTTAAATCTTATCAGCTCTTTATCTCCAACCGGGCACAAGTGTTAATGCCTTATCATATCGATTTAGACGGCGCTAGCGAAAGCGTCTTAGGCGACCATAAAATCGGTACCACTAAAAAAGGTATTGGACCATGCTATCAAGATAAGTATGCCCGCCTTGGTCTCCGCATTGGCGATTTACTCGATGAAGAAGCTTTAAAAGATCGCTTAGAAACCGTTTTGCCGTTAAAAAATAAAGAATTAGCGTCTTATGGTTTAAAGACCTATACATATGATGAATTGTTCTCTCTTTGCCGTAGCTGGGGTGAAAAGATTAGAAAATTTGTCACCGATACTTCTATTTTATTAAACGAAGAAATCGAAAAGGATAGCAAGATGCTTTTCGAAGGCGCTCAAGGTGTGATGCTCTGCATTGAACACGGCACTTATCCTTACGTTACTTCTTCTTCACCAACAGCTTCATCAGTTGCCTTAAACTGCGGAATTGCTCCTTTCTATGTCGATAATGTTTTAGGTATTATTAAAGCTTATACCACTAGAGTTGGGGAAGGACCTTTCCCAAGTGAACAACTTAACGATATTGGAAATTTAATTAGAGAAAAAGGCCATGAATACGGCACAGTTACTAAACGCCCAAGAAGAATTGGCTATCTTGATACTGTGGTTATCAATCACGCTAAACGCGTTTCAGGCATTCGCCATTTATCAGTGATGTTACTCGATGTTTTGACTTCTGTTCCTCTAAAAATTTGCTACGCTTATGAATTAGACGGCAAGGTTATTAATTATATCCCTTCGACCTTAGCTGAATATAAGCGCGTTAAACCTCTCTATGTGGAAATGGAGAGCTGGACAGAAGATATCTCCAACGTCAAATCATTTGATGAATTACCGGAAAACTGCAAGAAATATCTTAAGAAAATTGAAGAGTTAACTTCTTTACCAATTGCTATGTTCTCAGTTGGCGCGGACAGAAATAAGACAATCGTCTTAGAGGATCTTCTTTAATGATTGACCGTTACACACGTCCAGAGATGAAAGAAATCTTCTCGCTCGGACATAAGTTTGATACCTATTTAAAAATTGAATTAGCGGTTAGCAAAGTCTTAGCGGAGCATAAAGTTATCCCTCAGGAAGATTATGAAAAAATTGCTAAAAACGCAAAAGTTAATCTTCCAGAGATTTTAGAGTTAGAAAAAGAAACTAAGCATGACGTAATCGCCTTTACCCGCAGCGTTTCTAATTCCTTAGGAGAAGAGAGAAAATGGGTTCACTATCTTCTTACTTCCACCGATGTTGTTGATTCATCTTTAGCTTATATTTATAAAGAGGCTGATGAAATTCTTTATCAAGATTTATTAAAACTAAAAGAAACTTTAAAAAATCTCGCTTTGAAATATAAATTTACTCCGCAGATTGGTCGGACACATGGAATTCACGCCGATATTACTTCTTTTGGCTTAAAATGGGCTTTATATTATGATGAACTAAACCGCGATATCCGTCGTTTCTTAGAAGCTAAAAAAGATTTAGAAACGATTAAAATTTCTGGAGCGGTTGGTAACTTTGCAAATATTCCTCCATATGTTCAAGATGAAGTAGCGGAAAGTTTAAAACTCAATTCAGCCTTAATTTCAACTCAGGTTTTATCAAGAGATAACCACGCCTATTACTTCTCAGTTTTAATGATTATCTCTTCCCTTTGCGAAAAAATCGCCTTTGAAATCCGCTTATTGCAGCAAACCGAAATTCATGAAGTTGATGAATATTTCTCCAAAGGACAAAAAGGATCTTCAGCAATGCCTCACAAAAAGAATCCAATTTCTAGTGAAAACATCTGCGGATTATCTCGTTTAATGAGAGGATACTTATTACCGATTCTCGAAGATAACGCCTTATGGCATGAAAGAGATATCTCGCATTCATCAGTTGAAAGAGTAGCTTTACCTGACGGCATCACTTTACTTGATTATCAACTCAATCGGTTAAATAATGTTTTATCTAAGTTAATCGTTTATGAAGATAAGATGAAAGAAGATATCTATCTCACCCACGGAGTTATTTTCTCTCAAAGAGTGATGACGGAATTAATCGACAAAGGCTTATCAAGAGAATACGCCTACGATCTAGTGCAAGCTCTCGCCTTAAAATCCTATAATGAACATCTCGATTTCCATGCTTTGCTCGTTGGTAATGACGATATAAAAAAACATCTTTCCGAAAAAGAAATCGATAGCTGTTTCACCTTAGATTACTATTTTAAAAATGTTGACTTTATTTATAAGAAAGTAGGCATAGAGTAAAATTAAGAAAGTTAAGATATATCAGAAATATTGATAGCATCTTAACTTTTTTTGATTTGTGATATATAATAAAGGTACAAGATACCAATAGGTCATAATAGGAGGCACAAATATGAAATGTCAGATTACTGGTAAGAATATTACCGTCACCGATGCGATGAGAGATGTCATCACTCAAAAGTTACATCGGATGGACAAATATTTTGTCACAGATGAAGAAGTTGAAGCCAAAGTTTTGACAAGAACTTATAAAGATGCTCAAAAAGTGGAAATAACAATCTTCACCAAAATGATGGATTTCCGGGTTGAAGTCAAAGATAAAGATCTCTATGCCGCGGTCGATTTAGCTATCGATAAACTTGAAGGGCAGATGAGAAAATTAAAAACTAAACTTTCTAAACGTCACAAAGAAAATCTCGGTCGAGCAATCGCTTTTGAAAATTTCCAAAGCGATGAAGAAGAAGCTCAAAATGATGAAGTCGTCAGAGTTAAGGAATTAGCCCTTGCTCCGATGGAACTTGAAGAAGCTATCACCAAGATGGAAGCTCTCGATCATAATTTCTTCGTCTATCTCGATTCTGAAGATGAAAAATTATCCATTGTCTATAAACGTGATGAAGGTGGTTACGGCGTTTTGGAAGTCGTTTCACCAGAAGTTAAAAAGTAATTTTCCAATTAAGGATTACCTAAAAGAAAGGTAATCCTTTTTTAATGCGCTTTTCTTTGCATTTATTTAAATTTTTTAATAATATTTTAAAAGGTGAGAATATGAAAAAATTTAAATTATCTTTTTTATTAGTCGCATTAGGAACCTTGTCGGCATGTCAGGGCAATAATCCGTTTAATCCAAGCAATAATGAATCCTGGTATTCTAATACTATTCAAACGCAGATTATCGGTATGTCGGGCGATCCAGTTCAACCTTTTGATAAAGAAACTAACAGCATGCTTAATCAATTAGACGCGGTCATTTCGCCTTTTGATACGACTATTTCCGTTACTCGTTATCAAAATAATCAAAATTTCTCGGATATTACTTCCTTAGTTAGAAATAATTTTAGTGAATTACATGCTTATTTTGATTCGCATTACGATTATAAAATTAATGGAAATTTAATTAATAATCTTAAAACGATTAATGATCATTATGGCGATGGAGAATTTATTGAAGTTAACGATGATTTGTATTCAATTTTACAGACTGCAGTTAGAGTTACTGAAGTAGCAGATGGCTATTATAACATCGGTATCGGCGCGCTTTCTGATCTTTGGAAAGAATATATTAACTATAATAAGGGCAATACTTCTTCAGCTCGTCCGATTTACCGTAAGCTTTATACAAGCGCCTTTATGATGGAAACATTATTTAATTACGATATTACCTATGCTGAGGAAGCAAAGGGAATTTATGAAGCAATTCTTTTATTAGTTACTGATAAAGGTACTTTTGAAGACAGCCAAAACCTAGCATATCATTTGAAATTTATTAACGGTGAAGAAGAAGCTGATTTCCTTTTAGGATTTAATAACCAATTAAAAATTAATGCTTATACTTTATTAAACGGGGATGAGCTTACTTCTTTAGCAAATTTAAAAGAAAATGCAGTAAGCAGCCAAATTAAGAATTTTACTAAAGGTAGTAATTTAACAATTTTTGGTGACAGCAACCTTGATTCTAGATTCACTCAATTACTTGAAAATGTAGTTACTGATGCCTCAGCGCGTCTAGAAAAGACGAAAAAAGGTATGGTACCAACTGCTAGTGAAGTAGCGGCTGCTAAATCGGCTGTTCCATCCGGAGAAGAAATTGCTTCAGTTGTCGAATTTAAAGAAGAAAATAATAAAAAGTACGTTAGATTAAATAAATTACAAGGTGCAGAGCAAGATGTGAGATTATCGCTTGGTTCTATCGGTAAAGGTTATGCTGTTAAGAAAATGCAGGAAAAACTTGATCCAAACGGAATCGCTTATGTTAATGGCGGTGATTCATCAGTTTCGACAATTAATGATAATATGTTCGGTGCTTGGAAATTAGCAATTACCAATCCTTTATATGGTGAAGCAGTAAATCAAGGCGATAATGCGACTGCTCAGAAATATAATTCGGCAGAAATGCGTTTAAGCCGTCAGGGAAGTTTCTCTTTCTCGACATCTGGCGATTATGTTAACTGCTATTTTGATAGTGAAGGTCAACGTTATCATCACATTATTAACCCAGTTACCGGTTACCCTTCAAATACTTTCAGGACAGTTTCAGTCGTCTGCTCAGATTCGACTTTTGCTGACGCTATTACTACCGGATTAATGGCGATGACCATGGATGAAGGTAAAGAATTTATTAAGAATTTACGTTCTCAGTACTCTTTAACTATTTATCCGATTTGGACAGTTCAAGATGGTGCTAGCTTAAAAGTTTATGCGGATAAAACCCTTGAAGGACAATTAAAAGTTGATCGCGGACAGGAAACACAGAATATTGTTACCAGTTTAGAATTTATTGAGATATAATTTTATTAACTGTTTATAAATAAAACAGTTATAATATTTATAGGCAGAGAAGAAAGAATTTTTTATGATTAAATTACTAGCGACTGATCTCGATGGAACGCTTTTCTATCCAAAGAAAAAGATTAAAGTTTTGTCAGAAAAGAATAAAGCGTTTCTTAGAGAAGTCATCAAGGCAAATAAAGAAGTTGTTTTAGTCTCCGGACGAAACTTTTATGTTGCGGATATAATCGGTAAAAAGTTACATCACCATGTCGACATGATCGCCTGCAACGGAGCGTGCGTCTATGTCGATAATAAGTTAATTGATGAAACTCCGATAGAGAAGAAGATAGTGAAAGATATCTTTGAAAAAAGCCGTAAAGATAAGAGAATTGTCGCTTGGACTTTTATGTCAAATAATCATAAAATGGTTATCGTACCAACGCATTTAAACTTCTTTATTCGCTTCCTTTTAAGGATTGGACTCTTCTTACAATTTAATATGCAAGAGCCTTATAACATGGGGAAAAAATATCTAAAAAGGCTTTTAGAAGATGATTCAGCGCATATTTATAAAGTAATGGCGATTATGGGATTAGGCGAGAAAAAAGAAAAATTAGCGCAGGCGATGACCGATGAATACCTTAATATCGTCAATGGATATTTAGAAGCTACTTGGTCAGGTGAAGCTATTGAATTTATGAAAAAAGGCGTTAGTAAAGCTAATGCTTTAAAAAAATTGATAGATGTGTTAAAGTTAGAAAGAAACGAAATAGCTGTCATCGGCGATTCGGGCAATGATGTTTCTATGTTTAAAGAATTTGAACATAGCTTCGTTATGTCTCATGCCCCTGAAGAGATTAAGAAATTCGCTTCGACCGTCGTAGACAATGTCTATGATTTAAAAAATTACATTATGAAGGAGTAAAAAAACACAACATGAACGCAACCACAAGATATGTTATCGACATTTATCAAGTAAGTGTCATCATTAGAGACACTCTTGAATATCTCGTTCCGAGAAAAGACGGATATAAAGTCGAGGTTTATAATCAAAGAAAGAACATTATCAAAATCGCTCTTTCGAAAAACCATGCTCTCGATCGCTTCTTGACCGAAAATAAAGAAACCGGTGAAAAGATTAGAAATAATATTCAAGATTTCTATGACATGGTATATGGCGATGAATCACGCGCTGTCTTTGTCGAAAACGATAAAGTAGTCGTCGATAATGGCTATAGCACTCAAGTTCTCGACTATGTCATCGGACTTCACGAAACTTTATTTGATATTTGCAATGGATTCATCAAGCACGCTAAAGAAACCAATAATTACGAAGAAGAATTAGGCCTTCTCGTCGAAAGAGAAAATCATCTTTATCGCTGTGTTTCTTCAATGGTTATCACTGATCAAATTCACCGTTTATTCGTTGAATTCAACAAAGCTATGAGAGAAAGCAAAGGACAAGCTACTCCACAAAGCAACTTCATCTCTAATGAATTAAGAAAGAATGTCGGTTTCTTCCGCTTCGTCCAAGATCATGCTCACTATGAAGATGATATCTATAAATTAGCAGTTGATAAGAGTAAATACGTTCTCGATTTAATGTCCGGTAAAGAAAAACTTGATGAAACCGGAGAAGGAATCAGAAAAGAAATTCTCAATCTCCATACCTTATGGGCAAGAGCTGTCGTTTTAACCGAAGCTGAATGGAGAGGTATTTATCAAAAGGTCGTTAACGATTTAATCGCTTACGATAAAGAAATGCTCGCTAAGAGACAAGCTGCTCAGGCCGCTGCTCCTGCTACAGAAGAAACAAAAGAAGAAAAAGCAGAAGAAAAAGTAGAGGAGATAAAGTAATTAATGGCAAGACAAAAGAAAGTCTTATCATCACAAGAAAAAGCTAAAAGAGATTTAAAGATTGCTGAAAGCGTCTACTATACCATCGGAGGATTTTTCCTTCTCGTCGGTTTTGTGTTTTCTATTCTCGGAGTGATTTTACTTAATCCTCCACAGGAAAATTTCGCTTCTTCGCCGCTTTACTTAGCCGAACAAGCTTTCTTTAAAGCTATTAACTGGAATACGACTTTCCTCAATGCTGGAGCCTTATTAATGGTCTTAAGCATTATCTACTTCATGATTGTGTTTTATATCTTCTCAAGAAAAGGCGATGACCTCGCTAAGAGAGAACATTTAAAATCACATCGTCAAAGAGAAATCGTTTTCCCTCAGCAAGCTGCAATGGAAACTACTGCTGAGCAAGTTGATGATAATAAAGTAAATGAGTAAAATAAAAGGTTACCGATAAGAGGTAACCTTTTTTAATGCTTAATTATTGCTCGATTTTTAATGTATCAAGAACGCTTTGATGGACGCGTTTGATTTCATCGATAGCTTCTTGTTTGCTTATTTTAGAAACTGCACCATAATAGAATTTGCATTTCGGTTCAGTTCCCGATGGACGAATCGCGATTGATGTACCATCTTCAAGATAATATTTTACAGCATCGGTTGATGGAAGATTTTCAATGAATTCTTCTTGATCGCCGCTGATTCTTGATAAGTAGAGATAGTCTTCGACTGTTATTACTTTCTTTCCAGCGATTTCAGTTAATGGAGATTCATGGAGATGAGCCATAATTTCCTTCATGGTCTCTTGTCCTTGTTGACCTTTGAAGAAGATAGAATATTGAATATCAGCGTGATAACCATAAATCTTAGATAATTCATCAAGAACTTGATCAAGTCTCTTTCCTTGGAGACGATAATAATTAACCATTTCGCTAATCATAACCATAGCTTGTAAAGAGTCTTTATCTCTAACGAAGGAAGAAATTAAATAGCCATAAGATTCTTCGTATCCGAATTCAAAGGTCTTTTCTTTTGTCTTTGAATAATAATGGATTCTTGAACCAATATATTTAAAGCCGGTTAAGAGAGATTCAACGGAAACCCCATAAGATCTAGCAATTTTAGCACCTAAATCACCGGTGACAATGGTATTGAAGAGAACTCCGTTAGAAGAAAGAGTTCCATTAGCTTTTCTTTGGGAGAAGATATAGTTAATCAATAACGCGCCAGTTTCATTTCCGGTGGATAATTGATAATTACCGTGTGAATCAAGATAAGCTATACCGATTCTATCCCCGTCTGGGTCAGTACATAAGACTAAGTCCGCTTCGTTTTCTTTTGCGTAAATTAAAGCGAGTTCATAGGCTTCTGGGTTTTCTGGATTTGGCGATTTAGTATTTGAAAAATATGGATCAGGTGAACATTGTTCTTTAACAGGGATAACATTGTACTTTAAATGTTTAAGTAAATGCATTCCGTTTTCATAAGCGGTACCATGCTGCGGAGTAAAAACAATCTTAAAATCGGTTTTGTCGAGATTTTTATTAATTTGAATCTTTCTGACGTTCATCCGGTAATTTTCATCGATATATTCGTCGAGAATGAGAATTTGTCCAGGGTTTGGATCTTTACCGCGTTTAACGTTTAATTCAAAGCCGAGGTTATTGATGATATCGACTAATCCGACAATATCATTTGGTAGTAGCTGGCAGCCGTTTTTATCATAGACTTTATAGCCGTTATATTCTTTAGGGTTATGAGATGCGGTGATCATAACTCCTCCGACAGCTTTCATCTTTCTAACCGCATATGATAATTCCGGTGTTGGACGTAAAGCATCAAAAAGATAAGCTTTAATGCCGTAAGAAGATAAGGTTCTGGCTGTTTCAACAGCAAATTCACGGGAGAATAAACGGTTATCATGGGAGATAACAACTCCGTTTTGCTTAGCGCGCGAACCAAATTTGGCAAGTAAAAACTTAGCAAAGCCAACAGTAGCTTTTCTAATAACATATATATTAAGACGGTTGCTGCCCGGACCTAATAATCCTCTCATGCCGGCAGTACCGAACTCTAACTCTTTATAAAAACAATCATTAATTTCTTCGTCGGACATATTGAGCAGTTGCTCGCGGAATTCATCTGACAAACTCGGTTCAGATAAATAGCGATTATACTTTTCTAAGATTGTCATTCTCTTTCTCCTTTTGTTCGATTAAATGAACCATGGTTTCAAATAGAGAGATCTCCTGATCGTAATGGAGATATTCCAAATATGCGAAGATATACTGGCTTTTAACCATTGAAGAAGCAAAATCGATAATATTCACTCCTTCTTTCGCGTGAGATAAGAATTCCTGAGGAGAAGAAAATTTCTTACCGTGATAGAAGATCTGCCCGCTTCCTTCTAGGAGGAAACCGAGCTTAAAATACGCTCTATTTTCGTTAATAAGAAACTCTTCTTCTAATTTTTTTACTTCTTGATATAGTTTAGGCTCTTTAAAATCATACTTCGTCTTTTCCATGTAAAAAGTTAGAAGATGATATTTTAGAAAGTCTTTTAAATAGATATCAATACTAGGAGCGAAAGATAGAATCTTTTTTCCCAAGGCTTGGAAACTGTTGAAACGATATCCGTGATAGGAAATAACCATCAAAGGATTTAACAGATATTGAGCCTTGAAAACCAAAGCATCTTGCTGAAAAGGAGTTCTTAATAACTCAGCAATAGTATTATACAAATTCTGATTTATTTTGTATAAGATTTTCAGAAATTTTTGCGATTTTAGAATTGTAAACGCTTCATCGGTATAGAGGTACATATTCCTTGCAAAATCTTCTAATGAATAGTAGATTTGACCATGAAATTTAATTGTTATTTCATTCATTATAAATGACCTCCTAAAAAGAGCATGATAACTAAAAAGAAAGCTAGAAGCGCTAAATAGAAAATCGCGCAGACGACATAGAAGAAATGCGGTACTTTCCATTTTTCTTGGAGATATGGAAGCTTATCTTTTATTTCAATTAAATAGAGAAGATTTTTCATTTCAACATCAATTAAAGATACTTTCTTTAACGGGATATTTAATGGTTTTATTTCATCAATATGACGGAGAAGCAGAGAATAAAAAGCCTCTGATTTATTGTTAATTTTAACCATGATGCTTTTTTCAGAACGCAGAGAATTATAAGCTCTGATAAAGATTCTAAATTTATTTAAATAGACGTTATAAAAGAAAATGGATACGAGGTCGAGTAAAAATAAAATAACGATTAAAACATAGAAAGTAACCATTACAACCTCTGAATCAATGGTTCCAGAATATATATTTCTTAAAGTTGTAACTGGAAAAAGCGGTAAGATAATGATAATAATATTAGCTAAAATAACCGAAGATAATAACGCGGTAATCGTTGATTTTTCTTTAATATTTTCATCAATTACGTCTTCTTTTCTTAAAAACTCGACAAAAGGTGAGATTAATAACGTTTTGACTTCTTTACGATAATTAAGATAAATTTCTTTTACTTGATTGATTTTATAAGTTTTGGTGTAACGTTCATCAAGTAACATATCATTAAAGGTGATGTCGCGTCCATCAAAAGGAATCATTACTTCACCAAGTGTCATCTTTTCTTCGCTTAAAAGAGGGTTAATCATTTTTTCTTTTTGACATTCTAAGGCGATATCAAGAATTTCAGCATAGGTCTTTTCAAAATCTAAAAAGGTTTTTATCTTGCTAAAATCAATTACTTCAAAACGTCTAATAATTTCGATGTTCCTAAAATAATCATGTTTTCTCAATTTAATAATCTGCGCGCAGACTTGAAGATAGATTTTACTGGTTCTTAACTCTTCAATATAACGGTCAAGATAAGCAGTGACGTCGACTTTGAGAAGGTCACAGAGCAATAATACTTTATCTTCTTCTCTCATATCGATAATAATCCTTCCTCAATTAATTCCATAACCGGAGAGATAAATCCTCTTTCGACATGGTAAACATTGTTTAAAACGGTTAAAAAGACCATTACTAAAGCTAAAGTTAATAAAATGTTAACAAACATCAAGGAAATCTTTCCAAAAATATAGGACGCATCTTTTTTAACTAAGTAATTATATTTTGGAATGACGATATTAAAAAAGATTTCACCTAATACAAAGGTTAACGAATAAATGCAAACTAAAATAAAGGAAAAAGCAAATGACATTTGTTGCTGCTCTGGGAAGTGATAGATTTGCTGAGCGAATAAAGTGACTATTTGCTGCTGTAAAAATGAAAAATCAATAATGGATAGGTTTTTTAAGACGCCAAAAACGATACTGACGATTACTCCGGTAAGAATGGAGAGAAGAAGGCAGAGATTTTGTCTTCTTTGTGAGGTCAGCATATAGATGATAATCAATGAAGCAACAAATAGAAATATCACTCCGCAGTTAAACATATTCTTACTCCAGTGCTTTTAATATCGCACATTCTTTTTCTGGAAGGCTAGCGTTAAAGGTTTTTCCTGATAAATAATCTAAAGGTGCAGGAATATTTAAGAATTTAATAGTTTTAGCATGGAGAAATTGAGTTTGATAATTAAAGCGTTTATCAAAAACTTTATTCATCGCAAAATCACCATATTTTTGATCGCCGATTAAAGGATGATGAATATAAGATAAATGCACGCGAATTTGATGGGTTCTGCCTGTGACAATTTTGACAGATAGAAGAGTATAGTCACGATAGTTTTTTTCCACATGATAATAAGTTAAAGCACTCTTACCTCCATGTTCTAAGCTTCTGACATATACCATTTTTTTCTTCTCATCTTTATAAAGTGGAACATTAATTTCTCCGTCTTTAGTAAGCGTCCCGCAGACTAGAGCTAAGTAAGTTTTTTCTACTTCTGTTTTATCTTTAAATAAGCGTTCTAATAAATCTAATGATTCAAAATTTTTTGCATAAATAATTATGCCTGATGTATTTCTATCTAAGCGGTGACATGGGCTTGGGGTGAAAACATCATTATCAGAATATTCACCTTTGCTCATTAAATAGTTGAGAACAAAGTTATTTAAGGTGATTCTTTTTTCGTTTTCATCACCGTGAACCAATAATCCTGAGGGCTTATTAATAATTAAAACATTATTATCTTCGTAAACGATATCGAGTTTAACATTTAATTTTGCTAAAGAATCTTTTTTTGTAAAGTCTTCAAGCTGCTGATCGGTAACATAGATTTTAACTATATCGCCTTCAGAAAGAACGTAATCGGATTTAACCCGTTTATCGTTGACCTTGACATCTTTCACTCTAAATAATTTATAAATAAAATTCAAAGGTGCATCAGATAAATATTTTCTGACAAACTTATCTATTCTCTGCCCATGACTTTGTTTAGTGACTGTTACTTCTTTCATAAATACCTTTCAAAAAAATTATAATATTTTTTAATGACAAAATTAACTATTTGTTGTAAAATAAGTATCGCTGTGGAGGAATACCCAAGTGGCTGAAGGGGCGGGCTTGGAAAGCTCGTAGGCTTGTAACAGGGCGCCAGGGTTCAAATCCCTGTTCCTCCGCCATATTAGATGAAACTTCCCCCATTTCTTTGCCCATTAGGGTATGATAGAAATGGGGGTTTTTACATGAAGTACACATTAAAAGAAAAGCTTCGCTTTGTGAAGCTTCACATCGAAGAGAACGTACCAATTTATGAAATCGAAAGAAAATATGGTTTTCGCGCGGATGCATTGAAATATTTTTGTCGATTATATAAAGTACATGGAGAAAAAGCTTTTCAAAAAGAAGAAAATACACGGCAACCCTTATTTTGCGCACCCTTGCACACCTCTAACAACGGCAACTGCACACCCTATCCTTTTAATAATATTGATTGACCACTTGGTTCTTATGTGCCGGGTGGTCTTTTTTGTTACGCGAGAAATATTTTTTTCAATTGAATATTCTAGCGCTTCGGAGCCATCAGTTTAGGTCTTGAGAGCCATACCCATTTTAAATTACAATTTAAATCTTGAGAGTTACCTATATTTTTAAATAAATTCATAAAATAAATCGTTAAAATTCTCTTTCTATAATTTGTCAATTAATTGAGAAATTTTTTTATATTTCATATTACTAATGTTTATTTATTCAATATCTTGTTTAAAATCGTATATATTTTCATTAAATCATACTATAAATAATGTTTTTATTTATGAATTTAAAGTTTTAAAAATAGAACGATTATTTGTATCAATAAATATCATAGATAAAATTTTTAATTAATTATAATTAAAATTAGTCAATGAAAATTCATACAAAAATATTTTATGAGATAGAATTTACAGATAGCTCCCAAGTTCAAAATTATTAATTAAATAAGGTATGGCTCTCAAACTCTAGAATATTCATTAATGAGAAAATGTAAAAATAATAATTTTAGTAAAAATCGGAGTTGAACTCCAAATAATACTAAAATATAATAAAGCTATGAGGTAGATATGATGATAAAAAGAACAATATTTAAAGAAATAGAAAAATCAGTTAAAAGCAGGCCTATTACTTTAATTACAGGTGCAAGGCAGGTAGGAAAGTCAACAATCGCTTCACTTTTTATAGAAAAAGGATTTTCATATATTTCTTTAGATAATAGCAGAAATAGAGAACTTGCACAAAGAGATCCCTCTTTATTTTTGGAATTAAATAAGTGGCCTTTAATTATTGATGAGGTTCAAAAAGCTCCTGAACTTTTTGATGCAATCGAAGCAAAGGTGAATGAAGAAAAACTAAAAAATATAAATAATTATGGAATGTATATTTTAACTGGCTCACAAATGTTTAGACTCATGAAAAATGTTTCGGAATCAATGGCTGGAAGAGTTTCTATAATTCATATGTTACCGTTATCAAGAAGTGAAATTTTAAATCGAGATGAAATTCTATTTAATTTTGATATTAATAAAATCGAAGAAAGAGCAAGAGAAAATCCTTTCAATATCAATGATGTCTTTAAAGATATTGTTAATGGTTATTTTCCGGAAATTTATAGTAATCAAAGTTTAAATTCAGAAAGATTCTTTAGCGATTATGTAGAAACTTATATTGAAAGAGACATTAATGAAATTATTAATATTAAAGATAAATTTCTTTTTAGAAAGTTTATGGAATTACTAGCTTCTTTAACTGGGGAAGAACTTATCTATGATAATTTATCAAAAATAATTGGTGTTGATTTAAAAACTATTAAATCTTGGATTTCTGTTTTATTAGCGCAAGATATTATCTATTTACTTGAACCATATAATGAATTTTCAATAACAAAAAGAATTGTGAAAAGACCAAAAATATATTTTAACGATACTGGCTTAGCTTGTTTTTTAGCAAAAGTTAATTATCCTAATGTTTTATCAAGTAGTTTTCTTAGCGGAAGATTTATGGAAACTTTCATTATTAATGAATTAAGGAAATCATATATTAATAATGGAAAAAATCCTAATTTCTATTATTATCGTGATAATAATATGAATGAAATCGATTTAATTATTATAAATGCAGGCAAGATTCATCTTATCGAATGCAAATCAGGAATGAGTTATAATTTGAAGGCAATTAAATCATTTAAGCAATTAGATAATACAAATTATCAAAAATCAACTTCGGGAATTATATGTAATACCGATTCTGTTTATCCATTGGATAAAGATGTTTATGTCATTCCTCTTAGCGGTATTTAGTATTTTATGATATGGAATTTTATTGCTTATAGATTATCGTATTTTATTAATAGCATGACACATTATGTATAGAAATTTTTTAAAATTCTTGTAGTTAATTAAAAAAGTAACTTCAAAAAATAAGATTTTATAAACATCCAAAATTATTGTTTTGTTTTCAAATAATATGTGTCGAATTTTCTTAAGATATATCGCTTTGTATCAAGTCTCATTTAAAGCTGATCCTTGTTCAACTCAAACCATGACACCTACATAAATTTACAATTTAGTTTTTTACGTTAGAATAAATTGGGTAAAATACATAGTTAAGTGAGGAAAACAAAATGAATTTTAAGAAGTTAATAGAAGATCTTTTTTGAAACTACTAAAAAGAATAAAAAAGAGATTTATAACGAAATTTCATTGCAGTTGGAATTAGGTATATTTTTAAGAACAAGGGGCGAACGTAGTGGTTACACAATTCAATTTGAAAGAAACGTATCCTTTTTTAGTATCACTGGTACTATAAAACATGAAATCGACATAGTAATTTTTAACCTTGATAAAACAGAGAAGTTTGCTATCGAGCTGAAATTTCCTAAAAATGGCCAATATCCAGAGCAAATGTATTCCTTTATAAAAGATATTGTTTTTATGGAGCAACTAAAAAAATATTGTTTCACTGAAACATACACTTTAACACTTGTTGATGATCCATTGTTTTATGAAAGTGGAAGGAAAAAAAGTGGAATTTATAAATATTTTAGAGGTGAAATTGTTCCCATCAAAGGGAAAATAAGTAAACCTACTAGTAGCAGTGGCCCCTCTTCATTGTCAGCAATAAACTCTTATTCTATCAATTGGAAGTCTTGTTATTTAGGAAAGTATTACATTATTGAAATAAAATAGTAAATGCAAAATGCCATAGTTGATATTGATAGGGGTGTTGCCGTTGTAAAGGTGTGCAATGTATCAAAAGCGTAGTATGTAGGCATTAAAATTAAACGTCATGAACTAATCATGATGAAAGATATAAGTGCTCATTAAGAGCATTTTTCTTATTATTAGATCAGGATATCTTATTAACTCTTCTAAGTAATGAATGCCATGGGGCATTCAAGCAAAAAATTCTATAAAATAGAATTAATTGCAAGGAGGAGATAAAAGGTCTCCTGATTTTCTTTATAGGCATATAAAGAAGAATCCGGGAATGAATGAGAGGGCATTTTTAGGTCTTAGAATCTGCAATTAAAAAATTCATCATTCCCTTATTTTTGTGTAAACCTGTTTATACCAAATTGAGGCTTTGACTTCGTATCACGTTCAAGAAAAAAGGATTACAAAAATAATAGGAACCCGACTAGCAAGATATCTAATGGACAAGGAGGTTACTATGGATGGTCCAATAATAAGTTTTGATGTATCTAAGAATTCATCACACATGAGAGGCTTTATCGATGTTAACAAGCCTATAGGTAAAGCCATTAAGATCAATCATGATTTAGATGGTTTTAATTCTATTAAAGAATTAGCAAAGTTAATTGAAGAGAGAACAAATTTAAAACCTGCTGTAGTTTATGAATTTACAGGTGTTTATGCTTTGCCGTTATTAACTTTTCTTATTGAGGAAGGCTATAAGATTTATCAAATATCACCTTTAGAATCAGCAAAAATGAGAAAGGCAGAACTAAGACCTGTTAAGAATGATTCTCTAGATACTAATACAATAGCTAAAGTCTATTACACTAAAGAATTAAGAGAGTTTAGTAAACAAGATAAAGTATATGAAGACTTAAAAGAAATGTCTCGTCATTATCAATTTCTTATTTACCAATCTAATGTTGAAAAGAACCGATATCATCGCTGTTTAGATGCTATTTGGCCTATGTTTGATGAAGTAATTGAGTATGATTCAGAAATAGCTTTAGCA
>CALVJL010000013.1 GCA_944332075.1 uncultured Bacilli bacterium
TGTTATTTTCCCGTGGGAAAAGATACTATCTAATGTTTAATAAATTATGCTTGACTAATGTTATCAAATTTTTATTAAGCAAATCCTGTAGTTTGCTTAATTCAAGTACTGAAGCGAATCTATTTGCTCTATTCGACCATAAAATAAAATCTAATTTTTTTGTTCTAGAAATTTTATCCTTATATTTTACAAATTTCAGATCAAACTTAGTTATGGCTTCAACGACACCTTCGTCATTAATGTGTGAAACAAATTCATTGCATATTTGGTTATAAATTAATATATCCTCTTCTATCCTATCGGTATCATTTTTTAAGTCAGAGCATTGTAATCCTAGTGATTTTAAAATAATAGAATCCCATATTGGAAGGTCAGGGTTAAAAGTATGTATAAGTTTGCTTGAAAAAGAAGGCTCTATTTGGCCAGTTTCTTTAAATAATTTTATCAAAACCTCACCAAAATTATAATTATTACCGGATAAAAAGTCTTCGAATAATCCATAAAAAGCTTTATACCAATTCTTATTTCTTCTTCCAATTCGGTAAAAGCCATTGAATTTCTTCTTGAATGCATCAGTTAATTCAAAATCAGGCCCATTAATAGTCTCCATTATTTCTACATACTTTTTAATTGAACTATTTTTATCTAAAAAATTAAAATCATAAGTAAGCATTTTTAATCTCCTCAAAATCAAAAAAAACATCATCATTAGCTCTATAAAAATACAAAGAAGCATATGAACAATATGGAGAATATTTTTTTCTTAAACGTTCAAAGCGATTTTTGCTCAACGTTTTGTAATTTGGATGTGTTTTTAATATGCCTCTCTTTAGAGCAACATCTTTATAAGAAAATATGTTTGGTAGACATAAATTAAATAAGGCTACCATTTCAATTGTCCAAATGCCTATGCCAGGTATTGTAATTAAATAATCAATCACATCTTTTTCACTCATTGATGATAGTAAAGAAAGATCCTTTGTTCCATCTAATAAGATTTTGGCCAAATTTTTAATATACGAAATTTTTTTATTTGAAATCCCTATCTTATGCATCTCATCACTACTTGCACTAAAAATATTTATAGGATTTATTTCACCAACAATTATTTCTAATTTCTTAAAAATGCGATTAGCAACTTTGTTGGATAACATTTGGCCGACGATATGAAAAACTAAAGAAGAGAAAATATTTGAGGAATTCTTAAATTCTATAAGTCCATACCTCTTATAAAGATATTTGAAAGATGAATCTTTTACGATTAAGTAATTTATTATGTCTTCTGTTACTTTCATATTTGAGATTCATTCATAATTAACTCAATTTCGCATTTAATTTCATCTTTCTTCTTAAAAATTTCCTTAATTTTTTTAGTAATTTTATCAATTTCTGTTTTGTCTTTAGATATTGGTAGTACTATCTCTTCAAGCCTATTTCCTAGAGTGGATAACGTTGCTTGAGTAAAAATCTTAGATTTTATTTGCTTTTGAACATAAGGAATATTTAGCAAATAAAATAAATAATATGGATTTATGTAATCTGTTTTTAAAACTGTGATTTTTCTAAGATGACTTTGGATAACACATTTTATTGTTTTTTCTGTTAGCATTGCCGATCTGCCTATTAAGAAAGTGCCATCATTTACAAATAAAATATCACCTGGTTTCAAGTTTTGCTTATCTTTATACATTAAGTATGCTTCTTCAGATATTGATTTGATAGGATCGGCTTTAACTTCCCAGTTAACAATGTCAGACGTTCTGACAAAAGGAATGTCACCTGTGCCATAAAATTTAGAACCTATCTCATTTCCACGCTTTACACTAATAATATTTTCATCGATAAGTTTCTTTATTTTAACTAAGTCATACTTTTCATCAACATTTATAGTCTTCTTCATAATGTAAGACGAAGGAATATAAATATTATTTTCTATACGATCAGACGAAACTACAAATCCTAACTGAGAGTATTCTGTTAACTGACCTTTTAAATAACTTTTGTAAGTTTCAATAACTTTAGGAAGCGAATCGTCCAAAATAGTCATTCCATTTTTATCTTTAATGAAAGAACCGTCTTTATTATAAAGATATAGTTCTTTTCCATTTTTATCATGACCAACGGAATTTACTATACTCATAAATATTGAATATGGTCTATTAGGTTTTACCTTTGTAAGAAAAAGTACTGAAGTTTTTGTATGTGTGCTTGGTTGGAACGCTTCTTGAGTTAAAGATACAATTGCATCAATTCTTGAAACAGATTTTAGATATTCCCATATATATCTACTTGAAGCATTTCCAAAAATACCATCAGGAAGAACAATTGCAGCTCTCCCGCCTTCCTTTAGTAATTCAACAACCCTTTCGATAAACAAAATTTGTGGCGGTTGTTTATCATACAATTTTTCGGTCATTTGCCAACCATTTTCCTTGGAACATTTCCAAACATGACCTAATTTAAAACTACTTAATATTTTCGGATCTGTAATTGGAATTTTAGCTCCAAATGGAGGATTAGTTATGACAACATCAAATTTATTAAGGCTAAAATAGTCCTTTGTTGATGAAAGCCAATCCTTAGGATTTAAAAGACTATTATCACAACTTATTTTTAAAGAGTCCAGGCCTAAAACAGCAAGATACATTTTTGAAATTTTTGCTAAAAATGCATCTTTTTCAATACCGTAAAAATCACAGTTAGATACATTATTCTTTAAGCAATATAGATATGAATAAACTAAGAAACCAGCACTTCCACTTGCAGGGTCAATTATTTTTTCACCACTTTTTGGACTTATCATTTCCACCATTGTTTTTACAATATTCTTTGGAGTAAAGAATTGCCCTTCATCACCCCTAAAACTAACACCAATTAGTTCTTCAAATAGATCAGCAATTACATCTCTTTCAGTTGACATAATTGCTATATCTTGTAACTTTTCTACAACATAGATTAAGTCTTTAGGAGCTAAAGTAATTTTCTCTTTTGTGTCAAAAATATCAGGAAAAGAAGCTTTTACACAATTGAATAAGGATTTAATTCTCTTCGTAAAATCTTCGATACTTTCATCAGTTTTATGGCAAAATTGAAGTTCATTTTCTCCATTTTTGTTTTCATCATAAATTTTTGAAAAAACTAATAGCATCAAATTTTGAACGATTACTTCATCTCGAGTTATACCAGTAGCATTTCCAGCGAGGTAACCTCTAATATCACGAATAATAACTTTTAAATTGTTTACACTTTTTAACTCTGTTTTTTTCATTTTTTATTTCCTTTCTGGGCATCAACAACATACTCAAAGAAATTTACAGTTTCATCAATGGAGTGGTCAGTCATTGCAACATTGCTCCATCTAAATCCATACCTTACATTTTTTGCAGTATGACGTATTTCAGTCTCGATTAACGGATTCAAATGCATTAATTGAATACTCGCGTCATCACCTTCATTCCTTTTTGTAGAAAGCCAATTTGGTCCCCAAACTGAAGGTCTCTTACTCTTTCTAAAAAAGTCCAAAGAACTGCTTAATCTTATCTTAGTAATTGGATCACAAACAATGTCTGATTCTTCTGTAGGAAAATCTTTAGTAGGAAGTTTAATCCCGTTACTATCTATGCTCTGTTTTTTTAGTATATCAACGACTTTGTTATAAATTTCTTTAAAGCAGCCACCATAAAGGCCACATGCTATTGAAATAGCAAGAACTGCATAAGTTTCTACAGAGTTATACCATTCGCATGCCTCTAAGGAAGGAATCACACACAAGTTTTTATCCCAGTCTTTTTGATCCCATTTTTTTAATTCATTTTTAATAGGTTCCCATTTATCAGAAGTAACAGCATAACGCTCTGGTAAAGCATAGACTTCATCAGAAGTATATTCTTTTATTGAGCCATCACTCAATTTCACGACAAAAACAAGCTTTTTGTCACCGTTAATGTGCACACTTTCAACAGTCTTAGCAAAAGAAATTTGGCTGGTACAAACAACAAGAGGATGCCATCTTAAATTTCTATTTGAAAAAGGAGCTTTTCCTTGCCTTCCCCTAGTAGTAATTGCATCTCTTTCTAACTTTCCACCTCCTCTTCCGCTTCCGCTGTCTCTTGTATATGCAATTTTCCCATACTCGTTATCAAAGTCCTGTTGCACTTCTGGTTTAAGACAGTTTTTAACTGTATCAGAAATTTCTGCGCATAAATCAATAACTTTTCTATCAAAATCAGTTAAATATTTAACACTACATGTGGTGCTCATTATAATTCCTCCTATAAATAACGACTGAAAAATTATATCACGACATGTTGTGTTTAACAATACTTGCAAACTATCAAATTACCATTTTCATATAAATAAGCAAGTAATTCTTCAATAAACAAAGCAAAGTTCTCTGTTTTCATTAAAAGCCATTCCTACTTAGCTTTTCAATAGCCTTTCTCATAGCTATGGGTACATGGCTTTATGTACCAAAGCCCAGCGAGTTGTTCCAGCCTATTTTACGCGAACTATGGGAACCTCAGCCTACGCAGCAATAGGTTGTTGTTTCTAATTCTTCGTTGGGTACCTGACGAAATAATTAGGATTTAATTGCTAAAAATGAGCCAAATAGCACCCATTAGATAAAAAGTTTTTTGTGCGACAAAAAGTTTATTGTGCTACGAAAAGTTTTTAGTGCAAATTCACTGCTCCTAGTAGAGGCTTCTCCTAGCGTTCAAGCCTTTGCTCCTTTACCACAATTCGGTCATTTTACGGCTAAAAACCCCTATTTTTGGCACAAAAAAAGGTTTGACCAGCGATTTTCACTGTATCAAACCATTGATTTCAATATGGTGCGGCCTATGAGACTTGAACTCATACAGGTTGCCCTATACGCCCCTCAAACGTACGCGTCTACCAATTCCGCCAAGGCCGCGACTGCTTAAGTATTATATAATTATTTAAATCAAGAATGCAAGAGAAAAATATTTATTTTTTATCTTGACCTAGAGTTAACTCTAGATAATAAAATGTCATTGAGGTGATTTTGTGACAATATCAGAAGTTAGCGTAAAATACGATATCTCAATTGATACCTTGAGATATTATGAAAAAATCGGATTGATCAGAGATGTTAAAAGAAAAAATGGTATCCGGAATTATGATGCTCTTAATTTAAGAACAATTGAGTTTATTCTCTGCATGCGTAAAGCTGGGCTATCTTTAGAATTCCTTAAAGAGTACATGGATTTATATGCTGCAGGTGACGAAACAATTGTTAAAAGAAAAGAATTATTAATTAAACAAAGAGAAATTATTATTAATAAAATTTCCGATTTACAGTCATCTTTAAATTTACTTAATTATAAAATTGATAACTATGAAAAGTTAGCAGAGGAGAAAGGACTTTAAAATGAAACAAACAGCAGGAAGAAAACAGTTGACCGGTGTCGCTGATAAATTTGCTGAACTTAACGACGATATTTTATTTGGTGAAGTTTGGTCGCGAACTGGTAGATTATCTTTAAAGACAAGATGTATTATCACGGTTGTTAGCTTAATTGCTAAAGGGATTACTGATAGCTCATTAACTTATCATTTAACTAATGCTAAGAATAACGGGGTTTCGCTTGATGAGATGGCAGAGATCATTACTCATATCGCTTTTTATGTCGGATGGCCAAATGCTTGGGCAGTTTTACCTAGATTAAAAGAGATCTATGGTGATGATGATAAAAGTAAGCCTTTATTCGGATTAGGTGAAGAGAATAAAGCTTATGAAAAATACTTTATCGGTAAAAGCTATTTAAAAATGTTAAATACTCAAGGTGTGACGATTGCTAATGTTACCTTCTCACCTCGCTGCCGTAATAATTATCATATCCATCATAAAGGCGGTCAAATTCTTATCTGCGTAGACGGAGAAGGTATTTATCAAGAAGAAGGCAAAGCTCCGCGTCACCTTCACCAAGGTGATATTGTTTATATCGCTCCAGAAGTTAAGCACTGGCACGGCGCGAAAGGTAATTGCTATTTTTCGCATTTAGCAATTGAGATACCTGCTGAAGGTGCGTCAAATGAATGGCTTGAACCAGTTGATGATAAAAGCTATGATGAAGCCGACTTTTTAACTAATGAAGAATAGCCAGCAGACGCTGGTTTTTCTTTTACTCAAAAAAATAAAATCGCGGCAAATAAATGAAAACTTAGATGCTTCATGATATAATCTTTATTAGTTTAAAGGGGTAGCAAGATGGATAACTTGGCAGAAAAATTTAATTTAGCAAGGCGTGAATTGCTCGATTTATCTTTAAAAAACCCATTACTTAATTTTAAGTTAAGAAAGGGCATGGGCTTAGAGTTTTCTTCGTTAAACGCTAGCGATGTTTTTGATTATTTAGTCGGTGATGGGAAGAATGTTTCTTTTACTCGAGAAGAATCAAATTTACCGAGTAAGTTAACAGTTAATCTCGACGAGAAAGAATTAAGAAGGCGTTTAGTTAAAACCTTCAGAACTAGCAAGTTATACTTAGAGGAAAAAGGTGCGAACATTTTATTCCTCGCCTTAGGGTTTTTAAAGTGGAAAGAAAATGATTCTGATGAAAATTACTACCGGGCTCCATTAATCTTAGTGCCGGTAGAAATTAATAAACAAGAAAATATCGACCGTTATTTCATCACTTACTCCGATGAAGAAATCCGTTATAATATTTCTTTAATTACTAAACTTCAAACAGAATTCGGCATCAATATCGAAAAAGATGAAGATGACGATATTAAGAATATCAACCGTTATTTCCGTTATGTCGATGATCAAATCGCTCATTCAAGTTTTTCATCTTGGGAAGTTGAAACGACTTCTGGTGCGCTTGATTTCTTTTCTTATGCTAAATTTTTGATGTATAAAGATTTAGATTTATCGCTTTGGCTTGATAAGAAGAATAAATTTAATTCACCTTTAATGAAAAAACTCTTTATCACTAATTTTGATGATAAAGAAAATAAAGATATCGATATTAATGCAATTAGTGAACCAGAAGAACTTTTTAATGTCGTCGATGCTGATTCTTCGCAAAGCGAAGTTATCTACGATATTAATAACGGGATGAACATGGTTATTCAAGGACCTCCAGGAACCGGTAAATCACAAACCATTACTAATATCATCGCTTCTTCAGTCGCTCATAAAAAATCTGTTTTATTTATCGCCGAAAAGAAAGCGGCATTAGATGTCGTTAAAAGAAGATTAGAGAATGTCGGATTAGGCGATTTGGTTTTAGAGTTACATTCGCAGATGACGAATAAAAAAGAAGTTTTAAAATCGATTGAAAAAACTTTAAATCTCGGCGAACCGAAAGTTGATGATGATACCTTGCTCGTCAAGCGTTATCAAGATATTAAGCAGTCGTTAAACGGCTATCAGCATTTAGTTAATACTCATCTTGATGATACAACTTCATCATTGGTCAATATCTATGGTGAATCTTTAAAAGTTAAAGATAAACTCGATCAAGAAAATGTTCGGGTGCCTAAACTTAAATTCCCGCATATTGAAACTTGGACAGAGGAAGATTACCGAAAAAGAGAAGAAATCACTAGAGAATATGTCGATGCTTTAAAAAATATCGGTAAAGTAGAAAAACATCCTCTTTACGGAGTGATGTTAACGTCCTGCCAGCCTTATGAGCAAGTAGCGATTAAGGAAAAACTTAATGATCTCGATGATGCTTTAAATAATTTAATCGCGACTTTTAACGAAATCGGATCAATTTTTAATAATAAAACCTGTAATACCTTATTTGAAACCGGTAGATATATCGCCTCAATTGATGCGATTGTTAAATATAAAAAGCTCGGATCAATCAACTGCATGGATCCAACAATCTATGAAGATAAGAAAAATGTTTTAGATTTAATTGACCGTTCGAAAAAAGCTCAAGAGTTTTTAAATGACCACGGAGAAGATTATGTAAAAGAAAAATTTGATGAAGTCGATGACTTTATTAAAGCTTATGAAAAATATCTTTCGCTTGGCTACTTTAAGAGAAAAAAGGAAACAGCTTTAATTAACTTTTTAAGAACTTATTTAGTTAATTATAAAAATGAAAAGAATAAATATCAGCTTTATTATGAGCACGCTAAAGATATGCAGATATTAAATGCTAATAATGATTATCTCCGTTATCTTTTCGCAAGTTCATATAAAGGTATTTATGATACCCCGTGGGGTGAAGTTACTAGAAATATCGATATTGCAAAAGAATTCTTATCATTAATTTATGAATACGCGATTATTCCTCAATCGCGTCAAGTTATCCAAGATGAAGAAAAGATTGAAAAGCTTGTCGAATTAAAAGATTCCTTTATCGAGCAAAAAGATAATTTTGTAAATAAACTTAATGATTTTATTATATCAACGAAGTTTGATGATGTGATGAAATTTGGTTATCATAGCTGGTATAACGATTACACTTTTACTGAATTAAGAAAAGTTGTTACGCAGTGGAGAACCAATATTGATAGCATTCTTGAATTAACTAGATATAACGCATTAAACGAAGAGTTTAAAAATCTCGGCATGAAAGATTTGCTTGATTATGCGAATAACAATAATAAGTTTGAATACTTACCAGAAATCTTAGCGGTCCATTATTTTGATATGTTAATTGAAAAAGAGTATAAAGCATATCCAGATTTAAATAATGTTAAGAAATTCCGCATGGATAGAAATGTCGACTTGTTTAAAGAATTGGATAATAAGATGATGGTGGAAAATATTAAGCATATTTTAAAAATCCATTATGATAATATGCCGCGTCTTTCCGATAACGGAAAGGATATGAATGTTATCCGCCGCGAACTACAAAAGAAGCGTAATCAGATGCCGATTAGAAAGTTAATTGCCAAAACTAGTGAGACGATTAAGAGAATTAAACCGGTTTTCATGATGTCTCCGATTTCGGTAGCTAACTTCCTCGACCCTAATCAAGTTACCTTTGATTTAGTCGTTTTCGATGAAGCTTCCCAAGTCCGTCCAGTTGAAGCTTTCGGTGCTTTATTAAGAGCTAAGCAAATTGTTGTTGTCGGCGATTCTAAGCAATTACCTCCGACGACCTTCTTTGATACGATGACTAATAAATTTGATGATGTCGATGATGAAGATTACGATATTTCTAATATGGAATCAATTTTATCATTGCTTCTTTCTAAAAATATTCCGCAGCGGACGCTTTCTTGGCACTACCGCTCCCGCCATCAATCCTTAATTAATATTTCTAATAACGAATTCTATGATCATACCTTAAAAGTTTTCCCTTCAGTTAATGATCGAGACCCTTCGCAAGGACTTGTCTTCCATTATCTAGAGAATACTTATTATGACCGCGGGGGAACGAGAACTAACCGCTTAGAAGCAAAAGCTGTAGTTAAGGCAGTTATTGAGCATGCTACTTTACATCCAGAGATGTCCTTAGGTGTCGCTTCTTTCTCGTTATCGCAGTCAGAAGAAATTTATAAAGAATTTGAAAATCAATTAAAGAAAGTCACGGATAATAAAGTTCGGGAATTCTTTACTTCCATGCATAAAGATGAACCATTCTTTATTAAAAACCTTGAATCTGTTCAAGGTGATGAAAGAGATGTAATCTTTATTTCCGTTGGCTATGGCTATGACCAAGAACACAATATTACTATGGACTTTGGTCCGTTAAATAAAGAAGGCGGTGAAAGACGTCTAAATGTCTTAATTACCAGAGCAAAATATAAATGCGAGGTCTTCTCTAATATAACTTCACATGACATTAATCTTTCAAAGACTTCGTCTGTCGGGGTTGCCGCGTTAAAACGCTTCTTAGAATATGCGCAGAACAGAGTTATTTTCAAAACAAAAGTTAATGAAAACGTTGAAGATGAGTTTGTCGATTATTTAGCTGATAAGATTAGTGAATACGGCTATGAAGTCGATCAAAATGTCGGTAAAGAAGTCGGTATTGATTTAGCTATCTATGATAAAGAGCTCGGCAGATATACGCTGGGTATTGAATGCGATGGCGGAGCGTATAAAGAACTCGATTCCTGTATCGACCGCGAAAGAATTAGAAGAAATGTCTTAAAATCCTTAGGCTGGAGATTATATCACGTCTATTCACCAGAATTTTATCGGAATACTAAAAACGAATTAGAAAAGATTCTTGAATATATTGCTGATGCTAAGAAAGATGTCCAGCAAGAAATAGAAAATAAACCAGTTATTACTGTTGAAAGAAAGAAGAGCGAAGAACTTAAGCATGATGATGTCTTAGTGCCTTATGTTCTCTATCAAGGACCAAAACGCCGCAGCGCGGTCTTACAGGATAAAGAAGGATTAGCAACGCTGATTGAAAAGATTATGCAAAAAGAATCACCGATGCATCTCTATCTTTTGAAGAAACGCCTTTGCGAAATTACCAATCAAACGCGGATTAGCGATGAACAATCTTCTTTAATTAATGAAATCATTCTTGAAAACAACGATAAATACGATTACTTTGAAGAATTTATTTCCTTAAAAGATCAAGAGAAGATTTATGTAAGAAATCGTTCAGCGTTAGATAATGCTTCAAGAAAAGTTGATTATATTCCGCCTCAGGAATTAACTAAAGCTGTCTTATACGCCTTATCATCTGGCGATGCCGCGAATGAAAATGAACTAAGCAAAGTTTTGTCAACTTACTTTGGCTTTAATAAATCCGCAAAATTAACTGAAAGAATTCATCAGCTAGTTAATGATTTACTTGAGAAAAAGAAAATCTATCTCGATGATGAAATACTTTATGTAGCTGACGACACAACTATCTAGTCAATATCTCCTTATTCATTTAATATATGGGTAAGGAGATTTTTTATATGAAGACAATTATTGTTGGCGGCGTCGCTTGCGGAGCTTCCTGCGCGGCCCGTCTAAGAAGATTAGATGAAAATAGAGAAATAATAATTATTGAAAAAGGCGGATATGTTTCATATGCCAATTGCGGCTTACCTTATTTTGTTGCCGATGAGATTAAAAGAGATGAAGATATTTTACTTAATACTAAAGAGAGCTTTAAAGAAAAATATAATATTGAAGTCCGTCTTAATGAAGAAGTAGTTTCTGTAAATCCAGAAAAAAAGGAAATAACTGTTTTAAAAGACGCTAATACCTATATTGAGAATTACGATGATTTAGTTTTATCGCCGGGCTTAAAACCGATTATGCTAAAACTGCCAAATTTTGATTCACGATATTTAGTTAAATTAAAAAATGTTAGCGATGCTTTATCGTTAAAAAAGCGAATTGCAAAAGAAAAGATTAAAAGTATCGTCATGATCGGCGGAGGCTATATCGGCATGGAATTAAGCGAAGCCTTAACTAACGCCGGTATTTCTGTGACGGTTATTGAATTGGCTGATCACATAATTGGACCGCTTGATAATGATTTTGCTTTAATCGCCCAAAAAGAATGCTTAAAACGCGGATTAATGATTAAGACATCTGAGTCGGTACAAGGTATTGAACTTGACCCGCTTAGAGTTATCACCGATAAAGGTGAATATCCTTGTGATTTAGTGGTTTCTAATGTCGGTAATGTCCCGGATACAGCATTTTTAGAAAGCTCGGGCATAGAAAGAAATAAACGCGGTTATATCAAAGTTAATGAAAACGGGGAAACTTCAATAAAGGATATCTATGCCGGAGGCGATGCGACTTGCTATAAGGATTATATCTTTGAAGAAGAAACTCAAATCGCTTTAGCTTCGATTGCTAATAAGCAAGGCAGAATGATTGCCGATAAAATCATGAATTTGCCTTCGCAAGAAAAAATCGGCATGTACGCTTGCTCAATTTTAAAATTATTCTCATTAAATATCGCGATGCTTGGCTATAATAAAAAGCAGCTTTTAACTAAAAATATATCTTTCCATGAAGAATTAATCACCGGTTATAATCACGCGTCATATTATCCTGATGCCGAAGAGATGTTTATTAAAGTTTATTACGATGATGAATATCAGCTTTTAGGCGCGCAGATTATCGGAGGGTGTTATGTCGATAAGAAAATTGATGTCTTAACGACGTTGATGTATTATAAGAAACCATTATTAACTTTAACCGATATTCCGCTTGCGTATGCTCCGATGTTTAACTCGGCAAAAGATTTATTAAATATGCTCGGATATGTTTTAGAAAATAAGAAAAATAATTTATTAAAAGATATCGATTATTCAGAAATTGATTTTAATGAAGATAATTTATTGCTCGATGTCCGTACGGAAAAAGAATATCAGCATGGGCATTTGAAAAACTTTATTAATATCCCTCTTCAAGAATTAAGAGAAAGACTTGATGAAGTAAAAGCTTTAGCTAAAGGTAAAAAAATCTATCTTCATTGCAAGACCGATGTCCGTTCATATTTAGCTTTGAGAATTCTCTCGCAAAAGGGATTAGACTGCTACAATGTCCGCGGGGGATATGATTATCTTTCCCTTGTTCATCAAGAAGATGTCATCAAATAAAAAAGGATCTATTTTAGATCCTGATTTAAGTATTTTGATAAATGCGAGAAGATATTCTTTCTCGTGATAATACCGATAAAAGTACCATCATCATCGACAACTGGGATAAAGTTTTGATTCATAGCCGTCTGGAAGACTTCGGATAAATCGCAAGTCGCTGGGACGGCTTTATTATCGTGATAACGCGGGATAGAAATCATTTTTTCATCCTCTGCTTCAAAGAGATTTAATGAGTGATTATTCTTTAAATACCATAAGATATCACCTTCGGTAAGTGTTCCTACATATTCACCTTTTTTATTGATGATTGGGATGGCCGTATAACGGTGATGTTCCATTTTTTCAAGAGCTTGCCTGATTGAATAATCATCGTAAAGATAGGCGACATCTTTTTTAGGGGTGAGGAATAATAATATGTTCATTTGGAAAGGCTCCTTATGAATTTATTATAAAAAATACTTAAGAAAAATGATAGATTTAAAATGTAATTACTCTTCTCAATATTTAGAAAAACCTTTATTATTAAATAAAGAGGTATCAATATTATGAAAAAAGAAGATTTAATAAAATTAGTTATTCACCAAGCTAGAATTACCAAGAAAGATGCGACAACAGCAGTCGACACTGTCTTTGAAGCTATCGCTGAAGCTTTAGCAATGGGGGAAGAAGTTAAGATTTCTCGCTTTGGAACTTTTAAAGTTAGAAAAATTGATTCTTATGAACGCAAGAGCATTCGCGATGTTAATCAAACCATCGTTATCCCTAGCAAATTACGTCCTTCTTTCCGTCCTTCGTCTTCCTTAACTAACAAAGTTAACCACGAAGATGAAGAATAATTTTAGATTATTCTTGAATAAATTTTCTTTATTTCTTTTTCTTTCTTAGATTAATTTTTTTAATTGTTTTTATATCTTTTCAAATATCTTATTTTTGTTTAAAATAATAATAGAAATTAGATTGAGGAGGAAATAATATGCCAGAAGATAAAGTTGTTGCTGAAACCAAAGCTGCTGCAAAGAAAAAAACTTATCATGTCACCTTAAGAGCAGAAGATGAGAAATGGTGTGTCAAATTCGCTAATGGTGCGAAAGTTATCAAAACTTTTGATACTCAAAAAGAAGCGATTGACTATGCAAAAAAACTCGCAGATAGCCAAGACGGTAATATCACCATCCATAAAAAAGATGGAAAAATTAGAAAACAAGACTATTCTAAATAATAATACTCTATAGCATCACTAAACATTTGCAGAAAACTGTAAATGTTTTTTGTTTGCAAATAAAAAGCCAGCTTTAACTGGCTATTTAAAATTATCAATTTCTTCTAAGATAAATTTATAATTTAAATCGCTTGGCAGACGTAAATCTCCGCGCGGCGATAAAGATATTGCAGTTATTTTAGCTCCGTCAGGCATGCAAGAACGCTTAAACTGCGAAGAGAGGAAACGCTTAACGAAGTTCTTTAACCATTTTTTGATTTCTTCAACTGAATAAATATCTTTGTAGACGTATTTGGCTAAGTCAAAGACTTTTCTTAGAGAATAGAATTCATTCATATAGTGATATAAGAAGAAATCATTTAATTGATATGGTCCGACGATTTCTTCGGTCTTTTGATCGATTTGTCCGTCGAGAGTTGGGAGCAATTCCGGTGAGATAGGTGTATCGAGAACATCTAATAAAACATCTTTGATATTTTCGTATTCTTTTAATGTGCTAAAGTGGGCGAACATCGCTCTGATTAAGGTTTTTGGAATAGAGGCATTAATCGCGTACATCGACATATGATCGCCGTTGTAAGTTGACCAACCTAAAGCTATTTCTGATAAATCGCCGGTTCCGATAACGATGCCGTTTTCTTTATTAGCGTAATCCATTAAAATCATTGTCCGCATCCGGGCTTGAGCGTTTTCATAGGTGACATCGAAATGGTGATCATCATGGTCGATATCATTTAAATGAAGTCTAACGGAATCAGAAATATTGATTTCTTTAAAGGAGTTACCCATAGCTTTAGCTAGTTTAACAGCATTTGCATGAGTTCTTTCGGATGTTCCAAAGCATGGTAAAGTTAAAACATGGATATCTTTATGATCATAATTTAAAATATCATAAGCTTTATGAATAGCTAATAATGCTAATGTAGAATCAAGTCCACCAGATAAGCCTAAAACTGTGACATGGCAGTTGATTGATTTTAATCTCTTGGCTAATGATAATGCCTGCATCTGCAAAACTTTGTCATAGTCAGTTTCTTCAAAATCAAAATCGTGATAGACAAATGGGAAACGTGAGAGATTACGGTTAATATATTGATTATTTTCTGCGCGGTAACTTTGATAATGGACGATAGCAAATCCGTTTTTCTTTTCACTTAAGAAAGTATTTTGTGAACGGCGTTTATTAACGATGCGTTCAATATCGACGGTTTGAATTAACATTGAAGGATAAAATAATGGTGATTCACCTAATTTATCTCCGCATTCATAAATTAAATTATGGCCAGAGAATAATAAATCAGTTGTCGATTCTTCAAATGATGCAGAAACATAGATATAGGCTCCGCATAATTTTCTAGAAGCTTCTTTAACTAAACCGCGTCTAACCTTATCTTTATTAATTGTTTCGTTTGAAGAGGATAAATTTAAAAGAATAGTGGCTCCGGCGTTTGCAGCATCAAGAGATGGGGAATGACTCGCCCAAGCATCTTCACAGATTTCACAAGAAACGATTTCTTGTTCATAATCATCATTGATTAAAAGAATCTTGTTTCCGAAAGGAATTTCTTGTCCGTCAAAAGAGAAGAAAGAATTTTCGTCAGTATACGGAATAAAATATCTGCCTTCATAGAATTCTTTGTAATTAGGAATATAACGCTTAGGATAGATAGCTAAAATTAAACCGTTAGAAATAGCAACTGCGCAGTTATATAGAGAATCTTCAAATGATAAAGGAGCTCCGACAAAGAAAAGGATATCTTTATCTTTGGAAAAATCTTTTAATTGTTTTAATCCTTCGGTGACTTTTTGAAGCAATGAAGCTTGGTTAAAAAGATCTCCGCAGGTATAACCGCATAAACAAAGTTCTGGAAAAGCAATGATTTGGACATGTTTTTCTTGAGCTTCTAAAATTTTCTTTTCAATTTCTTGAACGTTATAATCGACATCGCCGATCTTTAATGATAAAGAACACGCGGCGACATTTAATAATCCGTCGTGAATCTGATAGGGTAAATTTTTCTTATTAATATGAATATTTTCTTTCTCTTTATCTGGAGTAATAGAAAAATCATTTAAATCGTCGTAACATTCTCCCGACATGATAACGGCCTCAAGGTAGCCGTTTTTAGTGACGAAGACTGGTTCGTCAGAATGGATGAGCTCTAATAACTCATTAGTTTTTCTTAAATCTGTAATAGGTATAAAATTCTTTTTCATAGCGTTAATATTATGACATAATTATGGCAACTATCAATATTTTTATGGAATAAAAATAAGTTTTTTTCTGCCGACTTTGTTATAATAACTTTATGAAATACTTTTATCAAAACTTATTAACTGAAAATGAAATTATCTTTGAAGATAGTTTCTTAAAAATCGAAAAACGTTACTTTGACTATCTTCAACAAAAAATAGAAGAGAAAAGAATTAACCGTAAAGCTTTTTCGAAAAATATTTTATTTAGTCAAGACTATGAAAGCTTTTTTATCCGTGAAAGAGATTCAATTACTATATATAACAAGTTAAAATCGCTTTTAGCCTCGCGGTCATTTATTTTAACCTTTTTAGGCGATGCCTTAAGATGGATTAAAGATATATCCGGAGTATTTTTGCTGCAAGGGAAAAACCTCGATGAAGATGAATATTATCTCTATCTTTATCTTCCAGAGGCTTATCTAGCTATGAAAGGTCAAATTGAGAAAAAAGATAATGAATACTTAATCAAAATTCACTTTTCTGATGAGATGATTTTTGGATTAATTGCCTTATATCAGCAAAAGAAATTAATCTCTTCAAAGTTAGAAACTAGCGATTTTGCTTTAGTGTCTGTTAATTATCAAAAATCTGAGGTAGCTCAATATTATAAAAAATTAGTTCTTATTTATAATAATTCCGTATTTTTTGCTAATCCGAAAGAAGAATGCCAAGAACAGTTTTTATTAACTAATTATATCGCGGTTAATGTTGTTGCAGAAATTAATGAAAAGATGGCCAAAAAAGACTCTTTACGCTTGAAGAATCTATATTCTGGCGAGATTGAAGAAATCCCTCTTAATCAAGTAAAGGATTATTTAATAAGGGCAAAAATTCAAAATGACCGATTAATCTATCAAGAGACGGTCAAAATAGGTTATCAAGCCTTAAGCGATAGACAAATCCCTTATTGTAAAACTCACCTTCCTAAAGAAGATGAAAATTATCTTTACTTAATTCCGTTATCGGAAAACAATAAAGATAACAATTGCGTTGTCTGCGGAGAAAAAAGTGTTTGCCATGTTATAAAACTTCAAAAATTTTCTTCTCTAATTAACAAATAAATATTAAAAAAACAAAATTATTACCTTGCAAGACTACCATAGACATGGTATATTCTTAAATGCTACGGAGCAATACTCAAGAGGCCGAAGAGGAGTCCCTGCTAAGGACTTAGACTGGGGTAACCTGGTGCGAGAGTTCAAATCTCTCTTGCTCCGCCAGCGTGGATCAGTGGTGTAGCGGTTAACATGTCTCCCTGTCACGGAGAAGATCGCGGGTTCGATTCCCGTCTGATCCGCCATTAGAAAATTGACGGTACTTCGGTACCGTTTTTATTTTGTTATTTTTATTTACTTAACAAGACTTTATAATTATAATATCGATATATATCGATATGAAAGGAAGCTATATGAGCTCAGAAGAAATTATTAAGATATTAAAAGCTTTAGCTGATGAGACTAGATTTTTAATTTTTAACGAAATCAAAAATAAAGGTGAAGTATGCGCATGCAAATTATTAGATATCGTTAAATGTAATCAACCAACGTTATCGCATCATTTAAAAGTTCTTGTCGATAGCGGACTTTTAATCGCAAAGAAAGACTGGAAATGGATGCATTATTCAGTAAACAATGAACAGTTAAATAAATTATTGAATTATTGGAAATGAGAATTGATATGGAATATACGCTTGAACAAAAATATGAACTTATAAAAAATAAATTATTACAGTCTACAGAAAAAAATCCGTTAAAGTTAATTAAAGATATTATGCATAATGATTTTATTAATATTCATGGACCTGAACATCATTTTCTTGATGGAGGGGTATTTATAACAGCATTACATAATAACGGATTAAAAATGAATTTAGAAGAAAATTTAGATAAATTAGCTAAGCGCGCGATTACTATGCCTGGGGCGATGTGCGGATATTGGGGCATGTGCGGGTCGGTGGCTTCTATCGCGGCAGTTTTAGCTATAATTGATAATACAGGACCGATTTCTGCCGATGAACATTATTCTCAGCATATGGAATTTACATCTAGCGTTATAAAAATAATGTCAGAAATCGGAGGTCCGCGTTGCTGTAAGAGAAATACTTTTATTTCTTTATCTGAAGGAATGAAGTATGCGAAAAAATATTATGGTATCTCAATTGAACTATCAAATATAAAATGTGAGTTTTCTTCAATTAATAAGCAATGCATCCAAAAAAGATGTCCGTTTTATCAATATTAGTTAAATAAATTAATCCTCTTGGTTATTTTCTTCAATGTTATCGATTTTTAAGGTTACAAGAGTATCGTTTTCTTTTATTTTACTCATTCCGTTAGGGACGATGGTCGCACCATCACGTTTTATGATGACGATTAGTTCACCTTTTGGTAATTTACATTCATAAAGTCTTTTATCGGCATATGGAGAATTTTTAAAGATATTAACTTCTTTCAAATCTAATCCTTCTTGGTCATAGTTAAATGAAGGCGCGCAGCAGATTAAAGAATCATTTTCCTGAATAATAGAGTTTCCGTTTGGAACAGTAAATTTACCTTCGTGACGGATTAAGACGATTAAAAAGTCTTTTGGAGTAACGCAGTCTTTAATTTTTTTGTTACACCAAGCATGGTCTGAGGTGATATCTAACCGCACAAAGGAAATATCTTTTTCGTCTGAATAGTCGTTGAATGTCCGTAAAACATTTTCAAAAGGCGAAATCATTTTTAGTTTTTTAGAAGTCATTGGAAGTAAAGAACCCTGTAAGACTAGCGAACAGATAACAATAACAAAAACAATGGAGAAAATATCATATGGCAAATTTTCTGATCCTAATGTAGAAATTGCATAGGTTGCAAAAACGATTGATGCAACTCCGCGTAAGCCTCCAAAGCTAACCAAAGTCATTTGATTAATTTTACTTCTAAATGGCGATAATAATCCAAAGACGGTTAAAGGACGAACAATTAACGTCAACGCGATAAAAATAAGGATAGCTGGGATTAATGTCTTTAAAGAAATTAACCATTCCGGTGTAGCTAATAAACCTAAAAGGAAGAAAATAATCATTTGTGAAACGCTGGTTAAAGTATCAAAGAAGCGAACGCTGTCGCGTTTATCAGGAATTTTAGAATTACCTAAAATCAAACCGGCAATATAGCATCCTAAATATCCGTTTCCCATTAATAATCCTGGAAGGATTGAAGGAATCGCGTAAGAAATTAAACCTAGTGATAAGATAAATAATGTTGCTCCATGCGAAGATGAGAAACTGAATCTTTTTAAAATAAATGCGCCACCTAATCCAAAAATTGCTCCGGAAAGAATACCAAAACCAATTTGACTAATAAACATCAAGATTATTTCATACCATGTATAATTGTTATCGACTAAACCATATTGGACAGAAAGCAAACTAACAAATACTACAGTTAAAAGATAGGACATCGGGTCATTAGAACCAGACTCAACTTCAAGCATAGAAGCTGTATTATATTTTAAATTAAGTTTTCTGCGTCTAAGAATATCAAATACCGAAGCAGCATCAGTTGAAGAAATGACTCCGCCGATTAAAAAGGCTTCAAGGATTGTTAATTTTCCAAAAGGTAAAATATAAAATATTCCATAAACGATTAATCCGGTTAATAATCCGGTGAAAAGCGTTCCGAGTAAAGATAAAACGATTGATTGTTTTAAAACCGGTTTAGCAGCTTTAAAGTTAGTACCGAAACCTCCAAAGAAGATAACGAAAACTAAGCAGATTGAACAGACGACGTTACCCAAATTGTATTCAGTGAAATTACCTAAATCTGTCAATCTAAAAATAACTCCGAAGAGCAATCCTAATCCGATAAAAAGTAAAAGAGAAGGAATTTTAAATTTATCTCCTAGCCGATTTACAAATAAGCAAAGAGCGATAACTAAACCAAGTAATAATAAGACTCCGATGTAACCCATAAATTACCTCTTATTTATTATTCAATATAAGAAATAAGAAATCAATTTACTTTGTTTGTTTCTAAAATTTATCTTGATTTTTAAATGTTAAAATGTAACTCTTTAACAAATAAAAAGGAAGAAGTTAATCTTCCTTTTTGTTTAATAAAACGAGAATTGCTGACGAATATTTTTCTTTTCTTAGTTTCATTACTTTTAAAAATAATGGATAGTTAATACATATAATAATTATACCAATTATTCCTAAAATGATGCCGCCTACAAATAATCCTATGCCTTCTCCGATGACTTGCATTGCTAAACACATTCCAATGCCTAAAAGTAAAGCTCCAAATATTCCTAGTGTATAAGCTAAGACGTAAGCCGGTAATTTGCACTTTCTATCGAGTTTTAATGCCTCATCGATGTTGGTCTTTTCTTTGACGGTATATTCGTCGCGAAGTTTTTCTTCTTCAAATGTTTTCATTTTTTTCTTTTTCCTTTCTTATGCTATAATCATAAAAAGGTTAAATGCTTCAATTAACGACAATAATTGAAAAAAGTGTTGGTTTAAGAAAAATGAAACATAGCGAAAAGAAATTTATAAATTCTCAAGAAAAAATGATAAAGGCGATGATTAAGCTTTTGCATGAAAGCGACTTTTTATCAATCAGCGTCCAAGCGCTTTGCTTAACTGCAAAAATAAACAGAACTACATTCTATGCTCATTACGATAACCTTTATGAATTATTAGAAGATACAAAAAACTATTTGATTAATTCTTTTCTTGAACAATATAAAGAAAAACAATCTGCAAACAAAAATGCGGATTATATTGAAAACGAGTATCTTTTACCATATTTACGTTTTATCAAAGAAAACAATTTTCTTTACCGAGCTTTTGAAAAATTATCGTTAAACTATGATCAAGCTTATTTCTTCAATTCTTTAGTCAAAAATATTTCTCTTCCATTAGCAGAGAAAAAAGATATGTCTGTCGATGAAAAAGAAATTCGTTATATCACGAAGTTTTATGTATCCGGCATTGCCGGAATTGTTCATGAGTGGAGCAAGAATAATTTTCAGGAAAGTGAAGAATACATCTGTGATTTAATTCTTAAATTAAAACACATCTAAGATTATATTCCAAATAGTATTACTTGGATTGGTGATTCAGCATTTGAACATTGTAATAGCTTAAAAGAAGTATATTATTCTGGCACTAATGAGCAATGGAGTAACATATCTATAGGTTATTCAAATGATTATTTATTAAGCGCTATGATTCATTTTAATTCCGAAATCTAGTTAATAGTAAAAATATGATAAAAGCAATATAGTTTAGTAAAATAAGCCATATTGCTCTTTTTATTTAATGTATATTTCATAACAAAAACCCCCATTTCTATCATACCCTAATGGGCAAAGAAATGGGGGAAGTTTCATTTTAATGGAGCAGGTGACGGGAATCGAACCCGCGTAGTTAGCTTGGAAGGCTAAAGTTCTACCATTGAACTACACCTGCAGGCAAGGATTATAATAGCATTTACTTTTTATATATGCAAATACTTTTTTAATAATAATTGATAATTTCTATAATTGACATAACACAGATAATACAGTATCATAAAGATATGAAATTTATATTGAACGGAACAAAGGATATTTATAAAGAGATTGCTGATGAAATAAAAAAGCAAATCAGTATAGGCATCTATAAAGAAGGGGATATTTTGCCTTCATGCCGGAAGATGGGGCTTGAGTTAAAGGTTAACCCAAATACCGTTAAAAAGGCGTATGATCAACTCATTAGCGAAGATGTTGTTACCGCGCTTCCAAAGAAGGGTTATTTTGTTAAGAAAAATTATCGCGGTGACGTGACGCTCGATGCTCGGAGGGCAATCCGCTTTTTATATGATGATCTTCATCTTACGTCGGAAGAAATAATTAAATTAGTTAGGGAGGAAGAGCATGCTAGAGATAAATAATCTAACGAAAAGGTTTGATAAGTTTGTCGTATTTGACAATATTTCGTTAAAAATAGCTGACGGCTCAATTTTTGGATTAGTTGGAATTAATGGCGCGGGTAAATCAACGCTTCTGCGCTGCATCGCTGGGGTGTATCATCCTGAACAAGGTGAGATATTTTTTAATTCGCAACCTGTTTATGAAAATATTGCTGTCAAAAAAGATTTTTTCTTTTTACCAGATGAACCTTATGCTTCGGTTTATATGACTGGGAAAAAATTAGAAAGCATTTATTCATCTTATTATCATGAATTTGATCATGCATTATATGATGAAATCTTAAAGATGTTCCAAATAGATAAAAGTAAAAAAATTAATACTTTTTCAAAAGGTATGAAAAGACGTTTATATCTAGCTTTGGCCTTTGCTTGTAAACCAAAATTATTAATGCTTGATGAGGCTTTTGACGGACTGGATCCATTAGCTAGATTAGAGCTAAAAAAGATTTTAATTAAGAAAGTTGAAGAAGATAATTTAACAGTAATCATTTCATCGCATTCTTTAAGAGAACTTGAAGATATTTGCGATTCATATGCTCTTCTTGATAATAAAAATATCAAATCATCAGGATTTATCTCTGATGAAATGGATGCTTGCTTTAAAGTGCAAATGGCTTTTAGCGAAAAGAAGAAGAAAGAAGATTTTGCTTTTATTAATCCTTTATCAGTAGAAATAAACGGCAGAATTGTTACGTTAGTCATTAGGGGTAAACGGGAAGATTATGACGACAAGTTTAAACTATTAAATCCTCTTATCGTTGATGACTTACCATTAAACTTTGAAGATTTCTTTATTTCAAATGTTCAGGAGGAGAAAAAATGAAAAATATTTGGGAAATAATCCGTAATGAACTAAAGAGAAGCTATGTTTCTTATCTAATTATTTTAGCGGTCTTTGGAATTGTCTATTTTACTAGTTTATTATTTTCTAGTTTTGTCTTCAAATACACTGTTAACAATGGGATTAACACAATCTATTATGATCGGTCATACTTATATGGAATTTTTGTTACATTAGCCTCAATCTTTTTGATTTTTATTAATTTTTCTTATAATAAAAATAGAGTAAGCGTCGATTTAACTTATTCGTTACCGATTAGTAAAAGAACGTTTTTTGTTAGTAAGTATTTAATTACTATTGGCGAAGTTATTGTTACATCGATTATCTTTTATCTTTTGTTTTTAGTTAAACTAAGCATGGTTGACACAATTTTTGATGTCGGCATCTTTACTATATATTTTCTTTTGCAGACATTATCTTGCGTGTCGATGGTTAGTTTCTTAATTCCGGCCTATTATTACGGAAATAATATTATCGACGGCATTATTTATATGCTATTCTTTAGCTTTATTATTCCTTTGTTCTTTGCTACTATCGGCAGCGTTACTCTTAATTTTGACATTTTTGGAGGATCGATACTATCTTCTCCAACAACCGTTCCGTTTGCTTTAAGCTCAACAATTAAAGGAATGCTTGGCGATGAGCCATTTTCGACTATTCTATTTAGTGATAGCTTCATTGGAATAATTTCCGGCCTTACCTTTATTTATGGTTTTATCCCAATTATTCTTTCTATTGTCTTTGTCTCAAAAGATAAAACAGAAAGAGTTCAGCAAGTTGATACTTCATATTTGGGATACCGCGTGTTCATTCCGTTGACCTTTTATTTAATAGCGATTGCTATTAGAGTTGAGACATTAAATGTCCCATTACTTGTTGCGGTAACAGTTGGAATGTATATTTTATATGCAATTTATCGAAAGAGCTTAAAAATCAAAAAATCAGATTTGCTGTTTCTCGGCGGATTAGTGGCATTGCTTATTGTTATGCCTTCGATTTATAGTAATGTATCCTAATCTTAAAGCAAAGATCTAATTAACATCGCTAAAAGGAATCCGATAATTAACGCGGAGAAAAAGATTATTAAATAATGATAATAACGGATTTTTTTAAACATTTTTAATCTCCTGATAAGAGATGCTCTCAGTTAATGACGGCATCTTTTTTTCTTGGTAGGAAAAGATTATTGAACCGTTTGCTTCAGTATCAGCATTGCTTAAAGAAGTGTAAACGGTATACTTTTCAAAAGTTGACATCTTATTAAAGAGTAAATTGTTAGATAAAGAAATAGTTAAAGTGATTTGAGAAAAGGACGGAAGGTCGGTTTGCTCGGCAAAAGAATTGCCTTTAGTTGTCGTCATCATATATTTAGCGTAAGAAACAATTGACTGAGAGGATAAATTAAGCGTTAATTCATAACCATCGCTAGATTTAGTTATACTTGAATCATCAAGAATATAATTTTCTTCAATTTGATAATTGATGACATTGTTTAACGGCAAATAATATTGCGATAAATATGTTTCTATGGACATTGTTTCTTTCTCAACATTAGAAAAATCGCATTGGTCATTACTGATATTTTTATTAGTCCGATAATATTCTATTTCCTTATTTTGATACACGCGTTCACCGAGTTTAACATAATTTGAAGAGGTGATATTTTCTTTGAAATACCTATCATCATTTTTTATATAGGCCGAATAAACATTTTGAATATTTTTAATACCGAGTAATGCTGTTGATACGGCATTAGTATAGGCAAGAGTTGAAATGTTTTTTTGATTATTAGTGTTGATAAAAGAAACATAGGCTAATCTTTTTAAAGATAGATCGCCTTTATTAATTTCGTCGACAAAGTTATATTCGCTAAAATTTTTATATTTACTGATAAAATCGTTATAAACGTCATTGCCTCCAATACCTTCGACTAAATTAACGCGGACAACGTTTTCTTTATCTAATGAAAAATTATATTCATTATTTTGGTCTAATAAAATTTTCTTGTTATTTAGAAAAAAGCTTTCAATATCATATCCGTTAGTTAACGAGTAGTTAATTTTACAAGAAGAATTTTCTAGTGCGTCTTCATAGATAAAATCTACTTTAATATTTTCGTAATTCTGATCAAGAATCGGCGCGGATACTAATTGATTAGCTGCTGTTTTTTCAGAAAAATCGATTTTTAAAATATTCTCACCGGATTTTAATGTTAGATAATAAGTATTGTTATAATTTTCGGCGATTTGTTCTCCGTTAAATTCTAAGAAAGATAATTCATAAGTTTTAGCATTATGAAAAGGATTAATTGTTAATAAGACTTTATCGCCAATATTACCTTCTAATTTTGATAAAGAATAAGAGCCTTTATTTGGAGAAAGATTAGTAGCTTTTATCTGACTAGGATAAACATAGGTGTTATCTTTATTGACCTCACCATTTATAAAATCACCGGCGATATAGCCAAAAAAAGCTCCTAAAGATAATCCTAAAACACCGGTTAGCGACATTAAAATAATTGATTTCGTTTTCATACGCATTATTATATGATAAAAGCGTTAATTTAGCAAAAAAGTCGCTTAATGGTCGTAACAACATGGTAACAATTTGTTACAAAACATTAACTATTAGGAAACTATATGCAAATATTCTTCAACAAAATATGTTAAAATTAGCATAATGATAAAGAAGTTATGAAAGGAATTTTATATGAAAAAATCCATTAAATGCTTAGCTTTGGCATCCGTTTTAATTTTCGCAGCACCTTTATCTGCGTGTAATGGCACAGGAAGTAATTCTTCACAAACCCAGGTAACGAGTAAAGCTACGGTTATTTCGCAAGTTAATTCACACGGAATAGTTAATCTCCAAAATGTTGATGAAGATAACACCGCGGCGGTTAATACTGAAATAATCGTCGAAGTTTTACCGGATATTGGTTATCGCCTAGAAATGCTTAAAGTTAATAATGTCGATATCACCGCGACGCGTAAATTCACAGTGACTCAGCCAATAATTTATAATGTTACAGCGTATATCGTAAGAGATGTAGCCCCAGGACTTACAGCTGTTGTCATCAATGGACCTAGCCGCGTTGAAGTAGGTAAAGAAATTAAATTAGAGGGCGAGGTCTTTGGACCATATGGAGACATCGCTTGGTCGAGCAGCGATGAAAAAATTGCTACTGTCGATGAAAACGGCAAAGTAAAGGGAGTGAAACCTGGCTTTGCTACAATTACTGCGACAGCCAAAGACCGCGATAATCAAGGTATCTCAACTTCTCATTTTGTGTTCGTTGAACCTGATTACATTGAAAAAATGATATCTTTTTATGAGGTGGGTACTTTTGATACCGGAGTAAAATTCACTTTGCCAATCTCGGTGAACTTAAGCGGCATGCTAATTTCTGTTAATTCAGAAATGAAAGTTAAAAGCTATGTTGAAAATAATCAGATGAATTTCAATATGAGCGGTTCAACTTCCTTATCAATTCTTGGCATGATGGGCGCAGATATCGATTATCAGTATCTTAAAGGGATGGATAATCCTCTTTATACAATCAGTAAGACTCTTGATGAAGTAAAAACACCATTGCAAATCGGCAAGATGGATTTAAATGTTTCAATTTTTACTCTTTTAGAAAATCTTGTTCCATCCTTACTTTCGTTAATGGGTGAATCAACAACGACTTCTGAACAACTTGATAATAGTCAAATTGTCAATTTGTTAAGCAATATGCTTGTTATTTCCGAAGACCCTAGTGAAGGAATTTATCTTTCTCCGATGGCTTTAACTTTAGTTAATCAATATTATCAAGAAATTGATTGGACTGCACTTGCTGGAGATATGGGCGGATTATTAGCTCTTTTCTTACCTGAATCGATTACCGATGTTCGTTATACAGTAACTCTTGATGAAAACGGCGGCTATAAAACAATGTCATTGACCGCGGATGGTTTAAAGGGCGATACTACTTCAGAATTTTTAACTGCGAGCTTAGATATGGTAAGTGAAGAATTTACCGACGAAGAAATTAGCAATAAATTAAATTCTGTATCGAGTTATGTCGCAGCTGAAGCTGCCGCGAAAGATTATTTAGATAAGGTAGATTTCGTTGATAAATTAAGTTTAGCTTTAGGCGATGACGACAAAACTGATGCGTTATATATTGAAAAAGTTGCAGAATTATGGAAAACTTACGAAGCCCTTAGCCATGATGCAAAAGGTTTTGTTACCGGGATGGATAAAGATTTCTTCTCGTTATTAAGCATTTCTTCGCTTGATAACAAAGCTAGCTATTATTATCCGTGGCTAGTTTTAACAATGACTGATCAAAATAGCAACGTCATTAACGAACAAAGCAAAGTTAATGCTGGCGATGTCATTACCTTAAATACTAAGCTTCTCGGATACTATAAGACCGAAGAACCTAATCTCAGTTATGAAATAACATTATCTGATAAGAGTTTAAATGCTGAAGACTATTTCACGTTTGACTCAACTAATAAAACAATCACTATTAAAAAAGCTAGTGATGCAGGTAATTTAACAGTTGATATTAAAATTCCAGATACTAAAACTAGCTCAGGATTAACAGTTTCTGGAGTTCTCGCTTCCTTTATTATTTAGTTAAATAAGGCAAGGCTTAGTCCTTGCTTTTTTCATGACTATTTAAAATAAATGTTATAAAATAGAAGTATGAGAAACTGTGTGTTAGTGACCGGTGGATTAGGATTTATCGGTATCAATTACTTACTTTTAATGTCTAAAGTTTATAAAGATGATTTATTTGTTTGTCTAGATAAGATGACATATGCCGCGAATGATCCTCAAATCTTAAAATGGTGTGAGAATGTCAAGGTGATAATTGGAGATATTTGCGATACAAAATTAGTCGATGAACTTTTTAGCCGTTATCATTTTGATTACGTTGTTAATTTTGCCGCGGAAAGCCATGTCGACAATTCCTTAATTTCCCCTTTAATTTTTGTTAAAACCAATGTTGAAGGTACAGCGGTTTTGCTTAATGCCGCGGTTAAATACAAAGTTAAAAAATTTCATCAAGTTTCAACCGATGAGGTATATGGAGAAGGAACAGACGATTATCTTTTTAAAGAAAGCGATAAATTAAATCCATCATCACCATATTCATCTTCCAAAGCCGCGGCTGATCTTTTAGTTCTCTCTTATAATCGCAGCTTTAAACTGAATGTCTCAATTTCGCGTTCAAGTAATAATTACGGACTTTATCAAAATAAAGAAAAATTTATTCCGAATATGATTTACAATCTTTTAAATAAAAAGAAAATACATATTTATGGTGATGGCAATTATAAAAGAGATTATCTAGATGTTATTGATAACGTTCGGGCGATTGACTTGATTATGCGCGATAATTCAGAAATAAAAATTTTTAATGTTTCATCGCATCAAGAGATTCTAAATATCGATTTAGCTAGGAAAATTTTAAAAATTTTTAATTATGGTGATAGTATGATAGAATATGTAACTGATAGAAAAGGGCACGATAAATGTTATGGAATCGATACGACGCTTTTTGAAAATCGTTATCATTTGCCTTTTCATCAGATGCGCTTAGATGAAATGGTGAAATCCTACATCAATTTTTATGCAAGAGGTGATTATTATGGAAAATAACGTAATTCATAATATCTATATTGATAATTTTTCAAAAGACGATTTGAATGTCGTTGATTTGTTTGAAAACAAAATGTTCACTATTTCCCGTAATGTCGATCCATTTGATAGTGAATTCTTTGATCCATCAATTGATGAAGAGTTTATTTCTTTAAGGGAAACATTAATTAATGGAGTAATTGATGAAGGCAAGAGAATTGTTGACAAACTAATTACCTGTGATAGCGATACTTCATTAACAATTGATGAACAATTTATTTTGAGAAAATATTTTTTGCTTCAATGCCTAAACCATCCTTCATCCCAAAAGGAAATCCCTCAATGGAAGGAAGCTTTAAAAATTGTCTCGCAAGCTAAAAATAATGAAATGCTTTTAATGACAGAATCAACTTTATTGCAGCCTTATGTCCAGAAAGTATTAAACGGAATAGTAGTTTTACTTAAAAGCGATGAACCATTTTTACTTAGTGATAATGGCTATGGAGCGATGGTTGTTAAATATGAATTAAATGAAAGCGACAAAGAAACTTTTGGTAAAATCTCATCTGCGGCTTTGAAAGTATATGGTGATACCTTTTATCTTCATGAATTTTATGCCTTTCCAATCGCTGAGCATTATACTTTGATTTTTACCTCTTTCTTGGCTGATTTGTTTTTATCTTTCCACGGCGAAGATGAAACTGATTTAACTAACTTAGAAAAGAGATTAAAAGATTCAGTCGTAAGAGCTCTTAACGGAATGAAAATTAAGGTGGCTTCTTCAGTTAACGGCGATAAGATGAGCGTCTCTTTTGAAAATTCTACTAATTTACCATTACCTCTTTTAAAACTTGATCATCAAGAAACAATATTTTTTAATTCTTTCTTACTTAATCAGGCTAATCGGTATGTCGCAGTAGAAGATAAAGCGTATTTTAAAACTTTCGTTGAAGGATATAACTGTGAGGTTAACGATCAAACACGTCCTTTGTATGATTTAGATTTTTTATTAGATGAATAATTTATGAAAAAGGTTGCTCTTCCACGAATATTTACTTTAATTCCGATTGCCCATCGCGGCTTGCATGATTTAACTATCTGCGAAAACACATTGACGTCTTTTTCTTTGGCGTTAGAAAGACGTTATAATATTGAACTCGATGTTCATTTAACTCTTGATGGTGAATTAGTTGTTATCCATGATAATAATCTTAAAAGACTTTGCGGAAAAAATATTTCAGTTAGCAAATTACCCCTCTGCGAGGTAAAAAAACTTTTTTTATGGGACGGCAATAAAATTCCAACTTTAAAAGAGGTTCTTTCTTTAGTTGATGGAAGAGTCGGAATTGATATTGTCATTCGTTCCCGTAAAATTAAGAATAAATATTTATGTGATAAACTACTTAGATTGCTAAATGAATATAATCATAAGGATAAAATTATCATCAAATCTTTCAATCCGTCAGTAATCAGATATTTGAAAAAGCATACTGATGATTATGCAATTGGACAACTTTCACAAGCGTATTTAAGCGGCGCTAATCCGTTTTTTCGCTACTGGATGAGAAGTTTAAGAGTTTTAAGATATTCTCATGCTGATTTTATTTCTTACTGCGTCAGTAATTTGCCAAACCAATACTGCTCTTATTATCGGAAGAGAGGTTATCCGGTAATTGCTTGGACGGTAAGAAATGACCGTTCTTTGACTAAAGCAAAACTGTTTAGTGACAATTATGTTTTTGAAACAATTGATATAAATAACGAATTCCAAAAAGAGCTAGTAGAAATAACTATGCAGAAATACCGTGAATTATCTTTAGAAAAAGAGTAGAATCCGTCTCTACTGCCAGTAGAGAAACATTTTAATAGGGTAGAGCGACTAAATATAAGAGTAGGTCGCTTTTTTTATCTTCTGATTTTAAGATAGCGATGAGGTGAAATTTTATGCAGGCGTTATATACAAAAGGTGAAGAAATATTTAACGGAGTTACTCATATTGTTGGAGGAGGATTAGGAATAGTTTTCCTTATTGTCGGGGTTGTTTTAGCGTCCTTATATGGTGATTCAATTGATGTATTATCAATGTGGGTATACGGGATTGGAATGATAATCCTTTACACGATGTCCAGTATTTATCATATGTTAAGAGTGAATAAAGCAAAGGCAGTTATGCAGATCCTTGATCATTGCACGATCTATTTGCTTATTGCTGGCACTTACACACCATTTATTTTGATTTCAGTTAGACAAACTATCGGTTATATCATTTTAGGAATAGTTTGGGGTATATCAATTATTGGAATTACTTTGAATGCAATAATGATGAAAAAGAAAGCGGTAAAAATATTTTCCTATGTATCTTATATAGCATTAGGATGGTGCATTGTTCTTTGCCTGCCGACTTTGATTGAATCTATTTCTCTTATTAGTTTAATCTTTTTGGTTTGCGGCGGTGTCAGTTATACTGGAGGCTTTATCTTTTATGCGCTTGGAAAAAAGAAGAAATGGTTCCATTCTATTTGGCACTTATTTGTTTTACTTGGTTCAATTTTACAATTTATTTCTATTATCTTTCTATTTGTATAGCAAAAATATAAAAGTAATAGACAAGTGTTTATTACTAGTAAAAAAATAAAAATTATAGTTGACAATAAATATATATTTAATTAATATAAATAATGCAACCGAGAAAAAAACAAAATACTTTCCGAAAAAAGTACTTGAAAAATTTTCTTGAGTGTGCGAATATATACAGGCTGACCTCAGAAAAAAAGATTCTGAAAAAAGTTAAGAAAAAAATAAAAAAAGTTCTTGACTTCTAAAAATGGTTAGCGTATGATAAATAGGCTGTCGCAAGCGAGAGCAATAAGGCAGCGATTGATCTTTGAAAACTGAGTAGAAGAAGAAATTACGAAAACAACGT
>CALVJL010000014.1 GCA_944332075.1 uncultured Bacilli bacterium
CGACTAAGAATGTATCAGACATGTCGTTCTAATATGGGGCGATTAATCGGAATCGAACCGACGCGTGTCTGGTTCACAGCCAGATGTGTTAACCACTTCACCATAATCGCCATTGCTTTAAAATAATATGACATTTAATAGACTTTGTAAATAAGAAAATTATTTATTTTGCATTTTTTAAAAATAATATTGTCATTTTTGTAATTAATAGATTTTTATAATTGAACGCTTATATCATAATTTGTATAATGTTACTGGATTTAAACATAAGGAGTGTTTTATAATGCCAGAAAAAATTAAAGTTTTTGCTTTGGGCGGTTTAGATGAAAATGGTAAAAACATCACAATCGTCGAAATCAATGAAGATATTTATGTTATTGATGCCGGAATTAAGTATCCTGATAAACGCGTTCCTGGTGTCGATTGCATTATTCCTGATTTTTCTTATTTGAAGGAAAATGCTTCTAGAGTCAAAGCATATATTATTTCGCACGCTCATAACGATCAAATGGGCGCTTTACCATATTTATATCGCCGCATTCCTGCTCCGATATATTGTTCAAAACTCACTGCTTCTTTAATTAAAAGCAAAACATTATCATATGGATTAAAGCCTATAGATTACGATTTCCATATTGTCACTGGAGGAAGTGAAATCATCAATGGTAGAGAATTTATTTTCATTACCATGACACATTCTATTCCAGGTACTTTTGCTGTTGCTATCGATACTAGCGAAGGATACATAGTCTATAGTTCAGATTTCATTATCGACTTTGGAGCTAACATTGAAAACCGCATGGATTTTACCATGCTTTCATCTCTTCCATTAAAGAAACAAGTTTTGCTTCTTTTAGCGGAATCCTGCGATTCAGATAAACCTGGTCATACATCACCTAACCACCGTTTAACAAAACATATCTCCCGTCTTTTTACCGAATCAAAAGGTCGGACTTTTATCGCTGTTTATTCACAAAACCTTTTCAATTTACGCGAAATTCTTGATTTAGCGGTCAAAACCAATAAAAAGATTATCTTCCTAACCGATGATGCTAAACGTATCTTCGGAGAAGATATTGAACATACCGATTTTGATTTACCTTATGCTAACAGAACAACATTAAATGAAATTAACCGTATCCGCGAGCAAGATTTATTAGTGATTATCGACGGTGAAGGCGAAGATGTTTTCAATAATTTAATCAAACTTGCTCAAGGTGGTTATTCAAATATCACCTTCAATGAAAATGATACCTTCATTCTCGCTTGCCCGTCTGTTCCGGGCACAGAAACCGCAGCTATTGATGCTGTCGATGCGATTTATAAAACCGGAGCTAATGTTCTTTCTTTAACCCGCAAAGATATCTATTCAATGCATGCTAGAGAAGAAGATATTAAAATGCTTTTAACCATTTTAAAACCAAAGTACTATTTGCCGATTAAAGGTGATTATCGTCAGTTATTAGCTAATGCTAATATTGCTTTAAATCTCAATATGGGCTATAACCATACCAATATCTTTGTTCTTGATAACGGAGTGCCTTTGAATATTGAAAATGGCAAAGCCCGTCCAGATTACGCAAATATTATTAAAAACGGCGATATAATGGTTGACGGCATCGGTGTTGGAAATGTCGTTGATTCAGTCATTGAAGAAAGAATTAAGATGGCTAATGATGGAGTTATTATCTTAGGCGCGGTTGTTTCATCAAAAGAAAAAAAGATTATTACTTCCCAAGATGTTCAAATGAGAGGTTTTGTCTTCTTAAAAGATTCTGAAAATATCGTCAAAACCATAAATTCATTATTTGAAGACTCACTTCACACCTATATTTCTAATTATTATGGCGACAATCAACAAGAATTACTTGATAAAATTGCTGATAGAATTTTCCGTTACGTTAGAAAAGAAACCAAGAAACAACCAATCGTTATCCCTAATATCATCGATATCGATGCTTAACTAAAATTACTTTTTATAAAAAAGTAAGCGTTTTTTAGATGTTTGAGCAACATTTTTGTTTAAACATCTTTTTTATTGCTATATAATCTTAAAGGTATTTAATGGAGGTAAGTATGAACGTTAGAAATGTTGCAATTATCGCTCACGTCGACCATGGTAAAACAACATTGGTCAATCAGTTATTAATTAACTCTCATACTTTTCGTGAGAATGAAAAAGTTGTTGACCGCGCAATGGATAGCAATGATATCGAAAGAGAAAGAGGTATCACAATTTTAGCAAAGACAACTGCAATTCATTATAAGGATTATCGTATCAATATTTTAGACACTCCGGGTCACGCTGACTTCGGTGGTGAAGTTGAAAGAATTATGAACATGGTCGATGGAGTTTTACTCGTCGTCGATGCTTTTGAAGGAACAATGCCGCAAACTAGATTCGTTCTTAAAAAAGCTCTTGAAGCCCATGTTAAGCCAATCGTCGTCGTTAATAAAGTCGACCGTCCTAATGCTGATCCAGCACGTGTTGTCGATGAAGTTCTCGATTTGTTTATTGAATTAGGTGCACCTGATGAATTCTTAGAATTTAAGACTATATATTGTTCAGCTTTAAAAGGTACATCTTCTTATTCACCTAAGATTGAAGATCAAGCTCCAGGTATGGATCCGATTTTTGAATCAATTATTTCAGAAATTCCTGAGCCACGTGTCACCCACGAAGGACCTCTTCAATTCCAACCTGCTTTACTCGACTATAATGATTTCGTCGGAAAAATTGGTATTGGCTTAGTTAAGAGGGGAACAATTCATGAAAATGAAATGGTTTCTGTTTCACGTCTTGATGGATCGGTTAAGAACTTCCGTATCCAAAAACTCTTTGGCTTCCTTGGACTTAACAGAATTGAAATTAAAGAAGCACAAGCAGGTGATATTATCGCTGTCGCCGGTATCCCTGACTTAAACGTCGGTGAAACTATCTGCGAATTAAATAATGTCGAAGCTCTTCCTTTATTAAGAATTGATCCACCAACTTTGCAAATGACATTTGGTGTTAACTCTTCACCATTTGCTGGACAAGATGGTAAGCTTTTAACTTTCTCAAAAATTGAAGAAAGATTACAAAGAGAAGTTCAAAGAGATGTTTCATTAAAAGTCAGCAGAATTCCTAATACTGAATCATTAATCGTCTCTGGCCGCGGAGAATTACACCTCTCCATCTTAATTGAAAATATGCGCCGTGAAGGTTATGAATTACAAGTATCTAAACCAGAAGTTATTATTAAAGAAATTGATGGAGTAAAATGTGAACCATTTGAGGATGTCGCTATTGATGTTCCAGAAGATTATTTAGGATCTGTTATCGATTCTTTATCATCTCGCGGAGGCGAATTAGTCCATATGCAATATAACGAGAACCAGGTTAAGGTTGAATATATTGTTCCGTCTAGAGGTTTGCTCGGTTTCGTTAATAATTTCTTAACTATGACAAAAGGATATGGAATTATCAACCATACATTTAGAGAATATCGCCCTTATTTAAAGATGAATGTCGGTGAAAGAACCATTGGTGTTCTCGTTGCTGTCGATTCTGGACAAGCTACCCCATATGCAATTGAACACGTTGAAGAAAGAGGAACAATGTTCATTCTTCCAGGTGCTAAAGTTTATGAGGGTATGATTGTCGGCGAAAATAAGTACAATAATGATTTAGGTGTCACTGTCGTCAAAGAAAAAGAAAAGACTAATATGCGTTCAGCAAGTAAAGATACTACCGTTGTCTTAAAGACTCCGAGAAAGATGTCTCTTGAAGAATGCCTCGACTACATTAACAGCGATGAATTAGTTGAAATCACCCCTACTACTTACCGCATGAGAAAGAAGATTCTTAACTATGCGGAAAGAAAAAAATACGAAGCAAAAGTAGCTAAACAAAAAGAAGCTGAAAACAATTAAATAAAAGACTAAGCACTGCTGCTTAGTCTATTTTATTACCGATAAAGTATCCGGAAGCAAAAGCGAAGAAAATATTAAATCCTCCGCAGTCACCATCGACATCGATGAGTTCACCGCCAGCATAGATTTTCGGATATTTTTTTAATGTTAAATTATCTAAATCAATTTCTTCTAAAGGGATACCACCATTTGTCACTTGACTCTCTTTTAATGGATAATTGCTCTTATATGTAAAATTAAGACGCTTTAAGGACGAATAAAGATCTTTATTAAGTGAAAGTATATATGTTTTAACTTCCTCATTCACAAGACTTGTTAAGCATTTTTCTTTTCCATAGTCTTTTTCTCGAGAAGAAATATCTTCATAAGTTAAACCTCTTGTCAAATCTAAAGATATAATGTATTTAGCTTTTCCTAATCGGTTAATTTTCGCTGAGATATTAAATATACAAATTCCAGATAATCCATCTTTCTTAAAAAGGACTTCTCCTTGTTCTTGATAAGCGATTTGGTTATTTTTTAATAAGCTCACTACACATTTTACTCGTTTTCCGACTAAATAGGCCGGTATTTTTTCTTCAACGATAATTGGGCAAAGTGAAGATTTGGCCTCTTTTAAAGGAATCTTTAATTCATCTAGTAAAGCGTAATTTTCTCTTTTATATAGATAAGATTGTCCGCCTAAACCCAAAATCAAATAATCCGCTTGATAATTATTATTTCCTTTTAAAATAATGTTTTGATGATATTCAATATGCCTAATTTCATCATAAGCAATATCAATGCCTAGGCGCATTGCTTCATCCATAATTAAAGTCCAAACGCTGCGGCTAGAATCAGATAAAGGATAGCCCCGACCCTCATCATCGTAATAATATAAAAGACCTATTGATTTATAAAATTCTTCTTTTGCTTTATAGAAAAAAGATAATATATGCTCAATTTTTACGCCATTGGAATAGTGAATTGAACTAATATGTTCATTAGTAAAATTACATCTACCATTTCCCGAGATTTTAATTCTCTTCAAGCACTCGTTATCTTTTTCAATAACAGTAATCAAATAATCTTTATGCCTTCTTTTCAAGGTAATCGCGGCAATTAGAGAAGTAATACCTCCTCCTAAACAAATAATTTTTTTCATAAAACAATTATAATAATTTTCTTTCATTCAAAACAATAATTAGTATATGATATATGTATGTTAATATTAATGGGTCCTTCAGCTTCCGGTAAAACCGAAGTTGCAAAAATTTTATTTAAAAAGTATGGGTTAAAAAAAGTTATCACAACAACAACCCGTTCAATGCGTGTACATGAAATTAATGATGTAGACTATCATTTTGTCAGCAAAGATACATTTTTAAAAATGATAGAGGAAAACAAATTTTTAGAATATACCTTCTACAACAACAATTTCTACGGAACGACGAAAGATGAAGTTGGCGATGATAAATGCGTTATTCTTGAACCGCATGGTGCAAGAAAATTAAAAAACATCAATTCTAATTTTTTTGTCATTTATTTTTATTGTACTCCAGAGATTAAAAAGAAAAGAATGCTAGTTCGCGGAGATTCTATTGAAAACATTAATGCGCGAATAAAAATTGATGACGAAGCATTTTCTGATGATAAAGTATCATTTGCTGATATCAAATTAGAAAGTGAGACGATATCAGTCGAAGAGCTCTCCGATGAAGTTTATCAAATTTATCAAAATTATTTAAAAAAATAAGTGAGGTTTCCTCACTTATTTATTTTACTAAATTATCTAATGCAGCGATTAAATTAGGCAATTCATCGAGAGTTTTTAATTTTGCACCAGAAGCTTGGGCATGTCCGCCTCCACCAAACTGAGTAGCAACTCCATCAATAGCAATTTTTTTAGAACGAATAGAGACTCTAAACTCATTTTTCTCGGTATTCTCAGAAATGCTTACCCAAATGTTTATTCCTTTAATATTTGAGAAAATTGACATGAAGTTCTTTGCTTGATCACAGCGGATATTTAACTCATCTAAATCTTTTTGGGTTAATGCGTAATAAGCGACACCTTTGCTTGATAAGGTATAGTGATTAAGAATGTATTTAGTAACAGTAAGATTGCTAATATTTTTTTCATACATCGGTAAATAAACATCATTATTAATATCAATACCCTTATTTATGCAAATTAAAGCCATCTCAAAAGTATGAGAATTAACATCTGAATAAAGGAAGCGTCCAGAATCACCAACAATACCGGCATAAAAATATTTAGCAGCTAATGGTGAAAGCGGATATTTCTTTTCAAATGCACTGACAAAATCGAGGACTAATTCACTGCATGATGCCAAATGTTCATTAACAATAGCAATATCAGCATAGTCTTCAACAGCTGGGTGGTGATCGAATTTAATTTTGAAATCAGCTTTTTTGAAAGAATCGTTATCAATTCGCTCGCTATTGCCAGTATCGACAATAATAGCTAGAAACTTTTTATTTGATACGTCAACTTCATCAATATGTGGGTATAGCGATGGGGTGAAATCATAAAAATCTTTTCCCAAAGTAATAATTTCTTTATTTGGGAAAGAATCCTTTAGCCAGGTAGCTAATCCGTTTTGTGTACCAGATGCATCAAAATCAGGTGACTGATGACGGTAAACGACAATCGTTTGATATTCTTCTATTTTCTTTAAAATTTCTTTATAAATCTTTTTATATTCTTTTATCATATAACTACCTCCAGTTTTTCATCATACCAAAAAAACAATCTTTTGTCTTAGTATTCTTGAAATTCAAGTTTGATTTTTTCCATTTTTGGACGTGAAGCAAAGACATGGGCAATTTGGAATAGATATTTAGATTTTGTCAGTTTTAAACAACCATCAAATGTATTATCAAAAGAAAAAACTCTTAATCCTTCTTTGCGGCAATCAAGATAAGTTAAAACATCTTCTTGTGAAAAAATGATAGCAAAATCAAAATTGTCATTATACTTATCGAAGAAATCGCGTTTTACGATTAGTTTAACTTTGCCATCAAACATTTCGTTAAACATTTTTCGATCATTTTTTCGAATAAACAAATTAATCTTATAAAGTCCAGAAGCAATCAAATTATTAATGACTTCTTTTTCAAATGGTTTAATATTATCGCGGTAAGAAAAATCAATCAGAAGCGACCTTTCATTATAAGTTAAAGCGATATGGTGATTAACTTCCAAAATATCTTGATAATAACTCTCATCAATTTTTTGAATCAAAAAATGTTTTGATAGAATGTCTAATTCTTTATCGCAATAATATACCTTTTCAATATTATAAGATGCGATAAAATACGCAATCTCATCCAAATGCGATTTAACAAATTGTCGATCGATATTTTCTTTATATCCCAAAGAAATAATCATTCTATTATTAGAGTAAAAGCGATTTATTTTACCTAATCTTTTATTTGTTAAAACAACATAATAAACTTGATCATCAATTGAATTGAGGTAACGAAACAATAATTCTCTTTTAACTGAGAATTCATTTAAATCTGTAAAAATGGCAACTATATTTTTCATACTAAACTTGGGTTATATCGCGTGTATCATCGTGGGAAATCTTTTTCCACTTAACTTTTTTAAACAGAGCAACTGCATATATTGGAATGTAGCAAGCCATAAAAATTGGAAACATAATTACATAAAATATCTTTTTACCAATTGAAATATGCACATGTTTCCGATATCTTATCATGCAAATCATTCCCATAATGAAGATAATCAGATAGACGAAGATGAACATTCCTACAAATGCAGCAACAACGAAATTAAAGAAAACTTTCGAAGACATCCATCCAGCCGCATAAAAAATCGCATTTACAATTAAATAGAAAAATGAATAGAAGAAATATAAAACTGGAATAATATTGATATGGCAGAATAATTCAAACATCAATAATGACCTTTTTTTAAAAGAATTAACTAAAAGCTTAAAATCATATTTTTTAAAGCATTCAACAGTTCCCCGACACCAGCGAAGGCGTTGATTGAATGAAGCTTTCAATGTTACTGGTTGCTCATCAAAAAACTCAGCTTTCTCATTATAGGTAATTTTAATTTTATCTAATGCACATTGCAAAGAGAACTCAACATCTTCAATCAGTGTATGGAATGGCCAACCATTATATTTCTCTAAAACATCACGAGATACATAAAAGCCTGTTCCGGAGATATATGTTCCAATATTAAATGCGCTACGAGAATGATGGATCATTAATGCTTCTCTAAGGAAAGAAATACCTTGTCCACCTGCAACCCAAGAAGAATCAAAGTTTTTACTATTTCTCATTGAAGTTGATACCTTATATCCAGCATCAAAAACTTTATTCATTTCATACATATAATTAGCTGGGACCAAATTATCGGCATCAAAGACAAAAAATGCTTCTAAATCATCATATTGAGGATCCTTGAAAATTAATTTAATCACATAGTCCAAAGCATATGATTTTCCAATTTCCGTTTTATTGAACCGCTCATAAACCTTTACTCCTAATTTTCTGCCGATTTCAGCCGTATGATCAGTACAATTATCAGCAATCAAAAAAATTTGAAACAAATCACGTGGATAATTTTGCTTGTTAAGAGAATCAACTAACTGAGGAATTTGATTTTCTTCATCGCGTGCACAAATTATAATTCCGTATTTATGATTTTTCTTTGCTTCAGGAAATGTCCTAGACTTCAAAAACAAAGAAGTTATCGCATAGAAGTACTGATGGAAATAAAATATATTAATTAAGATAATTAAAATTGTATTAATAATAAATAAAATCAAATAAATATAATAGATTACATCGTTACTGAAATCTAAATTACTGAATAAAACCATAAATTCACCATTTGCTATTTTACTACCAAGGTAGTCAATATAAAAGAAAATGCCGCTTTTTCTTTTAAAAAGGGGAATAATTCTTTGAAAAAGTATAGAAATCATAGATTAACAAAGTCTTTTTTATTACTTTTAAAGGTGATATAATGCAAACTAGGAATTAAATTTATGGAAATTCGTAAAAGGAAGAAACCCTTAAAAAAAGTTTCAGTATTGTTATTGATTATCTTTTCCTTCTTCATGGTTATTCTTATCGGTGCTGGATTATTAGCTTTACCGATATTCCATAAAGGTGAAGGAATGGATTTTGTTGACGCTTTATTTACTTCCGTCTCAGCTGTCTGCGTAACAGGTCTTTGCCCTGTGCCCGATGTCGGTGCTTGTCTTAATCTCGGCGGAAGAATTATCTTAGCCCTTCTTATTGAATTTGGCGGATTAGGTTCGGTGACAATTATTACCTTCGTTGCCATTGTTTTAGGTTTCAAAATTTCTTACAAGCAACGAGTCCTGCTCCGCGAATCACTTAATCAATCGTCACTTTCTGGAATTGTTTCCCTAGTCAAAAAAATTGTTTTTGTATCTTTAATAATTCAATTTATTGGAGCAATATTCTTAGTTATTGATCTATATTTTATTTGGAATTTTTCATTTATTGATTCTTTAGGATATAGTATTTTCCATGCTGTTTCTGCATTTAACAACTGCGGATTTGACTTATTTGGAGCTACCTCGTTAATTTCTTTTGCAAATGATTACTTATTCAATATCGTTACCGCTTTATTAATCATTTTTGGAGGTATCGGTTTTATTGTTATCTTTGATGTTATCCAAAAAAGAGGACGATTCAAGAGATTAAATTTTCATTCAAAAATTGCTATTACCACAACATTAGTTTTATTAGTTTTAGGTACATTAATATACAAATTATGCAATTTTAATGAATTTACTTGGCTCGAGTCTTTTTTCTTGTCAGTAACGACAAGAACCGCTGGTTTTACGACTATTGATTTAGCAAATAAGCTTAATCACGCCATGGTTATCTTTTCTATATTCTTAATGTTTGTTGGAGCATCACCAGCTTCTACTGGTGGAGGTATTAAAACCATAACTTTTTTCACTCTTGTGACATCAGTAAAGTGTTTTGCTCTTGGTGAACCGCAGATTCATGCATTTAATAGAAAAATTTCTGCGCAACAGATTCTTAAAGCCTATATTTTAACTACTGTCTCAATTGCTTTCTGCATGCTAATTACTTTCTCTATTTTGCTTGTCGAAGGTGATGACTACACTTTAGAAGAGATTATTTTTGAAACTGTGTCTGCATTTGGTACTGTTGGCTTATCTTTAAGCGTTACCCCATCATTATCTGCAGCAAGCAAATTAATTCTCTGTTTAACAATGTTTGTCGGCAGACTAGGACCTGTTACCTTTATTTCATTTTTCAACAATCGTTTTACTGACACTAATGTCGGATCATTGCGCTATGTCGAAGGCAATGTTATTATCGGATAGGAGGAGCATATGAAAAAACGTAATATCTTTGTTATTGGATTAGGAAGATTTGGTTTATCACTTATTGATGAACTTTCATCATATTCCGATGAAATAGTCGGTATTGATTCTGATGAGGAAGCTGTTGAACAAGCTTCGCATATTATTTCTCAAGCTTATATTGCCGATTCAACATCTGATAAAGCTATGAAAGATGCTGGAGTTCAAAATGCTGATCACGTCATCATCGCTTTCGGCTCATCATTTGAAGGCACAGTTATGACCTATGTCACATTAAAAGATCTTGGAGTCAAAAATATAACTGTCCGCTGCGATAAAGAATCGTATATTCCTATTTTAAAAAAATTAGGCGTTACCGATATTATCTCTCCAACAAAAATTGCGGGAACAAGATTAGCTACAAGAATCGCTTTTCCTAATTTTGTTGATTACTTCTCAATTTCTGATGATTATTGCATCGTTGAAATTCCAGTCCCGCAGACATTTAAACCATTAACTGTTGAGGAATTAAACCCTCGTAATCGTTTCAGCGTTAACCTCTTACTCATCCAAAGAAATAAAGTAAATATCGCTCCGAAAGCCAATGATGAGATTCGTCCAGGCGATGAGCTTGTTATCTTCGGATTAAGAAAAAATATTCTCGCTTTATCTGATCAATTAAATGATTAAAAAAGAATCAGGACGTCCTGATTCTTTTTTTAACCTTGAAGGCAAGAAAGATAACTCTCTCGCAATGTTATATTTAAATTCTTAAAATGTGAATCCTTAAGATATGATCGATAATAAGAACCCGTATAGACATAATTAATCGTAATAACATGATAATATACATCATAAGAAATATCGATATTTCCGCGCGATGCACTATAAATGTAGTCCTGCTGATTTCTTAAAAGATAATATAAATCTCTTCCCGACATTACTACATCATAGAGCAAATTATCAAAAGGATAAACTTTAAGTAAATCGTTATTAGTTATTTCGCCAGATGGAAGGGAATCTCTTACTCCCGCGGTATTGATAAAGGCTGCTTGAACATCATAATAATTCATATAATATTCAACTGTTTCCGTGCCAATCTCATATTCATTTTTTCTTCTATCTAAGGTAGCGACCACTTCATTTGCCTGAGATATAAAATCACCAAAGTTAGTAATTAAATAATTTTGAATCTCACTATCGCGGTTAGATGAATAATAATCGATTTTATAAGAAGATATGTTAGTCGCTATATCAATTTCTGCAGTGACGATTCTTTCGTTATTCGCTCCGCCTTGTAAAGCGTAGAGATAACTACCATCGCTACGGACAAAACGATCGTTTTTCACATAATGAGTATGGCCTCCGAAAATTAAATCAATTTTCTCATCACCATTAAATGAAGCAAAATAACTAAAATCTTCTTCATCGTAATCATGAATTGCTAAAACGACATAATCGCAATCATAGTCTTGGTGAAGTATCTTTGAATATTCGCGGGTTAATTGCTGACAATTTTTAAATTCATAATTACCGACTCGGTTTGCATCAATGGAATTTTCAATGGAATCACCAATCATTCCAATTACGCCAACTTTAACATCACCATAATTAACAATCATATATGGATCGATAAAGTCAGGATGTGAATCAGTTCCTTTATAATAAATATTGGCACCTAAGAAAGGAATATTTAATTCACCATTAGTTAAATCACCATCTTTATAGCCTTTTAAAACATCTAGTCCCCAATCAAATTCATGATTACCGATAACGAAACAATCAAAATCCATTTGGTTGATGACATCGACAAAAGCTTTTCCGTGGGTCATATTGCTAACGTATTGCCCTTGGAAGATATCACCAACTAAGATATTGATTGAATCACCATTTTTTTGATATTCGTTTAAAAAATATGCTGTATTATCAAATCCATTTCCATCACCGTCAGAAAAATACAAAGCACCATGAACATCATTTAAGGAAGTAAATCGAACTTCTGTTAAACTTGGATTACTTTTGTTTGAAATATAAGGAGAATTAAATTCACCATCTTTATAACTATTTTCTAAATCGATTTCGCCATCATTAAACGCTTCATCATATGATAAATAACCATCCAGATTAGGATTAGTATCGCCATATTCATTGTAAACAGAAGAGCTTTGCGATGAAGAATTAGAACTAATCGAACTAGATATAGACGAAGTAATAGTCGAAGTTTGTCCGCTGCAAGCGACTAATGTTAATGCAGCCAATAAAATAAATACCTTTTTCATAATTAATGCAATGTTACCTTTTCTTCTTCATTTTGAATTTTGAGTATTTTGACATAATAGGTCAACGAATAATCAATAAATACCACATCATTAACCTTGGCATTGAGGCAAGGAAAGAAAGTTTTAAGTGCTAATTTCTTAAATTTTAAATTAGCATGCGCGTCAATAACGATGCGTCCTCTTTCTTCTTCATTAGTCAGAGAATCAGCATAATTAATCATGCTGCCTAAGCAAACCCTATCATCACCATCATAAACTCTATAAAGATGAATAATCTGTAATATTTCTTCTATTTCCTTAGACAGTTTATTATCAATCTTCATTTCTAAATAATCTTTAAGTAGATTAGTTAAATATTGATAATACTCTTTTGTAATAATTAATTTTTTGAGGGTCTCAGCGTTTAAAGAGTATTTCTTCTTTACTAAATTAAAACGAAATTTCAACTGTGGATAAATTATGCCAATGTAATCATAAAAAAGATTTTGATCATCATAATGCACTGCCTCGATTTTAATTTTATCAATATTAATCATATCGAAAAGCGTAGTTAATTTATTTTCTTTGATAAATTCTGCATCTAATGTGCTTTCAAGTCCGTTTATTTTGCTAACAAATGCCATTGCTTCTAATAAATTATCTTGGCTTAAGCTCAAAGAATCATTCTTCATTAGCGAAGGATATAATTTTTCTAATTCATTAATCGTTTGACTAATTTTTTCTAAACACTTGTTGACATCCATAAAGTACAACCTTTCTTTGATATTAAACACTTTTTTTAATATTATTAGAATATCTTTTGAAGATTTATTATAATTTCTTTATACGAGGAGCTATCAATGAATGTATTATTGACATTTGATCATTCATATCTTCCATATGCCATATCATTAATTCGTTCAATAAATGATTATAATCATTGCGAACTGAATTTTTATATATTTTCTAATGATGTTAATTATGATGATTTAGATGTCTATAAAAATTATTTTAACAACAATGATCACTTCCATATAATCAATATTGATGAATCAAAATTTCGAGATGCTAAAGTAACAGATCGTTATCCATTAACCATTTACTATCGAATTTTTGCTGCAAAGTTTTTGCCAAATACTCTCGATAAAATACTCTATCTTGATCCAGATATAATTGTTAAAGGTGATTTATCGTCATTATACAATATTGATTTAGGTGATAATTATTTTGCTGGAGCTTCTAATATCGGAAATTTTCTTACTCGCTTTAATCAAATAAAAAATTCTTCGGAAAAAGATGCCGTTTATCTCAACACAGGTGTCTTACTGATTAATTTAAAAAAATTCCGCGCTGAACTAGATGAAGATGAAGTTTATGCCTTTTTAGAAAGAAAAAAGTATTTGCTAACATTACCAGATCAAGATGTCATCTCAGCTCTATACGGCAATAAAGTAATTCTTGTTGACCGCTTGATTTATAATCTCTCTGATCGGGCAATAACTTTGTTTAACATCCGCAACCACGCAAAGGGTCTTAAAATCGATTTAACTTGGGTTGAAAAAAATACAATTATTATCCATTTTTATGGAAAAAATAAACCATGGAATGAGGATTATCATGGAATATTAAAAGTTTATTACGATCGATATAAGGTGAAATAATATGAAAAAAAGAGTAATTGACCAAACAATGAGTCTATTAGACAATGGATTAATTTCTTTAAATGCCTATCCATTACCAAATTGTCAACGTGAATCTTATCTTAGTTTAAATGGAAAATGGGATTATTTTTTAACAAAAAAATTTTCATTAGATGATCTACATTTTCAAAAAACTATTAATGTGCCATCAGCATTTAAAGGAAAATTATCTGGAGCTAACGAAAATCTTCAAATTGATGACAAAATCGTCTATCACCGTTTTTTCTATGTCGATGAAGATTTTATTAAAGATATAAATTATTTAGTTGTCCTCGGTATCGATAATTACTTTACCGTTTATTTAAACAATAAAGATCAAGGTTCTTACCGCTTTTTTAATTCACCACTAAAAATTGAGTTAACAAATCTCAAAGCGGGAAAAAATGAAATAATCATTGTAACTCAAGATTTAAATGAGGAATATTATCCACGTGGCAAACAAAGCCTCACGCCTAAAGGTATGTTTTATACTTCTACTGAAGGAATATATTTTCCATTATTCATTGAATCTCTGCCGAAAAATCATATTCGAGATTTTAAAATAACAACGACTTTAAATATGGTTAAAATCGATTTTGACTGCGATAGAGAAATTCTTGTGAAAATCTATGAAGGAGATGAGTTGATTTTCCAAAAAAAATGTTTGAATACCTTTGAACACAAATTTTCAACTCCACATCTTTGGGATGTCGACGATCCGTTTTTATATGATGTGACTTTCACATGCAGGGAAGATGAAATTAAATCTTACTTTGGGTTAAGAGAGATTTCTATAAACAAAGATGATCATTATGTCTATTTAAATAATAAACGGATTTTTCTTAATGGATTACTTGATCAAGGATATTATCTCGATGGGATTGTAACCCCAAAATCTTATTCTGTTTATAAAGAGGATTTAAAATATGTTAAGCAGCTTGGTTTCAACTGCCTAAGAAAACATATTAAGATAGAATGCCCGTATTTTTATTATCTCTGTGATAAATTTGGAATTCTATTGATTCAAGATTTTATTAATAATTCTCATTACTCTTATTTAAAAGAAACTGTTTTACCAACTGTTTCTCTTTCCTATCAAGAGAGAAACACTGATTCCAAACGTTCATTTCTTGATAAATATTATTTTATCAAAACTGCTAAAAACATTGTAAATACCCTCTATAATCATCCTTCAGTTATCGCCTATACAATATTTAACGAAGGATGGGGGCAATTTCAAGCTGAAAAAATGTACTATAAAGTTAAATCGTGGGATAAAACTAGATTAATTGATACGACCTCTGGTTGGTTTAGAAATGGCACAAGCGATTTTTTATCGCTCCATATTTATTTTAGAAAAATAAGTGATGTTATAAACAAACAACCATCTATTGCTTTTATTAGTGAATTCGGAGGATATGTCTATAAAGAGGAAGGACATATTTATAATTTAGCAAATACATATGGTTATAAAGGCTATGAAGATAATCTATCTTTCCAAAAAGGATTAAATGAATTATATAATGAAGTATACTCCAATATTAATAAATTATCTGGCGTCATCTATACACAGTTTAGCGATGTAGAAGACGAATTAAATGGCTTGATAACTTATGACCGAAAAGTTAAAAAGATTACTGACCCTAAATTAATATCTCTTATCCATAAAATTTCTAATTATGGCAAATAAAAATGTCACAATAGAGTGACATTTTTTATTCGTTATTGTATTAGAATCAATTATTTTAAAAGTGCTCCACCGACACCAGCAGCTCCGCCAAGAATGCCAGCAACACCGCCGATAATCGCTCCGATACCTAACGATGGATTTGCAATTTCTTTAAAAGCTGCTAATGCTGTATCGTAACCAAAATCCCCCGGTTTCATTCCGCCAACACCGGCAAAGATAGCTGTAAGTGAAGAATCGAGAACGCAGAACATTAAGACTCCGCCAACTGCTAAAACTAATCCGCCGACACCTTTAGCAATTTTGTTTTTCATTAATAAACCAACAACTAATGCGACGATACCAAGCACTGCAACAATAAATGCAACGATTGCCATTGTATTTGCCGCAAGACCTTCAAGTGCTTCAGAATTATCTCCGGATGCTACTGTAGCAGTTCCACCAAAGATCATACCGAATCCGCCAATTGTTGCCTCACCAGATCCAAAATCGCCTAAATTGATTGTCAATTTCATCATTGGCAATAATGCGAATAATAATACTGCAACAACTCCTAAAACAATGGCAGCAAGCGCCAAAATGCTTCCGAAGAAGCTGCCTGATTTTTTCTTAGACATATTAAGTCCTCCCTATTTTCTTCTATTATATCACAAAAAATAAACTTTCAATGATATTTTAAAATTTATGGTCACATACACATAAGTTGTTAGAAAATTTAAAAATGAATTAATCAATGGTCTTTTATTGAAAAAAACTTATTGATTATCTATCATAAAACAAATAATAAAAGGGGGATTTATGTTTTTTGATATTAAAAATTATAAGAGCAAATTATCTTTAAGTGATACTTTTGTCGCGATTAAATATCTTAAAGATCATTTTGAAGAAGAATTAGGGAAGGAGCTTAATTTAAAAAGAGTTTCTGCGCCATTATTTGTTCTTAAAGAAACTGGGTTAAATGATGATTTAAATGGTTCAGAAAGACCGGTAAGTTTTAATGTTAATAATTTTTCAGGAACCTTTGAGATTGTTCAATCCTTAGCCAAATGGAAAAGAAACGCTTTAAAAAAATATAATTTTAATGTTAATGAAGGTATATACACTGACATGAATGCTATTAGGCGCGACGAATTAATTGATAATATTCATTCTATTTACGTCGATCAATGGGATTGGGAAAAAATCATTTCTCCAGAGCAAAGAAATCTTGATTATCTCTTCATTACTGTTAATCAAATCTACCAAGTTTTGTTACGTATTGAAAAAATTATTAATGCAAAGTACCCTCAATTATCAAAAAAATTACCCCTATATATAACCTTTATTTCTAGTGAGGAGTTAGAAAATAAATATCCTTCCTTATCAAGAAAAGAAAGAGAGTATCAGTTTTTAAAAGTTCACCGCGCTGCCTTCATCTACCATATTGGAACCCCTTTAAAAGATGGATTGCCACATGATGGCAGAGCTGCTGATTATGATGACTGGGGATTAAACGGTGATATCTTAGTTTTTGATGAAATTCTTGATGCTCCATTAGAATTATCTTCAATGGGAATTAGAGTTAATGCTGAATCCCTTCTTAAGCAAATTAAAGCGAAACATGAAGAATTTAAATTAAATTCTCCGTATCATCAAGATATTTTAAATAACCGCTTACCTTTAACTGTCGGAGGTGGAATTGGTCAATCGCGTTTATGCCTTTTCTTTTTAGAAAAAGCTCATGTCGGTGAAGTCCAATGCTCGTTATGGCCAGAAGAAGATATCAAAGGATTAGAAAAATTAGGTATTATTTTATTATGAAAGACAAAATAAAGCATATTTGGAATAATTGTTCTTACTATTACCAAAAAGCAGGTATCATTATTTCAAAGTTTTTTTACAAGCATATTCATTTATTGGCTGCATTATTAATTACGGCCTTAGCATTAACAATTCGTTATCTTTTCGCCGAATATCAAACTAATGATTTTCAAGGATATATCATGAATTGGATGTCGCAGATAAAGAATATCGGTTTTACTTCCTTTTATCAGGTACAAAGCGACTATTCTCCTCTATACATGTTTTTTATAGCTTTATTAACATTATTACCGACATCAGCTAAAACCTTAACATATGGAAATTTTACTTATCCCATCTCTTGGATATATGAAGTTAAGACATTATATTTTATTTCGGATGTCTTAATAGCTTTTATTATCTATTTAATTCTTCGTCAGCTTAAACTTAGTAGAACAGTATCCTTAATCGGTTACTTAATAATGCTTTTATTGCCGATACAGATTATTAATTCTTCCGTCTGGGGAAACTGTGATACGCTTTACAGTTTTTTCTGTTTAACTGCTCTTTATTTATTTTTGAAGAAGCGTGACTATCTTTCATTATTCGTTCTCGGAATAGGTCTTGGTTTAAAACTACAAGCAACTTTTGTCATCCCATTCTTTGTCTTGATGATAGTTAAAAGAAAAATGAAATTATCTGCTATTCCATTTATTTTTATCGGTTTATTTATCACATTTATCCCGTCATATATTATTGGAGCACCATTTTCTCAGCCATTCACCTATATAACTAATCAATTAAACGGCTATAAAGATTTGACTTTAGGATGTGCAAATATTTGGAAATTTATAAATCTTCCTCAGATTGATATTGTTAATAAGGCTTCCACAATCTTTGCTTTAACAATGGTTGGTCTATTTATGGCCATTATCGTCTTAAGAAAAATCAAGATTAATTCATTAACAATTATTAATATTTTTGTTTTCCTAACCATGCTTATGCCGTTTTTCTTACCGCATATGCATGAGAGATATTTCTATATTATCGATGTGAGCATTCTTATTTACTGCTTGGTTAATAAAAAGCAATATTATCTTATAATTTTGATGCAAATATCTTCCGCAATCGCATACTATCATTATCTCAGCGGTCATTACTTTATTGATGTCTTTGGCGAAGACTCAGTTACTATTGCCGCGTTAATTAATCTATTTGTACTCGGAATGCTATTTAAAAATCTTCTCTCTGCAGAACGCTACACAACTTTTAATGAAGAAATAGCCGAACTCGATAATGATTTAAATACATTAAATGAAAAACATTCAAAATAATTTGCATTAAGGCTTCAAGCTTTAATGCTTTTTTATTTTTTTTGCTCACTAATTAACTTATTTCTTCGATAGGAAATAATGTAAAACGGTATAGCAATTAACTGTGATGAAGTTGAGACGATTATCATTGCCGTTATGGATGTATCATATAGTATTCCAAGAATAGTGCTTCCGAGAAACCAAAAAATTCCGAATGAACATTCAAAAATTCCGTATCCAGTTGCTCGACAATATTTTGGAACTAAATCGGTGACAACAGCTTTTAAAATTGATTCCTGAGCACCCATACCAATTCCCCACATCGCAACTCCAATCATTAACAGAGGCAAAGAGTTAAAAGCAAAAATAAAGACAGCAAAACTAGCTGATAAAAGAGATGCAATAACTAAAGAAATAATTCCAAACTTATCGTAAAGTTTGCCGAAGATAATTGCTGCAAAAGCGTCAATAACCATCGCCATAGAATAAATTAAAGGCAAATTCTCTAATGTTATAAAACTATTTCCGCCTACATAAGTTCTTGTAATATGCATAGCCACTAATGAATAATCTATAAATCCAAAAGCAAAAATACTAATTCCGATAATATAAAAAATAAAGCTTTTTTTCATTTTAAATGGAACATATTCTTTTGGTTCTGGCTCAAATTGATCAGGATTAGGAAATTTTTTCTTAGTTAAAAATAATAAGACGATAGTTATTAATGATGGAACAGATAAGATCAAAAAACAAATTGAATACATTTCAAAATCATCATTTCCAAATTTAAATAACATTACTAAATATAGTAAAAGTGGTCCGAGAAAAGCGCCGATTTGATCAAGCATTTCTTGGATACCAAAACTTCTACCAACTTGTTCTTGGCTCGCAGCGAATGACATAATCGTATCTTTTGCTGGTTTCTTTATTGCTTTACCCATTCTTTGAATTAATAATAATGCGCAGGCAAAAATCCAGCCGTTGCGACCGACAAAAGCTAAAAGAGGAACCGCAAGAATATCAATTAAATAGCCGATGATGGTCATCGGCCAATACTTTTTTGTTTTATCAGTAATTTTTCCAAATACATAACGTAGAGAATATCCGACTAATTCACCTAATCCCGAGATGAAGCCAATCGCTGTTGCTGACGCACCAACTAATGTTAAGTAGGCACCTTGAATACTCGCTGCCCCTTCATGCGTCATATCAGAAAATAAACTTACAATCCCAAACAATATCAAAAATAATAAGGTTGGAGAAATTTTTTTCTTAGTTTTTTCCATAAATAAAGCCCTTTTGACAATATTAATGATTATATTATCATCAAAGAACAAATGCAAATTATAATATTAATTTAACTCTCTTTATGCTGTTGGCCGATGTTCTTTGTACTCCTTGACAGCTCTAATCAAGGCACCGATAGCTTGATTTACGCCATGTTCAGCAGCAACTTTAAATAATTCAACTGCTTTTTTATAATCTTTATAAACTCCTAAACCATATTCATAAAGTATTCCTAAATTGTAGTAAGCTAGATAAACTTGCCTTTTTACTCCTTCTTCAAAATATGAAAAAGCTTTTTGATAGTCAAGCCCAGCAAAATTTCTGTCAGAATAAATTAGACCTAGATTGTTATATCCTTCGTTAGTTCCTTGCTCAATAGCTAATTTACAATAATCTATAGCTTGATCAATATCTTTTTGAATACCAACACCATAATAATAAAGATTACTTATTGTTAGGGAGGCCATGCCAACACCTTTGTTTGAAGCTATTTCTAGATAATAAAGCACTTCTTGAATATTATTTAAATCTTGTTCGAGAAGGATTCTGCCAACATTATAAGCACCATGTGGATCATCTTTATTCGCGGCCATTTGATAAAAGCGAAGGGCTTTTACCTTATCTTTAGCATTTTTTTACCTTCATCATAAAGATTGCCAAGATACAAATAAGCCTTCTTGTCACCATTTTGTAAATTGAGAAGATATTTCTCTATCTTCTTGTTTTTTGCGATTAATTTTTTATTTTCCATTATTAAAACCTAATATAATAACTGTCTATTTAGATTATATCATAAAGAAATTTATCAAAAAGTGAGAAAAAATTATTAATTTCAAATTTGACAATCATTAAATAAAAAAACTACAACGCTGAAGCATTGTAGCTAAATCTTTATAAATGGCTGGGGAAGTAGGATTCGAACCTACGCATAACCTGGTTCAGAGCCAGGTGACTTACCGCTTGTCCATTCCCCAAGAGCAATATAAATGATATCACTTTAAACCAAAAAATAAAGTTATTTTTTTAAGAATTGATTTTTTTCACTATCGTAATAATATCCCGCATTATTAAGAAGATTATTAATCTCATCTTCACTTTCATCTAAGTCATCGCATAGTGATGATAAGCTATCATAATAATCGCGTAACTTAGTATTAATAACGCTTAATAAAATAATTGGATTTTTTGGCAAATTATTCATAGTTTTTCTTTAAGTCCTCCTTAGTTATATAGAAAAGTCTTCTTTTCCGAACTTTTGGTGCATCATAACGTGCCCATTGACTCTGCACTTTCAAATTATCTTCTAATTCCGGACCGGTTTCTGCATATTTAATATGATGCTTAATACAAGTTTTTAGTATTTCATAAATTAGTAATCCATTAATGCCTAATCCTTGTAGCTGCGGTTTTACACCAATTAATAACATATCAATTGTATCATTTTTTCTTAAAGCTCTTAAGAAAGGTATAAATCCCCATGGGAACAATTTACCATGGCATTTTTTACTAGCCTTCCCAAGCGAAGGAACTACAACAGCAAACCCGACCACTTCATCATTTTTATCTTTAATAATTGAAAGATAATCAATATTTAATAATGGCAAAAATTCTCCTAAAGTATATTGAACTTGTTTTTCATTTAATGGAACTGTTCCGTATAATTCTGCAAAAGCTTCATTATAGACTTTAAAAGCTGGCATAATATAAGGTTTTAATTCGCGATGATTTTTAACTTTTACAACTTTATAACCTTTTTTCATCACTAGATTAGCAATTTTTTCAAGTCGTGGATCCATTTCTGTTGGTAAGTTCAAGCAATACTCATTCCAATCGACCATTTTAGAAAAGCCTAATCTTTCAAGGTGAGTAATATAATAGGGATAGTTATAATAAGTAAAAAATAAATTGCAGCGATCAAAGCCTTCAATTAACAAGCCTTCTTTATCACAATCAGTAAAACCATTAGGCCCCTCTAAATCATTAGCGCCTTTTCTTTCCATTACTTCTAAAACTTTAGCAAATAAAGCTTTTGTAACTTCAAAATCATCAATAACATCAAAAGCGCGGAACCGTAACCTTTTTGTATTGAACTTCCTATCGGCTGGAGGATTAGTTATCACTCCAATTCGTCCGGCAATTTTTCCGTCTTTATATGCTAAAAATGCAAAATACTCGCATTCTTCCAAATTTGGATTCTTTTTAGGATTGAATTCCTTCATTTCATCGCTATAAAGCGCAGGAACAAAATACGGACAATTTTTGTAAAGCTTAACAGGAAAGGTCACAAAAGCCTTTCGAAGAGCCCTTGACGTAACTTCTTTGACTATAATCATAAATATCTCCAAACCCCAAATAATTATAGGCAAAAAAGTAAATATTAACAATAATCTTTAAATCTTAACTTGAAAATGCTGATGGCAATTTGGACAATCAACACCGTGTTTACCTTTTTTATTCGGCAAACGTATTTTTTTACCGCAATATGGGCATTCTGATAAAACATGGGCATGGTCGTCTTTAATCAACGATACTTTAACGACTTTTGCTTTTATATTTTTAGGCTTTTGATACATCGACATATCTTTTCCAATTAATTTTAAAAAGAAATAAGCAAAACGCTGTACCTCATTTTGACGTTTTTCAACATTAGTCGACAAACTTCTAAATAATCCATATATAAGAAATGGCAGAGCAATTCCCGCGGTAATAAAGAAATATGGATACGAAATAAATAGCGAAATTACAAACAGAATTGCCGCAAATATATAACAAATAATTGAAATAAGATCATTTCCGTTTCTTTTTTTCATGTTTTCCTACTTTCTAGAATATCGTGCACTGAACTAACATAAATATCAATAATACAATCATCACAAAACCAGTTGCTGAAATTCCAGCTTGCGAAGCTCTTTGGCGTCTCTTCAATTCATCCATTTGCGCTTGATAAGATGGAAGCTTGCTTTCTAATCTCTGTTTTGCAGCAACATATACTGGATCATTTTTTAAGCGTATCGCTTGATTAATAAATTCGATAGCGCCAGGTATATTATTGAATTGCTCATAGAGAGCAGAAGCATAATAGTACCAGCGGTGATCGCGGTTTCTAATTGCATTCATATATTGAAAAGCCATGAAGAAATTTCCCATTCTAAGAGCTTGATCAAGAGCTTGGTAATATCTCTCATCACCAGTTGCATTTTGCGAATATGATGATTGAGCATATCCTGAATTTTGACTTGCACTATATTGAGAATACGACATGCCTTGAGCCCGCATCTTTTTAATCTCGTCATAGGCGCAATTGATCTCAACCATCTTTTTTGCAGCCTCTGGCGATGGGTTAACATCAGGATGATATTTTTTTGCTAATGCTTTATAAGCTTTAGAAAGTTCTTCATCGCTACAATTTTCACTAACATTAAGTATTTGGTAAGGATTCATTTTAACCTCCATCAATCTAGTAAAATAGTAAAATTATTTAAACTATTTTTAAATAAAAAATATTTATTTTAAATTTTTATTATTTGTTAAATATGAATTAATAATTTAATTTATTCACGTGATAGCGCTTACAGATGAAATAATAATAAAAGCACTTAAAATACCTTATAACTTTACATAAAGTCGTTTACAATAACATTGTTGAAAACGGTCATATAAATTCAAAGATATGGTTTGAAAGTTTCTACCTGGTTGCCGTAAATAACCAGACTATGCCAATTCAATCAATTTTTTTGGTTTTCAACATGATGGAATTGGTTTTAGAAATAAGGCGATGTTTCTAAAACTTTTTTTGTTTTCATGGACCGGGTTCATCTGAAAGAGAAAGGGAAATTATGAGTTTTTCAGAATCATCATTCGCTAAAAGGCTCGATTCCTTCTTCCACATCAGTGAAAGAGGATCGAAATTCTCCACCGAAATTATCGGCGGACTCACCACATTTATGGCGATGGCCTACATTCTTATGACTAATGCTGGTATGTTCCAAGACATTCCTAATGCAACAGCCTCATATAATGCCATCTACATCGCTACTGCAATCTCGGCGATTATCGGAACCGTCTTGATTGGTCTCTTATCAAAGTTACCTCTCGCTCAAGCGTCAGGTATGGGCTTAAATGCCTTCTTCGTCTATACCGTCTGCGCAGGCTTAGGCTTCACTTATGCTAATGCCTTAGTCATGGTTCTTATCGACGGCATCATTTTTATCATTTTAACCGCTACTGGTTTAAGAGAAACAATCTTCGCCTCAATTCCTGACTGCGTTAGAATTGCTATTCCTGCAGGTATTGGCTTATTCATCGCTTTCCTCGGCTTACAAAATGCTGGTATCGTCGTCGCTGATGCTTCTACAAAAGTTAATCTCGTTTCGATGAACTTCTTAAACGGCGCAACTTGGGGTGAAGTAATGCCTGTCTTAGTTACATTCTTCACTATTATCATTATCGCAATCCTTTCACATAAAGGATTAAAAGGTGCTGTCATTATCGGTATTCTCGGCGGCGCTATGCTCTACTACATTTTAATGCTCACCGTACCTGGCGGCTACGATGGATTAATCGCAAGCGGAACTTTCCAATTAGAAAATCCATTTAACGCATTCGCTGATTGGGGTACAGAATCAGTTGGTAAAGTCTTTGCTGATGGCTTCAATTTCTCATCTTGGATTGAAGCTAATGGTGCAGGTAACTTCGTCTTAACTTTAGTCACAACTTCTATTGCTTTCTGCTTAGTCGATATGTTTGATACTTTAGGTACATTATATGGTGCTTGTGCCCGCGGTAACTTATTAACTGAAACAGGAGATATTCCTAACATTAAAGGTGCAATGCTCGCAGATGCTATCGCAACTACTACAGGTGCTATCTGCGGTACTTCAACCGTTACTACTTTCGTTGAATCTTCATCTGGTATTGCTGCTGGGGCAAGAACAGGCTTATCAAGTATGTTCACTGCTTTATGCTTCTTCGTCGCAATGTTCTTAGCACCAATTGCTAAGCTCATTCCAACTTGCGCAACTGCAGCTTGCCTTATCTATATCGGTGTCTTGATGATGAACTGTGTTAAGAACCTCGATTGGCTCCAACCAGCTGTCGCTGTTCCTTCATTCCTCACCATCGCCATGATGCCATTTACTTATTCTATTTCATACGGTATTGCCTTTGGTTTAATTTCTTACTTATTCATCAATTTATTCTCAGGCAAGATCAAAGAAATCAAAATCGGTACTTGGGTTATCACAATCTTATTCGCTGTCATGTTCTTCATGACTCACTAATAAAACTATTCATCGCCAATAATAAAATCCAGTCATCAGATGATATGATCCTTCTAAAGTAGACAAAGAAAATAATTAAAAGCATATATTCCCTAGGGAATAAGGCGAAAAATTAA
>CALVJL010000015.1 GCA_944332075.1 uncultured Bacilli bacterium
ATTCCTATTCAAATTATATTTACTTTTAATTAATTATTTTTATACTTTTTCCTGTCTACTTGACAAGGAGCAGTTCATAGCAGCAATAGCTTCTTTTTACAAAGATTATTAACCTAAATTGTACATTGTGGTGACTTTTAATTTGACCATAGCAGCAGAGAGGTTGCTTGGGACATCATCACCGAGCTTTAAGGTAACAGGACCTTCAGAAGTTGAGAAGCTAGTCTTATCAAAATCGAGTTCAACAGCTAAACGGCAGCCGAAGTTTCTTGCGCCTGGACCAGTTTTATCGTTAGAAGTAGGATTGTATTCATACATAACGACTAAACCTTTTCCGTTTTTAACTAAGTTAGCAACTGTTTTCTTGTTGGTAAGTGCACCAGTGATATAGTAGTTGTTATCAATTTTAGAAGCACCCATACCATAGATTGATGCAGAGAGATTTCCTTCGTTATCAACGGTGACTAATGTTTTAGTAGCAACAGCATTACTGTAGCTAGCGACTGAATAAGTCTTGCCATCGTTTGGGAATAAATCAGAAACGTATTGAGCGTTTTCTAATTTGCTAGCTTCTGCTAAAGTTTTAGCACCTTCTTTGCTTTCTGACCAATAGTAATGGTAGTATTTGAGATTAGCTCTTGTTACCATGTAATCTAATGTGTAGTAAGATCCACCTCCGGAAGCTGGATAGAAGTCTGTGCCTGCACCAGATGCTCCAGCAACGACATCTTCTTCTCCTTCAGCTGGTTTTGTTTCTGCTTCATAGATATCAGCATTTGGATCAACATATGTGTATCCTTCAATACCAGCAGCTTTAAGTTGCTCTTCAAAGGTTCTGACAGCGACGATAACTGTTTCTGGTTCGGATGATGAGGCTGGAGTTGAAGATGTTGATGTTCCTCCGCAGCCTGCAAGTAATCCCAAGGCTAAGAGAGGGATTAAAATTTTTGTCTTTTTCATTTAAAATTTAAATATCCTTTCTGAATTTACGGCTTATTGTAACATATCGATATTTTTTTATCTATAAAAACGTTATAAAAACTTACATTTGTTAAACCAAAATAGATATTTATAATCACATGCCATTAATTTTGAAAAAAATAAAAAATATATTTATTGAGGCAATATTTTTTCAATGCAGCTCAAGTAAAGTTAAAAGATGGTTTAAAGTAATATATTAATATAAAATAAATAATATGAAAGGAGTGATATTATGTTAACGATGAAAGATCGCTTCAGCATAGAGGTGAAACAGGAAATAAAAGTCCTCTATCTGAAAGCTTTCAAAAAAGAGGTGAGAATGGAATTTGATTATCTTGAGCATTTTCCATTCGTGGAGGTTGAGGCTTTTTTTGAGGGAGATGAATTTGTTGGATTTGCTCATGTCATCTTGGTCAAAAGATTTCTGAATGTCTTATATCTAGCAGTTAAAGAGCAATTTCGCGGCAAGGGTTATGGATCAGAAATGTTATCTCTATTAAAGAAAAAATATTCTGATAAAGTAATAATGCTCGATATTGAAAACGGCGGAACCCTCGTAGATAAAAAAAGAAAGGATTTTTATCTAAAAAACAATTTTTGTGAGAATAATCTCTTTTACGCTTATAATGATGTTGATTATGAGGTTCTCTCATATAACGGAAAGGTGGAAGAAAAAGATTTGAGATATCTCTGGAATGAGGTATATCATGTTGATTTCGTTAGAAAATGAAAATTCATAAGCAAGTATTTTTAGTTATTGCGATGGCATTATTATCAATTGTTTCAATTTTGATAATTGCTTTTATGATTGATGTGACAAAAAAAAGCGGTGAAGAAATTGGAAGTTTGATTACTTTATGGGTTTTGGAATCGGCAATTCTTTTTCTCTACTTGCTTTCACCGGGGATTGAAAGTTTGTTGTCCCAGCATAAACTTTTGATTCTCGTATACCATATTTTTGTATTGTTAATAACGGCGATTGTTTTTGTTTTCTTCTTTGAATGGATTATCGTGAATCAAATTACTGTGATACTTTGTGTTACGATGGCTATTCAGTTAATCGTTTCAATGTTTGTCTTTGTTCATAATTTAATAAGTAACTACTACTATGAATTTTAAAAAATATTTTAGCAAACTACTTGACAGAGTGCTAAAAGGGTCTATAATATAATTAGCACTTGGGAATGATGAGTGCTAAACGGAGGCGCATTTAATTATGGCAAACATTAATAAATATCATCACAATTCATTTGATTTATTCGATCCTTTCTTCGATGACTTCTTCCAAGATAGTCACGTTAACGAATTAATGAAAACCGATATCACTGATGAAGGTGATCATTATGAGTTACAAGTTGAAGTACCTGCAGTTAAGAAAGAAAACATCAAACTTTCTCTTGAAGATGGCTATTTAACCATTTCTGCTTCTTATCACGAAAATAACGATAGTGAAAAGAAGGGCAAATATATCCGTAAAGAAAGACATTCCGGAGAAATGGCTCGTTCCTTCTATGTCGGTAAAGACGTTGATGAAGAAGATGTTTCTGCTTCCTTAAACAACGGCGTTTTGACTCTTGATATTAAGAAACCTGAGACAAAAGTTGTCGATAAGAAGAAATTCATCGAAATCAAATAATTTTCATAAAATTAAAGAAAGAGGCTTATGCCTCTTTTTTCGTATACTAAAACTGAAAGTTATTTTTTAGTTTTTTTACTTCTAATATTATAGTATAATAGTAATGAAGGAATGTTTATATTAAATTATTAGGGCATGTAAATGACCCTGCAAAAATCTTTACAGCTTGACTGTTTTTAAGATCATTCCTTCACTGTAGAGATAGTTAGCTAAGAGATATTTTGACTCTTAGCTTTTCTTTTTGTGCTTTAAAAGTTCCCTATCTTGTAAGTTCTAGGCAAAAAGAATATTATTATAAAGTAAACACTTACATTTTAGTGATATGGAGATTTTTATGGAAAACTATAAGTTGGAAAACATTCAAAAGGTGAGAGGTCTTTTCCGTGAATTCTATCATGAAAAAGAAGATATCATCATCGTTTCATGCGGCAGATTAGAGGTTTTAGGTAACCATACAGAATATTCTTCTGGATTGGTCATCAATGCTTCAACCGATAATTTATCGATTTATACCGCGGCTAAGAAGACTAGTGACGGGGTTATCACCATTAAGTCAGAAGGCTATCAAAGCTTTAAAGTCGATATTAATGATGTCGAATTAAATAAAGATACCGACACCGAAACATCATTAGGTTTAGTTAAAGGCGTTGTTAAAAGGTTACTCGATTTAGGTTATAAAGTTGGCGGATTTGAAGCTTTTGTCACATCGACTATCTTTAAAGGAGCAGGTGTTTCTTCATCTTCATCCTTCGCAGTTATGATTGGTAAATTACTTTCATATTTCTATAATGAAGACAAGATTGATCATATCGTCTTAGCTTTCACTTCTAAATGGGCTGAAAATAATTACTTTGGTAAGAATTCCGGTATTCAAGACGCTTTAGGATGCGTATCTGACGGAATGGAATTACTTGACTGCAAGGATCAAGAACATCCGATTATCACTCATTTCAAGGCTCCTCTTGATGATTATTCAATCTTATTAATTAACTCTTTAACTAACCATGCAAATAAAGACGCTGGTTTAGCCTTCCAATCAATTGTTGATGACTATCACTACATCGCATCTCTTTACGGAGAAAAATATCTCCGCTTTATTCCAAAAGAAGATTTCTTAAAGAAATTCAATGAAGACGGCAACTCTACTAAGAGAGCATATAAGAGAGCCTATCACTATATTCATGAATTAGAGAGAGTTAACAGAGCTTATGACGGATTAACTCATAATAATTTAAAAGAATTCTTCGATGCTTTTAATGAATCCGGTTTATCTAATGAGAATATACTTTGCAACGTTTGCTTAGAAAGCGAAAAGAGCAATTCCCTTAAAGAAGTTATTGATACCGGCAGAAAGTTAATCAAAGATGGTGCTATTAGAGTCCACGGTGGCGGCTTTGGCGGAGCATCGATCACAATCATCAATAAGAAAGAAAAAGATGCCTATATCAAAGAGATGGAAAAACTTGTCGGTAAAGATAATATTATCGAAGTTATCATTTCTCACGAACCTTTAAAAGAAGTTCTTCCTGAATAATTAAGAAAAGAAATAATCAGCCAGCGATGGCTGATTTTTTTTGCAATAAAAAAGAGATGCCGAAGCATCTCTAAAATTTTCACAGTCGGTAATAACTAACTCAGCCGGATTTTGTGGGGTTATATGGGTTGATGAAGCTAAATCAATTATTACCTTTTATAACTTTACTCTTTTATTTTGGAAAAGGAAAGTCTTTTTTTAATTATTTTCAACAACACATTAGAATTATTGATATTTCTCTTAGAAAAATTAATCAAATGGTACAAAATGTTGCGAAATTTTGCTTTTTATAACTTATTCAGCTTTTTGGTAAGAACCGAATTCTTTCATTAATTCGATTGTCTTAGCAGTGATAGCTTCAGCACCTGGTTTTAAAAGTTTTCTTGGATCAAAGCCTTTTTTAGCTTTGTCGATATCTTTTCCTGCTAAAACGTATTCTCTAGTTGCAGTTTGGAAAGCGAGTTGTAATTCGGTGTTGACGTTAACTTTAGAAACACCTAAAGTGATAGCTTTCTTGACTTGTTCAGCTGGGATACCAGTTCCGCCGTGTAAGACCAATGGTTTGCCGTTAACAGCAGCTTGGATTTCTTGGAGTCTTTCAAAGTTAAGACCTTTCCAGTTAGCTGGATAGATACCGTGAATATTACCGATACCAGCGGCGAGCATATCAACGCCTAAACCAGCGATAATCCTGCATTCGTTGACATCAGCGAGTTCACCAGAAGAAGTAACTCCGTCTTCGCTTCCGCCGATTCCGCCGACTTCGCATTCGACTGAGCAGCCATGAGCGTGTCCGAGTTCGATAATTTCTTTACTCTTTGCTAAGTTTTCTTCAAATGGATAATGTGAACCATCAAACATTACTGAAGTGAAACCAGCTTCAATAGCCTTTTTAGCACCTTCGTAGGTACCATGGTCGAGGTGAAGAGCGACTGGGACGGTGATGTTCATGCTGTCGTGAACGTTCTTGACCATATCGACGACGTTTTTATAACCGCACATATACTTGACGGCACCTTCGGAAACTTCCATGATTAATGGTGATTTTGCTTCCTCAGCCGCGGTTAAGATACTCTTAATCCATTCTAAATTGTTAATGTTGAAAGCACCGATAGCATAATGTCCTTCATGAGCTTTCTTAATCATTTCTGTAGCAGATACTAACATTGTTTTCCTCCTTAGTAGTAATGATTACTCTCCTATTTTATTACGAAAATGCGTAATTCTCTATATTTATTTATTAAATTAAAAGTAATATATTTATATAATCAAGAAAGAGGTACGGTTATGGAAAAATGCAAGCAATGCGGAAATGAATTAAGAGAGGTTGGAAATCTCTTAGTTTGCGATAAATGTCATAAAACTGAAAAAGAATTTAGAAGTATTGAAGACAAGGATTATTATCCTCTTGGGGAATACTTCTTTCTAAAAAAGGATTATTCAAAAGCGATTAACTATCTTTTAAAGGGTAAAGAGATTAAAGATGCGGATTGCTTAAATTTACTCGGTCTTTGCTATTTAAGAGGTGAAGGTCTAAATAAAGATGAAAAAGAAGCTTTTAAGTTATTTCAAGAAGCCGCGGAAAGAGGCAATGTTGAAGCAAATAATAATTTAGGAACTTGCTATCAACTCGGTAAAGGGACAGAAAGAAATGTTTCAAAAGCTAAAGTTTGTTATGAAACAGCTGCTGAAAAAGGTTCTATTCTCGGAAAAGTTAATTTAGCCCAGTGCTATCTTTTTGGAAACGGAGTTGAAGCAGATATTAAGAAAGCTTTTGATTTATTTAATGACCCGTTATTAGCTAATGATCCAGTTGCATTATATAATTTAGGTATTTTCTATCTCCGCGGAATTATTGTTAAACAAGATTTAAATCAAGCTAAGAGATATTTATTAAAAGCAGATGAACATCATTCACCAGAAGCTTTAGTAACCTTAGGACATACTTATCTCGCTGATGAGAGAGAAGATATTTCTTTAGCTATTAACGCTTATGAAGAAGCTTTTAAAAAATATCATTCCTTGCGGGCTTTAGATAATCTTGGAGAAATTTATTTCTTAGGTATCCGGGTTAAGAAAGATCCAGAACGCGCGTTAACTTATTATTTACAGGCTAGTGAAGAAGAATTCCCAGATGCTCTTTATCATGTCGGAAGAGCCTATTATTACGGCATCGGCGTTAAACAAGATATGGCAAAGGGTTATAGTTATTTCTTAAAAGCCGCGGATAAAGGTAATTTAGATAGCATGAATATGTTAGGTGTGATGAATATGCGCGGTGAAGGTCTTAATCAAGATTATAATGTCGGTATGCGCTGGTTTAAAATTGCCGCGGATCACGGTTCATTAATGGGAATGTATAATTTAGGCCGCGCATATATCAATGATTTTGATAACGGCCATAATTATCAAGAAGGCTTTAAGTATATTAAAATGTCCGCGGAGCAAAACTTTATTCCGTCATTAACTTTGCTAGGTATTTGCTATCTTAACGGCTTAGGTACTGAGGTTAATTATCAAGAAGCGGTTAAGTATTTAACTCAAGCCGCGGATAATGGAGACGGGGAAGCTTTATATCATTTAGGCAAATGTTATAAAGACGGCAAAGGCGTTGATGTTGATTTGAAGAAAGCTAAAGAGTTACTTATTAAGAGTAAGGAACACCGTTACCCGGTTAAAGATTCAGAAATTGATTTTGTCGCTTAGGAAGACTTGATATGGGATTGATTTTTAAAATAGGCTCACGTTTACTTATCAATTCGATGAAAAAAGATGTGGTTAAGGAATATTTAACCCCTGACGGAACATACTCTTTAGAAAAAGATTTAAAGTATCTTGATGATGGTGATCCGCGTCATACCTTTAATATTTATCGTTATTTAGGAAAAGATAAAAAGAAGGGATTACTTTTTCATATACATGGGGGAAGCTGGATATACGGAGATAAAATGTTTGCTGACCCATATTACGTTTCTTTAGTTAAACAAGGATATGATTTAGTTTCTATTTCTTATCGCTTAATTCCTTCGGTGACCATCGATGAAGAAATTAAAGATTGTTACCAGGCTTTGAAATATATTTTAAATAACTCAGATTTAAATTTAGATACGAGTAAAGTTTTGTTAATTGGAGATTCTGCCGGAGGCCATTTAGCAATGATGGCCTATGCTTTAGCAAGTTTTCCTCAGTTAGCTAAATTTTATGATGTTTTCACTTTTTCTCATCATATCGTCATGCTAGCTTTATTACATCCAGTTCTTGAGCTCCATCGAATTCTAGGATTATTAGAAAATAAAACAAACTATTATTTAGATAAAAAAATGGAGGAGGTTTTCTTTAAAGGATATAAAGAATCACCTTATTATTACCATTCTTGTCTAAGTGAAATTGTTAATGATGGAAAATTTCCATTAGTTTACCTATTAACAAGTGAAGCTGATGGACTAATGAAACATTCTTTATTTGCTTATGATTTATTAACAAAGAAGGGAAATGAAGTAAAGTTTCAAGTCACACCTTATTTTAAAAAACTTGGGCATGTCTATGAAATTCTTCATCCTGAATATAAAGAATCACAAGAAGTGAATGAAAAAATGTTAGATATTTTTTCTTCTCTCTAAGGCCTATAGCATTTTTGTGAGCATTTTGTTAAAATATGCTTAGCTAAAGTTAGGGAGGGTTTATATGGCTATCAGTTTTAATAATTTTCATTTTAAAAATTTGCCGTCGCGTTATGAGTTAAACGATGATGTTTTAAAAATGGTTTCGCGTTCGCATACCGATTTATGGCAAAATACTTATTATGGATTTTGCCACGAGACAGCTTCCATGCTTTTATTAAAATTAAAAGAAAAGTTCTTCTCTTTTTCTTTTAAAGTAAAGTTTGATTATAAAAATAAATATGATCAAGCTGGTTTAGTTTTACATCTCGGTGAAGGCAACTGGTTAAAAGCCGCGGTTGAATATGGTGACATTAATGCTTCCTATCTCGGCTCGGTTGTTACGAATAATGGCTTTTCTGATTGGGCCTTTCAAGGAATACCAACTTCTAAAAAAGAAATATATTATCGCTTATCAAGACGCGAGAATGATTTCTTAATCGAATTCAGTTTTGACGGCAAAAAGTATTATAAGATGAGGGTTTGCCATCTTTTATTAGCTTCTGGTGATGTCGATATCGGCATGTATGTCGCTTCGCCTAATGATTCAAGTTTTGAAGCGGAGTTTTCTAATTTATCCCTCACAACTTGTGTTTGGAAAAAAGAATAAGTTGAGTTATCTCTTAGAGATAACTTTTTTTATGAAAAAAACTGCTATTTCTAGCAGTTTAAGCTTTAGCTTTTTTGCATTCGTTAAGTACGATGTCAATATCCTTATCGGCTTCTTCCACAGAACTCTTTAAAAGCTCTTCATCAAGAGAATTATTAATCTCTTCTTGCAGAGAATATTCTTGGTAGAGGTATTTTCTAGTGAGAATACCGATTCTTAAAGTTAATAAGGCATTGGCCGCGCCTTGAGTTAAGCTTTTAGCGATTTCATTAACGCCTGGGATGATAGTTAAAGCACCTTTAACTAATTTATTGATACCCCCGACAATGATGTCTTCAATATGTAAAGACTGCAAGGTATATGCGATTAAAGCATTGCGCATCACCTTAATAATTAACTTAGCTAGCTGCGGATAAGTTGGATGATAACCGCATCTAACAACGATTTGCATAATTAAGCGAATATTTAAGACAATCGTGGTTAAAGCATCGAATTTATTGTTTTGCGAGATGGCTGTTGCAATTAAAGTTTCCGCGGAACGGCGGATAGTTAATTTAGTGATATCGCCTTTGATTTCATGTTGATAAATATCTTTTAATGTCGCTGATAATTTTTTACGGTCGCTTTTTAAAGCTTCAGTAATTTTATCTTTGCTCTCTTGAGAAATATTATCGTTACCAAGCAGATTTTTTGCGACCTTTTTTAATTTTCGGTAGTTGATATTGTTAACTTTTTTAACGTCTTGCTTAGCTATATCTAAAGTAAAGCAAGGAGTCATTAAAGCTTGGCAAATCGGTCTGACGACAAAGATTAATAAAAGCAAGATGATAATCGCTAGTAAAGCGTATCCGACATAGGGATGAAGCGAGTAACCGAATTGATAAATATCAATGATGGCAGCGACGAGGAAAATTAAGATAATAACAATTGATGCGAGAAATAAAAGAGTTAGAAAACGATGATTGGTTTTTCTAATAATTGAACTCTCTTTGAAGCCATTATCAGAATTTACCTTATTGACCTTAGTTAATTGATTCTTTTTCTTATCTTTCATAATTAATTAAACTTATATTTCACAAATGAAGTATAGGTTTGATCAGGTCTTAAGGTAACGTCTTCAAGATGGAAATTCGGGGTGATGGTTTCAAAGGTTAAGCCGTTATTGATCTCTTCGGGAATTAATGCGAGATTAGTTAAATGAGTTGGAAAGTTATCGGAATAGCAGACAACAGCTGGAGAAGAAGTATAGACGGTAACTTTTCTGCCGTTTTCTGGATTGGTTAAGGAAGCAGCCGGTTTAGTTTTATCGACATTATCAAGTAAGAAGATATGATCTAAGCCATGCGCGCGGTGATTTAATAAGGCTGGTGAAGTGATAGCTTCTTTAACCTTTTTGCCTTCGCGGAAATCAAGAAGATCATTAACCGAATCAAAGCTTTGAATGATTAAGTGATTATCAAAGGTTGAAACTTTGCTAGCGTTAATCTTTAAGATTTGTTCGTTAACTGGCTTGATGCCTCCGTTGAGGTTGAAGTAGATATGGCTAGTCATGTTGACTAAAGTTGGTTTATCGGTTTTTGCCGAGAATTTAATATTTAATTCTTTCTTGCTTTCATAGATGGTGTAGACAACTTTGGCTTTAACATTGCCTGGGAATCCCCCTTCCATATCTTCTTTTTCATGAGTAAAGGTTAAATCAACCTTTCTTTCATTAGCTGAGATAGAGAAGGCAAAGAGATGATTACCGAAGTTTGCTGATCCGGAATGGAGATTGTTATTAGCTTCATTCTTTTCAAAATGATAAGTCGTTCCGTCAATTGTTGCTTCAGCATCTTTGATTCTGATAGCGACTGGACCGATGACCTTTCCATAGTTATTGCCGTTAGTGATAAAATCGTTTAAATCTTTTAATGCCGTGGTAACTTTGCCCATTTCACCTTTTTTATCTGGATAGGCGATATAATAAACCGCGGCTCCATAATCGGTGAAGCAGACTTCAAAATTCTTTTCGTTTTGGACGGTGATTAAATGAATTTCACCTTTAACTGTTTGTTTCTTTTCAACGCTGATATGCATAAATTACCTTCTTTCATATTTAGTGACAATATTTTCAAAATCTTCTAAAGCGGCCACTTCGCTATCTTTGACTTGATATTCCTTGAACACTTTTTTAAGAGTTTCTTCGTTATGGAGAACCATTTGCATCGTATCGTAAGAATGGGCTTCGTTTTCTAAGCGTAAAATATCTTTTTCGATGACTTTCATATCCTCAAAATAACGGATGCGCATAGTTGGATCTTTTTCCGTTAACGCGGTTTTAGTTATTTGATCTTCTTTATCTTTAAGCGCGTTAATCTCTCCATAAGCTAATTCTCTTAATTTAATAATGGTGAATAAACCTTCTTCAAATTCTTGATAGGTTTTGACAAATAAAGGCGACTTACCAACCCTTCTATCTTTTAACATCCCTTCGACGCGGTTAAGAGCTAAGCTAACTCCGTATGATGTACCTTTCCGCATTAATTCTTGAGCGTCGAATAAGGCGTTTTTCATTAATAAAGTTAGATTATAGATATCGTCAATTTCATTTTCGCTTAATGATGAATAAAGAACGGATTTATAATCAATATCAAAATCGAGTTTGGCAAGAGCTTCAAGAGCGGTATTATCTTTCTTTCCTTTAGCTTCTTTCTTTAATTCTTTATAAAGAGCGACTAATTCACTATTGACTTTTTTTATGTCTTGAAACGTAAAGTGCTCTTTAGTTTTCTTTTTGAACATGTTATTCACCTCTTTTTTAATTCTAGCATATCAATATGAAAAAATAAAAAAATGCTTGCAAAAAAAATTGATAGATCTATTATATATGTAGATATGAACAAATATTCATATATCGGAGGTAAATATGGAAGATACATTTGAATCGGCCTGCAAGCACGGCGAGAATATTAAAAAGTTTCAAAGCGAATATAACGAAGAAACAATTGTCGGTATGGCTAATATTTTAAAAATTCTCGGTGAACCATCGAGAATGAAAATAGTTTTAGCTCTAAGTTATGGCGAACTATGCGTCTTTCATATTGTTGAAGCTGTTAAATCTAATCAATCAGCAGTTTCACATCAATTAAGAATTTTGAAAGATAACCATATTATTAAATCGCGGAGAGACGGACAAAATATTGTCTATTATCTTTATGATGATCATATTATGAAAATTCTTAATTTAGTGAAAGAACATGTGGAGGAATAGTTATGAAAAGGGAAATTGAAATAACTGGGTTAGACTGTGCTGCCTGCGCGGAAGAATTAGCGGAAGAAATTAGAAAAGTTAAGGATGTTAATTCTTGCGAAGTCAGTTTTATGAATCAAAAAGTTGTTGTTGACTATGACGGGGATTTATTGCCTATTTATGATATCATCAACAATTTTGAAGAATGCCAAGTTAAAGACTTTAAAGAAATCGTTTATAAAATTGAAAATCTCGACTGCGCTTCTTGTGCTGAAGAGCTTAATGAAGAATTGAAAAAACTTAAAGGTGTGATTAAATCGGAAGTTAATTTTCTTAAACAAGAGGTTAAATTAAATGTTTCTAGCGAAGCTTCAATAGAAGAAATCGAAAAGACGATTAACGGTTTTGAAGAGGTTAAAATCTGTAAACTGCCAAGCAAGAAAACCTTAATTAAAGTTAAGAATATCGACTGCGCCTCCTGCGCGTTAGAACTTCAAGATGAACTAAGCAAGCTAAACGGAGTCGATAGCTGTAACGTCAACTTCTTAAAGCAAGAAATTAACCTTGATTTAAATGATGAAGCCTCACTTGATGATATTAAAAATCATATTAATCATTTTGAAGAAGTTAAGGTTGTTGAAGATAACCAAACTAAGAAGAAAATTAGCAAGAGACAAAGAAATATTATCTTAATCGCTATTTCTGCTATCTTGTTCATAACCGGCATTATTCTTGAATATACTTTAGGTGACAACCTTTGGTATGTTTCAATGATTTTCTATTTGCTTTGCTTCTTTATTGTTGGCTATCCAGTTTTAATTAATACGGTAAAGAATCTTGCTAAAGGTCATATCTTTGATGAAAACTTCTTAATGACTTTAGCTTCGATTGGAGCGATGTGCATCAGTCAATTTGAAGAAGGCGCGGCCGTTATGCTCCTTTATCAAATCGGTGAACTTCTCCAAGATATCGCGGTTAATTCTTCGCGTAACGAAATCTCTTTGTTAATGGATTTAAAATCGACAAAAGCTAATCTTTATGTCGATGGTAAGATTAAAGAAATTGCTCCTGAAGAGCTAAAAATCGGCGATACAATCGTTATAAAAAACGGTGAAAAAGTTCCTACTGACTGCCTGTTAAGCGAAGGTGAAACATCCTTCGATACTAAATCGTTAACCGGTGAAGCTTTACCTCGCGATTTAAAGGAAGGCGATGAGGTTTTAGGAGGATTTATTAATTTATCTAAAACCGTTAAAGCAACTGTTAAAAAAGAATATCACGATTCTTCCGTAGCAAAGATTCTTTCTTTAGTTGAAGATTCTTCCGCGGTTAAAGCTGCTCCAGAAAAGTTTATTACAAAATTCGCGCGTTATTATACACCTATCGTTGTCTGCTTATCTCTCGTTTTAGGATTAATCGTTCCATTAATTGTTTCATTAGTCCAGCAAGGTAATTATGCAGAAAACTATTCTTCATTTATCTACCGCGCGTTAACGATGCTGGTTATTTCTTGCCCATGCGCGTTAATCATTTCTGTTCCGTTAACTTATTTTAACGGCATTGGCGTTTCTGCTAAAAACGGAATCTTAATTAAAGGTGCGACTTATCTTGATAACTTATCTAAAGCCGATATCTATGCTTTTGATAAAACCGGAACTTTAACTAAAGGCGAATTCACGGTTATTAAACATAATCTCGATGAAAATATTTTACAAATTGCCGCGGCTATTGAAAAGAATTCTAACCATCCAATTGCTCGGGCTTTTGATAAATATGATCAAAATATATTAGTAACAAATGTTAAAGAAATCGCCGGATTAGGTATTGAAGGTGATTATCAAGGACATCATTATCAACTCGGTAATGAAAAGATGATGAAAGACATTGCTAATTTTGAAAAGTTAGAGTCATTATCAACAGTTATCTATGTTAGCGAAGATAATAAATATCTCGGCTATGTCGAAATTGATGATGAAGTGAAAAAAGAAGCTGCCGCGGTTATGGATGAGTTAAAGGCTCTCGGAGTTAAAAAATTAGTAATGTTAACCGGCGATAATCCTTTAAGAGGTGAAAAGGTCGCTAAAGAATTACATCTTGATGAAGTTAAAGGTGGATTGCTTCCAGAAGGCAAACTCTTAGCTGCGAAAGATTTAAGAAAAGAAGGCGTCTTACTTTATGTCGGTGACGGCATTAATGATGCACCGGTGATGCTTGAATCCGATATTGCAATTTCAATGGGTAAACTCGGTTCCGATGCCGCGATTGAAGCTAGTGATGTGGTCTTAATTAAAGATGATTTACGCGGACTAGTAAAAAGCAAAAAGTTAGCTAAGAAAACCCGTCAGATCGTCTATCAAAATATTATCGGTTCAATTTTCTTAAAAATCGTCTTCATGGTTTTAGGTGTTTTAAATATTATTCCATTAGCTATTGCTGTCTTTGCTGATGTCGGCGTGATGCTTTTAGCGGTTCTTAATTCCTTAAGAATGCGCATTGGAGGTAAATAATGGATATTGGAGTTGATTTAACTAAAATAAGCCGGTTTGCTAATAAAGATGAACATTTTATTCGTAGAATTCTTGGAGAAAGTGAAATAAAAGAATATCTTTCTTTATCTGATGAAAAAAAGATAACTTATTTAGCTAGCCATTTTGCTTTAAAAGAAGCTTTGTTTAAAGCAAGTCAAGATCAGCATTATCTAAAATATCAATTTCTGCACGATGAGAAATGTAAATTGTATTGCTTAAATCATCCAGAGATAAAAGTTTCTTTATCGCATGACAATGATTTGGCTATTGCGTTTATCGTAAAAATGGATTAAAAAAACAGGTTTTATCGACCTGCTTTTTTAATTATATCTACGTGAATATATTAAGAATGAATCTAAGGTTTTAGCAACCCCATTTTTAATAATGTTATCCATTCTGTTCATCAATTCTTCTAATGTGACATCTTTCCGGTTATGATACCAATCTTTAAGGCTATAGAAGAAGCCTCCGACTAAGAATTCGATAGTGAAGAAAGTAGCAGCATCGGATTCTGGAGCAACTTTCTTATATTCTTGATAAAGATAATTTGATAGCTCAGTGATGATGGACGATGTTAAATATTTAGAAAAGTTTGATTCAAAGATTAGACCTCCATAATTTTTTGAGGTGATAAAGATTCTCGCGACCATGCCGATTAATAATTGAGGATTTTCAATATAGGCATTAATTGGATGTTTAGCGATGTTATCAGTGATAATCTTTTTTAATTCACCTTCAATATCGACTAAGACATCAGCGATTGATGAATAATGGATATAGAAAGTATTACGGTTAATATCGCAGGCAGTTGCGATATCCGTGACGGTGATTTCACTTGATTGATGATGTTGAAGCTGATTGATGACGGCTTCTTTGATTTTCTTTTTAGTCTCTAAAGTGCGTTTATCAATTTTTCTGCTCATGTTTATCTCCTTGTTAACGTAAGTCTAAAATTGGGTCCTTAATTTCTGGTATCTTAGTGATTTCAAGAGGATAAAGGACAACTTCCTCTTCATCGTATTGATCGTTATATTCGATTTTGGCTTTAGCTTTAATCTTAATCCAAGAATCATCAGGGATATCTTGATTTAAGGTACCTCTAACTAAATAGCCATAGAGCTGGATATCATTCGCGCAGCAGGTGAGAACTTTTCTGCCTGCGATGAATTCATCTTTTTCAAGTTTATCGCTTCTGATAACCCAAGCGTTGAAGGTAATAATTTTATCTTCATAAGCTGGTCGGTTATCAAAGGTATCAATATAGAATATTCCAAAGTCTTCATCTTTGATTTCAATTTCTTCTTGATTGAGATCATAAGGTAATTCTTTTTCAAAAGCTTCCATTGTTGAAAGGCAATCTTCATTAATTAAGCAATATAAGCATTGAGAGTTAATGACTCTTAAGGTTGTCTTATATGGGGCTAAGGAACTTCTGTCATCATGTAGTTTAGTGAAGGCGACAACATCGCTTGCCTTGATGACATCGACGAATTGCTGACGCATATTTTTGAAATAAATCGGGAAAGTTAATCCATCGATTAATGTAATAATTTGACTGATTTGATAGAAAGATGGATAGGAGATTAATTGTTGATCCCAGAGAAAGTTCATCTCGATAACAATTCTTTTAGGTTTATATAATTTATAGATATCGGTTAAATGATCTTCGTTAAACTCGTCTTCGTTTTCTAATGTTACCATTTCAACGTTATAGAGTTTTAACTCTTCTTCAGTGAAATCTTCTTCACCTTCTTCGCAGCGGATATAAAGCGTTTTGCCGCGTTTAGAAAATCCGTCACGCGCGAAGGTTTTTTTAATGAATGTCGTTTTCCCGCTATCGAGAAAACCATTGATTAGAAATACTGGAATGTTTGGCATACTTATAAACTCTTGATTAATTCGTTAATCTTGTCTTCGTTTAATTTGCTGCCGATGACAACTAATTTACCGACGACATCTGGTTCGCCTTCACGGATTTCATAATCGCCGGAAACAAAGTCATAGTAGTACCAATTTTTATTGTTTTCAGCTTTTAAGACACCTTTACTTCTGACGATAATGCCTAAATCTTCAGAATTCTTTAAAGTCTCTAAGAATTTAATCAGAGATTCTTTATTGTAGGCTTTACTAGTTTCAATACCGATAGATTGGAAGACTTCATCAGCATCGTGTCCGTGGTGATGATGGTGATGGTCTTCGTGATGGCAGCAATGATGCTCTTCACCGTGTTCATCTTCGTCATGATGGTGGCAGTAATGATGCTCTTCGTCGTGCTCATCTTCATCGTGGTGATGGCAGCAATGATGTTCTTCATCATGTTCATCTTCATCATGGTGATGATGACAGCAGCAATCATCGTCATCATCCATAGCTTCTTCAATTACCTGCTCTAACCATTTATCGGAGACTGAAGCTTTTTCTTCAAGTACTTCAAGAAGTTTATTTGGGTCGAGAGCGTTAATATCGGTGGTGATGATATTAGCATGGTTATTATGCTCTTTAATCATATTGACGACATCATCAACATCTTTATTAGCGACTTTATCAAGTTTTGAAACAATAATAGAATCACAAGATTCAATTTGATTAATGAAGAATTCACCAAAATTCTTTAAATAGATTTTAGCTTTCTTGCCGTCAACAACTGTCGCGACAATATTTAATTTTAAATCTGGCAAGTTAACTTTCTTAATTGCTGCGAGGATGTCTGATAATTTGCCGACACCTGATGGTTCAATAATAATTCTATCAGGATGATAGGTGGTGACTAATTCATCAATTGATGATTCAAAATCACCAACTAATGAGCAGCAGATGCAGCCAGCGTTAATTTCTTTAATTTTAATGCCTGATCCTTTGAGAAAAGAACCATCTATTCCGATTTCACCGAATTCATTTTCGATGATAACTACCTTTTCGTCTTTGATTTTTGATGTGAATAATTTTTTGATTAATGTGGTTTTTCCCGCGCCGAGAAAACCGGAAATAACATCAATTTTAATCATGATAATACCTCCATAAATTAGGGTAAAAAATTTCCCCTTGTTGATAATAGTTAAACAACATTATTTTTTCAAGTGATTAGAAATTTTATTTTTAAATTATTTGCATGTGAATAGTTTTTTTGGCTAGAAACAGATTTTTTTAAATAAAAAGTAGTTCTTTTTTGAAGTACTTTTGAATTAATTGATACAAATTATTTTTATGCGAAAAGTTTAGCTCCTATTTTTTTTGTTTCTTTACTAAATAAACTATTTAGTAAACCAACAAAAATTGTCGTGCAATAAATTGTAAAAATTGAAACCAATCTTATTGCTTTCTTAATATTATTTGAAAAACGACAAAAAGAAAATTAACAATCATTGTTCTTACAGAAAATCCGGTTATTAAATTTAAAGCATAAGGGATGCTAGAAATAGGTGATGTACCAAGATTGGATTTAATTGAAAAAGCCACGCCAAATGCAATAAATATAAGTCCGATAAAAAGAATCAATATTCTCTTAACTGGGTGTGTAATTTTTTGCTTTGTTTCTTCCATAACTTCTCCTAATTTTAATATGCTAATTTGTAATAAATTAATGCAATTTTATAAAAAATAGCATATTTATTATAATTAGAACTTTTTTGAGGCAAAGGTTTAATAAAAAATAAATAAAGTTAATTTTATATTACTATCATTTAATAGATTTATTATTCTATAATAATGAAGTAGAACTTTATATGAACAAAGTTTAATTGTTATAGGTAATGAAAGATGAATGAATTTTTGAAATCAATAAAGGATTATTTTCTCTCGGGCGGAGTAGATTTAGTCCGCGGTATAACAATCATCTTAGCGGGTTTTATGATAATCCGTCTTTTTATCCGGTTTTTAAAAAGAAATCTTTATAAGAAGAAAAATGTTGATAAGACGTTACCTAATTTTATTATTTCTTTAGTTAATATTGCTTTAATTGGTATTTTAGTTATCTATGCTTTAGTTTTATTAGGTGTAACTCCAGATTCAATAGTGACGATTTTCTCAGTTTTTTCTTTAGGGGTTTCATTAGCTCTTCAAGATACGATTACTTCGTTAGCAAACGGGATTATTATCGTGGTTACTAAACCTTTTGTCGAAGGTGAATATGTTTCATTTTCTGACACGGAAGGAACAGTTGTGTCTATATCGATGTTTAATACTGTCTTAAAGACTTTTGATGGAATGATGGTAACGATACCTAATTCCACTATCACCTCAGAAAATGTTAAAAATTATTCGCGTTTACCGACTAGAAGAATAGATATATTAATTCCGGTTGGATACGGAACCGATATTAGTTTATTACATAGCGTTATTGATGGGGTCTTAGCTACTACTCAAGAAAAGATACTATCAGAACCTGCTCCGCAGCTAGTACTAAAAGATTATGGTGATTCTAATCTTAACTATTCGTTAAGAGTCTGGGTTTCAACAGAAATATACTGGGATATTTATTTTGCCTTAACCGAAAAAATCTTATTAGCTTTACGCGAAGCAAATATTTCAATCGACTACAATCAATACGATGTACATATCAAAGATGATTCACGCGAAGAAATCATCGTTAAAAAGGAGGATAAACATGAATAAGTTATTGATTATACTTAGTTCTGTTTCTTCATCTGTTACATCGGCGGAAACCGAGACAGGGACACATAAAGTTTATCCGCTTAATGAAGCGATATTCTATTATTGCTTATTTGCGGCAGTTGTGGCTTTATTTGTAATTTATATTTTAAAACGTGGCTCAGATAGTAAGGTTTTTTCAAACTTAGTTAATAAGTTAGGACGAGATTGTGATCATTATTTAGATGTTATTACTAAAGTTCAAAATGGCGCGGATATAACTAATTTCAAATTGAAAAAACGGATGGGAAAAACCCTTTTAATTTTATCGCAGTTTGATACAGTCTTCGTCCAATATAAAGAAAAGACGAGATTAGATAACTTCGATAATCTCTTAAGCGAGAAGCAGCGTATCTATAGCAAGATCAAAAAATACGAAAAAGACGATATAACTTTAAAAGAATTAATTACTATTCAAGGTGATTTAGCGCATTTTAAAGGACAAATTGATCTTGTAAGAGGGTTAGTTAAACAATAGTATGGAATTAGAAAGATTACAAAAAATTATTTCTTCACGCGGATATTGTTCGCGGAGAAAAGCTGAAGAACTAATTTTAGCAGGGAAAGTTTTTGTCGAAGGAACAAAAGTTGATTTTTTAGGCGCTAAATTTTTGCCTAATGTCAAGATAGAAATATGCGGTCAAGAAATAAAGGATACAGAAGAAAAAGTTGCTTTTGCTTTTAATAAACCATTAGGTGTTGTTTCCACAGCAAATGATGATCAAGGCAGAAGAACTGTAGTTGATTTTTTCAAAAACTTACCATATCGATTATATCCAGCAGGAAGACTTGATTATAATACTGCAGGTTGCTTAATTGTTACTAATGATGGTGAATTAGCTGCGTTAATAACTCATCCATCATCGCATTTAGAAAAAGCGTATATCGCTACAGTTGAAGGTTATATTACAGACGAAGAATTGAGAACATTACACGATGGTGTAATGTTAGAAGATGGTATGACTTTGCCTTGTAAAGTTTTACTTGGAAAGCGTAATCAAGAAGTATCAATTATTAAATTGATTATCCATGAAGGCAGAAACCGTCAGGTTAGAAGAATGTGCGAGGCGGTTGGACATAATGTTAAATCGCTTTACCGCGAAAGCGTAGGAATGATTAACTGCAATGATATCGCTAGAGGGCATTATCGGCAGCTAACTGATAAAGAAATTGAACATATTAAAGAGTTATGTCGCGATAATAAAGCTAATAATGTTATCCCAGACATCCGAAAGAAAAAATAATAGTTGACACGTGTAAAGTTTAAAATCATAATGAAGATAGAAAACTTCAGGGTCAGGTGTAATTCCTTCCCGGCGGTATACCCCGCGCGCTTCGGCATGAACTAGTGAAATTCTAGTGGCGACAGTAAAGGCTGGATGAAAGAAGTATTGTACTTTTTTTAAATGTTATCCTGAGCTTTCAGGATTTTTTTATTTAAGGGAGGTACAATCAATGAAAAAATCTGGGCTCGGTAAAAACGTTTTCGTCGGAGTGATCGGTTTAGCCGTCATCATTTTGTCAATCGTTTTGTATGCCTTAAATTATCGTAGCGTTGTCGTTGTTACGCTTGATTTAGTCGGAGCTTTATTAATGTTCTTGGCTATTTTCTTAAAAAGCGATACTGAAAGACAGAAAATGAATGTTCGCGACATTACCATCGTCGCAGTTATGGGAGCATTATCAGCATTACTTTATATCTTTGTTAAGTTCCCTTTGCCGATTTTCCCGTCTTTCCTTGATATGCAAATATCAGAATTACCAGCTTTAATCACTGGCTTTGCTTATGGTCCAATTCCAGGTATCATGGTCATCTTAATCCGCTTTGTTATTAAACTTCCGTTTACTTCTACCGCGGCTGTCGGTGAAGTTACCGATTTAATTCTTGGATTAATCGTCGTCGGTGTTTCAGCTACTATCTATAAATATAAGAGAACCTTTAAATGGGCTTTAATCGGTATGGCGATATCTATGGTTTTAGCGACTGGAGCAGCTTGCTTAACTAATGCCTTTATCTCTATTCCGTTCTACTTAGAGTTATACTTCCAAGGTTCATGGGAACCATTAATTGCAATGTGCTCAATGATTCCAGGTATCAACAAAGATAACTTTATGACTTTATATTTGCTAGTTGGTATCGTTCCATTTAATTTATTAAGATACTCAATAGTTTATTTATTAACTGTCATTCTTTATAAGAGATTACATATCCTCTTTGAGAGAATTGCTCATGGTAAAGTTAAGAAAGAACAGACACAAGAAATTAAACAAACAATCAACAATCAGTGAGAGTTTATCTCTCACTTTTTTGTTGGTAAATCCATCAATTAAATCATTTAAATGGTTTACATATCTGCTATAATTACTCTTAGATGAGGTAATAATATGAATCCAATCAGTAAAAGTTTTTCTAAGATGATGACAAAAATCGTCGCTAAGTTCATGCCGGATTCTTTAGCTCAGCAAGCTAATGTTATCGCTAAAGATGCAGAAAGAGTCATAATAGATGATATTAATCCTTTAATGCGGCAAGCCGGAGCGGAAGGCATTGTTTTGCTAAAAAACGAAAACGATGTTCTTCCATTAGCTAAAAATCAGCATATAGCTTTATTTGGACGCTGCCAAATCAATTATTTTTATGTCGGATACGGATCTGGCGGAAATGTTATCGCACCTTATAAAGTTTCTCCGTTAGAAGCTTTTGAAGAAGATAAAAGCGTTATTCTCGATGAAGAAGTTTTAAATGCTTATAAATCTTGGTGCGGAGATAAGAAAAACGCTCCATTAGATGGTTTCTGGGGTCATTGGCCGATGCATTATGAAGAGATGAAGGTCGATGAAGCATTAATTAAAAGAGCCTCAGAAAGGAATGAAACGGCTATTTTTATCTTAGGGCGCGCGGCTGGTGAAGACAGAGAAAATACTTTAACTGCCGGCAGTTATTACCTAACTGAAGAAGAAAAAATTATTTTAAGAAATTTAAGAAAATATTTTAAAAAATTAATCGTCGTTCTCGACTGCGGAAATATTATCGATTTAGCTTGGGATGAAGAAATTAAGTGCGATGGGTTGGTCTATGCCTTTTTAGGCGGACAGGAAGCCGGGCATTCTTTAGTCGATGTTTTAACTAACAAAGTTAATCCGTCAGGAAGACTCCCTGATACCATTTTAAAATCCTATGAAAAAAACATTACCAAAGATCATTTCGGAGGTAAGAAGTTTAATAACTATGTCGAAGATATTTTTGTCGGATATCGTTATTATGAAACCTTCGCTAAAGATGATGTTCTCTATCCTTTTGGATACGGCCTTTCTTATTCTAAGTTTGCTATAGAAATGCTTTCTTATAGCTATCAAAAAGGCCTTCATGAGATGGAAGTAAAGGTAACCAATAATGGCCCGTTTAAGGGTAAAGAAGTCGTCGAGCTTTACGTTAAGCCTCCATTTGGCAGATTAGCTAAGCCTTTAAGAAATTTAGTTGCCTTTGCTAAGACAAAAGAATTAGCTATCGGTGAAGAAGAAACATTAACTTTAACCTTTACTGACCGCGATTTAGCGTCTTTTGATGATAATAATAAAACCGGTTATGCCTTTAGTTTCGTCTTAGAAAAAGGCGATTATGAATTCTATCTCGGAGAGAATGTCCGCGATGCCGAAAAAGTCTATACTTATCATCTCGATAAAGTTGAAGTCTTAGAAAAACTTGAAGAAATCTGCGATATGGTTAATCCGTTTAAGAGGATTACTTATAAAGTAGAAGGTGCTGAAGTCGTTAAAAAATATGAAGAACTGCATGTATCTAAACGCGATTATAAAAGAGATATTCTTGCCTCTTTGCCAGCAGAATTAAAACATATCTCTGAGCATTACGATTTCTTAGATGTTTTAAATAAAAAGATTACTTTAGATGATTTTGTTGCTTCTTTAAGCGATGAAGAATTAGAAGCTCTTACTAGAGGACACGGCATGATGGGGTCATCATACGGAGTTAGGGGTAATGCCGGAGCTTTTGGAGGAATTATTAAAGAGTTAAATGACCGTCACGTTCCAGCAATTATCACTTCTGATGGTCCAGCCGGGATTAGAATTTGCCATTATGCTTCGCTTTTACCATGCGGAACGTGCTTAGCTTCGACATTCAATTATCAATTAACCCAAGAGTTATTCACTAATCTCGGTGAAGAAATTGACGGCTATAAAGTCGATGTTATCCTTTCACCAGGCATGAATATCCATCGTAATCCGTTATGCGGCAGAAACTTTGAATATTATTCAGAAGATCCTTTATTATCCGGAAAGATGGCTGCCGCGGCTGTTAAAGGTATTCAAACCCATGCATTAGCCGCTTGCCCAAAGCACTTTGCCTGCAATAACCAAGAAGTTAGAAGAAATCATAACGATTCCCGCGTTTCTAACCGGGCGTTAAGAGAAATCTATTTAAGAGGTTTTGAAATCGTTGTTAAAGAAGCTTCTCCGCGGACAATTATGTCATCATACAATAAGATTAACGGAGTCTGGTCACATTATAATTTTGATTTAGGCTATACCGTTTTAAGAAAAGATTGGAATTACCAAGGCTTAGTGATGACCGACTGGTGGATGCGGATGGCATCTTCACCAGAGTTCCCGAAGATTAAAGATAATGCTTACCGCGTTAGAAGTAATATCGATGTCTATATGCCAGGCGGTAACAGAGTTGCTAAAGAGTATAAATCAGATGGAACTTTACTTGCTACTTTAAATCAAGAAGGCGGCATTACTAGAGGTGAACTTCAAGTAACCGCGAAGAGAGTCTTAACTCTTTGCCTAGAAAAGTTAGAAAGAGAAAGTAAGTAATAATTCATAAAAGCATCGTTAAATTCGGTGCTTTTTTTATGCAAATAAAAATTTGATAACATTAGTCAAGCATAATTTATTAAACATTAGATAGTATCTTTTCCCACGGGAAAATAACA
>CALVJL010000016.1 GCA_944332075.1 uncultured Bacilli bacterium
GAGTGTTTTGATGGCTCATTTAATGAGTTTACCATATGTGGTTTTAACTCAATATTTCTGCTGTCCACCTACTGGAGTGACAACATTAGTAAGCGAAGAAAGAGTTGAGGGTGAAGCACAGTTCCGTTGCTTAGGATATGGTGATATATCACATCTAAATATTAAAGGTATAAAACCATCTTTCCATGGACGCTTTTGTGAAATTTTCCATAGTGATGAACGTCATTGAACTGACGATAAATAGCGCTTTATCTTGTTTAATAAAAATAACTTTGCTAAAATAATCTAGTTATATGCCCGTAGCTCAGCTGGATTAGAGTGCAACCCTCCGAAGGTTGAGGTCGCGCGTTCGAGCCGCGTCGGGCATACCAAAATGCGGGATTGGTGGAATTGGCAGACACGTCAGACTTAGAATCTGATGGGCGACCGTGCAGGTTCAAGTCCTGTATCCCGCACCATATTTGTTATTTTTGCCCATCTTCATGGGCTTTTTTTGTGCTTGCCTTTTCTTATTTGATACTATTTTTTTACTTTTTTCGTTCGTTATCACCTCTTTTTTTTTACTTTTTTCCATATACTTACGTATATACTGCAGCATATAACTTTGGATAAATTTTTTTGAAATTATCCAAGCTCATCCCTTGAATAATAACTTCTTTCGCTTTTCGCTTAGCTTTTGCATTTATCGACCTTGGAGCATCTACAAAATTTAAAATATAGACTATCTTTTGCTCTTCGTTTATTATTATCTGATCTCGATACTTTAGCATTTTTCCCTCCTTTTAAGCTTCTTTCGCTTCGCTTTTATCATCGAGCAATAATTTTATTAACTGCCTTTGATTATTGCTTAAACTGCCTTTTTTACGCGTTAAGATATCTTTTAATGATTGCCTTTCTAAGTCTTTAATATCGTTTAAATAGAAAGCGTCTTTAGTTAATATGTATGTATTTACATGTATTAGCTCGATGGTTTCTATATCGTTAAATAAATCATCTTGTAATACTGCTCTTAGCTCTAAATATTCGCCTGGATCAATCTCTTTATAGTGATTAGCATTAAAATTAATTACTTCATTTAAAATCTTGAAAAAGATATCTTTAGCCGTTTTAAAGCTTTCAAAATCGCCGTAGCTCTTTCTTTCGCTTTGATAATTAAGGTTAAGTATCACATTATAGTAATTATTCATTTGTTACCTCCTTAGCTTCTTTGATTAGCTCATCAATAACTTTGTTAATCTTATTTTTCTTTTCTTCCGACACCTTTAAGTAATAGCGTTCTGTTGTGACTAGCGAGTCATGGCCAATATAGTTAGCTATCTCTTTTAAAGAAACATTGTTCTCGCTTAAATGAGTAACTACTGACCGTCTAAGCATATGCGGGTTAAGCGTTGGCTCAATATTCTTTAAAGCTCTTCTAAAAGTGTTTTCATGCATTGGTTGATTTTTGATATCGCCGTGGATCATCGTTTGCATATTGAAGAAAAGAAAGTCTTTAGGTCCTAGTTGGTAGCGATTTATATGTTGCTTTAGTAATTTTAGATATTCATCGGAGCAACTTCTCACTCTATCGCTTTTCTTCGTTTTAGGTGTCGTGGCTATAAAATATCCTTGTCCAGTTTTAAAGGATATGCTTTGATAGTTCTCGATGGTTCTCTTATTAAAGTCAATGCTATCGACCTTTAAGCCTAGCAGTTCCCCGAGGCGGTAGCCATAAATATACATTGTCAAGATAGCTAAGTAATAATAAGGGCTAGCCCGTCTTAATATCTGGATGAGCTCACCAACTTCTAAAATATCCTTTTTTTGTTTAACTCTCTTAATCTGATAATCTTTAAAGTTTGGCAAAGTATAGATAGCTGCGTAATAATAGCCATAAGTATCTCTTACCCATGTAAAGAGCTGTTTAACACTTCTAAGCTTTTTATTTTTGGTAGTTTCATTGATTTTAAGAGTTTGGATATATTTCCATGCTTTATTTGCATCTGCTGGAGTCATTTGATAGAGATATTTTTCAGGATTAAAAGCTTTTAAATAAAATGATGAGGCTTGTCTTTTAATGTCGCTGGCGGTTGTTATTTTCATTGTAGAAAAACAATACTCAACATATTTATTAACGATATCTTTAAACTTTAGCCTTACTATGACTTTCCAAGGATCACAATCGCCGAGTAATTTATTTTTAAAATCTTTTTCGGCTTCTAAAGCTGCTTTTTTTGTCTTAAATCCCCGGCGGAGGTAATAGGCTCCATTTATACCAAATTTGAAAAAATAACTCTTTCCGCGTTTGCCGTTATATGAATAAATTGGCATGCTTATTATCCTCCTTTCGTTTTTACTTGATTAATTAATTGAATTAAGCTAATATTTATGTGCAAGTCATCTGCAAGCGCGATATATTAATTTATATCGAGATGCTAACGTTCCTGGCGGTCTCACGATGTGAGATAATGGCGCCTAATAAAGCCGATGACTTGCTTTTTTATTGTTTTTTTTCAAGCTCTTTATTAATAAAAGCTTTAATTTTTTTCATATCAGAATATTCTAACTTAGGTCGATTTTTGGCTTTATTCATTCGAGATTTGATACTATTAGTAATTATTTTCCTCCGCATTTTTATTTTCTTGCCATCTTTGGATGGATTCTTTAAATAAATATATTGGCTTTTATAATGCGTTTTAGCTGTTGTAGTATGTAACCTTGACCAATTGCCGTCACCTGTTCCAATTTGCAAAGAGGCATGCGGCTTTTGATTTTTATTATTTCTTGTGGAAGAGTCAAAATAGAATTACGAAAAATAACTGATTAAATAATAAAGAGATCAAGCAACAAGATCTCTTTATTTTAATATGTTTTCAAGTTGTTAATTATTTGATATGATTAAATCAATTAAAGGAGAATAATTATGGGTTATCAAGTTAGTAATAATTGTATTAGTATTTTAAAGGAAATACACAAAGATACACCATTTAAACCATTGAAAGACAAAAAAGATGTAAAAGATTTGTTGATGGCTTTTGCCTTTTTAGCCGCGGCTGTTAAATATGGCAAAAAAAGCGATAAGATTGATGAAAAAAAGTATGAGGAAACCAAAAGATTATTAAAAGAAGCTTTTGATGAAATTTCTAGTCATGCCGATGATTTGGATATTGAGTATTTAAATTATCAAATGGAAAAATAATCTAAGCAGGGAAGGTCATCCCTGCTTTAATTTATAATATTCATAAAAAAGGTTGTGATTATGATTGAAGACAAATCATTTGATGAAAAAATAGAAATCTTAAAAACATGGATTAAAAGTTCTAATAACATTATTTTTTTAGGTGGAGCCGGGGTATCAACAGAAAGTGGTATACCAGATTTTCGCGGTGATAACGGACTTTATAAACAGAAAAGAGATATGCCAGTTGAGACGATTTTATCGCATGACTTTCTTTTTTCACATCCGAAAGAATTTTATGAATTTTTTCGCCAATTTAATAAAAATAGTGAGGTTAAACCGAATATTACCCATTATCGTTTAGCGGAGCTTGAAAAAGAAGATAAAGTTAAAGCCATCATTACTCAAAATATTGATAATCTTCATCAGTTAGCAGGATCTAAAAACGTGTATCAACTCCATGGCAATGCGCATCGTTATTACTGTGTTAAATGCCATAAAAAATATTCATACGAAGATATTATGTCGCAAGATGGTGTCCCTTATTGCTCTTGCGGCGGGTTTATCCGTCCAGATGTGGTTATGTACGGAGAATCACTTAGTAATTTTCTCTTACGGGAAGCAATTTATTTAATATCTTCATGCGATATGCTCATTGTTGGAGGAACGTCTTTGACAGTTTATCCTGCTGCATCACTTGTGGATTTTTATCAAGGCGATAAACTGGTTTTGATAAATGCTCAAGCAACACCTTATGATTATCGAGCTAATTTATTAATTAAAGATAGCTTGGGAAAAGTGTTTTCTAAGATTTAAAAAAAGATATTTTTTTATTGACAGAGAAAGCGTAAACCGATATTTTATTTACAAAGATTGATAGAGGCGCAGCCTATAAGAGTAACTTGCGGAAGAGGCATCTTATGAAACAAGTGAAAGGCAAGGCTGCCGAAACAATGTTTAGGCATAAGCATTGATTGGGCTATGGGACAATATCCCTATAGACTCCTAGAAATTCTTCTAGAGGCGCTATCGGTGTGAGCTTACTTTTTCAAGGTTGCATCGGTAATGATGCAATCTTTTATTTTAGGGAGGCTTACATGAAAAGCAGAGTAATTAAATTTTTTATTTGTTTCTTTATGATGTTCACTTCTTGTTTGTTTCTTGCTTCATGCGGTGATTCAAGTGATCAAACCTATCGCTTAATTATCGCCGGTATGACAGATACAGAGGAAAGAAGAGAATCAATTGATTTTACTGATTATTATTACGAAAGCGAATTAGTATTAGTAGTAAGAAAAGATAGTTCTTTAAGCGATGAGCATATCTATAGCGAAGAAGAACTAGCAAGTATTTTAAATGGTCAAAATTTAATTTCGCAAACAGGTACTATAACTTATGACATGATTGATGTCTTCGTAGAGAAGTTTAATGCTAAGAAAATGAATGCTGTTGATTCGTTTACTACGGCAGCGCTTAATGTCACTAATGGCGCAGCATTTGGCTTTACTGCTGAATTACCCGTCGCTCAATCATATGTCGGTGGAAATGCTGATTTAATGCTAATCCATATTGATAAAAATATTCTTGGCGATTTGCTTAACGAATTAAAAGTATCTATTGGCATTGGCAAAGGAAACGATGAGTTCAAAGAATCTGTTAATTCTGCTTTAGCTAATATATCTACAGAAAATCGAAATGAAATCATGACGGAAATGGTTGCATTTAATTCAAATAATAATGAGCCAACCGATAATATTCAAAGTGAAATTGTCGGAAGTAATGGAACTATTATTGTCGGGTTAGAATGCAATTATCCTTCGTTTAATTGGACAGAGACTTCTCCTAATAATTATACTTATCCAATTTCAGGATTATCTAATCAATATGCGGAAGGCTATGATATTGAAATAGCTAAAATAATCGCTGAAGAATTGAATATGACATTGCTTGTTCAAAAAATGGAATGGGATGCTCTTTTGCCGTGGGCGGCAATTGAAGGTGAAGCTTCTTCAAATAGTGTTTTTGACATTATTAATGAGTATGCTCTTCAATTTGGATACGGGATAGCGACGACGTTATTCTTAGCTATTGCCGGCACACTTGGAGGGGTAATTATCGGTTTACTTTTAGGTGTTTGTCGAACCTTAACTATTTCGCAAAATGATAATATTTTTATTAAAATTTGCAAAAAAATAGCTAATGCAATTGCTTATATTTATATTTTGATTTTCCGCGGGACTCCAATGATGATTCAAGGCATGATTTTCTTTTTAGCCATTCCATTAATAATACCTGTTGATTGGGTGAATATGGGTAATAATGTTATTTTTAACGGCTATTTCTATTGCGGATGTATTGTTATTATTTTAAATACTGGAGCCTATATTGGAGAGATTATTCGCGGAGGAATATCTTCAGTTGATAAAGGTCAGCTCGAAGGTGGTAGAAGTCTTGGATTAACCCATTTTCAAACTATGAAATCCATTATTTTACCTCAAGCTCTAAAAAATTCTTTACCTTCAATTGGTAATGAATTTATCGTCAATATTAAAGATAGTTCGGTTTTAAATGTTATTGGTTTAACAGAGTTATATGGATGGTCAAGAATCATTATTAATAATACATATAACGCAATTGGCGTTTATATTATCACCGCAGTTATATATTTACTTTTAACATTTATCTTCTCACTAATATTTAAGTTAATAGAAATGAAAATGAATAACGAAAAAATTATTAAAAGACCATTTTTTCTAAGTAGACATTTTCAGAAAGGAAGGGTATAGAGCATGAATAAAGAGTTATTGTTGCATGTTGAACATTTGAAAAAAGACTTTGATACTACTTCTGTTTTAAAAGATATTTCTTTAGATGTTTATAAAGGTGATATTGTTTCTATTATCGGACCTTCTGGATCTGGAAAATCTACATTTCTTAGGTGCCTTAATTTATTAGAAATCCCATCCGGAGGAGACATTTATTTTCAAGGTATCGGAGTTAATAAAGAAGCTAGAGATCAACAAATAAAAGAGTTAAAAGAATTAATAAAGACATCTAAAAATGTTGAAGATGTTAAAAAAGCTAAACAAAAACTTAAAGAAATTAAAACGCGAAATATTAATCAAATTCGCAGAGATATGATTATGGTGTTTCAATCATTTAATCTGTTTAATAATATGAACGTTTTACAAAATGTTGTTTTTGCCCAAAGAAAGATTTTAAAAAGAAGCAAGAAAGAGGCAGAAGAAATCGCTATGAAATGCCTTAAAGAAGTTGGATTAGAAGAACGTGCTACTTTTTCAATAAATCAAATTTCTGGCGGGCAAAAGCAGAGAGTTGCTATCGCGCGTGCCCTCGCGATGAATCCGAGTATTATTTTATTTGATGAACCAACATCCGCGTTAGATCCAGTGATGGTAAAAGAAGTTTTAGATGTAATGAAAAAACTTGCTTCTGAAGGTATAACTATGATCGTGGTGACCCATGAGATGGATTTTGCTAGAAACGTTTCTAACCATGTCATATTTATGGAAAGCGGAGAAGTTGTCGAGGAGGGAACACCAGAACATATTTTTGTTAATCCTCAAAACGAGAAATTAAGACAATTTCTGAAGATTGAAAAAGAAAAATAAATCATTTTTCTTTATTTGTAATAAAATATTACAAAGGAGATGATAATTTATGAAAAATGAAGTTATCGAAAATATTTTAACTAGAAGAAGTATTAGAAAATTTTTAAATAAGCCAGTTGAAGAAGAGAAACTGGATTTAATCTTAGAAGCGGGAACCTATGCTCCTACAGGCAGAGGTAGACAGTCACCAATAATTATTGCTGTGAGAAATCCAGAAGCTAAAAAGACTCTTAGAGAGATGAATGCAGAAATTATGGGGATTAATGGTGATCCATATTATGGAGCAGATGTGATTGTCTTAGTCTTAGCATCTAGTGATGTCCATACTAAAGTCGAGGATGGTTCTTGCGTACTAGAAAATATGATGTTAGCTGCCCATTCACTCGGCCTTGGTAGCTGCTGGATTCATAGAGAAAAAGAAATGTTTGATTCGGAAAAAGGTAAAGCTTTATTGCATAAATGGGGAATTGAAGGCAATTATACCGGTGTTGGAGCATTAGCTATTGGTTATCCTGATGGAGCAGTCGCTGCTAAACCAAGAAAAAACGATTATATCTATAAATTTTAATTATGGTTATTGTAATTGGCGAAATATTAATGGATATCGTGAAGGGTGATAATATTGTTTATCATCCTGGAGGAGCACCTTTAAACTGTGCGGCCTTTTTAAAAAAATTAGGTGATGAAGTTGGTTTCTATGGAGTTGTGGGCGATGATGATTTAGGTAAGGAACTCATCGCTTTTGCAAAAAAACAAAATTTTGATTATTTAAGAATTGATCAAATACCTAATAAGAAAACAACTTATAGCGAGGTTACATTTTCTGAAAATAAAGAAAGGGATTTTTTCTTTCATCGCGAAGATAAAGTCGATCAGTGCTTAGACTTTGATGCGATTGATGAAATTGTTGATAAAGCTAATCATATTCATGTTGGCTCTTTTCTCATTTCAGAAGAAAACGGACGTAAATTTTTAAAACAGCTATTAATAAAAGCTCATAAAAAGGGGATAAAAGTTTCGTTCGATGTCAATTATCGCGCGCAGATATTTAATTCAGTTTTAGATGCTAAAAGAATTTATCATAAGTTTTTGAAACAATTTGATTTAATTAAATATTCTGGCGATGAAGATTTTCTTTTAGAAAATCAAATTGATAAAAATATTTATTATTTGCGTTCTGATGGCAAAAATCTTGTTCAGTTATCAATTGGCGATAAACTTTTAACATCGCGTAATCCTTTGAAATTATCATCTGTTGTTGATACTACCGGGGCAGGTGATGCTTTGATGGGTAGTTATTTGCATACATTTGTTAATGCAAAAAATATATCTGACTACGAGAGTATTGATGAGGCGGTTTTAATATCTTCATTAAGTACCGCTTATCCAGGAGGGGCAGAATCCTTTCCTAATAAAAATTTAATTAATTTTTTTGAAAGGTTAATTAATAAAAAGGGTTCTATTAATAATATATATGAAATCAAAGTTTCTGGATCTGATTGCCAAATTATTAGTTTTGATTTAATCAATCAGAAGGTGTTAATTAGATTTAGCGATAATAAAGAAAAATCTATTAATTTAGAGAAAATTGATTTTTAAAGAAAATATTTGAAAGCGGGTAATCCGCTTTTTTTGTAACAAAAAGGCGTTTTTGTCTATTTACCTGAAAGGGCTTTCATATTTAATTGACATAAAAATGGTAAAAAAATAAAATCTGTGTGTCTTGTATCTATAACTCGTATTGAGAATAGATTTTTATTTTAACGGAGGGTAACAAAATGAAAAAGACACACAAATTAATGATTTTACCAGCACTTATTTTAGCTGGTGCTGCAACATTGGTTGCATGCGGTGGAGGCAGTCAAGCTGTCACTTATGTCGGCGGCGCTTCTTCTGATCTCGATTCAGATTATTATAATGAAGAGTATGCTAGTAATATTTCATCACATCTCTACGCCGGAATGTTATTAGGTACTCAAAGCCCAATTACTGAAGTTTCTCTTACATTGGATAATGGAAATTATACTTTTGTTAAAGAAGCATATCAAGCAGGTGCTAAAGACACTGGGTTTGATTTGAAAATTACATTTAAGGGCACATATACTTCAACAGAAGAAGGTGTTTATACTTTAGCTATTCCAACAGATGGATCGCGCCTTTGGTTTATTTCTGATATGTATGTTTCATATCTTGATAGCTTTGGTTTAATTTATCCTGGTGAAGAAACTGCTGCAGCTGGTGTTACATCAAAGGTAGTTTATAGTGAGACTGAACAAGAAATTGATCCAGATGGATATCCAATTTGGTCTGATGCTAACGGCGTTACTTATATGGAAAAAGAACAAGATGGCGCGACAGTTTATGTCAGCATGGTTGATAATACAGTCGTTCTTGATTCTAATGAAGGCTTAACAAAAGTTATGGCAATTGATCATGTCGATATGGCTGAAACAACATTTGCTGAAGATTCTTCAATCAATTATTGGTTCAATTCTATGTTTGTTGTTGCTTCACAAGATGCAGAAGGCAATCCTGCACCAGTAGCTCAAAAAGTTACTGTTGATGAAGAGACATTAAAAATTATTAGTATTGAAAACGCGTAATATATAGGTGAAGAAAATGAAAAAGCTTAAGAAACTTAACTTTCTTTGGCATGGACTGACTTCTGTTTTCGCGGTATTATCTGTGGGTGTTTTTACCGGTTATACAATTGCTAATAATTATCAGACAGTAGCCGATCAATTATTTGCTCCACTTGTTTCTTCACAAGCTAGTGGTGAAGAGGCAAAAACTTATGAATCGCCTTATGAAAATACAACAGATTTCATTACTGATAGAGATAATACTCTTAAACAGATTGCAGCTGAAGGTACAGTTTTATTAAAAAATAACGGGGCTTTACCTTTAACAAATGCCAATAATATAACTTTGCTAGGTACGGCGAGCCATTATCCTTTATATGGCGGAAATATTGCATCCTATGTCGCTGATAAAGCAGAAAAAATTTCTTTAGAGAGTGCTTTATCTAATTACTATAGTCTAAATCAAACAGCGATTGATTACTATAAATCAGCTGGTAACACTCGGAGCGCGAGCCCAGATTTTGAACGTTACAATACTGGGGAAGTGAGCCTTAATAGTTCTGTTACTTCATCATTTTCTAGCTATGGTGATGCCGCGATTTGCGTAATCGCTAGAGCTAGTGCGGAAGAAGCGGATTATAGTAAAGATACTATTATTACTGATGCCGATGGACATGAAGGCCCAACAGGAATGGCTTTATCAGTTAATGAAAAAGCTATGCTTGATGAAGCTATTAAAAACTTTGATAAAGTAATTATCGTTCTGAATACGGCTTCACCAATTGAAATTGATGAATGCGCTAATAACGAAAATGTCGATGCTATTTTGTGGTGCGGATATCCTGGTTCATTAGGATTTGAGAGCGTAGCTAAAATTATCCATGGTGATATTAATCCATCAGGTCAACTTAGCGATACTTACGCTGTAAATGCTGCTAATTCTGCAGCAGCGCAAAACTATGGTAATTATTTATTTTCTAACTACACAACAGCAATTTCTGATGAATATCAAAAGTATGCTGATGCTTATTTAATTCAAGCTGAAGGCATTTATACTGGATATAAATATTATGAAACTCGTTATTATGATTCAGTAAACGATCCAAAGGGGACTAATGCTAAAGTCAATAAAGGTGTTACAAGTGGATCAACTTGGAATTATAACGATGAAGTTACTTATTCTTTTGGATATGGTTTATCTTATACAACATTCTCAGAAGAATTTGTCGCTGATAAAGAAGGAACAGCAACTGATACACCGGTTTTAACTTATAATTCAGAAGATAAAACTTATACTACCTATGTTAAAGTTACAAATACCGGTAATGTTGCAGGTAAACATGCTGTTCAGCTCTATATGCAGTCGCCTTATACAGAAAATGATAAACGCGATGGAGTTGAAAAGTCAGCTGTATTACTCGTTGACTTTGAAAAAACAAGTGAACTTGCACCGGATGCTAGTGAAGTTCTTGAATTAACCTTTGAAGGACAATATTTAGCTTCTTATAATTCTTCAATTGTTTATGATGATTTGAAGGGAGCATATATTCTTGATATTGGAGATTATTACTTCGCTCTTGGAAACGGAGCCCATGATGCTTTAAATAATATCTTAGCTTATCAAGGTAAGACTGCAAGTGACGGAATGGATTACGTTAATAACGATTTCCAAAATAAAGTTATCTCTCAAGAAATTGCTATTGATTCTGGTGACGGATATGATTATACTTATGCGAATTCTAAAAACGGAACCCGCGTTTCTAATCAATTTGAAAATGCTGATTATAATTATTTTAAGGAAAACGCTGTTACTTATTTAACAAGAAGCGACTGGAATACCTTCCCAGAAGAATATGATTCAGATATTGAAATTACTCCAGAAATGGCAGATATTTTAGAAAATAAATTCTATACTGTCAAGACAGGTGAAGATACTTCTGAATATCAATGGGGTAATGATAAAGGTATCAAAATCAGTGAACTTGTCGGCTTAGATTTCAATGATCCAAAGTGGAAAGAATTTATTTTACAGATGGATTTTGTCGATGCTTTGACAATTATCTTAAAATACAATAACACCAATGATTTAACTTCTTTTGGTATTAATAAATGGGGCGTATATGACGGACCAATCGGCATGTATACCACACTTGGTGCTAATTTCAACATGAATGAAGATTCTAAATATTATGTTGAAGCAAATGATCCAAATAATGGTTATTCCTTTGCTAATATGCCATGCGCACCGGTAGTTGCTGCTACTTTCAATAAAGAATTAGCTAATAAAGAAGGGCAAATGTTCGGTAATGATTCACTTTGGAGTGGATATTCAACTCAATTTGGTCCAGGTAATAATCTTCATCGTACTCCTTATGGCGGACGGAACCATGAATATTATTCAGAGGATTCGATGTTAGCAAATCTTATCTGCAGTGAAGTTACATCAGGAATGAAAGAATTTGGTAATGTGGCTATTCTTAAGCACTTTGCATTTAATGATATTGAAAATAACCGTCAAGGCATTGCTGAGTTCTTAACAGAGCAACAAATCAGAGAAAATGAACTACGGGCTTTCCAAGGACCATGCGAAAATAATTATGCTGGCGGCGTTATGAATTCCTATTCGAGAATGGGATTATATTCAGGTGCTGCTAATGAAGCTCTTAATACGATTGTTTTAAGACAAGAATGGGGCTTTACCGGATTAGATATGACTGATGCGGCATACGCTATGTATCAACCATATCTCGACTGGATTACTTCTATGTCAACTGGTGGAACGAGTATGTTAGCTACTTCTGCTCTTTGGAGAACTGCTGATGTTGCTAAACAAATATCTGGTGATTTAAAACTGATGGAACGCGCATATGATTCAATTCACTATACTTTATATACTTATGCTAATTCTAATCAGGTAACTGGTGCGACATTCAAAATTGTTAGATATTGGCCAGGATTGCTTTTAGGTTTAGGTAGTGCATTTGCCGTGTTAGCTGTCGGCGGACTTGTCTTAACTATTTTGAGCAGTGATATTGGCAAAAAGCCATCTGAGGAAGAGGAGGCGTAAATATGCTTAAGAACTATATCAAAAATAAAAGCGCAGGTTTTTATCTGTTCTTAGTTAGTTATGTGCTATTTATTATTGGCTTTGTCTTCTTTTTGATAGATGGAGGCAAGGAACATAAATTGACCATTGTCACGGTCATACTCTCCGTTTTATCGATTGCCTTGCCTTTAATCGTTGAAATTCTTAAAGTATTTAAGATTAAAATAGATCCAATTAATCTAACTCCGATTATCTTTGTTACATTAGCTATGGCTGGAACGGTGATGTTCATCGGTGATAGAGTCGATATTTTAGGATATATCTTCACTAATCATTACTCGTTTACTGAAGATTATCCAGAATTATTGGTGACATTAATATTTTTAATCCTCTCAATTATCGGAGGACTGGTTACTAATTTCTTCAAACTAGAAGATAGTAAATAAAAAATTATTAGCTCCCCAAGCAAAATCCTTGGGGAGTTTTTGTTCTTTGAGGTAATGATTATGAAATTATTTAATAGCAAAGTATTTAATACGCGAGTTAAATCAGCTAATGTCGGTTTGAAAGAAATGATCTTTGGATATTTTCTTGGACCTTTTGGCGTTTTAATGATGACGACAGTAATCTCTCTTTATTATATGTCGTATTATGACACGTTATCACTTAATGCCAACTTTGTTGCATTATTACCGCTTGTCTCAGTCATCCCGATGGTTTTAGGTAATATAGTCATGGGGATTATTATCGGTAAAACTCGTAATAGAAATGGTAAAGCTCGCCCATATATTCTCTTAGCTGCTCCAGTCCTTTTAGTGTCTGGATTATTAATGTTCTTTGTTCCGAATATTAATCCTGTTGCGAAAATGGTTTATATTGCCGTCACTTTTAACTTATTTCAATCAATAGCTAATCCAATGTATGGTTCAGCACATTATTTAATGGTGTCACTGTCAACAAGAAACGCGCGTCAAAGATCTTTAGTATCTGTCGTGGCTAATATTCCGGCTGTAGCTGCAAACGGATTTATTGGTTCAATTTTAATGCCGTTAGTTCTCGGATGGATTAATGGTGAAAATTCTTCGATGAGCACCTCAGAAAAATGGGGACTCGTTATGACAATCTTTGTTGTAATCGCCTTTGTTTGCTGTTTAGTTGAATATTATTTCACTAGAGAAAGAATTACTGAAGAAGCGATAATGCTAAATCTTAAAGAAGAAAAAATTGCCACCTCTAAACAGTTTAAAGCTGCTGCCAAGGAGAAATATTGGTGGATTATTATGGTATTTTACCTCTTCTACCAATCATCAGTCATTTACCGCGGCGGATACGTGTTTAGCATCTACGCTCAAGAATATTTTTCTCAAGTTTCTGTTTTTGGTATAACAATGGATGCTTCGTTAGTCCAATCAGTTTTAGCTTTGGTGTCTGGCATACCTTTAGCTTTAGGAATGCTTATCGCTTGGCCGATAGCAAATAAAATTGGTAAGCGGACCTTCATTATTATCGGGGCGTTGTTTTCTATTGCCGGATCTGCTATCTGCGGAATTGCTCCATCTAACTTTTATGTAGTGTTAGTTGGACAAACTCTTTTAGGTATTGGTAATATTCCAGTCTCCTATTGTATGATGGCTTTATTTAGCGATGTTCTTGACCATATTGAAGCTAAAGCCGGATTTAGAGTTGACGGAATTTCTATGTCTATTTATACAGCCATTTTAACTACGGTAAACGGCTTAGCAATAGCAATATTTAAATTATTCCATCCAAGTAATGTGGCTAATTCACCGATTACCGCGTTTTTCTTTTTATGGTTTGGCGCGATTGCTGGATTAGTTATGGTTATACTGATGTTATTATTAAATGTTGAAAAACAAATTGATAATGACCATGAAACAATTATCGAAAGACAAAAACAAAAGGTTTTAGCTGAAGGCGGTGTTTGGATTGAACCACAAGAAAAACTCAGATTAGAACAAGAAAAAGCCGATTTAGAAGCAGAAGAAGCACGTATTAATGAACTTAGAATGCGTTGTGAAAAGAAAGGTCTGTCCTTTGAAGAGGAAGAAAGAAAATATCAAGCAAAAAAACAAGAAAAATTGCTAAAAAAGCAAAAGAAAAATAAATAATATTAGCATTTGTAAAGAAAATGTAAAGAATGCCTCTAGCGGGAAACATGGCCTTGTGTTATGATTGCGTTAGAGGTATTTTCATATGACAAAAAAACGTTTAAGCTGGTGGAAAATCGTTTTGATTATTTTATTGACTATTGTTGTATTAATTATAGCTGTTGTCGGAGGATATGTTATCTATATGCAGGCTAGTTATTACCGAATAGCAGATAATTTAGCTTTAAATATCAATAATGATCAAAATGAAAAAGTCCAATCAGAACAAAAATATTCAATTATAACCTATAATATTGGATTTGGAGCGTATCAACAGGACTATACCTTCTTTATGGATACCGGTGAGATGTTTGACGGAACAAAAACTCAAGGTGAGCACGCGAAGGGACTATCTAAAGAAGATGTTTTAAAAAACACCGAAGGTTCAATTGAGCTAATGAAATCTTTGGATGCAGATTTTTATTTTACTCAAGAAGTGGATATCGATTCGACTCGTTCTTATCATATTAATCAATCAAATATGATTGTCGAAGCCTTCCCTGAATACGGAAATATTTTTACAAATAATTTCCATTCTCCGTTTTTATGCTATCCTTTGACTGATCCTCATGGAGCAGTTGAAGCGGGAACGGAAACTTTAAGCCGTTATTATATTGAATCATCAATCAGAAGAAGTTTACCGATATCTGAGGGATTTTTAGAAAAATTCTTTGATTTAGACCGTTGCTTAACGATTAATTATCTTCCTCTTGAAGGACAAGAAAATTATTTAGTTTTAATTAATTTGCATTTATCAGCCTATGATGAAGGTGGGGTATACCGGGCAAAACAAATCGCTATGCTTAATGAGATATTAAAAACTGAACGCGATAATGGTAACTATGTTATTGCGGGAGGAGATTTTAATCACGATATCGCTGATTCATCTACTTATTTCAAAACTACCCAAAAGGTACCATCATGGCTAGCCTTTATTAGCGATGATGATTTGACAGAAGGATATCATTTCGCCGATGCAAATAATAATGCTCCAACCTGCCGCGGAGCAGATATGATTTATATTAAAGATGAAACTTATACCTGCGTTGTTGATGGCTTTATCGTTTCTGATAATATTGAAATCAATTTAGTAGAAAACGTTGATAATCAATTCCTTTATTCCGATCATAATCCGGTATATATGGAATTTACTTTACAAAAATAGACTTGATAAAGTGATAGGGATTTTTCCTTATCACTTTTTTAGTGTTTTTCGATATAATAATTATATTAAGAAAGAAATATGAGGTAAAACGATGATTAAAGAATGGAATTTAAAAGAAGTTTATCCTTCTAATAAAGAAATTGAAAAAGATAAAGAATTTATCTATTCAAAAATTGAAGAATTAAAAAAATTTCAGGGAAGATTAAATAATGCAGAAGACGTCGCAGCTTTTTTCACTTTAGAAAAAGAAACTGAGCAAGTCTTAGAAAAGTTATTTGCTTGCCTTTCAATGAATTTTGACTTAAATCAAAAAGATCTTAATGCTCAAATGGAGATGGGCAAACTTCAACCATTATATATGGCTTATGTTTCTGCTCTTTCTTTCGTTGATGAAGAAATTATTAAAAATAAATATGAAGATTTTGTTGAATGGAGTAAAAAATACAAAATCATTAAAGAATATTTATTCTCAATTAGAAAAACCTTTGATGGAGCTAGCCACGTTTTAACAGCTAAAGAAGAAGCAATTATTGCAAACTATTCTACTGTTACCGGAGCATTTTCTTCGCTTTATGCAATGCTTGAAAACAGCGATAATAAAACATTAAATGTTGAAACTTCTGAAGGCATGTTGGCTATTAATAAAAATAACTACACCTATTATTTAGGAACATTAAAAAGCCAAGAAGATAGAAAAAAGATTTTTGAGGCATTATTTGAACATTACGAAACTCATAAAAACACCTTTGCAGCTATTTATAAAGGTGTAATTGATAAAGATATCGCAATGATGAAAAACCGTCACTATAAGACGATTCTAGAAACATTTTTAGATCACAATAAAATTCCAGAAAGCGTTTATTTATCATTAATTGAAACGGTTAGAAAACATACTGAACCATTAAAAGAATGGATTCGTTTAAGAAAAGATTTCTTCCACCTAAAAGAATACCATACCTATGATAGAATTTTGACGATGGCTCATAGCGATGTTAAATACGATTATGAAGAAGCTTATAATACTGTTTTGAAAGTTCTTGAAGTCATGGGTGAAGATTTTGTTAACCATGCAAAAATTGCTATGAAAGAAGAACACGTTGACGTTTATCCTCGTGATGGCAAGCGCTCCGGAGCTTATTCATCACAAATTCAAGGATATGGTCCATATATTCTTCTTAATCACACAGATGATTTGAATAGTTTATTTACGTTAATCCATGAATGCGGTCATTCAATCCACACCTTGTATTCTTTAGAAAATCAGCCATATGCGACTAAAGATTATGTTATTTTCGTCGCTGAAATAGCTTCGACTTTCAACGAACAATTACTCTTAGATTACTTACTAAAGAATAGTGATGATAAGACATTAAAGATTCAAGCTCTTGAGCAGCAAATCGATTCAATTGTTTCAACGTTCTACCGTCAAACTTTATTTGCTGATTTTGAATATCAAGCTCACTTAAAAGCTCTTAATGGTGAAGGCTTAACATATGAAACTCTTTGCAATATTATGAAAGAATTATATCTTGAATACTACGGAATAGATTTAGAGACCGAACCATTAAAGAAGTTTGTTTGGGCTTATATTCCTCATTTATTTAATTCTCCATTCTATGTTTATCAATATGCGACATGTTTATCCGCGGCAATGGAAATTTATCAAAACGTCAAAAATAATGTTCCAGGCGCTAAAGAAAAATATATTGAAATGTTAAAGCTCGGCGGATCAATGTATCCAGTTGATATTGTTAAAAAAGGCGGCGTTGATTTAACTACCAGCAAGCCATTTGAAGCAGTTTGCAATAAATTATCTGAATTAGTTAAGACGATGAAGGAGCTTATTAAATAATGCTATACGATTCAATTCTCGATACTATTGGTAATACTCCTTTAGTCCGTTTGCATCATATTGAAAAGATGTTTTCTCTGCCATATCATCTCTACGCGAAAGTTGAATCATTTAATCCGTCGGGATCAGTTAAGGCTAGAATTGCTTTAATGATGCTTAAAGAAGGATTAAAGCAAGGTTTAATCGATAAAGATACAGTTGTTATCGAGGCTACTAGCGGCAATACCGGAATTGGCTTAGCTTTTGCATGTAGCTATTATCATTTAAGATTTATCTGCATTATGCCTTCTTCAATGTCTATTGAAAGACAAAAAATGATAAAGGCTTATGGAGGAGAAATTGTTTTAACCGACGCTAAAGACGGGATGAAAGGATCGCTTGATAAGCAAGAAGAATTAAAGAAATCACTAGGTAAAGTCTTTGTTCCTTCGCAGTTTGAAAATATGATAAATCCGTTAACGCATTATCAGACGACTGCTCCAGAAATTTATCGTGATTTGCCTTCAATTACCCACTTTATTGCCGGAATTGGAACAGGCGGAACAATTTCTGGATGCGGAAAATTCTTTAAAGAAAAAAATAAAGATATCGAAATAATTGGTTACGAACCAGCTTCTTCACCTCTTTTAACTCAAGGCAAAGTTGGAAGCCATAAAATTCAAGGTATCGGAGCTAATTTTGTACCTAAAACATTTGATAAGCAGTATGTTGATAAGATTTTAACAGTTGAAAATGAAGAGGCTTTTGATGGTATGCGTTTATTAGCTTCTCAAGAGGCTATTTTTGCCGGTATTTCTTCTGGTGGAGCTTTAATGGCAGCTTTAAAAGGCTTAAAAAATATTAAAAATGGGGAATGCGTAATATTATTGCCGGATACCGGTGAAAGATATCTTTCGGTGCTTTAAAAATGAATAGATGCGTATTAAAAATGTCTCAAGGCGAAAGAGCTTTGCCTTGCAGAGATAATATGAAAAAATTAATCCATTGCTTCCGCGATTATTTTTATCCGGGTTATTTTTCTTGCGAAGAGGGAAACGGAGCACATAACACTTTAAAAAAGGCTGAACAAATTTTAAATAAGGAAATAAAAAAAGCTTTAATATTAAAAAATGATCCGCGTTCTAGTGAAGTTTTAGCTAAAGAGATTTTAGATGAAATCGTTTCTCTGGATGATGTTTTAGAAAGTGATTTAAAAACTTTTTATTTATCTGATCCAGCCGCGGAAGATTTTTCGGAAATTATTTTGACTTATCCAGGTTTATTAGCAATTTTTATTTACAGGATTGCTCATGTTATTTATAAAAGAAATATTTATTATTTGCCGCGTCTTTTAACGGAAATGGCTCATAGTAAAACCGGAATTGATATTCATCCGGGAGCAACAATTGGAAAAAGTTTTTTTATTGACCATGGAACCGGAATTGTTATTGGTGAAACAGCAATTATCGGTGAGCATGTAAAGATATATCAAGGCGTGACTATCGGCGCGCTTTCTTTAAGCAAGGGGCAATTACTGAAAGGGCAAAAAAGGCATCCGACCATCGGAGATAATGTGACGATATACGCGAATGCCGCGATTCTCGGTGGAGAAACTATTATTGGTAATAACTGCGTTATCGGGGGTAATGTTTTCTTAGTTAAAAGCGTTCCGGATAATATGTTAGTTACCCTTAATAACATCGATTTAACTTTTAGAGAAATTAAAAATGACGGACATCAGCAAGAAGATTAAAACTTATCGTAAACTTACCAAAATAGTCATGGCAGGTTTCGTTATTATTCTTATCGCTTTTTTAGCTCTTAATTATTTTTTCTTTAAAGACAATCAAGAAGTTAAGAAATATTTATTAATTGCAATGATTGTCGCTTTATTACTTTTTGTCGGATATTTTATTTTCATGTTTATCCATATTTATCTTCTCAGTAAAAAGAGTTAATAATTAGTTAAAATAAATCTTTTATGGTATTTAAGGAGGTATAAGCAAATGTTTAAAATTTTATTGGTTGAAGATGATATCGCCTTAAGCGATGCGATTAAGGTCTTCTTAACAAAAAAAGGCTACGATGTATATTGCTCATATTCCCCGAAGTATGCCTTAGATGAATTAGAAAAATATCCTGTTGATGTGATTATTACCGACATTATGATGCCGGGTATGGACGGGATTACTTTTATTAAAGAATTACGCGAAAACAATATTAAAGCTCCGGTTTTAATTATTTCAGCAAAAGATCAATTTAAAGATAAAGAAGCAGGATTTACTTCCGGAGCTGATGATTATATGGTTAAACCGTTAGATTTAAACGAACTTGAATTAAGAATTAATTCTTTGTTTAGACGGGCTGGGATTTCCAATGCTCATCAACTAACTTTTAAATCAACAACCCTTGATAGCGATTCTCTCACCGTGACGACAAACGGACAAGTTTTTGAATTACCTCAAAAGGAATTCCAAATCTTATTTAAATTGCTTTCCTACGAAAATAAAATCTTTACGAGAATTCAGTTAATGGATGAATTCTGGGGTATTGATTCTAACTCTGAAGAGAGAACTGTTGATACACATATTAATCGTTTACGCGATAAATTTAAAAATAATCCGGATTTTGATATTGTTACTATTCGCGGATTAGGTTACAAGGCGGTAAAAAAATAAAATGGATGAAAAAGAGAAAAAATCCTATTTATATTTAAGATTTTCAATCTTTATTTTCGTCTTCTTTTTTGTGCTGCTTATCTTAGTAGCAATTATTTTATGCTTTATTTTACTATCTCCATTAGCTCCGTTGCTTCTTAGGGGATTTGCTTCGACAACCATTATTACAATTGTGTCTGTTTATTTAGCTTCCGCGGTTTTATCTTCATTTTTCTCTTACTTTGTCGGTAAGCGAATTTTGAAAAAATTTGTTGAATTATCTGCGAAATCTAAACGTGTTGCTGAAGGTGATTTCTCTGTTCGAATAGAGGGGAAATCAGTAATCCCAGAATTAGAGAACGTTTTAAATAGTTTTAATCAGATGGTTGAAGAATTAGGAAAAGTCGATACCCTTTCTAATGATTTTGTAGCTAATGTTTCACACGAATTTAAAGCCCCTTTAGCGGTTATTCGCAGCAATGTTAATATTCTTGAAAATTCTTTATTAAACGATGATGAAAAAAGTATCTGTTTAAGCAAAATAAATCAATCAATTGATAAACTATCAACGCTTGTTTCCAATGTTTTAAAAATCTCTAAACTCGATAATGAAAATGTTAAACTAGAATTTAATTCTTTCCGTCTAGATGAAGAAATTAGAACATGTATTTTGACATTGGCAGATAAGTTTGAAAATAAACAAATTGAACTAGATATCGATTTAGATGCTGTAACTGTTAAATCCGATGGTGAACTTTTAGATCAAGTTTGGATTAATATTTTATCTAATGCGATAAAATTTTCGGAAACAGGTGGCTTAATTGAGATTAAACTTAAAGTCACAGATGTTATAGCAGTTACTATTACCGATCACGGAGAGGGCATGAGCGAAGATACCATTAAGCATATCTTTGAACGCTTTTTCCAAGGAGAAACCTCGCATAGTAAGGAAGGCAACGGCCTTGGATTAACTATTGTTGGAAAAATTATTCGTTTATTAAATGGCTCAATAAACGTTAAAAGCGAACTCGGAAAAGGAACGACATTTATCATCGAATTCCGTAAAGATATAATTCAAAGTTAGTTTAAAGAGAGTTTAAATTGAGTTTAAAAAAGGAATATATCATACGTCTGTAATAGGAAATACCCCATGATATTCAATAATAATCACAGAATATTGATTTCCTAGAAAAAAGTTCTCCGGTGTCCCTTCATAAATATCCCCAAACACAACATAACTCGCCGGGAGAACTTTTTTTATTTATTCTTTTTTTAGTCAATGCAATAATAAAGTTATGAAACAATATACGATTTTTGATTACGTAAAGCGATACGGGGAGAAGAGTTTTGTTGCAAAACCTTTCTCAGAGGTTGATGCCGCGTGTTTATGTGTACTTAGTTATCTTAATTTCAATGATTTAGTTTCACCGTTAGAAAGTAACGGAAAGGATGTTACTCTAGAACATCTTAATGATAATGAATTAATTGATTATCTTCTTGAAGGTACAGTAACTAGTAACAAGGATAGGCAGTTCTTTTTCTTATGCGCGAAAAGCAAAAGATTTGGCAATATTAGGTTAAATTATGTTCAAAATAAATTTGATAAAGAATTAGCTATCCAGTTTTTTGCAATTACGTTTATTCTTGATAACGGGCTTATCTGCGTTTGCTATCGCGGGACTGATTCATCATTAGTCGGCTGGAAAGAAGATTTGATGATGTCGATAAATGATTACTTGCCTTCCTATTTAGAAGCTGATCGTTATTTAAAGGAGATAGGACAGCTTTTTCCTTCATCACCTTTAATGGTAATTGGACATTCAAAAGGCGGAGCATTAGCGGTGCATTCAGCTTGCTACGCTCCATATGATATTCAAAAAAGAATTGTTAATATTTATGATTTAGATGGCCCTGGATTTAGAGAAGCTCTTGATAAAGTACCATCGTATCAAGCTATTTCTGCAAAAATAAAAAAGATTATGCCGATTGATTCAATGATTGGTATTCTTTTAGAAAGTAAGGTCAAAGCAAAAATTGTCAAAGCTCGAAGCTTTTCTATATTTCAGCATTCTCCATATAATTGGTATTTGAATGGTTCGGAATTTATCGAAGTAAAAAATTTATCTTCTTCATCAGTGTTTTTATCATACAATATGCACGACTTTTTAAAAGCGTTAAGCACAGAGGAGAAAAAAGAATTTATCGATATAATTTTTTCAGTAATCGATGATTCAAAAATTGTTACAGTGCACGATATGCTAAAAAATATCGATCGGAGATTATTTTTAGCAGTTAAATCCTTATCGATGATATTAAAAGACAAAGAAAAACGAGAGATGTTTTCAAAAATTATCGCGACATACGTTAAAATTTATTTAAAAAATATCTCTCATTATCGAATTCGAAGAAAAATTGATCTAAGCAAGATTGATCAGAAAAATAAAATTGCTGCGATTGTCGAAGAAAAGAAATCTATTCCTGATCGTTAACAATTATTCCTCTTTCTTCAATATCACTTGAGTCTTTTTCAGCTTCTTTTAATAAATTTTGTAATTCGTCATCTTCGTTAAGAAAAGCTTGCTTCGAGTAAACGTTATAGGTCTCTTCTCCGACGATAGAATAGCAAATTAAGCATATTTTATTTATTAAAGCATTTATCGACGGATTAACGACGAGCTTTTTAAACCAGTGGTATGGATTAATAAAATTTATAGCGGTAGTTAAAACATTAACAACTTTTTGTAATTTATATTTTTTATAAGTTTTTACTACTTTTGTTTCATCGACTTTGGTTTTCGCATCGATAAGTTTTAAAATTGTGGATAGTTTTAAATTTCTAAATAATTTAAATCCGCGTTTAGACAAAAGATTATCAATTTTATCTATTATGTAATGATCTAGTAAAATGAGCTCGTTAAGCGTTAATTCGCTTAATGGCCTTTTGGAATCGGGATAAAATTCTTTCGCTATTGAGTTTACCATATCTGCGATGGATGATTTAAAATAATCAAGTGGGAGTTCACCTCTTCTTTTTTTCTCATCAGTGAAGGCTTCTTGATAATTGCTAATAACTTTTTGAATTTCTTCTTTAGAAATATTTTGAATTCGGTTATTGAGCTTAACAGCATCTTTATTAAGCTTGACTAAGGCATTAAATAGGTAAATTAAAAATAAAATAGCCATTCCGGAGAGCATTCCGACTAAAAACGCTATTAAAGAGAACAAATTAATTTGAAAGGAAAATACCTGCAAAGTGATCATAAATAAATCTTTCTAAAAATAAATAAAAAATAAGTTGATTTTTTTATTTATTTCTAATATTATAGTAACGCAAACGCCGTCTTAGCTCAACTGGCAGAGCAATCGACTTGTAATCGATAGGTTGTTGGTTCGATTCCGATAGACGGCACCATTTATGTTATTTAATCCCATGACTATGGGATTTTTTTGTTTCATGTTGCCCTTTTTGAT
>CALVJL010000017.1 GCA_944332075.1 uncultured Bacilli bacterium
ATAAAGAAAACGTTTAAAGAAATATTGTTTGAAGAAATTAATATTATTAAAGAAATAATTAACGATAAAGAAGAAATGCAAGACGGAATTAATATTTTTATTAAACACTGATAAATAGGGGAAATCGGGATAGTTTTACTGACAATTAAACCCTTGCCTTCTCTTTTTAAAGCATCCATTGATTGAGAGGCGATTACCGAAGAAAAGAGAAGAATTAAGGTAATATTTAAAGCATTAATCAATTCCGGATAGTAAGTTAATAACATTTCCATATTTACGTAGAGTAACGAAGTTAGTGAGGAGATAACAACGTAAGTAAAAAATGGCTGCATGATTAATAATGAAACATAGGAAGATAAATCGTTTGATCCGCGGAAAACTAAAATTAACTCTTTTTTAATTAAAGAAACAAAGACAGAGTCCTTTTTTACTTTATTAATGATTTGTTTCTTCTTTTTTTCTTTTGAATCAGTTAGATAAAGATGATAAAAAGCTTCTATTAAGATAAAGGCCAAAGCCAATAAAATCATCGTCATCCCTAAATAGATGGCTAGGGAAGAAAGCAAATTATCTTGCTTAATAAAGACATCAAGCAGCGAAGATAGAGGAAAGGCATATTTTGATAAAGAATCTAAAAAAGCGATGAAATCTTGATTGAAAAGATAATCTAATTTCGAATTATTAATGATATTAAGAAAGAGATTTAAAACAAATTGATAAAGGTAGCAAAGAATAATAACAATAAATGCGCTTATCAAGATTTGTAATAAATAATGTTTCTTTAAATAATCGATAAAATATTTATAAGGTATTAATAAAATAAAGGTTAAAGATGAGGTAATTAATGAAGCAAAAAATGGATAAAGCGCGCTGAGGACGTAATATGATGCGATGTAGATATTATTAATTCCGTAACTGATAAATAACGGGAATGAAAAGAGAAATAAAGTTGCCGTTTCGCCTAAATAAATCATTAGAAATTTAGCAATTATTAAATCATCTTTGACCAGTGGTCGGTAGCTTAGCAATAAAGTATCTTTTTCATTAAATAAAAAACGATAGGCTTTATTTAATGAAGAAAATATTGCAAGTAAAGCAACTAAAAGCAAGAATAAGACTAAAAATCCATAATTAGATCCCTTTGAGAAGACTTCAATCTTTTTATTTACTGAAATAAAGATAAAAGTTTCCAAAGCGATAAATAAGGCGCAAAGGAAAAGAGAGGAGATAATCTTAATAACTCTCCTTTTTTTATTAACCTCATTTTGTTCTTTGAAATCTTTAATCAGTAAATCAAGAATCATAATTTTTCTCCGTATACTTTAAAGAAGATGGTTTTTAAATTTCTTCTTTTGAACGGCTCTTTATTTAAATTAATTAAGAGATCAATTTGCCCGTCATTGATAATCGCGACGCGGTCGCAGATTTCCGCGACTAAATCAATATTATGGGAAGTAACAAAAATCGTATTCTTATTTTGAACATAGCTTTTCATCATTTTGACTAAAGTTTCATAGACGATGATATCTAATCCGACAGTCGGCTCATCGAGAACCCAAAGTGATGGATTATGAATTAAAGAAGCCATCAAACAGATTTTTTGCTTCATGCCGTGAGAATATTCTTTAATTGGGCGAAGCAAATCTTCATCGGCTAGTTCAAATTTATTCTTTAAAAAGTTAAAATTGCTTTCGAAGGCTTCTTGGCTCATTTGATAGCATGAGGCGATAAATTCAAGATATTCTTTTCCGTTCATGATTTCATAAGTAAGAGGTTCACTTGGAACATAGCCAAAACTATTTTTAACTTCTAAAGGCTTGGTTTTAATATCGAGATTATCAATTAAAATTTGACCATCATTAAATCTTTTTAAGCCAATCATACAATCGATTAATGTCGACTTACCCGCGCCATTTTTTCCTAACAATCCAAAAATCTCTCCTTTATCCACGCTTAAAGAGATTCCTTTTAGGACTTCTTTATTGCCATACGATTTGTGAAGGTTAATTATTTCAATTGCTTTATTTTCCATATAAGCCTCCCCAGAGAGATTTTAACCAGATTAATTTGGCTTGACCTTTTTTTATAAGTGCGAGAGAAGAATTGCAGTTATGGCAGAAAAAGTTATCTTGATCGAAACGTCTATCTTCTTTTAATGAGAGTTTTCCGCAGATAGGACATTTTTTAGATAACGTGCCTTTGACTGTTAGCCTTAATGATAAGAAGATATCATCTAAGCTAACCCGTGAATCTTTTTTAGACAAAACATCAATCTCTAAGACATTCTTATTTTGCTTAGATTTATTTATTTGGCAGATATAGAAGACATTATCAAATTCTTCAAAAATTGCTTCATCTAATTCTTCTTTGATTATGATTAGATTTTTGGAATAACTAGTACCGTTTTTAACATCGAGATAAAGATGGTTACCATCTTTGTTAAATTGATATGTAAATCCATCTTTAGAGCAAATTAAATCAGTTATTTGAATTTGATTATCGCTAAAAGTGAGCGATGATGTTTTATTAAAGCGATATTTATTTTCAATTAAAGTTTCTAAAATTTTTAAGATTACGTAATTTACAAACATCGAATCATCATTAGTTCTTTTAAGATTAGTTCGATAAAAGCGGTAGAGATAATAATATTTTTGATCATGTAATAAGATATTTGTTGGAATAATCGGTAAGGATATCGTTTCTTTTGATAAAAGTTTATAAAACGATGTCTGCTCAATCCTTTTCCCTTTCGCGTATACTTTGTTAATTAATTGATTATTCTGGTTATCATTATTAAGCAAAGCGGAAATATTTTTATTATTCTCTTTGATATCGTTTACTAAACTGTTTTCAGAAAAAGTTATCTGCTCTTGCTTATAAAGATTCTCTAAAGAATTTCCTAACGGATTATCTTTATAGAATTTATTGATTTCTTGCATCAACAAATTAAAAACATAGATTACAAATTTGTTTTCATAAGTGATGATATCCTCTTTAGAAGATTTGCTATAAACATATTCAGGAGCTAATTTTGCACCTTTTCTTTTCCACAGAGAAGAATCGCGTAAGGTATTGATATAGTCTTCATTATCAATTTGATAAGACTGTTCGCTTCTAATTAATAAAGTCTCAGGACTATTTAAATAATGCGGAGATAAAGCGATAGAAATAATGACATCGAAGAGATAGTTAATGTCTTTGATATAACTATTAAGCAGAGAATTAGTATTGTTCGTTAAATGAATTTTATCATCGTTTAATAATTCTTCAAACGTTGTTAAAGAAACACAGTTAGAAAGATAACTGGTTAATTCATCGTTCAATTTTGCGTAATAGTTAATTTCTTTCATCTTAGAATCTTCTTAATAATTTTTTGATAAATTGCTTTGATAATGTAAAATCTTCTTTTGAATAAGTTTTGTTAATTAAATCGAGTAAGTCTTCTAAGCCTTGTTCGACATAGTCTTCAAAGCGTCCATCGAGTTTATTTAAGATTTTACGGCAGAGCATAAAATCAAGAGCGTCTTCTTTTCTTCCTCCAGCAGCAACAAAAACCGGGGTGAAAAGAATAATTTGATTAAGAATACGGTTACCAAATGTTATATCAAATGTCTCATAGATATAATCGGTAAGAACTTTAAATTTTGTTAAATCATCTTTTGATAATTGATAAGCTTCGTTATTTTGAGCTTCAGAGAATAAAGACTGCAATTTGCTATAGGAAAGAGTGATTTTCTCTGCTTCTCCTTCTACTAAGAAGTAATCATTTTGCTCATTAAAGGAAATAGTGATAGCCCGGTCATAGACTTTATCGGTGATGGTATAAGTTGAGTCATCTTTATTAGCAGTTCCGATAAAATAAGTTGTCGGAGCGATATCGAGAATTCCGTTTTCTAAATGATCAGGTGCGGTAAAGTTAAATGGTAAATTCATGATTTTTAATTTCCATTGATCGATAGGATATTCAAGAATTGATAAGAAATCAGCAAAGTAATATTCAACGCGCGAGATATTCATTTCATCGAGAACCATGATATTGATATGGTTATCTCGATAAGTAGCTTGATATAGACGCTTTAAAAATTCTGTTTCATTATAAGATTTAGAGAAATCATTATAGTATCCTAATAATGAAGTTCTATCTCTCCAAGTTGCTTGAACTGGAGTAAAGAAAGACTCTTCGCTGATAAATTCTGAAAAATATCTAGCTAAAGAAGATTTACCGGTTCCTGATAAACCTTCAAGAATAATTAATCTTGAGGCCGATAAAGCCGAAATAAAGCAGCGGATAGTATTGATATCAAAATAGAGTTTTTCTTCTTTAGCTAAATAATTTCTAAATTTGGTAACTAAGTCAGGTAAGGTAATATCATCATTAAATTCTTCATTTTGATATGTTGCTAAGACATCAATTTCACATAGAGAAGGGAAAACCTTTTCTTTAGTGAGTTCTTCATTATCAGATATAGGTGAGGCAACAGCTTGGTTAACTAATGATGAATTATTAACTGAAGCTGTAGAAGAAGGTGAAACTTCACCAAAAGTTTCTGCTAAATGACCTTGTTTAACTTGGTCATTGAGTTCTTTTTCTTCTTGTTCCTTTTCTTCGCTTTCTTGCTCTTTTGTTTCTTTATTGAAGAAGCGGAAAGGTTTATCAATTGATTTTAAATTGATAACTAACATTGCTGCGAATAAAACAATTGATCCGAGAATAATGAAAATAATTAATCCGACAAATAAGGATTCTAGAACGAATAAAAAGGAATTTCCAACATATTCCCAGTTAACCGGAATATGAGCGATAATGCCAATTACTGACGCTAAAATAAGGCAGATAAAGAATGTTGCAACATAAATGCCTATCCATTTTAATGATGCAGCTTTTTCTTCATAATATTTAGCTAAACGCATTTCATAGATAAATGCCGCGGCAAATAGTAATGAATAAACAATGACCATGCTAAATAAAATATATGTACCAAACGAGGCATCAATGCTCGGTAAGGATAATATTTTTCCTAGCATCTGAATTGGATTATCTTCTTTCATTAGTCCTTTTGCATCAAGACATAATCCTGAAAATACAGTGACTAGTAAATAGAAATAAACTATCGCTAGAGCAATAAAGTTTTTTCTTGTGAAATGTGTTTTAAATCTCGGTTTTTCCATGTTTATTTCCTCCATCTCCATAAGCACATTGTCGTATCAAAATAGAATTGACCATAACCAGCGTTTATAGGTGTCGCTGATGATGTTTTTTCATATACTACAGTACCATCACTAGTCCAGCTAGGATCCTTACTTTTATTTGGAAGTTCTATAATGGAATCAGTACTGTTATATAGACTCTTATCTGAAGCTTTTACAATAACATTATTCAAATAATTATCAATTGTACTGGAAGTATCTTTGAATGTAGAGTTATATCTGCTCGCATCTGCGTTGATATTTACATTGTTACCATAGATACCATATTCAAAAGATGAATTTTCCAAATATGCTATAGATATATTATTTGTCCATAGACTATTATCTGTTGGAGCAAGGGGTTTCTCGTCCCAATATCCATATTTAATTGACGCTTCGGCAGTATATGATAAATTCAATGGTAATGCTTCAATAAAACTTCCTGCAAAGTTTATGTACCAACGATTATTCTTTTTAACTGCTAAATTTAATGTCATATTCTCATAAACAGGTTCACCAGTTTGGTAATCTGTTGTGGTTTGGACTTTGATAGTTTGACTAAATACATCATCAGCTGTTTGATATGAATATGATTCAGAAGGTGTTATTCGAGGAGTAGTATTTCCGTTGTTTGGCCAAAAGTAGAAATAAGTATTACCGTTTGAATCAGTATAAGTATTATCGTAATAGTTAAATGACGAGCTTTGCGAAGACTGAATAATATTATTATAAGATTTAGGATAAATAAAGATTGATGATAACGCTCCATCATTTAAATTGTCTAAGATAGCTTTTGTTAGAGCTTCTTTATTTAATCCACCCAAAATAAAATCACGAATTAATTTTGCTATGTCAACATTATCCATGCTACTGCTGCCACGGAAATAACAAGACCAATCATCATCCAGCTTTGAAAATTCAGATAAATTGTTATCAAAATTGCTGTTATTTGTGAGATTAATGTTTCCACCTAATGCGTTCTTATTGCCGGAAACAGTTAAATTACCATCAATAGTTACATTAGGTAAGTCTGTAATTTTATTCCATTCAGCATAAAGTGAATTACTTGCATATGGATTAATTGTATAGTAGACAGGGTAAAGAAAATTATTTAAGGTCATTAAGCCTGCGCTATCACCAAAATGCACTGACGATGATGTGTCACAATAGACTTTACTTCCTGGGAACATATCAACTTTTTGAGTCCAAGTGAATGATGAATTATGTGTTAAATTTAAGTTAATCCAAGGTGGAATTGGAAAGTGAACACCTATCATATCTAGTGTTACACCAATTGGTGGTAAACGATCAGAAACTGAGAATTCTAAATTCATTTTTAATGAGTTTAACTGTATTTCCGCATTATTTGCCGTGTATATTTCATCATAATTAACATACGGAAGATATTTTCGATAATCTGTTTTTGTGGAATCAATTGTATGCGTGCCTTCAACAGAACGAATGATGTAGGAATCAGAAGAATTACGCGTATTTGATAATAGGAATGTATTATCAGTCCCAATAACATTCATAATCGTTCGATTATATGCGCTATAAGCAAAGAGCTCAGTTAAACCATATAATTTTCCGCCATATTCGAATTTAATGGTTGTATTGATATAAGGCATTGAATATAACGAGAAAGGAACACTTTTTGAAGTATATGATCCGACAGTATGTCCGCCACCACCAAAGTCTTCAACTAAGAAACCAGAATAAATAGAAGCATTATTTTTAACTATTATTTGACCATCTCCTGTTGAATCATAAATCAAGCCATGGCCGTAAATTGTTGATCCATCCTCCATCGTTATGGTATGTCCGTTTAAATCTAAGGCAGTATATTTTCCAGATATGACATGGCCAGAAAGTCCAGATCCACTTGTACCATTTTGGGCTTCTAAGACTAATTTTGCATTAGAACCAAGAGTTAAATCATTTTGTAAAACTATAGTGATTAAATTATTCGCGGCAGTAACTGCGCTATAAGCATGAGAAGCACTAGCATTGCTTGGATTATTAGTAAAAGTAGTTTCATCAGAATAATTTGTTCCGTCATTAAGAACAAATTTGACTGTCTTATTACTAATATTAGTAACGCTTAATGGAACATAAGTATTAATTGCTTCACCGCTACCATTAGCGCCTGGATCAAAAATCGCCGTGCCGCTATTTTGTGAAGTTGGAGATGAGTTATAATTTAATTTAATAACCGGCGCTGAACTATCGTTAATATAGTCTGACATCGTATAAGAAGAATAATTTTTTTCAACTTTAGTTATTTCAATTTTTGTAATTTTATTGCCGTTAAGAGGATCTTCAATATAGTAACTATTTGATGAATTGAAAAGATATTCAGTATTTGTAACTGTTTTATTGTTATAAGAAAGAGTTGTTTTAACTTCTAGACCTTCAAAATGAGTATAAGTTGAACTTAATGAAAATGGTAAGCTAATATCATCACCGATATCGCCCATCATCTCATAGGTTTTACCTTGTCCGTCATTAACGATAATTGAGATATCACCATTTTCCCCGGTCAAAGATACCATATTGTTTGTAAGCACGATAAAAGTACCATTGGCTATGATTAAACTAGACATGGTAATAAAGATTAACGTTGCTAACAAAGTTTTAAATTTGAAATGTTTCATCTTTTAATCTTTCTTTTTTGAATTTATCGTTTTTTCATTTACTTTAATTTCGCCATTAAGGTTATCAATAACTTTCATGGTTCCTTCTTCGGTATCAGCTTCTTCTTTAGAAATAAATTTTCCGTTTTCGAATATATAGCGATATCCTTTATAAATTAATTCTTGATGAAATGTGTTGGTTATTGATTCTTCAATGTCATCAAAGTCTTTTATTAAATCGGTTAGAAGCAAAGTTCTTTCTTGAATAGCTTTTTCATATTTGCTGCGGTAATGATCAAACATGAAGTAGCAATAAATAATCGCGATAATGGTAATTATTCCGGCACCTGATTGAAGAAAGATAATAAAGATTCCTACCATTGGAATTTTGGTACCGGTATACTTACCGACAATTTTATCAAATGTTAAATAATTTCCGTATTGCGATTGAGAATCATCGGTGTTATTTGCATCGCCTTGAGTGAGAAAATGATATTGATTATCAACAATATCTATTCTGACAACTCTATGAACGATCGTGACATTGTTATTGTTTTTAAAAGCTATAATATCATATAGTTTGATATCTTCAGGATTATTAACTTTTTTAATAGTTATTACATCATATGTTGAAATTTGGTTATTCAGATTGTTATCGATAAGATAGGTGTTTTCAGGATTCTTTTTTTCCATTGATCCTGAAGCGATAACAACGACTGATGTATCATTAATCATCAAATTATCGTTAAAACGGTTGATGATAGAAAAAGTTAAAAATAAGAGAATAATGGCAAAAAGAATATAAGTTAAGGTTTTTCCTAATATAGAAAATACTTTTTTTGTCTTATTTTTTGCTTTTTGCTCATCAATGATTGCTTGATCAATTAAACTGATGTCTTCTTTTCCTTCTTCAATATTAGCGATATTGTATTTAAAGTAATATCTAAATAATACGGTAAATACTGCTGAAAATGAAAGAAGGCAGATAAGAGTTACGACCAAAGATAAAATCTCAATGTTACTCATCGTCGTATACCGAGATTGCAAAGATTGAAGAATCTGCTGCAATATTTAAATAGCTAAGAATTTTCGATAAATTATCGTTAGCTAATATTTTGCCATAGTTTAACTGACAGGAAATGTTTAAATAATAATCAGTATTAATAGAAACGTTACCATCGACAATTTTAAAAGTCATTGAATCGGCAGGAGTAGTTACTATTGATGATGGAGAAAAAGTTACTAAACTGCTTTTCTCTCCAATATATTTAGAAATTGTTAAAGAAGTTTGCAAAGCATTGTTTGTCGTCTGTAAATAGGCCTCATTTAAATTTTGTAAATCAATATCAATATTAATTAAATTTAAATTCTCAGTAGATAAGAAAGATACTGGTAAGGAAAATGTCATACTTGCAGAACTTATTGAGCCTGTTTGCACTTCTTTTTCATAACGGTAACTAACTTTATTTGAAGTAATTGATAAAATTTTACTTTGGTTATTTTTAGTTTCAACAGTCGCGGCATTAACTTGAAATGTTATATTTTGACTTTGATTACCTGTAGTTAACCAAGTTGAAAAGCCAACGCTGATTAGACTAAGCGTTGCAATAGCTAATATCAGATTGACTTTTCCTAACTTGATCATATTAATTAATTTTATTCTGGAACGTATGAAGTTAATGTAATTGTAAATTTTTTACCATTTAAAGCTTTAAGTTTTTCTAATGCAGTAAGGACAGTGCTTAAATTTTCATCATTTGCAAATTCAGAAGGATTAAGATTGATTCCTTCAACTTCAAATGCACTTCCCCAAGCAAAAGAATATGTCGCGGTGACTGTTAAATCAGTATTACCTTCACCTGATGCCGCAAATGTTAAACCGTTGTTTCCACCTTGAAAGGCTTCTCCGGTTTTATATTCAAATAAACTAGCATCAGAATCAGTTAATGCGTTTGCTTCATTTCTTTGAGGTGCTGTAATATAATTTTCACCAATTAAAGTGTCATAATCAGAATGATTTTCCCATTTAATATAAACTCCGACATCCTTTGTAAATTTACTTTCGGCGTTTAATACATCGCTGATGGTAAAAGAAAAGTTAAAAGTTAAATCTTCATAACTTTCTCCGTCCCAAACAATCGGACCCTCATCATCATCTTTTTTTGCATCAAATACAATTTTTGAATCTGCTGAAGTAATTTCACTTATAACTAAGCGTTTATCGCTGACATCGCTAACGGATACGTTGAAACTATTAAATGTTTTGGTGCTTGTGCTTTGAATTACCCATGATGAAAAAGCTACTCCAACAAGAGAGACGGCAGCTAATCCAAACAGAGAACCAGTAAGAATTTTAACTTTTGTCATTTTATTCATAATTAAATCCTCCAATTATTTTTCTTCGGCCTCTACTTCGGCAGTGAGAGTTAGTTGTTTGCCATTGAGAGCAGTATGCAAAGCTTTAAACTCTTGAGTAATTTTATTCGCGGCATCAGTTTCATCATCATATGTCATTGAGTTATAGTAATTGGCCGGTGACATTTCGTTAAAGAAACTGCCCCAACGGAAATCAAGAACTTTATTTTGAAGAGTTATGACCGTTAAGGCTCCATCAGTTGACGTTTCTTGATTTGTTAAGTCAATTTCTGCTGGGGCGGCAATATATTCCCAAGAATCGTTTGCTTCTAAGCCAGTTGATGACTTAGCAGTTTTTGCAGTTTCGCGCGAAGCACCTAATAAATTCTCTTCGTCTTGTGCAAGGTTAGAAATGTTGCCTACATAATCACTGTCATCATATTTCAAAGAGAATTTTAAAGTTAGATTTTGTGTTCCCTTATCAAAAAATTCTGAACCATATTTTAATGTAATATCCGCAGTAACCTGTAATGCTGTTGCGTCAACTTTTCCTTCGATGTTAACTAAATTACTATTATTTTCTGTGAGCTCAACATTTTCTTTAAGCTCTATGAGATCATCTGTTAGTGATACAGAAAGATCAACAGAAGTATTCTTTACTGTATCAACGCTGATTGTGGCTTTTGCGTCATCGGTATTATTATTGACTCCGACAATATAGGTTGCAAAACCTGTTGTCAGCAACGCAACTCCGGCAAAGGCCATAATGCCGGTAACTACCCATTTTCTTCTAGTAGTCAAATTTGTTTGCTTTTTCATTAATATAATTTTTCCTTTCGTTCGCTTAATTATAACATACTTTTTTGCATGTAAATATTCAATAATAAAAATATAATATTAGAAATATACATAAATAATATAATATATGAAAAAAATACAAATTATATTGCAAAATTATGCTTAATTTTTGCTTGAAATTAGAAATATATAAAAACAATATATTTTTGAATTTAATATAAATTTTATAATAATATAATATTGTTATTATTTTGTGCTGCTTTAGACACTATTTAAGAAAAAAAGTTCGTTTTTGATTAAAAAAAATGATAATTAATTTAAAATATATTAAGGAATGGTTGCCTTTATGAAAAAGATTATTGGGATTTTGTGCTTAGGAATTTTTATTTTCCTTTCTTCAATAATAATCTATGAAGCATCACTAAACGGAAATGCCTCATCTTCAAAAAGCGGTTTTTTAACCTCTTTGTTTGATTTTGGGCCAAAAGAAGCAGAAATAGTCCCTCTAGACAAGATAACTATCAATAATGATTCTAAATTATACATAGGTGAAAATGAGTCATTAAATATTTCGTTTTATCCAGAAAACGCTTCGGACAAGAGAATAAAAGTTATCAGTTCAAATCAAGATGTTTTATCAGTAAGCAACAACCAATTACAGCCTTTAAAAGCAGGAACATCGATAATTACTGTGATATCTGAGGAAAATGATCAAATAAAAACAGAAGTAACTTTTGAAGTTAAAGAGAAAAAAGTGGAGACATTATCTCTAAATTTGCCTGATACTCTAAAAGAAGGAAATAGTTATTTTTTAAGAGCTTCAAGTAACCTAGGAGAAATAAGTTTTACCAATTTGCAATTTGAATTTGAGGATGAATATTACTCGTTTAACCAAGATAATCACATTTTAACATGTTTAAAATCCGGATTAGGCAAAATATCTTTAACTTATCTATTAGATTCTAATATTAAGTTTAATAGTAATTATCTTATTGAAACCCAAACATATAAACAAGTTAACCAGTTTAATCTTTCTTTACCTAATGAAATTTATGTGGGCGATCAACTTAACGGAGAGTTTTCTTTTAATGATGACGCAACTCAAAAGGATTATCTTTGCTTATTAGATGGTCAGATTTTTTATAACGAACTACCAATTATTTCGAATTTGCAACCTTATAATTTAGAAATTATTCCGTTAGGTAATATGTCATTAACAAAGAAATATCAAATTAATCCTTTAGAAGTAAAAGCTAAAGAAATAATTATCAATACCTCCACTTTAACCTATGGTAAAAATGAAAAATTATCATACACAGTAGTTAGTCAGTTAGCAAACCGCGCGGTGACCTTTAGTGACGTTACATTTACTTCCTCTGATGAAAGCACATTAAAAATTGATGAAAACGGAAATATGATTGCCTTTAAAAAAGGGCAAGTTACAATAACTGTCGCATTAAAAAAAGATCCATCAATTTCTCAAAAAGGTACGATTACCATAACATCGCTCGATGAAAATATCTTTAATGAAATGAATCATGTCATCAGAAAATTAGTAGGGCATTTCGGATTATTTTTAGTTACCGGCTTAAGCGGAATTGCCGGTTTATATTTAATGTTTGAGAAAAAAATTAGTAAAAAAATTGTGATTATTTCTGTGATAATATACGGAATATATGGCTTAACTTTAGCTATTATTTCTGAGCTTGTTCAACTAACTGCGAATAACCGTGGACCAGGTATCAACGATGTTTTAATTGATTACTCGGGTTATCTTGCGGGAATGTTAATATTTATATTAATTGTATTTGTTTGTTATTTTGTTAAAAAGAAAAAATCAATGAAGAATAAAGAATTAAATTCTCTCTAAAAAGTCAGGATTTTTCCTATTCTTTTTAATTAATTTAAATGTTTCTTTTTCACCATGGTCTTTTAAATATGTCAAAAGATAATTTAATTGATTCCTTGTTTTTTGATGCATATTAGCGTATTTATCTTTTGTTAAAAAATATTCTAATGGTTTCGAATCATCATATTTCTTCCCCATATAGACTTTGCTTGCAGCAATTCTGTCACAAAATGATTCAATCAGATATTGACGCGGCATCGGGAATGGAAGATAGGCATGTTGAGACGGAACATAGTCGAACCAATATTCATAGTGGTGACGATTCCTGCCTTTATGGTGCATCCACGCTTCAGAATAACCTTTATCCTCTCTTTCCGCGGTTGTCGGTGAGCGATAGCCTTGATAATATTTAACTGAATTTAAAAACTCTGTCGGTGAATATTTACTTAAATCATGTAAAAGTCCACGGCGGTAATATCCGCAGCGGAAGCAATGTTTCATGACTAGAAAGCGGTGTTTATCAACTGTATGTAGATGTTTAAAAAAGTTAATTAATTTCATACTTTATTTATCATAGCACTTTTTATTATTTTGACAGCAATAAAATATCATATAGATAGCTTTTTTAAAGTTTTAATAGCCAAGAAATTTTTCTTTTATTTGATTGTGAAAATATGTAAAATATCACTATGAAAAGCTATTTAATTATTTCTGACATTCATGGTGCAGCAGAGCCACTTGAAAAATGTTTAAAAATTTTTCTTGATGAAAAACTTGATAAAATCATCTGTTTAGGTGATCTTCTTTACCATGGTCCACGTAATGATTTGCCAAAATCCTATAATCCGAAAAAAGTTGTCAGTTTGCTTGCCCCATTAGTTAAAGAAAAGAAATTTGTCTGGGTTCAAGGTAACTGCGACGCTGAAGTTGATGAAATGGTGATGAAGATGAACTTTAAAAAACGTCACACACTTCATCTTCCAGATCACAAAGTCATTTTTACTCATGGCCATCATCTATCGCGGTTTGATCCAGATGTTAAATTAAATAACGGAGATGTTGTTGTATATGGTCATTATCACGTTTTAAATTTAACTGATAACAATGGGGTTACTTATCTAAATATCGGTTCAACATCAATTCCTAAAGATGAGCATGCTCAATTTGCTATTTTCCGCGATGAAGTTATTTCTGTTTATGATTTAAATACAATGGAGCCTTTACTTAAACTCGACCTTTCAGTTTAGAAAAATAAGCCTTAACTATCAATAATAAATGCATTATTATTGAATAGAGAGGCTTTTTATTATGTGGGAAAATGTTAAGACCAGTCGTAATACGATAATTCTTTCCTTAAGTTATGAGGATTTTGCGACAATCCAAGTCGAAAAAAGAATGCGGAATAACGGAATGATTGAATATGAAATTTCTTTTCATATCGAAGACGTCCACGATTCAATTATCAGCTGCTTTAAGCTAGAAGACGTTGAAAAGATTCTCAAAGTAAGCAAATCGCTTATTGAAAATCTTTATGATGAAATTGATGGAATGGATGATATTGAAATTGATGAATGGATTGAAGATTTTGAAGACCAAGTAAACGATTTTTAGTAAGAGGGGATAAACTATGAATTTTGTTTTTATTTCACCAAATTTCCCGGATAATTATTATTTATTTTGCCGGGGATTAAAAAATAATGGGGTTAATGTTTTAGGAATTGGTGATACACCTTATAATGCATTAAGCGATAATGTTAAAGAAAACTTAACTGAATATTATTATGTTCACAGCCTAGAAAATTATGATGAAAAATTAAGAGCAGTTGCTTTCTTTACCTTTAAGTACGGAAAAATTGATTTTATCGAATCAAATAATGAATATTGGTTAGCTAGCGATGCCCAGTTACGGACTGATTTTAATGTGACAACTGGACCAAAAGCAGATGAGATTCGCTATTTTAGAAGTAAAACAGCGATGAAAGAAGATTACGCGAAAGCCAACGTTAAAACAGCGCGTTACCATGTTCCTAGTACGATTGATAAAGCTAAAGAGTTTATCAAAGAGGTTGGCTATCCCGTTATTGTTAAGCCAGATGACGGAGTAGGAGCTATTAAAACTTATAAAATTACTAATGATCAAGAATTAGTTACATTTTTTCAGTCATTCAATCCTAAGCAACCATATATAATGGAAGAATTTGTCGAGGGCGATTTAATTTCTTTTGACGGAATTTGTGATAGTCATGGCGATGTAGTCATTCCAACTCACCACGTTTTCCCAAATCAAATAATGGATGTCGTTAATAATCTTACTGATGTATTTTATTACACGAACAAAGAAATCCCTCAAGATTTATATGAAGCTGGTCAACGCGTATTACGCGCCTTTAAAGCTAAATCGCGTTTTTATCATTTAGAATTTTTCCGCCTAACAAAAGATAAGATTGGCTTAGGCAAAAAAGGTGATTTAATCGGACTTGAAGTCAATATGCGCGTTCCAGGAGGATATACTCCTGACATGATTGACTATGCTTATCAAATGGATATTTATCAAGCTTGGGCCGATGTTATTTGCTACGACCATAATAATCAATATATTCCTTTGAAAAAGAAATATTGCGCTTTCTACGGACGTCGCCGCTTTAATAAATATAAACATAAAGATAAGGATGTCTTGAAAAAATACATGCGTAATTTAATGATGTTCCAAGAGATGCCGCGTGCTTTATCTGATGCGATGGGGGACTATTTCTATATATGCACATTTGACACACTTGAAGAAATGACGGCATTCCGCGCATATTTAAGCGAAAGAGAATAAGATAATAAGAGAGGTGTAATTATGAAACTATTTATCGATACAGCAATCACTGAAGAAATTAGAGAAGCTGCTAGCTACGGAATTATTTCCGGCGTTACGACTAACCCATCATTATTAGCTAAAAGCGGCAGAAAATTAGAAGATGTCATTGAAGAAATTACCACTTTAGTAAATGGTCCAATCTCCGCGGAAGTCACTGAAGCTGATGCTGACACGATGTATAATCAAGCTAAACAAATCGTTAAAGAAATCAATAATGAAAATATTACCATCAAATTACCGATGACTATCGATGGAATTAAAGTTTGTAAAAAATTGTCTTCAGAGGGAATTAAAACTAACGTAACTTTAATTTTCTCGGTTCCTCAAGCTATTTTAGCTATGGAAGCTGGAGCAACCTTTATTTCTCCATTTATGGGAAGAATGGATGACCGTTATGATTCGCATGATGCCGGTTATAATTTAATTGAAGAAATCGATGAAGTCAGAAGAATTTATGGCTATAAATCAAAAATTATTGCTGCTTCAATTAGAAATGTTGAGCACGTCAAAGAAGCTGCTCTCGCCGGAGCGGATATCGCGACAATTCCGTTTAAAGTTATTAAGCAGATGTATGAACATCCATTAACTACTTCTGGCTTAGCAACATTTAAAAAAGACGCTGAAGGTAAGTAAATAACAAGACCGCTTCTCTTAACTTGATTTTATTATATCTAGTATGATAAAACATTGAGTTGTAAGAGAAAGGTCTTTTTTTTATGCTTAGCAATTATGTTAATGTTCTTGCCGATAGCGCAGGACAACCATATCAAATTTTATTGCCTCTAGCATTGATACTTTTAATATCTAAAAGTTTGATGATCCTTTGCCGGAGAGCAAAATTGCCTCAGATAGTTGGGGCTTTGATTACTGGTGTTTTAGTCGGTTTAATTTTATTAATACCAAATCAAACTATCTTGACTCCATATGTTCAAGAAGGTATTGATGATCTAGCTAAGATAGGGGTTATTTTAATTATGTTCTCAGCTGGCGTTGAGACAGATGTCAACAAAATTAAATCTTGCGGATTATCTTCCATTGTCATCACTGTTTTAGGTGTTGCTGTGCCGATGGGGTTAGGCTTTTTAACCGCATTTGCCTTCTTCCCAAATAATAACTGGATATCAAATCTTTTCTACGGAGTTGTTTTGACCGCGACATCTGTTTCGGTTACGGTTTCCGCCTTAAAAGAATTAGGAAAATTAGATAGTAAAGTCGGAACAAGTATTGTTTCTGCGGCGATTATTGATGATGTAATCGGAGTTATTTTATTATCGCTTCTCGTTTCGTTAGGAGAATCCTCAGGCGGAAGCGCCGTAGCTGTTATGGAACAAATCGGCTTAATGGTTCTTTATTTCATCTTAGCTTTAGGGTTAGGATTCTTAATTAAAAAGATTTTTACTTGGCTTGACGTCAAGTATCCAATGCATCGGAGAATTGCTATATACGGATTAGCAATTTGCTTCTTCTATGCTTATTTTGCTGAAAGATTCTTTGGTGTTGCCGATATTACTGGTGCTTATATTGCCGGTTTAGTATTATCAGGTGCTCGTCAGGTTAGAGACAATCCGACCTCAACCCAATATATCGATAGAAAAGTTGAGCAAGAGTCTTATTTACTTTTCCAGCCAGTCTTCTTCGCTTCCATTGGTTTAATGTTATTTGATAAAAACGAACAAGGTAATTTTATTATCTCTGAAATCTTTACCGATTGGCGGTTTTTGTTATTCGGATTATGCTTTGTTATCGCAGGTATGGTCGGTAAAGTTGTTGGTGCCGGTATTGGTGCGAAGATTTGTAAGTATTCCTTTGGCGATTCTTTAAAAGTTGGCGTCGGAATGATGTGCCGGGCAGAAGTTGTTATCGTCTGCGCGGAAAGAGGTATTTCTGCAGGAATGATAAATCCGGGTATTATGCCGTTTGTCTTGGTCTTAATTGTTGTTACTTCTTTCGTTACACCAATCATTTTAAAGGCTTTATATAAGAAAGAAACAGTTACTGCTGATTTAAAATAACTTTCAATTATTAGGATAAAAAAGCAAAAGATCTTCGGAAATTTTGCTTTTTTTAATTCTTTTAATAGAATAAAATTCATTAATCTAATTAACACATGTTAAGTAATTTGTTAAAAACTCCTTTTATGTTATAATAAAATTAACAAAAAAAAAGAAATTTTCTTTCGCCAAAGGAGGACAATATGAATAAGAAGTACTTATTGCTTTCACTTGGTGGCGTTCTTATGTTAGCTTCTTGTGGAGGAACGTCGTCAAGTACATCATCAATTGTAAGCTCACCAATTTCTGAAGAACCTGTCAGCAGTTCGTTGCCTGAGACAGCTCTCTCCGGACGAGATTTATTTGATCGGATGTATGATCAATTAGCCTCTGAAGATAATTTTGGCATAAATCTCGAAATTGAAGTTGTCGATAATATTACTATCGATGTCGAAGGTGTTTTAATTAACAAAGGTAATCTTGATTTTGATGGAAGACTAGTAGTTAATGCTTTCTCTGCTGCTGGTGAAAATTTATCGTCAGACTATCTTTTGCTGAGAGATCATGAATTTATTCATTTAAGTAAAACTGTTGAAGGACCATACGCGATTAGCCACGAAAATGCTTATTTTGAAGGAATCGATTACTACGTTGATTATTTATCTAACTATCTCGGTGAAGAAATAAATATTGATTTAAAATCAATTATCGGTTCACTTTTGGAACTAAGTGATGGCGAAGTAACCATTACAGAAAATGGCTATTCTTGGAATGATGAATATCAACTTGCAGGAACTTTAACAGCATTAACTAATTATTTAACTTTAAATAAAGATCGGCCATTAGGTGATGTGATTTTAGAATTGACTTCACTTAGTAAAGAAGAATTGATGTCTTCAATTAATAATATTTTCCAAGAAGGCGCGTCAGTTTATGTTTTAATTCAAGAAATAGATAAATTACTATTAGCTTCTGGCTCGGATTTAACAGTAGAAAAAATAGTTAATTTCGTGCAAGAAACATTAAATTTAGACACTTCAACAATTGTTAAATTAATTAATAAATTAGCGGGTTCAACGTTAATCGCTAATCCATTACCTGATGATACGTTTTACGATGTTATTGAACGTTTAGCGATGACAGTTTCTTTAGAAACACTTTTAAGTGCTTTTGTTTTACCGGAAACTGATTTATCAACAATACCGTTAATGATTGAAAATCTTCTCTTTGCTTCAGAAGATTCAACAAGTGAGCCGACTTATTTAACGCTAGCTCAGCTTTCATTATCTCTCTCGGAAGCTCTTGGAGTTGATTTAGTTACAGTTTTACCAGCTTTAAAATTCAATTCGCTTGATTTGTCTTGTAAAGTAGACTTTGATAATTTAGCCCGTTTAAGCACTGTTGAATTAAACGGATTAATTAATATTGATAATGTCGCAGGTGAAGAAACAGTTTCGCTTTTAGATTATGAAGTTAAGGTTAATGCTGAATTTACTTATTCTGTTACAATCGATGAAGATGCTTTGTTTGATATCAGTGATTTGACTATTGATTCAATAAGCGTATTACCTTATTATTCTGCTTCAGATAATTTAATGTTTGAGACTAATCGAGATTTTGAGTTTTTAGTTTTTGATGAAGAAACAGATATTTATAGCAGAATGTTCGTTCAATGCTATACCAATTCCGGTCTGCCTTTACTATATTTTATCGATAAAGATAGTAACCAAGTTGAAATCTTTTCAGAGTATGATGTAAAAATAGGAACTGCCACGCTTGAAGATTATACTTTCTTCGGACTTGTTTGCAAAAAATTATCCATTGCTATTGATGAAAATTATTTTACTAATTCCGGAGAATCATATTTTAGCCTTGGAATAGGTTTTACAATGCTTAATGGTGAAGGAGAAGTCATGGGCTATAGCTCATATGAAGCAATTACAGTAACTATTTGATATATAACTTATCAAGTCAAAAAAACAAATAAATTAAATAAAGGATTACAATCTATAAAATAATAGAGAGTAATCCTTTTTTCATATAAAAACCCAAAAGTCATTCTCTTTTTGAAAAATAATCTTTTGGGTTAAGCAAAATTGTAAAATTAGAATATAGTTTATTCGCTTCTAAGGCAATCTACTGGATCCTTTTTCGAAGCGATTCTTGCAGGAATTAAACCGGCGATAAATGTTAATAAGCAGGAAAGAACTAAAAGTATTAATGCTCCTCCCCAAGGCAAGACAGCGACATTAGCGATACCTGCTAAATGATTAATGATTAATGAAATAGGTAGATCTAAAACTATTGTGATAACTAATCCTAAAGCCCCTGAGATAAGGCCAATAATTAAACTTTCGGCAGTAAATACATGCTTGATATCTTTCTTTGAAGCACCAATCGCTCTTAAGACACCTATTTCTTTAGTTCTCTCTAGGACTGAAATATAAGTAATAATACCAATCATAATTGAAGAGACGATTAAGGAAACGGAGACGAAAGCGATTAAAACGTAGGAAATTGCATTGATAATCACCGATATTGAATCAATCATTATTCCGGCATAATCAGTATAGGTAATAACATATGATTCACCCTTATTTGGGTCAGCACGCATTTCATCGTTATATTGATCAAGAAGTTTAATTAACCTCTCTTTGCTTTCAAAATCGTTGCAGTAGAAGGAAATAGATGAAGGATTAGCTAAGTCGATAACGCCGAAGGCTTTCATGTTGTCTTCATAGGAAGAAGCAGAGAATACTTGGTTATAGAAAGCGTTGATATCATCGTCGCTTGTCAGCATTGAAATCATCATTAAGAAAGCATTTCTAACTGCTTGCTCATCAGAAGTATCAATTCCGTATTTATCTAATAAAATTACTAAATCCGGATTACCTATTAAAATTGCTGAAACTTCGGCATCGGTAAGATTTGTGAAGTAGGTAGTTAATTCCTGTTTCTTTTCTTGAACAGTCAATTCTTGACTAAATGGTTTACCTGTTAAAACGTTAATATCCGGAGTAGTCTTTTGAGCGATAACTACCGGGCTATTAGCATTACGGTTAGCGATTTCTCTTGTTAAAGAAGGTAAATATGCGACCGGAGTAGAAATAGAATGAGCTGAAGCATTTTTATTAGGACGGACAACTCCAACAATCTTTAAGTTAACACCTTTTGAGTTATCTTCAATATTTTCCTTTATAAGTTCATCAGCGTTACTTAATGTGCGAATATCGCTGAAAGTACCATTATCATTTTCCTTATAATAATCTGAAGATGAGAAAATGCGGTATTCTTTTCCTAATATTTTATCCATTGGGATATCAGGAATTTCCACTTCGTATTTATTGTAGTCAGGATTATTTTGATTCTCAAAGTTTTCTAATAATCCATGTGCTATATCATTAAGTGATGGTTCATCAACGATATCTAAGGCGTAGAGATAGTAATCGTTGATAGTGTAGTTATCGTTAACAACTAAGATTGCTTCATCATAATTACTAGGCCAACGCGAACCATATTCCTCACCGATTAAA
>CALVJL010000018.1 GCA_944332075.1 uncultured Bacilli bacterium
GAATTAATTTTTCGCCTTATTCCCTAGGGAATATATGCTTTTAATTATTTTCTTTGTCTACTTTAGAAGGATCATATAAATTTCTGACTGGTCTTTTATTTTTAATGATTATTCAGCAGGAGTAACATCTGTGAATGTAATTGTGCAAGCTTGATCTGGAGTAAATTCATATTCAAGAGGATGTTCATTATCCATTGTGAATGTGAATAACTCTGTTCCATCAGCAGCAGTAATTGTTACTTCGTAGACGTAATCAACATATGTATAGCATGTGCCTTCAAGAAGTAATGTATCACCCTTCTTGATTAAGAATGTTGTGTCATAGTAAGTATTGTAACGTTCACCGGTTGTGGAGTTAGTTAATGTAACAGAGCATCCAGAGCTAGGTGCGACAAATCCAACTGAGACAGCTTCAACTTTTTGTAATTCAAATGTTAATGCAGTATCGGTAACAAGGTATTGACCATCATATCCGTTGAGAACGTTACCTTTGGAATCTTTAACAACGAGGTTGTAGAGATATGCTCCGTCTTCTGTTCCTTCTGGATATTCAATTTCAATAATATCACCGACTTTTAATGTTTGATTGAGTTCTTCTAATGTGACGGACTCATAGTAGCTGATTGATGTGTTATAGAAGACAAGTTGATCAAGAGCTTCATCGCTGGTAGCTGTTAATGTAGCAGCAGCACCAGTGGCTTGACTTGCAATTCTAATAGTAATATTGTCTGTTGAAGCAATAGTGTAGCTATAGCCTAATGTATATGTTCCGTTTGATGAAGAATAGAATTGAACTGGTGAAATCATTGTTTCTTCACCATCGCCAACAGTGATATAAACCATCGGTAATTTAACAACTGCACCTTCTACACTTGTATCGACATATTCAGTGCTTAAATGAATGTTAAGAGCTTCACCGACAAGGAATTCTTGAGTTAAGACAGGTTCACTACCATCATAGGAAGGTTGAATAACCATATCTGAGTCTTCGCCAGAAATTGTGTAACTAGATAAGACTTCTTCAGTATCAGCATCAATAGATAATGTGACTTGAGAAACTTCTTTCTTAGCGATAGTTGGTACTAGTATAACTTCATAATCAGGCATTGTGAAGGTTGCTGTATATGTTCCATATGGAGTAGTTTCAAGTTTAATTTCTAACTCTGCATGGTCTTTTGCAGCTATACCAGTAATTTCATAAAGGTTATTTGCTGGTGAAAGTTCTACTTCGACTTCTTGTCCGACACCATAAGTTTCCTTAGATAAATCGTATTCCCCACCAGCTAAAGCTTCTTCATCGACTGTTACTGCGTAAGCTTTTGACACTGTTATCTCAATTTCAACGCTTTCTTCAGCAAAATCTTTTGGAATTGCGATTGAGAAATAACCATTACCACTATATCCTTCTGTATAAGCAATAGGCTCTCCTCCGTTTAATGAAGCAAATGTTGGAGTGTATCCCTCAGCGGCTTCAACGAAGACGTAGATTGATTGACCAGGAGCAACAGATGTGATTTCGGTTGGATTATAAGAGGTCTTAGAAACCATTGCTGAAACGATATTCTCGTTTTCTGCAATATTAATTGCTAAATTCTCTTTTAATGTGAATGTGATAGAAACAGGTGTTTCAGGCATAGTGAATTTAATTGTTCCGGTATTAGAGTAAGATCCTAATTCTGGTGCAGAATTGACTGTGGTTTCAACGCCTTCAACGACTGCAACATCAGAAATATAATGATCATCATCTGGTGCATAAGTAATTGTCAAAGGTAAACCAATTGTAACTTCACCGGAAGTTGTTGGGCCTTCATTAAGTTTAACATTTTCTGCATTTGTATAAGTTAAGGTTGTTGTACCGGTTTCTTTAGAAACGGCTCTTACGTAATAGGTTCCTGGATCCATACTATCTGATGAATAAGAACTATATGATAGTCTAGCTTGATAAACCCCACCAGTGTATTCAGCTGTGGTTTGTGTCCAGTTTTTACCATCAGTACTATATTCGAAAGCTTCAATTAAAGTTCCTAATGGAGCTTCTGCATAAATATAAGCAGTACTATAAACGATTTCGTCGAGAGTACCATATACTTTGATGCCTGCATCATTTTCTTGAAGTATGATTGATAATCCAGCATCTGAATAGGATTTAAAAGACATACTATAAGCAATAGCGATTTCAACATTTTCAGATGGCATTGTGAATGTAAAGGAACCTTGTGTGTAGTAAGTCGACCACCATCCGTCTGATTCGGCAGTTTCTTCAACAGGTGTAAGAGCATAACCTTTTCCGTTTATATAGAATAAATAATAGTCTAAAGTAGAACTTGACATACTTTCAGTGAAAGTTACTGTTGCAGTTACTGTTGTTCCTAAAGCGACATGGCTAGTATCAGCAACATCATAAGTTACACTCGCAATATTTGCTTTAGCTTGTGATCCAATAAATTTAGTATCACTAATACCAAATTGAGAAGGAGTTAAGGTTTTACTCACTGTAATATAAGCAACTTCTGATTCGACAGAACTATCAACAGTTGAAACAGCTTTTACTCCAACAATACCTTCACCAACGCCGGTAAGAATATCACCTTCAAGAGTTGCTAAGGTTTCTTCTCCAGATACTAATTGGTAAGCTACGCCAGTTTGAGTAGTATCAGCAGGAGCCAATGTAGAGCCTAATTTAATTGATTCACCAACTTTTAAAGTTGAAGGTGCAATTAATGTGATTCCAGTTACTGGAACAGCAACTTTAGAAACGACAACTTTTGTAGTGGTTGTAAATCCACCATCTTTACTGACAGCGTGAACGTATGTTTCACCTTCAGCGACAGCTGTAATTAATCCTGTATCGGAAATAGTAGCTACAGCAGTGTTATCACTTGCGTAAACAAGTGTTTTATCAGTAGCGTTTTCTGGAGCAACAGTTGCTTCATATTGATGAGTTGCATCAATAGTTAAAGCAATAGTCTCACTTGATGCGGAAACAGAAGTTACATGGACTGTTTCCTCAGGAACAACTGTCACAGTGATAACGTCAATTGCCTCTGGTGCAAAGACAGATCTTACAACAATACTTGTTGATCCGATTGCTTTAGCGGTAACTTTACCTGCGCTATCGACCATAGCGATAGCAGCATCTTCTGATTCAAATGTGACGTTACGATTAGTTACTTCACCTGTGACATCAAAGTCAACAGCAATAGTTGCTTCTGCACCGACTTTCATTCCAGTAAATGCTGCTTTGTTTGTTACAGAAATACCATTAACTTCTGCTGGAGTAGCACTAGAAGTACTTGCAGTTGAGTTACTTGAAGTGACAGAAGAAGTTGCACTCGATGAACTTGTAACAGAAGGTTCAGCAGTCGAAGTTGTAGTAGATGGTGTGATTGATGATGGTGGTGTAGATGAACTAGTTCCTCCACATGCAGAAACCATCAAACCAACCGCCGCCAATACTAAAAGCGAAAACGATTTAGATTTCATATCAATTTATCCCCCTTTTTTTATTACGTTTATTTTTTCATGCTTTTTTTGTCATTTCAATGTTTTTTGTTTAAAATTTATTAATAATTATCATTTTTTATTATTAAAAATAAATTGATTATAAAAAAATCTAGGCTTATAACCTAGATTTAGTTCTTGTTTTATTCTACAACGGCTTCGGATGCAGGAATGCACGTGTCAAAATTAATCATTTGCAATAATGAATCTGGATTTGCTGATTGATCACCGATAGATAAGAAATTGTATTGGATCATATCGCCATAATATGATGATTGTGCCTGCATCATTTCAATTGTTGTAATATCTGTATCCGGTAAGATGAAGAGAGAATCCATAGTATATACAGTTGGGTAACCAGTAACAGAATTCATTAACGAAGTATAAGAATTAGCAAGCATCAAGTATGGAACATATTGTGATGCGGTAGCAAATCCATTTGTTGTTTCTTCATCTGTATCATTACCGATTTCGCCATATTCATAGAATGCTGCATTGAGATATGTCCAATTTGGTGCGACGCTAGCCATTGTGATAGGTTCACCGGTTGTGGAAGACGTTGCTGGTAAATCATCTCTGACAAAGTTGCCGTTTTTATCAGCACCGAGAACTTCATAGATATATCCTTCAGCATCGACAACATATCCTTGAGGTGCATTATATTTGATTTGAGTTTCACCATTTTCATCTTCTTCCATTGTGAAACTAAGAATAATAATACCATCATCTTTATCTACAGAAAGCATGTAAGATTGTGATAAATTAGATGTTGCTTCGTATTCTATAACAACTGCGGTATATCCTTCGTTCATTGATGCAAGAATTGTTTGAAGCTTTTGTTGCTCATCTGATAAAGGTAAAGGCGTAGGACGAGTATAGTCGATAGTTAAATTTTCTTCTGCATATGTAACATTGAATTCAATAGTATTCTTTAATAAGTATCCACTATCAGCTCTAGTTGTTTTTAATGTGATTTTGCTAACACCTGTATCGGAAAAATCAAATGTTAAACCAGTAATTGTACCGAAAGAATAACCAGCTGTTAGCATTAATTGAACACTATCAGCAAAAGTTGCGATATCTTCGGCATATTTATTTGCGACTGAGAAGTCAAGCGATAATGAAGAATCATCTGCAGCTATGTATGTGCAGTTTTCAATGAAATAAGCATTTACGCGATCAAATACATCATTGAAAATTGAATCGTATTGGACTTGCAAAGCATCTTGGATAACCTGATTATCAGGTCCGAGATCATAGAAAGCTGCTAATCCATCTTCATCCTTATAATAATAAGATTCAGAATAACCATTTTCTTCATCTCCAAATTTGGTATGAATTTCATCTAAGTTATGTTCGGTCGCAATACCATAACTATAAGTTTCAGATTGAGATGGAAGATACGAATTGCTTATTTCGATAGTAACTGTACCTTCTAATTTAAAGATTCCAGAAAATTTAGTTAGTTTGTTAGCTAAAGCTTCGTATCTGTCAGAATTGTCAACAGAAGTTGAAGGTGCAGATGTTCCTACTGATGGTTCTGTTGAAGTTGATGATGTGATGGAGGTTGATGACGAAGTACCACCACAAGCAGCTAATAAACTAATTGATAATATTCCTAATATTAATGATTTTTTTCTCATGTAAAAAACTCCCCCTTTTGTTTAAAAAGAATATATCACGCATTATTTCTAAGTGTCAAATTATTTGGAGTAATTCTCTAAATAACTTTAGTTATTGCAATTGCTTTAATTACTTAAAAATAAGATAATTTAAGAAAGTAGAGGTGCAAAAATATGCTTGAATTAACTATGTATAATAATGTAAAGATTCCGCAAATAGGATTTGGAGTTTATCAATTGATGCGTGGAAAAACGACATATGATGCTGTATTAGAAGCTCTTGCTGATGGATATCGTCATATCGATACAGCAAAAATTTACGGAAATGAAAAGTCGGTTGGAAAAGCAATTAAAGAATGTGGTCTGCCACGCGAACAAATATTTGTTACAACAAAAATGTGGAATAGCGATATCATTGCAAGAAAAGGCAAAAAAGCATTTTTGACATCATTAAAAAAATTAGGTTTAGAATATGTTGATTTATATTTATTACATTGGCCGGTAGATGGATATATTGAAGCATATAAAACTTTAATTGAACTATATAATGAAGGTAAAATCCGTGCAATAGGTGTTTCTAATTTTTTAATTCGCCATTTAGAAGAAATAAAAAAACAAGGATTAATGCTTCCGATGGTTAATCAGATAGAAGTTAATCCACAATTTAGTAATGATGAGTTAGTGGATTATTGTAAGAAAAATAATATCATTGTTGAATCTTGGAGTCCTTTAGGTGGCTCGAGGCATAATATTTTAGATAATGAAGTTATAAAACATATTGCTGACATACACAATGTCACACCTTCGCAAGTTGTTATAAGATGGCATATTGATCGCGGCCTTGTCGTTTTACCAAGATCTAAGAATCCGATTCATATTAAAGAAAACTTTGATGTAGAAAAATTTTCTTTAGATGAAGAGGATATGAAGTTGATGAAATCTTTAAATATCAATATTCGCACTGGCGGAGATCCAGAACAATATAAATAAGGAGATAGTTATGCCAAGTTTAGTTACACATTATCTTTTTTGTAAACACTATTCGCCTAGCGAGGATAAAAGGGAATTATTAGGCTCTCAAGGGCCGGACCCACTTTTTTATTATGCCTATACTCGGCCATTTGAAGAAAATGGAAAGAAAATTAGAAAATTCGGGACATATCTCCATGAAAAAGACCCATTTACGACATTATCTTTAATGCTAGACTATTTAAAATTGGAAGATGATAAGCTAAAACAAGAATGTTTAATGCATTATATTCTTGGATTCGCTAAACACTATGCTTTAGATAGAATTGCTCATCCATATATTTTTTATAAAACAGGTTTTGTTACAAAAGATGGTGAAAATGCATCAACGTTTTCATATTATCATTCTTTAATGGAAACGTATATTGATGTCTTAGTCGCTGATCATTATCAGGAAAAAATTGATTATAAAGCAATACTTGATTTAAATGATGAAGATCTTTTAACAATTTCTAAAATGTATTTTTTCATAAGTCAAAAACTAGGTGAAAAATATTTAGAAATTGATACATTTTATCAAGCTGTAAAGGATATGCGTTTTATTACTAATGCGATAAATAGTACGCATAGGGGTATAAGAAAGAAAATTTTTTCAAAATTTTTTAATAAATCGATTGTTAATGCCATGTCACATCCTTTAAAAAAAGATATTCCTAATAAAGATTTTTTAAATCTTGAAAAAAAAGATATTCATTCTTGTGTTAGTGATGAAATTATTAATAATCATAATTTTTATGAACTTATGAATGACGCGGGTACATATTATGTCTCGCTTCATGAGTCAATAGAAAAAGCTTATCGAGGTGATAAGCTTTCATTAGAGAATATAATAAACCATGTTCAATTTGATGGCGTTAAAGTTGGCGATAAGATGAAATATTATTCATTAATTTTCTGATGATTCTTCTAACACATCATTACTTGAAGAAATCTCTAATGCTCTATTTACGTTAGAGATTTCTTCTTTTTTAGAAATATTAACTTTTCTTGCGATTAAGAATAATATTCCACCGACTAAGATTAAACATGGAAGTGGAATAATTCCTAAGTTTGTGTTATTAGTCGCTAAAGAAATTGTTGAGAATAATGCAGTTCCTAAAAAAGATGCACCTTTGCCAAAAGCATCATAAAGTGAAAACAATTCTCCAGATTTATTATGCGGAATAATTTGTGCAAAATAGCTTCGTGAAAGAGATTGAATCCCTCCTTGGAAAAGCCCAACTCCAATAGCGAGAACCCAGAACATCCAGTTGGCTGATATAAATATAGCGAAAGTAGTAATTAATAAATATCCGCAAATGCAGGCAATTATCATTTTATCATTTCCGTATTTTTTTGCTAATTTGGACATAATAATAGCTGAAGGGAAAGCTACAAATTGGACAGCGATAAAAGCAATTAAAGCCTGAACTTGATCGACCCCAAGATTTTCAGAGACTTTCATAGCCAATTCAATAATTGAATAAACTCCATCAATATAACAAAAGAAAGCGATTAAGAATAAGAAAATACCGCTATGTTTCTTAGCAAAACGGAAGGTTGTGAACAAACGCTTATAAGAGTTTTTAACGACACTTTTTTCTTTAGGTACAAAATATTTTTGTTTGTAAGTAAAATAAAGTGGAAGAGTGAAACCGAGCCACCAAAGAGCGTTGATAGCAAAACAAATTAAATATCCCCATGGGCATGCTAATGAAGCTGACATTGATGGTGTGTCGGTATTGTAATTTTGAAAACCAAAAGCTACGATGACAACTCCTATGATAAATGGAATGCAGCTTCCGATATATCCCAGTGCATATCCATAGGATGAGACTTTATCCATTTTTTCTTCGCTAGTTGTATCGACGAGCATTGAATCATAAATCATTAAGGCGCCGTTATAACAAACCTTAGCTATTACAAAAATTATTAACCATATGACATAATTCATCGGAATTCCTAAAGCAATACATCCAAGAACTCCTAAGACTGATAACAATAAAAATATTGGTTTCTTGAAGCCTTTATAATCAGACAGAGTTCCGATTAATGGACCGACTAATACAGCAATTACTGTGATAATTGATGTGGCATAGCCCCAAATAGAATCAGATAGTACTCCATCAATTCCTGCATCATCGGTTAAAAGACCAAAGAATAAGGCGAAGAGAGATGAGGCAATCATAGTAAAAGCTGAATTGCCGACATCATAGATTACCCAGCACCATTCCCTTTTGGTTAGTTTATTTGAACTATTGTTTTTCATAGAAAATCCCCTTTAAAAATAAAGTAGGTTAGAATTAAAAATAATTCAACTTTTTGTGTATTAATTTACATCTTATTTACATTTAAAACATCTTTCAAAGTTTATTAACATACTATTATCTTTGATATATAATTTTGTTTAAAGGAGTTTGAATATGCTCGACGAAACAAAAAAATTAATTAGAAAATTTCGCGACGATAGAGACTTTGCTAAATTTCATAATGGTAAGGATTTAGCTATTTCTATTTCTTTAGAAGCAAGTGAACTTTTGGAAAATTATCAATGGAGTCAAGATGATTTAGAAAGAGAAGATCACTTGGAAAATATAAAAGAAGAACTAGCGGATATTTTAATCTATTGTGAGATGTTTTGCGAGCATTATCATCTTGATCAAGATGAAATTATCAAAGACAAACTCATTAAAAATTTAAAAAAATATCCAGAAGGTAAAAAAATAGATTTACGAAATAGGAGAAAATAATATGAGAATTCTTTTAATTAATGATATTTCATGCATCGGAAAATGTTCATTAACTGTTGAACTACCTTTAGTTTCTTTGGGTGGCGAAACAGTTGATATCTTGCCGACATCAATTTTATCCACACATACAGGTGGCTTTACAGGTTATACATTTCGAGATCTTTCAGAAGATTTTCCAGAAATTTTGAAGCATTGGAAATCTTTAGGAATTAAATATGATTATATAGTTTCTGGCTATTTGGCTAATATTTCCCAAATTGAGTTGGTAAAACAAATAAAAAAAGAATTTTTAAAGGATAGCGGCATTTATATTTGCGATCCTTCCTGCGGCGATAATGGCAAATTATATGTCGGATTTGATGAAAATTTTATTAAAGCGATGAAATCGTTAGTATCTGAAGCAGATATTACTGTTCCTAATTTAACAGAAGCTGAGTATCTAGTTGGATCAAAAAATTTAACGATAGATGAACTTTTAAAAAAATTAAAGGAAATATGTCCGCATCCAATTATTACATCTTATCGTGAAGATAATAAATTAGGCGCAGCTTATTTAGATGGTGATCAGGTAGTTAAGTGTATGTCAAATGCCGTAGCCGGTTCATATCATGGTGCTGGAGATGTATTTCTAGGCGCATTATTAGCATTAATTATTCACCATGTTAAATTCTCCGATGCAATAAAAATAGCTTCTGACTATGCGACCATGAGCGTTGAAGAAACTTTAAAGGAAGGAACTGAGCCGCGTTACGGACTTGCTTTTGAAAAAAATATACCATATTTAGTTTCAGAAATGGTTAAGCATTCTTAGTGTGCATTGTGTGCATAAGAAAATAAAAAGCTCTTATTGACTTGGATAAGAGCTTTTTTTACGATTGAAGTGTGCACGGGCAAATGTTATATGACGATTAAAGAAATTGCAAAATTAGCTAATACATCAAGAGGAACCGTCGACCGAGTAATTCATCATCGAGGTAAGGTTAATAAAGCTCTTGAGGAAAGAATCTGGCAGATAATTCAAGAATGTAATTATTCACCAAATGAAAATGGTAGAATTCTTGCTTTAAATGGCAAAAAAAGAAAAATTGTTATTTTATTAGGCAAGGAAAGTAATCCGTATTTTAATTTGGCTAAAAGGGGAATTGTATCATCTTCACAAAAAAATAGTATTTATAACTTAGAATTAATATTTAAAGAAGTAGATATTTATAATCAAAATCAAGTATTAGAAACTATTTGCGACATTAAAAATGAAAATCCGGAAGGAATGATTATTTCATGTTTAGCAGATGAAAAAATTGAAAAAGAATTAAATGAGATGCAAATACCTTTAGTAGCATTATCGCTAGATTTAAATATTGCTTCTAAAGTTAGCTTTGTTGGATGTGATTATGATAATTCAGGTGCGTTATTAGGAAATCTTATCAATTTAATGCTGCCGTCTTACTCTCGAATAGGCATTATTGCGGGATCTTTAAAACATAAAGGACAAGCTCAAAGGTTAAATTCTTTAAAGAGAGTTCTTAATAAAAATATAAAGATTTATGATATGGCTGAAAATTTTGATAATGATGATGAATCTTACAAATTAACGCGTGAACTTATTAACAATAATAATCTTGATCTCCTCTGCTTTGTTGGAGCTGGTATCAATGGTGGATTAAAAGCAGTTAATGAATTGCAGAAAAAGATAAAGGTAATAACTGTTGATCAATCTTTAGATTCAGAAAGAGGATTAAAGTATGGATTAATTCAAGCCGTTATCGCTCAACATCCATACTCACAAGGCCTTAAAGCTTTAAATGTTTTAATTGATTATCTTTACAAACATATTGATGTAAAAAAGGAATATTTAATGGAAAATTCCATTTATTTAAAAGAATCAATCATTTCTCATACGTTAGATAAATAAAAAGGAGGCACGTTATGAAAAAATATAGTGAAATCGAAAAAATTAATTATGAAGGACCAAAATCGAAAGAACCATTTGCTTTTAAATACTATAATCCTGATGAAGTTATTCATGGCAAAAAGATGCGCGATCACTTAAAATTTGCATTATCTTATTGGCATACATTGGGTTATTGCGGAAATGATATGTTTGGTGGACCAACCGAGAATAAAGATTTTGGCGAAACCGACAAAATGGCAATTTATAAGAAAAAAGCTGATGTTGCTTTTGAATTAATGGATAAATTATCAATAGACTATTATTGCTTTCATGATGTTGATATCGCTCCAGAAGGAAAAACGCTTAAAGAGACTTTAACTAACTTCCAAGAAATGGTTAAATATTTAAAAACTTTACAAGATAAACACCATAAGAAGTTATTATGGGATACAGCAAATAATTTTGGAGATAAAGTGTTTATGGCTGGCGCGGCTACTTCTCCTTCAGCTGATGTTTTTGCTGTTGCTGCTGCAAAAGTTAAAGCTTGTATCGATGCTGATATTTATTTAGGCGGAACAAGTTATGTATTCTGGGGTGGTAGAGAAGGCTATGATACTTTATTAAATACTGATATGGCTTTAGAAAATGATAATCTTGCCCGCTTCTTAAAGATGGCCCGCGATTATGGCAGAGAAAAAGGTTATAAAGGCGATTATTTAATTGAGCCAAAACCAAAAGAACCAACTAAACATCAATATGATTTTGATGCTGCTACTTGCTGTAATTTTTTAAGAAAATATGATCTTATCAAAGATTTTAAATTAAATATTGAAGCTAATCATGCCACATTAGCTATGCATGATTTCAACCATGAATTAAGAACTGCTAGAATCAATGGTGTCTTTGGATCAATTGATGCTAATCAGGGCGATATGTTATTAGGATGGGATACCGATCAATTTCCAAGCAATGTCTATGATGCAGCATATTGTATGTACGAAGTCTTAAAGGAAGGTGGATTTAAAAACGGTGGATTGAATTTCGATGCTAAAACCAGAAGACAATCCAATACGATGGAAGATATTTTACTTGCATATATTACCGGAATGGATACATTTGCTTTAGGATTAAGAATTGCTTTCAAAATGATTGAAGATGGCAGATTGGAAAAATTTGTTGAAGAAAGATATGCTTCTTATAATCACGGAATTGGTAAAAAGATTATTGAAGGCACTACTAATTTTGAAGAATTAGCTGATTATGCTGAAAATCTTTCATCTATTGAAGTTGCTTCAGGAAGACAGGAATATTTAGAAGAAATAATTAATAATTTAATGTTTACAATATTTGATTAAAATTATTATTAAATTTATTACGGCATCATCTATTTGGTGCCTTTTTATTTTCTCCTTGCAATATATACCGTACGGGGGTATAGTATATTCAGAGGTGATAATATGGAAATGAAACAACGTACTCCTGATTTGAAAAAGAAACTCAGCAATCATATATCAAGATTAATCGGTCAATTAAACGGAATTGATAACATGATTAAAGAAGACCGATATTGCGATGATATATTGATTCAACTTTCTGCAGTTGATAAATCAATAAAAAGTTTAGCTAATACTATTCTCGACGACCATATTCATAGCTGTGTCATCGATAAAATAAAAAGTGGAAATGATGAGGTTGCTGATGAACTTGTCGATCTTTTTAAGAGGTTTCAATAATGAAAAAACAATTTAATGTTGAGGGTATGACTTGTGCTTCTTGCCAATCGCATGTTCAAAGAGCTGTCGAAAAACTTGATGGAACAAGTAAAGTAAATGTCAATCTTTTATCTAATACAATGGATGTTGAGTTTGATGAAAATGTTTGTAACATCAATAAAATTGAAGAAGCTGTTTCTAAAGCGGGATATAAAGCTTATATACCTGAAGAAAAAGTGATTAGTAAAAATACGAAAGATCATTCTTTACGCGATTTAATCGCGGCTTTTATCTTTTTACTTTTATTAATGTATGTCTCAATGGGACATATGATTCATCTTCCTTTGCCTCCTTTTCTAGATGGGATGAATAATGCATTGCCATTTGCTTTTACTCAATTATTATTATCATTACCGGTTGTTTACATCTATCGAAAATATTATATAAACGGGTTTAGAAATCTTTTTCATCTTTCACCTAATATGGATTCTTTAATCGCTTTAGGATCGGCAGCCGCGTTGATATATGGTGTTGTAGCAATTTATATGATTGGATATGGAATTGGCAACAATAACATGTCAATGGTTGAAGAGTATTATCATAATTTATACTTTGAATCAGCTGTGATGATTTTGACCTTAGTTAGCCTTGGAAAATATTTGGAAGGATTATCTAAAAAGAAAACAACTAAAGCTATTGAGAAACTAATGGATTTAGCTCCGAAAGAAGCAGTTGTTGAGCGCGGTGGAGAAGAAATAACCTTAAAGGCTGAAGAAGTAAAATTAGATGATGTAGTCATCGTAAAAAAAGGAAATCAAGTGCCGGTTGACGGTGTTATTGTTTCTGGATCTGGTTCATTTGATCAAGCGAATATAACCGGTGAGAGCTTACCGGTTTTAAAGAAAAGCGGTGATGAAGTTTATTCTTCAACAATTTTGACTGCAGGATATATAAAATTTAAAGCGACAAAAGTTGGAGAAGATACCTCGATTAATACAATTATTAAATTAGTTGAAGAGGCGAGTAATTCAAAAGCTCCAATTTCAAAATTGGCTGATAAAATATCCTTTTATTTCGTTCCGGTCATTATCTTAATTGCTTTGGCCTCCTTAATCGGTTTCTTAATCGGAGGTTATGGTTTCCAAACAGCATTTAATATGGCGATTTCTGTATTAGTTATCGCATGCCCATGTGCTCTAGGATTAGCAACACCAGTCGCGATTATGGTCGGTACAGGAAAGGGTGCTGAAAATGGACTTTTAATTAAAAACGCTGAAATATTGGAAAAGGCCCATTCAATCAAAACGGTTGTATTTGATAAAACAGGGACGATTACGGAAGGAAAACCAGAAGTCGTTGATGTTATTTCTTTAAGTAAAAACTATGATGTTCTTCCTTTAGCGTATTCTCTTGAATATAAATCAGAGCATCCATTAGCTTCCGCGATTATTAGTTATTGTCAAAAAAATAATATAATCGGTGCTGAAGCTCATAATTTTACTTCAATTGATGGTCGCGGTGTGAAAGTTTATATCGGTGATAAGGCTTTCTTCGCTGGCAATTATCGGTTAGTTACCGACCTTAATCTCGGATTTGAAAAACTTGAACAAATATTAGATAGATTGACTAAGGAAGGAAAAACTCCTTTGATCTTTTTAAACGAAGAAGAAGTTATTGGGGTTATCGCAGTTAAGGATAAAATAAAAGAGACTTCAATTAATGCGGTTAAAGAACTTCGAAATTCTGGAATTAGAGTAGTAATGTTGACAGGAGACAATAAAAAAACTGCGGAAGCAATTGCTAAAGAAGTTGGAATTGATGAAGTTATTTCTGATGTATTGCCTCAAGATAAGCAAAAGGTCGTTCAATCTTTAAAAAGTGATGATAAACATCTAGTAGCGATGGTTGGTGACGGGGTTAATGATGCTTTAGCTTTAACAAGTGCTGATTTGGGTATTGCTTTAGGCGGTGGCAGCGATATAGCAATGGAATCTGCCGATATTGTCTTATTAAGAAATGATCTACTTGATGTAAGAAATGTTATCTCGCTTTCTAAAAGAGTTATTAACACGATTAAATTAGGTCTTTTCTGGGCTTTCTTTTATAACTGCATTGGTGTAGTTTTAGCTTCGGGTGTGTTTTATCCGTCGTACCAAATTAAATTGAGCCCGATGATTGGAGCGTTAGCGATGTCGCTTTCATCGGTATTTGTAGTATTAAATGCTTTAACGATTAATTTATTTAAAGTTAAAAAGAATCAATTAGAATCTGTTGAAAAAGTAGAAATTAAGGAGGAAAAACAGATGGAAGAAATAGTTTTAAAAGTTGATGGAATGATGTGTGAACATTGCAGAAAGCATGTTACTGATGCTTTGAAAAATGTTCCAGAAGTAACTGAAGTTACAGTTAGTTTAGAAAATAAAAACGCTATTGTTAAAGGTTATAATTTAAGCCGTGAAACATTAATTGACGCGGTAAAAAACGCTGGATATTCGGCTGAATAAATCTAAATAAGGTTAGCCATTATAGTTAATTCTTATTTTTAGGTGGTATTATTGTTCTTCAATTGCTAAAATTAAAGCAATTCGGAGGTGCTTATTATGTTTAATATTCTGGCAATATTTCCTCAATCCGGTCAGAGTATTGGATTTGACTATATCTCGATTGGATTTATTGTCGTCATTATCCTTTGCTTAATTGTCTATACAGTTAAGGGATTTGCTTCTTCTCTTGTCTCTTTATGCGCAGGATTAGGTTCAATTATATTAGCTATTCTATTAGCTAAACCAGTTGGAACTGCTCTTGCTTCGACAACATTAGGTGCAAATATCTACAATCCGATATTTGAATGGATTAATTCTAGCCTCGGCAGTTCGGCAGCATTACCAATGACTGAAGAGGGAATAGCTTCGGCTCTTGAAACCTTAAAAATTCCGGACTTGCTTGCTAAACCATTAACAGAATTAATCGCGTCGATGGGAACAAGCGAATTGTCAATTGGTGAGGCTTTAGCTTCGTCACTTAATACATATGCTTGGATTGCTATTTCATTCGTCGTTTTATGGATTGTCTTCCTAATCGTCTTTATGCTTCTCGGCAAACTTGTTAAGAATATTAATAAATTGCCTATTGTTGGGTTGATTAATCATCTGCTTGGAGGAGTACTTGGTTTAGCGATTGGCTTATTAATCTGTTTTGTCGCTTGTTATGTCATTCAGCTTATCTCATCGGTTTCTGGAGATGTTGGAACAAAGCTTTCGGAGATGATGTATCTTAATGATGATTCAGTTTGGTCAGTTTCCAAAATGCTATATGAGATTAATTTTATACCGAAAATTTTAGAAGCATTATTTTAGAAAATAAAAACTGTTGATATTGTAGAGTGAACCCCATAAGTTAGACCAAGTAAAATTGGAAAGACTTAGGGGTTTTTATTATGAAGTTAAAATTAGAAGACAAGTTAAAAATAATAGACTTGTATAATGAAGGGCTTAGTACTTCTCAAATATCAAAACAATTCAAAGTATCTGATTGGATTATTGAAAATATTAAAAGGCAATATCGAGAACATGGAATAGAATCATTTAAAGAAAAGGAAAAAAACAAAAAATATTCACCTGAAATTAAGATGAAAATAGTTAATAGAGTTTTAAATGGTGAATCCAAAAGTGGAATCGCAGCTGAACTATGTGTTAATAAAGGAATGATTCATCATTGGGTAAAAAAATATAAAGAATTAGGGTATAATGGCCTTACTATAAAACAAGGAAGGCCAAGGAAAATGAAAGATAAAAATAAACATACAAAAAAAGTTAATGCATCAAAGGAATTAGATGATAAAGATAAACGTATTAAAGAACTTGAGGAAAGAAATGCTCAATTAGAAATGGAGAACGACCTATTAAAAAAATTGAGAGCCTTGGTTCAACAAAAGAACAAGCAACAAGACGAGAAAAAATAATTGTTGTTTATGAATCAAGGCAAAAATATCCATTAAATAAAATGTTAGATTTCTTTAGAATAGCCAAATCAACTTATTTTTACACTATTAAAACATTTAATAGAGTTGATACTGATAAGCCAGTTAAAGACTTAATTAAAGCTATTTTTAATGAAAATAAAGCTAGAAATGGCTATAGAAGAATGACAATGTATATTAATCATTTCAATCAAACTAATTACTCAGAGAAATACATTCATAGATTAA
>CALVJL010000019.1 GCA_944332075.1 uncultured Bacilli bacterium
ATTTCTTCTTTATCGTTAATTATTTCTTTAATAATATTAATTTCTTCAAACAATATTTCTTTAAACGTTTTCTTTATTTCTTTATTTTTAGGATTAGTTTTTATTATCAGTTTAAATCTTATCGGATTATACGATAATATCCGCATTCTTAAAAGTAAAAATCCTGGCTCTAAGTCCTCGCTTTCATCATTATACGGGTTAGCTTTGCCGTTAATTTTAGCGTTTATTCATTTTGCTTTAACATTTTTAAAGGTTAAAGCATGGGAAATTTATTTAATTGAAAGCGCGTTATTTTCAGCGCTTTTAATAACTTTAATTCTCTTGTTCAAAAGAATTGTTCTTAGAGGTTATCTCGATATTGGAGGTGAATTGCTATGAAAAATAAAACTTTATTCGTCTTATTATTAATTCCTTTTGTCATCGCAATTCTCGGCTTTGTCAACATCACCATCTTAAAAAATACTTTAGAAGTCGATATCACGGGAATATCCTGGAATTATCAAGAAAACGAAGGCTATAAAATTTCTAATGATGGGTATTTATTATCAGCTGAACCGATTATTGATAAAAACTTTACCTTAGCTCCTGGCAATGATTTAGTTTGGACAGTCAAAAATAAAGATGACACGGATAACGACTATGCTAAAATTGAAAAGCAAAATGATGAATACTATCTTTTCGCTTTAAATGAAGGTGAGGTTATCGTTACTTGCCAAAATGAAAAAAAGACTGTTACAAAATCCTTTAACGCGGTCATCTACGAAGATGGCGCGGTCATCATCAATCCTAAAAACATCGCTTCTTCTTCATCTTCAATTGCTAAAAAAAGATATTTTGGACAATATGATTTACAAAATCACGATATCAACAAAAAGACTTTAGCTAGTTTTGAAATCGAGGTCAAAATCTTGCCGGAAGATAACGATCAAAGCTATTTAATTAAGAATATTTCACCAAATATATCTTTAGTCGATAATGTTATCTATTTTAATGGATCTGGCGAAGCTTATTTAGAATTAAGCGCGGGGAATAATGCTTTTATCACCTCAACTTATACCTTCTCAATCGTGGAAAACGGCATAAATGTCTATGACTATAATGACTTATTATCCTGCACGAATAAAAGTAAAAATGGCGAAATCGTCTGTTTACAGACCAATCTCGAATCATTACAAAATACCTATAAACAAGACAAAAACGGTAATTATATCAATGAATATTTAAGTCCTGATACAAAATTATTTGGTAATTACGATTTTACTTCAAAAAGTTTCAATTTCATCAATGAAGTTTATCAATTTGAAACAACCTATAACCATGAATACATCAAGCAGTATTTTAAAGATGATTATCTTGAGCATAGCTATCTATGCGCGGCTATCCATGTTCAAAAAGATTTTTACGGCAATGGATTTAATATTTCTATCCATGAATTGGCTTACCCTAAAAACGGAGAAATTGATCAATATACCGGCAAATTAACTCCTTCCAAAGACAAAGGCGACTTATTCACTGGACCTCTAACCTTTGTCAGCTTAGGCTTATTTGACTATCCATTCGTTAAGGCTTACGGACAAGATAATGTCAATATGTATGTTGACGGCGACAATATCACAGTTAATGATCTCAAAATTCAAAATACCAACAACTTAGATAATCTCTATAACCTTGAATTCACCGGCACAGTCATCGATGTTAAGGGAAATAACGTTACAATAAAAAATTCTATTATCAAAAACGGTCGAACCGGGGTTAGAGTTTTTTCAAGCAATAACTTCTTACTCGATAACTGTTTATTAATGCAGACAAGAGAATTTCTTTTCAAAATCGGCAATAATGAATACACCCAAGTTGATGAAAATAAAAATATAACTATAAATTATAATAATCAAAGCTATAATCTAACCAGCGGAGAATTTTTAAACGGCAATCAAGGATTTAACGCTGATTCTTATTACACATCGTTGTTTGATAGTAATAACATTTCTCAGCAAACTTTATCACAAACCCAAAGCGCTTTAGATAATGTTAGCGATGAAAAAACTAATGCGACTATTAAAGATACATATTTCTATCAATCCGGATTGTTCTCTATTGCTTTTGATACTTATTTTAACGGTATCTATCTCTATAACGGCTTACCTTCCTTTGTTAAAGAGCTTCTCGACTTATTACTTGAAGACCCAGTTCTTCCAAATAAGATCTCCGGAACTCAAAAAGGCGTTAATCTCTCTTTAGAAGGCGATGTCCGTTTCTACGACTATAAAGATATTGCTTCGCTTGACGCCTCGTGCTTAATTGAAGAAAGACTCGGTCAGCTCTTAGGCGAATTCGGAGACGGAGAAAAAATAACCATCGATAATTATTTTCCAATTAAAAATCTTTTACTGAAATTAGCTAAAAACCAAAATTTAGTCTATAACGAAGACAATAAAAATTATCTCTGCACCGCGGTAAGTTTCTATGGAGGAGGATATAATAATTCTTCTCTTGATATTTCTAAATTAAATGATGAATCACTAAGTGAAGAAATAACTGCGGATATCGCTTATGGTTGCTTAAGCGGTCAAGATTTAACTCCTTCAAAAAATCAATTTGCCGAGGCATTAGCCAAATGCGTCCCAATGGCGATGGGCATGAATGCATTCCGCTTTTACTTAAACGATCAACAACATAAATTATTTAATCAAATACCTGATCAAAACGATTTGATCAGTAGGGGAGGTAACAAATGAAAAAATTTAGAAATCTGCTTTTAGGAGCTTTGCTCGTCTTTTCTCTTCCTTCGCTTTCTGCCTGCGGATTTTTTGCTGAAGAAGAAAATGGCTATCTCATAAGCGATGTAACAACTGATGTAGATAATCAGGGTAATACTGTTGTCACCATTTCGTTTAGTAGCGAAGATAAGCCAAGCGTCAGCTTTACTTTGCCTAAAGGTGCAGACGGACAAGAAGGCGTCTCAATTAAAGATGTAACCAGTGAATTCCAAGAAGAATATAACCGCGTAAAATTAACTGTTACCTTCACCGACAGCAATAAAGAACCATTTGTTACTTATATTCCTGTGTATAACGGAGTCGACGGAAGAGGAATAGCTAATATCAACGTAGAAACGCTAGAAAACGGCAATCAGCAAATAACAATTTCTTTTACGGATGATTCCTCACCAGTTAGTTTTATCGTTCCTAAAGGCCAAGACGGCGTCTCTATCAAAGAGATTACAACTTCTTATGATCCGATTAGCTATGATGTTATTGTCACAATCTCTTTTACCGATGATTCTCCAAGTGTAGAATTTAGAATTCCGCGCGGCTTAAGAGGCGTTTCTATTGATTATATTGAGACACAAGAAGATGAAAATAATTATAAATTAATAATTCATTATGATGACGGAACTCAAGAAGAAGTATCTTTTGCTAAAGAACATGCGACAACCTGGTTATATGGTTCAACTGCCCCGGATAGTCAAAACGGGGAAAATGGCGACTTCTATTTTAATCTCAGCACCGGAGAAATCTATGTTAAAGAAAATGGTAATTGGGTTTTAAAAACTGTTATCGCTGGAGTCGATACTCCTGAAACGAAAAAATATTACTACATCACTCTTGATTTAAACGGAGGAAGTTTAGTTAATCCTCTTGATCCAATCACCTATAAAGTTGAAGAAGGAAAATATCTCAATCTTCCATTAGCTTATAAAGAAGGAGCTGAATTTATCGGCTGGTACACCGATAAAGAATTAACCCCTAATAGCGGACATGTTACTAACATCACTCCGATTTATATGGATATGACATTGTATGCGCAATACCAATAAAAAAAATACCCGGTCATAATCTAAGAAGATCATAACCGGGTTTTCTTTATCTTTTCTTTTCTCTAGAAGCAAAGCAATAAATAATACTTAACACCAAGGAAATGAAGAATAATATTCCGAAAATTAAGAATATCCTAAATGTGCTATTAGCGATATCCATATTTGATGTAAAGAATGGAACACCTTTGAGGATATCTGCTGCCGGGAAGCAAGCCATAACCACATTTTGTGAAAATCCTAATGCAAAGAAGATAACCGGAATCAACGGAGCAATTTTAAACTTAGTTAATGCTGCGAAGATACATCCAGCAACCCCAATTAGCATGAAGATAAATGTCATTAATGAATCATCAGTAAATGTGATATTACCTTTAATTGTAGTCACATCTAAAACATAGAAAACAATTGAGGAAATCAATGCTAATAATCCCGAGCCTAAGAGCAAGAAATAAAACACCGATTTATCCATAAAATAATTTTTTATTTTACTAAGCATCTTTTTTATCCTCCTCAGGTTTGTTTTTCTTGATATAGGCGAAGAAGATGAATGCTCCTAGCGAGATAGCAGTTAATCCACCTAAAGTTCCATCGAAAGCATAAATCGCTGTTTCCCACCACGGAACAAAGTTTGTAACAGCGGTATCTACTGTTAATCCGTTCATAACATTACTCCGCGAGTAAGCATAGAGAACGTGATGTGCGATTTCTCTAACCTTATTGAAGATATTTCCATCGCGGTTACTAACAATATAATTTTTAACATCATCAATTCTTCCAGTATCATTATTGAAGAAATCGGTACCTGCCATAATGCAATCAGCAGTAAACATATATGTTGTCGCATCTCTTGAAGAATCGGTAATATTAATTCCTTGGAATCCCCATTCATTACGTAAGACACCTGTCATTGTTTCATAGTCAGAGGCTGTAGGTTCGCAGCCAATTCTATTAAACGCTGTCATTGTTCCAAGAGTTTTGCCTTTAACAAAGGCCCCTTCAAATCCTTTAAGAGCGCCTTGACGGTATGTTTGTTCATTCATGAAAGTGGCAACGCCGTGACGATTTGTTTCTTGATCGTTACCGCAGAAATGTTTAATTGCTGAGATTAAACCTTTTTCACGCATTGCTGCTGTTTGATACCAACCGCAGTAATAAGACATAATGCTGTCTTCTGAATAATACTCATAATTTCTTCCGCCATAAGGTGTACGATGCGCGTTAGCTCCAGGAGAATATGTCATGCCATAGCTTATAGCTAATGCTTGTTCACCAAACATCTCACCACGCTCTTCAATTAATTCTTTATTCCATGTCGAAGCTGAGATCACTTCAGCATTGAAATTAGTCGCGCCAATCAATCCATCCGGGCCATCATTTGAGACGTTAGCAGGATAGCCAACGCTTTCAATAGCGTCATTACCCATATGCTCACCAACTAATGTATAAAGCTCTGGTAAGGTCATTTGGCTAATTAATTTATCCCAGTCCGGATCATCATAATTTTTATCTTTGAATTCGATAAGTTTTAATAACTGTTCTTGTCCAAATTTACTCTTATCAATATCCGGTGCATCTGATGGCTTAGTATACTCATTTGTTGAAGCTGAAAGTTTAGAAGCAATTTCATCAGCCGCGGTTAATCCAGTGTAAGATTTAGGGAAAGTATTCCAGTCATCACGCGTTAAATATGTAACAACATCTTCATCATAGAAATAGTTGATATCTCGATCATCAAAGCGATTTGAAACTATTTCACCGGTTTCTGATTTAGCATAAGTAGTATTATCATACTCGGCTAAAGTTTCTTTTTTAACCTTAGAAGCATCGCCTTCAACAGCTACGCCTTCTTCATCAAATAATCCTTTTACATCACGAGCAGCAAGAATATTATTTAAAGCATCGTGAACATTATTACCGATTGCAAAATAATAATCGCCTTCATCAAAAATGTAACATCCTTTTTTCGATTCATCTGCTCCATTGACAGCATTATCATCATATGTGGCAAATAAATAATCAGAAACAGTAATTGTCACCTCATCAGATTCACCTTTTGCTAATGGCTTAGTTTTTGCATAGCCGATTAATTGAACTGCTGATTTACTAGCCATTCCCGCTTCATAAGGAAGTTGAGCATAAAGCTGAACTACTGACTTAGATGTACCATCATAATAATCAGAACCATTATTCGTAACTTTTACCTTAGCTATCACTTCATGCGTTTCTTGATTCCAAGTAATATCTGTTACTTCTTGAGTGAAATCCGCATAAGAAAGCCCGCTTCCGAAAGGAAATGCCATTTCATCGGCATAATCCCACGAGTTGTTTTCAGAATTATAAACTCCGGCAGAGGACGTCGCGTTATTAATTCCTAATACTTGATCTTGATAACGAGTTTCATAATACTTGTATCCAACATAGATATCTTCAGCATAGATAAGATATTCTTTCTTATATTGAGCATTACTTTGCAAATTTGTAAAGACGTAGTCGCCAAAATTTTGCATCGCTGGCGATGATAAAGAATTTTCTGCAAAAGTATCAACTAAATGACCCGATGGATCATTTTCGCCGATTAAAAGATCTGCGACACCGTTCATTCCGTAACGGCCTGGATAGCCAATATATAAACAAGCATCGACATTATAATCATCAAGCCAGTCCAAATCCATCGCATAACCTGAGTTAACTAAGACAATAATCTTTTTAAACCCGGCATTTTTAACTATCTCTAGCATCTCTTTTTCAACTTGATGAAGAGAAAGTTCAGGTACTCCGTATTTATCAGAAACATCAAGATCATTAGCTTCTCCCGCATAACGACCTAATACTACAATCGCAGCATCAGTATATCCAGTATAGGATAAGCCGTTATAAGTACTTGCAGGAGCTTCAGCTATTTCACCATTTCCGCGTTTAAGATTAACCGCGGCCAAAGCATCATAGACTGGCTTATTGATTTCAAATCCACGGCTTTCCAAAGCTGCTTTCAAAGTTACTGAATCAGCATTTGATGCCCCACCAGAACCACCGCGGAAGATATTATCTGTCGCCGTTCTTCCAAAGAGAGTAACTTTTCTTTCATTGGAAGTAAGAGGTAAAGCATGGTTATCATTTTTTAAAAGGACGCTGCCTTCTTCTTGAGTTCTTTCGATGAAATCTTTTTCAGCTGCTAATCTCTTTTCTTCGCTATCATAGGCACTTGGAAAATAATTTGTATCATCAGTAACTGTTTGTGATGGAGGCTTTATCTGCAAAAATGCATTAATATCTCCTTCTCTTTCAAAAGCCAATACCGACATATATCCAGCTAAGCAAAGAGTTGATGCTAAAACAGCTGTAATTCCTCGAAAAATATTGCCTTTATTTTTCTTCATATAATTACTCCGCTTTAACAAATTCTAAAGTAACATATTGGATTGAACTAGTATCAATTGAAGCAACAAAACTTGCTGATTCGAATTTATTTTTGCTAAGATATTCATCACCGCTAGTATAAGTTGTTTTATTACCAGCAATATCAGTATATTCAATTGCGCTCATGGCATCAGTCCAATTAGCGGTATCGTAATAATATGCTGCATCATAAGTCGAAACAATTCTTGTTGGAGAAGCTAACTCAAGATGTAAAGTATTACTATCGAGATCATCAACTGTTGAAGTGAAAGTTCCATAGTAAGAATTTACATAATTTGTTCTTTCATTACCAGTAGCTGCACTGCCTTCTTCTGGCAAAATAAGAGCAGAATAAACTTGAGAAATTACATCTAACTGATATGTTCCATCAGAAAAGGTTTGTAATCTTTCCATTGAAAATTCTAAGGTATAGTAGTTATATTTTGGACGCATATTACTATACTTCATCACCGATGGTGAAAGATAAGATGCAGTCATCGTTGCTGCTTGAGTATTACTTCCACTGCAACCTGTCATAAGCATGGCTATGGAAGCTAAACCGATTAATAATGATTTTTTTGACATTTTTTGAAACCTCCTACGTTTGTCCTTTACATCGTAAGAAAGGGCTTTCATTTTTTGAAACGTTTTTTCTTAATCTGTTTTTTTCATTACTTAACCTGTCAATTAAACCCGTTTCGGCTATGGTTTTAAAAGAAATTTTTTTCTATAATTTACGTAGGAGATATTTAACTAATGTATAGAATCGCTTTAGTTGAAGACGACGAAAAATTTCGTAACAATTTTGAAAAACTAATATCCGAATTTCAAACTGAAAACCATTCTTTTTATATTGATCAATTTACTTCAGCTGTTGAATTTTTAAAATCATTTAAATCTGATTATGATTTAATTTTTCTCGATATTCGCATGCCAATTATTTCAGGTATGGAATGCGCGAGACAAATCAGAAGCAAAGATCCAGAAGTATTAATCGTCTTTGTTACATCTTTGACTCAATATGCCATCGAAGGATATCAAGTTAATGCTTTTGATTATCTATTGAAGCCGTTAGATCAAGCTTCCTTTAAAATCAAATTCACCAGAATTTTACATAAATTAGATAATTCAAATAAGCAAAATTATTTAATATTGCCAAGTAGCAATGGGGTAGTAAAAGTTTCACTTCAAAATATTATTTTTATTGAGACTCAATCGCATGCTTTAATTTTTCATACTAAGATTGGCGTTTTTAAAAAGTATGATTCACTCTCTGCATACGAAGAGAAACTCAAAGAATTTAATTTTGTCAGATGTAATTCTTGTTATTTAGTCAATTTAGATTATGTAAAATACGTTGATAGAGAAAACTTATCTCTAATTATGACAGAAGAAAATATTCCACCTTTACAAATATCGAGGCCGCGTAAAAAGCAAGTTTTAACCGCATTAAAGGAGTTTAAAAATAATTAATGATTTTAGCTTACATATTAAACGATTTATTTTCTCTTTTCGGTGCAACTTTTAACTATCTATTTATTATTTATATTGCTCAGATTTATGAAATTTTTTCTTGTTCGATTTTTTTCACTTTCAAATTTAAAAAGAGAAAATTTTTCATTGTAAGATTAATAATTTATATAATTTGTTTAATTACTTTGGCTTTTTCGCTAGGTTCTCTTAGATCACTCAATAATGCTACATACTTAAGAATTATCTATACTCTTTTGCTTTATATAATAAACATGGTATTACTGACTCTTCTTTACGATGAACCGATATTAACATTCTGTACAGCTTTTATCCGGATTTTGGCAACAAGAGAAACTGTTGATGTTCTTTTTACTTTGGTTTTAGTTCTCTGCGGGATGGATAACCGACAATCTATTGATATTATCTCTAATTTTCTTTACCTCAATGCTTTTATTTATGATTTGTTGCATTTTCTGTTCCAGTTACTATTCGTTTTATTTTTTAATAAAAAAATTGAGCCTGGCAATCAAATCCGTCAAATACTTAGACAATACTCAATCTTAGGGATTGCTATGCTTTTTTTCATGGTTATAATTAAAACTTATATCTATACCTATGAGCCAGAAAGTTATGCCTTATATGTTTTATCTATGATATTAACGGGATTGCTATCGATTGGAGTTTTACTTGTTCAAAGATACATTCTTAAGGAAGATCATTATAAAGAAGAAATAAAAGAGATGAACCGAGTAATGTATTTAGAAAAAAAGCAATATGAAATGGTTAGAGAAAATATAGATATCATTAATATGAAATGCCACGACATCAAGCATCAATTAGAGTCGTTTCACAATAAGCTGACCAATGAGGATATTAATCTTTTAAAAACTGCCGTATCCATCTATGATAAAACGATAAGAACTGGCAATAAAAATTTAGATACAATTTTATACGAAAAACAGTTATTATGCGATACTTATAATATTAAACTAACCTGCCTAGCGGATGGAGAAAAACTAGCGTTTATGAACGATGTCCACGTATATTCGTTATTAAATAATATATTGTCTAATTCAATTGAATCGGTTAGAGAAATTCCAGATAAAAATAGGCGTGTTATCGGTCTAAATATCTATCAGCAAAATAAAGATCTAATCATCGAAGAATATAACTATTATCAAAATGACAGAAGAATTAACGCTGATGGATTAATAACTACGAATAAACAAGACTCACATAACCATGGACTGGGATTGAGAAGCATAAGATATATCGTAAATTATTATAATGGTACCTTGAAACTATCTTTAGAAGAAAAAGAAAAAATGTTCTTTTTAAAAATTGTTATTCCAATAAAAAAACTGCCGTCTAACAATGAAAAATAAATTATTTTATCATTATTTAGACTGCAGTTATCACTTATTTAATAGTAATTTGGTAATGATTTCCCTTTAAAAGAATATATCCTTCGCTAGATCTCAAATCTTCATATTGATCACCGGTAATTATTAAAGATTCGCCAAGTGATGTAGGAAGTTTTAGATGACCTTCGCTAGTAATTGTCTTTAAATCAATAATAGTTTGGTCGCTTTCTTTAGTTAGCTTAATAGATATGTCTCCTTTAACTGTGCTGACATTATACTCTAAGGAATCAGTAAAATCTTGTAAGTCAATTTCATAGCTATCATAACCTTTAGTTAACGGCTTAATACCGACAAAGTATTGTGACATAACCGTTAATGCTCCTCCAGTCCAGCCATGATTAACAGATCCATCTTCTTTTTTCCATAACTCAAACAATGTTGAGCCGGAATCATTAATCATTTCTTCATAACGTTCTAACATCCGTGTCTTTGCTAAGTCAAATTGCTTTAATTGACAAAGAGCCTCTAAAACATATTTTTCCATATATGGTGAGGCTTGACGAACATTAAACAATATATTAGTTACTAGTTCATCATCTTCGGGGTTTGTTAATCCGGCAATAATAGCTAAAGCATTTGCTCGTTCATCTGGTGTCACCATTGTACTAGACATATAACCCATCTCTTTCCGGAAAGAAGATTCAAAATTATTTTTTATTGAATTTAAACGTTCTTGATAAAAAGATAAGTCTTCATTATAAGAGAATTCTTCAGCAAAATATTCACCGACCTCTAAAGCTAAATAATACCAAAGAACCTGGATTAATTTTTCATCGGCGTTATTGCCCCAATCCGTCCATGGAAATTCACCAGCGCGATATTCGGGTAAACCATTACTCATTTTCCATACTCCCAAATAATTCTTAATGGCTGGATAGAATAATTTCATGGTTTCAGCGTCACCAGTGTTCAAATAATAATCCTTAGTTGACAAGATGAAAGCTAGATTTTGAGCAGGAATTTCTGAAGTAGTTTTGCTTGGTGATCTACTAGGGAAAATATAGTCATCCTCAATCCACCCAAGCAGCGTTCTGATAGTTTTTTTCGTAAGTTTATCCGCGTTGCGGTCCAAAGCATAAAATGACATTGATATTTGATTAGCAGCATCGCCAAGATATGGCGATCTTTCACGATCAGGACAATCCATATATGTGTCGCGCATACAAATTAATAAAGTGTTTTGAGCTTTTTTCCACAAAGTATTTAACTTTTCATCATCAGAAATAAATGTTCCGCTTCGAACGCTTGGATATGAGGATACCCGATAAGCAATTTTATGAAAAATGATACCCTCATCAACTTCCATAATTAGCTTATTGCCGCTACGCCATGGATAAGATTCATATTTTTGATATCCGTCCGAAGTGACATACTCATCTTTAAATGAACCCATTCCTTGACTCATATAAGTATCTGTATAATATGTTATATGTTTTCCTTCAATAGATTCTAATTCAAAATATAAACTAAACTGCAAATTTTCTGGAAATGATAATTCAATTATTGTTTTCTCATTAAACTCTTGATCAAGGTATTTATCCGAATCTTCAAAATCAATATATTCATTTGAAAAAGTCATTAAGTCTGTTTCACATAAATATAAGTTATTAAACGGCGGCTCATAAGCTTTTGCTACCACACTTGCGTTAACCCAACTTGTATCATCATATGAGAATTTTGTAAAATCCCCATCAGCTTCGCGAGCATCATAGTAAACATTATTCTCCGCGAGCATCGATGATTGATTATAATTTGGATAATCACCTTTTAATAATGTTTTGTTACGATATTCTTTTCTTCGTGAAACTTTAAAAGTACTATCTGATACAATATACTCTTCTCCAACTTTCATCTCAAAAAGCAATCCACCTTGATCAGGTGATATTGATGAATTTCCATCTCGTCCATTATAAACAACTAAAAAGGCAATTAAATTATCACCTTTTTGTAAATATGGAGCTAAATCAACCGTTTCTACATATGAGTCATATGGAGTTGGCCCACGCTTAGAAGAACCATCAAGAACAACTAGAGTCTCATTTATCCAAAGAAAATACTTTGATTCTGCAGAAATATAAGCTATTGCTTGATTAGGAATCTCTGAGAGGTTGAATTTCTTTCGAAATGCTACATAAGAATCATTAACGCATTTTGAATCCCAAATCCAAGAAGCCTTTAAATTGGTAATCAAATTATTTTTTAATGAACTAACGTAAGGTAAGTTACTATAATCAGGCTTAGGCAGTTCTTCTTCGCTACTGTTAACGCTTGAAGATATGCTTGTCGAAGTAATCACAGGTTGACTAATGCTGATTTTTCCTCCACAAGCAGTTAAAGCTAACAATAAGATAGTACTAGATAAAACATAAAATCCTCTACTTTTCATATTTTCATCCACTACTCAAGTAAAGCTGAAATATCATTGCAAATTAATGTTAAATCAGTACCATATTGCCCAAACATAACATAGCGATAAGATAAAGTCGCACTAGTTCCTGAAATAACCGCAGTATAGTCAGCTTCATCAAATGTAAAAATCAAAGAGCCTTCCTCTAATTTCCAGGTACCAGTTTTAGCTTGTTTATAACGATACTCGTTATTAGCAGGATCTAAGGTTCCATTAGTTAAAATTGTGGTATTATCACCTAAAACATATAGCTTAAAATGATTAGTTTCATCAACAAATTGGACTAATGAATTCTCAGGTTCAGCATATTCCCAACCATTGGCAACAATAAATTCATCATAATTTTCATATAAAATATCACCATTCGATGTTACCTCAGTTGTTCTACCAGAGAAAACAGGTATATCTAGAACAAATGAACAAGAATTATCGCTTTCAAAATAAAGGTTATAATCAAAACTTCCAGTTAAAGGAGTACCTCCGTCCATTAAATTGGTTGCATCATCGCCATATTCAGTATGTAAAAGCACACAGTCTTGATCTTCTTCGTCTTTTCCTTCTTCCCAGCTGCCAATAAACCATTCTTCATAAAATCCATTATTTGACGCGGCAGGAGAAGTATCCATGCTTAAACAATTATATCCGGAGCCTTCAACACTGCCATCGCTTAAAAGGTTAAGAATAACATAATAATCAAACCCTAATGAGGATAAAGTTGAATCGGTATAGCGACCAGTAAATTGATATTGAATAGTCGGAGCATTAGCTGATGAATTGCTCGAAGAAGGAATAGATGATCCCGCACTAGTTCCCGAACTAACGTTAGAACTGCACGCAAATAGCATCATTCCAGACAATAAAAGGCAAAGTGACATTGATTTTTTTAACATAAAATAACCTCCATAATCTATTACACATATGCATAAATAGTCTAATGAAATCGCTTTCAAAAATCATTGAACTATTCCTTTCTTGTCATATTTATTACTTAAGCTGTAATTTGTTTTACACAACTAAATAGGTAAATATACATAAAAAAAAAGAGCCCGGCAACTTGCCGCTCTCTCTTGCGATACCA
>CALVJL010000020.1 GCA_944332075.1 uncultured Bacilli bacterium
TTGGCTATGCTAATGAAGAACCTAAGAAAGCAGCTCCTAGAAAGAAAGATTATATCCTTAAGGTATAAAGCTAATTACAAATTACTTATTTAATCACTTAAGCCATCATTCTTATTTGACTAGTTTGGTGGCTTTTTATTTTTGTTAGGATTAGTTAAGAAGACAAAGTCTCGAGATTGCAAATGATTAAAGATTATCCTGAACTTTAAAGTCTTTCAAGCGGTATACCTTAGAGAAGATTTTATCTAGATTTCAAAAGACCTTAGAATGAATATTCAGCTAAGGGGAAAATCGTATTTACATTTGATTAAAGAAAAAAGGCTATTCGAGCTTAATTGCTGAATAGTCTTTTATTTATTATAACGAACTTAAATCAATACGTGTGAGACCAGTCATTGTCCAAGGATCTTCATTGGTATCAAAGAAACGAGTTGTCGCTGCAATTGATGTATCATCAAGAATAGCAACACCTACCAATGTTAAATTTCCATATGGAACTGAGCTATCTAAAGTAATATCAATATCTAACGTTTCTTCATTAATAACATAATTGAAGGTAACCAAGTCTTCATAAGTCAGCATTCCACTCCAATCTTCAGAACCATAACGATATTCACCAGTACCATCCTCATTAAAATTGATATAGAAATGCTCTCCTCCATCACTATAAGACATGGTCTTTTCAAAAAGCATTGTTTTCACTGCATCAATATTAGGTTTATTTTTAACTGATAACGAAACTGTTGTTGAAACCTTTTTATCGCTAGATGCAACATTAATTATGACATCACCTGCGCTAACACCGGTTATTTCATAAGTATTATTTTCAAGTTTTTCAAAAGTGATAGAACCAGTTGATGATGTATCGACGCTGATATCGTAATTTTGATTTGCACCTGATGGGAGAATTTCCGCGCTTAATACAGTTTTTCCTCCGACAAAGATTGATTGATCAGCAAGTTTTGCAGTAATCTTTTTTGCTTCTGGGACTACTGCTTTTAATTTAACTTCCTTAAGCTCGCCCGCGCCATTATCGAAAATTAAAGTGAAATCACCCTCTTTTAATACTTTTAATCCTTGAGTAGTCTGTTCAACAAATCCTTCTTCTTTTGTTTCTAAAGCCATTGGCTTAACTAAATAAGGAGTATGGTCATAAGAAGTATAATCAAATGATAAAACACTGCCAACTTCAACGACATTATCTAAGGATGTAACTTTATCAAATCCATCATGTTTATACGAAATAGCGACATCATAATCATGCATTGCATAATCATTAACATCAATTTTATCTTGATAATATTGTTTATAGCCTTTATTTGCTTCCATTGAAAGCAAGGCATATCCAACGCTTGTAGCATCTTCATTAGGCTTATTGCTTGAATTATCAAAATCGCTATAAGCATACTCATCACAAGTATATTTAGCATTTAATAAGAAGCCGTTTCCATCAAATGTGAGATTTAAGACATGATATTCCATATTAATATAGTTATCATAATTAGCCGTTAATGTTGTTGTAAAAGATAATTTATCCGCGCTGGCTGCAGAACGAACAGAAACATTTTTCCAGGCGTACCCGGAAGCAAAACCAGCACTATAACTATCTTTATCAAAATATTTTTCTAAGAGTATGCTTGCAAACCCATATGATTCGATTTGATTATTAACTTCGCTTTCAGTTTTATCTTGCATGGCATTAATATTTGTTTCATCATCAGAAACAACATTATAAAGAACCATACTTTCTTTATATTCCGAAGAAGGTTCATTATTAGAAAAAGAACCATCCCCTAATCTATAAACATAATAACGATTATTGTCAGTTAATCCTCTTTCTTCAACAAAAGAAGTAGTAACTGGATTACTAGATGATGTTTTTTCATTTCCAGTGATTCTCAATGCCTTATTGTGGTATGACTCGATATGGTAGTCAAAAACCTTTTCATAAGTTTCTGATGTTTGATAAGAATAATTACCTGAAGAGAAGTATTTTCCTTCAATAGATTGTTCTTTTTCTAAAAGCGAAATAACCCCGTCAACATTAGTCGGAATCATCTCTTGAGTAACTTCCTTATTATCTAAAAGATTTTCTTCACCTAAAGTTAAAAGTTCAACCTTTAAGATGCTATCAACATTTGGCATAACAAAACTAAATGTTCCATCAGAATTTTTAGTTAAATTAACATCATTGAGTCTAACGTTTAAAAGTGCTTTATTAGCCGGGATATCATCAACAGTAAAAGAAATAGTTCTTCCACCTTCATAACGAGAATTTTCACTAGCGTCAACAATACTTACTGTTCCGCCTTCTAAAGTTTCAACTGTAAGCAAATAACCTTCTTCACTTGGAAGCGAGGTATTGCTAGAAGGATTAGAACTAGATGAATTAGATGATGTCGAGGTTCCTCCTTGGCAGGCAACCAAAGCTAAACAAGATAAGGTAAGTAAACCAAAAAGTAATTTTTTTCTCATAGTTTTCAACCCCTATTAAATTAATCTACTTTCTTGCAATCCAAATCAATTGTATAGCCATAATAATTCGGATCACTTAATGAGAAGACGATATTAGCATCTTCACCATTAAATTCAAAGAAAGCGTAATTGTTATCGTATGTATATTCCATTCCGCCTTCAGAAACATAAGTAATTGAACTAATTAATACAAGAACGCGGTCATCTCTAGAATATGTTTCATCAATTTTATAGGTAAATTCATATTTTTGACCTGGGATAAAAGTAAATCCTGTATCAGAAGAATTTAGAGTGAAATATCCTTTTTTATAACCTGCTTCTGCAGCATCTTCTGAAGTAAATTCTACTGTCGCAGCATTTTCAATCATTGAACTACCATTCATATTCGGTAATCCGCCTGTCCATGTTCCAACAATATTTGCTTTAACTTCTTCAGCAGTCTTCTTTTCTTCAATAACAAAGTCGACTTGATCATAAATTTCTGGATTATTATTAGAAGTTGCTCTAACCCATGCATCGCCGGTTTCTAAATATGTTGCGGTATAGTCACCATTTTCATCTTTGGTAAGCTTGATATTATCTGAAGCGGTGACTGTATAAGTATCCATTGTGTTATCTGGATTAACGAAAACATAAATATTTTCTTCTTCGCCTTTATACTTATGAGAAACATATAAATTAACATCGATGCTTTCCATTGCTGGAGCTTTAACAGTGACATCAATTGTCTTTTCAATTCCTGATTCAGATCTAACTGTTAAAGTTGTTGTTCCTTCTCCAACAGCTTCAATTGTTGGTTTATAGTTATCGTATTTAGTAATTTTAATAACATCTTGATTTGAACTATCAACAATTTCTAAATCGGTATCAACTGCTTTTTCTGGACTAATATTAACGGCTTGAACTCTAACAAGTTGACCAATAGGGAAATTATTCGCGTCTGCGACATGATTATCTTCTAAAATTCCATCATTCCAAAGCAATTGAATATCATAACTTGTCATAAAGTAATCTAAAGGATTAAGTTTTTGCTCTGTATAAGCAGCTTTTTCACCTAAAGTAACGACAAAAGAATCGGTGATAGAGGTAATGATTTTTGTATTACCTGAATCATCGAGCTGTTCTAGATAGTCAAAAGTAAATGATGTTAAATATCCATCTTTATCAAGAGTTAAATCAATCTTTGCTCCATAGTTATATGTATAACCAGAAGATGTATCATTCCAAGTAGTATCAATTGTATAATTGCTACTTCCAGTTTCTTCATCAATAACCGGGACAATATTATCAAAACCTGCGATAACGTGATCAGCAATAATCAAATTATAATAATAAAGCAAATAATAAACGCTATTGATTGATGAAGCTTGAGCAATTTGAGTAGCTAAAGATTCTGAATATGGTGTTTTGCTAGCATCGTCACGATCTTTTCTGTTAGCATAATCAGTGACCTGATAGAAAATATTATCTTCAAGAATTCTTAAAGTTTGATATGAATCTTTAGTCTCATAGTTTTGGCTAGGCAATTCGCTATCGACGTAACTAACATCTTCAGTGCCTTCAGCATAGAAAGTATTAGAAGCAAAAGATTCTCCTTTTTCTTTAATGGTTGTTGTTCTAGTTCCATATAAAACTGTTTCAAAGATTTCATTCTCACGGGTATAACTCTTACCCATAGCGATATCTTTTTTCATGCCTTCACTAGATAAATATTCATAAAGAGCAGAAATAGTGTCAAATGTTACACTAGGTTCAACAGCACTTCCGGAACTATTGCTTGATGAGTTTCCAGAAGATTCAGTAATTGACGGAGTTGTGCTAACAGGGGATGATGAAGTAGAACTTCCTTTTCCTCCGCAGGCTGTCAAAATCATCAATGATGCTAATGACAGAATAGTAATTGTTTTCTTTTTCATTTAATTTCTCCATTTAAAATCAGTTATTTAAAAATAACAGAATTTGATACATTATACCATTTTCAACATATTAAAAAAGAGTCATAGCTTTATTTATAACTTTTTATAGTTTTTGTATAAGAAAAAAGTGGATTTATCATCCCATTAAGAAGAAACTGAGATATAATCCACCTAAAGAAGCAAATAATGTTGGTATTGCGATGATAGCTCCGTAGAAAGTAAATTTACCAAATGAGAACGGAATATCATTTTTCTTAAGAATACCCATCCACATCATTCCAGCTAAAGCACCTATCGGTGTAAAGAATGCTGCAATATTTGAACTTATGATACTTGCAAATATAGCTTGACGACTAATTTCGCTAAAGTTTTCAATAATATCAACATACAAGACGCTCATCGGAATATTATTAATCAAATTAGCAACAACAAATGAAGATAACCCATACGATAATATTGGCTGATTTGTATTTAATATATTATAGAAATAAGTAGTTACGTCATATGAATGCAAAGTAAGGACAATAACAAACATTGAAAGAAGCAAAGGGATAAGATTAAATGGCAATCTCATTAATGATTCTTTTAAAATAAAAGCTTCTTTTTTTTGGAAAGAACAGTAAACAATAACAAAAACTAATAAAATACAAGCGGAAATTGAGGCGATTAACCACATTGAAAGTCCTACCCAAGAACTTATAGATAAAAGAATAATGCAGATGATAAGCAATACAAGTGAAACGCTGAAAATCGTTTTATCAATTATATGATCGTGTTCTAAACTGCTAGTTAAAGGTACCTTAAAGTATTTTCTAAAAAGAATGAGCATTACTGCAAGTGAAACGATTCCGGCTAAGAAAGTCGGTATAGCCATATGAGTTAAATAATCTAAAAAATCAATATTATATGAAGTAGCTAAATAAATGTTAGTTGGATTACCGATAATCAATAACATCGACCAAGTATTAGCCCCAACAAATTCACCTATTAAATACGGCAAAGGATTAATTTTCGTATTCTTACAGAAAAAGATAATAAAAGGTGTAAATGTGATAACAATAATATCATTAGATGTAAAAATCGTTAAAACTGAAACGATAAAATAAAGCAATACAAACATCGTTAATTGAGAATTATTAGATTTTTGCACTGCAACTGACGCTAGATATTTAAAAAAGCCAACTTCATCAAGCACAACGCTAATAAAAACCATTGAAATAAAAATAGCTAATATTTCTAGAGGATTAACACTTGTTGAGGCAATCATAGATGAAAAAACCATTTTTGCATCGACTAATCCTAAAGAAAGCAATAAAACTGCTCCAATTAATGGGGCAAACCAAAATGTTTGCATCTGAAATTTACCGATTTTTAAAACCGGAAAAGCAAACACGCAGATAATCATCCCGACTATAGCTATTACAGAAATAACTAGCGCTGCAATCACAATTAGAAAATATACACTTAATCGCAGCAATTGTTAACAATTATTTGTAAAAATTTGTTTTTTATTTATATAAATGTAATTTATATAAAAAATATATTAATCATTTATGCATTATAACACGTGTTAATTATCTCAATTGTTTTTGAAAAATTTATTGAATCTTATGATTCAATGTGTTAAAAAAATATTACAAAATTAGGGGGATTAACTATGCAACATAAATCTTTTAAATTGTTAGTTCTCGCTGCGATGGCTCTTTCTTTAGCCGCTTGTGGCGGAACAACATCATCAATTGGTTCATCCGGAAGCTCAGTAAGCACTTCAACTGGTACTTCCGTATCGACTCCATCAATTTCATCACCATCAACACCATCAATCTCATCGCCTTCGACACCATCTGTGTCATCACCTTCAACTCCGGTAACTTCTTCACCAAGTTCACCATCAACTCCAAGTACACCTTCAACCTCAATAGTTGAAGAAACTGCACACCTTGTAACTATTTCACAAGGCGAAGGATACACAGCTACTTTAGACAAAGCTGACAGTAAATATGAAGAAGGTGATTTAGTTACTATTTCAGTAACCATAACTGGACAATATAAATTATTAGATTCTATATCATCTGAAGAAGTAACTATCTCAACACCTGTTTTAGAAAACGGAGTATACACTGCTACCTTCACCATGATTGATGAAGCAGTTAATGTCACAGTTACATTAAAAGATCAAACATTCTCAGTCGGTAAAACAGAGGTAATTGGTGCTCAAGCTAGCGCTCAAATTAAATCTGTCGCATTCTCAGTTGACGGTACAACATTTACCGAGTCTTTGCCAGCTGTTGCTTATAATCAAGAAGTTACAGCTAAAGTCACCTTTGGCTATTCCGTTTCTGCAGATAACATGGCCTATTATCAGTTCTATGTTGATAACATTGGATATGAATTAACCGCCGATGAGTCAACAAAAGTTGAATCTGGTAGCTATGTTAATTATACCGGCGGATTAGTTACATTTAAAATGCCAGGAAATAATGTTTCAACAAGTCTTGTCGCTATCTATAACTCCTTTGCTGATGATACAGTGACAGATTACATAACAGTTTCATCTGAGAAAAATGAATATGTTAATTTCTATGGTTATATAACTGGAAAGAAATATTCAAGAATTTCACTTTCTGCTTATGTTAAAGCTGGATATAGTGTAGAGAAATGGGAATACACCGATGATAATGGAGAAACCTGGAATGAAATGAGTATGTATCAATCATACGATGGTAGTTATTCAGTCACTTTAACAGCTTCTGAAATTGATGGTACTGATGTTATCGTCAGAGCTACCGGAGAATTCTTAGGTGTTAGAACAATTAACTATGTTAATGAGGACGCTATTAGAGCAACTGGATCTTCAAGCATATTACCAAGCGAAGTAACCGTTGGTGACAGCGTAACTATCTACTATACTTCTAATACTGGATTTGCTATTACTGGACCAGCTACTATCGATGGAGTAGCTGCTGAAAATATTACTGAAAATTCAACAAGCATTATCACTTTTATCATGCCAGATAATGATGTCACTATCACATTCAATGTTAGTGAATATGGCAAATTATCCTATACTCCAAATGATAATATTGAAAGCGTCACATTTAAGAATTCACCATATGACTACGATTCAATTGATTCAGCTGCTCCTGGTTCAATGGTTTATGCCTATGTAACCGTTGCAAATGGATATAAATTATTAAGTGGATCGGTTAATGGTGGAGAAGAAATTTCAGTAACATCTGATTATTACGGAGAGTACATCTACTTCACTATGCCAAGTGACGGCAGCGATGCTGTAGTTACATTCACTTTAGGCACTACATATCTCGTCTCTAGTGAAGAAAATGAAAATGCATCACTTACCTTTGGTTATAGCGATAAAACAACCTATGCCGCAGAAGGTGAAACAGTTGAATTTAGAGTTAAACCTAATGATGTCTTCACTCAAATCGACGGCGTCACAGCAGATGATGAATCATTAGAAATTACCTTTGGTAAAGATGAATATGGTGACTACGTTGGTAGTTTCGTTATGCCTGATCATGCTGTAGTTCTTTCAGTTACCACTTCACCTATTGAATCACAAACTCTTACACTTGATCTTGGTGAACATGAGGATGCCATCACATCTATTTCAATAAGAGGTAGTTCATCAAGTGCAATGCTTGGAAATTCATATGGACCTACTGGAGCTATAATCGTCACTGAAGGTGAATTCTTACCTGGAGAAAGTATTAATATCTCTTTAAGTGCTATTCTTAATAGTTCATACGATCCAACATTATACGTTGTTAAATCTGTTGATGGATCTTCAGTTGAAGAAGCATTAACACCTGTAAGTACCAATGTCAGTGGATCTAGTAAATATCTCAGTTACTCAAGTTTAACTCTTACTGATGATATTACTGGATTTATCGTCAAATACACAGAAAAAGTTTCAACATCCATTACGGTTGATGATGCTGGTTATGAAGGAATTACCTACACAGTAAATAACACCACAAAATATGAATCTGTCGAAGAATTAAATCAAAATCTTCATATTGGTGATACCGTTACTGTTAATACACCAAGCGAAGAAGGATATAAATATATCGTCACAGTTTCTGATGAAGCTGGAGAAACTATCAGTGTTTCTAATAATTCATTCCAAGTAACAAAAGATGGCTTAACAGTTAAGATTGCTAAAGAAGAAACTTATTCCTTTACAATTAACGATGGAAGTTATTACTCATTATCTTATTACGTAAGAGATGATGCATATAACTCTTATAACGGATACGGAAATGAAATCTCTTTAGGATTAGTTCTCCATATTTCTATTTCCAACTACTATTCATCTAATACTTATCAAATCACTATCAAAAATGGTGATGAAGTAATCACAGATACTATTGGAAATAATGAAACATTTACCCAAGACATAACAGTCAAAGGTAATGTATTGATTGAAACTACTGTCGTTGAATAAAATAATCAATTAACTGGCCCGGATTTCCGGGCTTTTCTTATTATTAGATCAGGATATCTTTATTCTTCTTATAAGTAATGAATGCCCTAGGGCATTCGAGCAAAATTC